>NZ_FORJ01000010.1:0-16752 GCF_900113985.1 Phyllobacterium sp. CL33Tsu | reverse complement strand
ATCGCTGCCGTCAACGACGTCTTGCCATGGTCAACGTGACCAATCGTGCCAATGTTGACGTGCGGCTTGTTACGTTCAAACTTGCTCTTAGCCATCTGAGCTCTCCGTTATATGTTCGCCTGCTCAGGCTTCTCAACTGTCACGCGCAACCTTATGGTTACGCAAACTTCTTCTGGATTTCCTGCGCGACTGCCGTCGGAACAGGCTCGTAGTGATCGAACTGCATCGTGTACTGCGCACGACCCTGGCTCATCGAACGCAGGTTGCTCACATAGCCAAACATGTTGGCCAGCGGCACGTTTGCATTGACGACGGTCGCGATACCACGAGCTTCCGTACCCGAAATCTGACCACGACGTGAGTTCAGATCGCCAATCACGTCACCGACGTAATCTTCAGGAGTTACGACCTCGACCTTCATGATCGGTTCGAGCAGCTGGGCACCGGCCTTCTGCGCACCTTCGCGGAATGCAGCGCGGGCTGCGATTTCGAAGGCGAGAACCGAGGAGTCCACATCATGGTAGGCACCGTCGATCAGCGTGGCTTTCACGCCGAGCATCGGGAAGCCTGCGAGCGGACCCGCACCCATAACGCTCAGGATACCCTTTTCAACACCAGGGATGTATTCCTTCGGGATCGCACCGCCGACGATCTTCGATTCGAAGATGAACTCGTCGCCGTCATGCGGCTCGAAGACGACCTTGATGCGGGCGAACTGACCCGAACCACCGGACTGCTTCTTGTGCGTGTAGTCGATTTCAGCCTTGCGGGTGATCGATTCACGATAGGCAACCTGCGGATTGCCGACATTCGCCTCGACCTTGAACTCACGACGCATACGGTCAACGAGAATGTCGAGATGAAGCTCGCCCATGCCGGAGATGATCGTCTGGCCGGATTCTTCGTCCGACTTGACGCGGAATGAAGGATCTTCAGCAGCAAGGCGATTAAGCGCGAGGCCCATCTTTTCCTGGTCGGCCTTGGTCTTCGGCTCGATCGCGATCGAGATAACCGGTTCCGGAAACACCATGCGTTCCAGAATGACCGGCTTCAGCGGATCGCAGAGAGTGTCGCCCGTCGTCGTTTCCTTGAGGCCTGCCAGGGCAACAATGTCGCCGGCAAATGCTTCTTCGATGTCTTCACGCGAATTGGAGTGCATCTGCAGCATGCGGCCGATGCGTTCACGCTTGAGCTTCACCGTGTTGTCGAGCGAGATACCCTTGGTAAGCTTGCCCGAGTAGATGCGGCAAAACGTGAGCGAGCCGACGAACGGGTCGTTCATGATCTTGAATGCGAGCATCGACAGCGGCTCTTCGTCAGAAGACTTGCGAACCGTTTCCGCATCGGTCTTGGGATCGATACCCTTGATCGCAGGAACGTCGACCGGCGAAGGCAAGAATTCTACGACACCATCGAGCAGCGGCTGAACGCCCTTGTTCTTGAACGCAGAGCCGCAGAATACCGGGTGGAATTCGACGCGGCAGGTGCCGACGCGGATGAGCGCGCGCAGCTTGTCATTGTCAGGCATGTTGCCTTCGAGATAGGCTTCCATGGCAGCTTCCTCGACCTCAACAGCGGTCTCGATGAGCTTCTCACGGAATTCTTCAGCCTTGTCCTTAAGGTCGGCCGGAATCTCGACGACGTCCCACTGGGCGCCGAGCTGTTCGTCGCGCCAGACAAGAGCCTTCATCTCGATGAGGTCGATAACGCCCTTGAACTCGTTCTCGGCACCGATCGGCAGCTGCATGACGAGCGCCTTCGCGCCAAGACGGCTCTTGACCATGTCGACGCAGCGATAGAAATCGGCGCCGGTCTTGTCCATCTTGTTGACGAAGATCATGCGCGGGACATGATACTTCTCAGCCTGACGCCAGACGGTTTCAGTCTGCGGCTCGACACCGGCATTGGCGTCGAGGAGAGCAATCGCACCGTCGAGAACGCGCAGCGAGCGTTCAACTTCAATCGTGAAGTCAACGTGGCCAGGCGTGTCGATGATGTTGAAACGGCGCATCTTGCCGTCACGGCCCTTCCAGAACGTGGTGGTCGCGGCAGAGGTGATCGTGATGCCACGCTCCTGCTCCTGCTCCATCCAGTCCATGGTTGCGGCGCCATCGTGGACTTCACCGATCTTGTGCGACTTACCGGTGTAGTAAAGAATACGCTCGGTCGTCGTGGTCTTGCCGGCGTCGATGTGCGCCATGATACCGAAATTACGGTAGTCTTCGATTTTATATTCGCGGGCCATGATAGGTTGCCTTCAAGAATAGGGTTTCGACGATTACCAGCGGTAATGCGAGAATGCGCGGTTGGCTTCTGCCATGCGATGCGTGTCTTCACGCTTCTTCACAGCCGAGCCGCGGTTGTTTGCAGCATCCAGCAATTCACCGGACAGGCGATCGACCATGGTCGACTCGTTACGGCCACGGGCTGCATTGATGAGCCAACGGATGGCAAGAGCCTGACGGCGCTCGGGACGAACGTCGACCGGAACCTGGTACGTTGCACCACCAACGCGGCGCGAGCGCACTTCGACGTGCGGCGCAACATTGTCGAGAGCCTGATGGAACAGGGCAACCGGCTCCTGCTTGCTCTTGGTTTCGACGGACTCAAGCGCACCGTAAACGATGCGCTCCGCAACGGACTTCTTGCCATGAAGCATGACTGCATTCATGAACTTGGTCAGAACGAGATCACCGAACTTCGGATCCGGGTTGATCTCACGCTTTTCTGCACTATGGCGTCTGGACATATTCTCTGTCTCTTCGCTTCGTCAGGCTCGCCACACATGGCTTGAGCCCGGGTAAATCTTACTTCGGACGCTTCGCACCGTACTTCGAACGGCGCTGCTTGCGGTTCTTAACGCCCTGGGTATCCAGAACACCACGGATGATGTGGTAACGAACACCCGGCAAGTCCTTTACACGGCCGCCGCGGATCATCACGACGGAGTGTTCCTGAAGGTTATGCCCCTCACCCGGAATATATCCGATGACTTCAAATCCGTTCGTCAGACGCACCTTGGCGACCTTACGCAGAGCCGAGTTCGGCTTCTTCGGGGTCGTCGTGTAGACGCGAGTGCAAACGCCGCGCTTCTGCGGATTTTCCTGCAGAGCAGGGACTTTATTGCGCTTTACCGGCGCAACGCGCGGCTTGCGGATCAGCTGGTTTACGGTAGGCATTCAACCTTCCCTCTTTCACAAATCTCGTATCTTCGCCCGTCAGGGCCGTTTCAGCGCCATGCTCATGCACGAATTCGGGCAACAGAACCACCGGTTGGTGGCTTGCCCGAATAAAAGCAGAGGAGACCATAAGGCCTCGTGCGAGCGGCAATTGCATATCGATCGTAAAACGAACCCTGTTTGAGATGAACTCCAGAGCGAGTCGCTCCGAAAAAGCCAATCTCACATCGGCTCAGATGGCGTGCTGATACTTGGTCATTGCGTTACAGTCAAGCCTGAACGCCAAGATTTATTAAGGTTTGCGCGCTTTAGCGGCGCAGCACCGGCCCATTGAAAGATAGTTTCGCCGAACAGGCGTTATTTCAAGCAAAATTTCACGTATTCCACGACGACGTCGCAACCGTTCGTGCTAGGACACGTTCAAATCCATCATCAGCATTATTTGCCAAGGGAATCATCGAATGGCTGAAGACTCACCAAAACCGGTCAATCTCATCGTCGCCGACGTCTGGAAGGAGAAGGACGAGGACCCGAGGCAGGTCCATCTGCTGCTCATCACCGACGACACAGAAAATCTGGTGAACATCGCTCTGCAGATTCTCGCCAACGAAGGCTATGACGAAGCTGAACTTCTCGAAATCGGCACGATCACCGAAGAGCCGGATGAGGAGCCGCACCGCTCTGCCTGGCAGAATGCGCTTACTGGCCAGGCGGCGCTCATCGAGTTCAACGAATAGAAACCGGATCAACGTGCTCGAATAGACAAGGCCGCCGCGATCAACTCGCGGCGGCCTCTTCATTTGGTTCAACCAGCCTTATTCGGCGGCGGACTGGTCCGTCATGTCCGCGAGCATCGGGCTTGCCTTGGCAGCCGTTGCCCCGGACTCCTTGCGGCGCTCGTCGATGATAAGCTCGTCGCGAGCCACGGCAATGCGGCGGATCTGCTTGACCGTGCCGCCGGTACCTGCCGGGATCAGACGTCCAACGATGACGTTTTCCTTCAGGCCCTGCAGAGCATCCATCTTGCCGGCAACGGCCGCTTCGGTGAGGACGCGGGTCGTTTCCTGGAAGGATGCCGCCGAGATGAACGACGGGGTCTGCAGCGAGGCCTTGGTGATGCCGAGAAGAACCGGAACACCGTAGCCCGGCTTCTTGCCGTCTTCCTCAAGACGCTCGTTGATCTCGTCGAGCTCGATACGATCGACATGATCGCCGGGGATAAAGCCGGTATCGCCGGATTCGGTGATCTCGACCTTCTGCAGCATCTGACGGACAATCACTTCGATGTGCTTGTCGTTGATCAGAACGCCCTGCAACCGGTAGACTTCCTGGATTTCGTTGACGAGGTAGGAAGCAAGTGCTTCCACACCCTTGATCGCCAGGATGTCGTGCGGCGCCGGATTGCCGTCGAGGATGTAATCGCCCTTTTCGATGGCGTCACCGTCCTGAAGATGGAACGGCTTGCCCTTGGGGATCAGATACTCGACAGGCTCGAGCGTCTCGTCGTTCGGTTCGATGACGATGCGACGCTTGTTCTTGTAGTCACGGCCGAAACGAACCGTACCATCGATCTCAGCGATGATCGCATGGTCCTTCGGACGACGTGCCTCGAACAGTTCCGCAACGCGCGGCAGACCACCGGTGATGTCCTTGGTCTTGGCGCTTTCCATCGGAATACGGGCAAGAACGTCACCCGCCTTCACATGCGAACCCGGCTCGACCGAAAGGATCGACTCGACCGACAACTGGAAGCGTGCATCGCCGCCCTTTGCCAGTTTCATCACCTTGCCGGCCTTGTCCTTGACGACGATCGCAGGCTTCAGATCGGAACCGCGCGGGGTCGAACGCCAGTCGATGACGACGCGCTTGGTGATGCCCGTCGACTCGTCCGTCGTTTCCGCGACCGAAAGACCGTCGACCATGTCTTCGAATTCGACATGACCTTCGACTTCCGTCATGACCGGACGGGTATATGGATCCCACTCGGCAATGCGCTGGCCGCGCTTCACGTTGTCACCATCATCGACATAGATGCGCGAACCGTAGGTGACGCGATGCGTGGCGCGTTCCTTGCCGTTGGCATCGAGAATGACGACAGCCATGTTGCGGCCCATGACGACCAGATGGCCGTCCGAGTTGCGCACTACGTTGCGGTTGCGGATCTGGACCGTACCCTCGTAGCTTGCTTCGAGGAACGACTGATCGACAACCTGTGCCGTACCACCAAGGTGGAACGTACGCATCGTCAGCTGCGTGCCCGGCTCACCGATCGACTGCGCGGCGATAACGCCGACAGCTTCACCCTGGTTGACCGGCGTACCACGGGCCAGATCGCGGCCATAGCACTTGGCGCAGATACCGCCGCGCGTCTCGCAAGTCAGTGCCGAACGGATACGAATCGACTGAACGCCAGCCTTTTCGATCGCATCGACATCGAACTCGTCGATGATCTTGCCGCCGGCGACGAGAACATCGCTGGAGACCGGATGCACGATATCTTCGAGCGCCGTACGGCCGAGGACACGCTGGCCGAGGGTCGCGACAACCTGACCGGCATCGACGATCGGCTGCATGGTAAGACCGGTGGTCGTACCGCAATCGGTCGAGATGACGATGCAATCCTGCGCGACGTCAACAAGACGGCGTGTAAGGTAACCGGAGTTGGCCGTCTTCAAGGCGGTGTCGGCGAGACCCTTACGGGCACCGTGGGTCGAGTTGAAGTACTCGTTAACGGTCAGACCTTCCTTGAAGTTCGAAATGATCGGCGTCTCGATGATCTCGCCCGAGGGCTTGGCCATCAGGCCGCGCATGCCGCCAAGCTGACGCATCTGGTTCGGCGAACCACGAGCACCCGAGTGCGACATCATGTAGATCGAGTTCATCTGCTTCTGGCGGCCAGTAACAGGATCGAACTCGACGGCCTTGATGCGTGCCATCATCTCGTCGGCGACCTTCTCGGTGCACTTGCCCCAAGCGTCGACAACCTTGTTGTACTTCTCGCCCTGAGTGATCAGGCCGTCATTGTACTGCTGCTCGTATTCCGTCGCCAGAGCTTCGGTCTCGGCAACGAGCTTCGCCTTGGTTTCCGGAATGACCATGTCGTCCTTGCCGAAGGAAATACCGGCGCGGCAGGCATGGGCGAAGCCGAGCTGCATGATGCGATCGCAGAAAATGACCGTCTCTTTCTGACCGCAATGGCGATAAACCGTGTCGATCATCTTGGAGATGTTCTTCTTGGTCATTTCCTGGTTGCAGATGTCGAAAGGCACGTTGTGGTGCTTCGGCAGCAGTTCGCCGATGATCATACGGCCAGGCGTGGTCTCATAGATCTTCGAGGTCGGCTTGCCGTCCGCATCTATGCTCTTGAAGCGGCCCTTGATCTTGGTGTGCAGGGTAACCGCTCCGCTGCCGATGGCGTGGTGAAGCTCGCCCATATCGGCGAACGCCATTCCCTCGCCCGGCTCCTTGGCCGCGACGATCGACAGGTAGTAGAGACCGAGAACCATGTCCTGCGACGGAACGATAACCGGCAGACCGTTGGCGGGATGCAGGATGTTATTCGTCGACATCATCAGGACGCGGGCTTCGAGCTGGGCTTCCAGCGAAAGCGGCACGTGAACAGCCATCTGGTCGCCGTCGAAGTCCGCGTTGAAAGCGGTACAGACGAGCGGATGCAGCTGGATGGCCTTGCCTTCGATCAGGGTGGGCTCGAAGGCCTGGATGCCAAGACGGTGCAGTGTCGGCGCGCGGTTCAGGAGAACCGGGTGCTCGCGGATGACCTCGTCGAGAATATCCCAGACTTCCGGCTTTTCCTTTTCAACCAGCTTCTTCGCCTGCTTGACGGTCGAGGAGTAACCCTTGGCGTCGAGACGGGCGTAGATGAACGGCTTGAACAGTTCGAGCGCCATCTTCTTTGGCAGGCCGCACTGGTGGAGCTTCAACTCCGGACCGGTCACGATAACCGAACGGCCGGAATAGTCGACGCGCTTGCCGAGCAGGTTCTGGCGGAAGCGGCCCTGCTTGCCCTTGAGCATGTCGGACAGCGACTTCAGCGGACGCTTGTTGGCGCCGGTGATGACGCGGCCGCGACGGCCGTTGTCGAACAGAGCATCAACCGACTCCTGAAGCATGCGCTTCTCGTTGCGGATGATGATGCCGGGCGCGCGCAGTTCGATCAGGCGCTTCAGGCGGTTGTTACGGTTGATGACGCGGCGATAAAGATCGTTGAGATCGGACGTCGCGAAACGGCCGCCATCGAGCGGCACGAGCGGGCGCAGATCCGGCGGAATGACCGGAACGATCTTCATGATCATCCATTCCGGACGGTTGCCCGATTCCAGGAAGTTTTCGACGATCTTCAGACGCTTCATCAGCTTCTTCTGCTTCAGATCCGAGGTCGTCTCGGCAAGTTCCGCCCGGAGGTCGCCGGCGATCTTTTCGAGATCCATCGAAGCCAGAAGTTCATGAATGGCTTCGGCGCCGATGAGCGCCGTGAAGGCGTCCTCACCGTATTCGTCGACGGCGATCATGTACTCTTCTTCAGAAAGAAGCTGATGTTCCTTGAGAGCTGTCAGGCCCGGCTCGGTCACGATGTAGTTCTCGAAATAGAGAACGCGCTCGATGCCCTTGAGGGTCATGTCGAGCAACGTGCCGATACGGCTCGGAAGGGACTTCAGGAACCAGATATGCGCAACCGGAGCCGCGAGTTCGATATGGCCCATGCGCTCACGGCGAACGCGCGACAGCGTGACTTCGACGCCGCACTTTTCGCAGATGATGCCCTTGTATTTCATGCGCTTGTACTTGCCGCACAAGCATTCATAGTCCTTGATCGGCCCGAAGATCCGCGCGCAGAAGAGACCATCCCGCTCCGGCTTGAAGGTGCGGTAGTTGATCGTCTCCGGCTTCTTGATCTCACCGTATGACCAGGACAGAATCTTCTCAGGGCTGGCGATCGATATCCGGATGGAATCGAATGCCTGCACAGGCACCTGAGGATTGAAAAGATTCATGACCTCTTGGTTCATGCCGTTTCTCCATGGGGCAAAGCCTGCCCTCTACTTGCGATGGATAGCCGCCGCCGCGGGTCCATCTGGATCAAATGCCGCTTCTGCAGCGGCTCGAACATACTGGTCGGGTGCGCAGCGAAACTGCGCACCCTTCCCTTCTTATTCAGCAGCGTCTGGAAGCGCCTGCTGTTGTTCCTGCTGTCGCGTATCGTCCAGTTCGACATTCAGTCCGAGCGAACGCATTTCCTTGACGAGAACGTTGAAGCTCTCCGGAATGCCGGCCTCGAACGTATCGTCGCCGCGGACGATCGCCTCGTAGACCTTGGTACGACCGGCAACGTCGTCGGACTTGACCGTCAGCATTTCCTGCAGCGTGTATGCCGCACCGTATGCTTCAAGGGCCCAGACCTCCATTTCACCGAAGCGCTGGCCACCGAACTGCGCCTTGCCACCCAGCGGCTGCTGCGTGACGAGCGAGTAAGGTCCGATCGAACGGGCGTGGATCTTGTCGTCGACCAGGTGGTGCAGCTTCAGCATATAGATGTAGCCGACTGTAACCTGGCGATCGAACGTTTCACCCGTACGTCCGTCATAGAGCGTCGACTGACCCGAGGACTTCAGGCCCGCCTGTTCCAGCATCACGTTGATGTCTGGCTCATGCGCACCGTCGAAGACCGGCGTTGCAATCGATACACCGCGCTTCATCTGCTCGCCGAGACGAACGATGCTCTCGTCGTCATAGTTGCGAACCGGCTCATTACGGTCGTTGTCCGGAATGATCGACTCGATCGTGGTCCGGAGCGGCGCAATATCGCCCTGTGCCTTGTAGGCTTCGATCAGCTCGCCGATCTTCTTGCCCATGCCGGCGCAGGCCCAGCCGAGATGCGTCTCGAGGATCTGACCGACATTCATGCGGCTTGGCACGCCAAGCGGATTGAGCACGATATCGACATGCGTTCCGTCTTCAAGGAACGGCATATCCTCAACAGCGGCGATACGCGAAACAACGCCCTTGTTGCCGTGACGGCCGGCCATCTTGTCGCCTGGCTGGATCTTGCGCTTCACAGCAACGAAGACCTTGACCATCTTCATGACGCCAGGAGGCATCTCGTCGCCGCGCTGGACCTTCTCGACCTTGTCCATGAAGCGCTGTTCGAGCAGCTTCTTGGAATCGTCGTACTGGTTGCGCAGAGCTTCGATTTCGCCCTGTACCTTCTCGTCTTCGACGGCAAACTGCCACCACTGGGAGCGCGGGTATTCACCCATGACTGCCTGGGTAACGGTCGTGCCCTTCTTGAACGCCTTCGGTCCGGCAACGGCTACCTTGCCGTTGAGAACATCGACCAGGCGGCCATAGACGTTGCGGTCGAGAATTGCCTGCTCGTCGTCACGGTCCTTGGCGAGACGCTCGATTTCCTCGCGCTCGATTGCCATGGCGCGTTCGTCCTTCTCAACGCCGTGGCGATTGAAGACGCGAACTTCCACAACCGTACCGTAGGTCCCGGGCGGCATGCGCATCGAGGTATCGCGGACGTCCGAAGCCTTTTCACCGAAGATGGCGCGCAGAAGCTTTTCTTCCGGCGTCATCGGGCTTTCGCCCTTCGGCGTGATCTTGCCGACGAGAATATCGCCCGGCTGAACTTCGGCGCCGATATAGACGATGCCGGCTTCGTCGAGGTTCTTCAGCGCTTCTTCCGAAACGTTCGGAATGTCGCGTGTGATTTCCTCAGGTCCGAGCTTCGTGTCGCGGGCCATGACTTCGAACTCCTCGATATGGATCGAGGTGAAGACATCGTCCGAAACGATCTTCTCGGAAAGCAGGATCGAGTCTTCGTAGTTGTAGCCGTTCCAGGGCATGAACGCGACGAGCACGTTGCGGCCGAGCGCCAGATCGCCAAGATCGGTCGAAGGACCGTCAGCGATGATGTCGCCCTTCTCGATCCGGTCACCCACACGCACCAGCGGACGCTGGTTGATACAGGTGTTCTGGTTCGAGCGCTGGAACTTCATCAGGCGATAGATATCGACGCCCGACTTGCCGGGCACGAGGTCTTCCGTCGCACGAATAACGATACGGGTCGCATCTACCTGGTCAACGATACCCGTACGGCGTGCACCGATAGCGGCGCCCGAGTCGCGCGCAACGATCGGTTCCATGCCCGTGCCGACGAACGGAGCCTCGGCGCGAACCAGAGGAACGGCCTGACGCTGCATGTTCGAACCCATCAGGGCGCGGTTGGCGTCATCGTTCTCGAGGAACGGAATGAGCGCCGCGGCGACCGAAACGAGCTGCTTGGGCGAAACGTCCATCAGGTCCACGTTTTCACGCGGCGCCATCAGAACTTCACCGGCATGGCGGCAGACGACGAATTCGTCGGTGAACCCGCCCGTGGCGTCCAGTTCCACATTGGCCTGGGCCACGTGATATTTGGCTTCTTCCATGGCCGACAGATAGACGACTTCGTCCGTGACCTTGCCGTCAACGATCTTGCGGTACGGGCTCTCGATGAAGCCATACTTGTTGACGCGGGCGAAGGTTGCGAGCGAGTTGATCAGACCGATATTCGGGCCTTCCGGCGTTTCGATCGGGCAGATACGGCCGTAATGCGTCGGATGAACGTCGCGAACTTCGAAGCCGGCGCGCTCGCGGGTCAAACCGCCCGGTCCAAGTGCCGAAAGACGACGCTTGTGCGTGATCTCGGACAAGGGGTTGGTCTGATCCATGAACTGCGACAGCTGCGAGGAACCGAAGAACTCGCGAACGGCTGCGGCAGCCGGCTTCGCGTTGATCAGATCCTGCGGCATTACGGTGTCGATTTCGATCGAGGACATGCGTTCCTTGATGGCGCGCTCCATGCGAAGCAAGCCAACACGGTACTGGTTCTCCATCAATTCGCCGACCGAACGGACACGGCGGTTGCCGAGATTGTCGATGTCGTCGATTTCACCGCGGCCATCGCGCAGGTCGACAAGCATCTTGACCACGGCAAGGATGTCTTCCTTGCGCAGAACACGAACAGTGTCTTCTGCATTGAGGTCGAGGCGCATGTTCATCTTCACGCGGCCGACTGCCGACAGATCATAACGTTCGCTGTCGAAGAACAGCGACTTGAACATTGCTTCCGCCGAGTCGATCGTTGGCGGCTCACCCGGACGCATCACGCGGTAGATGTCGAACAGCGCATCCTGGCGGCTTTCGTTCTTGTCCACGGCCAGCGTGTTGCGGATATACGGTCCGATATTGACATGGTCGATATCAAGAACGTTGATTTCTTCCGTGCCGGTATCGAGCAGAACCTTGAGGGTCTTCTCGTCAAGTTCGTCGCCGGCTTCGAGGTAAACCTCACCGGTCTCGAAATTGACGATGTCCTCGGCAAGGTACGAGCCGAACAGGTCGTCCTCGGTGGCCTTGATGAACTTCAGGCCCTTTTCAGCAAGCTGCTTGGCACTGCGTGCGGTCAGCTTCTTGCCGGATTCGAGCACGACTTCGCCGGTGTCGGCGTCGATCACGTCGGAGGTGGCCTTAAAGCCCTTGAAGCGGTCGACCGAATAAGGAATGCGCCAGCCTTCCCCGTCACGGCTGAACGTGATGGAGTTGTAGAAGGTCGACAGAATCTCTTCCGAGTCCATGCCAAGCGCCATGAGCAGCGACGTCACCGGAATCTTGCGGCGGCGATCGATACGCGCATAGACGACGTCCTTGGCATCGAACTCGATGTCGAGCCAGGAACCGCGGTATGGAATGACGCGGGCAGCGAAAAGAAGCTTGCCCGACGAATGCGTCTTGCCCTTGTCGTGATCGAAGAACACGCCGGGCGAACGGTGCATCTGCGATACGATAACGCGCTCGGTGCCGTTCACAATGAACGTGCCGTTGTCCGTCATGAGCGGCATATCGCCCATGTAGACGTCCTGTTCCTTGATGTCCTTGATCGACTTCGCGCCGGTATCCTCGTCGATATCGAACACGATGAGGCGCAGCGTCACCTTCAGCGGCGCTGCATAGGTCAGATCGCGCTGCCGGCATTCATCCACGTCGAACTTGGGAGCTTCGAACTCGTACTTGACGAATTCGAGCATGGAAGCGCCCGAGAAATCCGAAATCGGAAATACAGACTTGAAGACAGCCTGCAGACCTTCATCCAGTCGCCCGCCCTTGGGCTCTTCCACCATCAGAAACTGATCGTAGGAAGCTTTTTGAACCTCGATGAGGTTCGGCATCTCTGCGACTTCCGGAATCTTACCGAAAAACTT
Source organism: Phyllobacterium sp. CL33Tsu (assembly GCF_900113985.1). Taxonomy (NCBI): domain Bacteria; kingdom Pseudomonadati; phylum Pseudomonadota; class Alphaproteobacteria; order Hyphomicrobiales; family Phyllobacteriaceae; genus Phyllobacterium; species Phyllobacterium sp. CL33Tsu. The sequence continues at coordinate 4,310 of NZ_FORJ01000010.1, read as the reverse complement.
GCGTACGCGCCTACGACCATTGAAAGAATGGGTCTGAGCCATCGTCGCTCCTCGTCTTTATGCCAGAAACTGGCCTGTTTCTTAAAACCGCATTTGCGGCCCCGTGAACGGGACAAAACCCGTTTCCTGAAAGCATCAATCTTGCCGTCAGGAAAAGGGTTCAGTACCGGACCCTCCAACGTGGAGGGGAATTCTGCATCACCCCCAGAGCGGGAGTGGCGGGCAGGTTGCCCTGCCCGCCCAAAACGCAAGACTTACTTGAGTTCGACCTTGGCGCCAGCAGCTTCGAGCTGTGCCTTGATCTTGTCAGCTTCGTCCTTGGTCGCGGCTTCCTTGACCGGCTTCGGAGCTGCTTCAACGAGGTCCTTGGCTTCCTTGAGGCCGAGACCGGTGATTGCGCGGACTTCCTTGATCACGTTGATCTTGTTAGCGCCGGCTTCGGTCAGAACGACGTCGAATTCAGTCTTTTCCTCAACTGCGGCAGCAGCTGCACCGCCGCCAGCGGCAGCAGCAACAGCAACCGGAGCAGCAGCGGAAACGCCCCACTTCTCTTCAAGAAGCTTCGAAAGTTCAGCAGCTTCGAGAACGGTCAGGTTGGACAGGTCTTCTACGATCTTTGCGAGATCAGTCATTGTAATATTCCTTTACAAGGTTCGATAATTGACAGCGAGAACGGCCTTATGCCGCTTCGTCCTTCCGGGCATAGGCGCCGAAAACGCGGGCAAGCTGACCTGCCGGTGCGTTGACGATCTGAGCAATGCGCGTGGCCGGGGTCTGGATCATGCCAACCAGCTTTGCGCGCAACTCGTCGAGTGACGGAAGTGCGGCCAGAGCCTTTACACCTTCCGGGTCGAGAGTCGTTGCTCCCATCGAGCCACCGAGGATGACGAGCTTTTCGTTACCCTTGGCAAATTCGATGGCGATCTTTGGTGCCGTAATCGGATCGTTGGAATAGGCAACGAGTGTCTGGCCTGTGAACAGGTCAGCGATGCCTTCCGAATCCGTACCCTGAAGAGCGATTTTGGCGAGGCGGTTCTTCGCGACTTTAACGGTGCCACCCGCATCACGCATCTTGGAGCGAAGATCGCCCAGCTGCGCTACGGTGAGACCGGTATAGTGGGCCACGACAACTGAGCCAGAGTCCTTGAAGACCCCGTTCAGCCACGCGACGAATTCGCGCTTTTCCGCTTTTTCCACTGTCTCTCTCCATTTGGCAGAAACGCTTGATTGCGTCCCTGCCGGGTTGCCTTTTGCTGCAAGGGGCCAGTTAGAAAACTGGATCCACGCAACACCTGAGGATCCTGTCCCCCTTGCTTGCCGAAACCGGCAATAGCGAAAGGCAACTACGGTTCGAACCTTGTTCTCGGGCTTTCGCCCTCAAACCTGGTTGTTCCACGTCTCATGCGGGTTCATACGAATTAAGGCGAACCACCCGCAATCTCGGACAGGATAACCGGACTTTCATCCGGTTATCCAGGCCCCGAAGGGCCTGGAATTCTTTTGATCTCAAACGCTTGGGCTTGAGAATTGATGCAATGGTTACGCGACGCGAACCGTTGCGGGATCGATCTTGACGCCAGCGCCCATCGTCGACGAGATCGCGACGCGCTTGACGTATTCACCCTTGGCGCCGGCCGGCTTTGCCTTGGTGACGGCATCGGCGAACGCCTTGATGTTCTCTTCGAGCGCCTTGGCATCGAACGAAGCCTTGCCAACGCCCGCATGAACGATACCGGCCTTCTCGACGCGGAACTCTACGGCGCCGCCCTTGGAGGCCTTGACGGCAGCGGTGACGTCAGCCGTAACCGTACCGACCTTCGGGTTTGGCATCATGCCGCGCGGGCCGAGAACCTTACCGAGACGGCCGACGAGCGGCATCATGTCCGGGGTCGCAATGCAGCGATCGAAATCGATCTTGCCGCCATTGACGATCTCGAACAGGTCTTCGGCGCCAACGATGTCGGCACCAGCCTTCTTGGCCTCTTCGGCCTTGTCGCCGCGGGCGAAAACAGCCACGCGAACCGTACGGCCCGTGCCATTCGGCAGGTTGACGACGCCGCGGACCATCTGGTCGGCATGGCGGGGATCAACGCCGAGATTCATTGCGACTTCGATCGTTTCGTCGAACTTGGCAACGGCACGCTCCTTGACCATGGCAATCGCCGAGGTCAGGTCATAGAGCTTGTTGCGGTCAACGCCTTCGCGAACCTTCGCTACACGCTTTGCAAGTTTTGCCATCGTCTTAGCCCACCACTTCCAGGCCCATCGAACGGGCAGAACCTTCGACCATGCGCATTGCGGCTTCGACGTCCGCTGCGTTCAGGTCCTTCATCTTCGCTTCGGCGATTTCACGGACCTTGTCGCGCGAGATCTTGCCGGCAACCGTCTTGCCTGGCTCCTTGGAGCCCGACTTCAGATTTGCGGCCTTCTTCAGGAAGTAAGACACCGGCGGCGTCTTCATCACAAAAGTGAAGGACTTGTCCTGATAATAGGTAATGACGACCGGAATGGGCGAACCCTTTTCCAGTTCCTGCGTCTGCGCGTTGAACGCCTTGCAGAATTCCATGATGTTGATGCCGCGCTGACCAAGTGCCGGTCCGATCGGCGGGGACGGCGTTGCCGATCCTGCCGAAACCTGCAGCTTGAGCTGGCCTGCTACTTTCTTAGCCATAACTTCTCTGCCTTTTCATTATGCCGGAAAACCGGCGGTTGCAGTTTGGTGGTGCGGGTCGGGGATCCGGCTTCAGATCGCCTCACCTCCCACCATGTTTGCCGCTTGCGCGGCACGCGACCCGTGAGCCGCGATGATCAGACCTTCTCGACCTGACCAAATTCGAGGTCGACCGGCGTAGCGCGGCCGAAAATCGAAACTTCCACCTTGAGGCGCGAACGCTCTTCGTCGACTTCCTGCACGGTACCGTTGAACGAAGCGAACGGACCATCGGCAACGCGAACGCTTTCGCCGATCTCGAACGAGATCGAAGCCTTCGGACGCTCGACGCCTTCCTGGACCTGGGTCAGGATGCGCTCGGCTTCCTTGTCGGAGATCGCAATCGGCTTGTTGTCGGAACCCAGGAACCCGGTCACCTTCGGCGTGTTCTTGATCAGATGATATGCGTCATCCGTCAGATCGGCACGAACCAGGACATAGCCCGGGAAGAACTTGCGCTCGGCGTCGACCTTGCGGCCACGACGCACCTCGACCACTTTCTCGGTCGGCACGAGGATCTTCTCGAAAAGATGCGACAGACCCTTCTGCCTCGCCTTTTCTTCGATCGACTCAGCGACCTTCTTTTCAAAATTCGAATAGGCGTGAACGATGTACCAGCGCGCGGTCATTACTTATTCCCAATCCCGATTTTTGTTCAGCCTGCGTTAACGGCCAAGACCGAGAACGAGATCGATCCCGAATGCCATCAACTGATCGGCCGCGAAAAAAAAGACCGCAGCAAAAGCCGCCATTATCATCACCATCGCGGTGGAAATGAGCGTCTCGCGCCGCGAAGGCCATGTGACCTTTGCGGTTTCAGCGCGCACTTGCTGAAAAAAAGTTATCGGATTCGTTTTGGATGCCATTTACCGCTCGTGCGTGTCATTGTGCTGTAAACATGCTGTGTTGAACTTGTCACAACACCATCTGTCCACACCATTGCGGTCCGTAAAGCTGACCGTTCAGCTCCACGCACCGCGTGTCTGTTGACGTTACATAGAACCGATTCCGGAAAAACGCAAGTCCCCGGAGCCGCTTCTTTTCCAAACATCTGTCGGCGGCACCATCCAATCGTGTCCCGGCAGATTATGCGTTGGCAGGGGAGACAGGGTTCGAACCTGCGACCTACGGTTTTGGAGACCGCCGCTCTACCAACTGAGCTACTCCCCTGCATTGGCGGCGTACATTCCATAAAGCCGCCGCCATTTCAAGGGCAATATTACGACTTCCAGTGAGTTGCGGCAAAATTCGTTTGCCAATGAAGTTCTTGCAACACCTGAAAAGCCTCAAACCCCGCTACGGGTCTGCGAATTGATGAATCAGTTGCTTGGGCGAGTAATCTAAATGGCGACGAGGTTCCGTAAGTTCAAGCCCTATACGTCGGAGTCGAATCGCGTGCGGAAGATCCGCCCAGCGCTCAAATGCAGAAAGGGCGGCCCCAAGGACCGCCCTTCCCGAATGCAATCGTCAGAAGACGATTTTACTCAATGATCGACGAGACGATGCCGGCACCAACGGTGCGGCCGCCTTCACGGATAGCGAAGCGGAGCTTCTCTTCCATGGCGATCGGCACGATCAGCGTCACATCGACTGCGATGTT
>NZ_FORJ01000007.1:0-211279 GCF_900113985.1 Phyllobacterium sp. CL33Tsu | reverse complement strand
CGCCCACGTTTCTCTTTCTTCCATATGAAATTGTCAAAGAACCGACCATGGCATAAACCACCGTCAATAAACCGGCTTCAACCGGCACGAATTCAACCCTCCGGCCAAACCCGAAGGAATGTCACTTCCGCAACAATCCCTTAAACCTTGCCAAGGACCGCTTGCACCAACACGTCAGTCTCGCAACCAACCATCCTGCAAACCTTAGGGCGCATTCAGCAACCGCCAGCGGCGCCCCGCCCTCGTTGTGCCGGTATATAGACCCCGCCCAACAAAACTGTCAACACGCCTTTTTCAATTTCTCCAAACTTTTTCCAACCAACAACCAACACTGTGGATAAGCGCGATTTCATGCCTGCCGACAACGCATTCTTCACCAAATGTCCGGCCGCCTCAGCGCATCGAGCCAAAGCCCGTCAGGAACGAGGTGAGATTGTCGGAAAGCGCATCGCAGAGGTAGCCGCCCTCCTGAACGATGACGGACGGCAGGCGCAAGGCCGCAATGCGTTCGGCAATTTTTGCGAATCCCGCGGTGGATACCGAGAGCCCGCCGAAAGGATCGCCCTCGAAGGCATCAAGGCCAAGGGCGACGACGAGCGCCTGCGGTGCAAAGGCCTCGATGCGCCGGCATGCGGAGTCGAGAGCTTCCAGAAATATATCGTCGCCGGATTTGCGTGCGAGCGGCAGGTTGTAATTATAGCCGAGCCCTGCCCCCTCGCCGCGCTCGTCGGCATAGCCCCAGAAGAATGGATAGAAGCGCACCGGATCGGCATGAATCGACACGGTCAGGACGTCGGCTCGGCCATAGAAAATCCCTTGCGTACCGTTGCCATGATGCAGATCCACGTCAAGAATAGCCACGCGATCAGCATGCTTGCGCAGCGTTTGCGCGGCGACCGCAGAATTGTTGATGAAGCAGAACCCGCCGGCAACGTCGGCGAAGGCGTGATGACCGGGTGGCCGGCAAAGGGCATAGGCGGCTGGTTCACCCGACATCACCGTTGCGGCTGCCTCCACCGCGCTCCAGGCGCTCCAGCAGGCACTCTCGAAGGTTTCCGCGGAAATCGGGCAGGACGTATCGGCCATGTGGTAGCCGGCCTGGCCGACCGCCGAGGCTGGATAGCTGCCGGAGCGATTGATCGGGTGAATATTTGGAATGACTTCGTGCGAGGCGCCCGGGATCAACTGCCAGCGCCGATGGATGTTTTGCAGGAACTCGAGATATTCCGGCGAATGCACCGCTGCGATCGGGGCGAGGCCATGATCGGACGGGTGATGAATGCTGCAACCTGCGGCCCGCGCGCCGGCAAGCAGGCGATCGATACGTACGGGTTTTTCCGGATTGGGCTGCGGAGCGCCGCTCGAAAGGAAGCCCTTCGGGTCGTGACGCCGCTGCTCTTCCGCATAGAACGTTTTCATCGCCCCTCCTCGTCGATCTCATGTTCCGCCAATGCGACAAAGGCGTCGCCATATATGGCGTGGATATGTTCGGCTTGCGACCACTCTATGCCAAGGCGGCCATAGAAATTCTGGGCGCCGAGATTGGCCGTATCCACGGAAAGCCGCAAGTAAGCGGCACCGTTTTCGCGGGCGCGGGCGGCAGCCGCCTTGAGCAGGCGCTCCCCGACCCTGCTGCCGCGAAAGGCCGGCTCGACGTAAATGTCCTGAACATAGATGCCGGGCCTGCCCCGCCAGGTTGAGAAACTTCGAAAGTACAGGCACATGCCGGCAAAGGCGCCGCCGATCTCGGCGATGAGCGTTTCGAAAGCAGGCTTGTCGCCGAAACCGTAGCGCGCAAGGTCCTCCGGCGAACTCGTCACCCGCGCTTCAGACCCCATGCCCCGTGCCATCGCAACAATCGCATGATGCAAGAGCTGCACGTCGCTGGCCTCGGCGAGGCGAATGGAAACGGGAGCCATCAGAAGGCCACCCTGTCGCCGCCCTTCAAGGCGAGCATGCTACGCGCCTCGGCTGGCGTTGCCACATCGAGCGACAGGGCATCGAGAACCGTCCGGATGCGCCGCACCTGATCCGCGTTGGACCGAGCAAGTTCGCCGCGCCCGAGCATGAGGCTGTCCTCGAGGCCGACCCGCACATTGCCGCCCATCGCGGCGGCCATCGAAATCATCGGCATCTGGTGTCGACCCGCTGCCAGCACCGAGAAATCGTAGCTGTCGCCGAAGAGCTTGTCGGCAATACGCTTCATATGAGTAAGATTTTCAGGATCAGCCCCGATGCCGCCGAGAACCCCGAACACGAACTGGATGAAAAGCGGCCCAGCGACAAGCCCGCGATCACGGAAATGGGCAAGCGTATAGAGATGGCCGACATCGTAGCATTCGAACTCGAAGCGCGTGCCACAGCCCTCGCCGAGCCGCTTCAAAATATCCTCCATGTCGGCGAACGTGTTCTTGAAGATGGTGCTGCGCGTCGCTTCGAGGAGTTGCGGCTCCCATTCGTGCTGCCACGCTGTGTAGCGGTCAAGGGCAGGAAAAAGCCCGAAATTCATCGAGCCCATATTGAGCGAACACATTTCCGGTTCGGCGCGAAGCGCCGCAGCGAGGCGGTCGTCGAGCGTCATCACCGAGCTGCCGCCGGTCGAGATATTGATGACCGCATCGCAGGCCTGCTTGATACGCGGCAGGAATTGCATGAACACGGCAGGATCGGCAGAGGGCCGGCCGCTTTGCGGATCGCGCGCATGCAGATGCAGGATCGAAGCGCCCGCCTCCGCCGCATTGATGGCCTGCGTTGCGATCTCGTCCGGCGTGACGGGAAGGTACGGGCTCATGGTCGGCGTATGAACCGAACCGGTGACCGCGCATGTGATGATGACTTTTTTCCTCGCCATATCGCCCTCAACCGTTGACGGGAAGATCGAGTTCGCTTGCGAGCTGGCGCAGCGTATCGTCAAGCATATTTGCGATTTCCACGATCTCGTCGCGGGTAATGATCATCGGCGGACATACCAGGAAATGATCGCCCTCGACTCCGCCGCGCGTACGCCGCGAATAGATGATGAGGCCCTTGTCATATGCGATATCGACGACGCGCTGGAAGGCGTTCTTCTCCTTCGGCAATGGCCGCATCGTCGATTTGTCGGAGACGAATTCCGCAGCGAGAAGCAAGCCCTTGCCGCGCACATCGCCGATGAACGGATAGCGGGCGGCCAGCGCAACGAGCTCGGCCTTGAGAAGTTCGCCCATGGCCGCGGCATTGCCGACGAGATCATGCCGCTCGATCTCGTCAAGAACCGCGCCGCCGGCAGCGCAGGCCAGCGGATTTCCGGCATAGGTATAGCCGTGCTGGAAGCCGCCATGGTCAAGCACCGGCTGGACCATGCGCGAGGGTGCTACCATGGCGCCGAGCGGGCTATATCCGGAGCCGAAACCCTTCGAAAGGGCGATGAGGTCCGGCCGGCAATTCCAGTGGTCGCCGCCAAGGAACTTGCCGGTGCGGCCGACGCCGCTCATGACTTCGTCATGGATCAAAAGCACGCTGTAGCGGTCGCAAATCTCGCGAATCCGGCGGTAATAGCTGTCGGGCGCAACGAGCGCGCCGGTTGATGCGCCGCCGATCGGCTCCATGATGAAGGCGAGGACTTCTTCCGGCCCTTCTGCGAGGATCGCTTCTTCGAGCTTGTCGGCGTAGCGCAGGCCGCGTTCCTCCATCGAGAAATTATCGCGGTCGAGATAGGCGGTGGGCGCCGGAATGCTCGGCATTTCCTTCATCATCGGCCGGAATGGATCGGTGAGCGCCGCATAGCCCGTAACCGCAAGCGCACCCAGCGTGCCGCCGTGATAGGAGGGGAAGCGCGATATGACCTTCCAGCGCCGGCTTTGGCCAATCGCCAGCGCGTATTGCCGGGCGAACTTCAGGCAGGATTCGACTGCTTCCGAACCACCCGAGACGAAGAAAACCTTGTCCATGCCCGCCGGCATATAGGTCGAGATGCGGCGTGCGAGATCTTCGGCGGGCTCGTTCTCGAAATGCAGCCGATACGCGAACGTGACCTTGTCGAGCTGCTTCTTCATCGTCTCGATGACATGGCGATTGCCGTGGCCGATATTCACCACCATGGCGCCGCTCGAACCGTCGATATAGCGGTTGCCCGCCTGATCCCACAGGTAAATACCCTCGGCCCGGTCGACGAGCGGACGCCGCAGGCGGCTTTGGTAGAAGAGGTGCGAGGCGGCGCGCGGTGCGGGCGTGATCTTCGGCATGGGCTGGCTGGACATCGTTATTCCGTTGTTATCGTTGAAGGTAGCGGTCGAGGACGTTGGCAGTGACACGTTCGACCATTGGATCGCGGCGCAAGAGGCCTGAAACCCACTCGCAGGTTCCGGCGTGGAAGACCTCGCCCTTGCCGCGTGGAAAGTTTACGATCATGCCAGCGCCGCGCTTGTAGCGCTCTACGGCAGCGTCGCCATGATTGCCGGCAAGGACATCGGCAACGAAGAGCGCATCCTCGTCGCCGAGGAACTGGGTGTCCGCAGGGATATCTGCGCTTTCCTCCTTGAGCGAGGAGAGACCAAGGCCAAGAATCTGCAATCCTCCCGGCGGGTTGCCCTCACCAGTCGGCTCCGGCAGCCCGTGACGGATCACGTAGTCGAGGCCATCAACCTCGTAGCCGAAAATGTGACTATCTGCACCGAGGACGTCGCCATAATAGATGCCCGTCCCCGCGAAAGCCCAATGCTCCGGCCGGTAGATCGGAAACCCGCGCGCGCCTCGCGGTGCGCAGCCGCCCCAGCCGGCATAAAGTCCATACGTGGCATTGAGGCCGAAGGTCTCGGCGCCCGGGCGGCCGATTTCCTTCGCCTCCCATGAATTTGTGACGCGGCGAATATCGCCCGCGTGATAGAAGGGGTCTTCGGCGCGGGCGCGATATTTATAGCAGACCTGACGCTTGCCGGCGTTCTCGAGGCGGGTCTGCCACATGAAATTGCCGGCAAAGCGGGCGACGCGGCCGCCCCTATCGACATAGTCGTCAACGGCATCGCGCATCTCCCAGGTCCAATACTCGTCATGGCCGACGAAGACGACACAGTCATAAAAACCGATCAGATCGGGGGAAAAATGCAGTTCGTGCTGGGTGACAAGATCGATGCCATAGCCTGCACTCTCCGCCCAGCGAAAAAAGTGGCTGTCATAGCTGGCCCACCCCGCCGAGGCATATTTCTTGGAATAGCCGTTGGCATAGGCCCACTCCATGTGCGGATAGCGGGGCACCTTCGCAGGCGGAAGCGTGATTTCGAGCGGCACCCGCGGGGCTGTGGCGGGCAGGCGCACGAAGCCTCGCCCAAACGGTCTTTCCATGCTCACGATCGGCGCAAACTGATTACGTTCCGGGCCGGTTATGCCCTGATAGTGGTTGGAGCCTCCCCAGCTGTTATAGGCAGCCCATGTTCCACTGGCCGCGACCTGGAGAATGCGGCCGGCCTTTCGCCCTCGCGCCGGCTGCACGATAAACAGATGGTCGCAGGCGATGGGCGCGCCCTTGCGGCCCTCCGCTGTCAATCGCACCCGGTAGGCACCGGACGGCCACTCCGTTCCTATATTGAAATCAAATGCCGCCTCCCAGCCGCACCCTTCGACGGAGCATTGATCCGGGGTTTCCTGCCAGTAAGCACTGATATTCTCGGCTTCGAAGACGACCTCGACAGAGGCACCATCGCGGAAGATTTCTATAGCGAAGGTCGGCGCCGTCGAGCTGACGAAAAGCGTCACCCGTGCGCCCGGCTCATAGGACCATGCGTCGGTGTAGCACCAGATTTCGCCGCGATCGCCATCCATGCCCGGATATTCGTAATAATGGCCGAGCACGGCTTCACGCCGTTCGGATTCGGTCAGTCCAAAGTCGGGAAAATCAGATCTTACGTGCACGATGGCCACCTCCCTGGCCAGGATCGTTCACATTCATGCATCCCCCGTGACGAATAGTCAAAATGCGGCGGGGCAATGCCGGAGCTATCAACGACCGGCCGCACCCTTGCACGCCCGGTCGACTCTTGTTTTCAGAAAAGCGACTATGCCTTGTTCTTGTTGTAAACGTCGAAGACCACGGCTGCGAGGAGAACCAGTCCCTTGATCACCTGCTGCCAATCGATATTGACGCCCATGATCGACATGCCGTTGTTCATGACGCCCATGATGAAGGCGCCGATCACCGCCCCCATGACCTGGCCAACGCCACCCATCGCCGAAGCGCCGCCGATAAACACGGCCGCGATAACGTCGAGTTCGAAGCCGAGGCCGGCCTTCGGCGTTGCGGTGTTCAACCGCGCCGCAAAAATCAGTCCGGCGAGAGCCGCAAGCACACCCATGTTGACGAAGGTGAAGAACGTTAGCCGCTCGGTCTTGATCCCGGAAAGCTTCGCCGCCTTTTCGTTGCCGCCCATGGCATATATACGCCGCCCGATGGTCGTGCGCTTGGTCACGAACACGAAGAGCGCGATCAAAAGCGACATGACGATGAGGACGTTGGGAAGCCCCTTATAGGACGAGAGCAGATAGGTCAGGTAAAGGATGATACCGGCAATGATCAGGTTTTTGGCGACGAAGAGCGCAAAGGGCTCACCTTGATAGCCATGCTTCTCGCGCTTGGCGCGTCCGCGAATGCTGAAATAGATCATGAGCGCGACGAGGACGATGCCGATGAGCATTGAGGTTATGTTGAAGGTCGTTCCGCCAAAAACATCGGGAATGAAACCCGAGCTTAAAAGCTGGAATTGCTGCGGGAATGGTCCCACCGACTGGCCGCCGAGCAGCCAGAGTGCAAGGCCCTTGAAGACAAGCATGCCGGCGAGCGTCACGATGAATGACGGGATCTTGTGATAGGCGACCCAATAGCCCTGCGCCGCGCCGATGGCGCCGCCCATGATCAGGCAAAGGATGGTTGCGGGAATGTAGTGGATGTGCCACTGCACCATCATCACGGCGGCAAGCCCGCCGACAAATCCCGAGACCGAGCCGACCGAAAGGTCGATGTGCCCTGCCACAATGACGAGCAGCATGCCCAGCGCCATGATGATGATATAGCTGTTCTGCAGCACCAGATTCGTCAGGTTGACCGGGCGGAAAAGCGTTCCGTTCGTGGTGAACTGGAAGAAGATCATGATGAGGATCAGGGCGAGCACCAGACCGTATTCGCGAAAATTGCCTTTCACGGCCGATCCGTCGGTCTTGAAATCCTTCTTTCCCTGCGTTGCTGCTGTTTCGATAGTCATGATGCTTTCCCTTCAGCACGGATAATGGCGCGCATGATCTTTTCCTGGCTGGCTTCGCTTGCCGGCATTTCGCCGACGAGCCTGCCCTGGTTCATCACATAGATCCGGTCGCAGACGCCAAGCAGCTCCGGCATTTCCGATGAGATCATCAGGACGCTTTTGCCTTCGCTTACCAATTGGTTGATGATTGAATATATCTCATATTTTGCGCCGACATCGATACCGCGCGTGGGCTCGTCCAGGATCAAAAGTTCGGGATTGGCGAAGAGCCATTTCGACAGAACCACCTTCTGCTGATTGCCGCCGGAAAGGTTGCCCGTCTTCTGATAAATGCTCGACGAGCGGATATTCGTTTTGCGGCGATATTCATTCGCCACTTTCAGCTCGGCCATGTCGTCGATGACACCATTCTTCGATACGCCGTCGAGATGGGCGATCGTCGTGTTGTGCTTGATATGGTCGATCAGGTTGAGCCCGTAGGTCTTTCGATCTTCCGTGACATAGGCAATGCCGTTGTCGACCGCCTTGCCGATCGTCGAGACATCGACCTTCTTGCCCTTGATGAAAACCTCGCCGCTGATCTTCTGGCCGTAGGCCTTGCCGAAGACACTCATGGCGAACTCCGTGCGGCCCGCGCCCATCAATCCGGCAATGCCGACGACCTCGCCTTTGCGCACATTGAGATTGATGCCGTTGACGACGGTTCGGTCGCCATGGATGTGGTGGTGAACGACCCAGTCCTTCACCTCGAACACCACCTCGCCGATGTTGGGGTCCCGCGTCGGAAAGCGATCCGCCAATTGGCGCCCGACCATCAGGGTTACGATGCGGTCCTCGGAAATGTCCTTCTTGTCCAGTGTCTCGATCGTCGCGCCGTCGCGCAGGACGGTGATGCGATCGGCAACCTTACCGACTTCATTGAGTTTGTGCGAAATCAGGATCGAGGAGATGCCGTGCGCCTTGAATTCCAATAGGAGGGAAAGCAGCGCGTCGCTGTCCTTTTCGTTGAGGCTCGCTGTCGGCTCATCAAGAATGAGCAGCTCGACCTCCTTGGAAAGCGCCTTGGCGATTTCGACAAGCTGCTGCTTGCCGACGCCGAGATTGGTGATCAGCGTCAGCGGATCTTCCTTGAGCCCGACCTTGGCAAGGAGTTCGCGGGTACGCGATTCTGCGACATGCCAGTCGATGATGCCGAATTTTGCCGGTTCGTTGCCGAGGAAAATGTTCTCCGCAATGGACAGCAAGGGAACCAGAGCCAGTTCCTGGTGGATGATGATGATGCCCTTGTGCTCGCTGTCGGCGATATCGCGAAAGTGCTGTTCTTCACCCTTGTAGTGGATTTCGCCCTCGTAGCTACCATGCGGATAGACGCCGCTCAGCACTTTCATCAGGGTCGATTTGCCGGCCCCGTTCTCGCCGACGAGCGCGTGAATCTCACCCTTGCGCACATTGAGATTGACATTGTTGAGCGCTTTCACACCAGGAAACGTCTTGGTGATGTTGCGCATTTCGAGGATAGTATCCATCAAGGTCCTCATCGATGCCCTTGCGACCGCTGGTCCGGCATCGCTCCCTTTGCATTTTTATTGGGCTTTGCGGTGCATTACCACCGGATTCCGCCAAAGCCACTTGTCAAGAAAACAAACCCCGCGCGGTAAGGCGCAGGGTTCGCTTCAGTTCGGTTGATTACTTCACCTGGTCTTCCTTGTAGTAGCCGGATCCAACGAGAATTTCCTTCCAGTTGGACTTGTCGACTTCGACTGGCTTCAGCAGGTAGGCCGGAACGACCTTGACGCCGTTGTTGTACGTCTTGGTGTCGTTGATTTCCGGCTGGTCGCCCTTGAGAACGGCGTCAATCAGGTTGGACGTTACCTTGGCAAGGTCACGCGTGTCCTTGAAGATCGTCGAATACTGCTCGCCGGCAATGATCGACTTGACCGACGGTACTTCCGCATCCTGACCGGAAACGAACGGGAATGGCTGATCCTTGGTGCCGTAGCCGACGCCGCGCAGCGACGAGAGAATACCAATCGACAGACCGTCATAGGGCGACAGAACGGCATTGACCTTCTTGTCGGTGTAGTAGGCCGAGAGGAGGTTGTCCATGCGTGCCTGGGCGACGGCGCCGTCCCAACGAAGCGTACCGACCTTGTCCATGCCCATCTGGCCAGATTGTACGACGAGCTTGCCGCTGTCGATCAGCGGCTGCAGGACGGACATTGCGCCATTGTAGAAGAAGAAGGCGTTGTTATCGTCAGGCGAACCGCCAAAGAGTTCGATGTTGAACGGGCCGGCTGCGTCCGGCAGTCCAAGTGCCTTCACCAGTGACGAGGCCTGGAGCACGCCAACCTGGAAGTTGTCGAACGTGGTATAATAGTCGACATTCGGGCTGTCACGGATCAATCGGTCGTAGGCGATGACCTTGATGCCGGCATCATGTGCCTGCTGAAGGACATTCGATAGGGTCGTACCGTCGATCGCTGCGATGACCAGAACCTTGACACCCTTGGTGACCATGTTCTCGATCTGGGCGAGCTGGTTTGGAATATCGTCTTCCGCATACTGCAGATCGGTATTGTAGCCGCGCTCTTTCAGCGTCTTGACCATGTTGTCGCCATCGGCGATCCAGCGGGCCGAGGATTTCGTTGGCATCGCAATGCCGACAGTGCCCTTGTCCTCAGCAAAGCTTTGCGCGCCTAACACGCTCAATGCGAGCAGGCTTGCAGCAAATAGTTTCAGGATTTTCACGTCTGTTCCTCCCAGTTTTCCATCAAATTCGATGCGGCAATCCGAGCCTCAGCCGTTGGATTTTGTGCACCGAACCAGTTCCTCCCAGAGCGGGGTCGCAAAACACTTATCGCAAAAGTATTACTTTTGAAATAGGCCTTTACGTGTGTCGAAAAAATGTCGCGACCCCCTGGCGACGCTCGGCGGCATTAGCCGGCCAAGCCGTTTACATCAATATAATACTATTATATTATTTTTGGAAGAAGGTTCGGCCGCTTATGTGTGGGACCTATAATTCATATACCCAAATATGCGGGAGGAAAGCCTTGAATTTGGTTCAATTGATCAATGCCAATGGAAAGCGGCAGGTTGCCGCACGTGTTGGCGATGAGTTCCGGCACGTAAAGCGCACAAAGTCTGTGCTCGAACTCGCTCATGCTGCCATCGAGGCCAAGACCAATATCGCAGAAATTGTCGAAAGCCGCGGCCTGGGCAAGAAGGTAGACGTCGAAGCGGCCTATCGGGAGGACCGCCTCCTTGCCCCGATCGATACCCATGATTCGGCGCATATCCACCTCACAGGTACCGGCCTTACGCATCTTGGTTCCGCGGCGACCCGCGACGCAATGCACCGCAAAATCGGCGACGCCAAGGAAGAGACGCTGACCGATTCGATGAAGATGTTCCGCATGGGTCTCGACAACGGCAAGCCCAAGAAGGGCCAGACCGGCGTGCAGCCGGAATGGTTCTACAAGGGCAACGGATCGATGCTGACGGCACCAGGCGAGCCACTCCTGTCGCCCGCCTTCGCTGACGATGCGGGCGAGGAACCGGAGATTGCTGGTATCTACGTCATCGGCCCCGACGGTTCGCCGTTTCGCATTGGATTTGCTCTCGCGAACGAATTCTCCGATCACGTCATGGAGCGCGTCAACTACCTTTATCTGGCTCATTCCAAACTTCGGCCCTGTTCTGTCGGTCCAGAGCTGATCGTGGGCGACCTGCCTGCTGATATCCGCGGAACGTCGCGCATACTGCGCAAGAACAGGACCGTCTGGGAGAAGCCGTTCCTGTCGGGCGAGGACAACATGTCCCACACGATCGACAATCTCGAACACCATCATTTCAAATACAGTGTATTCCGCCAGCCCGGCGACGTTCATGTGCATATGTTCGGGACGGCCACGCTCTCTTTTGCCGATGGTGTAAAGGCAGAAAATGGCGACATCTTCGAAATCGAAGCGCCGGCGTTCGGTTTGCCGCTTCGCAACCCGCTCAAAATCGAAAAGCCGTCCAAGGTGAAAGTCAAAACTCTCTAGACTCTGGGCAATATGCGGATCGCCGACTCTACCCGGCGGTCCCCTGCCCCGCGGCGACGACGCGCTCGGCGCCTTCGCGTATCACCACACGCATAGCCTCTTTCGCCGCCTCCGCATCGCCGGCCTTGATGGCGTCGGCGATTGCCGCGTGCCTTGCGACGGAACGCACGTGGCTTTCGGAGTTCGGGATCGGCGAACTAATGGTAAACGTGGTGACCAGCGCGACTTCAATCAGCGCACTGATGGATCGCATGAAGGGGTTTCCCGAGGCCTCGGCAATGGCGATGTGAAACTGCAGATCGCTGTAGACGAAATCGGCCGCGGATTCGCTCGCGCTGCCCATCCTGCCAACCCAGTGGTAGAGCGTTTCAAGCTGATCCTCGGTGCGGCGCAAGGCAGCAAGGCCCGCCGCTTCCGGCTCCAGAGCCAGCCGCATCTCGACGATGCTCGAAAGGAAATGGGCGCTTGCCCCTGCCTCGAAATGCCAGACGAGGATGTCGGGATCGAACAGGTTCCAGTGCGAACGCTCGCGCACCCGCGTGCCGATCTTGGCTTTCGGCTGAATGAGGCCCTTGGCAGCAAGCGTTTTCAGCGCCTCACGAAGAACAGTACGCGAGACACCGAACCGATCCAGGAGTTCGGCATCGCCGGGCAGAATCGTGTTTTCCGGGTAAGCGCCGCTGATGATCTTCAGGCCGAGATCACGCATGACGTGGCCATGATGGGTACGTGATTGGCCCGCCGTGCGGAAGTCATAGTTGAGGAGATCGTTGTCTGCCAACTTTTTGCCTGCTATGTGCTTCGTGGGCAAAATCAGCCAACATTTGCCGCTGCTTAGCGCGTAAGCGGCAATGCCTCCCAGCTGTCCTCCCAACCTCTTGCCTCTATTTATAATATAATAATATCAATAACAATCTACAAAGCTTTATGCACCCCCGAATCAGTCATTTTGATCGGTCGTTCGACGTCCCTATTATCGCAAACCGTGGGACTTGCACGTCGCCACTTGCATTATTTGATCGCTTTTCAGAACAACTTGCGCATGGATGCGCGGCACGGTTGATGCCGCGCACTTGGCCGCGGCTGGAAGCTGTGTTCTTATAAATCGAAGGAGACAGCAGACATGACGACACGCGGCTTTACGGGCCGGGGGCAATCCCCTGATATCAAGGATCGCGTCCCGCCGGGGCAATCGCTGACAGAAGATTTTCCGGTTCTTTCTGCCGGTCCGACGCCGCGGGTTCGCACAGAAGATTGGAAGTTCACCCTCAAAGTTGGACCGAAGCCGGTCATCTCCTGGAACTGGGACGAGTTCAACGCGATGCCGCAAACGAAGCTTACCCGCGACATTCATTGCGTGACCGCCTGGTCGAAGCTCGATACGCACTGGCAGGGCGTGCTCATCGACGATATCCTTGCCGAAGCCAATCTCGAACCGCCCACCGACTTTCTTCTCGCGCATGGCTACGACGGCTATACGACGAACGTGCCGGTCAAGGATCTTACCGGTGGCAGGGCGATGATCGCAACGTCCTACGACGGCAAGCCGCTGACCGCTGATCATGGCGGACCAGCACGGCTGCTCGTGCCGCACCTTTATTTCTGGAAGTCGGCAAAATGGATCAACGGCCTGCAGTTTACGGCGCGCGACGAACCTGGCTTCTGGGAATTGCGCGGCTATCACATCTATGGTGATCCGTGGCGCGAACAGCGTTACACCGGCGATTAGGGCCTGAACCGTGCAGGACCAATCGGCGAACGCGCGGGTTGAATGGCAAACGGCGACCATAACCGGGGTCGTGCGCCAGACAGCCCGCGTCAGCAGCTTTTTCTTCGCTCCCTCCGTACCTTTTATCTACAAGGCCGGCCAACACGTCGATGTCCGGCTGAGTGCGCCGGATGGCTATCAAACGCAGCGAAGCTATTCCATCGCCTCTACTCCCGATAGCGGCGCAACGATCGAACTTGCCATCGAGCGGCTCGATGATGGCGAGGTATCGACCTTCTTTCATGACGTGGCGCAGATCGGCGACGAGATCGAATTGCGCGGGCCGATCGGCGGACATTTCATCTGGACCGTCGCTGATGGCGGGCCGATAATGCTGGTCGGTGGCGGCTCCGGTGTCGTGCCCCTCGTCTCCATGCTGCGCCATCGTAAGGCGCGGAATTCGACTATCCCGGCACTTCTTCTCTATTCGGCGCGAAGCTGGGATGAACTGATTTTCCGCGATGAACTGCTTGCCCTTGCCGAGTCAGAAAACAATTTCGACTTGGCGCTTGCCCTGACGCGCGACCCGGTGGCGCGCGCAAACCACTATACCCGTCGCATCGATGCATCCATCGTCACCGAAACCCTGGCCCGCCTTCCGGCTCCGCCCAAGCAAACGTTTGTCTGCGGCTCCAATGCATTCGTCACCACCGCTGCCGACGCACTGGTCGCGGCAGGCATACCCGCCGGCTCCATCCGTGTGGAGCGGTACGGCGTCTAGCGAAACAACCTGTGCCTAATGGGCAACCGGCCTGCCGATGCGCATTCCGTTGCCCGCGTCAAACAGATGCGCATGTGCCGGGTCAATCGAGACCGTAATCATATCACCCGGCCGGATCGAGAGTCGTTCGCGGAAGAGGCAGTTGATCTCCTGATCGCCGATCCTGCCCACCACCATGATTTCCGATCCGGTGGGCTCCACGACGTCTACCTTTACCGCGACGCCCTCGGATGCGACCTTTATGTGTTCCGGGCGAATGCCGTAGATAGCCTCATTGGAAGACGCTCTGTCCGTGCCCTTCGGCAGCGGCAGTCGCACACCATCACTCGTTACGAAAGCGTCGCCTTCGACCTTGCCCCCGATAAAGTTCATGGCCGGGGAACCAATAAAGCCGGCAACAAAAAGGTTCGCCGGATAGTCGTAAAGGTCGAGCGGCGTGCCGATCTGTTCGACCAACCCGTCCTTCATGACCACGATCTTGTCGGCCATGGTCATGGCTTCGATCTGGTCGTGCGTCACATAGACAATGGTCGTGCCGAGGCGCTGGTGCAGGCTCTTTATCTCGCTGCGCATCTGTACACGAAGCTTGGCATCGAGATTCGAAAGCGGTTCGTCGAATAGAAAAACTTGCGGATCACGCACGATGGCCCGGCCCATGGCCACACGCTGGCGCTGGCCACCCGAAAGCTGACGCGGAAACCGGTCGAGCAGTTTCTCGAGCCCGAGAATTTCAGCGGCGCGGCCGACGCGGCTCGCCTTTTCCTGCTTCGGCGCATTCTTGAGCATGAGCGCAAAGCCCATATTATCGGCGACCGTCATGTGCGGATAGAGCGCATAGTTCTGGAATACCATGGCAATGTCGCGTTCCTTCGCAGGCAGGTCGTTGACCACGCGATCGCCGATGGCGATTTCGCCGCCGGTGATCTCCTCCAGGCCGGCAATCATGCGCAGAAGCGTCGACTTCCCGCAGCCGGACGGCCCGACGAGAATGACAAATTCACCGTCATCGATATCGACGGAAACGCCGTGCATGACATTAACATTACCGTACGTCTTGGTGACGTCTTTGATGGAGACCGAGGCCATGCGACCCTCCTTGGATAATCAGCCGCCCTTGACCGCGCCGGCGGTAAGCCCGGCGATGATCTGGCGTTGCGCAAAAACGGTGAGCAGCAGAACCGGCAAGGTCACGATAAAGGCGGCAGCCGCAAGCGGTCCCCAACTTACCTGCTCAAATGAAAGCATATTGTAGACAGCGACGGGCAAAGTCCGCGTCTCGCGGCTGGCAAGCACAATGCCGAAGACGAAGTTGTTCCAGGAGAAGATAACCGCGAGGATGAGCGACACGACGATGCCGGGCTTGGCAATCGGTAGGGCCACCATGCGAAATACCTGCCAGGACGTCGCGCCGTCGATCATTGCCGCCTCTTCGAGCTCCATCGGCGTCGTCTCGAAATAGCCGATCATGATCCAGATCACGATCGGAACCGTCACCACGAGATGAATGATGATCTGCGGCCACAGCGTTCCGAGCAGGCCGAGGGTTTGGAACAGGAGAAACAGTGGAATGAGATAGGAAAGTCCCGGCGTCATGCGCGCGATCATGACGACGATGGCTGCCTTGTTTGCGCGCAGTCGGGCGATGCCATAGCCGGCCGGCACCCCGACAAGCAGCGCAAGCAACGTCGCCGTACCTGTCACCAGCAGACTGTTCCAGAAGTAGTGAAGGAAATCGTTTGTCGCAAAGATCTCCGTGTAGTTCGACCAGGCAAAATTCTCCGGAATGAAGATCGGAGGATAGGCGCCGTTGTCGATTTCATATTTCAGCGAAAGCGACAGCATCCACAGAAAGAAGAAGATCGCGGGCGAAACGATGACGAACACGACAAGGGCGGTTCCGAGGGACTTCAGCAGGCGGCGGCGGGCCATCAACGGTCTCCTCAGCTATTCCACTTTGTCCGCTGGCGCAGATAAAGTAGAGCCAGCGACATTGTGATGATGACGATGAAAAACACGACGGCGAGCGCCGAACCGTAGCCAATGTCGTAATAGGCAAAGGCCACATTGTAGAGATAGATATTGATCGTTTCCGATGCGGTTCCCGGGCCGCCCTGCGTCATGGCAAAGATGATGTCGAAGCTTTTGAGCGCATCGATCGAGCGGATAATCACGGCAACCATCATGAACGGCAGGATCATCGGCAGCGTGATATAGCGAAACTTCTGCCAGCCATTGGCGCCGTCGATTTCAGCGCTCTCGAAGGGGTCGCGCGGCATGGCTGCGAGACCGCCGAGAACGATGAGCATGACGAGCGGCGTCCACTGCCAGGTTTCGACAAGAACCAGCGACGGTATCACCGTGTTCTGGTTGAAGATCCATTCCTGCGGTCCGATGCCGACGAGCGACAGAAGATAATTGAGGACGCCGAGCTGCGGGTGGAACATCATGGTCCACACCAGCGCGATTGCAACGGGCGTTGCCATCATCGGCATGACGAAGATACCGCGCAAAAGGCCGCGCATCGGCAGTTTGCTGTCAAAGACCAGGGCGGCAATCGTGCCAAGAACCAGAGGGGCCACAACCGACAAGACGGTGTAGACCACCGTGTGAACCATGGACTCCCAGAAGCGCTGGTCACCGGCGATGCGGGCGAAGTTGGCGAAGCCAACAAAGCGCTGGTCACCGCCGAGATGCCACTCATTGGCGCTCATCCAAAGGGTGAACGCCCAGGGGAAAATGATGACCGCCCCGACAATGACCAATGCCGGCACGACAAAGGGCCAATAGCTCGGCTTGAGCCGGCTCTTGCCTTTCTTCGCTTTGGCATCTTGCGCAAGACGGGTCATTGTCGGTGCAGCTGTTGTCATGACGACTTCGCCTAGCTTTCGCTGCGCGCGAGGACGGGACGGAACTCCTCCGTGGCGCGCTTCAATTCAGTTGCGGGATCGGCGCCGCCGAGCAGATTGGTCAGTCCGACACCCATCACATCGCGGAATTCGGTGACGGGGATGATGACGGGCAGACAGAGCTTGCTGACCTTGGCCGATTCCGAAAGCGCCGTGACCCAATCCTGCGGCATGGTTACGTTCTTGCGCACTTCTGGGTCGTTGAGGATGGAGTTGCGGAATGGGACGCCGGAACCCGTCTGCAGCAAGCGTGCACCCATCTCCTTCGAGATTGCCCATTGGCAATAGAGGTAGGCGGCTTCCTTGTTTGACGAGCCTTCCGTCACGCCGATGCCGTCGCCGAATGTCGGCGCAGCCTGGGCATTCGGTCCCTTGGGCATGACGCCGTAGCCGACCTTGCCGACGACACGCGATTTCTGCGGGTTTTCGAGCGGCGGTGCAAAACCGATACCATCGAGCCACATGGCAACCTTGCCCTGGAGGAAGCTTGACTGGCACTCGGCCCAATTGAAACCGGTGACGCCGGGAGGTGCCGATTTGGTCATCAGCCGCTGGTACAAGGTGGCCGCTTCGATCGCTTCGGGCGTATCGGTCTGCAGGGTTCCGTTTTCCACTGTGCTCTTGCCATAGCCGAGCATCAGGCTCGCCCAGACGGGGGTGTTGGCGTTCTTCATGCCGCGCGCGACGAAACCATAGGTTCCGCTTGCCGCATCGGTGAGCTTTTCGGCAGCTGCAACCAGTTCGTCGAACGTCTTCGGATACTCGACGCCCTTCGCGGCAAAGAGGTCCTTGTTCCAATAGAGAATCCAGTAGTCGACGGAAAATGGGAGCCCGCCGAAACGGCCATTCTGATCCTTTGCGAAGGCGAGGCCAGCTTCGGCGAAATCGCTCTCGGTAAGGCTCGGTTCGGTAAGGCTCGGATCCTTGAGGAACGGAGTAAGGTCAGCCAGCCATCCACCCTTTTCAAACTGGCGCTTCTGCACGTGATAGCTGATGTGGATGACGTCGAAGCTCGGCTTGCCGGAGGTCAGCTCGATCACCGCCTTCTGGCGCTGCTGCTGTTCCGGCGTCTGTTCGGAATTGACCTTGATGCCGGTCAATTCCTCGAATTCCTTCTGGTATTTCTGCAGGATATCGCCGCGCGGGCTCTTGATCAGGTTCACCTCGAGTGTCGTGCCGGCGAATTTCTTCCAGTCGACATTGGCGAATGCGGGCTTCAGGCCGGTCATGCTTGCAGCGCCGAGCGCTGCCGAACCTGCCAGAAACTGCCGGCGTGTCGGGTTCAGGAATTTCATGCTCATTGTCTCCTCCTCGTGTCGTTTTTCGACGGGGCAACTCCCATTGCCGGTGTCGGGCTTTCAAACCTTCAATGCAAGATTCCTCGCATTGTTGATGTGCACGGCTATCGCTTCCATAGCTGTCGGCGGATCGCGGCTCTCGATCGCAGTCAGCACCGCGAGATGTTCGCGCATGACCGGAATGACCCGGCCGGTGATGCGGAACCGCTCCTGATTGATGAGCCGCATCTTGATCGCATTGATCCGATAGGCCCGCGAAATGATCCCGTTATCGAGCGAATCGATTATCGTTTCATGCAGGTCCCAGTCTATAGCCTGAGCGCGCAGTTCGAGCTCCGGCGTTTCCCTGTTCTGCAGGGCCTCTTCAAGCGTATCCTCATGCTCCTTGCGCAGCTTCGCCAGAAGATCTTCGGACGCGGAAACGCAAAAGACGGCAATAGCCTCCTTCTCCATGAACAGGCGGAACTGAAAAGCCTCCCGGATCAGGTTGATATCGATATGCGCGATCTGTATGCCGCGCTGCGGTATGGTCCGGACGAGACCTTCGGCCTCAAGCCGCGGCACCAGTTCCCGAATCGCGCCGAGCGGCATGCCCGTCATCGCCACGAGTTGGCGTTGTGAGACGAACTGCCCTGGACTGATATCGCGGGCAAGGAGATGCTCCGTGAAACTTGCATAGGCTTTTTCTCGCAGTCTCACCGGTTCGTTGCCATCATCCATGCGCGATCTCCGTCCCCCGAGCCCTCAGTTACTCCCTTATTACGCAGCGGCAGCAATAAACAAGCGGTCGAAAATGCCGGTGACCCGCTTGGCGTCCGTATCCGAAAGGCCCTGCAGTGGCGCTCGCGTCCGGCGCCAAGCATCGTCCTGATTATGATGCGCCAGAATGGCCTTCACGGCAGGCACGACCGGGAACTTCAAAATCTCTTCGACAGCCTCGATAACAGCCGGATCGTCGCGGCCCTCTTCGATGAGCGGCAGCAGGCGGTCAGGATAGAGATTGGCCATGCCTGAAATCGACCCTTGCGCGCCGAGCCGAACCGCTGCGGCCAGGGTGCGTTCGTCACCGATCAGGATGGCGAGATCCTTGTGCTTGGCAAGAAGTGCCTGGGTATAGGTCCAGTTGCCCGAGGAATCCTTGACACCCGCGATCGCACCGGGAAACGCTTCGCGCAAACGGGAGACCAACGCGACCGAAATCTCGACAGCAGTGACCGATGGGATATTGTAGATGATAATCCCGCGTAGGCCCGCACCCATTTCCTCGAACACGGCCGAGAACCAGTCAAAAAGCCCATCGTCACTGACATTCTTGAAGTAGGACGGCGGAGCGAGCAGTACGCCGCGGCACCCGGCATCAAGAGCGAGCCGAGACTGCGCAGCAGCATCGACATACGAATTGGCCATCACGCCGACAATGATCTGCGACGGCTCAAGCCCACCTTCGATAAATGCACGAATGACATTACCGCGCTCATCATAACCGATCGAGGAGCCCTCTCCCGTCGTGCCGAAGAGGGTAACACTGCGGCAGCCACGGCCGAGACAATCCTGCGCATGCGCGAGTGCCTTCGGCACGTCGATTCGCATGTCGGCGTCAAAAGGCATGGTCAATGCTGCGGAAAGTCCAAATCGTTCAGCCCGAGACACCTGCTTCTCCCAATCTCATTGCTCACTAGAGACATACTAACATGTTAGTTGAAAGTCAACGTGTCTGTCCTGACTTTTTAGTCAGCGAAATTGGCGCTGATTAGGCTGGCGCTTCCTTCGTTTGCGTAGATTTGTCCGCCCCCGTCCCCAATGTGCCCGTCTAGGTCAGGAAGGCGTCGAGTTCGGCTTTCGTCGGCGCACCGCTTCTGCCACCGAAGCGGGAACACTTGATTGCAGCCGCGGCACTGGCAAAGCGCATGATCTGATAGATTGGGTAATTGCGCGACAGTGCCCAGGCAAAGGTGCCGTGGAACACGTCACCGGCAGCAAGCGTATCGACGACATCCACCTCGAATGCGGGCATATGACGCACCTCCCCTTCAAGTTCATCGTACCAGAACGAGCCTTTGTTACCCGCAGTCACCGACACAAACGCGCCATCGCGGCCATAAAGGGCGGCCAGCGCAACGGTCGCCTTTTCGGGATCGCTTTCGCCAGTCACCCGTTCGGCGGCCGGCTCGGAAGCCACGATGTGCGAGGCGAGCGGCAGCAGCATTTCCAGCGTTTCGAGTGAAGCGGTGTCGGCGTCGAGAATACCATGGACCTCAGCCTCGCGCGCTGCCTTCAGGACCTTTGCCGCCGCAAGCGGCCAGCGAACATCCGTCATCACAACGTCGAAGGTGCCGTCGATAACCGGCGGGATTTCACTCGGGGCGGAGAGCAATCCTGCATCGTAATAGGGAACGATAACCCGTTCGCCCGCCGCGTCGACGAATATCGAAGAGAACGCCGAACGGCCATCGGCAACGCTGCGCACGTGCGAGCAATCGACGCCCTCGGCGGTGAGTTCGGCGACGGCGCGCCGCCCGATCTCGTCATCGCCCGTCGAGGCGAACAACGAGACGCTGCCGCCTAGCCGCGCGATGCTGGCTGCTGCACTCGATGCCATGCCGGCAGCAATTTCGACCGCCTCCAGGGGAATATACTTTCCGGGCCCGGGCGGCAGCCGGTCCAGCCGGAAGATCGTGTCCATGGTGAGCGCGCCCACACAGAGAATTTTCGGAGTGGCTTCATTGGCCATGGAATGGAACCTTACAGAGGAAGTTTGGCAGCGATGTTGCGCCGGGAGACGCCCGCGGGCAGGCATCAGTTAGCGTTTCTAAGGTGTGCTTGGCAACAGGGTCGCTCGCGATCTACAACCCTTGGAGGTAATTGACTTTCCGCGTCGAAACCGGAGACACTTGGTCCCACTTTCACGGGGGAATCGCACAATGAAAGAGGCCGCCTTGAAACCGGTCGTCTACGCGCTTTTCGACAAGCGAACCAGTTCAGTCCAGTATGTGGTCAGCGATCCGTCGATGAAGCATTGCGCCATCATCGACCCGGTGCTGGATTTCGACGAAAAATCAGGTTCCACCGCGACGTTCAATGCTGATCAGATCCTGGAATATATCGACCGCAACAACCTGAAGGTCGAGTGGATCCTCGACACCCATCCCCATGCCGATCATTTTTCCGCCGCTCAATATCTCCGATCGAAAACCGGCGCGCCAACGGCAATCGGCGACCACGTCGTCGAGGTCCAGGAGCTATGGAAGAAGCTTTACAACTGGCCGGACTTTCCGGCCGACGGCTCGCAATGGGACAAGCTGTTTGCGGCGGGCGAAGGCTTCAACATCGGGGCGCTAGAGGGACGCGTAATGTTCTCGCCGGGTCACACGCTGGCTTCAATCACCTATGTCATCGGCGATGCAGCCTTTATCCACGACACGATGTTCATGCCGGACAGCGGCACCGCCCGTACGGATTTTCCAGGGGGCAGCGCCGAACAATTGTGGCAATCGATCCAGGCGATTCTCGCATTGCCGGACGAGACGCGTATTTTCGTTGGCCACGACTATCAACCAGGGGGACGCGAACCGCTTTGGGAAAGTACGGTCGCCGCACAGAAGGCGAGCAATACGCATATAGCCAAATGCCGAGACGCCGCTGATTTCGTCGCGATGCGCAGGGCGCGGGACAAGACCTTACCTATGCCGCGACTGATCCTTGCGGCGCTGCAGGTCAACATCAATGGCGGCCGACTGCCGGCGCCGGAATCGAACGGAAAGCGCTATCTGAAGATACCGCTAGACGCCCTCGACGGCGCAAAGTGGGATTAGCGAAGAGGCCCGCTACCGCAAGGATAGCGAGCCTCCCTCCTCCCCAAGATTCAGGTCTCAGGCGACCTCGTGATTCGCAATGCGCTCGAGCGCTCGAACAAGACCCGAATGGTCGAGGCCGCTGTCGCCATTGGCTGCGCAACTGTTGAAGAGTTCCTGCGTCGACGCCGTGTTGGGCAGGGAAACGCCCAGGGTTTTCGCGCTCTGCAGAGCGAGATTGAGGTCCTTCTGATGCAGCGAGATACGGAAACCCGGATCGAAGGTGCGCTTGATCATGCGATCGCCATGCACTTCGAGGATACGCGACGAGGCAAAACCGCCCATCAGCGCCTCGCGCACCCGGGCCGGGTCTGCCCCCGCCTTGGAGGCAAGGACCAGCGCTTCCGAAACCGCCTCGATGGTCAGGGCAACGATGATCTGGTTGGCAACCTTGGTCACCTGCCCATCGCCGCAATCCCCGACCAGCGTAATGTTCTTGCCCATCAGCTTGAAGAGCGGCAGCGCGCGGTCGAAAGCCTCCTGCGAGCCGCCGGCCATGATGCTGAGCGTTGCGCCCTTGGCGCCGACCTCGCCGCCCGAGACCGGGGCATCGATATATTCGCTGCCCGTCTCGCGCACCTTTTTGGCAAACTCCTTGGTTTCGATCGGCGAGATCGAACTCATGTCGATGACGAGCTTGCCCGGCTTCAACCCGAGAACGACGCCGTTTTCACCAAAAAGAACGTCCTTCACTTCCGGCGTGTCCGGGAGCATCAGGATGATAATGTCAGTCTGTTCGGCAAGCGCCTTGGGGCTCTCGACGATCTTGAGACCATTGTCGATGAGTTCCTGCTTCGGGGCGATGAAGAATTTCGACGTGTAGAGCACATGCCCCGCGTCCTGCAGGTGGCGCGCCATCGGCGTGCCCATGATACCCAATCCAATGAAACCTATGTCAGCCATTTACTCAGCTCCTCATCCTGATGATATCCGCTTGCTTGTAAGCAGCTGATGTTTCGTTCAGCCAGCCAAGCCCGCGTTGCGTTTCCGTTTTTGGTTTGTATTCGCAGCCGATCCAGCCGTCATAGCCGCCGGCGTCGAGTGCCTTGAACACGAAAGGATAATTGATCTCTCCGGTACCCGGCTCGTGACGACCGGGATTGTCGGCCAGCTGCACGTGAGCGATCAGTTGCTTGTAGCGCTCATATGTTGCGACGAGTTCGCCGTGCGTCCGCTGCTGGTGATAGAGGTCATACTGGATAAAGAGGTTGTCGCTTCCGACTTCTTCGATGATTGCGGCCGCCTGTTCGACCGTGTTGAGGTAGAACCCCGGAATGTCGTAGGTGTTGATCGGTTCGATCAGCAGCCGAATATCGTATTTCGCGAGTTCCTGAGCGGCCAGGCGAAGATTGTGCACGAAAGTGGTGCGCAGCGCATCTTCGGAAAGGCCATTCGGAGCGATGCCGGCAAGGCAGTTGATCTGCTTGCAGCCTAACGCCGTCGCATAGTCGATTGCCGTCGCAACGCCCCTCCGGAACTCGTCGATACGATCCGGGAGAACGGCAATGCCGCGCTCCCCCGCTGCCCAGTTTCCGGCCGGAAGGTTATGCAGAACCTGGACAAGATTGTTGTCGGCCAGGACCTGTTTCAGCTCCTCGACATTATAGTCGTAGGGGAAGAGGTATTCGACGGCTTCAAAGCCGGCTTCGCTTGCCAGCGCGAAACGTTCGAGAAACGGCACTTCGTTGAAAAGCATCGTCAGATTGGCGGCAAATCTAGGCATTCATGCCTCCTGAAGAAATGAAATTGCAGGTTTAGTCGAGATAGGCCGCAACCGCAGTCGGCACGTCCTCATTGCGTTCGGCGAGGTCCTCGAACTCGACGACGGCGTTGATATCGGGACCCATTGCGACATTGGTCACGCGTTCGAGGATGAACTCGATCACTACAGGAACCCGGTGCTCGTCCATCAGTGCCTGCGCCTCCTGGAAAGCCTCGGCGAACTGATTGGGGCTGCGGACCCGGATCGCCTTGCAGCCGAGACCTTCGGCGACCGCGACATGATCGACGCCGTAACCCTTCTCGGCATCGCCTGACGCATTGATATTGTCGAAGGCGAGGCTCACTTCGAAATCCATGTCGAAGCCGCGCTGCGCCTGGCGGATCAGGCCGAGATAGGAATTGTTCACGACGACGTGCAGGTATGGCAGCTTGTGCTGTGCGCCGACCGCGAGCTCTTCGATCATGAACTGAAAATCGTAATCCCCGGAGAGCGCAACGATCGGACGATCGGGATCGGCCGCACGCACGCCGAGTGCTGCCGGAAGGGTCCAGCCGAGCGGGCCCGCCTGGCCGCAATTGATCCAATTGCGCGGCTTGTAGACGTGCAGGAACTGGGCGCCGGCGATCTGGCTGAGACCGATGGTCGTCACGTAGCAGGTCTCGCGGCCGAACACCTTGTTCATTTCCTCGTAGACACGCTGCGGCTTCAGCGGCGTCTGGTCGAAATGGGTCTTGCGCAGCATGGTACGCTTGCGGCCGCGGCATTCCTCTGCCCAGGCCGACCAGTCACGCAACTTTCCTGCCGCTTTCCATTCGGTCGCAACATCGAGAAACAGCTTCAGCGCCTTGCCTGCATCGGAAACGATGCCGAAATCCGGTGAGAAAACGCGGCCGATCTGGGTCGGCTCGATATCGACATGGACGAACTTGCGTCCCTCCGTATAGGTCGAGACATTGCCGGTATGCCGGTTCGCCCAACGATTGCCGATGCCGAGCACGAAGTCGGAGGCGAGCATGGTCGCATTGCCGTAACGATGCGAGGTCTGCAGACCGCACATGCCCGCCATCAGTGGATGATCGTCCGGGATCGTGCCCCAGCCCATCAGCGTCGGGATGACCGGAACACCGGCAATCTCGGCGAACTCCACCAGAAGGTCGGAAGCGTCGGCGTTGATAATGCCGCCGCCGGCAACGATCAGCGGCCGATCGGCCTGGTTGAGCATCGTCAATGCCTTTTCGACCTGCGCCCGCGTTGCTGCCGGCTTATAGGCTTCGAGCGGTTCGTAGGTGTCGGGATCGAACTCGATTTCTGCCAGTTGCACGTCGATCGGCAGATCGATCAGCACCGGACCTGGACGACCCGATCGCATGATGTGGAAGGCCTTCTGGAAAACGTAAGGAACGAGGCCTGGCTCCATGACCGTCACCGCCCACTTCGTAACGGGCTTGGCGATAGAGGCAATATCGACGGCCTGGAAGTCCTCTTTGTCAAGGCGGGCCCGCGGCGCCTGCCCGGTGATGCACAGAATCGGGATCGAATCGGCCGAAGCGGAATAGAGGCCGGTGATCATGTCGGTTCCGGCTGGTCCTGACGTGCCGATGCACACACCGATATTGCCATGTTCCGCTCGGGTGTATCCCTCGGCCATGTGCGACGCGCCTTCGACGTGGCGCGCAAGGATGTGGCGGACAGTTCCCCGCGCCTTCAGCGCGGAATAGAACGGATTGATTGCAGCTCCCGGTACGCCAAAGGCGCAATCGATCCCCTCCTTTTCCAGAATACGGACTGCTGCATCGACGGCACGCATTTTTGTCATTGTCATTCCTCCAAATTCAATGAGAGCATAATCCATATCTGATACTTCACAACAAAAATATGGAAATTACTTCCATCATATGGAAATAAAGATTTTCAATAAAACTGGTAAAATAGGCTGCGCGCAGCTATGGCACATGAGGGCACACGAAACGGGACACGCAGCGATCATGGCTTTGCAGGGCACGTCATTAAAGGGGAAACGGGGGCGCAAGGCGAATGAGAACGCGGCGCCGTCTTCCGTTCAGGTCTTGGATCGAAGCTTGCACTTACTCAAGCTCATCGCGGATGCGGACGGGTCGACCCTGATGGATCTCGCGGACCATACCGGCATGGCGCCATCGACTGTCCACCGGCTGCTGACCTCGCTGGCCAATCACGGCATGCTCACCCATGATCCGGAATCAGGTGACTGGACGATTGGCGTTGGCGCCTTCGAGATCGGCAACGCCTTTCTGCGTTATCGCAAGCTCGGTTCCATTAGCCGCCCCTTTCTAAAGCGGCTGATGGACGAATGCGGCGAGACGGCCAATGTCGGTATCGAGGATGAAGGCGACGTCGTCTTTATCTCGCAGATCGAAAGCCATGCGCCGATGCGGGCTTTCTTCCGTCCCGGACGGCGCGGGCCGATTCATGCGTCGGGAATAGGCAAGGCAATTCTTTCGACCTGGTCGGATACCGATATTGCCCAGGCGCTCACAGGCAAGACGCTCGCGCACTTCACAGCACATACGCTCGACACGCTGCCGGCACTCTTGAAAGATATCCAGCACATTCGTTCGCGCGGCTGGTCGATCGACGATGAGGAGCACACGCTCGGGATGCGCTGCATCGCTGCCCCGCTTTTCAATGAACATGGCGAAGCCATTGCCGGGATTTCGGTATCGGGGCCCGCCGTCCGCCTGCCCAAGGAAAAGCTCAACCTGCTCGGGCCCGTCATACGCCGTACAGCAGATGAATTGACAAAGGCGATGGGCGGACGCCGACCGGACGAACTATAGGGCCCGTCCAGTCGCTGCACCTGTCTAGGCGCTCTGCAGCTCCGGCAAGGCCCGAGCCTTAGCCTGCGGAGCGGTCGTCTCGATCCTGCTCTTCATCGGCTTGCCAGCGACATAGACTTCGGCGACCGAGCGGTCATCGCCCATCGTCTGCAGAATGAAGAGCTCTTCGGCAAGCGTCGTTGCCGTGCGCATGCGCAGTTCCATCGCGGGCTTCGCCTTGCTGTCGAGAACGACGATATCGGCATCGCCTCCGGTCCGGAGGGACCCGATGCGGTCTTCGAGACCGAGCGCGCGGGCATTGCCGAGCGTCATCATGTAGTAGGATGCGAATGGCGACAGACGCTGGCCCTGCACGTGCAGCACCTTGTATGCCTCGCTCATCGTCTCCAGCATCGAGAAGCTTGTACCGCCGCCGACATCGGTCGCGACAGAAATGCGTGCGCCGAGCGAGCGGAAGCGGTCGCGATCAAAGAGGCCGCTGCCGAGGAACAAATTTGAGGTAGGACAGAAAACGGCGACCGACTTCGTCTCGGCGAGCACGGAAATTTCGCGATTCGACAGGAAGATGCAATGGCCGAGCAGCATCTTTTCGCCGAGAAGGCCGTACCCGGCATAAATATCGGTGTAGTCCCTGGCCGACGGATAGAGCGAGGTCGCAAACGCGATCTCGTCGCGGTTTTCCGAAAGGTGCGTCTGCACGTAGCATTCGGGATGTTCGCGCACCAGGGCCTGGCTCATTTCCATCTGCCCGGGTGTCGAGGTGATGGCAAAACGCGGGCTGATGGCATAATGCGCGCGGCCGCGTCCATGCCATTTGGCGATCAACGCCTTGGTATCGTCATAGCCTGACTGCGGGGTATCGCGGAGCGCGTCGGGCGCATTGCGATCCATCATCACCTTGCCGCCGATCATCAGCATGCCACGCTGTTCGGCTGCCGTAAAATAGGCATCGACGCTTTCGCGGTGCACCGAGCAATAGGCCACAGCCGAGGTCGTGCCGTTGCGCAGCAATTCGTCCATGAACCGTCCCGCGATGAAATCCGCGTGGGCGGTCGACGAGAATTTCTGTTCCTCGACAAAAATATAGGTGTTGAGCCATTCGAGCAGCTGCGCGCCGTACGAGGCAATCGCCTGCGTCTGCGGAAAGTGCAGATGGGTATCGATGAAGCCCGGCATGATAAGATTGGGGCGGTGATCGACGATCTTGGCATCGGCAGCAACCGGGGCGATGGCGGCATATTCGCCGACATCGACGATCTTGCCGTCCTCGACCAGGACCGCGCCATCTTCGAAATAATTATAGGCCGACTGATCGTCGATGCTGGTGGGCTCCTCGACGAATGTCAGCACACGGCCGCGCAAAATGAGCTTGTTCACTGAACGGTTCCTCCCTTGACGGCACTCTCATACCAGGAGACGAGGAGCTTGCGTTCCTCGTCGGTAATACCGCTGACATTGGCGGGCGGCATGGCATGCGAGCGGCCGGCTTGCAGATAAATCTCCCGGGCATGGGCGGCGATCTGCCCGTCCGATTCAAGCACCACGCCCTTGGGCGCTGTTATGATGCCCTCCCAGCCGGGTTCCTTTGCGTGGCACATCGCGCAGCGGCCAAGCACAGTGTCACGAACTTTTGGAAAGGCTTCGGCACTGACGAATGGCTGCTGCACGGCGGAGAGCTTTTCTTCCGCGCTCTCGCCCGACAGAACCTTGGGTACGGTGGAGAGCCACATGATGATGATGAAGAGAATTGCCGTTGCCAGCCACGTCCAGGTCGGCTCGCCCTTGCGGGCATGGCGTGTGTTGAACCAATGGCGGATGGTGACGCCCATCAGGAAGACCAGCGAGGCGATGATCCAATTGTATTTCGTGCCGAATGCCAGCGGATAGTGGTTCGACAGCATCAGGAACAGCACCGGCAACGTCAGGTAGTTGTTGTGGGTGGAACGCTGCTTGGCCTGTTTGCCCAGCGCCGGATCCGCAGTCTTGCCGGCGATCAGGTCCGCAACGACCTTCTTCTGGTTGGGAATGATGATCATGAAGACGTTGGCCGACATGATCGTCGCCGTGAAGGCGCCTAGATGCAGGAAGGCGGCGCGTCCTGTGAAGAGGTGGGTATAGCCCCAGGCCATGAAGACGAGAACGAAATAGAGCAGAACCATCAGCCGCGTGTCGTTGCGGCCGAGCGGTGACTTGCAGATGGTGTCGTAAACGACCCAGCCGCCGAAAATCGAGGCGAGCGAAATCGCAATGGCGACCGGACGCGATACGTCAAGGACGTGCGGGTCGATCAGATAGAGGTCGGCTCCGGCATAATAAACGATGCAAAGCATCGCGAAGCCCGACAGCCAGGTTGCATAGGATTCCCATTTGAACCAGGTCAGATGCTCGGGCATTTGAGCCGGCGCAACCAGATATTTCTGGATATGGTAGAAGCCGCCGCCGTGCACCTGCCACTCCTCGCCATAGGCCCCGGCCGGAAGCCCGGGACGCTGACGCAGGCCAAGATCGAGCGCGACGAAATAGAAGGACGAGCCGATCCACGCGATACCGGTGATGACATGCAACCAGCGGAAGGCGAAATTCAACCATTCCCAGGCGACGGCGTATTCGTACATATGGCTCTCCCTTTTAGTCGGAAGAGTATGTGCCAAAGCCTATGCCAAGAGGAAACCGGCTAATGCACCCATCTCTTTCAAAAAAAACTTTAAAATGCTAGATCAATGGGCAGTGTAGGGGTTGTGCGAAAACAATGTCGTACCTTGATAACCTTCGTGTTTTCGTTCGTGTCGTCGAACTCGGAAACCTGTCTGCCGCCGGACGCGATCAGCGCGCCTCTCCAGCCGTTGCGAGCAATCGCATCAAGGAACTGGAGCGGCATCTTGGCGTGCGCCTCTTCAATCGTACCACGCGCAAGCTGACACCCACCGAACACGGCCGGGTGTTCTACGATGGCGCCGTCAAGATCATCGAGGCGATCAACGAGGCGGAAGCGGCCATCGCCGATCTTGCCAAGAAACCGAAAGGCGCGATCCGAATTACCGCCCCGCTCGGCATAGGCAGGCGGCTCATCGCGTCAGGCATTCCCGAATTCCATGACAAGTACCCCGACATCGAAGTGCGCCTGCGTCTTTCCGACCACAACATCGACATCATGAGCGAGGGCGTCGACGTTGCTTTCAAGCTGGGCATCCTTGAGGATTCCAACCTGCGCATGCGCGGCATCATGAATTGCGAGCGGGTAATCTGCGCCTCGCCGGACTATCTTGCCAGGCGCGGAACCCCGGCGACCCCGGATGATCTCATTGCCGACCATCACGACTGCCTGCTTCTGCGCTATCCGGGGTCCAAGGAATATTATTGGACGCTGCAGACGCCCGAAGGCTTACGCAAGCTCGAGGTCAGCGGACCTTATGATTCAGACGATGGCGATGTTCTGACACGCTGGGCGCTCGACGGGCGCGGGATCATCAACAAGCCGCTTTTCGAAGTGAAGAGCCATCTCAACGACGGCGAACTGGTACCCATCCTCGAAGACACGCCGCCGGCGAGCATCCAGCTTGCTGCGATCTATCCGCACAAACGCTTCCAGGATCCGAAGGTTCGGCTGATGATCGATTTCATGACCGAGCGCTGCCAGCGTCTCGTTACGGAAATGCTGAAATAAGCCTCGACCGGTCAGGCCGGGACGCGCAATTTGCTGCTTGCGACGCTGGCGTTCCGTTGCCGGTAGTTAAGCGCCGCCGTCATGACTTCCGCGGCCGCGAGCGCAGCAATGACCGGCGGACGCTTGTCCTTGACGGCTGTACCGCCGACAGGGCAAACCAGCCTCTCGAAGACCTCGGGGCGGCCGACTTCCCGCGTCAGCCAGTTGCGGAATGTCGCACGCTTCGTTTTCGATCCGATCATGCCGACATATGACGCGTCGCTTCTGGCGAGCGCTTCGGCGGCGATGAGGAAGTCGAGCGCATGATCATGGGTCAGGATGACAAAGGCGCTGCCCTCCGGGGCGTCGCGCACGAGCGCTTCAGGCATGGCGGTCAGACAGGTCTCGACACCCGGAACCTGTGAGGCAGACAATTCTTCTTCGCGCGTGTCGACCAGAATGACCCGGAGCGGCACCAGCGAAAGCGCCATGGCCAGCGCGTCACCGACATGGCCCGCGCCGAAGACATAGACATGCGGGCGCTGGGCGATTTCGCGGTCGACCTTTTCAACAAGCGCGGCGGCGGCATCGCGGTCGACAGGCTTGAAGTCAAGGGCAACACGACCGCCGCAACACTGGCCGATTTCGGGACCGAGCGGCACGGTCAGCGCCTCAATCTCGCTCCCGCGCTTCAAAGCACGGCGGGCGTGATCGATGGCTATGTATTCCAGCTGGCCGCCGCCGATCGTGCCGAAAATGCAATCCGGCGCCAACAGCATCCAGGCGCCGGCGTCCCGCGGCGTCGAGCCATCGGCCGCCTTTACCTCAACGAGGACGACACGTTTGCGCCGGTTGAGGAAATCCCTGATATCGTCGCGGTTGCTTGGCATGGAAAATCACCTCCCAGCTTCCCGCAACCGCTCGACAGCCATCAACACGCGTTCGGGCGTTGCCGGCGCGTCGAGACGCGGCGACAGGCGATAGTCCGCAACGCTCGCCACCGCCATCGACAGCGCTTCCAGCACCGAGATCGCCAGCATGAATGGCGGCTCGCCCACTGCCTTCGAACGGCGGATCGTCTCTTCGCGGTTTACGGACCAGCTGGCGAGGTTGACATTGAATTGACGTGGCCGATCGGAGGCCAGCGGGATCTTGTAGGTCGATGGCGCGTGGGTACGCAGCCGCCCCTTGGCATCCCACCAGAGTTCCTCGGTGGTCAGCCAGCCCATGCCCTGCACGAAGGCGCCTTCCACCTGGCCAAGATCGAGCGCCGGATTAAGCGAGCGCCCGACGTCGTGGAGCACATCGGTCCGGTCGACCTGATATTCCCCGGTCAAGGTATCGATGCTGACTTCCGATACCGATGCACCGTAAGCGAAATAGTAGAACGGGCGGCCGCGACCTTCGGACCGGTTCCAATGTATCTTCGGCGTCTTGTAGAATCCGGCGGCGGAAAGTTGCACGCGCGCGCCATAGGCCGCCCTGATGAACTCGTTGAAGGCAATGAGATTGTCGCCGGCCCGCACCGTGTTCGGCTCGAAGAAAACCTCTTCCTTCGCAACGCCAAATTTCTCGACAGCGAAGTCGACAAGGCGCGCCTTGATCTGCTGGGCCGCATTGGCGGCAGCCATGCCGTTGAGGTCAGAGCCCGACGAGGCCGCTGTTGCAGAGGTGTTCGGCACTTTCGCCGTCGTCGTCGCAGTCACCTTGATGCGGTCGAGATCGACCTGGAACTCGTCCGCCACAACCTGCGCAACCTTGGTATAGAGCCCCTGCCCCATTTCCGTGCCGCCATGGTTGAGATGGATCGAGCCATCGGCATAGACGTGAACGAGAGCGCCTGCCTGATTATACTCGGTTTTGGTGAACGAAATGCCGAATTTCACCGGCGTCAGCGCGATGCCCTTGCGGATGATGCGGCTCTCGCGGTTGAAATTGAGGATGGCCGCGCGCCGTGCAGCGTAATCGGACGATTCCTCGAGTTCCGCCACGATCTGCGGGATGATGTTATCCTCTACCGTCTGGTGGTAAGGCGTAACGTTCCTGCCTTCGCCGCCATAGAAATTGGCTTTGCGGATGTCGAGCGGATCCTTGCCGAGCGCATAGGCGATCTCCTCGATCATGCGCTCGCCCCCGACCATGCCCTGGGGACCGCCGAAACCGCGAAAGGCGGTGTTGGAGACCGTATTGGTCTTCAACGGGCGCGAGCGAAGCCGGACATGCGGATAGAAATAGCAATTGTCGGCATGAAAGAGCGCGCGGTCCGTCACTGGTCCCGACAGATCAGCGGAGAAACCGCAGCGGGCCGAATAGGTCGCGTCTACGGCCTCGATCCGGCCTTCATCGTCAAACCCGATTTCGTAGGCGACGTGGAAGTCGTGGCGCTTGCCGGTCGCAACCATGTCGTCATCGCGGTCAGGGCGTATCTTGACGGCGCGGTTGTATTTCTTGGCAGCAATCGCTGCGGCGGCAGCAAAAAGATTGGCCTGCGTTTCCTTGCCGCCGAAACCGCCGCCCATGCGCCGCACATTGACCGTGACGGCATTCGACGGGACGCCGAGAACGTGAGCGACCATGTGCTGGGTCTCGCTCGGGTGCTGGGTCGAGGAATAGACGATAACCTCGTCGTCCTCGGCGGGAATGGCGAAGGATATATGACCCTCGAGATAGAAATGATCCTGTCCCCCGATGCGCATCTCGCCCACGAGGCGATTCCTTGCCTTGGACATGGCCGCGACAATGTCGCCGCGTTCGAGTTTCAGCGGATCGATAACAAGGGGATAGTTGGCCCTCTCCGCCTCGAGAACATCCGTAACGTGGTCCAGATCGCGATATTCTATCTTCGCCTTTGTGGCGGCCTGGCGCGCCATCTGCCGGGTTTCGGCGATGACGGCGAAAATCGGTTGACCATGGAACTCGACCTTGCCGACCGCAAAGACCGGATCGTCGTGCTTGCCGGCAGGGCTCACATCGTTGTGGCCGGGAATGTCGTCTGCGGTAAGCACACCGACAACGCCTTCGCAGGCAGCGACTGCATCGAGATCGATCGAGACGATCTCGGCATGTGCTCGCTGCGACAAGCCAAGATAGGCGTGGAGCGTGCCAGCCGGTTCGGGCATGTCGTCGATATATTCGGCGGTTCCCGCGACATGTTTGTGACCGGACTCATGCGGCAGTTTCTCGTGGACGCCACCAAGGATGCTTGTGATCGGTTGTATCGAATTCATCGCACCCTCCTCAACCGGCCACGGCGTAGCGGTTCAACCGCACGCGCTTCTCACCGGCGGATTCGAGATAGAAGCGCCGCAAGAGATTTTTCGCGGTCAGCATCCGGTAATCGGCGGAAGCGCGCCAATCCGTCAGTGGCGTGAAATCCTGCGGGAATTGCTGGATCGCAGCCTCAATCGACGCCTCGTCCCATATCGCACCCACGAGAGCCTGCTCGACCGCAGCGGCGCGCTTTGGCGTACCAGCCATGCCGCCGAATGCGATCACCGCACTTTCGACGCGTCCCTGCTGGTCGAGCCGGACATGGAAAGCGCCGCATACGGACGAGATGTCTTCGTCGAGCCGTTTCGATATCTTGTAGACGGCAAAGAGATCATCGGGCGCGAGGCGGGGAATGCGAATGGCTTCGACAAACTCGCCAGGGGTGCGATCCTGTTTGCCGTACTCGATGAAGTATTTCTCTATTGGAACCGAACGCCTGACATTGCCCTTGCGCAGTTCGACGACAGCACCAAGACCGATAAGCGCCGGCGGCGTATCGCCGATGGGCGAACCATTGGCGACGTTGCCGCCCACCGTCCCCATATTGCGGACCTGCTCGCCGCCGATCCTGTTCCACAACTCCTTCAGCTGCGGGAAATGGTGGGTGATGGCCGGATAGGCCTCGGTATAGGTGACGCCCGCGCCAAGGACGAGATGGTTCGGCTCCTCTGTGATCTGGCGCAAATCATCGAGCCGCGACAAGAATACGACCGGGCCAATATCGCGCATGAACTTGGTCACCCAAAGGCCGACATCAGTCGAACCTGCAACGATCGTTGCTCCGGGATGGGTTTCGAGCACGTCAGCGAGATCGTCGGCATTTGCCGGGACAATGAGCTGTTGCTTGCCTTCGCCGATGGCAACGCGCTTGTTGTCCTTGAGGGCGAGCAATTGCTCCGTAATGCGCGCTCGCTCGGTGACGAGCGGATCCTTGCTGGCATCGCCCGCGGCCGAAATGCTCTCGGCGGCGCGAATGATCGCGGCATAGCCGGTGCAGCGGCAAAGATTGCCCTGCAGTGCCTTTTCGATGGCCTCCACGTTGGGATGCGGATCTTCCATCCAGAGGCCGTAAAGCGACATGACAAAACCCGGCGTGCAGAACCCGCACTGCGATGCATGCGTGTCGACCATCGCGCGCTGGACGGGATGGAGGCTGCCATCCTTTGCCGCGAGCGCATCGACCGTCACCACATGGCAGCCATCGAGCGAACCGACGAATCGGATGCAGGCATTGACCGACTCATATTTGAGCCTGCCATCGAGCAGCCGGCCGACGAGCACCGTGCACGCGCCGCAATCGCCCTCCGCGCACCCTTCCTTGGTGCCACGCAGCTTCCGGCCCAGGCGAAGGAAATCGAGCAGGGTTTCGGTAGCGGCGATATTGCTGAGTTCGACGAGGGTGCTGTTGAGAACAAAGCGGACGCTATTGCGGATCTTGCTAGCCATGGCGCATCAGCTCCCGCGATAGGTCGAATAGGCAAAAGGCGCCACAAGCAGCGGCACATGATAGTGCGCCTTTTCGTCATCTATGCCGAAGCGGATCGGCACGACGTCGAGAAACGGCGTCTCTTCTCGGCCGCCGAAATAGGCGCCGACATGAAAACGAAGCTCGTACGCCCCTGAACGCATGCTCCCACCCGAAAGCAATGGACTGTCGCAGCGGCCATCATCGTTGGTAAGGGTGCTGTGCAAAGGCTGCAGCGTATCGCCTTCGATGCGATAGAGATCGACCTTGAGTCCGGCGGCTGGTTTGCCGCTCGCCGTGTCGAGCACATGGGTCGTCAAGCGCCCGGTCGCATCGTTGTGAGAATGCATCGTTCCTCCTCCCGTGGAGAACTTCTTAAAATATCCAACACTCAGTTTGTCGTTTGGCGTGCTCGCGGGGTAGCCGGAGCTTGGTAAAGGGACTTTCAAATTTTTCAGGGGGAATGCTTCGCCGGTAATTTGAGTAATCAGAAAACGGAGTGAAGGACTGAGGAGGAGAATTCTGTGAGATATCCCCGCGACATGCATGGTTATGGCGGTAAAGCGCCCAGCGCGAATTGGCCTGGCGATGCGCGCATCGCCGTTCAGTTCGTTGTCAATTACGAGGAAGGCGGCGAGAACTGTGTCCTGCATGGCGATGCCGCGTCCGAGGCCTTCCTGTCGGAGATTGTGGGCGCGCAGCCCTGGCAGGGCCAGCGCCACTGGAACATGGAGTCCATCTACGAATATGGCGCACGCGCCGGTTTCTGGCGGTTGCATGAGCTGTTGTCCTCGAAAAATGTACCCGTCACCGTCTATGGCGTCGCCACGGCATTGCAGCGCTCACCGGCCCAGGTTACGGCGATGCTCGATGCGGATTGGGAAATCGCCTCGCACGGGCTGAAATGGATCGACTACAGGGATTTCACGCCGGAGGCCGAGCGCGAGCACCTGCTGGAGGCGATCCGCATCCACACTGCCGCAACCGGCGAGCGGCCCAAGGGCTGGTACACCGGCCGAACGTCGGTCAATACCGTCGATCTTGTCACCGACGAAGGCGGTTTTGACTATGTTTCCGATTCCTATGCCGATGACCTGCCCTACTGGTACGAGCACAACGGCAAGTCGCAGCTGGTAGTCCCATATACGCTCGACGCCAACGACATGCGCTTCGCAACCCCACAAGGGTTCAACTCTGGCGATCAGTTCTTCGCCTATCTGAAGGACAGTTTCGATACGCTCTATGCAGAAGGCGCAGCCGGCTCGCCCAAGATGATGAGCATCGGCCTGCATTGCCGGCTCATCGGCCGTCCTGGCCGCAGCGCCGCGCTCGCACGTTTCATCGACTACGTACAATCCCATGAAAAAGTGTGGCTCGCCCGCCGCGTCGACATCGCGCAACATTGGGCCGCTAACTATCCCTACAAGCCTCACGCCGCGCGCCCATCCGCACTTGACGAAACGACCTTCGTCGACCGCTTCGGCGGCGTATTCGAACATTCGCCGTGGATTGCCCGCCGGGCTTTTGCCGGGGAGCTTTCGCCCGCCCATGACACGGCATCAGGGCTGCATGCGGCACTGCGCACAGTGTTTCGCATGGGCACGCAAGAGGAAAGGCTCGCCGTCCTCAATGCCCACCCCGACCTTGCCGGCAAACTGGCGCAGGCAAAGCGCCTGACCGAAAGTTCGACGCAGGAACAGGCTTCCGCGGGGCTCGACGCCCTGACCGACGAGGAACGGGCCGAATTCACGAATTTGAACACCGACTACGTCAGGCGGTTCGGCTTTCCCTTCATCATCGCTGTCCGGGGTTTGAACAAGCAAGCGATCCTTGAAGCATTCAAGACCCGCATCGCCAATGATCGCGAGACCGAGTTCAACACAGCCTGCCGCCAGGTCGAAAAGATTGCCCTGCTGCGGTTGCGCGACATGTTGCCGGACTGAGGGCGGGCCGATATGCGTGAAATACTGATCCAGAAATTGACGCGGGAAGCTTTTGCGCCTTTCGGGGACGTCATCGAGAGGGAAGGCGCGCACAGCTTTCCCATTAATCACGGCATGTGCACCCGCTACCATGACCTTGCCAAGGTCGAGACCACGGGTGACAACGCCCGCACGCTCATCAGCCTCCTGCGCGGCAAGCCTTACGAACTGCCGCGGGAGCTTGGCATGGTTGAACGCCACCCGTTCGGGAGCCAGGCTTTCGTGCCGCTCTCGGCCAATCCGTTCCTGGTGGTTGCTGCGCATGACGGGCGTGGCGGACCCAGCGATCCTGTCGCCTTCATCACTTCTCCGGGCCAGGGCGTGAACATTCACCGCAACGTCTGGCACGGCATCCTCACACCGCTTGGCGGTGAAAGCGACTTCGTCGTGATCGACCGCGGCGGCGACGGGATCAACCTCGAAGAACACTTCTATGTGGAGCCGTTCCTGGTCCGCTGATCTAGAGAGCATGCCCTGCTTTCAAACAAAAAGGCCGCCCCAACTCACACGGGCGGCCTTCTTTTGTAATCGGATGGGTCAGTTGAGCGGGATCGAATTGCCGCCCTTGCTCGCCTGGTACTGCGCCGACAGATCATCATACTTGCGCGCGATCGAAGCGGCCCGCTCCTGCAACCTCGTCCGATCCGGTTCCGGTTGCTGCGCAATCAGCTTGTGGATCGAATAGCTCTTCCAGAAGGCGTTCTCGGCGTTATAGCCGCCGGGCTCCAGCGTGAAGACCTCTTTCAGGATCTTCAGGTCATGCGGAATGGCGAAAGCATCGCGGGAATCCTCATGGCTGAAGAAATAATAGAAATTGTCGAAGCCGGCCCAGGTGATCGCCGAAAGGCACATCGAACATGGCTCATGCGTCGACAGGAAAATAAGATCGCGGGAATCCGGGCGCTTGTCGCCATCGACCTCGTAGAACCGCTTCAGCGTATGGACTTCGCCGTGCCAGAGCGGATTTTCCGTCTCGTTATTGGTTTCGGCCAAAACGACCGACAGGTCCGATTTGCGCAGGAGCGCCGCGCCGAAAATCTTGTTTCCGGCCGCAACGCCCTTCTCCGTCATCGGAATGATTTTTTGTTCCATTGCATCGAGCAATGCGTCGAGCACCTTTGTGGTTGAAGTTTCTGATGGCATTTTTGGTCTTTCTTTTCGGGTTGAAACGACCTGATCCGGGCCGCTGAATTGCGCCCGGACCAGGTTGCACTGTTAGACCGGGAACAGGGCGAACCGCACGACAAAGAGGATAGCTACGAGCCATGTCGCGGGATGGATCGAGCTTACGCGTCCGGTCAGCGTCTTCAGCACGACATAGCTGATGAAGCCGAAAGCGAGACCGTTGGCGATCGAGTAGGTGAACGGGATCATCAATGCGGTCAGGGCGGCCGGCGTCGATTCAGTCACGTCGCGCCATTCGATGTCAACGAGTTCATGCATCATGAGGCCGGCGACATAGAGCAGCGCAGGCGCCGTTGCATAGCCCGGCACGGATGCAGCGAGCGGCGCAATGAACAGGGCAGCAAGGAACAGAACCGCGATTGTCAGTGCCGTCAGGCCTGTACGTCCGCCAGCCTGCACACCCGACGCGCTCTCGACATAGGCCGTGGTGCTGCTGGTGCCGAGAAGAGAACCGGCAACGATCGCGGTGCTGTCGGCAAAGAGAGCGCGGCCAAGATTGTTCGGTTTGCCTTCTTCGATGAGGCCGGCGCGTTTGCTGACGCCGATAAGTGTACCGGTGGCATCGAAGACTTCAACCAGAACGAAGACGAGGATTACCTGCAGGAAACCCGTATGCAGTGCGCCGAGAACATCAAGCTGCAGGAAGGTCGGCGCAAGGCTCGGCGGTGCAGAGAAGACGCCCTTGAATTCGCTGACGCCGAGCAGCACCGACAGGACCGTCACGGCGAGAATGCCGATGAGGATCGATCCACGTACCTTCATGGCGTCAAGCGCGGCAATGATGAAGAAGCCGAGAATTGCAAGCAGCGTGCCCGTTGCGCCGAGATGACCCAGCCCAACGAATGTAGCCGGATTGGCAACGACGATGCCTGAGGTCTTAAGGGCAATAAAGGCAAGGAACAGACCGATACCGGCGGCGATCGCGCTGCGCAGCGATTTGGGAATGCCGGCGACGAGCCAGCTGCGCACCCCGGTTACCGTCAGTAGCAGGAAGATACAGCCGGAGATGAATACGGCGCCGAGCGCCTGCTGCCAGGTGAAGCCCATGGCCCCGACCACCGTAAAGGCGAAGAAGGCATTGAGACCCATGCCCGGCGCCATGCCGATCGGCCAGTTAGCGACCAGGGCCATGACGGCAGAGCCTAAGGCGGCCGCGATACAGGTCGCCACGAATATGGCGTTGCGGTCCATGCCGGTC
Source organism: Phyllobacterium sp. CL33Tsu (assembly GCF_900113985.1). Taxonomy (NCBI): domain Bacteria; kingdom Pseudomonadati; phylum Pseudomonadota; class Alphaproteobacteria; order Hyphomicrobiales; family Phyllobacteriaceae; genus Phyllobacterium; species Phyllobacterium sp. CL33Tsu. The sequence continues at coordinate 172,178 of NZ_FORJ01000007.1, read as the reverse complement.
GAGGACAGGATCTCTGGATTGACGAAGATGATGTACGACATCGTCAGGAATGTCGTGATACCGGCCAGCACTTCCGTGCGCACGGACGTGTTGTGGCCTTTGAGCTTGAAAAGCCTGTCGAGCATTGTTCCTCCCCTTGGCAAAACGCCGAGTCTCCGGCTACCGCCCGGTGCGCTATGCACCAGAAAGCATGGCATCCGTTCTGATTTTCAATAGTTCTCCACTTGAAAAAATGATTGTCGTGCACTCCTCTGCACGCGCATCATTTTCCCGGTGTCGCCACCGCAAAGCCGATTGTGCGTTTTTCGCACAATGGATGCTAGGTGCCCATTCCGCATTCATTTACGAAACACCTTCAATAAATTCTTGATTTCAAAGCCAAAGAAAATGTCGCCAGCCCTGGAGATTCGAGACTCGTTCAGCGCGTTGCCACGATGAACAGGCGCGGGAAAGGCAATAAGACCGTGCCATCGCGCATCAGGGGATAATACGGGGCGATGCGCTCCCTGTACTTCTCAAGAAAACGCAAACGCTCGTCTTCGTCAAGCGCCGCAAGATAAGGACGCAGGCCCGAACCCTTGAACCATTCGATAATCCCATCAAGACCTTGCAAGGGATGATGGTAGGTCGTGCGCCAGACATCGACGCGTTGCGCCAATGGTCGCAACAACGGATAGTAGAATGAGGCGTCGCCAACCCTGGTGCGGGCAAGATCGGCCTGCGCCATCTTCTTGGCCCAGGCGCCCTCCCTCGCCACCTCGCGCATCGCCACGTGAGTGGGTTGCTCGAGGTTGTCGGGCATCTGCAAGGCCAGGGAGCCCCCCTCATTGAGGAAGCCGAGCAGCCGCGGAAAGAGCTGGTCGTGATCTGGCAGCCATTGCATGACGGCATTGCCATAGAGCAGGTCAACCTTCTCCCCAGGTTGCCAGGCGTCGATATCGGCCACGGCGAATGACAGGTCCGGAAGGCGACGTTTCGCCTGATCGATCATTTCCGCCGACGAGTCGATGCCGGCAATGACCGCACCCGGATATCGCTTGACGAGGAGTTCGGTCGAATTGCCCGGACCGCAGCCAAGATCCACTGCCCCCTTTACGTTCTGATTGGGAATAGCGTTCAGCAGGTCATTGGCCGGGCGCGTGCGCTCGTCTTCGAATTTCAGATATTGGTCTGGCGACCACACAGCCTTTGCCACTTTTGGCGCCTCCGTTTCAAAGATTCGACTGCAGGATATCCGAAGGGTCCCGGGATTACAGCCATTATTGATCAACAGGCCGAACCGGCTGGACAAGCTCAGCAAAACAGAATCTCATTGCAAACAGAAGTTGTAGAGACCGGGATGGAAGCGACGATGACGCATAAACGGATTCTGTCGATTATTTTCATTTGCTTCGGCGTTCTCGCCTGGCCCGCTTATGCTGCTGCCTATACCGCCTATACAATGGGCAACGTGAACATTCGCACGGGTCCGGGCACCGGCTACGCAAAAGTCGCGACTCTCGCGCCAGGGTTGCGGGTCGATGTTCTCGCTTGCGAAGGCAGTTGGTGCCGCGTCGGCTATCAGGGGCTGCGCGGCTGGCTGTCGGCCAACTACATCGATCGCGCCGTTTCGACGCGTCCGCCGGCAGTCGTCATCCAGCCGACGATCGTCGTCAGGCCGCCCTACCGGCCTCCATATTATCGCCCGCCCGCATACCGTCCGCCGCCACCCTATTATCGGCCTCGGCCGAACTGCCGGATCGCGCCGGGCTACCCCTGTCCGTAATGCAAGCGACCGGCTGGTCGCGCTGGCGGCGCATCAGGGTTTATTCGACTGAAATCGCATAAAATTCTCGACCCGCTGTCGGGATTGGCGTTACCTGTTCGTCATCACTCAGAGAGGAACGAACGCGAATGCTCTACGCCATTTTTTGCTACAATCCCGAGGATGTCGTCGGCGCCTGGACCAAGGAAGAAGACGATGCAGTCATGGAGCGGCTTGGCAAAGTCCAGGACAAGCTTAGGGAGCAGGGCCGGCTCGGGCCCGTCGCGCGTCTGTTGCCAACGACTGCTGCAACGACGTTGCGCAAGGGCCGTGACGAGCCGATTATCATCGATGGCCCATTTGCCGAGACCAAGGAGCAATTGCTCGGTTTCTACATCATTGAGTGCGCATCGCTCGAAGAGGCCATCGACACGGCAAGGGATCTTGCCGTCGCCAATCCGGGCACCGGTTCCTACGAAATACGCCCTGTCTCCATCTTCCGGCCCGGAGTCGATCTGACATGAGCGAAGGGTGCTGGATCGACGCAGCATTGACGGCCGCCCGCCCCCAGGCGGTGGGTGCGCTGCTGCGTTATTTCCGCAATCTCGATATCGCCGAAGAAGCCTTTCAGGAGGCATGCCTGCGTGCCTTGAAAAACTGGCAGACGAACGGGCCCCCTCGCGATCCCACAGCCTGGCTGATCTTCGTTGGGCGTAATAGCGCCATTGATGGCGTCAGGCGTCAGGCGAAGCAACAGCCGCTGCCGCCCGAGGAATTGCTGTCAGACCTTGGCGACCGCGAGACCGCGATTGCCGAGAAGATCGACAATTCCGACTATCGCGACGATATATTGCGACTACTTTTTATCTGCTGCCATCCCGATCTTCCGGCAACCCAGCAGATCCCGCTCGCCCTGCGCATCGTTTCCGGGCTGTCCGTCCGTCAAATTGCGCGCGCATTTCTGGTTAGCGAGAGCGCCATGGAACAGCGCATCACCCGGGCGAAATCTCGTATCGGCAGCGGCGATGTTCCGTTCGAAACGCCAGGGCCCGTCGAGCGTTCCGAACGGCTCGCGGTCGTTGCCGCCATGGTCTACCTTATCTTCAACGAAGGCTATTCGGCTGGCGGCCATGAGCAGCAGGCGCGTTTCCCGCTCTGCGATGAGGCCATAAGGCTGGCGCGGCTGCTACTGCGCCTCTTCCCGGCCGAACCTGAAATCATGGGGCTCACCGCCCTCCTCCTTCTGCAAAGTGCGCGTAGTGCCGCCCGCTTCGACGCCGACGGCGCGGTCATTCTTCTCGAAGATCAGGACAGGCGCCTGTGGAACAGCAAGATGATCGCCGAGGGCCTCGCATTGATTGACAAGGCGATGCGCCATCGCCGCCCCGGTCCCTATCAGATCCAGGCGGCGATTGCCGCGCTGCACGCGAGGGCCGCGCGGGCCGAGGATACCGACTGGAGGGAAATCGATCTGCTTTACGCCGCGCTCGAACGGCTGACCCCTTCGCCAGTTGTTACTCTCAACCGGGCCGTTGCCGTCGCGAAGGTAAAGGGTCCGGAAGCCGCCCTTGCCTTGATAGAGCCGCTTGAGGGAAGACTTTCAGGCTACTTCCACTTCTTCGGCGTCAAGGGCGGCCTGTTGATGAAGGTCGGACGCACCAAGGAAGCACGCGAAGCTTTCAATCATGCAATTTCGCTGGCGAATACGGCGGCCGAAGCGGCCCATATCAGGATGCATCTCGACAGGCTCGCCGAAGGCTAGACAATCTGTTTCAGTTGCTGTCGGTTTGGCGGCTTTTCGTTCGTCCTTGAGATGAGGTTCATCAATCAAGGATAAATCCCATGAACGAGAGACATGCAGTCGAGGCGACAATCAAGGCCTGGTCCAGCGCCATAACCGCCAAGGATGCCGCAAACGTCGTTTCGAACCTGACCGACGACGTCGTACAATTCACCCTCGCACCGCCGCTCCAGCACAAAGGCAAGGACGCGGAAGATCTTGCAGGCTGGTTCGCCACCTGGGAAGGACCGATTGGCGGCGAAGCGCGCGATACGCGCATTGAAGTCGGCGGCGACGTAGCCTTCGCAACGAGCCTCGTGCGCATGACGGGCACGAAGACTGACGGCCAGAATGTCGATCTCTGGTTCCGCCAGACCCTTGGCCTCGTCAAGAAGGAGGGTACCTGGCGGATCACCCATGTCCACAGCTCAGTACCGTTTTACATGGACGGCAGCATGAAGGGCGCTTTCGACCTTAAGCCGTAAATGCCATCAAGCCATGTCTATCGGGGTCTTATGCGCCTCGATATCATGCGGGACGATGGTTTGGCGCTCGACCATGCGATGCACGCGCGGATTGTCTTCGCCGCGATGAAGCTTACGGATGCGATCCCAGATCTCGGCATCGGCGTGCGTCCGGCGTTGGTTATGCCGGACGTATTCGACCCAGGTTGGGGTGTGGTAGCTCTCGGTCCACACTTCTGGATTTTCGAGATCGCGCATCAGCGCCCAATGGCCGGCGCCATCGCGAATGCGCACCCGCCGCCTCTCGGCCATGACGCTGAGAAACTCCGGAACGTCTTCCTCGGCAATGATGTAGTCGATCATGATGACGATAGGGCCGCTCCGTGGTTTCAGATCGAGCGCCAGCAGCGGCTCGCTGAAGCGGTTGAGCGGATCGAGATTGAGCGTCTTGAATTCCGGCAGGGCATAGCGGAGACCGATGGCGGCGCCCGCAAGCATGATGACGCTCGATGCGAGCAGCGCCTTGTCGGCCCCATATTCACCGGCCATAACACCCCAGAGCCAGCTGCCGGCAGCGATTCCGCCGAAGGTAGTGGTCTGGTAAAGCGACAGGGCGCGTCCTACCACCCAGCGCGGCGTCGAAAGCTGGACGGTGACATTGAACAATGAGAGCGCGAGTACCCAGCAGGCGCCCGCAGCAAGAAGGGCTGCATTGGTCGGCCAGGCGCTCGGGCTTACGGCTGCAATGGCTGAACTCACGGCAAATCCGGCGAAAGCGATGCGGACGATTGCTTCGCTCGACAGGAATTCGCGCAGCCGCGCGCTGAGGAGCGCCCCGCCGATGGCGCCGATCCCGAACGATCCCAGCATGACGCCATAAACGAGCGGACCGCCGCCCACCAGATCACGCGCGACGAGCGGCAGCAGCGCCAGCACGGCGCTCGCCGAAAAACCGAAGATGAAGCCACGGAAGATCACCTTGCCGATATTCGGCGACATGGCAACGTAGCGCAGGCCCGCGGAAATCGCCCGCCCCATCGTCTCGCGCGGCAAAGTATTGGGCGGGTATTTCGGCTGCCAGCGCATCAAGGCGAATATGATCGGAAAGTAGCTGACCGCGTTGACGGCAAAGGCCGCCGCCGCGCCCGCTGCGGCGACGATAACACCGCCGACCGCCGGGCCGACGCTGCGCGTAATGTTGAAGCCCATACTGTTGAGTGCAACGGCGCCCGGGAGATCGTCGCGGGGCACCATGTCGCCGACGGAAGCCTGCCACGACGGATTGTTGAGCGCGGTTCCGCAACCGAGCAGGAAAGTAAATGCGAGGAGGAGCCAGGGCGTGATCAGTCCGAGATAGGCGAAGACAGTCAGGAGCACGGAAATGACGACCATGAAGGTCTGCGCCACGATCATGACAGCACGGCGATTGAAATTATCCGCGAGCGCACCGGAAATGAGCGAAAACAGCATGATCGGCAGGGCGGTCGATGCCTGCACGAGTGCGACCATATCGACCGAACTCGAGATCGTGGTCATCATCCATGCGGCGCCGACCGCCTGAATGAGTGATCCGAAGTTCGAGGAGAGATTGGCGATCCAGATCGTGCGGAACGTTTCGTGTCTGAACGGCGCGAGTGGCGATATTCGGTCTGGCACCTCGAATGCTTCCTATTTGCGGTGATGGCTCGTAGTGCCCTTATAGGCGAGCCTGCCGCGAATTCCAGTTCTCGTGAACGACCGGTCCGTTCAACTTACGTTTTCGGTCTTAAGGAAGTGTGGGTGAGGCTCGCCCTTCCTCTCCCTTGTCGAGGGGACGGCGCCCAATAAAAAAGGGACGCCGCATCATTGCGAACGTCCCTTGAATTCGATTGAGCACTGCACTCATCATCTACGGTGCAATTGCTGCTTTGCGCGCCCCTTGTTCAAATGGTTTCCCCATGGCGAGCCTCGTCCCCGTCGGATCGGTACCACCTGGCCACCCGGCTCTCCGCCAGGTCCCCACTGGTTTGGCGCAGTACCTGATCCAACAGGCTCACCATGAGGAAAGTCGTCAATGCGAAGAAAATGCCGAGGCTAAACATCACGCCACCTCATCATACATCGCGTTGATCTTGTAGATCGCTTCCGAACGGTTCGTGACGCGCAGCTTCTTGAGAATATTGCGAACATGAACTTTGACGGTGTTCGGTGCCAGGTTCAGCGTATACGCAATTGACTTGTTCGCCTTACCGAGCCGCAGCACCTGAATGACGTCCTCCTCGCGCGGTGTAAACATCGCCCCCCGCTTGGATTGGTAGCGCCTCGTCCCCAGGATGCGCTGGATGTCAGTCAGATTTTCGGCCGCAACAAACACACCCCCGGCCAATGCCATCGAAATTGCTTCCATGCAGACCGATATGCCGGCATTGCCTGGAAGATAGCCCCGTGCCCCATGCTCGAGAACGGTCAGTATTTGCTGGAAGCCGCAAATATCGGCCTGGACGATGACGGGTGCGTTCGGGAATCTCAGCACCAGTTCCTCGATTTCGAGTACAATCGAGTTGTCCATAAATCTTGAATCGTCGACACACACGAGAATGGCTGAAAACTCCGAGGCATCGAAGTCTTCGATATCATTCACCGAGCCGAAATTGACGATATGCAGGCCGAGCCCATTCGCAAGGAGACCCCAGGAGAGATGCTCGCGAGAGAGCACGCGCCCGTCGATGATGGCAAGCGACTTTTGCGGCCGTGGATTTTCCGAAGCGATATGCAGCGTGGCACGACGGGCAGCTGTACGTCGGTCGGCAATTGGCCTGCCATCCGGTATTCGCTCATACGTGATTCCTGACATGATACTCACCCCTAAAACTTACTCACTGATTTTCCATCAGTTGTTTGTAACTCTAAGTTGTACGACATGATTTACTGCGATGGCCGGTAGACCTCTTGAGCACTTTTCAGCCGGCCACGGCTTACTCCACTTTGGTGTCCGTTCCTTCACTTGCCTGAATATTTCAGGGAGCGAATTGTCTAACGGAAGCTCATAGTTGTCGATTTTCCGGCAAAGCGCTTCACCCTGCGGGGTGAAACAAAAAAAACTGCAAATTTTTTGTTTGAAAGGAAGTTTAAAGGCCTTCCAGACCTGCAACCATCCGGATCAATTCGACCTGGTTTGCGGCATTGGTCTTTGCATATAAGCTCTTGATTTGCGACCTGATCGTCTCTCGGGAGAGCCCCGCCTCGGCCGCGATTTCATCGGCAGTCCGGCCGCCGATCAACCCGTTCAAGGCCCTGACTTCCGCACCGGTAAGCGCGTACATTTCGCGGAACTCCGCGAGGTCGAATACGCGTGGCGTCGTGCGTTGCGGCTCGAGAATCACGACGACAGTCGGCCCCTCGAAGAAGAACGAGAACCTGTCCTTCTGAACATGGATCAACGTCACCTTGACGTCATCGACCTGAAAACTAGCATATTTCGGTTCGTGCGACGTGCGATCGAGCATCTTCTGCAACATGGCTTCAGCATCGTGGGAGGCGATGTGCAGTTTCCCCAGCGCGGAGGTGCGCACACAGTTTCCCTGCTCCATTATCTTCTGCGCGGTCTCCGAGGCGGACTTTATCCGGGAGCTGTCGCCGACGATAATCAGCCCGACATCGATGGCGTCGAAGGCAAGACCCCGGGCCTCCTTGCTGAACCGGTTGAATGAACGGTTCTGATAATATTTGAAGACCCTGTTGAGATGCGGTGCCAGTCGCGTCAGCAGTTCGGCCGCTTCGGCAGTACGCTCAGTTTCTCGCTCGCTGGTCAGGATGCTTAAAAGAAAAGACCGCCCTTCAGTGCGAACGATCGTTACGCCCACTGCAGATTCGGCGCCGGCCGGCACAAGAAAGTCGCTATAGAACTCGGTCTTCACCAGCCGGTCATAGGGCAGCATCTGTTCCGCCGTGACACCGATTCCGATCTTGCGGTTCGCGGCCCTCGGCATCCACGGATTGATACGGCAGAAATAAGTATCGTACTGGTTGACCTGCTTGGAGGTCATTCCGGAGGTCAATGACAAGGCGCCAGTTGCCTTGTACTGATCGTGATAAAAGAGGGTTGATTTGCCGTCCGGAAGGGTCGCCGCAAGCCGATCGAGAAAATGCTGCCAGCTGGTTTCACCCAGGAGGGAAGCATATACGAGGTCAATGAACTCGTCGTCGATAAGCTTCAAGTCGTGCTTCATCCCACTTTGCCGCTGAACTGTCTTATCTTGCGCGAGTATAGCGCTGCGAGAGAATTTTTCCACAGCAACCCTAGATAATCGGAGCAATGGCTCCGATGCGGCAACTTGCTCCAAGACCGCGGGAACTCCGTACGGACAAAGCCGATTAGCTAAATATATAACCCCAACTGATTACCGATTAGCCCATTATTTGGTTCGACTGTCAGTATATTTTCTCATAACATTGATAGATCAAACGCACTACGATGTATTATTTGAGACAAACGAGCGTACATCCCATATTCAACCTGCAGCTGTAAATATTCCACAGATTATTTCACAGCGCAAGGCGGTCCCGTCCCGCCAACGACTTCTAGCAGCATCGCAAGATAATCTTCATTCATCTCGCGGAGAGCGATTCGGCCGCCTGTGCTTTGCTGCGACTGCCATTCGAGGGGGAACCAACATGGCATTTACGGATAATTGCGACATCTTCGCCTCGTTTCATGAAGATGCGTTCAATGCAGTGATAGGACACGTGCGCCGGCAGCGGCCGTCATTGTTCAATTATGCTTCGCTTGGCGTCATCGCCAACCCTGGGCTGCTGTGCCGGCAAATCGATGCGCACCCTGTCGTTGCCCAACGCAACAATCCACTGATGACGCGCATCGACCCGCTGCAGATACCGGGCACCAACTTCGCCATGGAACTGGCCGTTCAGGTCACCGAGGCCAAGATCGACTTTCACCCAGGCAAAGGGATTGCCCTACCCCCGGAACTCGGAAAGCTCGCGCCGCAGCGCTTCGCGATGGCGCTCGGGGTATGCCTTGGTCTTGGCTGCCCGCGTGATTTCCCCGTCGACAGGCTTATTGATCCTCCCAAGGACAAACCGGACCGCGATGACAAGGGCCGGGATCCGGTACCGCCGCGACCGCTGCCCGTGCGCAGCCTGATGTGCTTCTGTCTGGAAGTCTTCGCCGTGGGCGGCGTGCGAATCCGCTTCTACAACGGCAAGCCCTATCTGGAGCCGTTTCTCGACCGGATCGAGATTGTCGATATACGCCCCGACGAACTTGAAGCGATACTGGAATGCTATTTGGAGATGATGCTGAAGCTCGGCCTCATCCCAAAACTCCGCATCCTGCTCGAACGGGCGCCGCTGGAAATCATCAAGAACGTCGTGAGCGTCGTCGTCAAGCCAACGCCGATCTCGGCGGCGGTTCCGAACAATCCGGCAATCGAGGACGACCAGCTGAAGGCATTCATCAACCTGGAGGTGATCTGAAATGGCCAACCTCACCATTGCCGCTTCCGAAGCGAGTTTCGTTCGCCTCTTCAATGCCATCCGCGACAACTTCACCTTTGCGGACGCTGACAGCGCCGACTTTGGACCTTTCACAGCAAGTTATGACGTCGCCTTCCACCTTGAGAACGGCAATGTCGATCTTCGCGGCGACAATACGGTCAAGATCGACGAACTCGACATCAAATGGGACAAGCTCGACCTGTCGCTCGGCATCGATATACCGAGCATCTGCATAGGCGGCTGGTGCATCATCCCGACGCCATTCGGCTGTGCCCTTCGCCTGCCGAAAATCTGCATCTTCGACGACGATCCCGATATCGCTATCACGCTACCGCTCGGCGGTCTCGTTTCGGAAGTGTCGCTGACCGGGCGCCTTGTCATGCGCCATTTTGACAACCCGGCGCGTCCACCCGGGATGAACGCCTGGGATGCCCAGGACGCCGTGCCTTCTCTGGCGAGCGAATGGCGTCTGTTCTTCGATGATCCGATTGTCGATATCGACCCTATCGATGTCGGCGATACCGTCGGCGACTTGCTGGAGGCAGCGGTCAACGCGGCGGTCGACAACCTTCTCTTTTTCCTTCCCGGCTGGGCGAGGGATATCGTGAAGGGGATACTCGGGCCGGTCATCGATCTCGTTCGGGCGATCCTCGACATTCCTGACGATATTCAGGAATGGATCTCGGACCTTCTGAATGTCAGCTTTGGACTGCTCGACATCGTTGCCCAGTTCATCATCGATTATTTCGGTGACAAAACTCCGCTGATGGCAATTGAAGATCCCTACCCGTTGCTGCCGGAAACCACCAACCCGAACAATTTCGGTCCCTCCATGCTCATGCCCGTCAAGATCCCGATCCGGAAACTCAACGTCTTCAACAACGATGTCGAGATGATTCTGGAAGCAGATATAGGATGAAACGATGTTAGCGAACCTCAACCGGCAATTGTTCGAGGCTACCGTTTTTGACAGCGGGGCGCTTGGGCTCACCACCAGCATTGTCCATCAGTTCACGGTCGCCGGGGTCTATTCGGCAACCGTGCGCAAAGACGGAAAGCACATGGGAAATGTCAGTTTCGAGGTTCGCGACGATGCGACCTCAATGCAACTCGACATTGATCTCGCCAAGACCCAGCAAGGCTCGAAAGATGGCTGTTGCTGCGGCACGGAAGCCGGCCAACCTGTGTCGTCAAAGGGCTATGTCGTCTTTCACACGACGTCCGGCACGGGATGGTCGGTACATGTTGGCGAAGGCAAGCAGGCGAGCTTTGACAGCACACGTCTGACGAAAGGCGATATTTTTGCCCTAACCCTGCTCGAGCCAACCCGGTACGGCATCGAGAACAAACTCGGCAGTGCGAAGGGTTCCGTCACGGTGGAGTTCAGCAAGGGGGATGCGAAGCGCTTGAGCGAACTCAAGCCTGTCATGGTGACGGCCGGAAAAAAGTTCGACCCCGAGAACTTCAAGCTGATCGCCACGCAAGGGCTCGTATTCCGCATCGAAACCGATGCCCGTATCGTCATCAGCCGCAAGGAAGCGCGTAAGGCTGAACCTGACAAGGGGCGCATCCGCTTTCAACGGCCGCGTATCGTCGAAACCCGGCCGGCGCGGAAGGCTTCATAGTATCGTCCGGAGGCTAGCGCGCGCTGCGATACAGGATCTCGCCCTTGCCCGACACGGAATTGTCGCCCGCATATTTCCCCGGCCTGTTGCCAAGCAGGGGGCGGTCGAGGATGCCTTCCGCGATGAGGTAGCGGTCGAAAAGGCCGGAAAAAGCGGTATCCGGCCGCCCGCAAGGGATGAAGGTCGGCGACAGTGCCTCGGGGTGGCGGTCAAAGAGCAACGAGCCGCGCTTCATAAGGTAGCCCGGCATTGCACCGACCTTGCCCGTAACCACGATGGTTCCTGCGATCATGCGATAGCCCGCATGATCGCCGCAGCCCTTGCCGATTGCGACCGTGCCACGACGCAGCCGGTCGCCGGCGTAATTGCCGGCCCTGCCCCGAACAATGAGGACACCGCCTTCCATGCCTGCAAGCTCGCCGGCAAGCGGTGCGGCGACGTGATTGCCGGCGTTGCCCGTAAGTTCGATTCGCCCGCCAGCCATGCCAGATCCCAAATGATCGCCAGCGTTCCCTTCGATCAGCAGCGATCCCCCGGACATCTTGCGGCCGGCCTGACTCCCGACATTTCCAACAACGCGCAGACTGCCAGCACCCATATCGGCCCCGACCCGGTCGAACCGGGCGCTTCCGCCCTCGACGATGAGGTTTTCAGCGTCTTTTCCGGCCAATTTGAAAAGGTCGCCGACAACGGCTGGTTTGCGGCTTGTACCGACGCGCAACCTTTCAATCTGTGCGAGCGAGAGCCCTGATATGCCTGTCGGCGTAAGGACGGAGAGATCGAGGCGCTCCTCGGGCTCGGACAGCAGGGTGAAGGTCATGGCTTTCATGGCAACAAGTCCTTCAGATGATAGTGAAACTTGCCAAGCTTGCCGCCATAATTGCCAGCGCTGATCCGCAGCGCCCCGCGCTTCGGGCCAAGATCGATCGCCGCCTTCAGTCCGGCGCGCATCGCTGCGGCAACCGCATCGCTGGTTTCGCCGTCAATGACGATCTCCAAAACGGCGTTGACGTCCGCCGTGAGTGAGGAATTCACCACGCCGCGCAGCGTCGGCGCAAAAGCATCGTTGGTCGAAGCCATCATGCCCTTGTATTTCCCGCCGACTTTCGAGCCAGACCGAACGATACCGCCGGGGAACGGCATGATTGCACCCGGCACTTTTTCGATGGCGGCGACCGCTCGCTCGGCGGCGTGCAGCGCCTTGGCATTGTCCGCCGCAAGGAAAAGCAGGTTGCCGCCGCCGACTGCATTCTTGGTAAGGCCCGTCGTCGCTTCGCACAGAAATTCGCCATCCATGACCGGCACGCGCCAGTAGTGGCGGTAGCCGAACTTCTTCGAGATTTGCCAGCCGTCGCCGAAATAGCGCAGCGAATTGCCAAGGTCGAGCCGCACTGTTCCATCGAGCGCGGCGAAACACGCGCTCCCCGGCGAGGTCAGCACACATTGGCCGAGCCGGGTCTTGAGCTGCTTCTGCAAATCTTCAGTGCTCATGGCGAAGATCATGACGCGGCAGCCCGGACGGCCATCCGGTGTTTGGGTCTCCGGCACATCCATATCGATGGCGGCCTCACATCCGCAGCCGATCACGGAGGTCGCAAAGCCGGTCATGGTGATCGCTGCCTGGCGAGCCCACTTCAGTGTCGGCGCCGTAATGAGGATTGCGGTGGCCCGCATGCCGAAGGCCTCGGCAAATGTATCGTCGACAACGACCCCATTGCGGCTCAGCTCTTGCATGAAACCTCCGCAAACGGCTCTTCGCGGGCAATCGCGGTATCAGCAAAGGTGAACCACTCCAGCGACAGGCCGTAGCGCTCGTCGTGATAGTCCCGCATGCGTTTTACCATGGCCTTGTCCGCCGGCGGATTGAGCCGCAACGCCTTGCCCCAACGGTATTTGGTCACCTTGCCGTTCTTGACGACCACCTCGCCGTTCTTGAAGACGAGCGCGGCTTCGCGGAACATCTTCGCGATGTCCTTGCCGCGCCTGTAAACGGCAATATCGGCGATCGCACCCGCCGCGAGATGGCCCCGATCCTTGAGGCCAAGAAGCTTTGCCGGCGCGGCCCGCGTCATGATGGCGATCTCCTCGAAAGTGTATTCGCGCCGAACCGAAGCCAGCGTCGTCAGCTCCAATGCTCCGGCATTGAGCTCGGTCGCCTTGGCGTCTCGCGCCTCGGCACTCATCAGCAGTTCAAACAATTCCGGATAGGCGGTAAAGGGCGCACCGTTGGGATGATCGGTCGTAAAGAACACGCGCCATGGATCTGTAATGAGGAGAAAGAGCTCGAGCCCTACCGCCCACTGCAGCGAGCCATAGTAGTCGTGCTTGTAGCGATAGGGGACAATGCCGCCACCGCTATTGCCGTCACCGTCGATAATGACCGATTTCTTCGGATTAGCGTTACCGAGTGCCGAGAACTGACGCATCACGTCAGAAGAAATCGTCACTGTCTGGCCGAACATCACCTGGCCGATATCGATCGTCACGTCGGGGTTGCCGTTGACAAGTTCCGCAAGCCGCGCGGCCTCGGACGAGAACTTGCGCTTGCCTTCCGTCCCATAGCCGTAGAACTGCAGGTGCGCCAGATGCAGGGGCGTGCCTTCGGTAGCGGCAATCGTCGCCGCGGCCGTGTCGGCGCTTCCGGCTATGCCGAGATTGTTGCAATGGACATGCAAGGGATGCGGAATGCCGAGCCGCGTGACCGATGCCTGCAGCGCCTTGACGATGCCGCGCGAGGTCAAACCATATTCCGGCACGATGTCGTCGAACGAAAACGATCGCACATTGTCCTTGAACGCAGCGGCCGCGCCGGCATTGATTACCTTGACGCCCAGCGCACGGGAAGAAGCGACGATCCAGGCAACATAATCGTCGAGCATGGCCGTCGATTTTTCATCGCGCAGCAGCGAAAGGGTAAAATCGTCGTTGCCGAGAATGGCGAGCGTCGCCTTGTCGATGATGGGTATGTCGGCAAGCTCAAGATGGGTGTGAAGCGCGGTGCTCGGGGCCATGGCCGGCTCTACGACGGTTGTAAAGCCCATCTGAGCGTAGAGGCACCCGGTCTGATAGGTCGACCAGCCCGCATTGGAAAGCGGGGTGTTTGCCGGGCGTGGCTGATGCGCTGCGTGTTGCTCGGGCAGCAGCAGACGCGCGGTATTCACATTGCCGCCGCCGATATGCGAGTGAATATCGATTGCGCCCGCCATGACGATGCAACCGGATAAATCGTGCGTTTCGTCTGCTGCGCCGCCCTCGGGAGCTTCCACGATAACACCGTCCCTGATCCACAGGTCACGGCGGCCACTTGTACCATTGACCGGATCGATCACGTCTCCCCCAGCGAGACGGATCAGCATGGCAGACCCTTTCGCCCGGGAAGAACAAGCGCAAGCTGCTGCAGCACGCTTGCTATGCTCGGCAATTCGGACGGTGCCGAAGCCGTCAGCGAATGGAACGTGCCGATCCTGCTTGAGAAGGCAACCCCGTCATGATCGACTCCCGCCCTGCCGACCGATATCGTCACGGCAGCCCCTTCCCTCCGCTTTTCCGTCCGGCTCAAAGAGACCAACCCGATCCTGCCTTTCGGGGGCATTGTTCCCCGTGCGGACACCCAGACGTGAAGGTCCGCTTCCTTGTCGCGAACCATACGCTGGGTGTCCCATCGCACGGGGTCATAGCTTGGGAGGCTATCGGAAAATCCTGTACGGGGCGGAAAACCGGTCATCCACAGTGATGTGAGGGCGGTACCCCAGGCATCATCGTCCGTGGGAAGAAACAGACTGCTGGCGCGACCTTGCTTGTTGAGGTCGGCCACAAGTCCCTGGAGCATGGCAAGGTCCGGCGAATTCATCGTGCCGGAAAAGACGAAGACCGGAAACCGGCTCTTGCCGAGCGCGCTCTTCAGACGATCTACATTTGCCAGCGAACCAGTCTGATTTCGCCCAAGCAAATCCGCGCGCAGGGCAGCGAGCACGCCCGAAAGTCCGAGGCCCTCCCCGCCGATCGCAACGGATCTGAGCTTGCGATGGAGGCGACCCGCGTCTGAGGGGGGCTCCAATGCGCCCTCGACATGAAACCAGACCCGCTTGTTGCGATCGCCGAGATCAGGACCGGATCCTGCCAGATGGAGGAGGAGTTCATGATGGGCAACGGGAATGTCACCGACGAGAACGACGAGGCTGGAACGGCGCCGCGTCTCACCCGGCGTCGTGATCATGGCGCCTTGATCGGCGAACAGCGCCACCTCCCTTGCGAGCGTGTCGCCATGGATATGATCGAAGGCGCCACCAACTCTTTCCGCGAGTGCAATCGCACTGCGCGTACCATGCACATCCGCATCTATGGTGAATACTGGACAGCGGCTTGATACCAGAAGCTTTGCAACATTCTGTATCGCATCCATCAAGGATACCGGCTGGCTGCCAATCCATGCAACCGACATATTCCGCATCTTTCTGGTGCCAAGATTAACTTAGCTACTTCTTTTTCGATTGTGAACCCTGACGCCAGGCAAAAATCACGCGGTCAATCGTCGTATTTTACATAGGCAAAGCGCTGGTCTGTTTGCGGCGTTCCTTCCAGCGATCCCGTCTCCTTGCCGGGTTGCCACTGGACCACACTTTCGATCTTCTTGGCGAGTTCGAAGTCCTTGTCGGTAATGCCTTTGGCCGCGTGATTCTGGAGCAGGACCTCGACCCAGGCATAGGACGCCTTAAGATCCGGATGATGCCATGCGGCCTCCGCGAGATGACCGATCGTGTTGATGACCATCAATGTCGACTTCCAGCTCTGCGTTTTGTATTTGCGGCGAATCCAACCGTTCTCATAGCGCCAGTGAGGCAGTTCTTCCTTGAGCTTTGCGACGATTTCGCTTTCGGAATAGACGCGTTCCTTGATCTTCGGTTCATCGGTCATTGGCATTCCTCCCTATTTCGTCGCGCATCGCGCTTGCGCCGAATTCGAAAGACGATATCATAGTGGTGGGCCCGATTTTTGAGATTATGTAAAGAATAAGCAAATGTCGGATTCCGTCACTATCAAAGTCCCGGCCCGCCTGCATCTTGGTTTTCTCGATATTCCCCGCTCGCGGGACGATCGCTTCGGCAGCATTGGCCTGCCAGTCGAAGACATTGCGACGACATTGACGATTGCACGTAGCGCCGAGACGCATGTGGCCGGCGACGAAGAGGCGCGTATCACCCAGCACCTGGAAACGCTCTGCACATATCTCGGCATCAAGGCGCACCACAGGATCAGTATCCAACATGCGATCCCCCGCCACATCGGTCTTGGCTCCGGTACGCAGATTGCCCTCGCCGTTTCAGCCGCATTGCGCACTCTCCACGGACTGCCGCTTGAGCCTGCCAACGACGCCGTGCTCTTGAAGCGCGGATCGCGCTCGGGCATCGGGATTGCGGCGTTCGAGGAAGGCGGCGTCATCATCGACGCGGGGAAAGGCGATACCAACCGGGCACCGACGGTGGTTGCCCGTTTCGCATTTCCCGACGCCTGGCGCATCATTCTCGTCTTCGACAATGCTGCCCATGGCATCCACGGCGAGGCCGAGATCGCTGCTTTCCGCGCGCTTCCTCTGTTTCCTGTCGCGACATCCGCTTCGATCGCACGCACCGTACTCCTTGGGATCATGCCGTCATTGGTCGAGCGCGACCTTGCTGCCTTCGCGCGCGGGATTGCGTCCATCCAGACTGAAATCGGCAGCTATTTCGCGCCGGCCCAAGGGGGCGTTTTCACGAGTCGGAAGGTAGAGGCGACATTGCACCGGCTCGCCGACGCGGGCGCCCTTGGCATCGGGCAAAGTTCCTGGGGTCCGACCGGATTTGCCTTTGCACAGACGCAAGCCGAGGCGGAACGTATCGTCAGCGCCATTGGCGGCCGCGCTCCCGGCACGACGATCCAGATCGTTGCGGGCCGGAACGCGGGCGCGGAGATCACGCACAGCGCCCTCAATCTCGCCAGAGCTTGAAATCATGGGCGCCACAGCCAGAAAGGAGCGGGCACGATGAGCCGCAAGACGATCCTTCACATGTTGACGCCACTCCGGCACATGAGCCCGTTCGACGTGAACATGGCGCTCGATGCTGGTTTCGATGCGGCAATTCCCTATACGGAAGTCGGCCTCGCCGATATCGGCAACCTTGTCCAGGATGCGATTTTTTCCCGTCCGCCCGACGCCGGCGTCGCAACCGGCATCTTCATCGCCGGCAAGGATGCGCCGCTCGCGCTTGACATGCTGGGTGCAGCAAAAAAAGCCATGGTTCCGCCGTTCGAGGTCTCGGTATTTGCCGATCCGGCAGGATCGTTCACCACTGCCGCTGCCATGGTCGCCAAGGTGGAAAAGGCCCTTATCAAACACCATGATCGCGGCCTTGCCGGAACGGCTGTCGCCGTGTTTGGCGCAACCGGGGTCGTCGGCTATTGCACGGCGGTGATCGCCGCCAGCGAAGGCGCCAACGTTACCATCGTTGGCCATGACGGCATTGATCGCGTGACGGATATCGCAGCGTCGATCAAGGAGCGTTTCGGCGTCGTGGTCGAGCCTGCAGACGGCTCGACCGATGCGTACAAAACCGCCATCGTGCGCGCAACAGAGGTGGTGCTCGCCGCCGCCAAGGCCGGCGTGCAGGTCCTGTCAAAGGCGCAACTCGGATCGGCAGGCGGGCTGCTCGTCGCCGCCGACGTCAACGCGGTACCTCCGGCCGGCATTGAAGGGCTCAAGGTCAATGCCAACGGCGAACCGCTCGATGCGACACAGGCTGTCGGCATTGGTCCACTCTCCATCGGCAACGTCAAATACAAGACGCAGGCTGGTTTGTTCGAACAGATGATCGAGGCCAAGAAGCCGGTCGTCTATGATTTCCGGGACGCTTTCACACTTGCTCGCGAACTTGCCAAATAATGCCGCGATCCTGATCGCCGCGATATCCGGGCGCTCGCTGGCGGCCGCCGCTCGGCGCGCCGGTCTGCGGCCACTGGTTGCCGATCTTTTCAACGATGCCGATACGCTCAAGCTTGCTGAACGGGCCGTCAAGCTTCACGGCAGCCTTGAGGACGGGATCGATCCGCATGCAATCGTCGAGACCCTTGCCGGACTTGCCGGTGAAGCCCAATCAGTCGCTTTCGTGTACGGATCGGGGTTCGAGCGCCGACCCGAAATGCTGGAAGCAATCGCCAAGAGGTTTTCGCTTGGCGGCAATGCGGCCGACACTGTCCGGCTGGTGAAGGAACCCGCCAGCCTCGCAAGCCTCTGCCACGAGTTTTCCATCCCGCATCCGGAGATCCGCTTCGACAATCCCTTGGAAGCAACGGGCTGGCTGACAAAACTAGGCGGGGGAGCCGGCGGCTCACATGTCAAGCGCTTGAATGGGCATAATGTCATCCAGCCCCCCCTACCGGTGACGGAGGGGAGCGTTTTCGAACATACTAGCCCGCAAATGGGACACTATTTCCAGCGCTTCGTCGAAGGCAAGAACCTTTCAGCGCTGTTCCTCGCAGATGCAACGACGGCGCATATTGTCGGCTTCAGTCGGCAGTGGCCATCGCCGCATCCCGGTGCGCCGTTTCGCTATGGCGGCGCGGTTCGGCTGCGCCGCTACGACCGTGGCAAGGCTTTGCAAATTGAGGCTTGGCTCTCCACCCTGACGCAGCGCGCCGGCCTTGTCGGTCTGTGCAGCGCCGATTTCATCGAGGCTGAAAACGGTCTCAGTCTTATCGAAATCAATCCCCGCCCGGGGGCAACGCTCGATATTTTCGACAGCGACGCAACGCCGCTGCTGCGTGAACATTTGCGTGCACTAGCGGGCGCTTCCATTACGGTTCCTGCCTATCGCGGCTCGGCCGCATCGGCCATCGCTTACACCAATAGGCCAATCAGGGCCTTTCCGCCGGTCGACTGGCCGGCGATGACAGCCGATCACCAGACATCCGGAACTGCACTCGGTGCGGGGGATCCGGTCTGCACCGTGTTTGCGTCGGCGTCCTCGGCAGCAGCAGCCGAGCGCGCAGTAAGGCACCGCGTCAGGACGTTGGCGATCAATTGGGAGGAGGATTTCGCATGAGGGACGGTCATGCCTATCTGAACAGGAATGCACAGCGCCTCGCTGACGCGATGATCGAAGACGCCGATCGGCTCGGGATAAGCCATAGTCGCGGCAGCCTCGGCGAACACTTGATCGACGCCGGGGCCAAGGCTAGCGGGGGAATAGAGGCCGGCCTGCGCATTGTCGAAATCTGCATGGGCGGGCTTGCCACCGTCTCGGCCAGCCTCGATCGCAGTTTTGGCAAATGGCCATACACTGTGGACGTGCGTTCGTCGCAGCCGGTCCTTGCCTGCCTTGCCAGTCAGTACGCCGGCTGGAATCTTTCGCACGAAAAATACTTCGCCATGGGATCGGGACCGGTGCGGGCTCTCGCTCGAGTCGAGCCGTTATTCAAGGATATCCCCTATCGCGAGCTCGAGGCGCAGTCTTCCGTCGTGATGCTTGAAGCAGCGACGCCACCACCGGCGGAGATCGTTGAAAAGGTTGCGAAGGCGACGAAGCTCGACCCATCGCAATTGACCTTCATCTATGCGCCGACGCAGAGCCTCACGGGGTCGATGCAGATCGTGGGACGGGTCCTCGAAGTCGCCCTCCACAAGGCGCACGATCTCAACTTTCCGCTCGATGCCATTGTCGACGGCGCGGGACGGGCTCCAATACCTGCCCCGCATCCGGACTTCCTGAAAGCCATGGGCCGCACCAACGACGCCATTATTTATGGCGGCATCGTCCAGCTTTATGTGCGTGGCAGTTCGCAAGCGGCCCGCGACCTTGCCGAGCAGCTGCCGAGCCACCGGTCACGCGACCATGGACGGCCGTTCGCCGACATATTCAAGGCATTCAAAGGCGACTTCTACGCAATCGATCCGCATCTCTTCAGCCCTGCCGAGGTGATTGTAACCGCAATCGAAACCGGCGATACGTTTCGCAGCGGCAGCCGCGATGATGAAATGCTCGAGCAATCCCTGGGATGAGACGACCGTAAATGCCAGATACGATACTGATCCTATCCGACCGGGCCGATCGGCAGGTCAGACAATTACAGGCTTCGCTTGAGCGTCTCGGCTTCAATATCCTCACCTTGCACCTTGCCGATATCGCTTTCGATACCCGTTTCTCATCGGGACTTGCGATCCCGGGATTGAACGGCGCTTTGCCAGCGGGTGTCATCGTGCGTTCGATATCATCAGGATCGTTCGAGGCGATTACCCGAAGGCTCGGCATCCTGCATGCCTTCGCGCAAATGGGCGTTCCGGTGTGGAACTCGGCCAAGGCCATCGAGCGCTGCGTCGACAAATCGACGACCACTTTTCTGTTGGCGCATGCCGGTCTGCCGACGCCACAGACCTTTGCCGTCGAGAACCTCGCCAACGCGCGCGACGTTGCCGAGCGCGAGCTTGGGCACGGCCCCCTGGTGCTGAAGCCGCTATTTGGATCGCAAGGCAAAGGTTTACGCCTCATCAGGAGCGTCGAAGACCTCCCCCAGCCTGAAGAAGTCGACGACATCTATTACCTGCAGCGTTACGTTGCGCATTCGGGACCGCCCTTCTGCGACTACCGGGTTTTTACATGCGCCGGTGAGGTGCTGGGCATGATGGCGCGCCGCGCCGACGGCTGGATCACCAACATGGCCAAGGGCGCCAAGGCCGAACCCGTCATCGGTACCGTGCGTCCGCTCCTCGAAAGCCTAGCGCTTGCCGCGTCTGCAGCCATCGGCACTGACTTTGCCGGCATCGATATCGTGCCTGCCGCCGATGGCCGCCTTCTCGTCCTTGAGGTCAACAGCATGCCGGCCTGGACCGGCTTGCAATCGGTCGTGCCGGTGCGCATTGCCGATCGCATCGCGGGTGCACTCGCCGCCCGCATCGCTCCCGCACTCGATGAAAGGCCTGCTGCGTGAAACCGACACGCGAGCAGATAAGGCGTGCCTATATCGATGCCTGTTATCACGAGATCGACGCGCTCAAACCGGGAAACGTGCATCGATTTGCCGACGGCCACAAGATGAGCGTCGCACAGTTCTTCGACAGTGCCCAGGCTTCGGCTACGCCGATTGCGGACCCTGAACTTGCCATTGGCGCTCGCATCCTTGCCGCGATCAGGGCGACGCGGCAGAAGGTTGAAACCAACACCAATCTCGGCATCGTTCTCCTTTGTGCGCCGCTGGCACAGGCTGCGGAGCGCGGCGGCGCCGACCTGCGCGCGAACCTTGATGCCGTGCTTGCGGCGCTCGACGTCGAGGACGCGCGCAATGCGTTCGCCGCGATCGTCCTTGCGCAGCCCGGCGGTCTCGGTTCCGCCACCAGACATGACGTGGCAGAAGAACCCGCAGTCACGCTTCTCGAAGCGATGCGCGAAGCCGCCGACCGTGACATGATTGCCCGCCAATATGCCACCGGCTTTGCTGATATCTTCAGCGGCGGATTTGCCGCGCACGCTGCCGCTGTCCAAGCGGGCGAGGAGCACATGTGGCCCGTCGTTTTCCTCTATCTCCATTACCTGTCGGCCTTTGCCGACAGTCACATCGCTCGCAAGTTCGGTGCGGCGCGCGCTGAAGCAACACGCAAGAAGGCGGCGCATATACTGGAGCGTGTACACGCTCTTAAGGACGGCACTGAACGGGAAAAGCTGCTCCTCGCCTTCGATGCCGAGCTCAAGCATGATGGCATCAACCCCGGCACGTCCGCCGACCTCACCGTTGCAACCCTTTTTGCGCTACAACTCAACTTGGTCTTGCATATTCCCTAGGTAAATGATTGAATTTCGTCAGTGGATTTCATCCGCTGCTATCTGGCCAACCGACCCCCAACTCAAGGGTGCTGCGAACAAGGATAGCTGTCCATCGAGCGTCGTGTCTCGAGGTGCGGCATCTTTGGACGAACCATTTGGGACCGCTATAGGGAGGAAATAGGCTGTGGCGAAAATCAATAAAGTTATGGTTGGCGAGTCGCTGGTTGGCGACGGAAATGAAGTTGCGCATATCGATCTTCTGATCGGGCCGCGTGGCAGCGCCGTTGAGACGGCATTCTGCAATGCGTTGACGAACAACAAGGATGGGTTCACCTCCCTGCTTGCCGTCATTGCTCCGAACCTCGCATGCAAACCCAATACGATCCTGTTCAACAAGGTTACCATCAAGGGCGCCAAGCAGGCCGTCCAGATGTTCGGACCGGCACAGCATGCTGTTGCCAAGGCGGTTCAGGACAGTGTTGCCGACGGAACGATTCCTGCGGACGAAGCCGACGATATCTTCATCTGCGTTGGCGTTTTCATCCATTGGGAAGCAGAGAGCGACGCAAAGATCCAGGACTACAACTATCGCGCCACGAAGGAAGCAATCCAACGCGCAGTAACGGGCAAGCCGACGGCCGCGGAAGCAACCGCCCAGCGCGATTCCGTGAAGCACCCCTTCAGCGCATAGACAAGAGACAACCCCGCACAGAGCGCGCCCTCTGTTGAACCGGATGGCCTGCTGCGCCGGTTGGCAAAACTCTTGGGATTCTAGGTTTCGAGGAAGGGGACACCCTCTTCCTCGAAGGCTCTGCGCCTTTTCACACCTTGTGCATGAAAGATGCGATCGCCTCTGAGGCGAGAGCACCATTGTGAAGCGACGTCGCTACAAGTGCGCCCTCGATGCCCATGGCGGCGAGCTGGTGAAGGTCGTTGGCATCGCGGATACCGCCGGCGGCGATGACCGATCGATTGTCGGCACGCCGCTTTATGTCAGCTAGCCAACTGAAGTTCGGACCCGCGTTCGCGCCAATACTGCCAAGGGTCATCACGATGATATTCGACGGCCAGGTTTGGGCATCCGCGAGGATCCCCTCTGGTCCAAGAAATGCGTTGCCGCGAAAATCTAGGGATAGAATGATGCCGGGCATCTTGAGAAGCGCCAAATCGCGCTGGGACTCGGAGCCAATGACCGGAACAATTCCCTTGAGCGACAGTGCTTGTTCAACCTCTTCTTGAGCAGAGAATCCGGCATCTAGCCAGATGGCCGAGGACGCGAGCGCGTCCTGCAGTTGCGACACGAGGTGAAGTGGCGGATGGCGGCCTTCGATTGCGTCGAGATCGGCGACGTAGACAAGTGGAAACGGATAGAGCGAGTTAAGGCCCCGTGCGACATCGCCTATCTCGGCCGTCGGGCTCAGCGGGGTCTCGATGGGGCGATAATTGGCACGATCGCCGAGATGCGCCCGCACCACGCGGCCGTCTTTTATGTCGATTACCGGAATGATATGCACAGGGTCGAATCCAAGTGATGAGAGTGCCATGAAACCGCGATTTGCCAATGAAAGAAAGCCCCTCGTAACCGGTTGGGATCTTGGCGGTGCACACCTGAAACAGGCGAAATGCCTGGGCGGTGAGATCGTCTCCGCGCAGATTGTAAAGACCCCCCTATGGCTCGGCATCGACCAATTGCGCGCAGCGCTGCGTGAAATGGGGCCTTTGCGCGAAGCGGGCAACCTCAATGTCTTCACTATGACCGGCGAACTTTCCGACACCTTTGCGTCGCGCGACGCAGGGATCGCCGGCCTGCTCGATCTTATTGAGGCCGAATTCGGTAGCGATGACACGCTGATCTATGCGGGACGGGCGGGATTTTGCGATGTCACGACGGCGCGCGGGCTTGGAAGCGACATTGCGTCTGCAAATTGGCACGCGACGGCAAGTTTAAGCGCCAAGCTCCTGGACAGCGGGCTTTTCGTCGATATGGGTTCGACCACCACCGACATACTTGCCTTCAAGGCCGGCGAGATCGCGAACGACGGCTATACCGATGCTGAGCGGCTTTTGACAGGGGAACTGGTCTACACCGGATTTGCCCGTTCGGCGCTTATCGGCATCGCGGCGCTGGTACCGGTGCAAGGCCGCATGACACCCCTGATGAACGAGTATTTCGCCAACACCGCCGATCTCGGCCGCATTCTCGGCACGCTGGATGAAGCCGACGACAAATATCCATCGGCCGATCGCCAGGCAAAGTCTGTCGCCGGCTCTATGGCGCGTCTCGCACGCATGGTCGGGCGCGACAGTGCCGATCTGGAATACGACGAGTGGGTGGATATCGCGCGGTGGTTCAGCGAGCATCAGCTGCGCATGATCCATGACGGCGCCTTCCGCGTTGCGCGGCGCATAGGGTCGAATTATGCGGCACCTATCGTCGGTGCGGGCATTGGCCGGCCGCAGATCAAGCGTCTTGCAGCGCGACTTGAACGCCCCTTTCTCGATTTCGGATCGCTTATCCCGGCAACCGATGCTGCGCGCGATGATGCGAGCAAGGCGGCGCCGGCTGCTGCGGTCGCACTTTTGGGCTCAATGCATCTTAAAGGAACTGAAGCTCCCTATCAGCCGTGATGATGCTCATGATGGATGGCATCCTTGCCTTTCGCATCGCGGGCATCGCGATGGTCCTTCACTCTTTGCATCAGCCATGACCAGGCCTGTTGCTCGTCAGGGCCGGCCGTTTTCTCCATGGCTATCGATAGATATTTTATCTCGGCCTCGATCTTTTCAGGTGGCAGCATGTGTAATCGGCTGACGAGAATCGCGAGTTCGAGGATGGCTGCCTTGGCGCGGTTGAGCCCGGTAAACGGAGCGTGCGTCTCTTCCGACACGATCTCGCAAAGATGCTGGGGTCGAAGGCCGTCATCATTGACCGAAACAACCTTCAGAACCGAGTGGCTGAGCGCCGATTGGAGACGGGGAACTTTGCAACCCTTGACGGCGACAGTGGGCCAGTCTTTGCGCCCGGTCAGGCATCCGGCAAAAACCAGCATATCGTCCGTGTAGTTGGCGATTGCATAGGGCACTGCAGCGAGGTTTTCCAGCGTCTTTGACGGCCGGAACGGCGCAATGATCCATTTGTCGTCCTGCTGGATAATGCCGAGCGGAGCGATATGCACCGCGCCTTGATTGTCCACGGTCGTTACGATCGTTTCCCTGATGTAGGTCATGGCGCCACATCCTTTTTTGTCCGCAACGTATGTCCAGCCTCGGCCAGCCTCGTGCGGTCCTCTTGTTTCTCAGGCGCAGCAGCGCCCCATGCGAGCGGCTCGTCCTGCGCATAACGCTTGCCGAGCTTCCAGGCGATTTCCGCTTTGGTCAGTTCCGCGCCGAGATAGAAGGCGTGAGCGCCATCAGCCTCAACGCCGAGACCAGGGAAAAGTTCGAATACGTCCTGTGCCGTCCGGTGGGCCTTACCGTTGAAAACATGGACGCCGTCCGGCGCAGTCATGATGCGGAAATTCGCATCGCGAACGTCAGCGGCAAGCGTATCGATATCCTGAATACTGTGCGGATAGGGTTTGCGATCATGCACCTGCAACAATCCGGCATCGTAACCACGCGGCAAGGCGTGATCCTCCTTCGCAGCGAACATGATGCGGCGGGCGCGGTCATGCTCCTCAACAGTGCGCACCGTGTGTGGACTGACGTTGACGACGAGCACATTTTGGATCGAGAGCTCGGAACAAAGTCCGGCGAGGACCGCCGTAACCCCTGAAGAGTCGGCGTCGGTGAGTTCGGTGAGATTGCCTGTGCCCATCATCATGGGAATGTCCGGCCAGCGTTTCCGCGCTTCGATGAAACGGCCAATCGAGGCCGCAAAGCCGAAGTGGATGGGATCGAGGACCGGATCGGCGATGAAGGATATACCGGCCGTCTGCGCCGCTGAAATCGCACGGCCGAGTGAATCGAGATCGCCGGCAGCCGCGGGGATGAGGATGGGCGTCGCACGATATTTTTCGGCAAGCCAAAAGGTCTCCTCGGTCAGGCTGAGGAGATAGTCGGCGCCAGCTGCGGCCCCCTCCTCCAGCTCCTTGATATTGGCGGAATCAACGCTGACCTTGAGGCCCATTGCCTTGAGGCTGCGAACGGCCTCGGCGAGATGCGGAAACGGTGTTTCCGGCAGGCAACCGAGATCGATTACATCGGCGCCAGCGGCGCTGAGCGTCATTGCACGCCGAACCAGCGCCTCGATGCCCAACGCCGATGCGTCGACGATCTCGGCAAAAATCCTCATGTCATGGCGCGAAAGATCGACGGGCTTACCGGCCCGCCCAAGGAAGGCGGGAAGGTCGGCCACCTCATCCGGACCGCGCACGAAAGCCACACCGAACCTGTCGCTAAGCCGCGCAAGATCACCACGGTAGCGCCCGGGCAGGATCACGCGGTCTGCAGTCAACGGCGACTTCAAACGGCGCGAAATGATCTCCTCGGTCATTAAGGCCGCGACCTTCACGCCGATATCGACGATCTCATAGGAAAAAGTCGTTTCCCCGAGGTCGGCGAGAACCCGCTCCAGCCGCGACCGCGCCAGGTGCCCGGTCAGGAATAGCAGGCGCTCAGCCATCGCTGGCGATCTCATTATGCCGCTGTGCGATGAGCCCCTGCAGTTCGGAAAGTGATTCCACGACCTTGGTGCGTGGATAGGCCTTCAGGCGCTCGGTGTTTTCCAGGTCGATGGGCCGGGGATAGACCTTGACCATGCCGCCCGGCGCCATGGTTTCAAGTTCCGGCGCGGTGTCGCAGGCAAAGACGATCGACGGCACGCGGCACTTGCCGGCCTGCGCGTAAACATTGGTGGGCAAGGAGTCCGATATGCCAGCGACGCATTTCGCCACCGTGTTCGAGGTAGCCGGTGCAATCACTGCCGTATGATAAACGCCGTGGTAAAACCCTCCGATCGGGATGGAACTGGCCGTCTTGTCGTGGAGAACGCGCATCGTATCGGGGAAATCGAGCTTCAGGCCATACATGCGCAGGACCTCATTCGCCGCTTTGGATACGAATATATCGCAGTGTTCGAGCGTACGGATCAACTCGAAGCTTTCGATGAAGAAGTGGCCCGAGCCGGTAAGGGCCCAGGCCCAGCGCGGCGTATGAAGTTGTGTCATTGAGCACTCATGGCTTCAGCAATATTGCAACGCATGATCGGGTGTCCGGGGATCGTTGCCAAGGGTAATTTCAACGCGTCGAGTGTCTGCGGACCGGCAATATAAAGATCAATGTCGGGGGCAAGCATCTTGTCCAGCAGCGGATCGACAATAGCGGCGTCAGCAAGGGCGGAAAGCGATGCGCAATGCAGGTATTCGTCCGTCTGTTTGATGAGAAGCAGCGCTTTGGCCCCGAGTTTTTCTGCGAGCCAAGCGCTCAGCGAATCGGACGTCACATTCCAAGAGCGCTCGACATCGGCGGCGTCGATCGTCATGGTCGAAGGCAGCCAGACAGGAATACGTTCCGCCACCAGCACGTCACCTATCTCGCCGACAGTTCGGGCAAGGCGAAGCCTGTCATGGCGCTCGGCAAGCATCATGCCGAACTGATCCATGGAGAGGATCGCCATGGCGTGAGCAGCGTCATCCGAAATGCCGAACCGCTTTTGCGCAAGCCGCACCTGGTCCGCAAAGGGGCCACCGCCGGGGACGATTACGAGCGGAAAGGTCGAGCTCGCCAGAGCGTCGATCCAGTGCTGCATTTCCGCCTTTCCCGCCGTGCTCCCGCCGAGCTTCACGACAAGCGGTTTCATGAGGTCGCGCCGCCCTTCCTGCCTCCATGCACATGCACCTGCTCGGCTTTGCCCTGTCTCGACTTGGCCGAATTTCGCATGTCGTTCTTGCGCTCGATCTCGACGCCGACGCCGCCTGGCCCGAGTTCCAGTTTCTCCGCCCGGACGACAACACGGGTCACGCGTGGATTCTCCAGAACCAGCGCCGCCACCTGTTCCGCCAATGTCTCGGCGAGCTCGACATGGCCCTGCGCAACGATCGCCCGGATGCCGTCCATTATGAGGTCGTAGGAAACGACATGGCGCATGTCCTCGGGATTGCGCGTCACGCGGAGCACATCCGCAGTAACATCGAAGCGGACCTTCTGGCTCTTGCCGTGTTCGAAACTATAGGCGCCGATCTGCACGGGAACGACGAAATCCCGGACGAAGATCTTGTCGGTCCCGAGGCCGGCTTCTGCGGGATCGGGAAAGTAGGCGCGGGCGGCGAGCAGCTTGTAGTCGACACCCGGAGGCGCGCGCCGCCCCTCCGTCTCCGGAATAAGGCCACGTATCTTCGCTGTCGCCTGCGCGTCAACAGGCGAATTACGGCTGAGCCCCGCGCACAGCGCCCCGCGAAATCCGAGAAAATCGGGCTTGAAGGCAAGGAGCCGCGGAACGTCCGGCGCCTCGAGCGATCCCGCAACGCCGCACATCAATTCGTGCGAATGGCACTCCTTGATGAAATGGCCGATCTGGTCGGGCGTCATGTGGTCGAGCAGCCGGCCCGAAGCCTTGTCCGCGGTATCGATCATAACGCCATGAAACCCTGCAGCGGCCAGCTTCTCGACAAGGTTTTCATCATATTCCGCCACATGATCCGCGAAGAGAACGGCAATCAATTTTCCGTGCGTTGCGAGCGGCTTCAGTACCTCGATGCAGGCATCGAGCTGCGCGTTCGGGAAGAACCCAACCTTGAGATAATCGATCCCGGCCGCCGCAATTTCCTCGACCTTGCTGCGGATTGTGTCAGGGTGCATCGGCAGATCGCCACAGGCAGCGCTGAGCGGTCGGCGTCCGGCAATATAATCCTTTACTTCCAATAGCTTGGATAGTTCCACCGCGCCCAGGGCACCATTTGCCGGATCCTTCAGATCGATGATATCGGCGCCGTTCAGAAAGACGATTTCCGCTTCCTGGCGATCCCTTACGCTGGCCAGCATCTGCGTCATTGGCGCGCTCCCGACAGAATGAACATCACATCAACCAACGCGTGAGAAAAGCTGACACGGTGGGTTGAGATTTCGGCGGGCTTGTTTAAAAACACTCTGGGCACCTCTGTTCTTAAGCGACCGCCATGACGCGAATGGCGGCAAAACGGAATGGTATGATCATGAAGAGTACGGTGCCAAACACTCTCGTGTTTTTATTCGGCTTTTTTTTGCTCTTCGTCAACGTCCCTTCCCTAAACGCACAAGCTACACAACCCGACAAATCTGCAAAACCTGCGCTTGATGTACGCATCGGTTATCTGCGCGCCTATGAGCCGCAACTTGCGCTCTCCGTACTCGATATTCCGCCGCGCGACGAGGGCGTGGCCGGCGCAAACGTTGCCATTAACGACAACAATACGACCGGCAAATTTCTCGGCCAATCCTTTATTCTCGATGTAACGGAAGCCAAGCCGCAGGCCGACATCGTGCCCGTTTTCAAGGAAATGCTGGCGCGGGGCGATCGCCTTATCCTCGCCGACATTTCAGCCAAGCAACTGCTTTCGATCGCCGATCTTGCCAAGGAAAATGGCGCGATCCTCTTCAATGTCGGGGCCACCGACGATTCGCTTCGGGAAGAGGAATGCCGTTCGAATGTCTTCCATACGGCGCCCACCCGCTCGATGCTGGCTGACGGCCTCGCGCAATATCTTGTCTGGAAACAATGGCGCAAATGGGTGCTGCTTTATGGCTCCCACGACGGCGACAAGCTTTACGCCGATGCGATGAGGCGCGCCGCCACGCGTTTCGGCGCGACCATCGTCGAAGAGCGGCTTTACGAGGACAAGGGCACCGCACGCCGCACTGACACAGGCGTCATCCAGGTACAAAAGCAGATGCCGGTATTCACCCAGAACCTGCCCGAACATGACGTCGTGATCGTCGCCGACGAAAGCGAGGTCTTCGGCAGCTATGTGCCCTATCGGACCTGGACGCCGCGTCCAGTTGCAGGCACGGCGGGGCTTGTGGCTTCGAGCTGGCATCCCGCCAGCGAACAATGGGGCGGATCGCAAATCCAGAACCGTTTCGCCAAGGCGACTGGTCGCCGGATGCTTTCAAAGGACATGCAGGCATGGACTGCGGTCCGCATTGTCGGCGAGGCGGTCACACGGACGAAAGGCAATGATCCGAAGCAGGTCGAGGACTACATCAAGTCGGACGGTTTCTCGATTGCCGCGTTCAAGGGCCAGAAGCTGACCTTCCGCAATTGGAATTGGCAGTTGCGCCAACCTGTTCTGATCGGCGATGGCCACGGGGTGGTGTCGACTTCGCCGCAGGAGGGCTTCCTGCATCAATTCTCCGAGCTGGATACGCTCGGCGTCGACAGGCCGGAGACCAAGTGTAAACTGAACTAGAAATACTGGGAGGACTGAATGCGACGGACCTTACGCCTGCTCGCCGCGACTGCGGCTCTGCCATTTCTTGCGGGCCCAAGCCTTGCGAATATGGTCTACGTGTCGAACGAGAAAGACAACACGGTCACCGTCGTCGATTCGAAATCAATGGAAGTCGTCAAGACGCTCGAAGTCGGACAGAGGCCGCGGGGAATTACCATCTCGCAGGACGGTAAATTCGTCTACGTCTGCGCCAGCGACGACGATACGGTGGAGATCATCGATACCGCCTCCGGCGAGATCGTAGGATCGCTTCCCTCCGGTCCTGATCCCGAACTTTTCGTGCTCTCGCCGGACGGCAAGAAGCTCTACATTGCCAATGAAGACGACAATCTCGTCACCGTCATCGATATCGAGAGCAAGAATGTCATCGCCGAGATACCGGTCGGGGTTGAGCCGGAAGGCATGGGTGTCAGCCCTGACGGCAAGACCATCGTCAACACGTCGGAAACGACCAACATGGCGCATTTCATCAATACCGACACTCACGAAATCACCGATAATGTCCTTGTCGACTCCCGCCCGCGCTTTGCCCAGTTCAAACCTGACGGCTCCGAGGTCTGGGTGTCAGCCGAAGTCGGCGGCACCGTGTCGGTTATCGACAACGCCAAGCGCGAAGTGACCCACAAGATCACGTTCGAGATCCAGGGGCTGCGGTCGGAACAGATCCAGCCCGTCGGCATTCGCATCACCGCTGACGGCAAGAAAGCCTATGTCGCTCTCGGACCGGCCAACCGCGTCGCGGTCGTCAATGCCGAGACCTACGAGGTGGAGAAATACATCCTCGTCGGGCAACGCGTATGGCAGCTCGCCTTCACACCGGACGGCAAGAACATCATCAGCACCAACGGGCTTTCGAATGACATCACCTTCATCGATACGGCCACGGACGAGCCGATAAAGTCCGTTACCGTCGGGCAACTGCCCTGGGGTGTCGTGGTGGCGCCGAACTGACCAATGAATGACGCATATCAAGGGAGGAAAAGTATGAGAAATTTCAAGACGGTCGCCCTCGCGACATTCCTGAGCATTGTGGCCGCCCAAACGGCATTTGCACAGGCCGATGATGACGACGACGATCAGGCGGCACCGAAGCCGAAGGCCGAAGCACAAACCAAGGCACCGGCGGTCACGCGTGCGAGCAAGAACCTCCCGGAACTCATTCTTGGCTCCAAGACCGACGACTTCGCCGTAAACCAGAAGGATTTCGAGCTTGTC
Source organism: Phyllobacterium sp. CL33Tsu (assembly GCF_900113985.1). NCBI lineage: Bacteria > Pseudomonadati > Pseudomonadota > Alphaproteobacteria > Hyphomicrobiales > Phyllobacteriaceae > Phyllobacterium > Phyllobacterium sp. CL33Tsu. The sequence goes on along the minus strand of NZ_FORJ01000007.1, from coordinate 140,644 downwards.
GCCGGACAAGGCTACCGCTGGAAGATCACCTCGGCCGCCGGTTTCGAATACAAGTTCTTTACCGACCTTTTCCGCAACGTCTGGATGAATCAGATCGTCATCAACGAGCTCGAGGTGCACATGAACGGGGCGCCCGCCTGGCTCGAATTCGATTCACCCGGCACGATCAATGTTCAATTCACCGCGGTTCGCCCGGGCGAATACACATGGTCGGTTCCCGACCTTGCCGACAAGGGAATGAAGGGTAAGATTACCGTCAAATAAGTGATACCGCATACGGTACCAGGGTGGAGCTCAATGGGTACAAATGCCGGACTGAGAAATATCGAAGGCAGGACTTTGCCGGAAGCAGACGTTCCCGCATTGCAATTGACTTCGGTGAGTTACGCCTATGGCAAACGACAAGCGCTGGATGACATATCATTCTCGATTGCGCCCGCACGTTTTGCCGTTCTTTTGGGTTTGAATGGAGCGGGCAAGACGACGCTGTTCTCATTGATCAGCCACCTCTTTGCCACGCGGCAAGGGAATATTCATGTCTTCGGGCACGATATAAACCGCAAGTCCGGCGACGCGCTACGGCGCCTGGGAATTGTTTTCCAGGCGCGAACGCTTGATCTCGACCTTTCCGTACACCAGAACCTGGCCTACCACGCCTCGCTCCACGGCATTGGGTCGCGGCAGGCAAACCAGCGCATCAATGAGCTCTTGATGTCGATAGACATGAGCGACCGCCTGCACGAGAAGGCGCGCAGCCTTTCCGGCGGGCAGATTCGCCGCGTCGAAATCATACGCGCGCTTTTGCACCAGCCGTCGCTGCTGCTGCTCGACGAAGCGACGGTCGGGCTCGACATCAAGTCGCGCGCAACGATCCTTTCCGACATCCGCAAGCTCGTCCAGAACGAGGGCATCAGCGTACTTTGGGCGACCCATCTCATCGACGAGGTCAGCCATGCCGACCAAGTGATCGTGCTCGATCGGGGCAAGCTCGTCGCCAATGGCCCCGTGCACGACGTCATCAAACGCGCGGGCGCCGAGACGATCAACGAAGCATTTTCGCGGCTTACGGGCATCGTGGCGTTAACCCCAGGGCTGAAACCATGACGGACATTGCCGGAAACGTACCGCTTCCCCGGTCCTCGGCGCGCAAACGCTTCGGCCTGATGCAATATCTTGTTTGCCTCAAGGGCATTCTTATCCGTGAGGGCCTCCGCTATCTCAACCAGCGCGAGCGGTTCATTTCCTCGCTGGTTAGGCCCCTGCTTTGGCTCTTCATTTTCGCGGCTGGCTTTCGCCAGGTCCTCGGTGTCTCTATCATCCCGCCCTATCAGACCTATGTGCTCTATGAGGTCTATATCACCCCCGGCCTGTGCGGCATGATCCTTTTGTTCAGCGGCATGCAATCATCCTTGTCCATGGTCTATGACCGCGAGATGGGAAACATGCGCACGCTCCTCGTCAGCCCATTCCCGCGCTGGTTCCTGCTGGTTGCGAAGCTCCTGGCCGGCGTCGCCGTTTCGATCACCCAGGTCCATGCCTTCCTTTTCATTGCATGGTTCTGGGGTGTCAAAGCGCCGCCCATTGGCTATCTCCTGACCCTCCCCGCCCTCTTCCTTGCCGGCATGATGCTCGGCGCGCTTGGCATGCTGCTCTCTTCGGTGGTGAAGCAGCTCGAAAACTTCGCCGGGATCATGAACTTCGTGATCTTCCCGATGTATTTCGCCTCGTCGGCGCTCTACCCGCTGTGGCGCGTGCAGGAGGCAAGCCCGCTGCTTTACAAAATCTGCCAGCTCAATCCGTTTACCTATGCCGTGGAATTGATCCGGTTTGCCTTCTATGGTCAGGTCGAATGGACCTCGCTTGCCGTCGTATGCGGCTTTACGCTTGCCTTCATGACCGGCGCCATCATTGCCTACGACCCTTCGAGGGGTCTCACCATTCGCAAGCAGGAGGGAGGAAATACGTGAGACAAGCGCGCGCTATTGCCCTGATTTCGGCAACGCTTCTTCCCTTTTTTGCTACGCTTCCCGGTTATGCGGCGGCGAGCAACGATCCGGACTGGCCCTGCATCCAGCGCAAAGTGCCGGAAATTTCGGTCGGGCAGGTCTGGAACGGACCGCAAATTCCCGAAACAGCCAGCGACTGGGGCAACGATCCCAAGATCGATGATCTGGTCAGCGAGATTGCTGCCCGCCGTAACCCGCTCGACGCCGCACAGAAACAGATAACGGAATTTGCCGCCGGACTTCCCAAAGACCAGGCCAACGACAAGCTCTTTCAGGTTTTTCAGGGGGTCTTCGACACGCTCAGCCGCGAGCGCCAACAGGTGATGACCGGTATTTCACGCTACGCCATGCGCCAGCGCGACATGGCGGAAGACCTGCGTAAGGAAGCCGCCCTTGTCGATGCCATGCGCGCCAAGCCCGATGCGGATCCGGAAGAACTGGACCGGCAGGACGAGCGTCTGAAATGGGAGACGCGCATCTTCGACGAGCGCGTGCAATCCCTGACCTATGTCTGTGAGGTTCCGACGATCATCGAGCAGCGCCTCTACGGTTTGGCGAAGACGATCAGCCAGTCGCTGGTCAAGCCGTAGGCTCCGTGACCCGCCCAATCCGCCGATAGGTGAATGTTTCGGCGCCATTCGCCGAAGTACTGGCTCCGGCCGCTTCGTTGATGAGCGCGCCCATGCGCGCGTGCAGCGGGGATTTGATGCAGGCTGGATCGGTGGCGGCGGCATCGCCGGCAATGGCCAGCGCCTGGCAGCGGCAGCCCCCCCAATCGATCTCGCGCCGCTCGCAGCTCCGGCATGGCTCCTGCATCCAATCGGTACCACGGAAAGCATTGAAAGCGGAGGATTCATGCCAGATGCGGCTCAGAGTCCAATCGCCGAAGCGTTCGAAATTCAGGGTTTTGATGGTAGCGGCGGCGTGGCAGGGAAGCACAGTGCCGTCAGGGGCTACCATGAAGGCGTCGCGGGCCCATCCGCCCATGCAGGGCTTTGGATAGATGGCAAAGTAATCGGGTGTGACAAAATCGATGGCCATGATGCCCCGCAACCGCTCCTGCGCTGCCTCGACCACCTCGACCTGGCGTTCGACGGCTTCCCGCTCCGGCATCAGCGCATTGCGGTTGAGCAAGGCCCAGCCCGCATATTGCACATTGGCGATTTCGAGCCGCTCGGCACCAAGTGAGAGTGCGAGATCGACGAAGTCGGGCACCTCTTCCATATTGTGCCGATGGATCGGCGCATTGATGGTCAGCGGCAGGCCGGCGGCGCGAATGCGTCGCGCCGTCTCCAGTTTCTTTTCGTGAGCGCCGCGCGCATTGCCGATCTTTTCCGTCGTCGCTGCGAACGCTCCCTGGAAACTCAGCTGGACATGATCAAGTCCCGCTTCAGCAAAGGACTCGATGCGGCCCTCAGCAATGCCGACACCCGCTGTGATAAGGTTCGTATAGACGCCGCGCCGCGCAAGGCACGCGATGAGGTCAACGAGGTCAGCGCGCAAGGTCGGCTCGCCGCCCGAAAGATGCACCTGCAGCACACCGAGATCGGCCGCCTGTTCAAAGAGCGAGACCCAGCCCTGCGTGTCCATCTCGCGATTGGCCTTGAGCAATTCAACGGGGTTGGAACAATAGGCGCATTGCAGCGGGCAGCGATGCGTCAATTCCGCCAGCATGCCGATCGGGGGTAAGACAGGTTCCGTCATAACGTCACCAGAAATTTGTCGGACCATTCTTGCAGAAAGCCGGTCACATCCGGCGCAATTTCCGCTTCGTCCGCTCCATATTGGTCGCCGAGCGAGGCAATCATTTCAGCCACGGTCTGCCGCCCATCGCATAGACGCAAGATATCAAGACTGACCTCATTGGGCCAGAACACGCGCTCTGGCGACAGGAGGGCCCATGCTTCACGCACTCTATCATATTGCAGACGGACATGCCGCTTCAGGATCGGTTTCGATTGCATCGACACGAGCGAACGGGCACGGGCGGTTTCGATCATGTTCTCTCCGGATCGAAGGCGCCTGGCGGAACGTGGCCCGCTTCGCCATAGGCATGCGCCAGCGCATCGAGCATCGCCCAAAGGACGTCGCACTTGAAAACCAGCGCATCGATAACCGCCTGCTGCTTCTCGGCCGTGTCTGCATGTTTAATGACATAGGCAAGGGCAAAGTCGGAATCGCGCGATGCCTGGGTCGGACGTTTGTCGAAATAGGCCAGAATCTCCGGCGTAACATAATCGTATTTCGCCAGCATCGCCGGAACGCGCTCGCCGATTATGACCGGCGAGAAGAGTTCGGTGAGCGACGATGCCACCGCCTCGAGCAGCGTGCGGTTGGTGCAGAACGAGAGATAGGCGCCGACTGCAAAGCGCGTCGCAGGCAGCGCCAGCTTCTCGCTTTTGACGGCGTCAGCATCGAGGCCTAGCCCCGTTGCGAGTTTCAGCCACCGGGCAATTCCGCCGTTCCAGCCATCACTTCCGTCATGGTCTTCGATCCGCTTGCGCCACTCGGCGCGGAATTCCGGGTCCTCGGCGCGTGCGATGATCATGGCATCCTTGCGCGGAATCACCGACTGATAACAGTAGCGATTGAGCGCCCAGGCCTGCATCTGCGCCTTGGTCAGCGCTCCGCTGGTCATCTGGTGATGATAGGGATGGCGATTGTGATAGCGGACCGCCCCCACTTCGCGCAGAACGTTCTCAAGTTCCGCCGGCGAAAGGCCGCTTCCCGCCGCATTGCTGAAATCGCTCAAAGCCTTACCTCCATGCCGTCATGGGCGACTTCCCATCCCGCCTCCCCGACCGCGGCGCGCTCCGCCGATGCTTCATCCAGGATCGGGTTGGTATTGTTGATGTGGACATAGATCCGCCGCTTGACCCCGAGATTGCTCAGTGCATCGATCGAACCGGAGGGCCCTGAAATGTGCACATGGCCCATCCGCGCGCCGGTCTTGGACCCGACGCCTGCAGTGATCATCTCGTCATCGGTGAAAAGCGTTCCGTCAAAGAGCAGGCAATCGGCATTCGACAGGCGGCGCTTCAGATTGGCGTCCACGGCTGCACAGCCCGGAACGTAAAATGCTGCATGTGGCGTCTGCGACGACGAGATACGAAGGCCGATCGTGTCGCCCGTCTCGGTGCCGAAACCCTGCGCGGCCAAACTTGGATCTTCGAGAAATAGCGCCACTTTGCCTGGAACGGCAAATGCCTCGACAACGAGACCGGTGGGCTTGCCGCTGGCGTCAGCGATTTTCGTAGGCTCATCGAGCAGAAGCTCGCGCCGCTTGACGATCGCTGGATCGAGCACGTTGAAAATGGAATTGCTTGCGAGAACTTCCAGGATCCGCTGGGAGGCGTAGATCGCAAATGGCTCGCGTTCGCGCAGGCTGAGAAGCCCGGCAATATGGTCGACGTCGGCGTTGGTCAGAACGACTGCGCGGATTGGTGTAGACCGCAACGGGCCTGCAGAAGCAGGTTGGAGCTCGGGTGTCGCGGCAATCTGCTCACGGATATCCGGAGACGCATTAAATACCACCCAATCCGTGCCGTTTGCACTGGCAATGAGGCCGGACTGGGTTCGGGGGCGAAGATTGATATCGCCGCTCCGGGCACCTCGGCTCAATCGATAGTTGCAATTCCATTGCGGAAACCCGCCACCTGCCGCTGAACCAATTATCTTCAAACGCATTGCAGGCACGCATCCTCACAGCCGAACAGCAAGGCATTAGCACGTGCTTTCAGCTTACGATTGAACCAGAAGGCCGCCCCACGCTCCATATGTGCGTGGGGCGAGAGGTATGTGGCTTATTTCTTGGCCTTCAGTTCCGCTGGCAGGTAACGCGAAAGTTCCATGCCGGCAGCAACTTGGCACATGACTGGCTTTGTCCAGGTTTTCTTCATGCTTTCCTCCTTCTCAAATCAAAGATCATTCCCGATCTTTCTCCAGCATCATACGCCACAATGGCGCAGGATTGAAATCAGTAGGGTTCATTTCTTTGTGTGGCCTGCTTGGCAGTGGTCCATCCATCGGTGCCGAGGGGAAACCAGATCACCGAAGTGTATCCCCATTCAACCGCCCTTTTGGCTGCATTCCACGACATCCAGCAGTTCTCCATACAGTAGAAAATCACCTTCTTGTTCACGTCATCACCCAGACGAGATTTGAGCCCCTTGCGAAAATAGGCCTCTGTCTCCTTGTTAATGACCCCGTATCCGACATTTGGAAGCCAGATGCTTCCTGGAATGTCCTCTCGAATCTTTTCCTTCCAGATCGTGCCAGCCGGCAATTCTGCTGGCTTCGGATCATGGGGAAGAACATCGACGAAAACAGCGTCCTTGCTCTTCCATAGTTCGACCGCCTCGTCGGTCGTGATCACCTTTGCGCCCTTCAGCGTCGCCGGCGTCGGCGCCCTGTAGGCTTCAGTCCTGTAACCGTCGGGCTCGGGAACCGTTCCTGCGGCAAGTGCAAAGCCTGTCCCTGCCACTATCAGAACGGCTGCCGCCACAAGCCGGTTGCACTGCAATTTCAAGCGTCCTCCGTCATCCTATTGCGTCACCGGCTTATTGTTCTCATCGATCAACGGAACCTGGTAATCGAGCAGGATTTTGTTGATCTCCGCCTGGTTTTCCCTGATCACCTTATTCAGGGTCCGTTTCCACTCCTGGTCGGACGGGCGCACGCCCATGGTGATGCGGAATGCCATGTGCCCCGACTTCTCATTCAGGAGCGGCACGAAGGCGAGATCGGGATCGATCTGCTTGGCATAGTAGCCTGCCATTGGCCCCCACAGAATGGCGACATCGATGACACCGCTCTTGAGTTCCTTGATCATGACTTCGGCCATGGACGGAGCGAGGCGCGTATCGACCATCAGCGGATACGGATGAACGTTGCGCATATAGCCTGCCTTGGCGAGATTTACCGATGGCGGCGTACCGGCAACCACTCCGATCTTCTTGTTGGCAAGCTTCGGATCCTCGATGCTGTCCACGCCATCAAGCCCGGCGCCCTTCTTATAGATCAGAACGTAGGTCGATCGATAATAGGCGTTGGTGTTCTGGACGAGTTCATCGCCCTGGGCGTAACCCATGATGATATCGCAGCGATGCGCCCGCAACGTATTGCGAACGAAACCTGTTGCCATCGGATACCAGGTATAGGCAACCGACTTGCGGCCGGTCTTTGCCGCAACGAGCTCCGCGAGCTTGTTCTCAAAACCTTTGCCGCTCTCGTCGGAAAACGGCATGTCGGAGGGATCGGCGCAAACCCGCAAAACGTCTGGATCGACAAGTTCACCGGCCGCACCGAGCCCCGCCCCCTGCGCCAACGCCGTAGAGGGCGATGCCAGGAATGCCGCCAATGATAATGCGGCAATCCATTGCGGAAGAGAGCGGAGGCGCAGATTCATATCAACCACCCATGCAGGATGTTTCCTGCTCCTTGGCCGCATCGGGTTTGTTTTCGTGCTTCGCCGGGCGACCGCGCGGCAAGTCGCCGACAGCGCGCGCACGCAGATAGACATAAAGATCGTCCATGTAGCAGTAGACGTTCTTGTTGTCGCCGAAGGCCGGCATGACCTTCTCATTGCCACCACTGAGATTTTTGCGCCCACCCGCAACGATCGCCATGAAATCTGCGTAGTTGATGGACTTCAGCGAAGTTGCGAGGGCCGGGGCAAAGGACGAACCAGCGCCATCAGCGCCATGGCAGACGTGGCACTCGGAGTTGAACCGCCGGTAACCGCTATAGGTGTACCAGTCGACTGTGCCATCTTCCTGTATCTTGTATGTGGGATTTCCCTCTTTGTCGGCATATTTGCCGTTGGCGTCGGATGCGACTGCAGCGGTCGCTGCGTCGTCGGCGTAAGTGCTGCCCTGGCTCGCCAGAAGGGCGAGTCCGGCAGCGACGGCAAGCAATGTCTTTCGAATGGGCATCCGGAGTCCTCTTTCCAATCCGCGGTCAGCATCTCACGATACAGGCCCACGGTTGTTATTGATCAATGTTTCGGCATTTGAGACACGAAGGGCCCGGCCTGGAAGGACCGGGCCCTATTGTTCAGAGCCTGCCTGCGCACGCTCGCAATGTGTCCGACATCGTTCCTGTCATTCAGGAACGGTGAATACGGTCAGCTGACCACCCAACGTGGTGTAGTCGGCCAAACCGGCGTAACCGCCGACGGCGCCGAGACCTGCAGTTCCGACTGACTTGGTTTCGTCGCCCTGGGCCCTGCCCTGATCGACTGCGCCATGCCATGCAGCTGCATTCTTGGCTTCGAGCAGACCGGCTGCGAGACCGATGCCTGCCCAGCCACCAACACCGGACAGAACGGCAACATATTGTTTGCCCTTATGTTCGTAGGTGGTGACATTGCCGATGATCCCGGAAGGTGTCTTGAACTTGTAGAGTTCCTTACCGTTCTTATCGACCGCCTTCAGGTAGCCTTCAAGTGTGCCGTAGAAGACGACGTCGCCATCCGTGGCAAGGGCGCCTGACCAAACCGAGAACTGCTCGGGAATGGACCAGACGATTTCACCCTTGGCAGCATCCCAGGCAATGAAATTGCCCATGCCGCCGTGGCTGTTGGGAGCCGGATACATGGAAACCGTGGCGCCCACATAAGGCTGACCAGCGGTGTAGCTGACCTTGTAGGGCTCGTAGTCCATGCAGACATGGTTCGTCGGAACATAGAAGAGCTTGGTCTTCGGCGAATAGGCCGCAGGCTGCTGATCCTTCGTACCGAGAGCGGCCGGGCAGATACCGGTCGTATTCGTATCCTCACCCTGAGCCTGGGTCGAATACTTGTCTACGACCTTTGGACGGCCATAGGTCTTGCTGCTCTTGTCCATGTCGACTTCAGTGGCCCAGTTGACAGCCGGATCATATTTCTTTGCGACCAGAAGCTCACCGGTTGCACGATCCATCGTATAGGCGAAGCCGTTGCGATCGAAATGCACGAGCACATCGCGATCCTTGCCGTCGATCTTGATGCCATCGGCCAAGATCATTTCATTGACACCGTCATAGTCCCACTCATCGTGTGGGGTCATCTGATAGAGCCATTTTGCCATGCCGGTGTCGGCATCGCGGGCCATGATGGTCATGGACCATTTGTTGTCACCCGGGCGCTGGTTAGGATTCCAGGTCGATGGGTTGCCCGTGCCGTAATAGATCAGGTTCAGCTTCGGATCGTATGAGTACCAGCCCCATGTCGTCCCGCCGCCGATCTTCCATTGATCGCCTTCCCAGGTATTCGTTCCAGAATCAGGTCCGACTGGCTTGCCGAGCGCTGTCGTCTTTTGCGGATCGATCAAGGTCTCCTTGTCGGATCCCATAGAATAGGCCCGCCAGGCCTGCTTGCCGTCCTTGATATTATAGGCTGTCAGGTGACCGCGGACGCCGAATTCACCGCCGGAAACACCGACGAGAACCTTGTCCTTGATGACAACCGGCGCAGATGTGCCGGATTCACCCTTGCTGCCGTCAGCTGCTTCACCATTCTTGACGGACCAGGCAACGGCGCCGGTCTTGGCGTCGAGAGCAACGAGGGTCGTGTCAGCCTGGTAGAGGAAAATCTTGCCGTCGCCATAGGCAACGCCGCGATTGACCGTATCGCAGCACATGATCGGAATGACGTTCGGATCCTGCCTTGGCTCGTACCGCCACAGGATTCTGCCGTCATTGTTGAGATCGAGCGCATAGACCGTGTTCGGGTAAGGAGCATGGACATACATAACATCGCCAACTACGAGCGGACCGCCTTCATGGCCGCGCAGTACACCGGTCGAGAACGTCCAGGCGACTTGGAGGTTCTTGACGTTGTCCTTGGTGATCTTCTTCAGTTTCGAGTATCGAGTGTTGGCGTAATCGCCCGTCTGCATAGCCCAGTTCTTGGCATCCGAAGACAGGGTCTGAAGATCATCATTGGCAAATGCTCCTCCCACCAACGAGAGCGTCATGGCTGTGGTAGCGAGTGCAATGCCAATGAAGTGTTTGTGTACACGCATTCTGAGTCCTCCCTAAGTTCACTTTAATGAACCATCGGACGGCGCCATCTCAAAGGACGACTCCGCTCCATCAGCTCACGCAAATGGGAAGTATTTCCGGCAGCGTGTCACGACCTAAGCCAGGCGAGCAGAGGGCACCGTTACTGCCCACCCCGCTTGGCCTACGAAGACTGTCACCACTCCCTTGACGGTAACGTCCTTGAAGCCGGAAACAAACCGACGATAGGAGAAACAAATGCATTAAGCAAGCAGGATTATCAATTTATATTTGCTGCATTGCAATACACTTCTATTGCACTGCAGTAACCTGCCTATTTTATTCATATATTCTGCTTTTTGCGGCTGTCACACAATTTGATACTTAAAACCGGCATAAATGTTTGCAGATCGTTGTTATCTTTTGCTATCTACTTGGAAAATGTATATTTCAACGCCACGAAAGCGAGAAATGCCATGGCCGCGTTCAGAGTTGCCAAATTCGCCCTGTTAGCAGTTGCAATATCTGGCTTCACTTTGCCGGCAAATGCTGCGTCAGACTACCCCACGGCGACGGTCGCAGAATACGTGTACGCGTGCATGAAATCCAATGGCGAAAACCGGGATATGCTGCAGCGCTGCTCGTGTTCCATTGACGTTATTGCCTCCGTCGTGACCTATCCTCACTACGAGGCGGCTGAGACCTTCAAGCAGATGGGACTGGTTCCTGGCGAGAACGGCGCACTGTTCCGTGAGAGTGCGCCGGCCAAGGCTGCAAACGCAGAGTTGAAGCGGGCGCAGGCAGAGGCTGACGTGCGCTGCTTCTGATCCTCAAAGGGTAGATGACTGGATCGGCCACTCGTTCTGGAACTTCTTGCCTTTCGTGTCAGCCGCATCGACCTTGATGTCTTCGTCGGGCTTTGCATTGAAGTCGAAGCGGAAGTTGGGATCCTCCGAGATCGATATGCCGCCTACCATGGACATGATCAAGCGATCGCCCTGAGTGATCGTCAACCCGTCGATGAAATGCGGCGGAATGTAATAGCGCGTGACCTGATCCATCTGGAGCCCGGAATTGTTAGGATGCCGGATCATCAGCTGCATCTCCGTGGCGCGTGTCATCGGCTCAGTGCCCGCAGCCGTCGACGGAAAAACCTTGAGCTTCATCTGGCCGAGCGAAGCCAAGGCTTCGTCCTGGTTCTTCATTGCTGGAGCCGAACAGCCGCCTGAGGCCTTTACGAAGGTCTCTGTCATGTGCAGCTTGCCGTCCTCGGTCTCGGCAATCGCCCGGATATAAGAGTACGCGTTGACGCGCAAACGTGTGGCGAGATGCGTGACGCCGGCATCCTTGCCGAATTGAAAGACCGCGGCGACGGGCGACGGGTTCTCATCGACGATAAGGGTAACGGCTTTCAGCCTGCCTGACGCGGCGTCGGTCTTGAACCGCAGATCGACCGGAACGATCGCCGCATCTTCCGCGCGTTTCGGTGCCTCGATACTGATGATGCCATCAGCTGGCTCGATCGGCTTCGCGCCGAACACGTCGCCCTTGAGGCTGTTCCAGGTCGTCGGTTCCGGCCCTGAAGCGCTCTGCGCCATGGCGTTCGGCGCCAAGCCGCCAAGAAATGCCAACGACAAAACGATCGCAAAACGGCTGCGCCGATCTGTGAAATTAAAAGTCATGCTTTGCCTCCACCAAGTTTTGGCGGTGCCCGGCCAGGTGCCATTATACCACCACGCCGAACTTTCTGGCAAACAACACCGTTATTCCCATTCGAGTTCGGCGAAGGCTGCCGTCGCATTGCGTTCATTGTAGTCGTCAAAGAGATGCCAATTATCTCTTTCGCTTCTGGCCGCGGTCGTGACGGCCTTGGCCATTGGCACCCCATCGGCAATTGCCTTGCGGATGTCCGCGGCAAGCACGTCGAAATAGCGACGCTCGGCGTCGAGCGCCTGCGGCCAGTTCGCCGGCACGTCGCCGTGGCCCGGGACTGCACGTTGTGCCTTGATGGATGCCAAGGCGTCGAGTTGAGCCATCCAGCCGCGCAAGGATCCATCCATCGTCGGCAGGTGCCCGAGAAAGCAAAGATCGCCGGTAAAGAACGTTGCGGTTTGCTGATCGAAAACCGTCAGGTCGTTGTCCGTATGGGCAGGTTTCCACGCTTTAAGTGTCAGTCTGCGCCCGCCAAGATCGATCTCAACGACGTCGGTGACAAGTTGTGTCGGCGGCATAATCCTGATGTCTGCCATGAGCGCAGCGCCCATGGCATCGCGGTAGCTCTGCAAATAGAATTCGCCGCGGGCGGCAAGGGCTCGCGGCAGGTTATGGTGCCCGACAATTGTCGCGCCCGTCTCGGCAAAAGCGGCATTGCCGAAGATGTGATCCGGATGCATGTGGGTGTTGATCAGGTAGCGGATCGGCTTGTCGGTCACGGCGCGGATCGCAGCGACGAGTTCCCTTCCCTCGGCCGTGCTTCCCCCGCTATCGACGACCGCAACACTCTCATTGCCGACGATGAAGCCAAGATTGCAGATCTTTCCCTCGTTAGCGGCCAGCATGAGGGCCGGAACACCCCTGAAAGCGAAAACGCCGGGGGCAATCTCGCTGACCGTCAGTGATGACTGCGCCCCTGCGAAGCTAGAATGCATCATGCCGCAACAGGCGAAGAGCATCCCTGTCTTGATGATGCTTCGCCGGGTTGGCGCCGGAATCATGGTTCAGTCCTTATGCCGGCGAATTTCTCCCGGAATGCTCGCAGCAGATCGGCATTGACCTGTTCGTTGCGATAATTGCGGGGCAACCGGATATCGAATGTGCCAAGGACGTGGGTCGGCCTGTCCGAGAGGACGACAATGCGGTCGGAAAGCATGATTGCCTCCTGCAGGTTGTGCGTTACCATCAAGGCCGTCGTCGGGCGGTCCGACCAGACGCCAAGCAGGAGATGCCGCAATTGCTGGGCAGTCGAGGCATCAAGGGAAACAAACGGTTCGTCGAGGAGGAGAATATCGGGCTCGATAGCCAATGCCCGGGCGATTGCTGCGCGGCGCGCAAGGCCGAGTGAGAGCTCCGAAGGGTAGAAGCCGCGCATCTTGGCGAGGCCAAGACTTGCGAAAAGCTGGTCCAGGCTGGTGTCGCGAAGGTGCGTCGGGAGGGCAAGCCGAACGTTCTGTTCTACGGTCCGCCAGGGCAAAAGCAGTGGTTCCTGAAATACGGCACCCATGCGCGCCTCCACCTTTCCAGGCAGCTGGACGGAGCCGCGAAACTCTCGGTCGAGCCCGAGCAGGATGCGCAGCATTGTCGTCTTGCCGCATCCGGAGGGTCCCAGCACGCAGGCAAATTCATTCTCCCCCACCTCGAAATTGAGGTCGCGCAACACCTCGATCGTTCCGCCGTCCGAGGTGCGGAACGATTTCTCTTCGATGTTGACCTTAAGCCGCGCGGCGGCGCCAGCGAGTTGATGAGCGTTCAAGGGGCTGTACCAGGAGGAGTTCGATGAAAAGCATGACCGCGACGAAGGCAAGCGCATAAGCCAGGATCGCCGCGACGTCGAAAAGTTGGAAGAAGAGGTTGATCTCGAAACCCACACCGTTCGATCGGCCGAGCAGTTCGACCACGAGTACGATCTTCCAGATCAGGGCAATACCCGAACGCGACGCAGCGGCGATGTAAGGCTGCAATTGCGGCAGGAGAATATGGCGAAGCCGATCGAGGGGTCCAAATCGATAGACGGCTGCCATCTCGGCGTAGCGCGGATCAAGCGCGCGCGTGCCCTCGCGCATGGTGACGATCACATTCGGGATCTTGTTGACGGCCACGGCACCGATCGCCGCCACCTCGTTGAGGCCGAACCAGATATAGGCGAGGACGATGACGACGAGCGCCGGAATGTTGAGAAACAGTATGAGCCACGGGTTGAAGAATTGGTCGGCGCGCCGGAAACTGCCGAGGAAAACACCGATGACCGAGCCTATGACCATGGCGAGGACGAACGATGCCGCGACGCGCCAAAGCGTCATGCCAAGATGGTAAGGCAAATCACCGCTCGCCGTTTCGCGCAGGAAAGTCTGGAAGACCGGCAACGGACCCGGTAGGGAGCGGCTTGGCCATGTAACGGCAGCGAAATGCCAGGCGGCCAAAAGGACGGCAAAAGATAGTGCGATCATGATCGGCGAGGTCAGTTTGCTGCGATCTGCCGGTGCCCTTCCCCGTTGCATGCGGTCGGATTCAGCGCTTGCCGGCCCCATTCATTCGTCTCCCCAGAACGTGCCTGGCGCCAGTGTCTTGGCCGGTCCCACAAGCCGCGGCCCACCGAGTTCGGCAAGCACAGAATAGAGCTTCGTGGCATCCGCTTGCTGTTCCTCGACTGAATCGTCGGGGATTCCCTCCCGGTAGCGATCCCGCAAAACGTCAAGTTCCCGACCTTCGGCCTTCACGACGGGGGCGAGGCGCCGCCAATCCTCGTCCGAGGTTGCCAGCAATGCCTTGGCGTCGCGGCTGGCCGCAATGAAGCCGGCAAGGGCCTGCGGATGCGCTTTCGCCCATTTTTCATGAAAGATGTAACCGATGGCCGAAGTGGTGCCGGACGCGCCAAGCGCTTTCGCGGCATCATTCGCGCTCAGCAGACGGCGGAAGCCGTTTGCCTCGAGCCGCGCGGAGAAATTCCAGAAGTTGAGGACCGCATCGAGCTCGCCCTGCATCGCCTTTTCGGCCAGCAAGGGCGGCGCGCCGTAAATAATCTCGTTTTCAGCAGCAAGGTCGAATGCGTACTGCTGTTTCGCCAGACCCTGGATCAGCAACCAGCTCTTGTCCAGGGGACCACCGGCCACCCCGAGCTTCTTGCCCTTGAGGTCTCCAAGGCTTTCAATGGGCGATTGTGCTGGCACCATGATGGCGCCCACCGAACTTGAGTACGGGACGAATGTCAGGTCCTCGCCGGACGATCGCTGGCGCGATACCCATAACCAGTCGCTGACGATGATATCCACGTCGCCGGCCATCATCGCCACGTTGGTGGCATCTTCGCCCGCGAAGAACCGGATATCGAGATCGATACCGTGCTTCTCATCGAATTTATGAAACTTGATCGTATCAAGTTCCCAATTCACCGTGCCGAACTTGAGAACCCCGATCCGTACCGTTTCGGCAGCCAAGGCGCCGGTGATGCCCGCTTCGTAAACCAGAAGGAGAATTGCCAGACTGAAAAATGCCCGTATGCATACGCGAATCACGACGCTCTCCTCACAGCGAGCGTTCATCTGTCGGATAATCACACTTCCAGCGGACTACCTTCTGCTTGGGATGGAGCTCCGACCATTTCGCGATCTCGGCAGGGGCGAGAAACATGCAGTTCAGCTGGCCACCACGGTCTTCGAAATGCAGCCGCTCCTCCCGACAACTCGAAGGATTCGACGCAAGGCATATTGTCAGGACGAGATCGATCACATTCATTGTCGGCACCTCCCGCCTTCTGCCGAGGTCTTCCTACGCTCAGCCGCACGTCCGGCGCGAGAAAGACTCAGTCACGCTGATCGGATTTCTCAAGGTGCCCGAATGAGAAATATTGCAACAGGTTACGGTTCCCGTATGCGAACGTCAATCACGGCGAGCATGGAAAAATCGGCCCGCAATTTCTCGGTGTAAGCGATTGACTTCTCAGGAACGGCGGGTAACTCTGGAAGAGTTCTAAATGGTGGACACCAATGCATGGAAATTGGTGCCAGTCTTCGTCCAGGGCACCCTTGGCGAAAATGAGGAAATGCCATGCGATACAAGAATGCCCTACTTATCGGTCTATCAATTGTTTCGTTGTCAGCTGTTGGAGCGCGGGCCCAGGAGGGTGATGCCACTGCAGGTGCAACGGTCTTCAAGAAATGCGCGGTATGTCATGTCGCCGATAGCGACAAGAACAAGGTCGGGCCCTCATTGTTCGGCCTGTTCGGCAGGACTGCCGGAACGCATCCTGGCTTCAGTTATTCGACTGCCATGGTCGAGGCTGGCAAGGGTGGTCTCGTCTGGGACCCGGCAAGCCTGAAAGACTACCTGCATGATCCGAAAGCCAAGGTCAAAGGCACCAAGATGGCCTTTGCCGGTTTGAAGGATGATACGGATATCGCCAATCTGGAAGCCTACCTGAAGCAGTATTCGAAATAAGCGCAATGCCGCCGCTGAACGCGGCGGCGTTCCCCCGCATTCATGCCGGTTCGCGCCATTTGATCGAGCAACCGATCGAAGCGACCTGTTCGCGCGGGCCCTGGCCTGAATTTGCGACCTGTTTCATGGCCTCGAAAAGATCGCGGCGAAGATCGGTATCGCCTTCCTCCTTGCGCGATGCATCAAGGCGGCCGCGATACTGTAATTCCCCGGCAGAATTAAACCCAAAAAAGTCGGGCGTACAGACCGCTCCATAGGAGCGTGCCACCGTTTGATCGGCGTCATGAAGATAGTGGAATGGAAAGTCATGCTCGCGGGCGAAGCGTTGCATGTTTTCGAAAGAGTCGGCCGGATAGGCCGCCGCATCGTTGGCATTGACCGCGACGAAACCAATGCCGAAATCCTTGAGATCCCGGGCATCGCGCACGATGCGTTTGATCACCGCTTTGACGTAAGGACAATGGTTGCAAATGAAAGCCACCACCAGTCCCCTTCGACCGGCCTGCGCCAGGATCGAATGTGTCTCGCCATCGATACCGGTGAGCCGGGAGTCGATAGCCTTCCAGCCGAAATCGCATACGGGTGGGATCGCCGCCATTGTCCTCGCCTCCGTTCAAGCTGCCCGCGCGTGCATTGCCGCGTCGGCAGCATGACGGATTGCTGCGATATTGTCAGCATAGGCGAGCTTGCCATTTCCCTTGAATATCGCAGAACCCGCGACAAGCACATCGGCGCCCGCCGCCGCTACGAGTGGCGCGGTCTGCGGTGTGACACCGCCATCGATTTCGATATGGATCGGCCGCCTGCCAATCATGGATTTGACCCTGCGTACCTTGTCGATGACCGAAGGAATGAAAGCCTGTCCGCCAAAACCGGGATTGACGGTCATCAGCAGGACGAGGTCGAGGCGGTCGAGGACATATTCTATGACGTTCTCCGGGGTCGAGGGGTTCAATGAGACACCGGCCTTCTTGCCAAGGTTGCGTATCGCCTGCAGCGAGCGATCAAGATGTGGTCCAGCTTCCGCATGGACCGTGATAATGTCGCAGCCGGCTTCGGCGAAGGCGGCAAGATAGGGATCGGCCGGAGCAATCATCAGATGACAATCGAAAGTGGCTTTCGTCCGGTTGCGGATCGATTTGATGATCTGCGGACCAAAAGTGATATTGGGGACGAAATGCCCGTCCATGACATCGAGGTGCACCCAGTCCGCGCCGGCCGCAATGACATCCTCCACCTCTTCACCGAGCCTGGCGAAATCCGCCGAGAGCACGGACGGGGCGATGATGGTCTTCTGCCCTATCATGATCATTCCTCCTGCCTGGACATTGCGAAGACGCGGCTGACCCTGATGTCGGGCGCAGTGATCGTTGAAAGCGCACGCGAATCGATCGGACCATCCGAACTTTCAAAGAGCCGGTTGGCCTGTCGCAGGCGCGCCCGGTCGAGTGCGTTGCGGATGGAACGGGCATTGGCAAAATGTGGCTGCTGCCGGCGTAACGTGATGTAATCTGCCATGATGGCGCGGGCTTCATCGTCCAAATGGTAGTTCTGCTTCGACAGCATCGTTTCAGCAATACTCAGCAATTCGTCGTCGCCGTAGTCAGGAAAATCGATGTGGTGGGCGATACGCGAGCGAAAGCCCGGATTGCTTTCGAAAAACTTGTCCATGCGGTCCGCATAACCGGCGAGGATAACCACGAGATCGTCGCGCTGGTTTTCCATGACCTGAAGCAGGATCTCGATGGCTTCCTGGCCATAGTCGCGCTCGTTTTCCTGCCTGTGAAGATAGTAAGCCTCGTCGATGAAGAGTACTCCGCCCATCGCCTTCTTGAGGATTTCCTTCGTCTTCGGCGCGGTATGACCGATATACTGCCCGACGAGATCATCACGCGTCACCGAAACAAGGTGTCCCTTGCGGATATAGCCGAGGCGATGCAGGAGATCTGCCATGCGCAGCGCGACCGTGGTCTTGCCAGTACCGGGGTTACCGCTGAAGCTCATATGCAGAGTCGGCGTCTCATGCGCTAATCCCATGCGCCGGCGGGCGCGCTCGACCAGGAGTAGCGCTGCCGTTTCCTTGATACGCTGTTTTACCGGCTTCAACCCGATCAACTCGCGGTCAAGCTCATCAAGCACGTCTTTGACGCCGGATTCGACATATTCGGCGCGCAGATCGACGGCGGCAGGCGCCGCCGCGATGCTATCCTCTGCCTGAAGTTCCTTGACGGCCATATCAGCCATAACGCTGCCCCGCGGGTTTGTCGGCCGCGTAGGCGCGCGTCGTATAGCGCACGACACGCCCTCCCGCTTCCTGCCGGGCCAGATGGAAACCGGGCTCTTCCGCCGGCCGGTTGACCAGGAACGAAAGCTTCACCGACTCCCAGCCATGGCTGTTATCGAAGGCGACGAAACGGATATAGCGGTCGCCATAGACCTTGCGGCATTCCCTAAGCTCCATCATCAGCGCCGCCGCATCGGGATTGTCGAACATCGGGTGGGCCCACATGTCCCAATAGGTGTTGCGCGGATGCGGATCGTCGGTGAATTCCAGGCTCACCGCCCAGCCATTGTCGATGCAGTACTGGGCCTGTTTTGCGATCTGTTCGTCGGTCAGATCCGGCAGGAACGAGAAGGCTCCCTGTGTGACACGCATATTGTCCTCCTATTCTGCTGCGGTTGCTGTCGGAACGAAATCCGGCGAGTCGGTCGATGTGTAGTTGAAAGTGACGTCCTTCCAGATATCCAACGCCTGCTGGAGCGGCTGGCAGGTGCGCGCGGCCATGCGGAGAATCTCGGGACCCTCGTTGACGATGTCGCGGCCTTCGTTGCGGGCAAGGATCATACACTCCAGCGCTACGCGGTTGGCGGTCGCGCCGGCGGCGATTCCGAGCGGATGGCCGATCGTGCCGCCACCGAACTGGAGGACGACATCTTCCCCGAGAAGATCGAGCAGTTGGTGCATCTGTCCGGCATGGATGCCGCCGGACGCAACCGGCATCATCTTGTTCAGCGATGCCCAATGCTGATCGAAGAACACGCCGTTCTCAAGCCGCATCGGGTTGAAGTCCTCGCGGCAGATATCGTAATAGCCGCGTGTCGTCGCCGGGTCGCCCTCGAGCTTGCCGACCACAGTTCCCGCATGGATGTGGTCGACACCCGCCAGCCGCATCCACTTCGCAATGACGCGGAACGAGACGCCGTGCGACTTCTGCCGGGTATAGGTCGAATGGCCGGCACGATGCAGGTGCAGGATCATGTCGTTGCGGCGGGCCCATTTCGACATCGACTGGATGGCGGTGTAGCCGATCACGAGGTCGATCATCACGATGTTGGAGCCGAGTTCCTTGGCAAACTCGGCGCGCTCATACATGTCCTCCATGGTGGCGGCCGTCACGTTGAGGTACGTACCCTTGATTTCGCCGGTGGCCGCTTGCGCCTTGTTGACCGCCTCCATGCAGTAGAGGAAGCGTTCGCGCCAGTGCATGAAGGGCTGCGAATTGATGTTCTCGTCATCCTTGGTGAAGTCCAGCCCACCCTTCAGTGCTTCGTAGACGACGCGGCCGTAGTTGCGACCCGAAAGGCCGAGCTTCGGTTTTACCGTCGCTCCGAGCAAAGGGCGGCCAAACTTGTCGAGGCGTTCGCGTTCGACAACGATGCCGGTTGCCGGACCCTGGAAAGTCTTCACATAGGCGACGGGCAGGCGCATATCCTCAAGACGCAGCGCCTTCAGCGGCTTGAAGCCGAATACATTGCCGATGATAGATGCCGTCAGGTTGGCGATCGAACCCGGTTCGAAGAGATCGAGGTCATAGGCGATATAGGCAAAATACTGCCCTTCGCCGTTTGGAACCGGATCGACGCGATAGGCCTTCGCCCGGTACTTTTCTGTCGCCGTCAGCCGATCGGTCCAGACGACCGTCCAGGTGGCGGTCGAGGATTCGCCAGCAACCGCAGCCGCGGCTTCGATTGGATCGACCCCGTCCTGGGGCGTGATGCGGAACATGGCGATAATGTCCGTATCCTTGGGCTCGTAGTCCGGCTCCCAGTAGCCCATCTTCTTGTATTCCATCACGC
Source organism: Phyllobacterium sp. CL33Tsu (assembly GCF_900113985.1). Taxonomy (NCBI): domain Bacteria; kingdom Pseudomonadati; phylum Pseudomonadota; class Alphaproteobacteria; order Hyphomicrobiales; family Phyllobacteriaceae; genus Phyllobacterium; species Phyllobacterium sp. CL33Tsu. The sequence continues at coordinate 120,431 of NZ_FORJ01000007.1, read as the reverse complement.
CGGATCTATAGCGCTCCTTTCCCGTAACCGTCTCTGACTTGTTCAGCATTTGTAGGGTCCTTTCCGTTGATTGGGTCCTGTCAGGCAGCCTTGGCTGCGGCGATCTGCGGGTCGAGTTTGCCCGCGGCGTAGCGTTTGGCCATGTCGTCGAGGCCGATGACCTTGATTTTCGATGCCTGGCCCGCGGTTCCGAAACGTTCGAGCCGATCGCGGCAAAGGTCGCGCATCGCATCCATGGCCGGTTTCAGGAATTTTCGCGGATCGAATTCCCCGGGATGCTCGACAGCGATGCGGCGGAACTGGCCACTCATTGCCATGCGGCAGTCCGTATCGATATTCACCTTACGAACGCCGTGACGAATGCCGCGCTCGATCTCTTCGACCGGTACGCCATAGGTTTGCGGCATCTCTCCGCCGAACCGGTTAATTACGTCCTGCAGCGCTTGAGGAACGGAGGACGAGCCGTGCATGACAAGGTGGGTATTGGGCAGCTTGCGATGGATTTCCTCGATCACACCCATCGCAAGTATGTCGCCATCCGGCGCGCGGGTGAACTTGTAGGCGCCGTGCGACGTACCGCAGGCAATCGCCAGTGCGTCCACCTTAGTGCGCAAGACGAAATCAACCGCCTGATCCGGGTCGGTCAGCAGTTGCTCATGGCTGAGTACACCACTCGCGCCGTGTCCATCCTCGGCCTCCGACGCGCCGCTCTCCAGCGATCCGAGCACGCCGAGTTCGCCTTCAACCGAGACCCCGACCCAATGTGCAATCGTCGCAACGCGGCGGGTGATCTCGACATTGTACGCATAGGAGGCAGGCGTTGCAGCATCAGCTTCGAGCGATCCGTCCATCATGACCGAGGTGAAGCCATGCCGGATCGCCGTCAGGCAGGTGGCTTCGTCGTTGCCGTGGTCTTGGTGCATGCAGACGGGAATGGAAGGATAGATATCGACCAGCGCATCGATCATGCTCGCCAGCATCAGATCTTTCGCGTAGGAGCGGGCCCCCCGCGAGGCCTGCAGGATGACCGGCGCGTCGCATGCCCCAGCGGCTTCCATGACGGCAAGCCCCTGTTCCATATTGTTGATGTTGAAGGCGGGAACGCCGTAGCCATGCTCGGCCGCATGGTCGAGCAATTGCCGCAGGGTAATTCGAGCCATGATCGCTATTCCTTGTTAACGAGTTTGCGCGCGGTCGCGACGATGTTTTCCGGCGTGATGCCAAAATGACGGTAAAGATCGGAGGCGGGCGCACTCGCGCCGAAGCCCTGCATGCCGATGAAGGCCCCTTTCTCGCCGATCCAGCGATCCCACCCGAGCCGGGCCGCCGCCTCGATTCCAACGCGCGGCGCAGCAGCGAGAACCGACCGGCGATAGGCGGGCGTCTGGGCTTCGAACAGCTCCCAGGACGGCATCGAAACCACCGCTGCCGCGATCTTGTGCTGCCCGCGCAGGATATCGGCGGCCGTGCAGGCGATCTCGACTTCCGAGCCTGTTGCAAGAAGGGTGACCGCGCGGGGCTCCGCAGGCTCGCGAAGGACGTAGGCGCCGCGGGCCGAACGATTTTCCTCAACATGCGCTTGGCGCAGCATGGGCAGGTTCTGCCGCGACAAAACGATGATGCTCGGCCGGTCCGTATAGCGCAGGGCAAGTTCCCAGCATTCCGCCGTCTCGATGATGTCGGCAGGGCGGAACACGTTGATGCCGGGCGTTGCGCGCAACATCGCAAGATGTTCGATCGGTTGGTGGGTCGGACCATCCTCGCCAAGGCCGATCGAGTCATGCGTCATGACGTAGATGACCTGCTGACCCATTAGCGCCGACAGCCGAATGGCGCCGCGCGCATAGTCGGCAAAAGCCAGGAACGTGCCGCCATAGGGAATGAAGCCGCCATGCAGCGCGATGCCGTTCATAGCGGCGGCCATCGCATGTTCGCGAATGCCGTAGTGAATGTAGCGGCCGGTAAAATCGTCAGGCGTAATGTCGCGAAGCCCTGGGGTAATCGTCAGGTTCGAATGGGTAAGGTCGGCTGACCCGCCAATCGTGATTTGCGTTGCGCCATTGATGACGCCGAGCACCATCTCCGAGGCCTTGCGCGTTGCAACCTTGGTTGCTTTTTCCACGTGCTCCCGGCGAAACGCATTCAGCGCGTCAAACAGCTCCGCAGGAAGCTCCTTCTGAACCTCCTGCTTGAACGCTTCCGCCTGGAGCGACGCGGAAAGCCGCACGCACCACTCACGGCGTTCGTCTGCACCACGGCGGGCGACGTTGCGCCATGTCTCGACGATTGCTTCCGGAACGTCGAAAGGTTGATGAGGCCAGTCGATGGCGAGCCGGGTGGCGGCGATCTCGGCCTCGCCAAGTGGTGCGCCGTGGGTTTTCTCTGTTCCCTGGAGCTTTGGTGCACCCTTGCCGATAATCGTCCGGCATGAGATCAGCGATGGCCGGTCGGATAAACGCGCCCGCGTAATGGCGGCGGCAATCGCCTCGAAATCGTGCCCGTCGATCTCTTCAACCTCGAAGCCGGCCGCCTTGAACCGCGCAAGTTGATCCATCGACGTCGAGAGCGATGTCAGGCCATCAATCGAGATGGAGTTATTGTCCCAAAGCACCACAAGTCGCGCCAGTTTCAGGTGTCCGGCAAGATCGATCGCTTCATGGCTGATCCCTTCCTGAAGGCAGCCGTCGCCGGCGATCACATAGGTGAAGTGATCGACAATTTCCTCGCCATAGCGCTGGCGCAGAAGCCGCTCGGCCATTGCCATGCCGACCGCCGTTGCAAGCCCCTGCCCGAGCGGTCCCGTGGTCGTCTCGATACCCTGGGCATGGCCGTACTCGGGATGGCCGGCGGTCTTGGCGCCGAGCTGGCGGAACCGCTGCAATTCCTCGATCGGCATATCGGGATAGCCGATCAGATAGTGCAGAGCGTATTGCAGCATTGAGCCGTGACCGGCCGACAAGACGAAGCGGTCGCGATCCGGCCACTGTGGATGCAGGGGATCAAGCTTGATGAAGCGGTTGAACAAAACCGTCGCAACGTCGGCCATCCCCATCGGCATGCCCGGATGGCCGGAATTGGCCTTCTGCACGCTGTCCATCGCGAGCGCACGGATCGCATTGGCCATGTCGCTTTCGCTGACAATCTCGGCGGTTGGGGTCTCTTGAAGGAAAGCTTGGGTGTTCATCGTCTTCTCCTCACGAGGCTCGGTTCTTGCGTTCCATCAGCTGCATGATCAGCGGGGTCAAAATCAGCTGCATTGCGAGATCCAGCTTGTTTCCGGGAACGACGATGGAATTCGCCCGGGACATGAAGGAATCGTGGATCATCGACAGCAGGTAGGGGAAATCGATGCCGCGCGGCTTGGCGAAGCGAATGACGAGCATCGATTCGTCGGGAGTCGGTATCCAGCGCGCGATAAACGGGTTGGACGTATCGACGATCGGAACACGCTGGAAATTGATGTCCGTAAGTGTGAACTGGGGTGTGATATAGCGGACATAGTCCGGCATGCGGCGCAGGATCACATCCATGACCGCCTCGGTCGAATAACCGCGCGTTGCCCGGTCGCGATGGATCTTCTGGATCCATTCGAGATTGATGACCGGGACCACGCCGATCTTCAGGTCGGCATGGCGGGCAAGGTCGACCTCGTCCGTCACGGCACAACCATGCAGCCCCTCGTAAAAGAGCAGGTCGCTCGGCGGAAAGTTGCGCCATGGCGTGAAGGTTCCGGCGGGCGCTTCATGCACCTTCGCCTCATCCTCGTCGTGAATATAGCTGCGCGTCTGGCCTGTGCCGCGCCGGCCATATTCTCCGAAAACTTCCTCGAGCTTGTGCAGTTCATTTGCATCGGCATGAAAATGCGTGAAGTTGGGATTGCCCCTTTGTTCTTCCTCCGCGACCTTTTCCTTCATGGCGTTACGGTCATACTTATGGAAGGCATCGCCTTCGATGAACGCCGCTTCGATCTCCTCGCGCCGGAAAATCAGTTCGAAAATGCGCTTGACCGAGGTGGTCCCGGCGCCTGAAGATCCCGTGATGGAGATGATGGGATGCTTTGCTGACATGGTCGTCTCCCATCAGGCCCTGAACAGGCCACGGTTGCTGAAGAGCGGTGCTCGCTCGCCGATGCTGCTTGGCTGCGTGTGATACCGGCTGATGCGCGCGACTTCCCGGGACGAGCCGAATATCAGCGGAACCCGCTGGTGCATGCCTCGCGGCGTCAGCCCGAGAATGCGGTTTTGCGTGTCGGTTGCGGCGCCGCCGGCCTGCTCGATCAGAAAAGCTACCGGATTTGCTTCGTAGACGAGCCTGATCCGTCCCTCGCCATAGCTCTTGCGCCGGTCGCCGGGGTAGAGAAAAACGCCGCCGCGCACGAGGATGCGATAGGCCTCGGCAACAAGCGAGGCGACCCAGCGCATGTTGAAGTCGCGTCCCCGGGGACCTTCATTGCCCTTGAGGCAGTCGTCGACATAGAGACGTACCGCCTCGTCCCAATGGCGGTAGTTGGCAGTGTTGACCGCAAACTCGTGCGCACGGTCGGCAATGACGATGCTCTCATAGGCCTGGACAAAGGTGCCGAGCCTCGAGGAAAACACGAAGATGTGGGTGCCGCTGCCAAGGGTCAGAACCAAGGCGAGCTGCGGTCCATAGATAAAAAAGCCGGCAGCGAGCTGAGCCTCCCCTTTTTGCAAAAAGGAAGCATCAGGCTCGCTGTCCGGTTCACCAGCCACCGGGAGGATGGAGAAGATCGTCCCTATCGAGACATTGGTGTCGATGTTCGACGAACCGTCGAGCGGGTCGATGGCCAGCGCCAGTGGAGCTGAAGGGTTGAGGATGGCTGGATGCTCAAGTTCCTCCGAACCGTAGACCGCCACCGGCGCCTGCCGCATCGCTTCGATGAACATGTCATCGGCAAGGATATCGAGTTCCTTCTGTGTGTCGCCACCTGCATTCCTGTTGCCCTGGTTGCTCGCGAAGGCCTTTCCCAGAGCACCCTGATTGATGGTGTTGCGCACCTTGACGGCGGTGAGAGAAAGGTGGCGAACGACGGCGGAAACCGCGATGCGGATCTCGTCGCCCTTTTCGCAATAGGACCCAAGAAAGGCGTCTAGTGTCGCCGTGGTCATCGTATTCCTCCCGTGCCTGACGTCTCTCCCGTGTCAAGCTTCGGGTTCATGGAAACAGCTTCATATCCGTAAGTAAAATTTAATATATTTACCGGATCACTAAATTATTTTAACTTCGTTGGATGCGAAATCTTACCCTCAAGCAATTGCGTGCAATCCAGGCCATCATGAAGCACGGAACCATCGCTGCTGCTGCAAACGCGCTTCGCCTGACCCCGCCTGCGGTCACAATACAGTTGAAGCTCGTCGAGGAGGAGGCGAAGGTGTCGCTGTTTGACCGGACCAATGAAGGGCTTCGCCCTACTGCCGCTGGCCTCGCATTTCTGGATGCCGCCCAGATGATCGAAGAGAGGCTGCGTGTCCTTGATGACGAGATTGACGCAATCAAGGGCGTGCGGGTCGGCAGCCTCAACCTAGGGGTCGTCTCGACCGCGAAATACTTTGCGCCGCGCCTGATGGCGACCTTCAGGAACGAACATCCGGATATTGCCATCAAACTTCTTATCGGCAACCGGGCCGAAACCATTGCCAGCCTCAAGAGCCATGAGGTCGACATCGCCCTGATGGGGCGGCCACCCAAGGACATCCCGCTACGCTCGGCCGTGTTCGGCGATCACCCTCTTGTCGTCATCGCCGCTCCGGACCATCCCTTGGCCAAACGCCGCGACATAACCAAGGAACGCATAGCCCAGGAGCACTTCCTCGTACGCGAACCCGGATCAGGAACACGCATCTCTCTCGAGATCTTTCTGAGCGAGCTGCCCGGCAGGCTCGATGATCTTGGAACCGAAATGTCGTCGAACGAAACGATCAAGCAGGCGGTCATGGCGGGGCTCGGCGTCGCTTTCATCTCTGCCCACACGATCGCCCTCGAACTCGAAGTCGGCAAACTGGTCATGCTCGACGTGGTCGGCATGCCCATCCGCCGGCAATGGTTCTCCGTGGTGCGCACCGACCGCACCCTGTCGCCGGCGATGAAGGCGTTCCAGGATTTTCTCAACCGCAAGGGCGCGCAGTGCCTGCCTTTCTTCGACAAGCTTTATCCGGATATGGGCAGCATCCACAGATAGCGCAAACAGACCGGAAAATGCTTCGCCCGATGGTTGACTCATTGCTCGCGAGCAATAGGTTGCAGTCTGATTGTCGTAGGGGTCATTCGTGAATTCACCGTTTTATCGCGCTCTGCTCTTTGCCGTCTTGCTCGGACCCGCGCCGGCAATAGCCGCCGACAAAACGATCTACCTGACATTCGACGATGGCCCGCTCAATGGAACGTCGAACATCCTCAATGTCCTGGACGCCGAGCAAGTGCCGGCAACCTTGTTCATGGTCGGTTTGCATGCCGAGGCGAGCAAGGAACGGCAGGCGCTCGTGGCAAAAGCGAAGTCGCTGCCCTTCGTGACGATCGGCAATCACAGTTACAGCCATGCCTATAACCATTACAAATATTTCTATGCTTCGGTCGAAGGGCTCCTTGCCGACCTCGCCAGGGCGAACAAGGTTCTCGGATTGAAGGGTCCACCGATTTATGCACGCCTGCCCGGGCGAAACGTCTTCCGCCTGCCCGACATGTCATCCGACGACATGGCGATCGGCAAACCGGAGGATCACCGCGAGGAGCCCGGCTTCGAATTCGTGGCTGCCTCCGGCTACTATCTTTACGGCTGGGATCACGAATGGGTACACGACGACAGCGGCAAGCCGGTGCAGAGTGTCGATCACCTCGTCAGCGAGATCGAGCATCTTTTTGCCTACGGTAAGCTGGCAAGACCGAACAAGCTGATCCTGCTCATGCATGACGAAATGTTTCAGGACAGCTTCAACGGAACAGCCAACCTGCAGTCGCTCATCGCGTCCCTCAAGAAACGCAGCTACAAGTTTGGACAGATTTCTGCTTTTGACGACTAGTTCAAATGATGAACTTGCAACCCTGGTATATCTGGTTCACGCAAGAGTTGCAAAATGGCGGACTATAGCCAGCGGATTGGCTATATTCACGGAGGGGCGTGGTACCATCGTCAAGGACGATCGTAGTCGCCGGTACAAGCAAGGAGATTTCCATGGGACTGATGACCCGTTATTTCCGCGGTGCGGCGCTGTCGCTGTTCGCCATCTTGTTTTCGGCGAGCATGGCATCGGCGCAGGTCGGCAAGTCAGGCTGCTCGCTGCAGCAGGTCGGTGGCACATCTCGCCAAATGCTCAAGTGCACGGGTGGCTTGACGATCATTGCTGAAAAGGGTGCCCGCTACTCGCTTGTCGACCGCAACCGGGACAACCGTGTGGACGGCGTCCGGCTGCAAAGCAAGGCGCTGCTCCTGGACTTCGCCCCGGGTTCCGGCACCGGGTTTCAGGTGACAACCCCACAGGCGATCGCTGCGGTGCGCGGCACGAAGTGGGCGGTAGATGTCGGCGCTGGCAAGACTTCGGTCTTCGTCGAGCGTGGGCAAGTCGGCGTGCAGCGACCCTCCGCAAATGCCGGGGTCGTTCTCGGGCCCGGCGAAGGTGTCGATGTCGATCAAAGCACGAGCCCCCTTACCGTGAAACGCTGGCCGCGTCCCCGCGTAGCGGCATTGATGGCACGCTTCGGCCAATAATTTCATGAGCGGAAGAGCGCTCCAGACGCTGATCGCCCTCGTTGTCGCAGGAATTTGGGGCGCAGGGCTTGGCCTTGCGCATCTACGCGGCGACATGTGGTTCATCGATCGGGTCGAAGCGACAATGACCGACCTGCGAACAGTCATCCGTGGCCAGAAGCCAGCACCTGACGTCGTCACCATCGTCGCCATAGACGACGAGGCTGTCAGCCAAACTGGCAGTTATCCCCTGGCGCGAGCAAAGCTTGCCGAGTTGATCGACGCAATTGCCGCCTTGAAGCCCAAGGTCATCGGCGTGGATACGTTGCTGATCGATCCGGGGCCGGCCGAGGGCGACCAGCGGCTGGTTCAGTCTCTGGCCAAGGCGCCGGTCGTGCTTGCGGCGGCGGCCGTTTTTCCGCAGGGTCAGCAACGAACCCAGAATGACGCCGCCGACCCGCTATCGGGCGTACCCGACGCTGAGCGCTTCCTGTTGCCCTTACCTGCCTTTGGCGATGTGGCTGCCACCGGCGTCGTTAACGTGTCGACCGATCGAAACGGAACTCCACGGCTCGTTCCGATGCTGTTCAAGAGTGGCGGCGACATCGAGGCATCCTTTCCGCTTCGGGTGGTTTCAATTGCAAAAGGTGTCGAACCTGCCGTGGAACCCAGCAGATTGCTGCTCGGCGACGAAATTATCCGAACCGATATCGGCCAGGGCCTGCCGCTGAGCTTCTATGGCACGCGCGGGTCGATCAGCACCATCAGCGCCGCGGACGTGCTTGCTGGTAAACTACCACGCGAAAGCATCGAGAACCGGATTGTCGTCATCGGAACCACCGTTACCGGCGGCGGCGACGTTTTTCCGACTCCTTTCGATCCGGTATTGCCGGGAGTGGAGGTTGTTTCGACAGCGATAACCCACTTGATGAGCGGTGGCGCTCTCATCCGCGATCGCACCGTCAGGCTGGTCGATGCGGGATTCGCGGCCGCCCTTCCCGTCATCCTGGTCAGCCTTCTCGCCTGGCGGCGCAATGCCATTGGCCTTATCGCAGCGTTATGCGTGGTTCTTGCCTGGTTCGCACTCAACCTCGCCGCCTTCTTCAACGGTGTCTGGCTGAGCGCCGCCGTGCCGCTGGTTGCGGCCATCCCGCCGGCACTCGCCTTCGGAGCAACGCAGTTGTGGATCGGAAGGCGACGGGCCCAACATTTTGCTGAACAGAGCAAGCTTCTGCAGCAAGTGCAGGCGCCGGGACTCGGCAACTGGCTGGCGCGCAATCCCGATTTCCTCGCAGCGCCGGTGCGCCAGGATGCCGCCGTCGTGTTTGTCGACCTTTCAGGGTTCACCGGTCTAAGCGAAACCTTGGGACCCAACGCAACGCGCGAACTCCTCAACGGATTCTACCAGCTGGTGGACGAAGAAGTCGCCGCCAGCAGCGGGTCGATCACGAGCTTCATGGGCGATGGCGCCATGATCCTTTTCGGATTGCCCGCGTCGCGTCCCGACGACGCGCTCAATGCCGCCCATTGCTGCGTTGGCCTTTGTGACCGGACGCGCGCGTGGCTGGATGCGCTGCCTGAGGCCGTCAGTTCCCGTATCGGCTTCAAGGTCGGCGCCCATTTTGGCACGATCGTGGCTTCGCGGCTGGGGAGCGGCACGCGGCAGCAGATCACCGCGACGGGCGACACGGTGAACGTCGCGAGCCGGTTGATGGAAGTGGCCGCAAGCAACGGGGCGGAACTGGCGTTGAGCGAAGAAATTTTGCGCGCCGCCGGGGAGAATGCCGATCCATTCAAGTCGGGCGTCCTTCGCGGTCCGCTCGAGACCCGGATACGCGGGCGCGCAGGGTCAATCGCCATATGGCTATGGCGAGGCAAGGCTTCCGACAGCGCGCGCGGGCAAATTGAAATGTCGAAGTAAAGATCAGTTCGACGCCCGTAATAGCGCGCAACGGCGTTTCGTCGCTGCGGATGAGGCCTGTCTTGGCATCAAGGCATATGGTACGGCAACTAAGCAGCTGCGGCCGTTGTGATATTTTAGCCAACTCACTGCGCGGGCAGACTCCAAACGGGAAATTCTGTCATTGCATGTTAACGGCGGATACCACCTGCCGGATGGGTAATAAGTATTCATTCAGTAAATCTTCCGGACATAAAGTTGTGCACTGCACAAAATCTTTCGCGGTCGCGGACAATACAACCTAGGGTATAAATTTTGCTGTCATTGCCTGTTTTTCGTCTTTGTGCAATGCTACCTTTGGGCGCCTACAGATTGCATGTTCATGTCCACAGCCGATGTCGGCAGGGAGGTGGCAAGAAATGGCTGTCGTACTCATTCTGGTTCTAGTAGCGGTTGCGTCAGTTCTGTTTCATCTGTTGAGTCCCTGGTGGTGGACGCCTATTGCCTCCAACTGGCACTACATCGACAATACAATCATCGTCACATTCTGGATCACCGGCGTTGTCTTCGTCGCGGTTGTCCTTTTCGTTGCCTACTGCGTCTATCGTTTCCGCCACAGGCCGGGAATGAAGGCCCACTACGAACCTGAAAGCCGAAAGCTCGAATTCTGGCTCGCGACGGTAACCGCCATCGGGGTTGCGGCCATGCTTACGCCTGGCCTCTTCGTCTGGCATCAGTTCGTGACCGTCCCGAGCGACGCCACCGAAGTCGAGGTTGTCGGGCAGCAATGGCTATGGAGTTTCCGCCTGCCGGGCGCCGACGGAAAACTCGGCACGTCGGAGACGCGCGATGTGACCAGCGATAATCCGCTGGGGATCAATAAGAACGACCCGGCCGGGCTCGATGACATAATCATTTCGGGCGGCGAGCTGCATCTGCCGATGGATAAGCCGGTAAAGATGGTGTTGCGCTCCATTGATGTGCTGCACGATTTCTACGTGCCGGAGTTCCGGGCCAAGATGGACATGGTGCCGGGCATGGTCACCTATTTCTGGTTCACCCCGACCCGCACCGGAACATTCGAAGTGCTGTGCGCCGAACTTTGCGGCGTCGGCCATCCGCAGATGCGCGGCACCGTCATCGTCGACAATGACGAGGATTACAAGACGTGGCTTGGGCAGCAGCAGACCTTTACGCAGTTGATGGCATCGGGAGAGACCAAGACCGTGAACTGAGCATGCGCTTTTTGGGAGACGAAGCGATGAGCATTGAGGGAGGCAATTGATGGTCAATATTCCATCCAGCATGGACGACCCCATCCCGCCGGCGGAAGTCGAAGACGTGGAGCTCTATCATTCGCACAGTTGGTGGACGACCTACGTCTTCAGCCAGGATGCCAAGGTTATTGCCATTCAATATTCGATGACGGCAATGGCGATCGGCCTCGTTGCGCTCGTGCTTTCATGGCTCATGCGCCTGCAACTCGGCTTTCCCGGCGTTTTCACCTTCATCGATGCCGAGCGCTATTACCAGTTCATCACCATGCACGGCATGATCATGGTCATCTACCTGCTGACCGCCCTCTTTCTCGGCGGGTTCGGCAACTATCTCATACCGCTTATGGTCGGCGCTCGCGACATGGTGTTTCCCTACGCCAACATGCTGAGCTACTGGCTCTATCTGCTCGCCGTCTTGATACTTGTTGCCAGCTTCTTTGCGCCCGGCGGACCGACAGGCGCCGGCTGGACGCTCTATCCGCCGCAGGCTGTTCTTTCAGGCACCCCCGGCGGCGCCGATTGGGGCATCGTCCTGATGCTTCTGTCGCTCATCTTCTTCATCATCGGCTTTACGATGGGCGGGCTTAACTATGTGGTCACAGTGCTCCAGGGGCGCACCCGCGGCATGACGCTGATGCGCCTGCCGCTGACGATCTGGGGCATTTTTACCGCAACCGTCATGGCCCTTCTCGCTTTTCCTGCCCTTTTCGTCGCTTCCGTCATGATGCTGTTCGACCGCCTGCTTGGGACGAGCTTCTTCATGCCGGCGATTGTCGAAATGGGTGAGCAGTTGCAGCACGCCGGCGGAACCCCGATACTCTTCCAGCACCTTTTCTGGTTCTTCGGGCATCCCGAAGTCTATATCGTTGCCTTGCCGGCATTCGGCATCGTCTCAGATCTCATCAGCACCCACGCGCGCAAGAATATCTTCGGATACCGCATGATGGTCTGGGCCATCGTCATCATCGGCGCACTCAGCTTCGTCGTCTGGGCGCACCACATGTATGTCAGCGGCATGAACCCCAACTTTGGCTTCTTCTTTGCGACGACGACGCTGATAATCGCCGTGCCCACTGCGCTCAAAGTCTACAATTGGGTACTGACTCTCTGGCGCGGCGACATCCATCTCACGCTGCCGATGCTGTTTGCCCTCGCCTTCATCGTCACCTTCCTCAATGGCGGGCTAACCGGCCTCTTCCTCGGAAATGTCGTCGTCGATGTTCCGCTGTCCGATACGTTGTTCGTGGTTGCTCACTTTCACATGGTGATGGGCGTCGCGCCGATCCTCGTTGTTTTTGGTGCGATCTATCATTGGTATCCCAAGATTACCGGGCGGATGATGGACGAGACTCTCGGGCGTATCCATTTCTGGGTGACATTCCTCGGCGCCTATCTGATCTTCTTCCCGATGCACTATCTCGGCCTGCTCGGCATGCCTCGACGCTACTACGAAATGGGTGAAACCGCCTTTGTGCCGCCCTCTGCACATTCGCTGAACGAGTTCATCACCATCGTGGCGCTCATCGTCGGCGCCGGCCAGATGGTGTTCCTGTTCAACCTCTTCTGGAGCGTCCGGCACGGCAAGGACGCCGGTGGTAATCCGTGGCGGGCAACCACGCTCGAATGGCAGACGCCGACGACACCGCCTCCGCACGGCAATTTCGGCAAGGACCTGCCGATCGTCTATCGCTGGGCATATGACTACAGCGTGCCGGGCGCGGCGGAAGATTTCATTCCGCAGAACCAGCCCAACGACGACCGGATATCGAGGGAACCGTCTTGAGCGCGATCCTCATCTTCCTCGCGGCGCTTGCCGTCATCATCACCTGGTGGATGGCGCAACAGCGGCTCATGTCAAAACCCTGGCTTGAAGTCGGGCATGCCGGCGACACGCCCCAGCGGGAAGGATCTTCCATTCCAACGGCAAAGATCGGGCTCGGCGTATTCCTCGCGGTCGTCGGCGCTTTGTTCACATTGCTGATCAGCGCCTATTTCATGCGCATGGGCCTCAATGACTGGTGGGCCGTGCCGATCCCGGGCCTGTTGTGGTTCAATACTGCCCTGCTCGTTGCGAGCAGCCTCGCATTGCAGTGGACTAAGGCAAAGGCGCAGCGGGGCAATCTCGAAGCCGTGAAGGCCGGACTTGGCCTCAGCTTCGTAACCTCGGTCGGCTTTCTTGTCGGTCAGATCCTGGCCTGGCGTCAACTGACGGCGGCAGGGTATCTCGTCGCCGACAACCCGGCGAACAGCTTCTTCTACCTGATCACCGGCATGCACGGCTTGCACATTCTCGGCGGCCTCGTCGCACTTGGTCGCACATCCTTCAAGGCACTCAAGGGCGCGCCAGCCAAGGCGATCCGGCTAAGCGTCGATCTGTGCGCCATGTACTGGCATTTCATGCTGTTCGTATGGCTGATCCTTTTCGCCCTGCTTGCGGGCTGGGCGAACGATTTCGTCGAAATCTGCCGGCAATTGCTGACTTAGAGGTGTGACGATGCACGAAACCACAAAGACCAAGCCTGGCATTGCCCTTCCTCCGCTCGCTCCCGGAATGCAGGGCTTTGCCTCCGACTGGGCCTCCGACCAGCGAGCATTCAAGAATGTCTCCTGGGGCAAGGCCATGATGTGGATCTTCCTGTTGAGCGATACATTCGTTTTCGGATGTTTCCTCCTTGCCTATATGACCGCGCGCATGTCGACCACCGTGCCCTGGCCGAACCCCAGCGAGGTCTTTGCGCTCAATATTGGCGGGCAGGACATTCCGCTTATTCTCATTGCGATCATGACCTTCGTATTGATCAGCAGCAGCGGCACGATGGCCATGGCGGTGATGTACGGCTACCGGCGGGACCGCCGCAAGACCGCCGCGCTCATGCTCCTTACCGCGCTCTTCGGCGCGACCTTCGTCGGCATGCAGGCCTTTGAATGGACCAAGCTGATCCATGAGGGCGTCCGTCCCTGGGAGAACCCCTTTGGCGCGGCCCAGTTCGGATCGAGTTTCTTCATGATCACCGGTTTCCACGGCACGCACGTGACGATCGGCGTCATCTTCCTCATCATCATCGCCCGCAAGGTTTGGCGCGGGGATTTCGATCAGGAAAAGCGCGGCTTCTTTACGAGCCGCAAGGGGCGCTATGAGATTGTCGAGATAACGGGCCTCTATTGGCACTTCGTCGATCTCGTCTGGGTCTTCATTTTTGCTTTCTTCTATCTGTGGTGAGGTGGGTCACATGGCACAGACTGCAGCACATGCCGAACATCAGGAACATCCGATCAAGCTCTATCTGCTTGTCTGGGGGCTGCTCTTCGTCCTCAGCGTCTGTTCCTATCTCGTCGATTATTTCGGCCTGCACGGATATTTGCGGTGGGGCCTGATCCTCATCTTCATGGTGCTGAAGGCCGGGCTTATCGTTGCTGTCTTCATGCACATGGCCTGGGAGAGACTGGCGCTCATCTACGCCATCATCGTACCGCCCGTCCTGGTCCTGGTCTTCGTCGCGATGATGGTCTCGGAGTCGCACTATACGCTGCTGACACGGGTCAACTTCTTCGGCGCCGGCCCGTGATCTAGTCTCTCGCGCGTCGCTCAACTGGAAACGGCGCCATCTGGCGCCGTTTCCATTGTGCCCAATGAATTGATCGTCGTTACGCTGCAGTCGGCGCAGGCACGACAATCTTCTTGTAGAGATGCCAGGTCGCGTGGCCGAGCACCGGGATGAACACGGCCAAGCCGACGAACAAAGTCAGGAAGCCCACGAGAAGGAGCGCTGCAACGATCAAGCCCCAGAGCGCGATCGGTACGGGATTGGCAAGCGTTGCCTTCACGGAGGTGGCGACGGCCGCAAAGGCGCCGACATCGCGATCGAGGAGCAACGGAAAAGCGATCACTGTGGTGCATAGTACGACGACGGCGAAAACGAAGCCGATAGCGTTGCCGAGCAGGATCATCCGCAGGCCCTCCGGGGTCTCGAACACCTGGCTCATGAATGTGCCGATCGATGCGGGGACCTGGTCACCGAAGAGGTTCGTATAAAGCGTCTGGGCCACCAGAATCCAGGCGACGAACAGAACGAGAAGCATGACGCCGACCGCGATGATGGATGGGATTGCCGGCGAGTGGCGTACCTCGAAGGCATGGCTCCAGGACGTGTCGAGATTGAGTTCCCTGCGCCTGCTGATCTCATAAAGGCCAAGCGCCGCGAACGGCCCGACCAGTGCAAAGCCCGACATCAGCGGGAAGAGCAGCGGCAGCATGTTGGCTCCGGATGTCCAGCGTATCAGGACCAGACCGGCTATCGGATATATCAGGCAGAGAAAGACATAGTGCGAGGGCTTGTCCCAGAAATCATCGAGCCCCTCGCGCAGCGCGGCAAAAACATCGGCCACACCAATTCGACGAACCTCCGGATAGACGTTCGTTTCATTCGCACCTGCTATCACGTGAAATTGTGCCATGAACAATTCTCCCAATCTCGTTTCGAGCGGGAAAGGTACCGGGGGCACCGTGCAAAGGCGGGGCCAAGGGACCTAAACCTGCACAAGCAAAACATAACCTGATCGGCATGCATTTGCCAGATCTATCGGCAACCGCTGGTAGAAAGGCCGCCCTATGGCCAATCCCTATGGTGATTGTGGTGTGCTTCGGTCAGCCCGTTCTGGAAGAACCGTTCATAGTAGTCGATATCGACGTGATGCACCTGCAGCCAGACGCCGGGAACATGGATCGCATCGCAGTGAGCCGGGAACCTGCCATGGGTATCATAGATATAGGTGCAGATATCCTTGACGCACTCGATCACATCCGAACTGTAGACAGCAGCTTCGGAAAGGTACCGATTGCCGTAGTCGCCTTTGTAAATCTGCGCGAAAAGGGCCTTGTCTGTGTAGAAACCGCCCTTGTCGGCGAACTTTTCGCGAACGACCTCCTGAACGGCGCTTGCCATGGAGTCGTAGTAGGGCGGCGACATGCCCTTGATCAGATGCTCGCCCTTGTGACGCAGGCCGATCGGGTTGCTCCTGAGGTTGGAGTAGCGCGGCAGCGGCACATGCCAGCGCAGAAGATCCATGATGCGCCACTTCGGCGTCTCCACATCGAGTCCGAGCATGGGCCCGTAGTCCTTGGTGAACTTCGGGTCTCCCACCAAGACGGGCGGACTGATCGAGGCGTGTATCCAGGCGCCGAGCCCCATCGCATCGGCGACGAGAAAGAGATTCTGCAACAGAAGGTCAGCTTCGATCTGCGTGCGCAGCGAACCAATTGCGCCGAGCGGCACCTTCAGGTCCTTGTTGAGAAAGCCCTTCTCGACCCATTTCTTCACGCCCGCCGACCGATAGAAGTTGCGGTCATCGACAATAGCCGGGCGAGCTCCATCAGGCTGCGTCAGGATGTACATCATCCCGTTGATGTATTGCCGTGACAGGTCGACCACCGGGAGCAGCACCGTCGTTCCGGGAAGGTTCGAAAGGAAGCGGTTGGAATCGAGATAGGCCGGGAAATCCCTCTTGCCGTTCGGCACATCAAGGCGGTGATCGAGTATTTTGACTTTAGCCTGATTGGCGCGCTCCAACAGAAGCTCGGTGCTGAATGCCTTGTTGCCATCTGCTGGCGGCGGCAGCTTGCGCAGGAAATAGGTTCCGGAATCGTTGATGAGGAAGAAGTGCGTTCCTTGCGCATTGTCCGGGCTTCCCGCCGTTCGTCCCGCCATGTTGAGATTGGGCTTGGCCATGATCGGCTTGCGCGTTGCAGGATCCTCGAAGGGCCGGTCCGGCATGGTTAGGCCGGTACAGCCGGTCATGGCGATGAGGACGGCTTCCTCGAGTTCGGAGAGCGGCTCGCGCGGCTTGTCCGACTCGTAGCTCATCGTACCCGCCAGCACCGTACTTCCCTGGCTGACCCGATGCGTACGCCGGCGCCAGATCGTCTCTAAAAGCGGCCGCTTCAGGAGGGCATCGAGCCCCCGGTGTCCGGTGGATGCGGGAGCATTGGTGGGGAGCGGCTCGGTCACGGCGTCGCTCCCGTCATCGACGGCATTGTGCTGTTCGGCAGGATCGGGCGCCAGGGCGCAAAGGCGCTGCCGGTGCGCGGCAGCACCGAGGCAAGTTCTGGACAGTGCCGCAGGATGACGCTGGTCATGTTGTTGTTGGCGATCCAGTCGATGCCGAATGACGAATAGACCTCCGGCCTGAAATCGACGGTCAGGAAGCGGTCGCTCTGCAGCCGGCGTGATGCCATGAGTATGAAGATACGAAAAGCCGTATCGCTGAAACCGAAGCCGGTGGGCGCGGGTTCGGCAAAGAGACCGACGACCGTATCGACGCGGTCGATACTTCCATAGAACTTTTTCAGGAGCTCGATGTCAGCGGGATTCGTCGTCAACTCTTCGAAGCTTCTCAATCGCGGCCGATGCAGGCCGGCACGGAAATCATTGTATCGCGGCACCCCTCGCCGTCTTGTGCGCACGAGGTCGACCACCGAAAGGTCGATGATCTCGTTGTCGCGTTCGAGCGCCAGAAGCGAGCGGGGATAATTGTGCAGCGTTATCGCACCAGGATGCGCGATGCCGAACGAATAAAGCGTGTTGCGCAGGCCGAACGCCCGCATCGCATCGTCGGCCGCCGCTGCCTGGATGTCGAGGAACCCCTTATCCGCGATCTTGCTGCCATTGGCGTGGTTGTAGAAGCAGTAATCGTCAGGCAGGAGCGGGTGCAGCCGGTAAACGGTGACAAAGTCCTCCGTCAGGCAGTAGGGCGCGCCATGATGATCCGGCAGGGTCTTCGGAATGCCGGTCAGCGCGTGCGCGTCGAGCAGCCATATGCCGAGCTTGGTCAGCCAGTCATTGGCTGGCGGACCGTTCCAATTGCTGGATAGGCCGACGTCTATGGCTTTCGTTGCGAGGATCGCCGGCGTCCATTCAACGGTGTGGATCTTGGCAATCAGGGCCGAGACGATCAGGCGGGCCGTATGATAGACGCGCTCGTCATCCCAATTGCGGTACCGCGAGCGAAGCTCGTCGCAGAGGAGATTGTGTTCGCGCGCAAACAGCGTGTGCAGGGCGCTGAGACCGAGCCACCAACTCTCGTTAAAGCCGGTAACCTCCATGCCGCGCATGTCGACCGGTAGATGCCCGTCTACCAATCGCAGCTTCGGGCCCTCGCGCAACAGATTGGCGGACTTGCTGTCCGGGCCATAGACCTCCGAACCGTCCCACCACTGAGAGGCAGCATTGCCGAAATAGATGGGCGGCTGACCGTCGACCGGATCGCGCCCGGCCACGTTGCTGGCGATGCGCATGACGTCTTCGTGCGGACCGCCGACGCTGCTTTGCCAGGTCATTCCCTTCGGCAATGGCACGATGACATCGTCCTTGCCGAGCGGGTTGCGCGCATGATTGACCCAGTCGTGCACCTGGAACTGGATCCATG
This sequence comes from Phyllobacterium sp. CL33Tsu, assembly GCF_900113985.1. NCBI lineage: Bacteria > Pseudomonadati > Pseudomonadota > Alphaproteobacteria > Hyphomicrobiales > Phyllobacteriaceae > Phyllobacterium > Phyllobacterium sp. CL33Tsu. The sequence goes on along the minus strand of NZ_FORJ01000007.1, from coordinate 102,130 downwards.
CGGCCGCCAGAATGTTCAGCGAGCGCGCGGGAATGAACGTATCACGGTGCAGCAGCTCCCGAGCCACCTCGACTGGATTTGGATTGTCGAACTGATCCGGCTCAAACACCGGCTTCAGATTACGCCCGAAGGCCGAGCCGATCGATCCCATTTTTGGCTGGGACAGATCATTGAACGTTCCATCGTAAGTCCGCGCCTGGCGAACTGCCTCGTCGACGCTAGACGGCGGGACCGGACGGGCTGTCGGCGGTGCTTCATAGACTTCCGTGTCGATCAGGTTCTTCTCGCGCAGCACATAGCGGAACGCGTCAAGGTTGAGCAGGCTCAGGCGCAGCGATAATTTATGCCACTCGATGTAGCGATTGATGACCAGAAAGCCCTGTCGTGCAATCGCACCGAGCACGCGGTTGCGGAGCGGCGTTTCCGTTCGCCAGCGATAGACATGCCGATGCGCCGAACTCGCATCGTAGACCGATTTGCGGGCACGGTTGAGGTTGCCCAAGGGCCGGAATTCATCGGTCGTGTTCCACGGATTGAAGGAAAGCTCGTCGATGACTCTCGCATTGGTGAACGCTTCGGCGATGCCCGAATTGGGCTTCGAAATGGTGAGGTCGGCCACCTTGATGGGCCGCGATACCGATTCCAGCCATTCGACCGCCGTATCCTCGATCGGCGTGGACGCCACGTCGACGTAGGGTTGCAGGCAGAGTTCGAATCGGACGTCGTCACGATCGAGACGGCGCGCGAACTCGTTTGAAAGGTAGCCGGGATCCTTGTCGGAAGGTTCGGGAGCGGACGGAGCGTCGGCAGCGGGGCGCAGGATGAAGCGCACGGCAAGCGTGTCACCCCAACGGATGGCACCGCGGCTCCAATAGGACTCAAGCGCGACGCTCGAAACCTTGCGTTTGCGTGCGGTCGTGACATTGCGGAGCATGCGGATGACCTCTGACGGCCCAAATTTCACCACGAGTTGGACAAGGCCCGCGAGTTTACTGAAAATGCCGCCTGACGTTGCTTTGGCGAACGCCACGAACTGCTCGGCATTGCGCGCGTGCGAGACGGGAAAATTGGTGGCAAGCAGGTCGTGAAATTCGTCGTCCGACACCTTCACGCGCAAGGCAACGCCACGCATATCGGGCTTGTAATCAGGCTGGCCATAGCCGTTGGCGTTCGAAAAGCGGACGATCGTCGTGTATGACGCGCCGGGCTGCGCAAATCCCGCGCGAAATTCCTCGGGAAGGTCGTCAACGAACGTCAGTTTCGCGTCAATGGCGGAAAAGACGGCCTTGCTGTGAAACGCACGCTGGATTGCCGGCGCCTTGCCATGCTTCTTTGCCTTGACCTGAACATCCATCATGTCCTGGGCCAGACGCTCGAACGTCAGCCGCTCGGCTTCCGCATTACCTTGATATTCCTCACGCCACGTCGACATTTTTGTTCCCCTACGCAGGCTACATCAGAAAATATGCGACTTTTTTCGCGCTTTTAGTGCGCACGAACCCTCTCTCCCAGTCGCTCGACCAATCCGGCGAGCGTTCCCTCGGGCGATGAGCTGTATTTCGGCAGTTCCATGCGCGAGATATGGGCGTCGATAAGCACCGGCTTGTTGAGGGCAAGCGCCTTGTCCAAGGCCGATTCAAACTCGCTGACCGTTTCGACCCGGAAACCTTGCGCACCACACGCCTTGGCATAGGCGACGTAGTCCGGATTTTCGAATTCGACGAGACCGGATTCGCCATAGGTCGATAACTGGTAAATCTTGATCAATTTGAACTGGTTGTCATTGAAGATGATCCAGATCACTGGAAGGTTATACTGGACCGCCGTCAGTAATTCGAAGCCGGAAAGCAGGTAGCAGCCGTCGCCGCAGCCGACGATGACGGTGCGGTCGGGATGAGCACATTTGACGCCGAGCGCGCCATTGACGCTGCCCGCCATGGGACCGAAGCCGCCCGGCTTGCGAAACCGCTGGTGCGACTTGAGTTCGAGATAATATCCGAGCCAGGTGAGATGCGCGCCGGCATCTGCAAGCACGATGGCGTCGTCAGGCAGGCGGCGTGAGAGGGCCTGGGCGAGCTGGCCCGGATGAATCTTGCCCACCAGATCGTGAATCTTGTCGGATCGATAGTCGTAGCGGGGGAAGCTTCGTTTCGGCAGCGGCTCTAGTTCGGCCGACATGCGGTCGTAAAGCGCCGTTATTGCAAGCTTTGCATCGCCAATAATCGCCGCATCCGCCTTGTAGACCTTGTCCACTTCGCCGCCATCAATATTCAAGTGAATGAGTTTCTTGCCCTTGAGAAGGTCCTTGCGGAAATTGAACGTCGCATGCTGGGCAAAGGAGTTGCCGATCGCGAGAATGATCTGCGCCTGCTTGAATGCTTCCCGCGCCGCTTTGTGACCGCTGTCGCAGAAAACGCCGATCGCCAAAGGGTGGCTCTCGTCGATAATCCCTTTCCCGTCGAGCGTCGTCACGAACGGGATTTGGTAGCGTTCGAGTAGGCGAAGCAGGGGCTCGCCGGCGTCGCTCAAAATTGCGCCGAAACCGATGAGCGCGAGTACTTTCTCGCCTTTTGCCAAAGCGGCGATCAGAATTTCCGCGACCGTCTCGACCCTTGCCGTCTCGGGCACAACCGGCTTGATCTGCAAATCGACGTCGCGATAGTTGGCAACGGAAACGCCCTTATGGGTCAGATTTTCCGGCACGTGGATATGAACAGGCCCCGGACGGCCGTCAAAGGCGACGTTGACAGCCTCCTCCAGCACGTCGCAAGCCTTGGCCGCATCCTCAAGGAGAAACGACTTCTTGGTGGTCGCCACAAACATCGCATGGGAGTCGGGTGTCCGGCTGACACCGGACGTCTCGTTCAACGCGCCCTTGCCTTTCCATTCCAGCGACGAATAACCCGAAATCGCGAGGATCGGATAGGAATCCGACATGGCGACGGCGAGCCCTGAAAAGAGATTGAAGGCGCCGGGGCCCGCCGTGGCAAAACAGACGCCGAGGCGGCGCGAATACATGGCGTAGCCGCATGCCATGAAGGCTGCGGCCTGTTCGTGACGCGTGATCACCGGCCGGATCGTCTTGGAATGTTTGAGCGCCAGCATCAGCTGGGCAGCGTTCTCGCCGGCGCCGCCGAACGCAGCGCCGACGCCAACGCTCTCCAGGCCCTTCACCAACGCCTCGTAGATCCTCATTGCGAGCGCTCTCCGGCTGCGCAGGACTTCCTCCTGCACAACAAATACTCACCAGCGAGGCAAGCGCCCCGACCAAGAGTCATGACTTTACATTACAGATCGTATTTTCGGCAGAACTTGTCTTACACGACTGTCAATAAATGCTGTCTTTTATCGAGCGGAAACCCTTTACGGATCATAGCATTCTTTGAATGACTTGCAATCTCTTCGGATGAACTTAAGCGTTTCTCACCCATAGGGATTAGCCCAATTTTTGGAGGCCGCACAACTTCGTTGACGCGCTATCCCTCGCCCTCGCGATTTCGCTGTTCGGCAATGTGCCCAAGGATCGCAGTTCGCATATCGTAGGGAATGTTGAGCAATTGGAGGGCGGACGAAACCTCCGCTTCCCATTCGGCCGAAGGCGATCGTGGCTTGGCAAAATCATCGGCGCCGGCAAATAATCCTCGCGTGGCGTGGAAGCCGAGCGACCGATAAGCTTCAAATTGCTCCTCGCTGAAAAATTGATCGACCGTCGTTTCGTGTGGAAAGGCCGGGTTATGGCGCTTGTAGTCGAGAACATAATCGTTCTCGTCACCGCTCAGCGAGGCCTTGATATAGATAAGGATGCCCTGGCCGTCATCGTAGCGTATCTGACCGATCACGGCGTGTGGCCCAAGCTTGCCGGGAAGTCCGTTCGGGCCATAGAGCGCCGTCGCCGTGACGCCGGTTGCGCTGGACTGCAGTGCTTGCCATGGCAGTTCGATGCGGATCCCGAGGTCGATGCGCGCCATGACCTCGAGGTTGACCAGGGCAGAGAACGTCATATTGGGGTCCGCTTCAGCATCAACCGCAACAATGACTTTGCAGCGCCGGCGCAGCAGTTCATAGATGCCGAGATTCTCGATGTGCCCGCCGTCGGTCAGATAGACGTTGAGGCGCTTCTCGTTGAGCTTTCCGAGGGTCTCCATGGCAAAGAACCAGGTGCCGAGTTTAGCCTTCCAGCGATTGCGCCAGGAATGAAAGTCGTCGAGCCGCGCCGGATTTGCCAGCCAATATCCAAGGCGGATATTGAGGAGCGACAGGCTGAATGTCAGGACCTTGATGGTATTTCGGCCCATATTCGCCGAGGCGGCGGCACCCGAGACTGCCATTGCCGTCGCCAGGCTGAAATCCGGCACGATGGCTTCCATCCGCGTCGTCGGGACATATCCCGTCCACCAGCTGCCGACATGCAACGGGCTGAAGATAAAGGTGTCGCCGTTGCGCCCGCGCTTGTTGAGGTCTTCGGAGGCTTCGAGATTGATCGCTGTATTTGTCAAAAGGTATGGCGCATAGGCGGCCGACGGCAGCCAACTTCCCGTCGCTTCCGCGCGCGGTTTCAACGATGAGAACTTCCAGGTATCCACATCGCTTGGCGCATTGTGGGTGCCCATCTGCGCCCGCTCGAACAGGAAAGCGCGGCTCAGGCGGTCACGGTAGAGCTTGTGCAGGGAGTTTGCGTTGGGCCCGATGAAGAGGGTGACCACGACAATAGCCAGCGCGACCACGAGATAGATTGCCAGCGAGCTAAAATCGCACAGAGTGAGCCATCGCATCCAGTCGGCCGTGCCGGCGGCGCAGCGATTGCCGGAATAGTTCTGGATCGCCCAGTAACTCAAGCCGATATAAACCAGCCAAAGCAAAAGCGGGACGATGATTGCCGCCACATAGAGGGCAATGCGGCTTGCATATTTTTTGAGACTGGCAGTCCACGTCGCCTCCCCTATTGACGCCTTCGCCACATTGGCGAGCTTCTGGGATGCGGCAATGAGCACCGTGGCGACGGATGTCAGCAACGCAAACAGCCGTGAAAGCCAAGTCATATCCATATTCGCAGGACCACCAGCGCGCGACATAATTGCCGCAAGGATATAGGGTTGGGCCTGGAACACGGCCGCGACCAGAACGAGGACAACGAGCAAGCCGATGCCCTGCCCGAGGATCTCCCTCGATCGCAGGGTGCCTGGCCTGAAGGAAATGTAGATGGCGCTTGCCACCATGAAGACCGCCGTGAGACCGGCCAGTATCAGCGTCAATGTGAAAGACTTGTAGAGGTCGGGTCGCGGATAAATCGCAACGGTCAGGGCCGCAAGGAGCAGTAGCACCGGCAGAACGATGACGGCATTGACGAGTATCCCGCGCAAAATCAGCGCGAAGCTGACGAGGTAATCGATGCCGCCATTGGCGGTGAGAAAGTTCGAATAGTCGCGCAGATGCTGCGTCTCGGGCGCTTCCTGTTCATCAAGGCGGCTGTCGAAGGGGAACGTTGCATTTTCCTGCATCAAACCGGCAACAAGCGACGTGCCGATGTAACCGCCGCCGGATACAGCAGAAACGTAATCGATGGCATCGATCACCCGCGGCTCATTGTGCTTCGACAGGGAGTCGAGACCCTGGAGCACTCCAAGCGAAAAGGACGCTGAACGTATGCCGCCGCCGGAAAGCGCAAGGCCGACAAGATTGCTTCCGGGAACGGTCCGGGTTGTCTCTCGCCCGGGAACCTCGCTCTCGGCGAGAGCAGCATCGGTGCGCGGGGTCAGGAAATGCGGATTTTCCGCGAATGGCACTTCGACATCGGGAAGAAATAGGTCGGTACTGCCCCGGCGGGTAAGCGATCTTGCGCGTGCGACCGCTCCATCCTGGATGGTGCGTCGGCGGTAATTCACAACATCGAGTTCGTTCCGGAAAATATCAAAGAACGAAAGCACCAATTCACGCCTCCGACTCCATTCAAGATGTCAGATCATCATGTGCAGGCAGATATCGAAGTTCCCGGATGCCATCCTAAAGCGTTTCCCATGTAAATAGAAGCGGTTCTGTTCAGCCCGGCCATCTACGCCGAAGCTTGGGGCCTCATGGCAAAAAACTCTTAACCTTTGCGCCGTATAGGACAGGCATGCGGCGAACCATCCTTTTTCCATCGGCGGCAATTGGCTTGTTGCTCATCTTTGCCGGTTGCGCGACCGCGCCGAGCCGCATCAACGATGTCTGCTCCGTCTTCGACCAGAAGGATGGCTGGTTTGACAACTGGTACGATGCAGCCAAGAAGACAGAGCGGGAATATGGTGTGCCGGTTCCGATCCTGATGGCGACGATCCGCAAGGAATCCGGATATAACGCCTATTCGCGCCCACCCCGCACCAAGCTGCTGGGTTTCATTCCCTGGAAACGGCCGTCAAGCGCCTATGGCTATTCCCAGGCCCTCGACGGCACCTGGGCACGGTACAAGAACGAGACCGGAAAGTTCATGGCCGACAGGAATAGTTTTGCCGATGCCGTGAATTTCGTCGGCTGGTACCATAGTCAAAGCCACGAGAAGAACGGCATCGAGCTCAACGATGCCTATCACCTCTATCTCGCCTACTATTTCGGCCACAACGCCTTTGCCCGGGGCGACTGGAAGACCAATGCAAACATGCAAAAGGTCGCGCGCAGCACGGCGGAGATGGCCTATAGTTATGGCGCGCAGATGCAGGCCTGCGGCCAGCAATAGAAACCCTAAAGGCGCTCGATAGCAGCCGCCTTCGTGGATTTTGGCGGCGAGCAGCGGATCTTTACATATTCGTTCGGGGACCGCCCGACGATGGCAGTTCTTGCGATGAAGGCCTGGCCCTGCAATCCACACATCATGGGATTGTTTGCCTGCGGGCCGATGATCACATCGAGAGCCGTGTTGGTCTGGCACTCGGCTGGCGAAAGACTGGTCGCGCAGATCAGGATTACGATTTGGAGCATGTTGTCACCCTCAGCAACGATTTGCTCCTCCCAGTACAGTCACAATAGCCCAATTTTGCTGCATTGCAATAAGGGTTTTTGTGCATCGCACATAGACTAAAGGATGTATGGTGGCATTAACTGTATTTTCCTGCTTTCCATGCTAGCTTCCCGCCATGACCGATGTACGCAACATGCGCCTCCATACAAGGCCCAATCAGTCTGCCGACAGCGCCGAGGCAAATCGCTGGAGCTTCGCCCTGGAATCGGCGGGTCTGGGCGTATGGGATTCCAATCTTGTCACCGGCCAGTGCTACTATTCCTCCACCTGGAAAAGGATGCTCGGCTACCGGGAGGACGAACTTGGTGACAGCGGCGATCTTTGGCTGACGCTTATCCACCCGGACGACAAGCAGCGCGCCATCGAGAGTGGACAGCGGCATATTGCCGGCGAAATTCCGCAGATCGAAACGGAGTTCCGGCTGCGCCACAAGGACGGCCATTGGGTCTGGGTGCTCGATCGCGGCCGCGTGGTTGAGTGGGATGCGGACGGAAAGCCTACCCGCATGATAGGCGTTCAGACGGATATTACCGACCAGAAGAATGCCGAACATCAGCTGGCGCTGCTGAACCAGCGCGTTGAACTGGCGCTGGACGCGGGCCAGATTGGCCTGTGGCATTTCAACATCGAGACCGAAACAGTGCTTTGGGACCGGCGGATGCGCGAAATATTCGGCATCGGGTCGGGCACCGACGAGGTCCCTCGCGCCACCTGGCACCGTCTCCTGCATCCGGAAGACGCGGCGATAGCGGAACAGGCGGTCGAGGCGACCTTCAAGACCGGTATTCCCATGAAGACGAGCTATCGCATCGTCAAGCCCGACGGCGAGGTGCGCCACGTATATGCTCTTGCCCGCCTCGTTAAGCGCGAAGGCATGCCGGAGATGCTGATGGGCAGCATCTGGGATATTACCGAGCAGGTCCACAGCGCCGAGGCACTGGCGCGCGAGAAGGACCTTTATCGCGTCACGCTGCAATCGATCGGCGACGCGGTGCTGACAACGAATGTCGACGATATCATCACCTTTGCCAACCCTGCCGCTGAACGGCTGTTGCTGCGATCTGCCAGCGAACTGATCGGCGCCCCGGTGAGCGGCGCCCTTCGCCTCGTTGACGAAGTTAGCGACCATGTTTTGACGTCGTCGACGATGCGAGCGATGGAGAACAGATCGACGGTCGATCGCGTCGAAAACGCGGTCGTCGTCCGAAGCGATGGCGAACGCCGCTCGATACGTGACCTTGCATCGCCGATTTTCAATTCAGCCGGCGCGGTCACCGGCTCGGTGCTCGTCGTTCAGGACGTCACCAACGCGCGCAATTTGCAACGTGAACTCTCGCACGCGGCGACCCACGATACCTTGACCGGGCTTCTCAATCGGCGTGCATTCGAAGTGGCCACCGCCTCGATACTTGCCAGCCCCGACCGGCGACACGCGCTGCTCTACATCGACCTTGACCGCTTCAAGATGGTGAACGACACCCTCGGCCACGCGGCTGGCGATGCGCTGCTGAAGCTTGCAACTGCGAGCATGAACAGCGTTCTCCCGCATGACGCCGTCATCGGCCGTCTGGGCGGTGATGAGTTCGCCGCGGTCCTGCCCTCGGCCAACCCCGAGGACACAAAGGCAATTGCCGAGCGCCTGATCGAAGAGATCCGCAAGGTGCGCCTCGAATGGGACGGGAAACTGCAGGAAATCGGCGCGAGTGTCGGTATCGCATTTCTCGACGACCCCAACCTCACACTTAACGAGGCAGTCGCGCGGGCGGACGCTGCCTGCTACGCTGCCAAGGCGGAAGGGCGCAACCGCACAGCGATTTACGATGAAAACACTGGCGCAGCGAAGGAGAACCTCGCAAGCGTCCAGGCTGCATCGGGCATTCTCGAGGCGCTGGCGGAAGGACGGCTGGAAATCTACGGCCAGGAGATCAGGGAGATTTCCGATACGACCGAAAATACGGTCTACATCGAAATCCTGTCGCGCATGCGCGCTCCGGACGGCACGTTGATTGCCCCTGCGGAGTTCATCCCGGCGGCGGAGCGCTTCGGCCTGATGGGTATCGTTGACCGCTGGATCATCGAACACACGCTGGAGCAATATGGCAAGCGGCTGATGGCCACCGATAAGGTTGCGATCGCGCTCAACCTTTCAGCCAACACGATCAGTGATCCGACTTTGTGGTCGTTTATCAAGACGACCACGGAACGTACAAACGTCTCGCCCTCGCGCCTGATCTTCGAGATCACGGAAACGACCGCTGTCAACAATTACGAGGCGGCCGAAAATTTCGTCAAGGAAGCCCGGGCTGCCGGCTGCCGCATCAGTCTCGACGATTTTGGCGCGGGCCTCAGTTCCTTCGGCTATCTGCACCACTTTGATGTCGACAGCATCAAGATCGATGGTGCCTTCATCGAGAAGCTCTCCAACAGCCGGCTCAATCAGGCGGTTGTCCGGTCGATCGGCAGCGTTGCGCGCGAACTCGGGGTCGATGTGGTTGCCGAGCATATCGAAGACACCGGCGCTGTCGGCATCTTGCGCTCGCTCGGCATCGGCTTTGGACAGGGCTTCCTGTTCCACCGCCCGCAACCACTCGGAAACTTGCTGCAGGAACTCGACGTCCGTGAAGCAAACTCGTAGTTATCGCTTCGATTGGGAAGGGAACTGACTGATGATCTCGCCAACAATGTCGTCGGTCGTTGCGAACTGATCCGTATCGAGCACCCTGCAGCCATGCTCCCTGACAAGTTCGGTGGTCTTCTGGTCGAAGAGGATGGTTCGCTCCAGAAAACTTGCAATCATCGCGCGGCTTCGTTCGTCGGCATTCTGGTAACCGCTGCTTTCATGGATGCGCGACCTCAACGTCTCCGCGCTTGCCGTTAGCCAGACGGCGCCGATTTCCTTCAGGCGGTGACCCGCCGTGATAAACGGCCAGAGAGCGGAGCCTTCGAGCACAGTCCTCTCGTCATTGGCGCCCTTGAGTATCGACCAGATAAATTCCGCAACGAGCGGCGACATGCGCCTGTGATGAAGGATCACAGACTCTAGTAATTCGTCGGCTTGCAAATTGAGGTAATGTTCCGAAACGTGATTTGGAACCTTTTCCTTCCGCTTGGGCCATGGCCTGCCTGGATGTTTGGCGAGGCTGTCGGTTGAAACGCAGCGCCAGCCAAGCTTGCCCGCAAGCACATCCCCAATGGTTGATTTGCCCACATTGGATGATCCGCCCAATAGAATGACCTTGAGCTTGGCGTCTATGCGTTTGGTCAATGAGTTTCCCCTACCCCACAAAAGCTTCGAACAGTGTTTATCGCAGTACAGTTTTTATCAATTGAAACAGCTCTAATATAAGGGTGCCCAATAACACAATTCAACTTTAGAGTGAAAAATTCAACCCGTAGGTGCACCGTTACACCTTGATAGATTCCTTGATCCTCACCATGCCGATCAATTCATTTACCGTAGCGATCACAAAGCGCAAGGCAACCATGACTGTAGCCGTCTTCATATAGAAAGTCTTAATCGCTATAACGCAACTGTTGCATGTGCCGCACTCGCAGTTTCAAATTGAGCTCAACATGTCAAATACGCCTGCGCGCAGTGTATCCAGCGCGAAGACACGCCAACTTGCCGATCTGGTAGCCGAAATGATCGCGTCCCTTGGTCGGCGCGATGATGCCGAAACCGCGTCGCGTATAAAGGCAGAGCTTGATGCCATGGAGTCGCGCATCCGCCAGCAGGCAGCCGCGCTCGCTCACAGCCAAAGAATATTCGATCAATCGGCGGCGGCAGCCCGGATCGGCATCTGGGAGTGCAGCCTTCCCGATGAAACGCTGCGTTGGACCGACGTCGTCTACGATATCTTTGATCTGCCACGGGGCTCGCCGCTCGATCGAAACGAGATCATGTCGTTCTATTCTGCGGAATCCGCGCGCGAACTCATTCGGCGCCGCAGCCGTGCCGTCGAAGAGCATAGCGGATTCACCATGGAAGCCGAAATCGTCACGGCAAAGGGCAATCACCGCTGGATGCGCATTACCGCTACCGTGGAATGCTCCGACAATGAGCCCGTGCGCATCTTTGGCATGAAGCAGGACATCACCGAGCAAAAGCTGCTCCTCGATCAGACCCGCTATCTCGCCGAATACGATCCGATGACCGGCCTTGCCAACCGGACCCAATTCCAGGCGAAACTTGCGCAGATGTGCAAGCAACATGGCGAGATGACCGATGCGGGTGCGTTGCTCCTGATCGATCTCGACGGTTTCAAGAAAGTCAATGACACGCTCGGGCACGCGGTCGGTGACGATTGTCTGAAGGAAGTGGCACACCGCCTGGCACATGCTTGCCGCGCCGCCGAGATCGTCGCACGTATCGGCGGCGACGAGTTCGCCGTTCTTACAAAGCCATCGCAAGGCAGGGATGCGCCCGAGGACCTTGCACGCATTATCGTCGAAGCGCTGAGCCAGCCGATCGAGCATGATGGAAGGACGCTGCGACTTGGTGCCTCGGTCGGCATCGCCCTCGTCGATGCGGGCTTACCATCGGACGTGTTCAAGCGGGCAGATATCGCGCTCTACGCAGCAAAGGCTGCTGGCCGCAACCGCTTCCAACGGTTCGAACCGCCGCACGATCTCAGCGCGTGATCAGCAATCATTGCTGTCGAAGGCATGCTGTTCCCGTGAAGCGCACGGGTGTGCTCGGCCAGCCACGGGATCGGGTATCGAATACCAACGAAGCCGCTGACCGTCGCCTCCATAGTTGAACGCTCGGCGGGACAAGAGCGCGCCCATCCCATTGGGTTGAAGCGATTGCATAGAGCCAAAGAAACGGGCAGCATGCCATTTCCTGGCGGTGCAAGGGGCGACAGCGCAATTGCCGTCGATGCGTTGCCAGGGAGGGCTGGCAAATGCGGTCATGACACGCGCGCAGCAATTGGGGGTAATTATCGGCCTTGCCTTCGTGGCGGTACTCACCATCCTCCGGGCCGGTGATCCACCCATCCTGAAGCTTGCCCGCGACGTCACCTTCGATGAATATCAACGCATCCTGCCGCGCGCCTTCGAACCCATGCCGGTGAAGGTGATCGATATCGATGAGGCATCACTGCTCGAATACGGACAATGGCCCTGGCCGCGCGACCGGATCGCTGCCCTTGTCGACAAGCTGAACGATCTTGGCGCCTCGGCAATCGCCTTCGATATTCTTTTTGCCGAACCGGATCGCCTGTCTCCGAGCAACGTGGTTCGCGATGTGAAGGGTATCGATCCCGCGCTCCTCGGCAAGTTTCCCGACAATGATGCGATTTTCGCCAACGCCGTTCTGGGAAAGCCGGTCGTGTTGGGCTTTGGACTGTCGAATGAAGGAAGCTACCGCCCGCCCGTAAAGGCGGGATTTGCGTTTACCGGAGAAAGCCCATTCGGCGCCCCACCCCGTATCAAGTCGGCGACGCCGCTGCGACCGCAACTTGAGGCAAACGCCGCCGGCCTTGGCCATATCAGCCTCAATCCCGGCAGTTCCACATCGGTCGTGCGGACGGTTCCGCTGTTTCTGAGCGACGGCGAGCAGCTTTACCCCAATCTTGCTATCGAGGCGCTTCGCGTCGCACAGGGCGCCTCGACCTATGTTCTCGCCGATGCGCCCGATGTCCCCGACACGATAACACAGGTGAAGATCGGCGAGTTTGCGGTGCCCGTCACCGCCGCAGGTGAATTGTGGCTCTATGTTACCCCAGACCGAGCCGGACGTTATATCTCGGCTCGGCGCGTACTTGGCGCGGAAGGCAACTCGCCCGAACTCGCCTCCGCCATCGAAGGCAGTATCGTCTTCGTTGGAACATCAGCGGCGGGATTGCAGGATATTCGCGCCACCGCGCTCGGACAGAATGTTCCGGGCGTTTCGCTGCATGCGCAGACGGTCGAACAGATTCTATCCGGCAAGTTCCTGTCACGGCCGGATTGGGCCAACGGCCTCGAGATCCTCGCCGTCGCCGTCGGCGGTACCTTCCTTGTCCTTGTCACAACCTTTATCAGTCCCGCCTTCGCGCTCGCCTGCGGCTTGCTGATCACCGCGCTCGGCCTCGCCGCATCCTGGCTCGCCTTCTACTATGCTGGACTGCTGTTTGACCCTCTCGCCCCGATCGTCGGCTGGTCGGTCACCCATTTCGGGGCGACGGCATTCCGCTTTCTGGTGACTGATCGGGAACGGCGGGAGGTTCGCAAGGCCTTCGGTCACTATCTTTCGCCTTCACTGCTTTATCGCATCGAGCACACGCGCAATGCCTTGCAGCTTGGCGGGGATGATCGTGAACTCACCGTGATGTTCGTCGATGTGCGGAATTTTACCGAAATCAGCGAGCGCCTCGAACCGACCGCTCTCGTCGGCTTCCTGAATACGCTTCTCGATGCCTTGAGCCAGCATGTCATTGCCAATGAGGGAACGCTCGACAAGTTCATCGGCGACTCGATCATGGCGTTCTGGAATGCACCCGTTGATGTCGCCGACCATGGCCGCAAGGCAGTGCAGGCGGCGCTCGGCATGCGCGAGACACTCGTTAAGCTCAACGCCCGCGACGCGTTTGGATTCGGCGAGGGACAACCCGTAGGCATTGGCATCGGCATTCACACCGGCATCGCCTGCGTCGGCAATATGGGGGCCGAGGCACGTTTCAATTATTCGGCGGTCGGCGATGCTGTCAATGTCGCGGCGCGTATCGAATCGTCGTGCAAGGATGTGGGCTTCGATATTCTCGTGTCCAACAACACCGCGCGTCTCCTGCCGGACTACGCATTGCTGGAAGTCGGCGACCTTGCGCTAAAGGGCAAGAGCACGCGGACGAAACTCTTTGCCGTGGTCGGTAATGAGCAAGTCTCGACGTCGGCGAAATTCGCCGAATTGCAGACCATTCACCGGCAACTTATCGCGGCAATGCGCGCGCAGTCGACAACCAGCCGCAGAATGGTCAATGCCGCCAAGTCGAAAGCTGCGGATTTGGGCGTTGGGCTGCCGGAATTTTACGGCCGCATAACACGCAGATCCCAACATTATCTCGATGAGCCGAGGCGCAAAGGCAACGGCCATTCAAGATAGCCGGTGCCGGCGAGAACAGTTCGACTAACGTTGGTGTCGACCGCCACCATCCCAGCCGCCACGGCCCCTGCGATCGCCGTCATGATGATCGTCGTCGCGATCATGGTCATGGCGATCATGTTTGCCGTGATGATGCCCCTTGTCGGGCTTGTCGGGCTTATCGGGTTCGTCCGGCTTATCCGGCACGGTTGGCGTATCGGGCGGTTCCGCCTGCGGGGTCGGAGCAGCCGGTGGGCTCGGCGGTGCCGGCGGATCCGGGTCGTTCTGTGCCACCGGCGTGGGCGCCGGTGGAGCGGGAGCCGCTGGCGTCGGTCGCTCGGGCCTGTTTCTTTCGGGTGCGGTCTGGGCAGGGTCCGACACAGCCTTGGAAAGCCCGCAACCAGTTACAAACCTTCCGAAGCCGGTCGAAAGTTGCTGAGTGCCGGAGAGGAATGGCAGGGCGCGGTTATTGCCCAGCGTCTTGAAGATGCTCTGGTTGACGCGGCCGGGGTTCGTCATACGGCCATTGGGTTTCGCGACAACGCAGTCGCAGCGCTTTGTCAGTTGCCGGCATCCACCCGGGCCGCAAAATCCGACTGCGCCGCTAAGCAGCACGACGGCAGTAGTGCCATCGCGATCGATATAGAAGTCGAACGCCGTGCCGCGGACGCCAATCGTGCCGGCGGGCGTGAGTATCTCATAAGCGGACGATTTCGAGCTGCCGCTGATCCAGCGGAAAGTCCCTTTCGCGGCCTTGATCGAGAGCCTCTTGACCGTGTCGGAATCATCGAAGACAAATTTGTCGAGGGTAACGGACGAACCCCACCCCACCGCAAGCTTGGTGCCGTCCTTGAACACGAACTGGCCGAGGCCGTCCGGGGACGTGCTGATCTTCTCGTTGCGATGTACGGGATCGGTAACGGCCAACGTCCCGCCCGCGCCGGTTACTTCGGTCTTGATCCGGACCGCTTCGCCAATTGCTTCAGCAGCAATAAGAGGCCTCGGGCTTAACAGCGAGAGGCTCAACGCCACGATCGCGGCACCACGCATCCACGTCATGGCACCCCCTTCACCAAAGGCGGAAGGTTACCATGTCACCCCGTCAAGAGTCGTGTCATCCCTTTGGGTTAAGTCAGATGTTTGGGCGAGCGCGCTTTTCGCCCACTATTTGGCCTCGGCCATCGGCGCCTTGGCTGGCTGCTTGCGCGCTGAGCGCCACTCCTCGAAACGCTGCATAATGACGAAGAATGATGGCACGAACAGCACTGCAAGGCAGGTCGAAGCGATCATGCCGCTGAACACGGTGATGCCGATCGATTTGCGCGCACTGGCACCAGCACCCGTCGCCACGACGAGCGGCGCCACGCCGAGAATAAAGGCAAACGATGTCATTAGGATAGGCCTGAAGCGGGACCTCGCCGCTTCGATGGCGGATTCGGTAATCGATTTCCCTGAGGCCCGCAATTCCCGCGCCATTTCGACAATCAGGATGGCATTTTTAGCGGAAAGCGCGATGAGCAGGATCAAGCCGATTTGGACATAGAGATTGATGGGCGTGTTCGCGCCAAGCAGTACTCCAACCGGTCCGACGAGCGACATCGGGGCCGCGAGCAGGACGGAAACCGGCGCGATCCAGCTCTCATATTGGCCGGCCAGAACGAGATACACCAAAAGGAGGGCAAGCGCGAAGACCAGATACATCTGGTTGCCGACAATCTTTTCCTGGAATGAGAGCGCGGTCCAATCGAAACCGAAGCCCGGCGGCATGGTCTTCTCGGCAATCTGTTCCATAAGGTTCATTGCCTGTCCCGAGGAAAAATTGGCTTCGGGAACGCCCGTGATCGAGGCGGACGGATAAAGGTTATAGAGGCTGATCAGCGAAGGACCGACGCTTGGCGTAATGGTCAGGACAGTGCCGAGCGGGATCATGTCGCCATTCTTGTTGCGCACGGTGAGGTTGTTGATGTCGTCGGGCGCCAAGCGGAACTGCGCATCACCCTGAACATAGATCTGGAAGACACGGCCGAATTTGTTGAACTGGTCGACATAGCTGGAGCCGAGATAGCTCGCGAGCGTATCGAACACCTGATCGGCGGTGAGCAGCAGCGTCTCCACCTTCTCGCGATTGATCTGGACATCGTATTGCGGCACGGTTGCCCGGAACGGCGCGCTTGCACGCTGGATACCGGATTGCGCTTCCGCAGCAGCGACCATGGTATTCGTCACGCTCTGCAATTTAGCGAGATCGAAGCTCCCGTCACGGACTTCGACCTGCATCGTAAAGCCGCCCGCATTGCCGATGCCCTGGATCGGCGGTGGCGGCAGCACGATGATGCGGGCCTCCGGATTGGTGGCGAGACTTGCATTCAGCTTTTGGTAGAGCGATCCGAGGTCTTTACCCTTCCCGCGCTGGCTCCAATCATTGAGCATGATGTAGGCGAGGCCGGCATTGGCGAGGGTGGAACTATTGTCGAGGGCTGACATGCCGGCAATGGTGATGACCTGCTTCACCCCTGGTGTCTCCTTGGCGACCTTCCCGACATCCTCCAGAACCTTTTGCGTCCGCCCCAGCGCCGCGCCATCAGGAAGCTGGACCGCTGCCAGCAGATAGCCCTGGTCCTCGATGGGCAGGAAGCTCGTCGAGGCGCGCGTCAATCCGTAACCCGCCGCGCCGATGATCGCCAAGGCGATGATTGCCATGAGCCCGGCGCGGCTGACCATTGATCCGATCAGCCGGATATAGGCGTTTTCGACGCGCTGGTAGACGGCGTTGAAGCCGCGATAGAACACATTGCGCTTTTCCATTGGCACGGTCGGCCGCAGCCACAGGGCGCATTGGGTCGGCTTGAGGGTTACGGCATTGATCGCGCTGATCAACGCCGTCGCCGCGATAACCAGCGCGAACTGAGAGAAGATCTGTCCGGTGATGCCTGGCAGAAACGAAGCGGGCAGGAACACGGCCATCAGCACGAGGGTAATGCCGACGATCGGTCCGAACAGCAGATCCATGGCACTGATCGCCGCATCGTGCCCCGACATGCCTTGCTCGATATTGTGGGCCGCGCCTTCGACAACCACGATGGCGTCATCGACCACAATGCCGATGGCAAGCACGATCGCGAACAGTGTCGACAGGTTGACGGAAAAACCCATGGCCGCCATCGCCGCGAAGGCGCCGATGATCGTCACCGGAACGGTCGTCGCCGGCACGAGCATGGCGCGCCAATCCTGGAGAAAGACGAGAATGACGATCAGCACCAGCAGAGCCGCCTCAAACAGCGTCTTGTAGACCTCGTTGATCGCCTGGCTGACGAACGTGGTGGTATCAAACGGTATCGAATAGGTGACGCCTTGCGGGAATTCGGCGGCGAGCGCCTTCATGCGATCGCTGACAAGCTTGGCGACGTTCAGTGCGTTGGCACCGGGCGACAGAAAGATTGCAAGGCCCGCGGCCTGCTTGCCGTCGAGCTTGAAGTACTGACCATAGGTCTGTGCGCCGAGTTCGACGCGGCCGATGTCGCGAACGCGGGTGAAGTCCCCATTGGTGCCGGTCTTTACGATTACCGCGCCGAACTGCTCGGGATCGCTGAGGCGGCTTTCAACATTGATCGTATATTGAAACGACTGGTCCGCCGGCACCGGCGGGATGCCGACCTGCCCTGCGGTCACCTGCGTGCTTTGCTGTTGCAGCGCCTGGATTACATCCTGCGCGGTCAGGCTGCGTGCCCGCATCTTGTTGGCGTCGAGCCAGATGCGCATGGAGTACTGGCCTGCGCCGAAGACGCTGACATTGCCGACGCCGGGGACACGCGCGAGCTCGTCCTTCAGACGGATCGTGGCATAGTTGCTGAGATAGAGACTGTCGAAGCGATCGTCAGGCGACGTCAGGGTTACGATTTCAAGGATCGACGTCGATTTCTTCTGTACGTTTACACCCTGTACCTGCACCGACTGCGGCAGAGCGGCAAGCGCCGCCGAAACCCGGTTCTGCACCAGAACCTGCGCCGCATCGAGATCGGTGCCGATCGCAAAGGTGACCGTCAGCGTATAGCTGCCATCGGACGCGGAATAGGACTGCATGTAGAGCATGCCCTCGACGCCGTTGACCTGCTGTTCGATGGGCAACGCCACCGTATCGATCAGGGTACGGGCGCTCGCGCCGGGATAGCGGGTCGTCACTTGCACAGTTGGCGGCACGACGTTGGGATATTGCGCAATCGGCAGCCGGTAAAGCGACACGAAACCGATGACCACCATGAGAATGGCGATGACATTGGCAAGGACTGGACGCTCGATGAAAAATTTGGAGATCATTGCGTCACGCCGTCAGCAGCGGTGGCGGTGAGAACAGTCATATGCGGTTCGATCTTCTGGCCGGGAATCGCCGTCAACAGGCCGGAGACAACGATGCGGTCATCGGCGGTGACGCCGGAACTGACGACACGCAACTCGCCAACAAGCTGGCCGAGCTGAACCGTGCGCTGTTCCACGATATCATCCTTGCCTGCAATGAGCACATAACGCCCGCTTTGATCGCTGCCGACGGCGCGGTCAGGTACGAGCAGCCGGTCCGGCTCCTCGAAAAGCGGGACGCGCACACGCACGAAATAGCCTGGCAGCAATTGGCGATTCTCGTTGTCAAACACACCGCGTACGGCAAGCTGGCCGGTATTCGCCGTTATTATCGGAGCGGCGTAGTCGAGGGCTCCGACGTGAGGGTAGCCTTTCTCGGTTTGCAGGCCGATCTCGACCGGTATCTTCTTCAGATCCTGCGTCGTCACTCCGCGCTTCTGCATTGTCGCGCGAACACGCAAGACCTCCTTTTCACTGACGTTGAAGTCGACATAAATCGGGTTGAACTGCACGATGCTGGCGAGGGTCGATACATTATTGGGGCCAACAAGTTCTCCCACCGAAACGAGCCGCGCGGTGACGACACCATCGAAGGGCGCCTTGACCTGCGTATAGCTCAGATTGAGTTCGGCCTGCTGAATGCTGGCTGTCGCCTGCTGCTGGGCGGCAATATTGGCGTCACGGGCGGCTTCGGCTTTTTCGAGATCCTGCTGGGTGGCGAAGGTTTTGGCGACGAGGGCCTTCTGGCGCTCAAATTCTGCTTGGGATTGCTTCAGCGCCGCGTCGGCGGATGCCTTGGCAGCGTTCGCTTGATCGAGCGCCAGCTGGTAAGGCTCCGGTTCGATGACAAAAAGCACCGTCCCGGCCTTCACCGCATCGCCATCCCGGTAGTTGATCGATTGGATGAACCCCTGAACGCGGGCGACCAGAGCCGTCGAATTGATGGAGGCCGTGGTGCCGGTCGTTTCAAGATAGGGCGTCACATTTTGCTTGACCGGTAGGGCCACATCAACTTTTGGCGGCGGCGGCGGCTCGTAGGTATTCTGTTCGCTGCAGGCGGCGAGTGCGAAAGCGCCGGTAAGCAAAGCAGCGGAGAGGACCATTCTCTTGCGGGGCACGGCTCTCAAAATGGCCGCAAATATTGAATTTGGGTCTCCGCCCAGCTGTCTTTGCGGGCGATATGCATTGTCTTCGCGCCTGCGGGCATGCAACCCCAATAGACCTGCCATCAAACTCCCCGATTGACGTTGGTTGCAGGGAAATCCAGTCGGATGCTACGTTATTCCGCAATCGGAGGATAGATCTTCAGCGGCATATTTTGGGAGGTTGTGATGCGGTTGGTCTTTGGTTTACTTGCGATCGGCATTGGACTTTCCGGCGGCATGGCAGCGGCACAGACAGCTGCCGAGCGGGAAGCATGCATGCCGGACTATCAGAAATACTGTAGCGGCGTAGCGCCTGGTGGTGGACGTATTTTCGAGTGCCTAGCAAAGCAGTTGGACCAACTATCGCCGGCCTGCAAGAAGGTTGTCGAGGCGCACGCACCCAAATAAGGCAATGATCCTGGCAACCACCCTATGCAGGCGTCTTCATGGTTTCCTGCTGACGGTGCCATTTGGACTGCAAAAGGAACCAGAAGTCCGGCATGATGCCGAAGGAGCGTTCGATCCGAAGGGCGATGTCGTAGGTTATGGGATGCCGTCCCGCGATGATGGCATCAAGCGTGGTTGCGGGCAGGTCCGCTCGGTCGGCAAAGTCTTCCACGGACAGGCCGCGGGATTGGATGCACTCAAGGAGATGCTGGCCCGGGTGAATTGCCCAATGCGGCGTCCATCGATTTGCTGATGTGTTCATCTTGCTTGCCGATCTGTCTCGCATCACCTGTGTCTCGAATCATAGTTGCGCTGCATGTCAGGCGAGTGAAAAAATCGTGGCGCGAAAGCGGCAGTTCGACTTCGCCGATCAATAACGCGTGACCCTACTTTGCCGGCCCCATACCAAAGATATTGGAGCCGGTGATTGTTCAGCGCCAATGGGCCGTGCTAGATTTCGCTCCAATCCAACGCCGGGCCACGCGTCGCCTGTAAGCAATCGCGTTGGTTTCAACCGTCATCGGACTGGGAGAACGACAATGGGCCTACGTATCAATGATACCGCACCGGATTTTACCGCTGACACGACGCAGGGCGAGATCCATTTTCATGACTGGATCAAGGATAGCTACGCCGTGCTGTTCAGCCATCCCAAGAATTTTACGCCGGTCTGCACGACGGAACTCGGCTACATGGCTGGCCTTGCTCCTGAATTTGCCAAGCGCAACGCCAAGATCATCGGTATTTCTGTCGATCCTGTCGAAAGCCACGCCAAGTGGAAGGCTGACATCAAGTCGGCGACGGGCCACGAGGTCGACTATCCGTTAATCGGCGATAAGGAGCTCAAGGTCGCGAAGCTCTACGACATGTTGCCGGCTGAAGCAGGCGATACATCCGAAGGCCGCACGCCAGCAGACAATGCAACCGTGCGCTCCGTATTCGTGATCGGACCGGACAAGAAGATCAAACTGACGATTACCTATCCGATGACGACCGGCCGGAACTTCGACGAGATCCTGCGCGCGATCGACAGTATCCAGCTGACAGCCAAGCACAAGGTGGCGACGCCGGCGCAGTGGCAACAGGGAGAAGACGTGATCATCACGGCCGCCGTTTCGGACGAAGAGGCGAAGGAGCGCTTCGGTGAGTTCGAACGGGTTCTGCCCTACCTGCGCAAGACAAAGCAGCCGCAGGCTTAAAACCCTCTGGGAAAACAGTTCATCGCCGCCAGTGCCTCGGCGCCGGCGGCGATTGCTTGTCAGGCTGTCTCGGGCGGAATGACACCCTTGGTGAGCATAAAGCACCCGTAGAAGCGGGTCTCCCCGGTGGTAATCACGCAATAGGCCTTCTTTGCTTCCTCGTAGAAGGCAAAGCGCTCGATGCCATACATGGGCGAGGCCTTGCCTTCCGCCGCATCGACCTCAGCTTGCACTTCACGCTGGACCGGCGGCACTTCGCCCGGCGCACCCATGACTTCCATGCGACCGACCGACGGCTGAATCGGCGTATCCAGCGGCATCACCGACAAAATAGCCTTTATCGCGCGAGCAGCGGAAACATTGTCGATACGCAGGAGCTTGCCCAACGTCGTTTGCCGAGCGATGGCGTCGGAGGGAAAGTTTGTATCTGAAATCACCAGCGTGTCGGCGTGACCCATGGACCGCAACGCGTGGAGAACGTCCGCATTGAGCGCCGGGTCGATATTCTTGAGCATGAAATTCCTCCAGAGTTGCAGGGCCTTGGGTCTCTGACTATTCCTATTCGCCGTAAGGAATCCAGATATTCTTTACATCGACGGCGCGGCGCAGGAAAAGCGTGCCTTCGCCGGCGGCGCGATCGTTCCAATCGGTGGCCTTGCCGTAATCGACGAATGTCAGCTTGAGGTTGCCCACAGATAGTTTCTCGACCATGGCGGATAGTTCATCGCTGCCAAACGCCCAAACAGCATCAACATCGTTGTGAGCTGCAAGGGTCTTGGCGAGTTCGATTGACGATCCGGTCACGATGTTGATGACACCCGCTGGCACATCCGACGTCTCGAGGATCGAGTAGAAATCAGTCGCGGCGAGCGGGTAGGCCTCACTCGGCACCGCAACCACGCGGTTGCCCATGGCGACAAGCGGCGCAACGAGGCTGACAAAACCGAGTAGCGGAGCTTCGGGCGGGCATATGACCCCAGCTACGCCCAATGGTTCCGGCATTGCCAAGGCCACACCTCGCAGGGGCGGAGCATGCACCGCGCCCTCGAACTTGTCCGCCCAGGCGCCATAGGTAAAGAGCCGTGCGATAGAGGCGTCCACCTCCGCCCTCGCCGCCGCTGCGGAAGACCCGGTCATGGCGGCAATCCGCGCGGCAAATTCGTCGGCGCGTCCGGAAAGGTTTTCGGCGATGTAATAGAGGATCTGCGCGCGATTGTGCGTCGTCGCGCTCGACCAGGCGGAAGCCGCCTGCGCGGCGACAACGGCGTTGCGAATATCCTTGCGGTTGCCGTCGCCGACCTCCCCGATCACCTTTCCTTTGGGCGAGATCACGGCGCGCGAATAATTGCCGTCCGGCCGCGCTTGCTTGCCGCCGATGAAGAGCTTGGCCGTCCGGTCGATCGCCGGCGCGGAAAAATCCCCGACTACAGGCTTGAGCTCGGGCAAATTCGGTAGAACGCGCGCCTTGCGGCCGATCCACGCTTTGGGCTTCAGATATTCGTAGCAGCCTTCGCGCCCGCCCTCACGTCCAAAGCCGGATTCGCGCTTGCCGCCAAAGCCGACCGCGGCATCAAACAGGTTCGTCGCATTGACCCAGACGACGCCGGCCGCAAGCTTGGCCGCGACGTTGAGCGCAAGGCCGATCGTCTCGCTCCACACGCTGGCGGAAAGACCATAGCGCGAATGATTGGCGAGTTGGACCGCTTCCTCGGGCGTGCGAAACGTCATGGACACGGCAACCGGCCCGAAGATCTCTTCGGTCGCAACGATCGAGGTGGGTTGCACGCCGCTCAGAAGCGTCGGCGGGTAGAAACTTCCACCCTTCGGGATTTCGATCTGCGCCTGGTGCAGTTCTGCGCCTTCGGCTAGGCCCTTCTTCACCAGCGCTTCAATGCGGCTGAGTTGCACTGGCGCAACGATGGCGCCCATGTCTATCGCCTTGTCGAGCGGGAGACCGACCCGCAGCGTCTGCATGCGGCGCTTCAGCCGGTCATGGAACAGCCTGGCGATGCCTTCCTGGACGAGGAGCCTCGATCCGGCGCAGCATACCTGACCCTGGTTGAACCAGATCGCATCGACGACACCTTCGACCGCACCATCGACGTCGGCATCATCAAACACGATGAAGGGTGATTTGCCGCCAAGTTCGAGGGTAAGCGATTTGCCGCTGCCCGCCGTGCGCTCGCGAATGATGCGGCCGACTTCCGTCGATCCGGTAAAGGCAATCTTGTCGATGTCGCTATGATCTACGATCAGCGCACCGGTTTCACCCTCACCGGTGACAATATTGAGAACGCCCGCTGGAAGGCCGGCCGCCGCTGCTAGCTCCGCGAAAAGCAAGGCGGTCAGCGAGGTAAATTCGGCAGGCTTAAGAACAACCGTATTGCCGAGCGCCAGCGCGGGGGCAATCTTCCATGCGAGCATGAGAAAGGGGAAGTTCCAGGGAATGATCTGGCCGACGACGCCAACCGGAACGTGATCCGCAAATTCAGTGTCCTTGATCTGCGCCCATCCCGCATGATGATAAAAGTGGCGAGCGGCGAGCGGCACATCGATATCGCGCGTCTCGCGGATCGGCTTGCCGTTGTCTATGGCTTCGACCACTGCGATCAGGCGGGCGTGCCGCTGGATCATCCGGGCAAGCGCGTAGAGGTGGCGAGCACGAAGGTGACCGGGCAGCCTTGCCCAGGAAACTTGTGCCTTGCGGGCTGCGGCGACCGCCTTGTCGACGTCCGCCTTGTCGCCAACGGCGAGTTTGGCAAGGCGCTTGCCGGTGGCGGGCTCGAACGTGTCGAATGTCTTCCCCGACGTAGAAGGCACGAAGGCGCCGTTGATGAAGTGGCCAAAACTCGACTTGTGGCGAGCCAGCCAATCGCGGACTTCGGTATCGGCCTCGGGCGCGGGGCCGTAGGACATTTCGTCAAAATAGGTCGCGACTGTCATGGCATTATCCGATCGGATGTCTGTTGAGCGCGGAATATGCGCCCGTAACGTGATGTTCCAATTGCCGCTCGATGTCGGCAAGAAGGCTCGATGCACCGATGCGGAAGAGATCGGGCTCGAGCCACTCCCGGCCAAGTTCTTCCTTCATGAGGAACTGATAGTTCAGCACGTCCTTTGCCGCAGAAATGCCGCCAGCCGGCTTGTAGCCTATTTTGAACCCCGTGCGCTCCTCATAGGCGCGGATCATGCGCAGCATCACCAGCGTAACAGCCAGCGTTGCGTTCACGCCTTCCTTGCCGGTCGATGTCTTGATGAAATCGGCACCGGCCATCATGCAGACGAGCGAGGCACGCGCCACATTGCGCAAGGTCTTGAGGTCGCCGGTGGCGAGGATCGCCTTTACGTGCGCATCGCCGCAGGCCCTGCGATAGTCCTGCATCTCCGCATAGAGTGCGGTCCAGTTGCCAGTCAGCACATGTTCGCGGGTGATGACGATATCGATCTCTTTTGCACCGTCGGCAACCGACGCTTCGATCTCCTTCACCTTGAGGTGGTGCGGACTAAGCCCCGCCGGAAAGCCGGTCGAGACCGCGGCGACGGGAATGCCGGAATCGCCGAGGGCTTCCACCGCCGTCGCTACGAAGCGATGGTAGACGCAGATGGCTCCGGTGGTGATCGACCGCTTGCCCATGCCCAAAGCGTCGAGAATATCCTGCCGCACCGGGTGCATCGCCTTGGCGCACAGGCGTTTGACCCGTTCGGCCGTGTCGTCGCCGTTGAGTGTCGTCAGATCGATACAGGTGACCGCCTTCAACAGCCACGCTGCCTGGGCGTCCTTCTTGACCGTACGCCTGCCGGGAAGGCTTGCGACACGGCGCTCGACGGCGGAAAGGTTAACCCGCGCGTCAAGCACCCAGGAAAGGTCGAGTTCCATGCCAGGATTGCGCGGCCAGCCATTCGTCCTGGCGTGGTCCACCAGCCTCGTTGGCGAGGAACCGGCTGTCACAACCCCGCCATCGCCTGATGCAGTGATAATCCGGGCTTTTTCCACGAGAAAACTTCCTCCAGCGAATGCAAGTCTAGCATAGGCGCTTGGCGCCGACAGACCAGAACATTCGCACCGGCCTTCGCCATCATTGTTAGAATAGTATCAGTTTTTGTTATTTTTCCATCAAAATGGCCATCGCGTCAAGGGGCTTTAGGCACGTCGATCTCGCCTTCCTCGGTGATGATCGCCTGGAAGGCCGCAACGGGCGCAAACAGAACGGGCTTGACCTTGCCCATTTTGCTGCTGTCGGCGACAAGCAGGCTCATTTCAGCAAACTCGATCGCTCTTTGCTTGACCGGTGCTTCATGAAAGTGCGCGCAAGACGCGCCTCGGCTCATATCCAGTCCGGCAGCCGAAATGAACGCAGTATTGATGCCAAGCTTGGAGAGGGTTTCAAGGCCGGAATCGCCGGAAAACGAAGCGGACGAAGCGTAATAAAGCCCGCCAAGCATCACCAGGCTGATGTTCGGGCGCCGCGTCAGCCGCTCGGCGACATTAAGCGCATAACAGATGGCAGTGATCCGGTAGTCGGCGGGAACATGGTCGATGAGGCTGAGCAGCGTCGTGCCGCAATCGATGAAGATCGTATCGTCGGGGCGAATATATCTGGCGGCATGCGCGCAGGCCCTCACCTTGGCGGCGGCATGGGTGTCCACCGCCTGCGACAAATCGTAAGGACTGTCGTTCCAGAAATCGCCAGCCGGAACGATATGGCCGCCAAGGTAGCCGAACTGGTCGGGATTTTCAGCAACGTCGCGGCGGACGGTCATTTCGGAAACGTTGAGCAGCAGGGCTGCATCCTTGAGACGCAATACCCGCCGCGCCCGGAGCGCTCCCGAAAGGTCTGCAATTCGCCGTGCCTTGCGGCTTACCATTGCGTTTCGTCCCCTCAACCATTGTGACAACTGTTAAAAACATAACAGATCGCGTTCAAGGAGCAATGAACCGCAACGAAGCAGCATAACTATGTTGCGCGTGCAGAAAAGCGAAGGAGTTCTCCCGCCGTCATATTCCGTGGCTTATGGTACCCTCGGCACAGCTTGACCGCCGTTGCTCCACTTTTCTGACATATTGACGCAGATTCTTTGTCGTTACCTATACAATTTGCCAGAGAGACTACTTACATCTTTGGTGAAGGACAGACGACGAAAGGTGATCCTCACCTCATTGCAGACACAACTATGTGCCTAAATTGCATCTACACAAGATAACAACAATTAGTGTCTTGCACAGTGGAGCGACTCACCTGACAGTGTAACGATACGGCATGCAATCCTCTGAGCGGAGGGGCGGCCCCTTCAGCTCAAGTTCCGTCGAACTTGCATGCGGCTGGAGGTTGGAAATGACAACGCAGGCATCTGACGTATTCAGTCTCTTCTCAGAGATCTACAGCAGCGAAAAGCAGGAAGAGATGAGCCTGCAAGAGTATCTGCTGGCCTGCCGCAACGATCCCAAGATGTTTGCCACCGCTTCCGAACGCATGGTCGATGCCATCGGCGAACCGACCCTGGTCGATACCAGTACCGACGAACGCCTCGGCCGCATCTATCTCAATCGCACGATCAAGATCTATCCGGCCTTTGCCGATTTCTACGGCATGGAAGACACGATCGAACGCATTGTCGGTTATTTCCGCTATGCCGCTCAGGGTCTGGAAGAGCGTAAGCAGATACTTTATCTGCTCGGGCCGGTTGGCGGTGGTAAGTCTTCACTTGCGGAACGGCTGAAGCAATTGATGGAGCGCCGGCCCATCTACACCCTCAAGGCGGGCAACCAGATAAGCCCCATCTTCGAATCGCCGCTCGGCCTGTTCCAGCCTGATCGCATGGCTGGCCTCCTCGAAGACAAATACGGCATTGCCCGCAGACGCCTCAACGGCCTGATCTCCCCTTGGGCAGCGAAACGGCTCGACGAATTTGCCGGTGACATCTCCAAGTTCAGTGTCGTCAAGCTTGCTCCATCGCGGCTGCGCCAGATTGGCATCGCCAAGACCGAACCTGGCGACGAGAACAACCAGGACGTTTCCTCGCTCGTCGGCAAGGTCGATATCCGCCAGCTCGAGAATTTCAGCCAGGCCGACCCCGACGCTTATTCCTATAGCGGCGGCCTTAACCGGACCACGCAGGGAATGCTTGAATTCGTCGAAATGTTCAAGGCGCCGATCAAGGTCCTGCACCCGTTGCTGACGGCGACACAGGAAGGCAATTACAACGGCACCGAGAACTTCGGCGCCTTCCCGTTCCAGGGGATCATTCTTGCCCACTCGAACGAATCCGAATGGCTCCAGTTCAAGAACAACAAGAACAACGAGGCCTTCCTCGACCGCATGTCTGTCGTGAAGGTGCCCTATTGCGTGCGGGTGACGGAAGAAAAGCAGATCTACGAAAAGCTGCTGCGTGAGAGCGAACTCGTCAACAATCCCTGCGCACCGGAAGTGCTGGAAATTCTCAGCCGCTTTACGGTTTCGACCCGGCTTGCAGAGCACGAAAATTCGCCGCTCTACACGAAGATGCGCGTCTATGACGGCGAGAACCTGCGTGAATCCGATCCGAAGGCGAAATCGGTGCAAGAGTACCGCGATGCCGCAGGGGTCGATGAAGGCATGAATGGCATCAGCACGCGCTTTGCCTTCAAGGTTCTCTCGGAAACGTTCAATTACGACACCAAGCAGGTTGCGGCTGACCCCGTCCACTTGATGTATGTGCTCGAACAATCGGTCAAGCGCGAGCAGTTCCCGCAGGAGATCGAATCCAGCTACCTCGATTTCATCAAATCCGAACTGGCATCCCGTTATGCGGAGTTCATCGGCCACGAGATACAGAAGGCCTATCTCGAATCCTATAGCGAATACGGCCAGAACCTCTTCGACCGTTATATCGCCTATGCCGATGCATGGATCGAGGACCAGGACTACAAGGACCCCGATACTGGCCAGATTCTCAATCGAGGCATTCTCGACGGTGAGTTGTCGCAAATCGAAAAGCCGGCCGGCATTGCCAATCCCAAGGACTTCCGCAACGAGGTCGTAAAGTTCACCCTGCGCGCCAAGGCCAAAAATAATGGCCGCAACCCGTCCTGGACCAGCTACGAAAAGTTGCGCGAAGTCATCGAGAAGCGCATGTTTGGCCAGGTCGAGGATCTGCTGCCGGTCATCAGCTTCGGTTCGAAGAAGGATGGCGCCACCGAGAAGCAGCATACGGAGTTTGTCCAGCGCATGGTCGAGCGGGGTTATACGGAACGGCAGGTTCGTCGACTGGTGGATTGGTACATGCGCGTGAACAAGGCGGGGTGATCGCCGAAGAAAGGTGCTTGCATGCCGAGCTTCATCGATCGCCGCCTTAACCCCAAGGACAAGAGCCTGAGCAATCGCCAACGCTTTCTGCGCCGCGCGCGCGGAGAGCTGAAGCGCGTCGTCCATGAAAAGATAAAGTCGGGCAAGATCGTCGATGTGGATGCGGGCCACAGCGTTCCCTTTCCACTGGACGGCACCAGCGAGCCCAGCTTTCAGGCGGATCGAAGCAGCGGCAGGCGCGAACACGTACTGCCCGGCAACAAGGAATTTACCGCCGGTGACCGCCTCGCCAAACCCGGTCAGGGCGGCGGCACGGGTGCAGGCAAGGGTGCTGCATCCGAAGGCGACATGGAGGATGATTTCCAGTTCGTGCTGTCGCGCGAGGAGGTGCTCGATCTTTTCTTCGAAGACCTCGAACTTCCGGACATGATCAAGTCCAGTCTCAAGGAGGCCGTTACCTTTCGCTCGCGCCGTGCTGGTTTTACCATTGCCGGCGCCCCGACCAACATCAATGTCGGGCGAACTATGCGGAACAGTTTTGGCCGCCGCATCGCACTGCAGCGCCCCAAGCTTGCCCAGGTCGAAGCAATCGCCAAAGAAATCGAGGAACTCGAAGCAAAGCACCCGAAGCCCGGCAGCGCTTCCTTCGAGCGCCTTGCGAAAATGCGCAGCGACCTGGAACGTCTTGAGCGCCGCCGCAAAGTGGTTGGTTATATCGACCCTGTCGATATTCGTTTCAATCGCTTCGAGCCGCTGCCCTTGCCGAATGCAAGCGCCGTGATGTTCTGCCTCATGGATGTTTCAGGATCCATGGGCGAGCGCGAGAAGGATCTTGCGAAGCGCTTCTTCGTACTTCTCCACCTGTTTTTGAAACGGCGTTACGAGCGCATCGACATCGTTTTCATCCGCCATACGCATCAGGCGCACGAAGTCGATGAAGAGACGTTCTTTCGCAGCACCCAAAGCGGCGGCACGGTCGTATCGACCGCGCTGGAGGAAATGCAGCGCATTATCCTTGAGCGCTATCCGAGCCAGGATTGGAACATATATGCCGCCCAGGCTTCGGACGGCGACAACCTCGCGGGCGATTCCGAGCATTGCGTCAATCTGTTGAACAAGGAGATCATGAAGCTTTGCCAGTATTATGCCTATGTCGAGATTCTGGACGAACGCGAGAGCGCCATATTCCGCTCGACCGACAATGGTACCTCGCTGTGGCGTTCCTATCGACAGGTCGGGGAAAATTGGCGAAACTTCCAGATGACGCGAATAGCCAAGCCAGGCGACATCTACCCGGTGTTCCGCCAGCTCTTCGCCAAGCAACCATCTTCCGCCAAGAACGGCTGAGCGGGGTCTAGATGAGTAAGAGTGCGGGCGCTTCCGACCTTCTGTTCACCGGGTCCGACTGGACCTTCGATACTCTGTCCCGGACCTATGACGCGATCAAGGAGGTCGCCCTCGATGATCTCGGGCTCGACTGCTATCCCAATCAGCTCGAAATCATTTCCTCCGAACAGATGCTGGATGCCTATTCGTCCAATGGCATGCCGCTCATCTACCAGCATTGGTCTTTCGGCAAGCATTTCGTCTACGAGGAATATCTCTACCGCAAGGGCAGGCGCGGCCTCGCCTATGAGATCGTCATCAATTCCAATCCATGCATCGCCTATCTGATGGAAGAAAACACGATGGCCCTGCAGGCATTGGTCATCGCCCATGCCTCCTTCGGCCACAACCATTTCTTCAAGAACAACTACCTCTTCAGGCAATGGACCGATGCCAGCGCCATCCTCGACTATATGGAGTTCGCCAAGGGCTATGTTTCGCGTTGCGAGGAACGATATGGTTTTGCGGCCGTCGAATCCATCCTCGATGCAGCGCATACCCTGATGGATCAGGCGGTTTTCCGCTACCGCCGTCCGCCCCGCATTTCCTCGGCCAAGGAACAGGCCCGCGTTCGCGAGCGCTTGGAGTATGAGGAAAAGATTTTCAGCGATCTTTGGCGAACCTTGCCGCAGGCACGGCAAAGCGAGGACACGACCGAGGCCGAGATGGAGGCGCAGGAGCGCAAGAAAGCCCTCAACCTGCCGGAAGAGAACCTTCTCTATTTTCTCGAGAAGAACAGCCTGATCCTCGAGCCATGGGAGCGCGAGATCCTGCGCATCGTCCGTGTCGTCGCCCAGTATTTCTATCCGCAGCGGCAGACCAAAGTGATGAATGAGGGCTGCGCAACGTTTGTCCACTACACGATCATGAACATGCTCTTTGACCGGGGAAAAATAAGCGAGGGCCACCTTCTGGAAATGCTTCACAGCCATTCCAATGTGGTGTTCCAGCCAGGGTTCGACGATCCGCGTTTTTCGGGACTCAACCCTTATGCGCTCGGTTTCGCCATGATGCAGGATATCGAGCGCATCTGTACCAAACCGACGGCCGAGGACCGCGACTGGTTCCCTGAATTTGCCGGCAATGGCGACTGGCGCGGCACCTTGCTCGATGCTTGGGCCAATCACCGGGATGAATCATTCCTGCTGCAATATTTGAGCCCTGCGCTCATCCGCAAGATGCGGCTGTTCGCTCTCGATGATGAATCGAAGGAAAAGCACTACCAGGTCGCGTCTATCCATAACGAACGAGGCTATGAGAAAATTCGCAGCTCCCTCGCCCGCAGCTATGACATCGGCATGAACCAGCCCAACATCCAGGTCGTCGATGTCGATCTGCTGGGCAATCGCCACCTGCGGCTGCAGCATACGGCTCGCGACGGCATTGTGCTTAGCGAAAGCACCCGGGACGCAACCTTGCGCCATGTTCGTCGCCTGTGGGGCTATGACGTCAGTCTCGTCGGCGTCGATGCCGAATTCGGTAATGTCCTCTACGAAACATCGACGGACAAGTTCGCCGGATAGCGATTCAGGTCGAGAGGCGGTGCTCGCGGCGGTCACTCTCGGTGACGTTTGCAAGGTCAATCGCCATCTGCAGCCTGGCGGCGTGGCGAAAAGACGGCTCGAGGCTCAGGCCAATGGCTACGGCCTCGACGAAGCGCTGATAGTTCGTCTGTACCGGATCGACATTGATCTCCCTCCACGTTGCAGTCTCGATATCGGCGTCAAGGCAAACAAGAAGCCTGGAACCGTCGTGGCGATGAAGCACTTCGAGCGATCCCTTGTCGCCATAAACGCGCAGCCGCAGTTCATTCACATGACCTGTCGCCCAGCGGCTGGAATGCACCACGCCGAGGGCGCCGTTCTTGAAGCTCACGCTCATGGTGAAGCTGTCATTGGCATCGAGTTCATATTCGCCGATACGATTGCCCTCGGCTTTGTCGAATGCTTTTAGCCGGCAAAACACTTCGTCGATTTCGGTGTCCGTTGCATAAACAACGAAATCAAGGATGTGGACACCGACGTCCCCCAGGGTGCCGTTGGAGCCATGGTTCTTAGAGAGGCGCCATAGCCATTGGCTTTCCGTGCGCCAGTCGCCCCATTGCCTTGAGACCAGCCAGCTTTGCAGATATGACGCCTCGACATGCTTGACCGTCCCGATCCGGCCGCTCGTGACCAGCTTGCGCGCCGCCTGCAGCTGGGCAACGTTGCGATAGGTCAGGTTGACCATGCCCACGAGATTGGCGGATTCGGCCTTCTCGGCCATCTCCATCGCATCTACCGAATTCGTGGCCAGCGGCTTTTCGCAGAAGACGTGCTTGCCGGCGGCGAGGCATTGCAGGGTCGTCGAATAATGCGCGCTGTCAGGCGTAACATTGGCGACTGCATCGAAGTCTCCCCAGGCAAGTGCGTCTGCCAGCGAGGTGAACGCCTTCTCGATACCGTATTTCGCGCGAAACGCCTCGGCGCGGGCGGGATCGACATCCACGGCGCCTGCAAGCGTCACCGTCTCGATCTCGGCGAAACTGCGCGCATGTGCGTTAGCCATCTGGCCGGTACCCAAGATCAAAAGACGCATCGACCCGCCTGCTCCTGATGCCAATCCAGCGATATCAGCGAAAGCCTTCCTGGCCTTCGGCGTGAACGCTGCCGCCCCGCGCCTCGATCGGCTCGAGCGCCTTCTCGACCGGCACATTCGGCGCGGTTGTTATAGTGGGATACCGCTCAGGATTATAGGCCCAGTTCACGGCGTTACGCAGAACGAGGCCAACCGTCTCGTGGTAATAGGTCGGATAAGTCTCATGACCCGGCCGGAAATAGAACACATTGCCCGCGCCCCTGCGATAGGTCAGACCCGAACGAAAGACCTCGCCGCCCTGGAACCACGATACGAACACCGTCTCGAGCGGTTCGGGCACGGAAAACGGTTCGCCATACATTTCCTCGTTCTCGATCTCGAAATAGGCAGGAAGCCCCCGCGCAATGGGATGACCCGGATTGACAACCCAGAGCCGCTCACGCTCGCCGGCCTCGCGCCAATTGAGGGCACAAGGCGAACCCATCAGCCGCTTGAAAATTTTCGAGAAATGGCCGGAGTGGAGAACGATCAGCCCCATGCCCTCCCATACGCGTTTTGCCACCCGTTCAACGATCTCATCGCCGACATCGCCATGGGCTTGGTGCCCCCACCAAACCAGCACGTCGGTTTCACCGAGCGCCCTTTCGGTCAGACCATGCTCAGGCTCTTGCAAGGTCGTTGTCTTGACGGAAATCTCTTCGTCCGCGGCAAGAAGTTTTGCTATCTGTGTGTGCATGCCTTCGGGGTAAATCCCGGCAACGGTCTTATTCGTCTGTTCATGAACGTTTTCGCCCCAGACGAGTGTTCGGATAGCCATGTCTCTATTCCTGTTTCTCGGATACGGTCGGGAGGGTACGCGCCCAGTATGACGCTCAGAAGGCGATGCCTTCAACCAGACCAATGATCAACGCATTGGTCTGGTTCCATATTCTTCAGAAACAGGATGCATGAAACCCCCTCCAATGAACGAAGGGGATTTCCGTTGTTAGCGGATCGGCGGAGCGTACATCAGGCCGCCGGCGTTCCACAGGGCGTTGATGCCGCGATCAATCTTGAGCGGGCTACCCTTGCCGAGACTGCGCTCGAACATCTCGCCGTAATTACCGGTCGCAGCGACGATGTTGTAAACCCACTTCTGGTCGAGACCCATGGATTCCCCGGTATTGCCTTCCGCACCAAGGAACCCGCGAACTTCGGGATTGTCGGATTCCAACTGCGCCGCGATGTTATCCTTGGTGACGCCGAGTTCCTCCGCGTTGATCAGGGCAAACAAGGTCCACCGGACTATGCCGAACCAACGGTCGTCGCCCTGGCGGACGGCCGGTCCCAACGGTTCCTTGGAGATGATCTCCGGCAATACCAGCGATGAATCCGGATCGGTCAGGACAAGACGCTGCGCATAGAGCGCGGAGGCGTCTGTCGTATAGACGTCGCAGCGATCCGTATTGAATGCAGCAATCGTCTGATCGGCTTTTTCGAACGAGATGATGTCGTACTTGATGTTGTTCGCCTTGAAGAAATCTGCGGCGTTCATTTCGGTGGTTGTGCCGGTTTCGGTGCATAGCGTCGCGCCGGAGAGTTCCTTTGCGCTCTTTACGCCGACGGACTTCTTCACCATGAAGCCTTGGCCGTCATAATAGATCGTCCCGACGAAGCGCATGCCCATGCCAGTATCGCGCGACTGCGTCCACGTTGTCTGGCGCGACAGGAGATCGACTTCACCTGATTGAAGCGCCGCAAATCGCGCCTTCGTCGAAAGCGGAACATAGGTCACCTTGGTAGGATCGCCGAGGACGGCTGACGCCACGGCCTTGCAGAAATCAACGTCGAAGCCCGTCCAGACGCCTTTGTCGTCGGCGTTGGAAAAGCCGAGCACCCCTTCGCTCACGCCGCAATTGAGCTTGCCACGCTCCTTGATCGTTGCGAGCGTATCTGCCGACGCTGGCGATGCCGCGAACGCTGCCGATGCCAGCAGCAGTGCAATAACGGATGTCAGTTTCATTGTGTTCTCCCTCGTTTTGGCAGGCAAAGCCTGTCCGTGCCGCCGGACACATGTCCGAAGACCCAATGGTTTCGATGTTAGAGATTTTACCGGCGTCGCCTGCTGGAGACTGTGCCGGGCCTTGCGCCTGTTATGCCTCGGCCATGACTGCTGCGAAGGTCTCCTCCATGACCTCGATCAGCAGATCCGCATTGGCGCGGTTGAAAATCATCGGGGGACGCAGTTTCAGCACGTTGTCCTGCGGTCCTTCGGTTCCCATCAACACGCCCCGCTCCCTTGCCCCGTTATTGATCTTGCGAGCGAGCTCCGTTGCCGGTTGCTTGGTCTTGCGATCGGTGACGAGCTCAATGCCGAGGAACAGACCTTGGCCGCGAACGTCGCCGATCACTTCATAACGCGCCTGCATCGCCCTGAAACGCTCCAGCAGATAGTTGCCGATCGAGAGCGCGTTGCCGCGCAGATCGTCACGCTCGATTACATCGAGCACGGCAAGCCCGACCGCGCAGGAAACGGGATTGCCACCGAACGTATTGAAATATTCCATCCCGTTGTTGAACGAGGCAGCCACCTCGCGGGTCGTCACCACGGCTGCCATCGGATGGCCGTTTCCGATCGGCTTGCCCATGGTGACGATGTCGGGCACGACGCCTTGAGTCTCGAAAGCCCACCAGTGGCTCCCAACGCGCCCAAACCCGACCTGCACCTCATCTGCCGCGCAAATTCCGCCGGCGGCGCGCACCATGGCATAGACTTCCCTAAGGTAGCCTTCGGGCAGAAAGACCTGTCCCGCCACGCTGGGGATGGACTCGGCCAGGAAGACGCCCGGTCCCTTGCCGGCCCTGCGCATCGCCGCGATCTGCTCGGCAACGCTCTCGGCATACCGCTGCGCGATCTTATCCGCTGGCCAATCGGCAGGCGCGCGGTAGGTGTCAGGTATAGTCGCTTCATAGACGTGCGACTTCCGGCCCTTGCCGCCTTTCCGCTTATATTTGTAGGGGCTGAGATCGATAAGCTCCTGGGTCGTGCCGTGGTACGCCCAATCGAGCACGATCGCCTCCTCGCGGCCCGTATGGGCGCGCATCATCCGCAACATCAGGCTGTTAGCCTCGCTGCCGCTGCAGGCAAGGGTTGCCACGCACAAGTCACTGGGAAGGGTCGCTGTCAGTCGCTCGGCGAAATCGACGATGTTGTCGTGGAGATAGCGCGTGTTCGTATTCAGAATTCCGGCCTGCTTGCGCAATGCCTCTACGACATCGGGATGGGCATGGCCGAGATGGCAGACATTGTTGAAGCAGTCGAGATACGCCCTGCCGCGATCATCGACCAGCCAGGCGCCCTCCCCGCGGACAAATTTGATCG
Organism: Phyllobacterium sp. CL33Tsu; assembly: GCF_900113985.1. Classification (NCBI taxonomy): domain Bacteria; kingdom Pseudomonadati; phylum Pseudomonadota; class Alphaproteobacteria; order Hyphomicrobiales; family Phyllobacteriaceae; genus Phyllobacterium; species Phyllobacterium sp. CL33Tsu. Next base: position 66,325 of record NZ_FORJ01000007.1, on the reverse strand, counting down.
GCTCGGCATAGGAAATGGAAAGGTTGGGCAGAAGGATGGACTTGCGCTCGGCAACGATCTCGCTCCGGCTCCGCCCTGACTGCTCGAACGTCTCCGGCGGCAATCCCGCAAAGGCTGCGGCATTGGGGAAAAGCTCGGCCCAGACCGGCAGAAATGCCGGCTCGCCGACACCCAGGATCTCCATCGCGGCCAGCTGCGCATCGACCGATAGCTGGAGATGCAGATGAGGCACCCAACCGCCATTTTCCGAAGGACCACCCATCTCCCCGATCAGGTCGCCGGCGGCTAGTTTTTCACCAGGGCGCAAACGACCGACTGCCTCATGCGCGAGGTGGCCCCAGAGCGTCGCGAATGGCGGACAGCCTTCCGGCCGGTGTTCTAGCTTGACCAGACAGCCATAACCGAGGGGGTCCTCTTCGATCATTACTTCTCTGACGACGGCGTCGATCGGGGTAAAGAGCTTCGTCCCGGCAGGCATGAAGAGATCGAGGCCGAGGTGCCGGGTGCGCCGTGTTCCTGCAATGAAGCGCGACTCGAACATAGTGCCGGTATAGACCGAGCGCTCTTCCCCCCAGGGACCGATGCCGAGCGCAATTTTCTGATCGCCAGAATAGGCATCCCACCACTCGGTCGCCTTCTCGGGCTCCTTTCCAGCCGAAAGCATGGTCATCGGGTTTTGTGGGTCGCCATATGGCACGATGCCCTTGGCGAGCCGCGCCGGATGCGTTGCAAGAATCGGCTGGAACGACTTGTTGTTTTCCTCTATCCAACGGACGATGGCTTTCGCGCCGGGGAATGCGTCGTAGCCGCAGGCCTGTCGCAGGATTGCGGTGGCAAGGCCCGGGTTCATCCGGTCGAGCCGCCGCAGCAAGTTCCAGGCAGGTGCCTCGCTCACTTGCAGATACGGATTTTCGGCAGTCTTGTCGCTGCGCTGTGCCGACATGGTTACGCTGATGACGAGCCGCATTACAATCAGGTCGAAGAGCAGGTCGACTTCCTCCTCCAGAAGCGGGTACTGCGCGTTGAAACCTGCAACAATCAACCCGGCAGCTCCGATCGGGTCCTCGACTTCCAGAATGGAGTAGGCGCAGGCAACGGCGACCTCCGCAATCAGCACGCTGTGCAGTGCATCACCGAAATCGATGAGGCCGGCGATGCGAGTGGGGTCGGAGGCGTCGACCAGCACATTCCAGTCATTGGCATCATTGTGAATGACGGCAGCGCGCGAGGCAGGCAGGCGCGGGGCGACATCACGGTCGAAGCGATCGAGCCAGCGTTCCAGCAAGGCGCGATCGCCTGCGTCGTTGACATATTGCACTCGCTGCCGCGACAACCCCGCCGCCCGAATATCCCAATCGAAAGTTCGCAGCGCGCCGGTGTGGATGAAGCCCTGCATTGCCCGGTCCAACTCGCCGAGAACTTTGCCGAGATTGCCAAGCGTTGCCGGCGTTCGCGCCATTGTCGCGAGTGGTTCGCCGATCTGCCAGGACACCATGCGAACGGCATGCAGTCCGCCGCTCGGCCCTTCGACGCTTGCGAGCGCCAGACCGGTCAAGGTGCGGCGCAGCCGGGGTACGGCGAGTTCGCAGGCGTGCTTTTCAAGGTGCTCAAGCAATGCCGTTTGAAAATCGCTCTGATCACGCGGCTCGCTGGCGTTGACGATCTTCAGGATGAAGGAATGACCATCGTTCGCATCGATCTTGAAATTCTGGTCCCGCTCGCTGGCAAGCGGGCTGATCCGGCCTTCGATACCGAAGTGCTCACGAGCGATTGTGAGGGCTTCCGCGTCCGAGAACGACGGTGCCGGATGAGACAGATCAATCATGCACAGGCTCCATTTTCTTCAAGCTTGGCATGGGCCAAAAAATGGGGCATCCGTTAATCCGCCGGTTTGATCGTCGTTTTGACGGCCCTGACCGGCATTTGGTCGGCGAGGATGAAAGTGCAATGAAAGAGCTTGATGACAAGGACCGCGCGATCCTCAGCATTCTTTCGCGCGATGCCAAAATTCCCATCAAGACTCTCGCCGGCGAGATCGGTCTTTCGCGCAGCGCGACGAGCGAAAGGATACTCTTTCTCGAAAAGTCAGGTGTCATTCGCGGCTATCGCGCCGATATCGGCCAACTGAACGAAGGGCTGATTTGCGCCTTTCTACTCATCAGCCTGGTTCGCACGCCCTCGCTCGGCGTCCTCGACCGCCTTGCCGCCTATCCCGAAGTTCGGCGTGTCTCGTCAGTCAGCGGCCAACTTGACCTGATCGTCGAAATTGAAGTGCCATCGATCAATCACCTCAACATAATTCGCGACAGGGTCGCGACGATGGATCAGGTCGACGATGTAACGACGTCGATCATCCTGCGGCGCGACATCGACCGAGGCGACGCCAGCCTCGCACTTTAGCTGTTGCCGACTTGACGGCGGACCGCCGCGACCTATGCTGCTATGGATCGGCGGATCGCCAGCACTCTGGGAGGAGAGCATGGGAAGACTGCATGAGGTCTTGCACGCGGAACACATCCAAACGGCGCTTGCCGGCGATGCTGCGGCGCAGTCAGCACTTGTCGCATCGTGGGGACGGTCCATGCGCCTCTATGGGCTCAACCCGGAGGAACATACGCCACCGAACGTTTTGACAGACCGCGAACTATCGGAGGCGCGCGAACGGCTCGGTTCGTTGATCGACACGGCATCCGGAACCCTCGACCGCCTCTATACTGCCGTCGGCGGTGCCGGTTGCTGCGTTCTCCTCGCCGACAAGGAGGGCGTGCCGGTCGATCGTCGCGGCTATGCCGGTGACGATACGACGTTCTACAAGATCGGGCTTTGGACGGGAGCCGTGTGGAGCGAAGAAAGCGAAGGCACGAACGGGATTGGAACCGCCATTGCCGAGCAACGATCGCTGACCATCCACCGCGACCAGCATTTTCGCAGCCGCAACACCGCCCTTTCCTGCACTGTCGCGCCCATCTTCGACCATCGCGGTCGCTTGATGGCCGTGATCGATGTCTCGTCGGCGCGGTCCGATCTCACGGAAGACTTTGTCAAGCTTATTGCCATGGCGGTCGTCGATGCGGCCCGCCGTGTCGAGGCCGAGAATTTCCGTCTTGCTTTTCCCAAGGCGCGCATCGTCATGGCAGGCGACAATATTGCCGGCGATCGCGTCGTCAATGCGCTGATTGCCGTCGACCAGGACGATCTCGTCATCGGCGCGTCACGGTCCGCACGCCACGTCTTCGGCTTGACTGATGAAAGCCTCAGCGGTCCCCTGCCGGCCGCCAATCTCCTTGGCCAGGAGATCGATCCCGAACGCGGTTTCGCCTCGGCCGAGCGCAGCGTCATCCGCCGCGCCCTAAGCAATGCAGGGGGTAATGTTTCCCTTGCGGCCGGAATGCTTGGGATGAGCCGCGCCACGCTGCATCGGAAGCTTAAGCGCCTCGGACTCAATTAGCGCGGGCAATTGTCTCAGATCTGCGACACTCGCACTGTCATGTTGCTGGCACCCGGCTGACAGGCCGGGCTTTCTCACTGATGCTCCAACCCTGCCGCAGGAGGCGGTATTTAACGCGCGAGTTCGTCAAAACCGGCTCGCGTCAGGGAGGAAATCACATGAACAAGGTAGAGTTCAACCGCACAGCCAAACCCAAATTCAAGTCGCGATACGGCAACTTCATCGGCGGTAAATTCGTCGAGCCGAGGTCCGGCAAATATTTCGAAAACACCTCGCCGGTGAACGGCCAGGTAATTTGCGAAATCGCCCGCTCCGATGCCAGCGATGTCGAAGCAGCACTCGATGCAGCGCATGCTGCCAAGGAGGCCTGGGGTCGTACCAGCGCGGCCGAGCGCAGCGTCATCCTCAACAAGATCGCCCAGGTGATGGAAGACAACCTCGACATCCTGGCCGAAGCTGAAACCTGGGACAACGGCAAGCCCATTCGCGAAACGACCGCAGCCGACCTGCCACTGGCGATCGACCATCTGCGCTATTTCGCCGGCGCCATCCGCGCGCAGGAGGGTGGCATTTCCGAGATCGACCACGACACGGTCGCCTATCATTTCCACGAACCGCTCGGCGTCGTCGGCCAGATCATTCCGTGGAACTTCCCGCTTCTCATGGCGATCTGGAAGCTTGCTCCCGCGCTCGCTGCCGGCAACTGCGTCGTGCTGAAGCCTGCTGAACAGACCCCCGCATCGATCCTTGTTTTCGCTGAATTGGTCGGCGACCTTCTGCCGCCAGGCGTCCTTAATATTGTCAACGGCTTCGGCCTTGAGGCAGGCAAGCCCCTCGCCTCCAGCCCGCGCATCGCCAAGATCGCATTTACCGGCGAGACGACGACTGGCCGGCTGATCATGCAATATGCAAGCCAGAACCTCATTCCGGTCACACTCGAACTCGGCGGCAAATCACCCAACATCTTCTTCAAGGATGTCACGGCTGAGGATGACGATTTCTTCGACAAGGCGATCGAAGGTTTCGTCATGTTCGCGCTCAATCAGGGCGAGGTTTGCACATGCCCGAGCCGCGCCCTCGTTCATGAAGCAATCTATGACAAGTTCATGGAGCGTGCGTTGAAGCGCGTCGAGGCTATCGTCCAGGGCGACCCGCTCGATCCAGCGACCATGATCGGCGCGCAGGCCTCCAGCGAACAACTCGAGAAGATCCTCTCCTACATGGACATCGGCAGGCAGGAAGGCGCCGAGGTCCTGATCGGTGGCGGTCGCAACGAACTTCCAGGCGATCTTGCCGGCGGCTACTATGTCAAGCCGACGGTGTTCAAGGGTCACAACCGCATGCGCATCTTCCAGGAAGAGATCTTCGGTCCAGTGGTTTCCGTGACCACCTTCCGGGATAATGACGAGGCCCTGTCGATTGCCAATGACACGCTCTACGGTCTCGGCGCCGGGATCTGGAGCCGCGACGCCAATACCTGCTATCGCTTTGGCCGCGCCATCCAGGCCGGACGCGTGTGGACCAATTGTTACCACGCCTACCCGGCGCATGCCGCGTTCGGCGGATACAAGCAGTCCGGCATCGGCCGGGAAAATCATCTGAAGATGCTTGACCACTACCAGCAGACGAAGAACATGCTTGTGAGCTACAGTCCAAAGAAACTCGGCTTCTTCTGACCGGTTGGATCATTGATGGCGCTGGAAGGCCGGCGCCATCAATTTCACTTGGAGGCTCGCATGGAAGAAAAAGTCACCGCCACCCCTGCTGCACTCGAATTGATTTCGACCCTGCAATCGGAATACGGGCCGATCCTCTTTCACCAGTCCGGCGGCTGCTGCGACGGTTCTTCGCCCATGTGCTATACGCAAGGCGATTTCATCATCGGTGACCAGGACGTCAAGCTTGGCGAGATCGGCGGCGCGCCGGTCTATATCAGCGCCTCCCAGTACGATGTCTGGAAACACACCGACCTGATCATCGATGTCGTTCCGGGACGGGGTGGCATGTTCTCGCTCGACAATGGGCGTGAAGTGCGGTTCCTCACGCGGTCCACGATCTGTGCCGTTGGCAGCAACGACTAACCGCGGCTTTGCTCCCCCCGAAAGGCCAAGCGCAGCCCACCCGTTAATCCTCTGTTTAGGTTAATGTTTTTGTCGAAGCGGAAGACAAAACGACGTTCACTTCCGCTTCATCGGCGCATCCATATGTTCGCTCGCCATGCCTGGCTGTCATAAATCCGGCCTTCGTCATGTTTTCACCAGTTGAACGTGGCTGCCATTGGCCCGCAGCTGAGCAAGGAGCATCGGCCAGACCGAAAACTCCTCGCGTGCCGCCTTGTCCGTCAAGGAACGCAGATAACCGCCGGCCGAGTTGATATGGTCTGCCCTTTCGAGGATGCATGCTACGACAATCGCCGCATTTTCCTGGCCCAGTATATCGCAAGCTTCCTCATAGGCCGAAGGACTCACCCCAAGCATCGAGCGCACGACCACGGCCGCGGCCATCAGGTCATGCCAGCTTGAAATACCGTCGCGCCCATAGGCGGCAATGCTCGGGCATGCCTGGCGAACCAATGCAAGCGGGATAGGCCTGTCGGTCTGTGCAGTTTCCGGCGTCTGCGCGCTTCTGGCCATCTTGTCTGATACCGACTGCTTTGTCTCTGTCATGCTTCCCGTTTGATCCACGACTTTTGCCCCCTGGTCTTTTCTAAAGCTAGGTTCAAGATCAGAGGTGGATTGGGTGTTTGAATTTTGTTTGTGGCGCTCAGTTTGAGACTCTTTGGCGCTCATATTCTCAGAATTTAACTGTTTCTCCAGGTTGTTAGACACTTCCATGTGGATGCATTCCAGACCGTCCACAGCGGGTTCCAGATCGTGGATGGTCGCTTGACGCGGAATCCCGTCAATGACACTGCGAAACCGCCTGTACTGCACGCTCCAGTCGAGATCGGGCAAAGTCTCGAAGCCGAGTTCAATGAGTTTGACGATATCGCGCCGGAGCAGCGTTACGCGCTCCTTCATCAGTTTCAGCTGAAGCCGTTCGCTTCTCACCTGTTCGGCCATTCCTGCGAGTTCCTCGGCCCGCGCCACCAAGGGAGCCAGCGAGAAGCCGAATGCTTCACCACCCTCCCCTCCCCGCGCCTTGCGTGCGAAGCGTTTGCCGTTGGGGCTGTCCTTGCGGAAAATGAGCCCCGCTTCGATCAGGGCAGCGAGGTGGCGACGCAATGTGGCGGGAGCCATTCCATGCGCCCGCAACGACAGCTGCGCGTTCGACGGGAAGACAACAAGCCCGTTTGCTTCGCTGAGCTCCGCCTGCGGATAGAACGTCAGCAGAGCGTTCAATACCACCAGAGCGCGGTCCGAAATTGCCACCAGCGCCCTCGCCTCGCAGAGGCTCCTGAACAGCTTCCATTTGTCGATCGACGTTGCCGGATCTATCTCCAGGGCCAGGTGTTGGGTTGCCAACATGCCAAGCGATAGCGACCGCCGCCCAAAGGGCGTCGTGAATGCATTCCCCGTCTGCATTGCCTCTTACCTTTCTAAAGGCAAAAGAAATCCACTCGCCAGAACGACGTCAAAATATCTTGACACTGATTCGGGGAAATGCGATTCTCGATCCTGCTAGAGATATGAGAGAAGCCTTCCGAGACAGCGATGTTGAGGTGGGCTTTTTTCTTTTGCGGGTTAATCTCCTGATTTATTGACCGTTTCCGATTGCTGGAAGTCACGGTAAAGCTCCTCCAGCCTGTCGGTAATATAGGATCCGAAGCGCGAAGCGTTTTTGGCTTTGAGCGCCAGGGTAAACGCCTTGCCGTTGTCCGTGATATCGACGCGGAGCGACTTGTCCGTGGGCGCCCAGGCCTTCAGGCGCGAAGCAGCGGCCTTCGCGGGACGCTTGTTGGCCCTGCTCAACAAATCGAACAGTTGCCCAAAGCGCGCGTCGCCCGTCTCGGCTTCAAGTTCACCGGACGCTACCAGAGCCTTCGCCCTCGCCGCATTGCCTGGCATTTCCAATAGCTTCGAAAGCTGCCACCACCGATCCCGTCCCGTCGCCTTCGCGGCACCGATGGCGAGGATGATATCTTCCGGGATGTGCGCGCCGACGGACTGCATCTTCGAGAACGTCGTCGCATCGATCGCCAATGCGGACCTGATGATGGATTGATCGTAGCCGAGATCGCCCAGCCGCTTTGCAAACAGTGCGCGCTCAATGAAGGAAAGATTCGAACGCGCCGCATTCTCCTGGCCCTGTGCGATCACATGGTCCTGGTCCTCGAGCGCCTTCACGACGGCGCGGACTTGCCGGCCGAGATGCTTGGCCACCTTGACGCGGCGGTGGCCGAAGACAACCTGGTAGCGCCCGGCGGCCGCTGGGTGCGGCCGCACAAGAATGGGGGAGTCCTGCCCCCTCTCCCGCACCGCGGTCAGCAGCTCCTGAAACGCCTCGTCGTCCTCGTCGATACGGTCGGCAACGAACGATCCATCGACGAGATCGGGATCAAGTTCGACGACGCTTCCCTTGGCGAGTTCCTCGAAGGAGCTCTTTATCGAGCGCGACGCACCACTCACCACATAGTTCAGGGCATTGTTGCGCTCGGTCTTGACCGGCGCCGGGTTCATGACACTGCTGAAAATGTCCTTACGGGCCATCTATCTGCTCCCGCTAAGCTGTAAGCAATTGATCCTGCGTTCCAATTTCGCGTTTTTTACTGCGGTAAACCCCTCACCCATGGTCAGCGTCCCCACGCACGGTGAATGAGCGTTGCGATCTCGGCGTTGACCGCGTCCAGCGACTCAATTGCGCGTTCATAGGTTGATCGCGTGAAGCTGTTCTTCTCGACCTCATAGAGGGTCTGCTTTGTTAGCCCGGCATCGGAGATTGCCGTGGATTTCAGCATGGGATTGGAAAGGATCTCCTCGGCCAGCATCGATTGCATGAAGCCGACCATCTGGGCCTGCGGAATGTCCGTCGGCTCGTAGCGCGTGATCAGGTAGCGGAACCAGTCGAGCTGGACCTTTGCCCCGGCCTGCTTGACTGTCTTCAGGATCCCGCCGAGCATCAACAGGAACTGCGACATCGACATGAGATCGAGCATCTGCGGGTGCACGGTAATAAGAACGGACGTAGCCGCCGACATGGCTGTCAGCGTCAGATAGCCAAGCTGCGGCGGGCAATCGACAACGACAACGTCGTAGCGGCTATCCACTTCTTCGAGGGCCTTGCCGATCCGAGTGAAGAACTGACGACCTTCAAACGAGGAGCGATCCTGCATAGCCAGCGGGGTGTCGTATTCATATTCCTGCAGTTCGAGATTTGCCGGGATTATGTCGAGCCCGGGAAAGTTGGTCGGCAGGATGACCTCGGAGATCGGCTTGCGCTCATCGTCGTAACGAATGGATTCGTAGAGCGACAAATTGCGGTCGAGTTCGGGTTGAAAGCCGTGCAGAGCCGACAATGAGGCTTGCGGATCAAGATCGATCGCAAGAACGCGGTGTCCGGTCAGGGCGAGGTATTGGGCAAGATGCGCAGCCGTCGTCGTCTTGCCGGATCCGCCCTTGAAATTGACAACGGCTATAACTTGCAGCTTGTCGCCCGGTTTGCGGTGCGGCACGTACTTCTTCACTTCGGTGCGGCCGTTGCGATCGAGATAGTGCCGCAATTCCATCATCTGCTCGGCCGTATAGGAACGGCGACCGGACGCTGCCTGTGCGGGTACGGGGCCCTTGCCTTCGAGGTGCAGGCGCTTCAGATTGTTCTGGGTGACGCCGAGATAATGGGCGACCTCGGCCATTGAAAAGGAGCGCAATGTCTTCTTCGCATTCGGAGGAAACTTTTCCATCCGAAGTTGGTCCAGCCGGCGGGAGATCTCCGCCCCTTGATCGAGAATCTTGTCGTCGAACTCGAACTTGGGCAGAGGCATTGCGATATTCATCTGAATCGAAACCTCTAATAGCGCTTTTTCAAAGCAAACGCTTTACGAAGCGCCATTAAGCTCCGATTCGTCTGATCCGGCAAGAATTTTTGGGTTAACAAAAGGTTAACAGGATTTCGCCTGTGGAAGAGCCGGCAAATCCGTGAAGGCGTCAGCCGCTTTAAACGACATTTGCCATCACATGGATGCCGGCTCTAGGTGATTGATTCAACGCAAGAAATCAATCCAGTTTACCGCAGTAAACTCACGTGTAGAACAAAGCTGTGATCATTTGCGCTGATCGGTGCCGTCCTTGCGTGTCGCATCGTCCTCTACGAGTTCGTACCACATCGCATTAAGGACGGCGAAGGCCGCGGCGAATGGTAATCCGAGAAGCCAGGAGAAATACCACATGATTCTATCCTTTCAATCAGTAGGCGTGGCCGCTTTTGTCATCGACTGAATTGGCATCTACCTTGCCCCAGAGCACGTGATAGACCCAGCTTGTGTAGGCGACGATCAGCGGGATGAAGATCGCGGTCACGACCAGCATGATGAACAGTGTGAGATGGCTCGAAGATGCATCCCAAACCGTCAGGCTCGACCGTGGATCCAGCGAGGAGGGGAGGATGAACGGGAACATCGACACGCCGACGCTTGCGATCATTCCGAAGATCGACAGAGCGCTCACGAGAAGCGTCGCTATTTCCGCCCTCGCGCGAAAGCCGTAAAAGGCCAGGGCAGCGCCGGCAAGTCCCAGTATCGGGGCGATGAGCAGCACGGGATAGGCGCCATAGTTGCTAAACCAGCCAGCCGGCGCCTCCGCCACCGTTTTCATGAGTGGGTTTGACGGGCCGTGAGGATCTATCGCGCTCGTGATGACGTAGCCATCAATGCCCAGCCAAAGAATGATACCGGCAAGAGCGTAAAGTACGAGCGTCACGAGTGCCGCGAGCGCGCCATAGCTGCGGGCGCGTTCGGCGATCGGGCCTTCGGTCTTCAGCATCAGATAGGCGCTCCCATGCATGATGAGCATCACGACCGAAAGCACGCCGCACAGCAAGGCGAACGGATTGAGCAGGCCGAAGAACGTACCCTCGTAAAAGACGCGAAGGTCGTTGTTGAAGCGGAACGGAACGCCCTGGAGGACATTGCCCACCGCAACACCGAAGATAAGCGACGGCACAAACCCGCCGATGAAAAGAGCAATATCCCAGCCGCTGCGCCAGCGGTCGCTATCGCGCTTCGAACGGTATTTGAAGGCAACCGGCCGCAAGATCAATGCCGCGAGGATTGCGAACATCGCGAGATAGAAGCCCGAGAAGGAAACCGCGTAAAGCGGCGGCCATGCGGCGAAGATAGCGCCGCCGCCAAGAATGAGCCAGACCTGGTTGCCTTCCCAGGTGGGGCCGATGACATTTATCGCAATGCGCCGCTCTGTCTCGGTCTTGGTGACGAAGGGCAGGAGCGTGCCAATCCCGAGGTCGAAGCCGTCGGTAATGGCGAAGCCGATGAGAAGAACACCCAGCAGGACCCACCAGATAAGGCGCAGGAGCTCATAGTCGATGAATTGGTGCAGTATCATGTTTGCTTACTCCGCTGGCACGATGTGCGGGGAAATGAGTTCGGCTTCCGGCTCGGTGTCAGGGTCGGGGCCTTTTTGGATAGCGCGCAGCATCAGGCCCATCTCGATGAAGATCAGAACCGTATAGATCAGCACGAAACCGCAAATGGTGAGGAGCACCGTCGATGCACCGAGGCTGGAGACCGCCGCGGCTGTCGGAAGAACGCCTTCGATGATCCAGGGCTGACGACCGGATTCGGCGACCACCCAGCCGAGTTCGGCGGCGATCCAGGGGAGGGGGATCGCAAACACGGCGACCCGCAACAGCCAGGGATAGGCGTCGATCTTGCGGCGAACGGACAGAATGAAGAAGGTCGTCGTCAGGATAATGAAGAAGATACCGAGCCCAACCATGATGCGGAACGACCAGAACAGTCTCGGGACGTTCGGAACCGTATCCCAGGCCGCCTTGTCGATCTGCTCGGGTGTGGCGAGGCGCGGATCATCCACATAGCGCTTCAGCAGCAGGGCGTAGCCGAGATCGGCGCCATTCGCCTCGAAAGCATCGCGCACCTCGGCGGAAACAGCCGTCGTGCTGCCGACCTCTCTTATTTTCTGCAAGGCGTCATAGGCGATGATGCCTTCCTTAATACGCAAACGGGCGTGTTCGACAAGTTCCTCAATGCCGGGGATTGGCGTCGTCAGCGACCTCGTACCGATCAATCCCATAACCCACGGGACGCGCACTGCAAAATGCGTTTCCCGCGATTCCTGATCGGGGAAGCCGAAAACGGTGAAAGCGGCGGGGGCAGGTTCCGTCTCCCACATCGCTTCGATCGAGGCGAGTTTCATCTTCTGGTGCTCAGTCGACAGATATCCGCTCTCGTCACCGAGAACGACGACCGATAAGGCGGATGCGAGGCCGAACGAGGCGGCGACGGTCATCGAACGCTTGGCGAGCGCAATGTGACGCCCCTTCAACGCATACCACGCCGACACGCCGAGAACGAAAAGCGATGCAGTGACATAGCCAGCCGAAACGGTGTGAACGAACTTCGCCTGCGCGACAGGATTGAACAAAACTGCATAGAAATCAGATACTTCCATGCGCATTGTCTGCGGATTGAAGGTCGCGCCTACGGGATTCTGCATCCATCCATTGGCGATGAGTATCCAGAGCGCCGAAAAGTTGGAACCGGCGGCAACACACCAGGTCGCGACGAGGTGGCCGACCTTCGACAGCTTGTCCCATCCGAAGAAGAACAGGCCGACGAATGTCGCTTCGAGGAAGAATGCCATCAGCCCCTCGATCGCGAGCGGCGCGCCGAAAATATCGCCGACATAGTGGCTGTAATAACTCCAGTTCATACCGAACTGGAATTCCATCACGATGCCGGTCGCGACGCCGATGGCGAAATTGATACCGAATAGGGTACCCCAGAATTTGGTCATCTGGCGCCATATGACGCGGCCGGTCATGACGTAGACCGTTTCCATGATCGCCAGGAGTATTGAAAGCCCCAGCGTCAGCGGGACGAAGAGAAAGTGATATAACGCCGTTATCGCAAATTGCAGGCGCGAAAGCGCCACGATATCGAGTTCCATTGCATCTAGTCGGGCCTACCCCGACCCCCCCTGTTGACCGGCAGCACATTTGCGTGCCGCCGAATGAAGTTGCTGGCCCTCAGTCCGGCCGTAGCGCGGCGAGGGCGGTATCGAAAACCTTCTCCCCACGGCGCGGCGCAGCGACGATCCGCCCGTGTTCGAGAATGATGATCCTGTCAGCGAGTTCGGCCTCGCGGCGAATATGCGTCGCGATCACGACCGCATGGCCCGGCATGGCACTGCGGAGCTGTTGCAGCACGTCACGGGCGGTGGCGCCGTCGAGGCCTTCGGTCGGCTCGTCAAGCAGCCAGAGCGGCGCATCGCGCAAAAGCAGTCGCGCAAGAGCAAGGCGCCGCGATTGTCCGCCGGAGAGGCCGAGCCCGCCTTCGCCAAGATTGGTGCCGAGACCCATCGGAAGCGATGCAACAAGCTCGTTGAGCCCCGCCTGATCAAGCGCGCGATGCAGTTGCGCGTCATCCGCCTCCGGCGCTGCCAGCCGCAGATTGTCACGCAGCGTGTCCTGAAAAAGTTCGGTGCTCTGCGTCAGCAGAGCAGATTTTGCGGTTGCGACTTCGCCGCGATCGGCGCCAAGTTCACCGGCAATGAGCGCCAGCAGGGTCGACTTGCCGGCACCGCTCGGCCCGATCAGTGCAACACGCTCGCCGTCGGCAACTGTGAAGTTTAATGCGTGGAGGGCGGGGAGGGGGGCGCCGTCATGGGTGACCCTAGCATTCGCAGTACGAACCGCTTCGCCGTTCAGCGCCGCTGTTCGTGGCACGGGAGGGGAGGGGGGTGCAAGGCTTGGTCCAATTCTCCGTGCGGCGAGTAAGGTGCGGCCAAGCTCCACGGCGCCCCGGCGCAATGCTGCAAAGGGTTCGAGCGCTGCGAGGGCCACAAGAACGCCAAGCGCCGCAACGGGACCATTGATCGCGCCCGCGCTGGCAAGGGCCGCCATGGCCATGAGCGTCCCGCCAAGCAGGAGCGCCGAGGCGACCCCAAGCCCTGCGCCGGCGAAAACCTCGATCCAGTTCAGACGGCTATCGGCGGCAGCCGCCCGGCGGTCGGCGGCCGCCACCCCTTCAACTTGCGCCGCAAGCCGACCGGTCATCAATAGATCTGTCTGTCCGGCAACGAGATCGATGCTGCGGGAGCGGAGCGCCTCAAGCGCGTGAGCGCGGCGTATCGACGAGGCACCCGCGAACCTTGCGGCGATGAGCGGCACGCCAAGCCCTATGAGAAGCAGGAATGTCCCTGCGCCAAGACCGACAAGCGGATGCATCATCCCAAGAGTTACGGCAACGGCGAGCGCTGTCACGATCGCAACTGCTGCCGGTACGAGCACGCGCAGATATAGCGAATCGAGCGCGTCGATATCGGCGGTAAGACGGAACAGCAGGCGCGACGGCCGCTGAACGAGCAACCTTGCGGATTGCGGGCGTGACCAGTAGCGAAACAATTGTTCGCGCAAACCAGCGAGCACGCCGAGCGTTGCATCATGCGTTGTCAGGCGCTCGCCATAACGCGCTGCCGTTCGCGCGAGAGCCAGAAATCGGATGGCAGCCGCCGGTGCGAATACGTCGAATGCAAATGCTGTTGCAGATGAGAGTCCGGCAATGGCCGTCGCGGTGATGAACCAGCCTGAGAGGCCAAGCAGCATGATGCCGGTAAGAACCGTGGCCGCTGCGAGCAATGCACCAGCAAGGAGCATGCTGCGGCGCTCCCTGTAAAATAGCGCAATGATCGGCCGGAAAGTCTGGAGGATGCCCATCACGCAGCCTCCTGCGCGATCTGAGGCGATAGCCTGACGATGCGATCCATGCGGGCGGCGAGTATGGGATCGTGCGTTGCAACGATCAGCGTCTTGCCCCTGGCGATTTCGAGGAGGCCTTCGGTGATTTCGCGAGCGGTGATCGTGTCCAGATGCGCCGTCGGCTCATCGGCGAGGATAAGGCTCTTTCCTGAGCCAGCAGCAGCACGCGCGAGCGCCAACCTCAGTATCTCGCCGCCCGAAAGGCCGGAACCGCCCTCACCCAATTGAAAACTGCCGTGGGCTTCGGCGACGTGTTCGAGGGCGGCAACAGCCAGTGCACTGTCCGCGCGTGCCTTGTCTACATCCGGACGCCCGAGCGCGATATTCTCATATAGTGAGCCGGCAAATATATGCGGCCTTTGGCCGATCCAAATCATTCGATTGCGCAACTGATCTGCAGTCGCGCTTGTAAGATGCGTGCCGCCGATGACGATCCTGCCATTTTCAAGGGGAGCCAGTCCTGCGATCAGCGCAAGCAGGGTAGACTTGCCCGACCCACTCGGGCCCAGTATCGCGACACGCTCGCCGGGCTTTACCTCAAGGTCGAAGTCTTCCAGTACATCGCGATCACGCGCCGCGTGAGAATAGCCAAGCGCTTCGATCGAGACTGATGCGGCCTTATCATCGTCGTCCTGATCATTGCCGCCAAACCCGCCCACAATGGCGATGCCCTGATCGCTGAGCTCGGCAAGTGCGGCCAGCGCCGCTTCACCGGCAGCACGGTCGTGCCATACGGATGAAAGTTCCCGCAGCGGTTCGAAGAAGGCCGGCGCAAGCAGGAGGATGAACAAGCCCTCGCTCAGATCGAGCCGCCCACCCCAGGCACCGAATGGCAACTGTCCAAGATAGTGGAAACCGATATAGACGGCGACCATGGCTACGCCGAGGGCGGCAAAGAGTTCGAGAACGGCCGAAGAGAGAAAGGCAACCCGCAGTACGGCCATCGTACGCGAGCGCAGGGATTCGGCGTTGGCGCGCAACCGGTCGGCCGTCAGGTCAACTGCATCGAAAACGCGTATGGTCGTCATTCCACGCAGGCGATCAAGAAGAAAGCCGTTCATGCTGCCCATCTCGACCAGTTGCTTCTCACTGGCAGCCTTGGCGCGCCAGCCAATCAGCGCCATGAATAGCGGTATCAACGGCGCCGCCATGAGCAGCACCAGAGCCGGCACCCAGGAGAACGGGACAATAGAGGCAAGGATGGCAAGGGGAACATATGTCGCCTTGAGCCGCGCCGGTTGGAAGCGGGCCAGATAGGGCAGGATAGCCTCGGTCTGCTCGGTTATCGCGCTTGCTGCAAGCCCGGAGGCGGGACGCGTCATGTCGAGAGGCGAGCGCCGCGCCAGGGAGGCGATAGCGGTTTGGCGCAGTTCGGAAAGTGACTTGCGGGCGGAAAGGAACGCAACCCGCGTACCCGCCGCGTCAAGAGCAGACCGCAGGACGCCGAGGGCGACAACCCCAACGGCGAGCCAGACAATATTGCGCCAATCGGTGCCCGCGATAATCTGGCCAACCGCCATTGCCAGCAACCATGCCTGCGGAAGCCAGAGGAGGGCCGCCGCTAGTTGCAACCACGCTGCCGCCTTGGCGCGAGCGGGCTTTTGCTTGTCAATCGGCAGACTGGAAGACGGCTTATGAGTCGATTCCCGCACAGTGCATGCATCTGCCGGGCTCACCTCTGAGCGAAGCGCCAATGATGCATCTGCTGCGGGTTTCATGCCATCAACCCTTTTCAGTAGTGCGCTTCGATCTGCCGAGCGAGACGATCTTATCCTTCGCCTCCAGCAGTTTCGTGACTTTGGCGCCCAGCGTCAACAGGGTTGCCAGCCGGTCGGTCTCAAGTTGCTTGACATCCTCATACCAGGTCGTCAGCCGCTCGATGAGCCCATGCATTTCACTCATCCGCTCCTGCGCATGCCGTTCCGCCTCGCTCGCAGGCTGCTGCATCAGAATCTCTCGCAGGACCGACAGTGTAGGATCGACTTCACGCTTCTTGCGCTCTTCTGCGAGCGTCCGCAGGATCTGCCAGACGTCGTCGGGCGTCGTGAAGAAATCGCGACGATCATCGGGCAGGTGTTTCAAAAGAACCAGATTCCAGGCCTGCAATTCGCGTAAGCTCATGGAAACGTTCGAGCGCGAGATGCCGAGAGCATCAACGATCTGATCCGCGTTAAGCGGATCCGGCGAGACATAGAGCAGCGCATAGATCTGGCCAACCGTCCGGTTGATGCCCCAGCGGCTTCCCATTTCGCCAAAATGCAAAACGAAGGACTGTACGAGCGGCGGGAGATTCATGGTGCTCTTTCGCTTTATCTGTTATTTCAGAAATTACTGAAATGACAGTAGCAAAGAAAGCGAGCGGGTCAAGAATGGGTACGGAGCGGGGCGAAAATGCCGCATGCCGAGCGGGCAAACAAAAAGGCCCGGTCGCGATGACCGGGCCTCTTGCACCTCTCGATTCTCAGGCTTGTCAGTTCAGGCCGAGCTTTCCGCGCAAGGTCGAAAGGTCTTCGGCGAGCGTGTTGACGGCAGCGGCAAGGACCTTGCGGTCGTCTTCGCTCAGCTTGTCGTATAGCTCGTAGCCATCGGCGGTCTTGTACTTCGCCAGGGTCGTATCGACCGCGTCGAAATTGGCCGAAACCTTGGTCACGAAGGCGGCCTCATCCTTTTCGATCAGGGGACGAACAAGATCGAAGATCTTGCGCGAACCATCGAAGTTGGCCTTGAAGTCCCAAAGGTCGGTATGGCTGTAGCGATCTTCCTCGCCGGAGATCTTTGTGGCAGCCACTTCTTCCATCAGAACGGCAGCGCCGCCGACGACCTTCTCCGGCGGCAGGGTGAGGTCGGTAATGCGCTTGTTGAGCTCGGTTACGTCAGCCATGAGCTGGTCGGCAACCGGACCAAGACCCTCGGTGCTGTTCTGAGCGAAAAGGCCATACTCAATCCGATGGAAGCCCGTGAACCCAGGGTCCTTTTCAGCAAGCTCATGATCGTCGGCACGCGAGTCGATCGAGCCGTCAAGATCGCTGAAGAGTTCTGCGATCGGTTCGATCGCCTCATAGCTCATGCGGGTCGCGCCAAAGAGCGACTTCGCCTTTTCGACATCACCGGCCTTGATGGCGTCAGTGAATGCCTTGGTATCAGCCACGAGCTTCTCGGAGTTTTCCGACACATAAATCTTGTAGTCGGCGATCGGCTGCACGAGATCGAGTGGCGATACCTCGGCCACCGCCACACCAGGAAGGATGGCCGAGGAAAGGGCGAACAGGCTGGCAGAGAGTGTAAGTTTAAGCTTCATCGATTATCCCCTTAAGATCTGACGCGAGTCACGGCGTGACCCGCTGCTTCGAGTAGTGTCCGGCCCAGGAAGTCGGTTTCATCAAGTGGGCCGGGTAGTGTGAAGAAGAAGCCGCCGCCGATCGGCTTGATGTATTCTTCCAGCGGTTCACCATCCAGCTGGCGCTGCACAGTGATGAACCCTTTTTCAAGATCGGCCTGGTAACAGATGAACAGCAGTCCCTGTTCGAGCTGACCGGACTTGCTGACACCATTCGAATAGTTGAACGGACGGCGCAGGATGAGATTGGCCTCGGATTCCGGCGTGCGCAGATTGGCGAGCCTGATATGGGCATCGAGCGGCGTCACCTTGCCCTCTGGATCCTTCGCATAATCCGGTAGGTCATGTTCGGTTTCGCCAGAAAACGGAGCGCCGGTTGCTTTCTTGCGCCCGATGATGCGCTCCTGTTCGCCAAGCGGCGTCCGGTCCCAGCGTTCGACGAAGTTGCGGATGATGCGCACCACCTGGTAGGAGCCCCGACGCGCCCATTCGGGCTCATCGCTGTTCTCCGTCAGCCAGACAATGCGGTCCATCAGTTCGGTATTATTGGCGTCCGGATTGGCCGAGCCATCGCGGAAGCCGAGGAAGTTGCGCGCGCTCTCATGACTACCGTCTGGCTTTGGTGGCAACACAGGGACAGAGCCCTCCTGCTTCCAGCGCAAAACCAGAAGGTCCGGCATGGTCTTGATGATATCGCGCAGCGCGTGAATGTTGGTATCGGGCGTGTTGGACGATATCTGCAACGCCAGATCGCCGTGGCAAAGGTCGCCATCAAGCGCGTCATTGCGAAACGCCTTCATTCGCGACAACCGCTTCGGCTTGTGTGCCCCGAGCCAATCGCGCTTGGCAAAGAACGACGAGCCGAGCGAGACCGTCATGGTCAAATTATCTGGTGGGACGACGGGCCCGAGAATGCCCGAATCCGACGGCGGCAATCTGTCGTCGAAAACAGGGGGCTTGCCGCCCTGCATCAGAAAAGCGATGCGTTCCGACAAGGTGCGGAACAGCCGCTCGACGTCTTCAGGGGTCGAGGCGAGAACGTCAAAGGCTGCGATCATTCCGGCAGCCGGGCGGGGCGTGATGATACCGGCCTGATGCACGCCGTAGAAGGGCTGGCGCTCCTGCGTCTTGTCACTGACGGGAGCGTCGGTGACCTGTTCCTCCTGCTTCGCGGCCGCGCTTGCGCTGCCAAGCCCTGTGGCGAGGACACCGCCAGCCGCGCCGACGCCAAACAGTAAATTTCGGCGCGTGGTGACGAGGCCCTTGTCGTTCGCCGCCATCGTCGTTACTCCAATCCCACAGCGGCGTTGAGCTTGCCGATCGCATCCGCCAGCGCCTGCATCTTCTGCGAAAGGACCTTCCGGGTATCGGCATTGACGCCGTCATAGGAAGGATAGCCATCCGGCCCGCGAAGGGCTTTCAGCTCGGTGCTCACATCAGTCAAACGCAACTCAATATCCCCGACAACCTGCGGGGCTGCGGTCACCGCGACGGGCTTCAGCAGCGCCATCATCCGCGATACGCCCGCGACGTTTGCCTCGAAGTCGGAAAGATCGGTCTGCGCGTAGTGGTCGACACCCGCAGCCACCTTCGTCTCTGCCGTGGACGCCATGAGGCGCTGCGCACCCTTGGCGATCTGCTCTGGGGAAATTCGCAAACCGCGAATGCGGTCTTTCAGTGCTGTCACGTCGGCCAGCAATTTGGTCGAATAGTTTTCGAGCCCCGCCGTGCTTTTCTGTGTGTAGAGGCCGTATTCGATGCGATGGAAGCCGGTGAACGCCGGATCCTGCTCACGCTTCTCGAGATAATCGGCGACAGGATCGATGGCATTGTGAAGGTCCGCGAATTGATCTGCCATCGGCTCGATCTGCTTGTAGGGAACGCGCGCGCTTTGGTAGGCTGCCTTGGCCTTTTCGAGATCGCCCGCCTTGATGGCGGCATCGAGGGACTGGCTCGCCTTGACGAGGCTGTTTCCCTGGGTAACGAGAAACACCTGGAATTCGGCGAGCGGCCCAAGATAGGCGCGAAGTGCCGGCCGCGCCGCCTCGGCGTCGGATACGGCGGACGGTGTCACATGCAAAGTTCCGCGCGGATTGTTGAGGAGCCCACAGGTGATCTCATAGTCGCCGGGCTTCAATTTCGCCTGCAGCGTCTGGCTGATTCCCGGCGCGATATTCTCCCGCTCCTCGATCACCATGACGCCGTCGAGAATTTCCCACTCGAGCGCGCGATCCGATTGGTTGACGATCGTAAATGTAGAGGGACCGGCGGCCACGGTAATCGCATTGGGATCGCAGGCGCCGTTCTTGATTGTTACCGTGATGGCATCGCCCGCTGCCGCTGGCTTTACATTCTTCGATGCATAATAGAACGCGGCGCCGCCGGCGACGACGAGGGCCGCCGCCCCGACGACGGCCAATTGCATCAATTTCTGTGATGCGGGGCGAGGGGAGGCGGAGCCGGTGGATTGCGACATGAAGAATCGTCCGATCAGTTCGAGGGCTTGGTCGCTGGCGCGTTTGCGGCAGCCGAAACGTAAGGTCGCAAGAAAAAGTAGAGGCTGATCGCAAGGAACGAGAAGTAGACGATGACTTCGCCCAGCGTCGGCATATCCTGATAGCCGAACATGCCCGACAAGATGGTCCCGAGCGGGCTGCTTACCGGCAGGATTCCGCTCAAATCGACGACCACTGTCTGCAGGCTGTTCCAGACACCTGCCTCGTGGAAATGGCGCAGCGTGCCCGCCAGAATGCCGGCGGCAACAACGAGAATGAACAGGCCCGTCCAGAAGAAGAACCGGCGGAGATTCATCCTCACACCGCCGAAATAGATGCCGTAACCGAGCGCAATCGAAACCAGAATGCCAAGGACGGCCCCAAGTGGTGCTTCGCTCGATGGGCTCTGCTGGAAGATGGCGAGCAGAAAGAACACCGATTCAAGCCCTTCGCGCGCCACTGCGAAGAACACCATGGCGATCAGTGCCGTTGCTTGCCCGGACGTATGGGCGAGGGCCTCGTCGATATGGGTATGCAACTCTGATTTGATCGAGCGCGCGGCCTTGCGCATCCAGAAAACCATGGACGAAAGCACGATGACCGCTATCAGGCCGACGATCGCCTCGAAGAACTCCTGTGCCTTCTGCGGAAACTGGGCGCTGACCAGTTGCAGTGCAGCGCCGACAAAGAGCGACAAGGCGACTGCAAGGAGAACGCCCACCCATACGGCAGGCATCCATTCACCGCGTCCCGTCTGCTTGAGATAGCTCGCGACGATACCCACGATAAGTGCTGCCTCGATACCCTCGCGCAGCATTATCAGAAACGGAACAAGCATGAATTCGAACCCCAGCGCAGGCTTTACCGTGCGAATGACACGGCCTATACGCGGGCCAAGTCATAAACTTTCGCTAAAAACGAAGCAATAACAATATATTAGAAGTGTTCTAATCTATATCTGGACTGAATTCCTCAATTATTTCCGTATCTTGAGTACGCTTGTCCACTATAGCGCTTATCCGCTCTAAGCGCCGAGATGAAGAGCTGCCGCATTATTGCCACAATTCTGAACGGCGCTTGATGGAACCTTGTCTATCCGACTTGACACTCGGTCTGCGTTCGGCAAATGTGAAACCGGTTTCACTCGCTTCGGGATAGCCGTTTGAAATTTGACCTGATGATACTGGCGCCGCACGTGCCATTCTTGCTGAAGGGCGCGCTTCTGACGGCCGAGGCCTGCGCACTGGCTTTGTTCGGCAGCCTTGTCATCGGACTTCTCGTCGCGGCCCTGCGCACGTCATCTTCGCCGCTCCTGTCGCGCGCCGCTTTCATATATGTGGATCTGTTCCGCAATATCCCGTTCATCGTGCAACTGTTCTTCTTTTTCTACGGGCTTCCGGAAATCGGCATTTATATCGATGCCTTCACGACCGGGGTTCTCGCGCTTTCGATTGCGGGAGGTGCGTTCAGTTCCGACGTCATTCGCTCGGGAATT
Source organism: Phyllobacterium sp. CL33Tsu (assembly GCF_900113985.1). NCBI lineage: Bacteria > Pseudomonadati > Pseudomonadota > Alphaproteobacteria > Hyphomicrobiales > Phyllobacteriaceae > Phyllobacterium > Phyllobacterium sp. CL33Tsu. The sequence continues at coordinate 44,660 of NZ_FORJ01000007.1, read as the reverse complement.
CTCGCCATCGATACAGGCATCCTTGAGGCTGCCGAGGTAAGCGGGCTGTCGAAACCGACTATATTTCGCAAGATCGTGATGCCGATTGCCCTGCGCACATCGATAAGGCCGCTCGGTTCAGTCTTCATCAATCTGGTGCTGACCTCGTCGATCCTTTCGACCATCACCCTCAATGAATTGACCGGTTCGGCGAAAATCGTGGCCTCCGATACGTTTCGCCCGTTCGAGGTCTATGCTGTGCTCCTGATCGTCTATGCAAGCTTGACCTATCTTATCTCGCTCGCGATAGGGGCGCTGCATCGGCGCCTCAATCGCGACCGCATGCCGGACGTCGCCTGATGCGGTATACGAGCTTCACCTCCTATGACCTGATATTGCTGGCGCAGGGTCTCGGCGTATCGGTGGCGCTCTTTCTTGTAACGACGCTCATCGGATTCCTGATCGGCACGATATGGGCGGTCATACGCTTTTATCGCGTTCCTCTGCTTACGCCGCTCATTACCTTTCTCGCGGAGCTTCTTAAAAACTCGCCGGTTCTGGTCCAGCTGTTTCTTGTATTTTTCGGCCTGCCGGCACTGTTGAAGATCAACGTTACGCCAGTCGAGGCCGCTGTCATCACGCTATCGGGCAACACGGCCGCGTTCATTTACGTGATAGCCGTTGCGGCGATCGAATCTATCGGCCGCGACCAGATCGAATCCGCGCGGGTTTTCGGCCTGTCGCGCTGGCAAATATTGCGCCACGTCGTTGCGCCGCAGGCGATGGCCTTTGCCATCGGGCCCCTGACGGGACTCCTCGTGAACCAGCTCCAGGTGACATCGTTGATCTCCGTCATCGGCGTCGTCGATCTCACCAAGATCGGCAACATTCTCAATCTGCGTACATTGAAGCCATTCATCGTCTGGACCGTTGTCGGCGGTCTCTACTACATCGCCGCCAAGCTCATCGCTCTTGGGGGCGCAGGGTTGGAGCGGCGCCTGCGCGCGCACACTGCATGGAAAGGTCTGTGAGATGATCCGCGCCCGCGGCGTACAAAAATCCTTCGGCTCCGCCGTGGTCCTCGACGGAATCGATCTTGACGTCAACGTTGGCGAGGTCGTCTCTATTCTCGGCTCCAGCGGGTCGGGAAAGTCCACGCTGATCCGCTGCATGAACGGGCTCGAACGGCTGGACGGCGGGCTCATCACCATCGACGATTTCGATGTTTCGAACCCGAAAGACCTTGCCGAGGCGCGCAAGCGCTCGGCAACCGTGTTCCAGCTCCTCAACCTTTACCCGCATATGACCGCGGTCGAAAACGTCACGCTTGCCCCGATCCAGGTGCTCAGGATTCCTCGCGCGCAGGCCGAGTCCGAGGCCCGCGCCTTGCTTGATTCTGTTGGCCTTGGGGCACGCGCTGACGCCTATCCGGCCCAGCTTTCTGGGGGGCAGCGACAGCGTGTCGGAATTTGTCGCGCTCTGGCGATGAAGCCTCGCTACCTGCTGCTGGACGAAATCACCAGTGCGCTCGACCCCGAGATGACCGCCGAGGTGCTCAATATTCTCGCGCAGCTTGCGCGTACGGGCACGACAATGGTGTTCGTCACCCACGAGATCGAATTCGCGCGGACGATTTCCTCGCGCATCGTCTTTCTCGACAAGGGCCGCCTCGTGGTCGACCTGCCGACCGACCGTTTTTTTGCCGGCGATGGCGGGATGGCCAATTCTCGCATCGCCCAGTTCCTCTCCAAAATGCGCAAAGAATAGAACATGATCCTCATCGCAAATTCCGAGGCCTGGCCCGGTTTCGAAAAATCTGTCGAGCTCTTGCAGCAGAATGCCCACGGCATCGATGCAATGGTCACCGGCATCACCGAGGTGGAGCGCGAGGTCAAGGTGCGCAGCGTTGGCTATGGCGGCTGGCCGAACATGCTCGGCAAGATGGAGCTTGACGCAGGCGTCATGGACGGAACGACGCGCGATGTCGGCGCGGTAGGTGCCGTGCCGGATACATTGGCCGTGGCCGCGCTCGCCCGCGAAGTCATGCGGCGGCTGCCGCACGTGATGCTGACCGGCGACGGCGCCCGACGCTTTGCAACCGAGATCGGATTTCCGCTCGACGACGTTCTTTTCGACGACAGCAAGCGTGTCTGGTGGCAAAGGCTCGAAAAGGAGCTCTCCTCAGAACAGTTGTCGGCGTTCCCCGACATAGCGCTCGCCCCCCTCAGCCGCGCCATCACCGACCCCGAACGGGTGCGCGACACCACTGTGTTCCTGTCGAAGGATATGGCGGGTGGCATCCATGCCGCCACCTCGACTTCGGGTTGGGCCTGGAAATATCCGGGCCGCCTCGGCGATTCGCCAATTGCCGGCGCAGGGTTCTATGCCGATAGCCGCTATGGCGCGGCCGCCTGCACCCACACGGGCGAAATGACGATACGCTGCGGCACTGCGCGCAGCATCGTGCTTGCCCTTCGCTTCGGCTACTCATTGCGAGAAGCGGTCGATATGGCGATCGACGATCTTGCCGAACTTGGCACCGGTTTTCTGGCCGGGGTCGTCGTTCATGCAATCGATGCGGCGGGCAATCATGACGTCGCAAGTTTCCGCTGCCCGGGAGAGATCAAATATTGGTTCTGGGAGCCACAATTATCGAAACCTGAGCTGCGGATTGCGAGGCAATACGATCCACGGCCCACAACACAAAGGGGAAATGCATGAAAACCATGATTGCAAGGATTGCCGCCGTTGCTATGACCGCGGCAGTGGCATTTACCGGCGCCGCGCAGGCCAGCAAGCTCGAAGAGATTCGCGACCGCGGCACGGTGCGCATCGGCGTTTCGCTCGGCGGCGAGCCGATCGGCTTCCGCGACGACAAGAACAATCCAGTCGGATATGACGTCGATGTTGCGACGCAACTCGCGGCCAAGCTTGGCGTGCCGGTCGAATTCACCGACGTCTCCGGCGATGCGCGCATTTCCATGCTCGTGTCCGGTCAGCTCGACATCGTTGTCGCCAATACGTCCGCGACGCTTGAGCGGGCAAAGACGGTCAACTTTTCCATTCCCTATAACCGCGCCGGCCTGCGCGTGATCGTCCAGAAGGATGCTGGCATTGCTTCGCTTAAGGACCTTGCCGGAAAGAAGGTCGTCGTCGGCCGCGGAACGACCGGCGAAAGCTTCCTGAAAAAAGCGGTTCCGGATGCTGAGCTGGTCTATACTGATAATTTCTCGCCGGATGGCGTCCTTCTGCTCCAGCAGAAGCGTGCCGATGCAGCGATTGAGGATTCTTCGCTCCTCGATTACCTCGCGACCAAAAACGACAACCTCATTACCCTTCCGGGCCTCTTTTCCAACGACCCGATCGGCATTGCCGTCGCCAAGGGCGACCCGGAATTTGTACGCTGGCTCGACATGTTCGTTTCGGACTACATCCAGTCCGGCGCATATGAGGCCAACTACAAGAAATGGTGGGGCGAAAAGGCCAATCCGCCGACGCTGAATCCGCTCTGGTAAATACAGGTATGGGCCGGCTTGCCGGCCCAATTCTTTTCGTTCAGGAACTGTCGCGCGCAACGAAATAGGTCGGAACCCGCACCAGAGTTCCGCCCGACCGAAACTCCTTCGGGTGCGTGAGGAACCGCAGAATCTCCTTGATATAGATCGACTTGTCATAGCCTATGGATGAAATCGGATAGGCCTCATACTCGGCCAAAGTCACGTCGTCGAAGCCATAGAGCCGAAAGGCTTTGGGACGCGTCTGCAGGACCCCGTCTCTGTGAACATCGAGCACGCCCATGGCCATAGCATCCGAAGTGCAGAATACCGCGTCCACCTCCTTCCAGTCGGGTGACACCGCAAGGCGTCGGCCGCTCTGGTAGGAATAGTCCCCGCGCAACTCGCCGGCGAGCGCGATGTCATTGCGTTGAAGTTCCGACCTGTAGTGTGCGACCCGTGCCTGCTCGACGGCCGATGCCGCACGCCCTGTCACGAGAAGAGCGGTGCGAACACCTTTGCCGGCAGCATCCGCAACTGCGGCCGTGATTCCGGTCAATTCGTCGGGAATAATGGCGGGCGCGGCGGCGTCGCGCATGCCGTTCAGCATCAGCACGCTGTCATTGCGAAACATCTTGCGCACGGTGGCGGCGTCGGCAAAGTCGGAGAAAACCAGCGCAGCGTCGACGTGATAGGCAATCCCGTTGCGCAGGAACTCCTCGATCCCTTGCGAGGACCCGACTCGAACGAAGATCACCTGCTTGCCGATGGACTGAATCTCGCTGATCAGGAGATCGAACAGGTCGAGATCCGAAAGGTCGTGGATATGATTGACCACCACGGCAACGAGATTGACCGTCTTCGTCGTCAGGCTTCGTGCGAGGAGGTTCGGCTTGTAGCCGAGCGTCTGGGCCGCCTTCAGCACACGTTCGCGCTTGTCGGCCGAGACCGGCCTCGGCTCGCTCGAAAGCGCGCGCGATGCGATTGCACGCGAAACGCCTGCGAGTTCGGCGACGTCGGCAATCGTCGGCTGTCCAGTCCCCTTGCGCGGCTCAATCATGCAACACAGCCCCCCTTTACGGTCCGGCTGCTCCCCATGGCGATCGGTGCGGGGTGGCGTCAGACCACCCTCCTGCTTAACCGGTTCGCCGCATGGGGTTCAATGATAAAAGCGTGATCGTCAGCCGCCCAGGCCTCGATGGACACTCGTCTAGACGTTGGCGAGGGTCTTTTCACGCTGTTTGGCTTCCCGCGCCTGCAGTTGCCGTTCCCATGCAAGCGCGTCGCCGACGATCAAATCGAGATCGTCGCGTTTTGGGGCGAAGCCGAGCAGGCTGCGCATCCGCTCGTTGCCCGCCACCAGGATTGCCGGATCGCCCGCTCGGCGCGCCGCGAGTTTGACCGCAAAATCCACGCCGGAAACGCGCTTCACCGCATCGATGATCTCGAGCACTGAGTAGCCATAGCCGTAACCGCAATTGGCGGCCGTGCTGCGCCCGCCATCCTCGAGATAGTTGAGGGCGCATAGATGAGCCTGTGCGAGATCGCTGACATGGATATAGTCGCGTACACAAGTCCCATCCGGGGTCGGATAATCCGTTCCGTAGACTTCCATATGCGAGCGTTCGCCCGTTGCGGCCTGGCTCGCGATTTTGATGAGGTGCGTGGCCCGCGGAAACGATTGACCGGACCGCAATTGCGGATCAGCCCCGGCAACATTGAAATAGCGCAGGGCGACATAGTTGAAATCAGGATAAGCGGCCGCCGCATCGCGCAACATCCATTCGGTCATCAGCTTGGACGTGCCATAGGGCGAGATCGGCTGGTGCGGCATATCTTCCGTAATCGGCGTCGTCTCGGGCTCGCCATATACCGCAGCTGTGGAAGAGAAGATGAAGTTCTTGATCCCTTCACCTATGGCGGTCTCGATCAGGTTTCGGGACTGGACCGTGTTGTTGCGATAGTAGAAGAGCGGATCACGCACCGAATCGGGCACGACGATCGACCCGGCAAAATGCAGGATCGCTGTGATTCCATAGCTGCGAATGACATCGCGGACCAGTGCCTGATCGCCGATATCGCCGCGCACCAGCGGTACGTCGCTTGGCACGAGCCATGGAAAACCGCAGCTGAGATCGTCGAGAACCACAACAGAACGGCCGGCATCCTTGAGCGCCAGCGTCATGTGGCTGCCGATGTAGCCTGCGCCACCGGTAACAAGAACAGTCATGGGAAGTACTCCTGAAGGATTGAGAAAGGTTTGGGGATAGACACGTCTGCCAATCGATTACTGCGCCGTTCCTCCTCCCTGTCCCTTCGCTGTTCCTCCCATTGAAATCGTGACCGGCACGCGCACGAGGTCCCTGTCCCAGGTGACTTTGCATCCGGTCAACCGATAGCGTGTGAAATAGATGAAGGCATTGTCCCCGGTATCCTGGAAAGACGATGCGTTTGCGTTGGGGTCGAGCAAGGCAGGGTAGAACACCCTGCCATCGGCCCCGCAACTCTTCTCCCACAGCAGCGGCGCTTCAAAAATGAGCCTTGGCTCCGACCAGTTCACCAGATCCTTTGAGGTCGATGCATAGATTCCGGAGGCGGTCTTGCCGTCCTCGGTGCGCCGGTCGCCGAAGACGGCAATGACTTCACCGCTGCCGCGATGTTCGGATATCGAGCCGATCATGCGGCCGATTTTATTTGTAGATACAGGCGCACAGACATGATCCTTCGCGTTTGCCGTCTGCTGGCGGAACGGATCGATGAATTGAACCGAGAATTCCTTGCCGTCCCAGGCGCGCCAAGAAGACGGATCGCCAAGGTCGCGCGTGCGCAACACGCAGTTGCCGCGCTTCTGGTCGCGATAGCCATCCGCGAAGACCATGGCGTAATACCAGCCGTCGCGCTGCATTATATTCGTCGGATTGGCATAGCCGACGCGTGCGTTGCGATCGTTCGGGAAAGGGTAGGGGAGGTTCGCAACCATCGGGCCGGCACCTGAGCCAGTTTCCGGTGCAAAGTTCTTGCCGCCATCGCGCGACACCAGGGCGGTGACCGTATTCAACAGGCAGGAACTATAGGATTTGTTGCTGCAAAGACCAGGGGCGCGATTGCCGCGCAGTTCCATATGGGCCAGCGCATAGACGGTCTTGCCATCGCCGGTCCACACACCGCTGATCCAGCCCATATCGTCATACTGGCCGAGGACATTGGATTTCTTCGCCTGGTAGATGACCGCACATTCGGGCTGCAAGTGATTGAGATCTGGGCCGCTGAAGCGGCGATTGTCATTGTGGCTGGCGATCAGGTGGACGTTGCCGTCAGAGTCGCGAAAGGCACGTGCCGGCGCATCGGGCACGTGCGACTTGACGCAGGCCTGCTTTGCCCAATCGAATACCATTTCCTCCGGGCCGGAAACGGCGAGCGTGGCGCTCGGCGTCTCCTGGCCAAGAGCAGGCCCAGCCACCGCCAGCACGAGTGCGGCGGCAGCTATGGCGAAGCAATTGCGCATCAGGCAACCTTGCGGACAGGTTCTTTAATGCGCTTGCTCGTGTCGGTCATCTTGTGGTCGACACCGTTTTCGGTGAGGAAGCGATGCATTTCACCATAGGTCTGGTACCAGGCGCGATTGTACTTGTCGAAGAGCGACTGATCCCAATAGTCCTCGAGCTTGAATTCCTTGTTGCTGAAGACGTCGAAGCTTGGAATCTGGTACGTCTCGGCGAACTCAACCGTACGGCTGTCATAGGTGAAGTAGATCGACGGGGTGCCGTTCGACAAGGCCATCAGGTTGCCGTGCAGGCGGTAGCCAAGGACGAGATCCTTCGACTGAACGAGATCCTCGTAGTCGGCAACAACGTCCGAATAGAACATGCGCTCGCGATAGAGCTTCTCGACAGTCTCGTCGAGGAACCAGTCAGAGACCCACTTGTTGGCCTTCAACGCTGCGATGGCTTCCTCTTTCTGCTCTTCCGTGCCGAAGACGAGCTTCTTTTCCTCGACTTCGCCTTGCGACATCAGCACGGCGTCGAAGCGTCCGGCAAGTTCTTTGACGAGGTCGCGATGGAACGTCAGGTAGCGCTTGATATCCTGCGCATAGGTCGGCGAGACTTCGCGTCGCATGGTGATGCCGATGTTCTGGACATCATCGAGCGCCGGCAACTTGATGCGCATTTCGGGATCGTTGCGGCGGAACGCCGTCGGGCAGCCGACGATGCGCACATTGCGGATACCGATGTCCCAGAGCACCTGCGCCGAATAGGCGCCGCGCACGCCGATAGACGCGGTTGAATCGGCCATCATGTGGAGGACGGTCTTGGTTTCCTCGGAAAGCTCGAGCTTGCCCTTGACCGGAGCCTGCGCGCCGATGCCGAAGGCAATGACCGGCAGGCCGAGACGCTTCAGAACCGGGATGGTCTGGCTCCAGCCCATCGACTGATGAACGTAGTTGGAGCCGCGCAGGAAGACGTAGTCATATTCCTCCCGAAGGCGGTCGATGTCTTCCATCTTGGGCTCAGCAATCGGCAGTACGCCGAGCTTGTCGTAATTCATCAGCTTAAGCGACGAGTCGAATACGAAAGCATCGCCAATATTGTGATAGTGGTTGATGCTGCGCTGAACATCCTTGTAGTTATACCAGCGAACACTGTCGTGATCGTACACTTCGCCTGAGGGGATCATTACGAGTACGCGTGCCATAGAAATTACCTCCGTTTGGCTTTCGGACTTTACGGTGTTTCAGCGTCAACTCGCTTGCGAGAGAACGATGTCCGCATTTGTCGTGACATTTATCGGTTGGTTGCGTGTCGATTTCAGTAGTCGTTCATAGAGTTCCAGGTGCGCCTCGGCACACTCGATGTGGTTGGTCGGTTGGCGGATAGTTTGGTGCAGGCGCTCCCAGATCGTCTGGTCGCTGAGAACCTCGGTGAAGCGGTCGGCAAGGTCTTCGGCGCTGCGGACGCGGAAATGCAGACCATCCTCGCCGTCGCGGACCTTTTCGGCCATGCCGCCGATATTGGAGCAGATAATCGGCCGCCGATGATGGAGCGCCTCCTGAATGACGATGGGGGAATTTTCCCACCACACGGAAGGCATGACCACCCAGTCGACCGACTGCATCAGGCGCGGCATTTCTGAATTCTGGTAGGCACCGTAGAAACGCACGCGCGATCCAGCGTCCTCGATGAGCTTTTCCATGCGATCCTGGAAATCGCGCGGCTGCTTTTCAAGATTGCCGCCGAAAATCATCAGGCGCGAATCCTCGCCCCAGACATCTTCGGGAACACGCGAGACCGCGTCGATCAGCACGTCGACGCCCTTGAATGGCGTCATCTGGCCGAAATAGGCAAAGCGGCCGCGTCGCGGCTTCGGTCCGGTCAGTTCGCGTGGCGGCGTCACACCATCAATGAAGATGCCGTTTTCGATCACGCTGAGTTTTTCGGGATCAAGGCCCCATTCGGCATATTTGCGCGCAAGGAACATGCTTGGGGAAACGAACCCGTCGGCGAGTTCGAGCATGCCGCGGACGAAGCGCTCACGCTTGAGGAAGCGCGCCGGCGGAATGTCGGGGAAGCAGCCGTGGCAATCAATGGGGGAGGCCTCGTTGCAAAGCTTGGCCGATCCCGCCTTCACCATCTGCCCGTGATTGTGGCAGATCGACAGGAACTCATGGAACGTGACGAGGATCGCCGTATCGGGCAGCGCCTCGCGAATTGCGTAAAGCGCCTCAAGTCCAAGACCAAGGACATGGTGGAAGTGCACCACATGGGGATTGAGGTCACCAACGAAGCGCAGGAGATCGCGGCGGATCTCGTCTGTATTGTTGTTGGAGAGATAGAAGTGATCGTATTCATCGGCGTGAAACAGGATCTCGTCGCTGCTGCGCCTAAGGCTCATCAAGGCCGTCGTTCCATGGCGCGGGATCGGATGGCCGGCGCGCGCGAGATAGACGGACTGGACGCCCGGAAGCGTATTCAGACCCTTGTGAAGATTATAGGAGGCGATTTCTGCGCCGCCCAGGGAAATGCTCGGGTGGGCGTGAGAGACCACGAGTACCCGAAGTTGTTCAGTCATCTATTTGACCTCCGATGGCATGCCATCTTTCGTTAAAATCTTAGCCCAGCGGGAATCGAATACCTGGCGGTCGATGCGCTCGATCAAGGCAATCGTCGAAGCCTTGTCGGAGACCGATATGTCGTCCGTTCCGAGCATCTGCGCCGAAGGCAGCCAATAGGACCTGAGGCCGGACTGCTTGAGTTTGAGGCCGAGATCGAGGCCCTTCTCATGCGTGCCGAGATAGCCGCGGGTGAAGCCACCCACGGAAAAAAGAGCGTCCCTCGGCAGAACGCAGCATTCGAAGGTGGCCGTGGCGACTTCCGTCGTACCCATGCCGGTGACGGCATCGATCGGGTAACCGGCATAGCGGCTGATGAGCGCCCGGTCGGACTGAGAGCCGGCAACCCAGGTGCCTGCCCAGCGGATGGAATCATCCTCATAGGCAAGGGTCGGCGACAGTACGCAGGCCTCGCGGTCATGATAGGCCGCAAGCAGCTTGTGGAACCAGCCATTGTTGCGCGGCAACAGCGACGCGGCGAGGAACACCACGGTCTCGGTGGAAACGGCGCGTGCGCCGACTTCGAGCGCATCGTAAAGGTCTTCCGAACCGCTCGCCGACACGAGCCGCAGGCGCAAGCCGTAGAAATTGGCCAGCCGGCGCACATGGACGCCGATACGGTCGATCAGTTCCGCAGCAGCGGCAATGACGATCGGCGCGCGGCGCGTTTCAGGGTCGAGCGCAAGAAGCGTCAGAAGCGGAGCGATTTCCTCAACACGTTCGTCGACGCCGATGACAATGGCCGGTCCTTCGGCTTCCTCGAAGGCGCCAACATCGACGACACCGAAGATCTCGGGCGCCGGGCGGCTGACGACGCGCAGCAGAGGCACGAGCTGCTGGTCGACAATATGGCGCAGCGCCCAAGCATTCGGATCGATAGCGCGGATCTGCCGGACAACCGCATCGCGCGAGGTGATGCGGGTCGGCGTCAGCGGCATGAAGGCACGGCGCGTATCGCTCAAGGTAAGTTCGAGATAGAACGGCGCCGTACTATCGCCCTCGAGCTCCGGTGCAAAAGCAACAAAGCCGTGAGCATGCCGGTTCGGGTTGAGGCCTGCATTGAACGGCGGCTGGTTGTCGAAGCCGCGGGTAACGTCAGGCCTGTCAATGCGCGTCCAGTTGCCGTCGAGCTGCGCTTCGCCGCGATGCCGCCGCAACTTGACGGCTTCGACGTGACTGTCGGGATCAAGCAGCCAGCCCGCGATCAAAAGGCCGCTGCCCTCGACGCGGTAGGCGTTGTCGATGCCCATGCGCACGGGAAATGGCAGGCTCGAAACCGTCTCGGCGCCGTCAAAGCGGTTGGCGGCGGAGCGCATACGCAAGAGGATTTCCGTCGAACTGCGAACACGCGGCAGGATCGCTCGGACGTGGCCGGGCGTCTCGCGGTTGCCGGCGATGACACGGCGGTCATAAACTTCGGTGAAGCGCCATCCGCGACGTCCGCGGAACAGCAACCGCTCGATATCATTCGGCTCGACCGCTTCGCTGGCAAGGAGCAGACCCGCAAATCCCGATGCCTGGTCCTGAAGATCCGGGCGGGCGAAAACACTGATCGAGCATTCGGCGATCGAAGGGGTTTTGCCGCTGATCAGGAGACGGGTCACCGAAGGTGTCAGGTCCTGCGCCCATCCCTGGACGAAGATTTCGCCTTCATCGCTGCCGCCGATAAGTTCGACACAGCCATCCGAGCGCGCGCCTGCCTGCAGCAGCGCGGTGATCGCCGAAAGTTTCTTGCGGCCGATCGGACCGGATATGAGCCCTTCCACAAGGCCGTCGATAACGACGGGCAGATCAGCCCCCGCAAGGTCGGTCACCATGGCGACGAGGTCGCCGATGGCGGCGGCGCGCCCTGCGAAGGCATAGCGTGTCGCCTGCGCCTTGTGCTGGAAGAGCACGGTCTTCAGCGATCGGCGGCGTAGGATATTCGTCGGCACGATGGCGACGAAGCCATGGGTACCGGCAGGCGAGGGCTCCTTCAGGTGCCAGCTGACAAGCGGCACTTTCAGGCTCATCGCCGGATCACCGTTCAGGAATACCGTGACCTGTTCGGAAGTCAGGCCGCCGATGCCGAGAACGAGAATGAGCGTGTCATCAATAGGGCATCCGACCACCATCTCGCCTTCCATCACCATCGGGTGACGTTCGGGCGCTTTGCCGGATCGGGACGCCGGCGTATGTTCTTTTTCGTCGGGAAGCACTTGCTACTCCATGATCTCAAGAAAAGGCAAACATCGCGACGGCGGCGCCGGCCGCGATGCCAACCAGAGTGAACAGCAGCAGAAGCAACGGCTTGGCCTCGCCGCCCGAACGCTTCTGCAGCGATTCGATGCGAGTCTCGAGACCAGCAACCACACCGTCCATACGCATGAGGTGAACGTCGAGTTCGGTTAGGCGCTGGTTGATGTCGCCGCGCAGCGTCTCAATTGAACCGCTGATATCAACGAGATCGACCGTCGGGCTGTTGCCGGCACCGTCGATGACCGTCGTCGCGTGGCGCTGGATCGAGCGCTGATTGACCTGAAGCTGGCGCTGCGACGCCATCAGCACGTCGAGCTTGTCGAGGATCCGCGTCATCGGCGCCGCAATCAACGCCTCAGCAGCCTGTTCATCGGGGCGCGGCACGCGCAGCGGATGCTGCTTGCCGGCAGTCGTAAGGGCGACAACGCTAAGTTCGCCGGCGCGCCGTACCGCAAATTCCGGCAACATCACGTCGAAGGCGTGAAGGCCATCGCCGATGCCGTTGCGCTTCAAGTCCGGCCGGTCGCGGTCGGCGACCGCCTCGGCGATCGGCTTGCCGTCCAAAAGCACGCGGATGGTCAGGCGATTGGCGGGCGTTGCCGGATCGAAGGCCCAGCCAAAGAGCCGGCTGTTGTCGATTGCGTCGACACGGCCCTTGATGCCCTGCTGGCTATTATCCTGTTCAGGCGTGGCGCTTGGAGCGGCTTGAGCTTGCGCTGGAGCCTGCGGCGCCACTTTTGTCACGATGGACATGGTGTACTCCTCTAGGCTGCGACACGCGCAGGACGCAGGCTCTCGATGAGTGCGAGATAGCGCAGTGCTGTCGTGTCGATGGTTTCGGGGTGACGCGCCCCATGGCTCAGGATCTCGCGTAGATCCGGGTCCTCCACGATACGCCGCATGGCTGCGGCCAGCGCCGTCGGGTCATTCGGCGGAACAGTCAGGCCGTTGACGCCGTCCTCGATCATCTCGGCCATGCCGCCAATATTACTGGTAATGACAGGGCAGTTCTGGCCTTGGGCTTCCTGGATGACCAGGGGCGCATTTTCCCACCAGATCGACGGCATGACCATGCAATCCACGGCACGGATCAGGCCAGCAATGTCGTCGCGGCGGTAGGCTCCCCGCCGTTGCACCACCGGCGCGGTTTCGGCGAACAGCTTGTCGATCGACTCGACGAAATTTTCGCTCTGGAAGGGAGCGGCGCCGTGAACCCGCACCTCGAAATCGAGACCTTCGGCAATGAGTTGCTTGGCCGCTTCGAGCAGGACCGTGCCGCCCTTCCATGGGTTCAGATTGCCGAAATATCCAAATACCGGCTTGCGACGTGCAGGCGCGTCAGTCTGCGCCGGAGCCGGGCGTTCGGGCTGGCCGTTCGGAATAAGGCTGATCCTCTCTTCCGGCAGGCCCCACTCGACATAGCGCTGCCTGAGGAAGGCGCTCGGAGCGACGTAGCCATCGACAACGCTCAGGAGAGATTTCAGATGGCGCTCGCGCAGGACGAACTTATCAAGCGGAATATCCTTGAAACAGGCATGGCAACGGTCGGGGCTTGCGCCGTAGCAGAGTTCCTTTTCCTTCGTTCGGACCATCAGACCGTCGTGGTGGCAGATCGGATAGTAGTCATGCAGGGTCATGACGATCCGGCAGTCCGGCAGCGTACGGCGGACGATGTGCGGAAATTCTGCGCCGAGCAGCAACAGGTGATGCAGGTGCACGATATCGGGGCGGAAATCCTGCAAGAGTTCAACAATATCCGGAACGACGCCGTAAAGGTCGATCTGACTCATGAAGAACCGGTCGAAATGGCCGGACCACAACAGGACCTCGTCGCCACTCGAGCCGATGCTCTGGAAGCTCGTGCCCGGGCGCTCCTGACGATGGATCTGGTTGGTGGCGCCGAGAAACAAGGCCTCACAGCCGGCCCTCTGGTAGGCGCGAAAAAGATCGTGTGCAAAGATTTCGGTCCCTCCCGGATGAAGGGCCGGATGGTTGTGGGCAGCAACGAGAACGCGCGTCATCGGCCGTCCTCCCTGTATTCTGCGATGAAGACGTCCTGGTAGTGGTCGGCGGGCACGCCGCGCCAATGACCAAGCGATTTCGTAACGACCGAAAGCCCGGCACGGGTCAATGCGCGATCGAGGAAGCCATCATCGAAGCCAACCGCCGCAAGCGGCGGCATTTCCGGCACGAACCAGCACGGACCTTCGTCATAGCGCTGGAACCCGAGACGCGCGTCACGCTTCTTCGATCTGTTTTCTTGTGCGGACTGATCGACGACGAATGCAGTCATGAAAACGCGCCCGCCAGGAGCAAGCACGCGTTCGACTTCGCGGAGATAGGCGGTGACTTCTTCGTCGGGCAGATGGGTGACAACCGAAGTCATGATGATGAAATCGAACTGGCGGCTGTCGTAAGGCAGCTTCAGTTCGAGACCGTTGATCTCGCCCTTCGGATTATAGAGCGAGTGGGCGATATCCACCTGACGGAACTCGAAGTTCGGGTAGGCGGGACTGACCATGCGCTGGCACCAGTTGATACCCCCGGCAACGGGGTCCATGCCGCAATAGCTTCCACTATCGCCGTCAAGATATTGCGTGAGCGGGACCGCCATGCGCCCGATGCCGCAGCCGATGTCGAGTATGCGGCTTTGCGGCTGCAGGCCGCCCATGCGAATGAAGTGGCCAAGAAATTCGGCGCCCACAGCCTGGAAATCGCCATCGCCGACAAAGATGCTGTCAGGATCAGGGCGCGGCAGGAAGCGGTTGCGCAACACGGCATCCGTCAACCAGCGGACATGATCTTCGTTGAAGGGGAGGTGACGCTCGGCCCGAGCCTGCTTCAGTGCGATTACCTCGTTCAAGCTGCACTCCTTTTCGACTTCTCGGCGACGAAGTCGGTCACGGTTTCGTCCGCAGCCTCGTCCACGTAAGTCGTCATCAATTCGGTGATATCTTTGTTCCAGCGCTTGGTGTGCAGCCAGGAATTGTACTGGCTGGCCAGCCCGCGCATGTAGTCCGGGCTGCGGCGTATCGAGCGCCGCTCGAAATGGTAAAGCGAAACCGCCGGCTGATAGGCAATCTGGAAGCCGATCTGGCGGATCTTCATGCACAGATCGCTGTCTTCGTAGTCACCGATGATATAGTCCTCGGTAAATCCGCCGACGAGATCGTAAATATCCTTGCGGGTGACAAGACAGGCGCCCGTAACCGCCGGGACAGTGCGCGCAATCTGTGCCGGCGCATAATTGCCGGGCATGCCCTTGTGGAAATGATGGTTGAGCCAGACATTGCGCCGGTCGGGGGCGAAATAGAGCCCGGCGTGCTGCAGCGAACCATCCTCGAAGAGCAGCTTCGGACCGATGGCGCCGAGCTTCTTTTCTTCGAGCAAGGGCTCGACCAGCGGCCCGAGCCAGCCTGCTTCGGTTGGCACGACGTCGGAATTCAGCATGACGAGCACGGTGCCGCTTGCGAGGCTAGCGCCGGCATTGCAGGCGCGGGCATATCCGCCATTCCGGTTCATGATCGCAAGCTTCATCGGCAGGCCGTGGAGCAGATGCAGGCCGCCGAGAAGGTGCTCCGTATCCTCCTGGATTTCGGGCGAATCGAGAACGTAGATGAGTTCCGCATTGGCAACGAGCCACGGATCGGTCGCCATCGCGGAAAGCTGGAAACGCAGGAAGTCGAGGTTACGGTAGAGCGGTACAACGATCGAAACGAGGGGGGCAGCCGGCATCACGCCGAACTCTTTCGTATCGGCGATGCGAACCGTCTTGCCGAGCTTGCGCTCGACCTCGGTGAGGGCAGGCGCCAGGATATTCTCGAAGACTTCACTGCGCGCATGCTGCGGCGGAACGGCGCGCAGGATCCGGTTGCGCTGCGCTGCGGGCTCGAATGGCTGCAGCGGCGGAATAAGCGGTGCAGTCGCCCCGGAAGTCAGCCGCATCTGGAATCGCGGCTGCAGCACCGGACCCGCAGAGGAGGTTTGCGGCACCCAGGCGACAAACCCGGTGACATCCGCGCCCAACCCGTCTTCGCGCGCCTCGGTCTTGCCTGCGAACTTGTAGAAATTAGGCTTGAGCGGAAGGATGCGGCCTTCTTCGGTCAGATATTCGATACCTGCAAGCATGGAGGAAGGATCATGCGTCCAGCCGCCAACGAGCAAGCCGCCATTGAGCGCAAGGGCAAGGTCGATCTCAGCGGCGGGATGAGTCTGCGACTTGGCGATCTGCTTGGCTGTCAGCGGCATGCGCATCTGCATGTCGATCGCCGTTGCAATGCCTGCAGCGGGAATTTGGGCAAGCTGGCGCACGAGGAACTCGCGGAGCTCGGGATGTGCCTGGTTCTTGCTCCACCACTTCTGGAAATCGCCGGGGGCAGCCTCCCGATCCGTCAACTCGCGAATGGCGACGCCGTTCTTGCCGGTGAGAATGATATGGAAGGATTGCGGAAGTGTTTTCGCCGACTCAACGAGCAAGTGGCATGGTTGCCAGCCCTTGCGGACGCGGGAGCCGATGACAAACTTCGAAGGCAAAGCTGAAACTGAATTGGAGCCGATCGCATAGATCGAGGTAACGTCGCCAAGTTCGGGATCGATTGCCGTCTCAAGCAGATGCTGGCCCTCGAGCGGTTGCGCACAAACGCGAACCTTGCGCGGCTCGGGGGCGAGCGCTAGCGCGACTTCACGCACCACGCTGGCAAAGACCTGATTCTGCGAGAGCCGGAACATGCTGCGCCAGGTGCTAAGGAGATTTGTGAGCAGCTTGATATGGCCCGCTGCCGAAAGGTTGTTAACCGCCCGATCGACGTCGAGATGCGGCAGCTCGGCCGCCGGATAAAGCAGCGTCTGTTCTGTCGGCCCAAGCGAACCCGCGGAAAGCGTCAGGCCAATCGGTTCGTCCTTGGTGCGCATGGCCCAAAGGACGCGGTGCCCGCCGGTTTCAAGAGGAATATTGAGGCTGACCAGAGGAACAGGCTGTTCCTTCGATTCAAGCACGCATTTGGTTGACGCCCGCATTGCGCCGGGCAGATCCCAGATCAGGACAGCAATGTCCGTGCAGAGCCGGGAGACATAAATACTCTCAGTATCGCCTTCAATGTCCGTCGAATGGTCGAGGTTCAATACACGGCCCTTTCATTCATAGCGGAAGGAACGCGCCCCGCATGGAGCGGAGCGCGCAATTTGATTTCACGATCAATGAACGGTGAAATAGTTGTCCGGATGAGCCTGCACGTCTTCCGAGCTGGTGTTGACCAGCGTGACGGAATCGCCATGACCGAGGTCCACGACAACATTGTTGCCGACCTGGGTAACGCGCGACGCGAGGTCGTCTGCGGAATGGATGTCCTGGCCGTTGATACCGCTGGAGATCTGGAGGATGTCTTCCCCAGGGGTAAAATCGAGCACGACATCGTTGCCGCCACCACCGGTGAACTGGAACACGTCGTTACCGGCACCACCGATAAGGACGTCATCGCCAGCGCCACCTGCAATGAAGTCATTTCCGGCGCCGCCGAGAAGAACGTCGCTCCCCGCACCACCAAACAGCGTATCGTTGCCTGCTCCACCCTGGAGGACATCGTCGCCCTTGTCGCCGAAGAGAACGTCATCGCCGTTGCCGCCGCTCAGAACGTCATCACCATTTCCACCGAACAGAACGTCCGTTCCCTCGCCGCCGAACAGAGCATCATCGCCCTTGTCGCCGAACAGGAGATCGTCCCCCTCATCACCAAAAATCGTGTCATGACCATTTCCGCCAAAGACAACATCATCACCGCCATGGGCGCGGATGAAGTCGTCGAAACGCGAGCCAAACAAAACGTCGTCGTAGGCGCCGCCTTCTAAAGTGGCCATCTGCTTCTCCTTCTGTCCTGCTTTGAGTTTACAAAATGCCGGAGCTGTTCCGACGTTTATGCTTTAACGATTGTGCACTGCACCAAATCGAAATGCAACCTAGTCATGGAATATAAATGTGGCAACACATAGTAACAATTTATTACACGGATGTATTATGATATGTAATAATTCGTGAAAGTAATTTATATTTTCCGAGATACTACTTTGGATCTGGATATTAATTGGAACTACTTTATTTCTAAATTTGAAGTAATCTAGAAACATAGGGAAATAAGGGGCAAATCGCCCCTTAGTCCTCGCGGAACGCCCTATTAAAGCTGTCGGCAATCGGAGAGGTTATGTACTCGATGGCCTTACGCGACTTGTGGACGATGACGACCTCGGCGGGCATGCCGGGATAGAGCTTCACCTGCGGATTGGCCGCAAGCGATTGCGGCGTGATTTCGGCGCGCGCGACAAAGTAGGCAGCGTCCGTCTTTTCGTCGACGAGCTGGTCGGCGGCAAGATAGGTGATTTTTCCGTCCAGTGGAGCCTGGGCACGCTGGTTGTAGGCCGTGAGCCGAACTTGAGCCGGAGAGCCGACCGTCACGCTATCGATATCGCGCGGGCCGATCTTCATCTCGACGACGAGCGGCTCGTTTTCCGGCACGATATCAAGGAGCGGCTCGCCGGCAGCGACGACGCCGCCAGGCGTGCGCAATCGGATATTGGCAACGATACCTGCCTGAGGCGACTTGATCTCTACGCGGCGCATTACATCCTTCGCCGCAACGATGCGTTCTTCGACATCAGCGAGTTCGACCTGGCTCGTGGTTATTTCGCCGGCGATCTCCGCCTGCATGTCGCTTTCTATGCCGGTGAGCGCAAATTCTGCGCCGGCCTTGGCCTGTTCCGCCTTGGCCTTGTCACCCGCATACTCGCCGCGATCCCCCGCAAGCTCGCTGAGACGCGTGTCGATCTCGATGAGTTTCGAGCGCTGGGCAAATCCCTTGGCGACCAGACTTGCAATGGCCTTGCGCTGTTCGTCGATCAGTTCGATCTGCCGATCGGTCGCCCTGGTCTGGACGTCGAGCGCCTTTGCCTGTTCCGTATATTGCTCGATCGTCTTCTTCTGAATATCGATCTTGCTCTCTTTTTGCGTCTGGCGCTTGGTGAAGAAGACCTGCTCGGCCTTCTTTGCACTGTCGGCGGAAATATCGCCCACCTCGCCGAAATTGGCAGGGAACGTAATTTCGGTGTTGCCGGCTTGTTCGGCGCGCAGGCGTGCAAGCTTGGCGATAAGACCGACGCGGCGGCTCTGCAGCGACTGCAGATCCGAGCGTGCGCGCGTATCATCGAGCCTGATCAGCGGCTGGCCGACTTTTACCTCATCGCCTTCCTGCACAAGAACGCGGTCCAGTATGCCACCCTCGAGGTGGCTCACCGTCTTGCGCTTCGAATCGACGATGACGCTGCCAATGGCCACCGCGGCACTGCCGAGTTCGGCCGAATAGGCCCAGCCGAAGAAGCCGCCGAAGGCTATGGTAATGGTCAGGACCCCTGCGATAATCAGCCGTCGCAGCGGCGGGTGGTCGGAATCATGTTCGAGTTCCGTATACCAGACAGGTCTGGCGATCGGCCGGTGCGCCGCGAGTTGACTGCCGACCGTTTTCATCGGAAGCGAAGCGTCGGCGCGAGCCGGCAAATTCTTCTTGATCTTGTCAATCATGCTCCGGCAGCCCCCATCTTCGAATTGACCGGCGTAATCGATGCGACCACATCCGTACGCGGCCCGAACTGGGTGATCCGGCCGTTTTCAAGAACCAGAAGTTTGTCGGCCACCTGCATGATTGTCGGTCGATGCGCGATCATGATGACGATGGCGCCATCGTCACGCGCTTGTTCGATCGCCCGCATTAGCGCTCGCTCGCCGACCGAATCGAGATTGGCGTTTGGTTCATCGAGAACGATCAGCCTCGGGTTGTTATAAAGGCAACGGGCAAGGCCGATGCGCTGCCGCTGTCCGCCCGAAAGCGTCAGGCGGCCATCGCCGACCGGCGTGTCATAGCCGAGCGGCAGACGCCCGATCATCTCATGCACGTCAGCAAGGCGAGCCGCCTCAAGCACGCGCTGCGGCTCGCTGTCGGTCATGCGGGCGATGTTGTCGCGAATCGTTCCTTCAAGGAGCGCGACAGATTGCGGTAGATAACCGGCGATCTCGCCAAAGGAGCCGCGCTCCCAGAGATAAACATTGTTGCCGTCGAGGAAGACGCCGCCGGCAGTCGGCCGCACGATACCGATGAGCAAGCGCGCCAGAGTGGACTTGCCGGCCGCCGAAGGTCCGACAATGCCGAGCACTTCGCCCGGGGAAAGCGAGAAGGAAATGCCCTTGATGATCGGCACGTCGACACCCGGCGCGGCATAGACGAGCTTGTCGATGACAAGATCACCGTGGGGGCGCGGGGTCGGCATCGTCTGCCGCACCGCAAGATTCTGCGACAGCAGCGACTGAATGCGTTGCCAGTTGCCGACGGCCTGCACCCAAAGGCGCCAGTTATCGACGACATGATCGAAGGGGAGCAGCAACCGTCCGACGAGAATACTGGCGGCGATCATCGCACCCGGCGTAATCTGGCGATCCATTGCGAGGAGCGTACCTGCGGCGAGCACGGCGATCTGGACCATGAAGCGCATGGTGCGGGCGATTGTCGCCATGGCACGGCTGCGGCTGCCGCCGAGATCGAGCAGGCCGATCGCATTCATCTGCAGCGAACGCCAGCGGCGGGCGAGGGCGGGCAACATGCCCATGGCCTCAATTACTTCGGCATGGCGGAGCGTGGAGCCGATCTTTGAAATGGCTTCGATATTGGCCTGGTTTGCATCCTTGACGAGGCTGCGCGTCATAAGATCGGTGATGACGCCGCAGCAGACGAGGACAATCACAGCGATGACGCCGATGATGCCGTAGACCGGGTGCATAAGGAAAAGGGCAGCGAGGAAAATCGGCGACCAGGCCGCATCAAGCGGCGCACTGACCGCCGAAGAGGTCAAAAAGCTGCGCAATTCTGTCAGATCACGGAGTGATTGCGTCGCCTTCGGCAGGCCCTGGTCGATCGAAGCCTCGACCGCAGCCGATAGAACCGGAAGGTTCAGCCGGCGCACAAGCGCGCTGCCCATCGCCTGGAAGGACATGGCGCGAATGAACTCAAGAACACCGAAAACGATAAGAGCGCTCACCGCCAGGATGGTGAGCATGACGAGCGTGTCCTTGCTCTGGCTGTTCAGGACCCTGTCATGCACCTGTAGCATGTACAAGGGTACTGTAAGTTGCAAAAGGCTGATGCAGGCACTGAGCAGAGCGGCATAAAGCAGGCCCGCCATGAATATCCTACGGGCCCGTAAAACCAGCGCTTTTGGCTCGGCGTTCGCCGCCGAAAGCGCTTTTTTACGAGCATGGCTCTTGCCATTTGGATTGATTTGACGAGTATCTGTCATATGTGATCTGCCTTGGAAATGACACAGCCTTTGGTTAGCCCTGGGGCGTCAGTCTAATGCAATAGACTTATAGAGTATTACTGCAGAGAATGTGACAGAAAAAAGTTCTTTTGGTGGGGAAATCAACGAGGGAGACCCGAAAACATACTTGTAACTTACTTCAAAATTTGAAGTAAAATTGACTAGGAGAGAAGGATGATACAAAAACTTCTACACGAAGGAGTGGAAGTCGAAACATCTATCGACGGCTTCGCGGCCGCCGATTTCCCTGAAATATCAGCCGACAACAAGAAGGCGAAGCCCGCAAACCATGCGGTTGTCGTCACACATTTCGAACTGGCGCGCATGATAGAACGCGTCAATCGTCGCTTCGCTGGCGTGCTGCGCAATGAGATGACGAAACTCGGAATCGAAGACGTGGGGCCGGCTCAGGCGATGGTTCTTTTGGCGATAGGGGATGTCGAACTTTCGGTTGGAGAACTCCTGGATCGCGGCCACTATGTCGGTTCCAATATCTCATACTATTTGAAGCAGCTGGCTGACGGGGGCTATATCGACAGGGTTGCTTCGCAGCGGGACAAGCGCTCGGCGCGTATCAGACTGACTGAAAAGGGTGAGCAATTATGTGCCGATCTGCGCAACGCAGGCGGAACCTACAACCGATTGCTCGCACGGGACGCAGAAGACCTCCGCAACCTGGAAATCGCCTTCCAAACCTTGCATCGACTCGAACTGGTTTGGGGCAATGCCACGCGTTACGGACTATGATTTGCCCTTGAGCGATCCCAACCAAACGTCAGGCAACCATCGCTGTTCCTCTTCGGGCCGATTCTGACGTCATGCATGTGGCATTCGTTCATCGACGTGGATTCGGGCAGTTTGCGGCATTGGCCTCCCACCTTGCCGAAACTGGGCACGATGTCAGCCTGATCAGTGAATCTGTCGACCGGCGTATTCCATCGGTCCGCGTCATTCGGCATCGTGTCGAACCCGGTCCCCGGGCCGACAGCCAGATGGCGCGGCACCTCGGCATCCCGGATCACCATGTCCGCATCGGCCATCGCGTCGCGGAAACCCTCGACGCGATGGTTCGCCACGGCGAGCGGCCGGATATCGTCATCGGTCACATCGGCTGGGGTAGCATGATGTTCGTCAAGGATGTTATGCCGCAGGTTCCGGCCATCGGCTATTGCGAATTCTTCTATCGCTCTGAAGGCGCTGACGTCGGGTTTGCGCCTGACGAGGTTCCCGATCTCGATACCCGAAAGCGCTTGCGGCTGCGCAATGTGGCGCAGCTTCTCACGCTTGAGGCGATCGATGGCGGGGTGAGTCCGACCCGCTGGCAAAAGAGCCTTTATCCGGCGCCGACCCAACGGCGGATAGCCGTGTGCCATGAAGGCGTCGACACGCAGCGATTTCGTCCCGACCGCAATGCGACGCTGAAGTTTCCGGATGGGCGCGTGCTAAAACCCGGCGATCCGCCCATCGTCACATTCGTTTCGCGCGATCTCGAGCCCTACAGGGGATTTCCTCAGGCGCTCGCCGCGGCGGCAAAAGTCATCCGCAGCAATCCTGAGGCCATTTTCGTCTTTGTCGGTGGTGATGGCGTCAGCTATGGCGCCCCTCCGCCGGGAGGCGGTTCGTGGAAAGAGAAGCTCATGGCCGAGCACGATATCCCGGCGGACCGCATCGTCTTTACCGGCGCCATCTCGCACGATCTTTTGCGCAAGCTCTACCAGGTCTCGGCGGCGCATATCTATCTAACCTACCCCTTCGTCCTTTCCTGGTCGGTTATAGAAGCCATGTCATGCGGCGCGTTGATCATCGGTTCCGACACAGCACCCGTCCAGGAGGTGATCCGCTCGGGACAGAACGGTCTGCTCGTTCCCTTTTACGACACCGACGCACTCGCCGGCACGATCCTCGACGTTCTCAAGGCGCCGGAGAAATTCATGCCCTTGCGCGTCGCAGCGCGGCGCACCATCGAGCGCAATTTTAGGCTGATCGACTGCATCGGTCGGCAAAAGGCCCTGATCAATACGGTCTTGCAGGGCAACTGAGGCTGCTATCTATTCCTGGTCTGCCGGTTGATTGCGGCATTGCGGTCCTGAACGTCACGCAGGCTTGTATCCGCCGAACCACCGGCAATCTGGCCACCGCCCGAGCCATAAGCGCCGCCAGCCGGTCCGGCCATTCCGCCACCGCCGCGCCGGCCACCGCCCACCATGTTGGTAACGATGCGAACGACGCGATCGCTGCCGAAGGCATCGCTGATCCATTCCTGCGTGCTTGTCGCAATGCGCCCCGCAAAGGGCACGATCTGCGCCATGAGAAACACGCCAGCAAAACAGATCAGGACAAGAGGCGCCACGTCCTTGATCATCAGCGGCGTATCGGGATTGCTCACTGCCTTGAACAGCACCATGATGTTGGCGCGGACGCCGAGTATATAGAAGCTCAGGAAAGTGCTGAGGAATATCGGGACCAGCATGGCCTGGAGCGTCCCCGTCAGCCAGCCCGAGAAGAAACGCGACGGTATCTTGAACATCAGCAGGATGATGAAGATCGGTGCCAGCGCCAGCATGACCCATAGCGCCATTTTGGCGAACAGCATTAGGAACATCGCATAGCCGACGAAGAGCGCGGCGGAAATCCAGACAATTGCCGACTGCAATGAGGTCGTCAGCACTGTCTCGAGCGGGTTCGTCGGCGGCTTGCGCGCCGGCGTGGCAGGTTGGGCTCCCGGGACGGGCTTGCCGTCTGGCCCTAAAACTTCCGGAGCGGCGGCTTGCGACGCCGTCGCTTCCCGTTCGATCTTCACCGATTCCCGGACAGCAATCGAATAGATCGTCGAAATATCGGTTGCGACCGTGCCGACTGTCATCGCCTTGCCGGTATCCGGATTGACGATGTTGTTGAGCATCACATTGTTGCTGACAAAAAGCGGCGCCATGGTCACAACCTGATAGACCGCAACCTGGAACGGCCCCCAGCTGGTGGCAAGAAAGAAGATCACCGCGAGCCGAAGCATGCGGAAGGCAGCAGTAACGACATTCGTGTCGCCGCGCCCCTGCCAGAACTGAAAGCCCCAGAACACGAGGTAGAGTACCATCAGCCCGCTGAGCACCGGCGTCATATAGGCGGCGAGAACGCCGTAGGTGGTTGCCGTGAAACTCTTGCCGAGCGCATCAATGTTGGATGACAGGGCAGCAATGAAATTTGGCTCCATGCGGCCCGTCCTATAGTGGCTGCTGGACGATGATATTCGTCAGCGCTTCGTTGACCGGCAGCAGCGGCCCGCAGTCATCGACCGGTCCGAACGACAGCGCGGATGCGGGCAAATCACACGGAGTCTTCAATTTCTGCCGGCTCGCACAGCCTAAAGCAAGCAATGTGGCAAGCAGAATTACGCATACACAAGTTACTCTCACACCTTTACTCCTTGCCCGCAAAAGGCGGGCAACCATTGCTTGGGATCGTCGCCGAGCTTCTCCCTGAGGGCATTCAGTTCCAGTATTGTCTCCGCCCGTCCCGAAAGAACCTTGAGGAGGTCGTCCATTTCCGTCAGCCGCAGGCGGGCGATGACCGATTCCTGTCCGTGCTTGATCAGAAAGCAGCGGCTTGCCGGATCCGTCGACTTGATCCACTGCATTTCGCGCGCCGAGAGGCCGAGCCCACCGGCATGACTTTCGAGGTCGGCGCGTGGATTCGGGAAGAAAATATGCGTCGCACTCTGCTCGATCAGCGTATGGGCAATGTTCGAATTGACTATGTCCGACGTGCTTTGCGTGCCGAAGCCGATGATCCCGTTGAACTTTCGAATCGTCTTCATCTTGTCCCTGATGAAGGCCGCAAACACCGGGTCCTCCAAAAGCCGCCAGCCTTCATCGAGGAAGATCTGGATCGGCGTCCCGTCAAGGAGTTCGTCGAGCCGGTGGAAGATGTACATCAACGCTGCGCTGCGGGTCAGCGGATCGTCGAGGATCTTGGTCATGTCGAAGCCCGCGACGTCAGACCAGGTGAAGCGATCGACGGGATTGTTGAACAGCCAGCCGACCTGGTCCGGCCGCAGCCATTTTTCGAAGCGCGCCAGCAGATCGTTCTCGCCGGCGCGAATACGTCCTCGCAGCAGGGTGGCAAAGGCCGGCAATGATCTTCCCTCAGGGGTCGTCGTAAGAATCTGGGCGATTGCCGAGCGGATGACGCTTTCTTCGCTCGCGGGCAAGGGCTGTCCGTCGGGCCGGCGCAGCATCAGCGAAAACAGCTGGAACAGGAATTCACGATTGGGACCGGTATCGCTGAGCTGAAGGGGATTGAACCCGGTCGGCTCGCCCGGCTGCAGTATCTCGTAAGTGCCGCCAAGCGCACGGATGAAGATTTCGCCGCCGCGGTCCTTGTCGAAGAAGATGCAGCGGGGTGTCGGCTTGATGCGCTGCGACTGTGCCATCAGGAAAGAGAGGGCAACGGTCTTGCCCGATCCCGACGGACCGACCATGGTGAAATTGCCGAGGTCACGCACGTGGAAATTGAAGAAATAGGCGCTCTGGCTGGTTGTCTCCAGAAGCGAGATAGCGCTGCCCCAATGGTTGCCGTCGCGCTTGCCGCCGGGGAAATTATGCAAGGAAAGGAACCCGGCAAAATTCTTCGACGAGATCATCGCCGAGCGCGCCTGATAGGAGAAGTTCCCCGGAAGCTGCGCCCAGAATGCCGCCTCGCAGTTCAGATCTTCCCGCAACCAGATGATGGACTGGTCCGTGAGCGTCGCGCCGACCGAACGAATGCAGCGGTCGAGTTCGGCCTTGTCGTTGCCGAGGCACATAATCGACAGATGGTGCTCGCCATAGATGGAACGCGAGCTCAAAAGTTCGTCTCGCGCGCCGACAAGCTGGTTACCGATGATGGAGCCGGCTTCGTCAGCCATGGCAATCTGGCGTGAAACGCGCTCGATCTGGTTCTGCGCCACCGGCTTGTCGATGATGGAAAAACTTTGGCTGACGATGAATTCGTGCGGCACCTTCAACAGGCCATCAAGGAGGAGGGGGCCCGTATAGGAAGGATATTCGCGCACCGACAGCATGGCGCCGAGGCGGGAATCGGCAGGCGGCGTCGCGCCGACGAACTCGACGGCATTGCGGCCGAAATGCAGGCGCTTCATCGCCAGCGCGCCGTCGAGCGGCATGCGCGGCAGACGCATCTTGACCGGCTCGATCCCGTTCAAAATCTGGACGAGGAATTCGAGCGGCTCGGAATAGAAAACGCCGGGTTCCGTCTCGCGGATGCCGAGGAGCTTGACCTGATAATCCTGCAGGACCTCGCGCACACCGAGGACGGCATCGCGCAGTTCACGCAGTTCCTCTGCCTCTCCCTGCCGCGCGCCCTTGGGTTGGCCTTTGCCGCCGCGCGCAAAAATGCCCTTGGCAATCGTTTCAATCATGCCGACCTGGCCGCGCAGCGGCCGCCGGACGATGGTGATGTACATCTCGTTGACGAACATGCGCCGCTGCTCGAGCTGCGCCATATAGCGGCGGTTCAATTCGTCGGCAAAGGGGTTGGTGAACTCGCCATCGAGCTTCGGTTCGAGCCGCCGGCGGATCATGTGGCCATAGACCGCATACCGGCTGTTGCCGAGCGTGCGCAGGATGGTGTTGCGGCCTTCGAGCTTGCCGTTGATCTGCGCCATATCGGCGGTTTCGAAGCAGAAGCCCTCGACCTTGAGCACGCTCAGGAGCAGGCCGTCCTTCGTGCGCAAGGTGGTATCGTCCACATGGCGCGTATAGGGCACGTGCGCGGCGACGGAGCGTTCGCGCGTCGCCTGGGCGCCGTAGCGCATTTCCTTGCGGACAGCGCGCGACATCATGTCGGATCTCCCGGCGCGTAGCTTTTGACACCCCAGAGGGTGGTGGACTGCGGCGGTGTCTTGGCGGCCTTGACCCGCAAAATGTTGAATATCTGTTCGTCGCGCAGCGTCAGGAAATAGCCGAAACTGTGGATAGGGAGCACGAGGAAGAGCGTGAACAGGCTCTTCGTCGCCAGAAAGATGACCGCCGTCACTACCATATTGAACATGGCATACATATACGGCACGCCGAACAGGGTAGGTGCGCGCGTCAATGCCTTGACCAACGGGATCATGTCCGGCGCTTCCTCAGTCATCTCATACCCTTTCCGGCGAAGCCGGCCGCAATCGCAAATGCAGATCTAGCACGCTGCCGCCTGTCCACACCGAAGATGCGGACCTGCACATCCAACCTTGCTCTCGTCACGTTAAGTCTCCGATCGGACGGGCCGATCCTGCCCCGGTCCTAGTGGCCCAATGCGCCCTGAAAGAACGATACGATCTGTGTCGATCCAAAAACCAGGACGATGCCCATGATGACGGAGCCGGCAATGCCCCAGGTAAACCGGCCGGTCCAGGCAAGGAAGCCGCAGCTTATGACGGCAAGAATGGCCAGCATCGACGCGATCGGCCCCGTCAGAATGTTGATCATGGTCTGCAGAACAGACGATACCGGCTGCAGGCTGGACTGTGCGAAGGCTTCGCCGGCAAAAAATGTAAGTGACAGAGCCAATGCAGCCCCGGAAATGCGCAATCTATTAAACATTCTGACTACTCCACATGTAATACAAATCCTTGAGTCCATTCCTCCGGCTTGGCAGGTTGGCCCTCGTTCTTCTTGCCCGCCGTCCGCTTTTCGCCGTCGGACGCTGGCACTCCAAGCGGCTTCCATCCGTAGAGATCGGTGAGAATGGCCGAGACATAGCGAACGGTTTCGGGATAGAGCGGTATGCCGCGATCTTGGTCGACGGCGCCCTCACCGGCATTATAGGCGGCGAGCACGTAAAGCGGATTCTGATAGCGCTTCTGCAGGAAGCGCAGGTACCGTACCGCGCCGCGGACATTGTCTTCCGGGTCGCAGATATCGACGCTGAAGCGCTTCGCCGTGGCAGGCATCAGCTGCATCAGCCCCACGGCGCCCGCGCTCGAAACGGCATTCATGCGAAAGCCGCTTTCCTGCCTTGCAATGGCGAGGAGGAAGTCGAGGTCAAACGCTTCTTCGTCCGCTATTTTGCGGATGATGATTTCGCCCTGTTTTGCATCCGGCACCTTGCTGAAATCGCAACCGGCAGGTTTCGCGGCAATCGTCGCACTGGGCGGATTGACCGGCGCCGCATCCTCGATGACCGTCACCTTGACAGGCGCATCTTCAGCCGGCGCGGCGCCCACCGAACCGATAGCCATCGCGGCGAAGGACGTCAGCAGGAGACTAATCCGGTTCATTGCTTGCGCCCCAGCGGAACGACGCCGGGCTCCTGCATCTTCGAGAAGTCGTTATAGGCAGCTGGTCTTTGCCGTCCGGAGCGCACGAACGGATCGTAAAAGATTTCGGTAACGACACCCGGCCGCCCATCGCGCCGGCCAAGCTGGACCACGAGCGGAACCGTCGCGCGCAACATCTCGACGATCTCGACCTTCGTAAGGCCAAGCCCGCCGCCGCTGCCCTGGATGACGAGCAATGCGAGGCGCGTATAGGCGGCGCTCGGCGAATTCGCGTGCACGGTCGATAGCGAACCGGGGTGGCCGGTATTAATAGCCTGCAGGAAGTCGATTGCCTCGCCGCCGCGGATTTCGCCGAGCAGCAGCCGATCCGGCCGCATGCGCAGCGATGCTTCAACCAGATGGCGCGGATCGACGCGGGCGACGTTCTGGTTGCCGCGCGTCGCAATAAGGCTGACGTGGTTTTCCTGCGGCGGCGTCAGTTCCGGCGTGTCTTCAATCGTGATCAGGCGTTCGTAATCCGGAATCTCCTGCATCAGCGCGTTAAGAAAGGTAGTCTTGCCCGAACCGGTACCACCCGAAATCAGCATCGATACGCGCCGGCACACGGCTTCGCGCAAGAAAGACTCGATGTTGCCGCGCGCGATCAGGTCGCAAAGCAGCGTTTCATCATCGGTCAATTGATAGGCACTGTCGGTGACAAGGGTCGAGCGAAGTGCCCCTGAGGCCGCATAATCGTCGAGGACGAGCTGGCGTGTCACCTGACGGCGAATGACGATAGCGCCGCCCTTTGGTGCAGCCGGCGGCAGCACCACCTGGACTCGCGCACCATCGGGCAGGGACGCCGAAAGAATCGGCTCTTCCTCGTTGATGAACTGGTGGCTTGCAGCGGCAACCCGCTCAGCCATGAACCGCATCCGCTCCGCTGTCAGCTCGGGCATGACGTAGCGCATCATGCCCGGCTGACCTACCCGTTCGACGAAGGCGATTCCCGGTTCATTGATGCAGATTTCGACGACATCGGGAGACTGCAGAAAGCCGCGCAGCGGTGCGAAGGCGAGATCGATGAGATCGGAGAGCGAGGCAGCGTAACTCATCGCAGACCCCCTCCGAGCCTGACTTGAATACGGTCAGTATTTGCCATCCCAGCCTCGCCCACGTTTGAGTTCCTTGAGCTTCTCCTGAACGGGATCGGGATAAAGTTCGGAAAAATCGAGATCGCGCCGCACAAAGATCGCAACAGGTGTGCCCTGGTTGATGCTGATCGTCGGCTTGATGTTCATCGTGCTTTTGAGAACCTCTTGCCCGACCTGCGCCAGCCCCTGGGCAGCGGCGCCAAGTGCCTTGTTGCCAAGGTCTTGTCCGACATTGTTGTCTGGATAGATGGTGTTGACGGTCGTCTTGCCCGTAATCGGATCGGTAATCTGCGTCGTGATCGGACCGGTGTTGTAGCTGGTGCGCGAACCTGTGTCCGCGAACGCCTGCGCGCCAAGGCTGAGAAAGCTCAATACAAAGGCCGAACCATACTTGGCGAGGTAGTGATTATTGACATCGCCGGCCGAGCCGGAGACGCCAAGTTCATCCGTGCCGATGGAGCCAAGGTTGAGCGACACGCCATCGGCGCGAAGCAGCCGGTTCCACACGATAAAGGCGCGCTTCTGGTTCTGCTCGACCCCCGCATTATATTCGCCGATCATGCGCGAACCCGAGGGGATGAGCACGCGGCGTCCATCGAAGGACCACACATCCTCCGTCGTTACGGCGCGCACCATGCCAGGCAGGTCGGTCTGCACCGCCGTTTCGAGGACACCGCGGATCATCGTGCCTTGCGGCACCAGCGCGTCGATGCGCTTGGTTTGCTCAGCCGTCGCGACTTCCACAGGCTTGGCGGCCAAAGCGGAGAGGAACTGGTTGTTCGGGTTGGTGTCCTGGAAGGTTGCGGCGCTCTTTTCCTTTTCCGCCTGTTCCGGAGTCTTGCCTGCCTGCGCCAAGGGGTCGACCTGGCCTCCGGTCTCGGTCACGACCATGGGCGAACGGTAGCGCTCCCATCTCTTCTGGTCGTTTTCGGATTCGCGTGCCAGCCGTTCGGCCTCGAGTGCCTTGCGCTCTTCGGCGAGGCGGCGCGCCTCTTCCTCGGCAGCCTGCTTTGCCCGCTCGAGTTCGGCGTCCGTCGCCGAGCCCCCCATCGGCTGTGTCGGCGCCGTCGCCGGTGCTTCCGGCTCCGGCGGCGGCACGTTCAGCTGCACTTTTCCGGGAGGTGCGAGGAATTCCTCGTTCTCATTCGATTCCACATTGTCCGGCGCCTTCGGCTGCGCCAACCAGAAGGGCATCGCCAGAAGGGGAATCGAAACCATGCCAAAAAGCACGACGATGGCAGCCTTGCTCAAGCCGCGCTTCGGCTCCGATAGTTGCGATTGCGCGCTTTCCTCGAGTTCGACGCTTTGATGATAATTGGGATCAGGCATGGCGTTACCTCATCCGCTCATTGGAAGAGGTGGTCCTGGCCGCAACGGCCGATCCACCGATCTTCTGCATGTTGAAAAGGCACAGCGCGAGGTCGCCGCGCCGCAGTATCCACTGCCTGGCGATCTTGTCGACGACCAGATAATCGCCTTCGCGGCGGAAGTTGGCCAAAATTTCCCGTTTGCCGCCTTCGACAATGAAGATCGAGGGAATGTCGCCGTCAAACTTGAACCAGGTCTTCACCCCATCGTCGAAGGCGTAGGTCGGCTTCAACTCGCCGTCGCCGCGGAACTGGTAGTTCGTATTGGAATTCTCGAACTGGAAATTGGCGCGGTTGGGTTCGGAGACAAGGCGCTGCGCTTCCGCCAGCAGTCGCGAATCCGCCTCCTCGTCCGGATAGCGGAACTTGACCAGATAGGTCTGGTCGCCTTCAGATTCGGCATGGGCCCGCAGGATGAATGTGTAGACATGCTTGTCGCTGACGACGTTCATGTTCGTCGTCGTCTTGGCCTCGACGGGCTTCAGGAAGATGATGTTGCCACGCTTGTTGGGCTCGATCTTCCAGGACAGGCTGTCACCCACCGCCACCGTTTCGATCTTCTCGGTATCGCCGAGGACGATCATCGTCGAGACGCCGTGGGTTGCATCGACCGAGACGACATTGGCGGGATTGTAGTTGACGGTGCGTACACGCGCATCGGCCTGACCGCGCTTCGGCGCAATTTCGGCGAGGACCGGGCTTGCGGCGAGAACCCCGGCGCAAACGAGCGGCGCAATCAATTGTAATCGGCGAACGGAGAACAGCGTCATCATCAATGCCCCTGTTCCGATGCCGGCACGCTTTCCTGATCGCGCCGGTAGTCCTGGATCTGAAAGCCGAGCGGATTGTCGAACCGCCACTCATTGGTCATCGGTTCGCGCGAATAGCGGAAATGCATGAGCGCCACCCAATGCTCTTCGGGCCCGGTATCCTGACCTATGCGCTGGGTGGAAAAACGCACGATGGCGGTTTTGTTGTTAGGTATCTGGATCGACTTGATGGTCGGAAGCACACGGGTTTGGCGGCCAAACCGATTGACAGGGTTTGTCGGGCTGGAGGGACCGTAGAGGTTGAGAAGATCCCGCTGCGCATCCCCGGTCGAAAGGAGTTGCGCCAGATCGAAATTGTCCTGAACGGAAGCAGGATCATAGGTTTCACGCGCCTTGACGTAGCGAACCACATTCATCCGGGTGATCGCTTCCGACTGCGTCAGGTCGCCCTCGGCGAGCGGCCGTTTGATCTCCATGAAGCCCGTCGTCTTGTCGACCTCGATGACATAAGGCTCGAAGCTTTTCAGCGGCAGGAGCAGGGCAAGGCAGGCCATGGCGAGGCCGGCGAGCAAGGCGCTGAACCCAGCGACGATCCAGGCAACACGCCTTGACCGCTTCACCGTACGAATAACGTCGTTTTCCCAGCGCACCGCTTCGCTGAAATAACGTGAGTCGAGACCTTTGTCCGGCGTCAGGGTCGCCGTGTCGCCGCCACGCTCAACCATTGGAACACAGCAACGCGAAAGAATGAACGCAAAGAGAAAATGCCGAACTCAAAATCAACCCGCCTGAAATAAATTGCAATATATTGCCAACGTTAAATTCGGTTCACTAAAAAGAAAAGCAAAAGTCGTCCATCGCCTTGCTTTTTTGATTCAAGCAAGATTTATCAACACTCGGATTCGTTGTATTCTCTAAATTATGCCACGTTATGCGTGTATTTAGTTGCGGGTCCTGTGTCAATGAGACTTTAGTACTATTCCACATCCATGACATGCTGATAGAAATGATTTTTTCCATGTATTATGAATGACTTGGAGCATTTCGCAACAGTCAGTGGATTTCTCAATCCCAAGCGCCGACGGGCACTTGCCGCTGAGAATTCTTGGTCAAATGTGCACGTCGTGCTACCTCTTTTATCAGTTGCAGCATGGGTGAAGAAACCGTGACCGAAGCCGAAATCGTTGAAATCGAAACCTGGCTCAATGCCCAAGGCATCTGCGGTGCAACCGAAACCGATCTCATGAACGGGTTCTGCGATCGATGCGTTGCATTGGGCATCAAGCTCGAACGCGGCAATACATTCGTCGATACGCTTCATCCGATCTATGAGGGGAGAGTGTTTCTCTGGCGGCGCGAGGGCGAACTGGAGCGCACCGTCATCGAGTATGGCTCGTCGCAAAGCGGCGAGAGCGCCGAGAATTGGCAGGCATCGACTTTCTATCATTTGCTGGAGATCGGCGAGGTCGAAATGCGGCACAGGCTGACAGCCGACGAAGCACCATCGTTTCGCCAACTTGCCTCGATGCGAGACGAGGGCTGCACAGACTATTTTGCAATGATCGTGCCGTTTTCGAAGCAGGGCAGCATCGGCGAAATGGATGGATTCTATTCGTCCTGGGCCTCCGATCACGCCGAGGGTTTCAGCGATCCGGACATCATCGCCCTGCGAAGGCTGGTAAGCAGTCTTGCACTCGCGATGAAATGCGCTTCGCTGACGCGAATCGTCAGGACGCTGGCAGAGGTTTACCTTGGCCACGACGCCGCCAAGCGGGTCCTTGCCGGCCGCATCAATCGTGGCGCCGCCGATCGAATCGAGGCCGTGCTCTGGTATTCGGATCTTCGTGATTACACGCGCATATCCGACGCTGCCGCGCCCGACGCCATCATTCCCATGCTCAACGATTATGCAGAGGCCGTAATATCGTCGATCCAGGAGATGGGCGGCGACGTGCTGAAACTGATCGGTGACGGTACGCTCGCGATCTTTACCGACGGCGATTCCGCCGACGCAGCCACAGCGGCCTTGAAGGCCCAGGCGCTCCTGCGCAAGAAACTGACCGTTCTCAACCGGCAACGGGTCGAAGCCGGACAACCCGCGACCAATGTCTACCTCGGCCTGCATATTGGCGAAGTGTTCTTCGGCAATATCGGCAGTGACACGCGACTTGACTTCACGGTGGTCGGGCCCGCTGTAAACGAGGTCAGCCGTATCGCTTCTATGTGCCGGTCCGTCGACCAGGAGATCCTGATTTCGGAGCGCTATGCTGCGACGCTGCCGGATGCATTCCGCTTGAAACTGGTCTGCGTCGGCCGCTTCGCGTTGCGCGGGGTAGGGCGCGCCCAGGAACTGTTCACGATCGACCCCGCGATCATCCAGAAGGCCATGGCGTCGGTGTAAAGTTTTAAACATCATTTATTTAGACAGTTGGAAAGTATTTTGACATGAACGATTATCAACGTACCGCCCTTATTGATTGCACCGGAATTTACACGATTGAGGAATTCTTCCAACGTTACCTTGATTCGACAAACCCCAGATTCTCGGCAAATTTCGGACGCAACCTTGATGCCTTATGGGACGCGATCGAGGGCGGCGGCCCCGGCTGCCCGGTGGATTTTGATCATCTTCATTTCATCAATCTGCAGCAATTCGTTGATGAATTGGGTGGCCCTGATTCTCCCTGGTACCAAGCGCTTCGGAGGGTCGCCAGAGATGCCACGCACGTTAAGGTGACCCTCAGTCTGGGCGGCACAAGCTGAATTGTGAGTTCTCGCTGAAGCGCCGGTCGTCGAGGTGATTTGAGGGTAGTTGCGTCGAAGCGGCTGATTCAGGGGTGATTTCTTTGGTAGAATAAGCCATTGCAAAGTCGCACTTTAAAATCAGGAACCCCTGAACGTACCCCTGCAGGATAAGCAGAATTTGAACAATGATTTGCTTGCTATCACTGGATGACCAAAACAGCATTTTTCGATCGTGGAAACTGCGTATCGTGCGGGATGTGGCGCTACAACGAGCCGATAAGATGGTTGCTCTAGCTGAAAAATACGGGCCACCATACCGATCATTGTTAGGGATAGAACGCTACAGCCAACGTCGCGCGACTATAAGTGCTGGTTGGATTTGCTCGGTGCTGGGCCATCACCAAGAAAGGCGTCCTAAACCCAAACCTAGGGTCAGCAGAGGACATAGGCTGTTCTCGCTTGCATCATCCCCCGAACGCAATAGAATCGCCTCAGTTCGGCTTGGAACGGGATATGAGTAACCACATTGCAGATGATCATCCAGATAATCAAGCTGCGGCATCGCAATTGCAAACAATCGGCCATTTCAATGATGAAGAGTTTTATGGATATCAATTAGTTGAAGACAACGGCGTCGAGATTGAAAGGGCAGCCCGACTATTCGGATACGTTGGAGGAGAAATTAAGATTATTGGAATTTTCGGGAAATTTCATGGTGCGGTCTGCTTGGCATATGATTCGGATCATCTGTCCTACGAAGATGCGCGCGATGTCCTATTGACCTACATCAGCACAGCACGCGATGATGAAATTTGAGTGTTATCGTGATATTCATTATCTATGTTGATACGACTATAGCCACCAAGTGGCCATTTTGATCAAGCACTGGCTTGACAAGAAGCTTAAGTTCGAGCCTAGCGCCACACGCTCAGAACCGCTTCCTGCTCGAACCATTTCTTCCGAGAGACTTCGACGCCGCCTTCCAGCTTCAGACGGCCGGCAACCTGCTCGGGCGACCAGCCATGGGGAATCCGCTCGATAATCGCCTCGCGCAGTTGCGGCACCCGTGCCAGCTTGCGGCGATTGCCCCCGCCGATCCCTTGTCTTCGTGTTTGCTACCAGAGCGTAATAGCCCGTCAGTCCCGCATCTCGGGATGGTCAAAAGCGTTGCGCTTCAGTTCGCGAAAGATCGTAGAACGATGCCGTCCAAGTTTCTCGACAATAATATCGACACTGATCTTCGCCGAGCGCCAGCGTTCGATCTTACGGCGTTCGTCGGGGGTGATTTGCAAGTAGGTGCGCCGCAGCGGTGATTCATGGTGATTCCTTTGCCCTTGTTATCTCTCGCAAGTCGCACTTCAAATTAGAACCCACTCCCGGCTACACACGATTGCGGCGTAAGATATCTTATGGAACTCCGATGTTCGCCAGATCGATACTTCAAAGTTTTGGAAACCGGAATATCTGTTGATGGCGAACTCTTCAATGTCGTGGCTGTGGGGCGGTCTCCGTTCACCGCCGCTGGGGAGTTATACTTTGCGCGAAGGAACGCCTGTTGGGGGGCCTGCGAGTCAGTTTTCGTTGGATTATCCCTTTTCAACTGCATTTTATATGGCAAAGGGATAATCCTATCTAATATCGCTTTATAACATCGCCAAATCGCGATATTATCCCCAATACGACGCATTTCTCGTTCTCATGGGATAAGATGAATAATTTCAACGAATTATCGCCCGATCAGATTCGCCAGCTTGTGAATACCGAACAGGTTTATGAATCCTATGAGGCGAGTTCGAAGGAATACGAGCAGCGCTTTTCCGGTTCCATGTCGTGGAAGACGAGCACAAACGGCAAGGAATACCTCTACAAGAAATCCGGCGGCATCTGGAAATCACTTGGTCCGCGTTCCACGGAAACCGAAACAACATTCGGCCAGTTTCACGCCGGTCGCGAGAACTCGAAGGAGCGCGTCGGCAGCCTCGCGCAGCGTCTCGATGAACTTGCTCCGGTCAACCGCGCCATGTCGCTCGGACGCGTACCGCAACTGACGGCCCGCATCATCCGCGCACTGGACAAGCTCGGGCTGATCGGCACCGCCATTGACATCGTCGGAACCAACGCCCTCTTCGTCTACGAGCGCCTTGCGGGGGTACATGTCACGAGCGGCCTTCTCTCGACGCAAGACGTTGATCTCCTCATGGACTCGAGATTCAGCCTGCGCTTGATCGGCAGGACCTTTTCGCAGAAAGGCCTGATCGGAATCCTGCAAAAAGTTGACCATTCCTTCGCACCACTGGCGAAGAACAGCTACAGGGCAGCCAACCGCGACGGCTTTCTCGTCGATCTGATCAAGCCGACGCCGAAGAACATCATGTCGGGGGGCGGCAGGTCAGGATTCAGCTCGGACGACGAAGACCTGCGCGCCGTTGAAATCGAAGGGCTTGCCTGGCTCGTCAACAGTCCCAAGGTTTCGGCCGTCGTGATTGACCAACGCGGCTATCCGCTCACCTTTTCCTGTCCGGATCCCCGAGCCTTCGCCCTTCATAAATTGTGGCTGTCGCGTCGTGCGGACCGCGATGCTGCCAAACGCTCGCGTGACGGCATGCAAGCCCGGGTTGTTGCCGAACTCATCCGCACGCGGTTGCCACACCTTCATTTCGGTTCCGAGGACCTTCGGGCCATGCCGGCGGCGCTCCGCCGGCTTGCCGAAGAATTCAACGTTTCAGATAGTGCCGACGAAGGCCGTCTCACGCCCAATTGGTAAGACAACGGCGCAACACGAAGCGCCCCCTCCCCAAGGATAAGGAGGCGCTTGGCTTAGCTATAGGCCTGCATCGGCGGACATGAGCAGACGAGGTTGCGATCTCCCGCCACGTTGTCGATGCGCGAGACCGGTGGCCAATATTTCGGGTTCTCGTCGCTCGGTCCGGCCGGCAGGCTCGCCTCGCTCCGGCTATAGGGATACGCCCAATCGTCGGCCAGAACATCGTCTGCCGGATGCGGTGCGTTGACCAGTGGATTGTCGTCCTTCGGCCAAGCGCCGCTCGCAACCTTTGCCGCTTCACCGGCGATCGCGATCATGGCATCGCAGAACCTGTCGATCTCGCGTTTCGATTCCGATTCCGTCGGCTCAACCATCAGTGTCCCCGGAATTGGCCAGGACATGGTCGGCGCATGGAAGCCGTAGTCGATGAGCCGTTTTGCGATGTCTTCGACGGTCACCCCGGCGCTCTCCTTCAGCACCCTTGTATCAAGGATGCATTCATGCGCGACGCGGCCATTGCGGCCCTTGAACAGCACCGGATAGTGGTTCTCGAGCCGGCCTGCAATATAGTTGGCATTTAGGATTGCCATTTCCGTCGCGCGCTTCAGGCCGTTTGCGCCCATCATCCGGATGTACATCCAGGTGATTGGCAAGATCGATGCGCTGCCGAAGGGCGCGGCTGAAACAGCGTGGCCCGTATCGAGCTGGACATGCCCCGGCAGGAAGGGAGCAAGGTGGCTCTTGACACCAATCGGGCCAACGCCCGGTCCGCCGCCGCCATGGGGAATGCAGAAGGTCTTGTGCAGGTTCATATGGCATACGTCCGCGCCGATATCACCGGGACGCGCCAGCCCGACGAGGGCATTGAGATTGGCGCCGTCGAAATAGACCTGCCCGCCATGTGCATGAATGATGGCGCAGATGTCCTTGACACCCTCCTCGAAGACGCCATGCGTCGAGGGATAGGTGATCATCAGTGCCGCCAGATTGGCACCATGCAGTTCCGCCTTGGCCTTCAGGTCGTCGAGGTCGATGTCGCCCGCTTCCTCGCAGGCGACGACAACGACGCGCATTCCCGCCATATGGGCGCTGGCGGGATTGGTGCCATGTGCCGATTCCGGAATGAGGCATATGTCGCGATGCGCATCGCCGCGATCGAGATGATAACGGCGAATGGCAAGGAGACCGGCATATTCGCCCTGACTGCCAGCATTCGGCTGCAGGGACACCGCATCGAAGCCCGTGATTTCCGCGAGCCATGTTTCGAGGTCATCCGTGAGCGCCTTATAGCCGAGCGCGTGATCGGCCGGGGCAAACGGGTGAACATTGGCGACGCTCTGCCAGCTCACCGGCAGCATCTCGGCCGCCGCATTGAGCTTCATCGTGCAGGAGCCGAGCGGGATCATGGCCCGGTCGAGCGCAAGATCCTTGTCGGCGAGGCGACGCAGGAACCGCATCATTTCCGTCTCGGAACGCTGCTGATGGAACACCTCCTGGGTCATGAACCCCTCTGCGCCGCGTTCGCTCGGCAGGCGTGTGTCCGTATCATCAGGCAAGATCGCGCCGAACAGGGCGGCGAGAGCCTGCAAATCCGCCTCGGTCGTGGTTTCGTCAAGCGTGAGGCCAAGCCGGTCCTGATCGATGATCCGAAGCAGGAGTCCTTCTTTTTCCGCAGTGGCAGCAATCTCCCCTGCCCTGCCCGGCACATCGACGGTAAGCGTGTCGAAGAAGCGCTTGCCGGCAAGCGCGATGCCTGCGGCCTCCATAGCAGCGGCAAGGCGGACCGCCTGGCTATGTACGCGCGAAGCAATCGCCTGCAGCCCCTGTGGTCCATGCCAGATGGCGAAGGAAACTGCCATGTTCGCCAGCAATGCCTGCGCCGTGCAGATGTTCGAAGTCGCCTTGTCGCGGCGGATGTGCTGTTCGCGGGTTTGCAGGGCAAGCCGGTAACCAGGGCGGCCCTTGCTGTCCACGGACTGGCCAACCAGCCTGCCCGGAATAAGACGCGTAAGTGCGTCCGCTACGGCGAGATAGGCGGCGTGCGGACCACCATAACCGACGGGCACGCCGAAGCGTTGCATCGATCCCGCGGCAATATCGGCGCCGAGCGATGCCGGAGGGGCGGTGATCGTCAATGCCAAAGGATCAGCGACCGCTATCACCAGAGCGCCGGATGCCTTTGCGTCCCGAATGGCGGTGGAATGATCCCTGTAGACGCCATATGTATCCGGCCATGGAACGATGATTGCTGCGACTTCAGCGTTGATCGCGCCGCCGTTGACGCTCATCCCGAGTGGCTCGGCGCGGGTGCGAACCACGTCGAGAATCTGGGGATGCACATCACCGGCCAGAACAACGCGGGTACGCTTCTCACGATGATGCCGGTAGGCGATGCCGACCGCCTCTGCCACGGCCGTCGCCTCGTCAAGCAAGGACGCCGACGCGACCGGTAAGCCGGTCAATTCGGTCACGAGGGTCTGGAAATGGAATAGAAGCTCCAGCCTGCCCTGACTTATTTCTGATTGGTACGGCGTATAGGCCGTGTACCAGGCAGGGTTTTCGAAAAGGTTGCGCTGGATAACCGCTGGCACATGCGTCCCGTGATAGCCTTGCCCGATGAAGCTCTTGTGGGTCTTGTTCTGCGCCATCTTAGCCGAAAGTTCAGCGAGCGCTTCGGCCTCATTCACTGCTTCGGGAATGTCGAGGGGACGCTCGAGCCGAATGGACTTCGGTACCGCCTGGGAGATGAGCGTTTCGAGGGAGGGAATGCCAACTGCCGCCAGCATGGCACGCGAGCCCTGAAGGCTTGGCCCGATGTGGCGGTCGGTGAACGGAAAGATGCCCTTGTTCTGCATGATAATCAGCCGATAATTGCTTTGTAGCCGGCTTCGTCGAGAAGGCCGGTCAATTGGTTGGTATCCGCAAGCTTCATTTTCCACAGCCAGCCATCGCCGGCCGCCGAAGAATTGACCAGGGCTGGGTCGCTGGCTGCCGCCTCATTGACCTCTGTCACTTCGCCGTCGACCGGCGCGTAGACGTCCGAAGCGGCCTTGACCGACTCGACGACGACGGCAGCATCGCCCTTTGCAAGCGTTTGCCCGACTTCCGGCAATTGCACGAAAACGAGATCGCCCAACTGGTCCTGCGCATGGTCGGTAATGCCGACTGTCGCAATCCCGTCTTCAACGCGCAGCCATTCATGATCTTCAGTGAAATAAGTGACAGCCATTTCAATTATCCTTTGTGGTAACGATGGGTAACGAAGGGAAGCGGGTGGACATGCAGCGCGATGCGGCTGCCGCGTATCTCAGCAAATACCTGTGAGTCAGTCGTTGCGAGTGCCTTCTCGACATAGCCGATGGCAACCGGGTGGCCCGCCGACGGACCATATCCACCCGAGGTAACGATGCCGACAGGGTTGCCGCCGGCATCGACAAGTGTCGCGCCGGATCTGACAGGTTGGCGCCCCTCGGGCTTCAGGCCGACGCGCTTGCGCCCTGACCCGGCGGCGAGCTTGGCCTGTAGCGCTTCAGATCCGATAAAGCCGCCCTGACCCCGGACTTGCTTCGATATGGCCCAGGTAAGCCCCGCATCGACCGGATCGATTTCCGGCGTAATGTCCTGGCCATGCAGGCATAGGCCGGCCTCGAGCCGCAGGCTGTCGCGCGCGGCGAGCCCAATCCATGTCACGCGGTCGTCCGCGAGAAGCTTGGCGACGAGTGCGCGGGCGTCCGCTTCCGGAAGGCCGATCTCAAAACCATCTTCGCCCGTATAACCCGAGCGGCTCATGAACCAGCCAGGCTGAGGCTCGTACCCGTGCATGAACTCAAGATCGGTGCCAGCAATGCTTGCCTTCTGCAAAACATCTGCGGCCTGCGGGCCCTGAATTGCCAGAAACACGCGGTCAAGGGCATTGATGCTGGCTTTGAAATCCTTGGCGAGGTCGCGCAGATGCGCCTCATCCACGGCGGCATTGCCGGCATTGGCGGCAACCACGAAGCGTTCGTCGCCGAGCCGCGTGACGATCAGGTCGTCGATAATCCCAGCCTGTTCATTGAGAAAGAAAGTATATTTTGACTGACCGGTCGCGAGCGAGCCCGCGTAGAGCGGACAGGCACGGGACAGGAGCGCCGCGGCACCCTTCCCGGCGATCTCGAAAAGCTGCATATGCGAGATATCGAACAAGCCCGCCTTTTCGCGCGTATGCAGATGTTCCTTCATTACGCCGAGCGGATAGGTGATCGGCATCGACCAGCCGGCAAAGCCGCCGAAGCGCGCATTTGCCGCTTCGTGCAGGTCGCCAAGTGGCAGCGATTTCAGTTCGTCGGTTTCAGGATTGACTTCAGCGCCCATTTTTACTCCAGAGACATGCAAAGACCTCCGCCACAGCGACGGAATGATGCTTTACCCCTCTGTCGGAAGCCTGAGAGACTCGCTCGCGGCGCCTTGGCACCGGCTGAACTTACACCTTCGGCGCGGGGTTTCCCCCGACTTTCCAGAGTTGCCTTATCGGCTTGCGGTTCCTGGTACCTGAGAGATTTCGGGCGATTTCCCCTTCGGTGGACCGGCGCATTCGCACACTGGCCACTCTCCCGCAAGCTGACAGGGCCTTGCCTTCTTGCAAATCACAAGGCCCTCGACGTTCCGAACATATCGCACCGCACATGGCCTGTCATCGCCCTAAAAGCAGATTTGACGCTTTACGGACAGAATTTGTCTATATGAGAACATTCAGCTTGGCCATGGCTTGACCAAGCTAGCCTCCCCGACTCTTTTACCGCTCAGGAAATAAAGGCCAGGATTCGAAGAAGGCCGCCGCTGAAGTGGCTTTGATTGTCGATGCATACATGGCCCCTTCCTAGGTACGAGCGTACGAGCAGAATGCCGAGGCCAACAGAGTGCTGCGCCAGCTGAGGGCGCACTGGCGATCAATCAAAACATGCCCTTGCAACGCTGGGTAGGCGCCTTGCAACTGCGGCCCGTGCGGAAAATATCGAGGTTCTAGGCCCGCTGCGCCACGAGTTTTGACTGCTTACCGCGCGGGCGCACAAGGGCCATGACGCCGAGGCTTTGGCCCTTTCCCCGAACCGCATGAGTACCGAGATTGTTGCTGCGAATACCGTCGGGCAGCGTCAGCCGCGCGGCAAGATCGCTTGAGATCAGCACCGGCGTGTTCAAACTGCGGCAAAGCTGTTCGAGCCGTGCCGTCGTGTTTACCGTATCGCCGAAATAGGTGATCTTGTGATGGTCCACCCCGATCTCGGCAGTAACCACCGGCCCACCATGCAAGGCGGCGCGCAGACGCGGCACGCGGCCGAATTCACTCAGCCACTTTTCCGAGTTTGCCTCGATTACATCGATGATGTCGAAGATACATGCGACGCAGTCGGCATTGCGCAGGCCCCGCTGCATCGGCCAGGTAATGATCGCAGCATCGCCAACATAGTCGTCGATGGTCCCGTTGTGCCGCCGGACGGGTCCTGCAAACGCGGCAAAGAGCGCGCCGAGGAACTGCTGCGCCCGCAGATCGCCGAACTCTTCGGCAAAGGTCGTCGAACCGACCAGATCGACGAAGAGAAAGATGCGCTCCTCCTCGATCGGTTTGCGATAGCGCCCGATCAGGAGGTTGGCAAAGATGTCGCGCCCGAGAAGCTCGCGTACACGCGAAACAAAGCTCAGGACCGCCAGAATGACAAGCGTGTAAATCCATATGCTTGTCGGCAGGATTGCCTCCTGCCACCAGGCACCGGGTATAAAGCCGAGGGCCCAGAGCAGGGTGCCGCAAACGAAGTAGCCCATACCGATGAGCAGGTAATTGGCAAGGAGCGAGCAAAAAATATAGCTCGGGGTCGGCAGCGCGTTCATCCGGTCGAAAAGTCGAGGGAACAGGTTTCCCCGTTCGAAGAGCAGCGGCGGAATGCAAAGGAACAGGGCGAAGACCGCGCCAATCGCCGATATTTTTCCGTTGTAGAAGTAGCCGTAGAACACGCCGCTGGCTGCTGCGGCCAGAAGACTGAAGATCCAAAAAACGATCGAATTTCTGTTCATTGCTCTTTCCATGGCCAAGATCATCATCGATAGGCCGTTGTCGTCGCTCGATCGATCTTGCTTTTGTGCCTAGCCGCGAAATATGGTGCGATCATGCCCATCGATATCACGCCTGAACGTATCACTGCTGTCGAAGAAATCATCCGGCCGCATATCCGGCACACGCCCGTGCTCAATGTGGATCTTGACGATTTCGGCATGGCCGCTTTCCCCATCGCGCTCAAACTCGAATGTTTGCAGCACTCGGGGTCATTCAAAGCGCGCGGGGCATTTACCAATCTTTTGACACGGCCGGTTCCCGCGGCCGGTGTCGTTGCCGCCTCCGGCGGCAATCATGGCGCGGCTGTCGCCTATGCCGCCATGCGGCTCGGCGTGCCGGCCACTATCTTCGTGCCAAGTGTCACCTCGCCGGCGAAGGCCGCGAAGATTCGCAGCTATGGTGCAAAGCTCGTGATCGGCGGCGAGCGCTACGCCAATGCCCTCGAGGCGAGCGAACGATTCGTTGCCGAGACCGATGCACTCGCCGTGCACGCCTATGATCAGGTCGAGACGCTGCTCGGCCAGGCGACGCTCGGGCGTGAAATCGAAGCGGACCTTCCGGAAACAACCACACTGCTGGTAGCCGTCGGAGGCGGTGGTCTCATTGGCGGTATCGCCTCATGGCTGCGCGGCCGCATCAAGATTGTTGCGGTCGAGCCTGAAAGCGCTCCAACCCTCAACCATGCGCTCGCGGCCGGTAAGCCCGTCGATGCTCCCGCCGGCGGGATCGCTGCCGATTCGCTGGCGCCGCGCCGCGTCGGCAATCTCATGTTTCCAATCGCGCAAGCCTTTGTCGGCACATCAGTGCTGGTAGCGGATGACGAGATCCGCAAGGCGCAGCAGGCGCTGTGGGACACTGTCCGGATCGTTGCCGAACCTGGCGGAGCTGCAGCGATGGCCGCCCTACTCTCGGGCCGCTATGTCCCTGAAAAAGATGAGCGTGTCGTCGTCCTCGTTTGTGGCTCCAACACGGCCGCTGTTGGC
Organism: Phyllobacterium sp. CL33Tsu; assembly: GCF_900113985.1. Classification (NCBI taxonomy): domain Bacteria; kingdom Pseudomonadati; phylum Pseudomonadota; class Alphaproteobacteria; order Hyphomicrobiales; family Phyllobacteriaceae; genus Phyllobacterium; species Phyllobacterium sp. CL33Tsu. The sequence goes on along the minus strand of NZ_FORJ01000007.1, from coordinate 384 downwards.
TTCGATTGAATTTGCCGCTTGAACGCACGCAAGCCCGGGGGATGCCGGGCTTTTGTGTGGGTTGTTGTTTTGTGATGTTGGTTGCGGGGACAGGATTTGAACCTGTGACCTTCAGGTTATGAGCCTGACGAGCTACCGGGCTGCTCCACCCCGCGTCAATTGTGTGTGCGGTATGCGCTTGCGCTTTCCTTTGTTGCGCGGGCTTGCGCTTGCATGGAAAGGGCCGTTTGGTGCGGCGCTTGTGTTTGTTGTTGTGTGTTTGTCGAGAAGCTTTGTTTGTTGCGTTTGGCAGACCTGGCAGCGACCTACTCTCCCGCGTCTTGAGACGAAGTACCATTGGCGCAGGGGCGTTTCACGGCCGAGTTCGGAATGGGATCGGGTGCG
>NZ_FORJ01000008.1:0-206855 GCF_900113985.1 Phyllobacterium sp. CL33Tsu | reverse complement strand
CTGACCTGCGCCCGTGTCGTCCTTTACGGCAAGCCCGACATGGTGCCGCTGGCCAAGCCCGTGGCCGAGGTCTGCGCCGTCGCCAAGAAGGACATGCAGCCCGGAGAGAAGCTCGATGCCATCGGCGAATATTGCTACCGCGCCTGGATCATGACCGCGGCGGAAGCGCGTGAAGCGGGGGCGATCCCCTGCGGACTTCTGCAGGGCGGCAGCGTCACGGCGCCGATCCGCAAGGGCGAACTCATCACCAGCGCCAATGCCGCGCCGGTGCCAGGCTCGAAGATCGTCGAACTGCGCGCCCGCCAGGACAAGCTCGTCTACGGCGCGTGAGTAGTAGAGGAGATAGATCTAGAGTCGATCCTCATTCATTTCGCTATCGGAACGACTGCAGAAGACCAAGACTAATCAATACGTTGCTTGAGTGCGTCATCGATAAATTAATCTGTGCAAAACCCCGACATCCTTGAAAAAGACTGCATCGCAAACAATATTAAGAATTGGTTAACGCGGTTGAGTCTTTGATGCAGGAGCAGGTTTTGCCAGCATATCAAGTCAAGTTCGCTTATCTGACGAAGTATAAACAGACACGTCATCTTTATCATCAGCTTGTTATTGAAGATGATGAAGCGAGTGCGCTCAAGCGTGGCCGGCAAATGATGATGAGACGGTCGCCGGATGCGCGCATCGTGCACGAATCCTGTGTACTGCGTCCTGACAGCGCCGATATCGAAAGCGCCGCTGCCCAAGGCTGGAAACTCAATGAAAACTGGTGGTCGCGGCCAATCCGGCCCGATGACGATCTTGCAGCAATTGCCAAACATGGTTTTGCGCACAGTAACCAGGTCCATGCAAAATCGGCGATGGACTGCGTGATGATCGACAAGCGGGCAGCCTAGGCAGCAATTCTATCTCGACGAATAAGCTAAAGCTCGGTCCGCACGTTCCAGAGTTCGGGAAACAGCACCACTTCGAGCATCTTGCGCAGATAGTTGACGCCGGATGTGCCGCCCGTGCCGGTCTTGAACCCGATGATGCGCTCGACCGTCGTCACATGGTTGAAGCGCCAGCGCCGGAAGTAATCCTCGAAATCGACGAGCTTTTCGGCAAGTTCGTAGAGGGACCAATTTGCTTCGGGATCGCGATAGATTTGGAGCCAGGCATTGCGGACGCTCTCATTGGGCTGGTAAGGCCGCGACCAGTCACGCTCCAGTACGGCGTGATCGATGGCAAAGCCCTTGCGCGCGAGGAGCCGCAGGGATTCGTCATAGATGCTGGGCTTGTGCAGGATGTCCTTGAGCCAGGCGTGAATGTCCGGCTTGTGCTCATGCGGGCGCATCATCGCCGCGTTCTTGTTGCCGGCAAGGAACTCGATCGCACGGTATTGGAACGACTGGAATCCAGACGACATGCCGAGGGCTTCGCGGAACGTCGTATATTCGCTCGGCGTCATGGTGCGCAGCACATCCCATGCCGAATTGAGCTGATCGAGAATGCGCGAAACCCGCGCAAGCATCTTGAAGGACGGCGCGAGATCATCGCTTGCAATGTGCAGGCAAACCGATGTCAGTTCGTGAATGACGAGGCGCATCCAGATCTCTGATGCCTGGTGCTGAACGATGAACAGCATTTCGTCATGGGCGTCGGACAGCGGCGTTTGCGCTGAAAGAATCGTGTCGAGGCGCAGATAGTCGCCATAGGACATTCGCCCATCGAACATCATCTGCGCGCCTTCCTGTTCCGGATCGTAAGGCGTACGCGTCATGTCACGGCGCCCCGGACGTGGAATTCCGGCGCATCCCAGGCGCTTGTTTCGAGAATGTCCTTGAGGATTGCTGCCGCTTTTTCGACTTCGGCGAAACTCAGATAAAGCGGCGTGAATCCGAAGCGAATAATATCGGGCGCACGGAAATCGCCGATCACGCCGCGCGCAATCAGCGCCTGCATGATCGCATAACCGTTTTTGCAAGAATAGGAGACCTGGCTGCCGCGCAATTTCGGTTCGCGCGGCGTGACCAGCCGCAAACCAAGACGCTCGGCGAAGCTGTCGATCTCCTGGATAAACAGGTCGCACAGCGCTATCGACTTGGCGCGGAGCGCCGCCATGTCGACGTCATCCCAGATGGCCATCGCTTCATCCATGGCGACCATCGCAAGAACCGGGGGCGTGCCGCATAGATACTGCTCGATCTTGTTGGAAGGTGTATAGGCGGAGTCGAAATCGAACGGCGCACGGTGACCGAACCAACCGGAAAGCGGCTGGCGGAAGCCGCCGTGATGCCGAGGATTGACGTAGAGGAAGGCAGGAGCGCCCGGACCGCCGTTGAGGTATTTATAGCCACAGCCAATGGCGAAATCCGCCTCGGCTCCGCTTAGATCGACCGGCATTGCGCCTGCCGAATGTGCCAGATCCCAGATGACGAGAATGCCCTTGTCATGGGCGGCGCGCGTCAGTGCCGCCATGTCGTGGCGATAGCCGGTGCGATAATTGACATGCGTCAGCATGAGCACCGCGACGTCTTCATCGAGCAATCCTGGGATTTCCTCGGGCGAATCCGACAGAACCAGCCGGTGACCCTTGCCGATCTGCCTGGCGACGCCCTCCGCGATGTACAGATCCGTGGGGAAGTTTTCGCGCTCGGAGACGATCTTGTTGCGGCCGGGGTTCAAGTCGAGGGCGGCTGAAAGCACCTTGAACAGATTGATCGATGTGCTGTCGGCGGCGACGACGGCTCCCTGCTCCGCACCGATGATGCGGGCTATGCGGGCGCCGACACGTTGTGGCAGGTGCACCCAGTCCGCGGTGTTCCAGCTGCGGATGAGATCGACGCCCCACTCCCTGTCGATCGTGTTCAACACACGCTGGCGCACGGATTTAGGCAAAGCGCCGAGCGAATTGCCGTCAAGGTAGATGACGCCTTCCGGCAAATGGAAGCGTTTGCGAAAACCACGAAGCGGATCGGAACGATCTGCCGCCGCGGCGTCAATTCTTTGAGTGGTATTGTCCATGGTGTCCCTGTTCGTCAGGCGGCGGCATCAATGCCGGAAATGCCGCTGGCCTTGGCAAGTTTCAAAAAGGCGTCCTTGGCGAGACGCACGTGGTCGAGCATCAAGGCCTCGGCCTTCGATCTGTCCCGATCGAGCGCCGCCTGCATAAGCGCCGTGTGCGCATCGATACCAAGCGCTTCGCGTGACAGGACGCCCAGCGAGCCGTTGCCATTTTGCGCTGCGGAGCGATTGAGGTGATCGATGCGCAGGATGATGTGTCGGCGGTAGCGTTGCAGCTGGGCATTGACCTGTCGTGCGAAATTCATCAGCCAGAGTGAGGCGGCGCCGTCAATCAGGGCGAAGTGGAACTCCGTATGTGCGGCGTCCCAAAGATCGATTGCTTCCGATTGGGAAAATGAGTTGGGAACCTCGCATTTCGACAGCCGGTAATGGGCGCTGACGAGGCGCGCTTCCCAGTCGCGATCGCCCTTGTCGATCGATCGCAGCAGCAGCTGGGTTTCGATCGCAGCGCGGGCCGATTCCAGATCTTCAAGTTCCTCGAGCGTTACAGTTGCAACACGGAAGCCCTTGTTGGCTTCGGTCGTCACGAAGTTTTCGGCGTGCAGGCGATTGAGCGCTTCTCGAACAGGTGTTGCGCTGCCGCCCAATTCCTCGGCAAGCGCGCGTAGCCGCAACGACTGGCCCGGACGCAATCTTCCATTGAGAATGCGCGATCGCAGCGCCGCGTAAAGGCTGTCCGATTTGACGCTCTCGGCCATCGTTCCCTCTGTGGGTTTGCCCCATTTTGTATTGTATATCATTTCACGCTTGTTATACTATTTTCAAGCCTCAGGGGTTGGAACACACAAAAAAGGGAGACATTCGATGATTGGCGCAAAATATGCGGTGCGCACTGCGCTCGCGGCAGCACTCGGCCTTAGCCTGCACATAGGCGTGGCCTCAGCCGAAACGAAAATCGGCATTGCCCAGTTCGGCAAGCATCCGCAGCTCGACGAAACCGTGACCTCGTTCAAGGCGGAATTGGCGATACTCGGCGTTGCCGATGCTGTCTATGATGAGTTGCAGGTCAATTTCGATGCGACCCTCATCCCGCAAATGGTCACGAAGCTCGTTTCGGGAAGCCCGAAGCTCATCCTCGCCGTCACCACTCCGGTCGCACAGGGCGCGCGCCAGATCGTCGGCAATTCCGGCACGCCAGTCGTCTTCGCAGCGGTGACCGATCCGGTCGCAGCAAAGCTGACGCCATCCTGGGAAGCTGGCGACACCGGCATGACTGGCGCGTCGGATTTGCAGGACGTCAGCTCAGTGGTCAAGTTCATCCGCAAGCTGCTGCCCGATGCCAAGCGCCTCGCCTATCTCTACAATCCGGGCGAAGACAACGACGTTGCCGTGCTCAAGCTGATCAAGGAAGCCGCTAAGGCCGAAGGCATGGAGCTAGTCGAAGTCGGCCTCGACAACACCAACGATATTCCGATCCGCGTCAGCTCGCTCGCCGGCAAGGCGGACGTCATCTACGTTCCGGGCTCGAACCTGGTTCAGCCAGCTGTGCCCGCCGTTGCCGCAGCCGCCCTCTCGGTCAACATTCCGATCGTCAACGCATCGGCACAGGCGGTACGTGACGGTCTCGTTGCTGCAGCTTTCGAGGTCTCGTACACCAAGGTCGGGCAGAATGCGGCAAAGCTTGCAGCGGAGATCATTGCCGGCAAGTCGCCAGCAAGTCTTGCTCCGATCAAGCCGACTTATGAAGACCATACTGCTTTGATCAATGAGGCCGTGCTTGCCAAAACCGGACAAAAAGTGCCGGAAAGCCTCAAAGATTGCGAGTGCTTCGTCAAATAAGCCTTCTCCTTTCGCCTGCAAACCTATAGTTCCTGCGCCAACCATGACGCAGGAACTATTGCGTGGGGCATACAGCTCGGAGTTCGAGGGCTCATCAATGACAAAGAACATGCTTTCCGTAACGGGCGGCACAAAGATTTTCTATCGCGGTACGCAGGACGAGCGCCGGGCGCTCGACGGACTCAATGTCAACCTTGCACCGGCGGACTTTTGCATCGTCATCGGCAGCAACGGCGCCGGCAAGTCCAGTTTCCTCAACGCGGTCTCCGGAAAGCTGCCGCTCGACTCCGGACGCATCTCCATTGACGGGCAGGACGTCACGCGCCTCAACGCGCATCGCCGGGCTCAGTTTATTGCCCGCGTCTTCCAGGATCCGATGATCGGTACCGCGCCAACGATGACCATTGGCGAGAACATGCTCCTGGCCGAACTGCGCGGCAAACGGCGGGGCTTTTCCTTCGGACTAACGTCAGCGCGGCGTGCCAGATACAGCGAGCAACTCGCCGAACTCAATCTTGGACTCGAAAAGCGTCTGGACATGCCGGTTGGGCTCCTGTCCGGCGGTCAACGCCAGTCGCTTTCGCTGGTCATGGCGGTCTCTACCCAGCCAAAACTGCTGCTTCTCGACGAGCATACGGCAGCCCTCGATCCGCGCACGGCAAAGCTCGTGATGGATACGACCGTGCGCGCGGTGGAAGAGCTCAAGCTCACGACGCTGATGGTCACCCACAACATGGAACACGCGATCAACTACGGCAACAGGATCGTCATGATGGACGCCGGCAAGGTGCTGGTAGAAATCGGCCCCGAAGAGAAGCGCGGCATCACGGTCTCTGACCTCATCGACCGGTTCCACACCAAATCCGACGCTATCGCGCTGCAGGGAAATTGAGCCATGGACGTTTTCACCAGCTTCTACGGACTGATCCCGGTCACGGTTGCCCAGAGCCTCATCGTTGCCTTCGTTGTTCTCGGCGTCATGCTGCCCTTCCGAATATTGAACTTTCCGGATTTGACCTCCGAAGGTGCTTTTCCGCTCGGTGGCTGTGTCTGCGGCACGCTGATCGCAGGGGGCGTCAACCCGTTCCTGGCCTGCTTCGTTGCCCTGATCTGCGGTTTCATCGCCGGATGCAGCACAGCGTTCATTCATCTGCGCTTCAAGATCAATACGCTGCTTGCAGGTATCCTGGTGATGACGATGCTTTACAGCATCAACCTGCGCATCATGGGCCGCACCAATATACCGCTGTTCACCTACGACACCGTGTTCACGCTGCTCGCCGGCGCCTCGGCGAATCTGCCCTGGGTCAAGATCCTGATCGTCGGCGTTCTGATCCTGCTCGTCGTTGCGGCAATGCTCTATTTCTTCATGTCGGAGAAAGGAACATCGATGCGCGCGGTGGGGGCGAGCCCGGACATGGCCGAAGCGCAGGGTATCAATGTCGGCACCGCGACGATCGTCGGCGTCGGCGCCGCGAGTGCGCTCTCGGCAACCGGCGGGAGCATCATGGTGCAGACGCAAGGTTTTGCCGACGTGAACATGGGCTTCGGCATTCTGATCAATGGCCTTGCCGCCCTGATCATCGGCGAGGCTATTACCGGACGGCAGACTATTCTGCGCCAGGTGCTCGCGCCGGTCGTCGGCTCGCTGGTCTACTATCAGCTCATTTCATTCTGCCTTACGCTCGGCCTCGCTCCCGCGGACCTGAAATTTGCGACCGGCGCCTTTGTCCTGTTGATGCTGGCCTTGCCGAATCTGCGCAAGTCCGGCGGCGGATTTGCCGTTCGCGAGAAGGTCAGGGAATAGCGTTAGAGCGCCGGGAGGAAACAGGATGGTCACGCAAGAACCAATCGACTGGGACGACGCCTATTCGAATTTTGCCTATATACCCGATGGCTTCGGATACCCGGCAAAGTGGCTGGAGCAGGCCACAAGCTTTCGCGAGGAAATGGACCGCAAGGGTCTGTTGAAACTCGACGTCAGCTACGGCGAACACGATCGCAATCGGCTCGACCTGTTCATGCCGTCAGGCGACCTGCGCGGCCTAGCGGTCTTCATTCATGGCGGCTACTGGATGGAGGATTTCGACAAGTCCGCGTGGTCGCATTTGGCAAGGGGTGCGGTGTCGAACGGGTTTGCCGTCGCCATTCCTTCCTATGTGCTCTGTCCGGAGGTGCGCGTCAGCGACATTACGGTTCAAGTCGGCCTTGCCATTGCGCACGCTGCAAACGAGGTCGCAGGGCCGATCCACCTGACCGGGCATTCGGCCGGAGGTCATCTTGTCGCCCGGATGATGACTGCAACCTCGCCCCTGCCGCAGGCCGTTCGCCAACGCATCCGCAAGACGGTCCCGATATCGCCCCTCGTTGACCTGCGGCCGTTGATGAAAACGGAGATGAACGAAACTCTGCATCTTGATGCGGTCGAAGCACGGCTCGAGAGTCCTGCCCTCCTTGAACCGCAGGAAGGGATTGACGTAACCGCATGGGTCGGCGCGCTGGAGCGCCCGGAGTTCGTGCGGCAGAACGCCTTGCTGGCCAACGTCTGGTCAGGATTCGACTGCCGGGTGGACGCCGTCGAAGAGCCCGGCAAGCATCACGCGAATATCATTGAGGGGCTGACGGAGCCCGACCATCCGCTGACCCGTAATTTGCTTGGATTATAGCCAAACAAAAAGCTGCCAGAGTTGGGATATCACCCTGGCAGCTTTTTGAGTCCGATTTATTAATTTAAAGATTTCAGGCGCTTAGGCGCTTCGATTCTTCAATGATCATTGCATTGTTGGGAAGCCCCAATGCGTGGGCAATACGCTCCAGTTTGGCTGGGTCGTTGTTTTGACCGCTTTCGATCGTTTCAATTTCGAGGGAAGTCAGACCGCATGCTACGGCCAAATCCTCGACGGAATATCCGAATTGTTCGCGAAATGCCGTGACAATATTGGTACCTTTGGCTAGCGCCGTGGAAATTGTTTCTGGCAACGTATAGTCGCTGTTGTTCATCGCTTTGCTCCTAACGTGAAAGGTTTGGTTAACAAATCGGAAGGCCGAACTTATACGTCAATCCCGCTCGATCAAGCCTTTTGTGCAGGCTCACGGAAAACGTGAACACAACCTTAACGGGTACTTGCCTTATTCTGGCACCAGATTTTGCTAGACTGCTACGGCTGCCGATTGTCGGTTCGGTCAATTAGTGAAGAATATCAGTGGATTGTTACGCCACTGTGTCACTTTCAAACGCTCATATAGGAACGAGATCGAGGAAAATGAACCACCACGGCAGGAATTATTTCAGGGCCATATTCCTGGTGATTGTAACATTCGCTCCGCTGCTTTCGGGCTGCGCGCGCGTCTATTACGGGACGTTCCGTTATGATGCCGCCTGCGTCGAGCAGGATCCCCAGTACCCTGGCGCAAGCCCCGTCTGCGTCGTGAAACGCACGAGGTAGCGAGCCCCCACTCGTCGACAGCTCTGCGATTTCTGGCTTTCCTGATCCTCGAAGGCTGGTCGCTAGAATCAGATGGACCCAATCTTCGTTCAACCTCTCATGGTCCCGTTCCGCCGCCGGCCACCACGCAGCGGCCTCGTACGACGCAGGTGAAAGATTGATAATACTATATGATAATAGAGTTTACTAATAACAATTACCCAATTAAAGTCATGTCGGAAAGCCGATTTTATCGGCTCCCCGTTGTGTCGTCGGCCTTGGAGGAAGGAGCGACGCGATGGTCAGATTGCCAACGGTCCGGGCGCAATACGGACTTTAATGGGAGGTTAGTTATGAGACTTGCATTAGCTGCTGGCTTAACCGCTGCTCTCGTCCTTGGGGCAGCCGGAGTGCCCATCGCCAACGCCGCGGATAAGCCCACCCTGGCCTTTGTCGTGAACGGGGCCTCCGACTTCTGGAAGGCCGCAGAAGCCGGTGTCAAGAAGGCCCAGGCGGAACTGCCTGACTACTCGCTCGAACTTAAATATCCGGAGCAATCCTCCGTTGCCATCCAGCAGCGGTTGATGGACGATCTCGTCACCGCCGGCGTCAAGGGCATCATGGTTTCGGCGGTCGATCCCAAAACGTCGACTGACGGGCTGAACAAGATTGCCTCGCAGACCGCGCTCTTCACCACCGACAGCGATGCGCCGCAAACCAACCGCGTCGCCTATATCGGATCGTCGAACGTGGATGCGGGCAAGCAGGCTGCCGAAATTGCCAAGAAAGCCATGCCGAATGGGGGCAAGTGCATCGGATTTGTCGGCCTGCTCGGGGCGGACAACGCCAAAGAGCGCATTCAGGGCATGAAGGATGGTCTCGCCGGTACCAAGATCGAACTCGTCGATGTGCGCGGTGATGATATCGACCAAACGCGTGCCAAGAAGAACGTTGAGGATGCGCTTGTCGCGAGCCCTGACGTGACCTGCATGGTCGGGTTCTATTCGTACAATACGCCGCGAATCTACGAAGCGCTGCGCGATGCCGGTAAGCTTGGCCAGATCACGGTCGTCGGTTTCGACGATGATCCGATCACGCTGGGTGGCGTCAAGGAAGGGACTGTTGCCGCCACTGTCGTGCAACAGCCGTTCGAATGGGCCTACCGCGGCATGAAGCTGATGGCGGCTTATCTCGGTGGCGACAAGTCGGGTATCCCTGACAATAAGCTGATCATCATTCCAACCGTGATCATCGGCAAGGACGATGTCGACAAGTATGCAGCAAATCTGAAAGCAATGGCTGGAAATTGAACCAGACTATCAGGATAATCAGGAAGACGTCGCCCGGTGGCGGCGTCTTCGATGATCTCGAGTTCTGGTTTATGCAGCTATGTTGAATGTACCTGAAACATCGTCGTTCGCTGGCGTCGAAGCGCCTTTCTTGAGCCTTTCGGGCGTGCGCAAGAGCTATCCCGGTGTCGTTGCCCTCGATAATTTTTCCATGGAGGTGGCTCCGGGGGAAGTGATCGGCCTCGTTGGCGAGAACGGCGCAGGCAAATCCACATTGATGAAGATTCTCGGCGGCGTGGTGAAGCCTGATCGTGGAACGATCACGGTCGATGGCATCGAACACGACCAATTGACCGTCGAAGGCAGCATGAACGCCGGTATCGCATTCGTTCATCAGGAACTGAACCTCTTCGACAATCTCGATGTCGCTGCAAATGTGTTTCTTGGCCGCGAACCATTGCGCGCCGGACCTCTGAAACTCGTCGACCGCGCCAAGCTCCGCGAAATGGTGGGTTCGCTTTTGAAGCGCGTGGGTGCGAATTTCAGTGCTGACACGCCGGTCTCGAAGCTTTCGCTCGCCCAGCAGCAGATGGTGGAAATTGCCAAGGCGCTCTCGATAAATTCGCGGCTCGTCATTCTCGATGAACCGACATCGAGCCTTCCCCTCCCCGAGACAGAGAAGCTTCTGGCGGTCATCAAGGGCCTCAAGGCGGATGGCATCAGCGTCATTTTCATCTCGCATCGCCTGCATGAAATAGAGCGCGTCGCCGATCGCGTGCTGGTCCTTCGAGACGGGATCCTCGCCGGGGTCTTGCCGAAAAGTGCGATTGATCATGACGAGATGGTTCGACTGATGATCGGAAGGGCGCTGAAGGCACGGACAGCCGTTTCGATGCAGACACCGGGAGCGGTAGCACTCTCAGCGCAAGATATTCGCACGACGACCTATCCGCACCACCCGGTCAGCCTCGAGATTCGTCGTGGCGAGATCCTCGGACTTGCCGGCCTTGTCGGTTCGGGCCGCACCGAGCTTGCCCGCGTCCTCTTCGGTATAGATGCCAGGCTCGGCGGCGAGGTCTATACCGATGGCAAGAAACTTGCGCTGCACTCTGCTGCCGATGCGGTCGCGAACGGCATCTTTCTTGTTCCGGAGGACCGCAAGCTCGAGGGCATCCTCCTCGATTTTCCGATTGCGCAGAACATTTCACTGCCTGACATGCCCGCGCATTCGAAACGATATCTCGTCTCGGCCCGCAGCGAAAACAAGACGGCGGAAAAGCAGCGATCAAGTCTCGGAATCAGAGCGCCTTCCGTCGCGACACGGACGGGCTCTTTGTCGGGCGGCAACCAGCAGAAGGTCGTACTGGCCAAATGGCTCGCCATGAATCCCAAAATCATCATCATGGATGAGCCGACCCGCGGCATCGACATTGGCGCGAAGGCTGAGATCTACAATCTCATGCGGGTTCTTGCCGAGGCAGGTGTCGCGGTGCTGATGATCTCGAGCGACATGGAGGAAGTGATCGGCGTTTCCGACCGCGTAGCGGTCATGCACGAGGGCCAGATCTCGGGCATTCTCGACAAGGACGACCTCAGTCAGGAAAACGTCATGCTGCTTGCGGTTGGAAAAAAGCCTAGACTAGCAAAGAAAGAGCCGGAGGGGCGATGAGCAAGAAAGATATCGGGCTGTTACTTCTCATTCTGGTCGTGGGCGCGGTCGTTGCTGCGATCAATCCCCGGTTTTTGCTGCCCATCAACCTCGCCAATACGTCCAACCTGATCGGCCTCTTCGGCATCCTTTCGATCGGCCAGGCCTTCGTCATCATAACTGGCGGCATCGAGCTCTCGGTCGGTTCGTCCATCGCTCTCCTCGGCGTGCTGTTCATAGATTTTATTGCGACGAGGGGCATGGATTGGCCCGTCGCATTTATTCTCATCCTCATACTGGGCGGCCTTATCGGCCTGGCGCATGGCTGGCTGATCGCACGGCTGAAGCTGCAGCCCTTCGTCGTCACCTTGTGCGGCCTTCTGATCTATCGCGGCGTTGCCCGCTTCTATACAGCTGACGGCACCGCCGGTTTTGCCTTCGGCCAGAATTTCCCGACGCTAGAGTTCCTCACCGCTGGCCGCACCTACGGTGTGCCAAACAGCTTCATAGCGCTGATCGTCATCATGGCGATAATGTGGGTCGTCCTGCACCGCTCGGTCTTCGGCCGCTACCTCTACGCGATCGGCAAGAACGAGGAAGCGGCGCGCTTCTCCGGTATCCGTACCGGTCGGATCATCATGGCAGCCTATGTGATCTGCGGTGTCCTTACCGCGCTCGCTGCAATCTACTTCGCCATGTATACCCGCTCGATCTCGCCGGCCAGCCATGGCAATTTCTACGAGCTCTACGCCATTGCTGCAGCGGTGCTCGGTGGCTTCTCGCTGCGCGGCGGCGAAGGCTCCATCGTCGGCGTCATCCTTGGCACAATCCTTTTGCAGGAACTGCAGAACCTGGTGAACCTCCTCGGCATACCGTCTTCCCTCAACTTCTCGGTGATGGGCGGCGTTATTCTCATTGGCGTGCTGGTCGACCAGCAATGGGGCGCGTTCCGCACGCGGCGGCGTCTGGTAAGGGCTGCCCGCGCCGAGCCTAGCACCGAGGGCCAGAGGAACTAGCCGGAAAAGGACTGGACATGGACCTTTTCGATCTTCAAGGCGAAATTGCCCTCGTGACGGGTGCCGGCAGCGGCATTGGCCAGGCCATAGCTATTGGGCTTGCCGAAGCGGGTGCCGATATTGGCTGCTTTGGCCATTCTTCCGGCAGCGGGCTCGACGAGACGGCCAAGCGTATTCGCGCGACCGGGCGCAAGGTGATCACGATTGAAGGCTCGGTAACGTCAGCCGACGATATCGCAACCGCCGTGGAGCGAATCGAGAGTGAACTCGGCCCGCTGACGATTGCCGTCAACAATGCCGGCATCGGGGCGGGCGGCGCAGCCGAAACGCTGGCACGCGAAAACTGGCAGCATGTCTACGATGTCAACGTCACCGGTGTGTTCCTGTCCTGCCAGGCGGAGGCCCGCGTCATGCTGCCGCGAGGCAAGGGCTCCATCATCAATATTGCCTCGATGTCGGGCTCGATCGTCAATCGCGACCTCAAACAGGCAAACTACAACTCCTCAAAGGCAGCAGTCATCCACCTGTCGAAGAGCCTCGCAATGGAGTGGGTTGATCGGGGCGTGCGCGTCAACTCGATCAGCCCTGGATATACGCTAACGCCGATGAACCGGCGCCCGGAAGTTGCCGATCAGGTCAAGATCTTCGAACGGGATACGCCAATGGGCCGGCTTGCCGCGCCAGAGGAAATGATCGGTCCCGCAGTGTTTCTTGCCAGCCGCGCCTCGTCCTTCGTGACGGGAATCGATCTCGTCGTCGATGGAGGCTTCGTCTGCTGGTGAATGGGCGCCGCCTCGCCGGCGGCGCTCAAGGTTCAGATCGCGACGTCGTATTTCGCCTGGGTTTTTGCCTTGATTTCGTCAAGCGTCACGCCGGGCGCAATTTCGATCAACGTCATCTTCGGCTCGCCGTGACGCTCGAAGGAAAAGACACCGAGATCGGTGATGACGAGGTCGGTGACGCGCTGTCCGGTAAGCGGCAGGGTGCACTCTTCGAGAAGCTTGGCTTCTCCCTTGGCCTCATGCTCCATGACGACGACGACACGCTTGACGCCCGCAACGAGATCCATGGCGCCGCCCATGCCCTTGACCATCTTGCCAGGGACCATCCAGTTCGCGAGGTCGCCGCTGCGGGAAACCTGCATCGCGCCGAGAATGGAAAGGTCGATATGGCCGCCGCGTATCATACCGAAGCTGTCCGCACCGGAGAAATAGCTGGTCGTCGGCAGTTCGGTGATGGTCTGCTTGCCGGCGTTGATCAGGTCGGCATCTTCGTCTCCCTCATAGGGGAACGGGCCCATGCCGAGCATGCCGTTTTCGCTCTGCAACTGAACGCTCATGCCGGTGGGGATATAATTTGCAACGAGGGTCGGAATACCGATGCCGAGATTGACGTAGAAGCCGTCCCGCAGTTCCTTGGCGGCGCGTTCGGCCATTTGATCGCGTGTCCAGGCCATCTTAGTTCACCTCACTTGCAGCAATGATACGCGGGCGGGTCGTTCGTTGTTCGATATGCTTGACCGGATCGGGCACATGCACGATGCGTTTCACGAAGATGCCAGGCGTGTGCACCTGATCGGGGTCGATCTTGCCCGCATCGACAAGATGCTCGACCTCGGCGACGGTGACCTTCGCGGCCGTCGCCATGATCGGGTTGAAGTTGCGCGCAGTCTTCCGATAGACAAGGTTACCTTCCGTATCGCCCTTGAAAGCGTGGACGATGGAAAGATCGGCAAACAGGCCGCGTTCCATGACGTAGGATTCACCATCGAACTCGCGCACGTCCTTGCCCTCGGCAATGATCGTTCCGACACCTGTCTTGGTGAAGAAGGCCGGGATGCCCGCGCCACCGGCGCGAATACGTTCGGCAAGCGTGCCTTGCGGATTGAACTCGAGTTCGAGTTCGCCCGAAAGATATTGCTGGGCGAAGAGCTTGTTCTCGCCGACATAGGACGAGACCATCTTGCGAATCTGGCGCGTTTCCAGGAGAACGCCGAGGCCTATGCCGTCAACGCCCGCATTGTTGGAAATCACCGTCAGATCCTTGACCCCTGAATCGCGGATCGCATAGATCAATGCTTCGGGGATGCCACATAGGCCAAAGCCGCCGGCCATGATGGTCATGCCGTCGAACAGCAGGCCATCGAGCGCGCCGCTCACATCTGAATGAACTTTTTTCAAGGATAATCTCCCATTTCTCCATCCTCTGACTGCAACCGTATGGCTTGTCGAGGCGGTATAGGTAGTCGTATTAATACTGCATGACAGCAGCGGCATCTCTGAGTTCCGACATCGCAAATCCTGAAAGCGCCAAGCGCTTCTGGCTGGCCGACCTGCCGGTGCCGATGGTCTATGCGACGTACCGTATCATACGCGATTGCAATGTCGAATTCGCCAAGGAGTTCGGCTATGAGCGCGATGAACTGATCGACCAGAGCTTTTCCAAGCTCTATCCAAAGCTCAGGGATTTCGTGCGGACCGGCGAGATGTGGCAAACGAACTTCGCGGGCGGCAGGGTCTATTATGACGAGCGGCTCATGCGCCGGCGTGATGGCACAAGCTTCTGGTGCAAGGTAAGGGGGCGCAGCCGCAACCACGCAGACCCTTTCGCCGAGGCGCTATATTGTTTCGAGCCGATGAGTCGAACGGTTGCCGCCACGACCAGCCTTATATCTGATAGGCAAAAGCAGGTGCTTACCCTCGTCTCGCAGGGCAAGACCAACTCCCAGATCGCTCAGGAAATCGGTTTGTCTAAGCGGACCATCGAAGCACACCGAGCGCGGCTGATGCGCGCCCATGGCCTGCGCAACAGCGCCGAACTCATCGCCTGGTTTGCGGCTCTCCGCTAAAAAGTCGGCGGAGTGCAAGCGCTGACAACCTCGCAGGGGTTGGGGCCGACGCAGCGGAACCGATGCGGCCTGCGGCTTTCGAAATAGTAGGCGTCACCGGGTCCAAGTATCCGCCGCTCATCGTCGACCGTTACTTCAAGACGCCCGCTTATGACGATGCCGCCTTCCTCGCCTTCGTGAACCAGAGGTATCTTTCCCGTATCCCCTCCAGGCTCATAACGTTCCTTGAGGACCTGCAGCATTCGCCCGAAGAGATTTTCGCCAATTTGCCGGTACGAAATATTGCCCTTGCCGATTTCAACGAGGTCGCCCGCTTCGTAGAAGACTTTTTGCCGGCGGTCGGGCTCGAGCGCAAAGAATTCGGCGAGGCCGATCGGAATGCCGTCGAGTATGCGCTTCAATGCGCCAACCGAAGGATTCGTCTGGTTGGATTCGATGAGCGATATGGTCGAATTGGTCACGCCTGCGCGCTTGGCCAGTTCCCGCTGCGAGAGTCCTTGCCTTTCACGCAGGAAGCGCAGCCGGCCGCCGAGATCGATGCTCATTGCTGTTTCACCTGTTTGGTATCACGCAAATATCCCACGCGGTTGCAACAAAAACAATGGTTTGATTTTACCCAGAAAAGGACTTGTTGGGCAATTCAAAGCGTGGCCTTTTCGGCAAAGAAGAGGAGACCTCCCGATGTTAATGTCGAACACCCCATCGCTTGAAAATTTTTGGATGCCGTTTACGGCTAACCGCCAGTTCAAGGCGGCACCGCGGCTGCTCGCGGGCGCCACGGGCATGTATTACACCGATGTGGATGGCGGGCAGGTGCTTGACGGTACCGCAGGTCTCTGGTGCGTCAATGCAGGTCATGGCCGCGAAAAGATTGCGGACTCGGTGTCGCGCCAGCTCATGACGATGGACTATGCTCCCCCGTTCCAGATGGGCCATCCCTACGTCTTCGATTTCGCTGAAAAGCTTGCGGCAATTGCGCCTGGCGGCAAGGCGGCAGGGCTTACGAAGGTGTTTTTCACCGGGTCTGGTTCTGAATCGGTCGACACCGCACTCAAGATTGCCATCGCCTATCAGCGTGCAATTGGCCAAGGCACGCGTACACGCGTCATCGGCCGTGAGCGCGGCTATCATGGCGTCGGCTTCGGCGGCATTTCCGTCGGCGGGCTCGTCAACAATCGCCGCGTTTTCCCGACCCTGCCCGGCGTCGATCACATGCGCCATACGCACGATCCGGTGCGCAATTCCTTCATCAAGAATGGTCTGCCTGAACATGGCGCTGATCTTGCTGACGATCTGGAACGCCTTGTGGCCCTCCATGGCGCCGAAACGATTGCCGCCGTCATTGTAGAGCCGGTTGCCGGTTCGACGGGCGTGCTCTTGCCGCCGAAGGGCTATCTCGAAAAGCTTCGAGCCATCAGCAAGAAGCATGGCATCCTGCTCATATTCGACGAAGTGATCACTGGCTTCGGTCGCCTCGGAACGCCTTTCGCTGTCGATTACTTTGGTGTGGTTCCCGACCTCGTCACCACGGCGAAGGGTCTGACCAACGGCGTCGTTCCAATGGGCGCGGTCTTTGCCAGCGAAGCGGTTCATGATGCGCTGATGGTAGGACCGGAAAGCCAGATCGAACTTTTCCACGGCTACACCTATTCGGGACATCCTGTCGCCTGTGCCGCAGGTCTGGCGACGCTTGAAATCTACCGCGAGGAAGGCCTTCTCACCCGCGCCGCCGAACTTGCCGACCATTGGCAGGAGGCGATGCACAGTCTGAATGGCCTGCCGAATGTCATCGATATTCGCACCATCGGCCTCGTGGCCGGTATCGAACTCGCACCTCGCGCCGATGCGGCGGGCGCGCGCGGATACGATGTGTTCGTCGATTGCTTCAACAAAGGACTGCTCGTCCGCGTGACCGGCGACACGATCGCGCTGTCGCCGCCATTGATCGTCGAGAAAGAACAGATCGACACGATGGCTTCGATGCTTGGTGATGCCATCAAGCGCGCCGCTTGAGCTAGGTACTCTTCAAAATGGCCGAGAAGCGCGGATCAAAAGTCCGCGCTATCGGTTCGGCCGCCGCGCCAAGCGCCACCGACCATGGATCGGCCAATCCGGCCTGAAGCCGCGCCTCCGGGAAGCGGCTCGCCCGATCGGCAATAGAGGGCAGCAAAGGCCCAATCTCCTTGACGAGACGGTCGATGAGGCGACGCGGGGCGCCCCCGCAAAGGATGATCGTCTGCGGATCGAATATGGATTCGAGCGCCTGAATGGCTCGTCGAAGGCGCTGCGCCACGTCGGCAATCCATGCTTCGATTTGGGGACTGCCCTTTTGCAGGGCATCGCTCACCATTTCAAAAAGCTGCGGCTCCGATGGATCTATGCTCAGTAATTTGCATAGAGACGCCATCGATGCGTAATGCTCCAGCGGCTCGACATCAGCCCCATCGCCAGGAATCAATGCGAGGATCATGCCGATCTCACCGGCATTCGCATGCGCACCTCCGTAAAGTTCGCCGTTCAAAATAAGGCCAGCGCCAAGCCCGTAACCGAAATAGATGCAGATCGCATGGTCGAGACCGTGCGCCGCGCCGAGCAATCGCTCGGCCGTAGCCGCCGCCGCCGCATCGTTCTGCAAGGCCACTTCAAGGCCGGTGCCCTCGGCGATACGATCTATCAATGGAAAGTTCTGCCATGCGGTCATCATCCAAGGGTCGTCATAGAGCGTATTGATCCCGAACGGACCCGGCATGGCGACGCCGAGACCAACGAGGCGCTTATCCGCGTCGCTCGTCCGGGCGGCAAGTTGCGCGCGCGCCCGCCTGACGAGATCGAGAATCACCAGCACGCCTTCCGCTGGTCCCCCCGGCGGCAACTTTGCCTCGAACTTTACCAGTACTTCGCCGACTAAGTTCACGATCACCGTGCGAGTGACGTGGCGATCGATCTGCAAGCCGATTGCAAACGCGCCTTCCGGTACGAGCTGGTAAGGGGTGGCGGGCTGTCCCCTCCCCCGCCGCACCGTCGCCTGCGAGCGCACCAGACCGTCGGATGCAAGTTCCTCGATAATGTTGGAGACCGTCTGCGGCGTGAGGCCGGTAGCTCTCGCGAGATCGGCGCGCGACAGGGCGCCGTTGACGCGCAGCGCATCGATCATGATGCGGCGATTATGCGCGCTTGCACCGCCGAGGTTCGTCCCGCTCTTGGCTCTGATCGGTCTCTTGTCGTTCATCCACAGTCCCCACTTGACTCCAGAAGAATATTGAACAACTAATAAGTCAAGACAATTGATTTAATAAAAGACCCCAAGAGTCTTCGGGGAATGAGCACTGGCCGGACGAAGGGAAGTCGCGGGCAGGTCCTAGTTAAAAAGCTCTCGGACTTAACGACCAACCGGCGTCTCTCGCTCGAGTGGCTCCGCAACCGACCAAGGCCAAATAGGAGGTAATAATGTTGAAATCCGTGCAGACCGCGCTTCTCGGCGCGACACTCCTTGGAGCGGCGCTCTTTTCGCCAGCCCATGCGGAGACGAAGATCAATGCGCTGTTCATGGCGCAGGCTGCCTATAGCGAGGCAGACGTTCGTGCCATGACTGAGGCCTTCACCAAGGCAAATCCGGATATCTCGGTCAATCTCGAATTCGTTCCCTATGAGGGATTGCACGACAAGACCGTGCTCGCCCAGGGATCGGGCGGCGGCTACGACGTCGTTCTCTTCGATGTGATCTGGCCGGCAGAATATGCAACCAATAAAGTCCTGACGGATGTAACGGACAAGATCACGCCGGAAATGAAGTCGGGTGTATTGCCGGGCGCTTGGACCACCGTCGAATATGACGGCAAACGTTATGGCATGCCATGGATTCTCGACACCAAGTATCTCTTCTACAATAAGGAAATTCTGGAAAAGGCAGGCATCAAGGCGCCGCCGACGACATGGGCGGAGCTTGCCGAACAGGCCAAGACGATCAAGGACAAGGGCATACTTGCCACCCCGATCGCCTGGAGCTGGTCACAGGCGGAAGCTGCCATTTGTGATTATACGACGCTCGTCAGCGCCTATGGCGGCAGCTTCCTCAAGGACGGCAAGCCCGCCTTCCAGACAGGCGGCGGTCTCGATGCGCTGAAATATATGGTCGATAGCTATACGTCCGGCGTCACCAATCCGAACTCCAAGGAATTTCTGGAAGAAGATGTGCGCCGCCTGTTCCAGAATGGTGATGTAGCGTTCGCCCTTAACTGGACCTACATGTACAACATGGCCAACGATCCGAAGGACAGCAAGGTCGCCGGCAAGGTTGGCGTGGTGCCTGCCCCGGGTGTCGAAGGCAAGAGCAAGGTTTCGGCGGTCAACGGTTCGATGGGCCTGGGTATTACCTCTACCAGCAAGCATGCGGACGAAGCCTGGAAATACATCACCTTCATGACCTCGCAGGCTACGCAGAACCAGTATGCTAAGCTCAGCCTGCCGATTTGGGCATCCTCCTATGACGATCCGGCCGTGGCAAAGGGTCAGGAAGAACTGATCGCCGCCGCAAAGGTCGGGCTCGCTGCCATGTACCCGCGTCCGACGACACCGAAGTATCAGGAGCTGTCGACAGCACTGCAGCAGGCGATCCAGGAATCGCTGCTCGGCCAGGCAAAGCCGGATGCAGCGCTCGAAACAGCCGTCCAGAACAGCGGTCTTTGATATTTTAGCGCGGGCGGCTGCAGACATTGCTCCGCCCTCGCCTTTCACAATGATTCAATATTGTCGGATCGTATGCACAGGCGGATTTTCATGACGAACAACTGGATCACGACCCGCGCATGGTTCCTGATGTTGCCGCTCCTGATCGTGATGGTTGCGATTATCGGCTGGCCGCTGTTCGACACGGTGCGACTTTCCTTTACGGACGCCAAGCTCGTCGGCACCGCAGGCAATTTCGTTGGTTTCGAAAACTACGTCCGCATCCTTTCCGGGCCCAATTTTCAGCGAACGCTGATCACCACATTCTGGTTCGCTGTGCTTTCTGTCTCGGCGGAGATGGTCATAGGCGTGCTTGCAGCATTGCTGCTCAATCAGCAATTCTACGGGCGCTCTGTGCTGCGCGCCCTGATGATATTGCCCTGGGCCTTGCCGACTGTGGTTAATGCCACACTTTGGCGTCTGATCTACAATCCCGAATATGGGGCACTCAATGCGGCCCTCACCCAGATGGGGATCATAGGGGCCTATCAATCATGGCTGGGTGAGCCCGGCACCGCACTCGCGTCGCTCATCGTCGCCGATTGCTGGAAGAACTTTCCTCTGGTTGCGCTTATTGCCCTCGCCGCCCTCCAGGCCGTACCGCGTGATATTACGGCGGCGGCGATGGTGGATGGCGCTGGTGCATGGTCGCGCTTCCGCTTTGTCATCATGCCCTATCTCGCCGGTCCGTTGATGGTCGCCCTCGTCCTGCGCACGATCGAAGCGTTCAAGGTGTTCGATATTATCTGGGTCATGACGCGTGGGGGACCAGCAAACAGCACGCGTACGCTTTCGATCCTCGTCTACCAGGAAGCGTTTTCGTTCCAGCGGGCGGGATCCGGCGCTTCCCTCGCCTTGATCGTCACGCTGCTGGTGACGATCCTCGCCGTCGCCTATGCGGCCCTCATTCGCAAAAGCGCAGGTGTGTCCTGATGGAACGTAGAAGCCTTGCAGCGACCATTTTCGTACATCTCGCGGCCCTGCTTTTGCTGGCGGTGATCCTTGCGCCGGTGCTCTGGCTCTTCGTCATGAGCATTTCTTCAACGCCCGATCTCATCGCCAAGCCCCTGCACTGGTGGCCGGATACCGTGGACCTGTCCCGTTACGGCGTCTTGCTGTCTTCGGTCGCCAACAGCGCCGGACAGGCTTTTGTCGCCTCCCTCTTCAACAGTATCAAGGTCGCGGGCATGGCGACAATCGCCGCGCTCATCGTTGCGATCCCCTCGGCCTGGGCCGTTTCGCGAACGCCATCCGTCGGCTGGTCGCTCTACGCGGTCATCGCCACCTACATGCTGCCGCCCGTCGCGCTCGCCGTACCGCTCTACATGGCCCTTTCCTGGCTGGGTCTTCTCAACAACGTCTTCGGGCTCGCGCTGGTTTATCTCACGATCCTCGCTCCGTTCACGACGTGGCTCCTCAAGTCAGGCTTTGACTCCATACCCCGTGAGATCGAAAGCGCGGCGACCATGGATGGCGCGCGCCTCGACCAGATCCTTCGCATTATCACGCTGCCGCTGGCCGCGCCGGTCATGGCAACCGCAGCGCTTTTCGCTTTCCTGCTCGCCTGGGACGAATTCTTCTATGCCCTGCTCTTCACCTCCGATCAGCGTGCGAAGACGCTGACCGTCGCGATCGCCGACCTCGCCGGCGGACGCGTCTCAGATTACGGCCTTATCGCCACAGCGGGTGTCCTGGCCGCCCTCCCCCCGCTGCTGATTGGCCTTTTCATGCAACGCGCCCTTATCTCGGGGCTGACCAGTGGCGGCGTCAAAGGATGACCAAGGACATGAACACCACCCGGCCCACCGGACTTGCCGCGATCGAATATGAAATGTCACGCCAGAATGCCGACGCCATCGCCTCGTTCGACGCTGCCTCTTCGCTTGCGGCGACGATTGCCGCATCGCTGCGCAAGAATGGTCGTCTGCTGCTGCTCGGCATGGGAGGCTCACACGCCGTCGGACGTGCGGTCGAACCATTTTATCGCGCATTGGGAATCGATGCGGTTGCTATCCCGCTCTCCGAACAGCTCGGCCAGCCGCTGCCGCTGTCTGGAAAAACGGTCTTGCTCACATCGCAGTCGGGCGAGAGCGCGGAAGTGTTGCGCTGGTTCGCCGAAGTCGGCGTGCCCGCTGATACGTTCGGCTTGACGCTCGAGGGCGGCTCTACGCTCGCCCGGACTGTTCCGTCCCTCGTCGGAGCCGGCGGCACGGAAAAAGCCTTTGCGGCAACGCGCAGCCTCACGCTGAGTTTCGCCCTGCATCTCGCCATACTGAGCGCGCTCGGCGAAGATGCCGAACCTGCCCTCGCGCTGCTCCGATCCGAGCGCCAGCCCGACGTCAAGGCCGCTGTCGACGCGCTTGCAGATGTTGGTTCGGTGGTAACCTCCGGCCGTCGCCTGCAGGGCGTAGCCGAGGCGATCGCGCTTGGGCTAACCGAGCTTTCGCGAGTTCCCTGCTTTCCGCTCGAGGGAGGCCAGCTGCGACACGGACCTATGGAAATGCTTGGACCGAAGATGGGCGTCGTATTGTTCCGTGCGCGCGATGAAACCGCAGAGTTCGTAACACGGATGGCGATTTCCGCCCTCGAAGCAGGATCGCCTGTCGTCGTGTTCGATGCGTCCGGGCAAGTGCCCGTCGAAGGCGCGGTAACGGTCGACGTCGGAACCGCGAGCGACATGGCCGCCGTATTTGCACTTCTGCCGGCAGGCCAGCACTTTATGCTCGGCTTTGCTAGCATGCGGGTCGAGGATGTCGGTACGCCGGTCCGTTCGAGCAAGATCACCCGGAGCGAATGATGCGCCCGCTTGCCGTCATCGGAAACGTCAATGTCGATCTGATCCTCGGGCCCGCTGATCCCTGGCCGACCCCGGGAACCGAAATCATGGTCGATTATGACGAGTTGCGTGTCGGTGGATCGGCAGGCAATGCGGCCCTTGCCTGGCAGGGCCTCGGTGTCGACTTCCAGATCGCTGCCAATATCGGCAACGACCAGTTCGGCGAATGGCTGCGCCAGGGATTTGGTGCTGTGGCCGTAAATTGGCCCGTCGCGCCCACGGGCACAACGCTTTCGGTTGGCATCACGCATCCGAACGGTGAGCGCACCTTTTTTACCACGCGGGGTCATATCGGAGCCCTCTCCTGGCAAGAGGTGGTATCGATGCTCGATACTGAAAAGCTGAAGGGTGGCATCGTCATCCTTTGCGGGGCCTTCCTGACAGATGGCCTCGTAGCCGAGTATGACCAGCTTTTCGCCTGGGCCGATGCAAATGACATTGCGCTTGCGCTCGATACCGGCTGGCCGATCGAGGGATGGACGCAGGCAAATCGTGAAAAGGCGCGCCGGTGGCTCTCGCGCTGCACGCTTGCGCTGTTCAACGAAGTCGAAACAACTCAACTTGCCGATTGCGGTGATCCCGTTGAAGCGGCCCGGACATTGAAGGCGCTTATGCCGGTCGGTGCGACCGTCGTCGTGAAGCGTGGTCCCGATGGAGCGCTAGCGATCGATCCTGACGACAGGCTCGTCTCGGTCGCGGCGCCGCTGGTTGCCGTTGCCGATACCATCGGCGCGGGTGACGTGTTCAATGCGGCTTTCATAGCAGCGCAGGCCGACGGCCAGACGCTAGAGCACAGCCTTAAATGCGGTGTGCGCATTGCTTCGACGGCCATATCCACTGTTCCTCGCCGCTACGACGGCGAGATCCTTCATTCATTCCTGGAGAACGCGCCATGAGCGCCCTTGAACTCGTCAATATCCGCAAGCGCTATGGCAGCGTCGATACGCTCAAGGGAATTAACCTGTCATTGGCGAGCGGCGAGTTTCTGGTGCTGCTCGGCTCGTCGGGCTGTGGCAAGTCCACTTTGCTCAACATCATTGCCGGCCTTGCGGAGGCGACGGAAGGTGACGTACGCATCGGTGATCGTTCGGTGACCGGCGTTCATCCAAAGGACCGCGACATCGCCATGGTGTTCCAGTCCTATGCCCTCTATCCCAATCTTTCGGTCGCTCGCAATATCGGCTTCGGCCTTGAAATGCGCAGAGTACCGGCTGCCGAACGGGCAAAGGCGGTCGAAAAGACCGCGAAGATGCTGCAAATCGAGAACCTTTTGGGCCGCAGGCCATCGGAGCTTTCCGGCGGCCAGCGACAGCGTGTCGCCATTGGCCGGGCGCTTGTGCGTGATCCGAAGATTTTCCTGTTCGATGAGCCCTTGTCCAATCTCGACGCGAAGCTGCGAATGGAGACGCGTACCGAACTGAAGCGCCTGCATCAGATGCTCGGTACCACGATTGTCTATGTGACGCATGATCAGATCGAGGCAATGACGCTCGCCACGCGCATCGCCGTCATGCGCGACGGCCATATTGAACAGCTGGCATCGCCCGACGAGATCTACAATCGTCCCGCCACACGCTACGTCGCAAGTTTTGTCGGTTCGCCGCCCATGAACATGCTCGATGCGACGCTGGTGGACGGCATCGCTCAGATTGCCGGTTCACAGACGGTAATCCCCCTCCCCTCCTCCTTGCGAGGCCAGGCATCGCGCAAGGTGATCGTTGGCATCCGCCCGGAGAATCTCAGCCTTGCACTGGGCGACGCAAGCAAGCTCACCATCGAAGCCAAAGTGGAAGTCGTGGAATTGACCGGACCTGAACTTGTGGTCACCTCATCCATAGGCAACCAGCGCCTTACCGCGAGCCTGCCGCCACGTTCGCAGGTGACGGTCGGCTCGCTACAGCGCTTCAGCATCGATGCCGATGGACTTCATGTCTTCGATGCGGTGACCGAAAAGCGGATCGACGCCTAAACAAACTACGCTGCAACACTCGGGCGGCTGACGACATAGGCCGCGCAAGCGATGAAGAACAGCGCAACGATGCCGCCAAGCAGCGGCGACGGCCGGGCAAAATAGAAGAACATGGCATAGCCCAATGCCATGCCGCAGCAGGCGAGAAGCTTTACTCTCTTCGGTATCGCGCCATGTTCGCGCCAGTGTACCAAGGTTGGGCCGAAGACCGGATGCTCCAAGAGCCATTTTTCAAAGCGTGGTGACGAACGGCTGAAGCACCATGCGGCAAGAATGAGAAAAATGGTGGTGGGCATGACAGGCAGAAGCGCGCCTATGAATCCGAGCGCCACCATCAGCCAGCCGAGTAAGAAATAGACTGTCCGCTTTGTTCGGTTCATTCCTGCGCTCCACACCAGTGGAGACTGTTTACATCGTCGCGGGTTAAATGTCAGTGATCCGGGATAAATTCGCCAACGAGACGAGACTGCCCGGGCCTACCCGGGCAATCGAGATTTTACATAATGCAAGACTACTCGGCCTTCAGCCGTGTATTGCATGCGCTCCAATATTGCGGCCATGTCTTGCCACCCGTCTTGTTGCTCGCCTTGGCCTGCTGCCACTGCTCGCCACAGGCGCTGATCCGCTGACGGAAAGCAACCTGGCCGGGGGTCAACGGCTTTCCATCCGCTGTCGTTGCAGCGGCGGCTGTCTTGGTCGTGGTCTTGGTGGCTGCCGGTGTCGGCTCCGGAGGCGTCGATGCATCGGAATTGTCGGATTTCAGGCTTTCGCTGCAGGACGAGAGAAACTGGTTCCACGTCTGGCCCTTCAGCGTACCGGCCGACTTTGCCGACTGGTATTGCGTGCTGCACTCCTTGGTGATCGCCTTGACGGACATTCCGCCCGCCGCTGCAGTCTCGGTGGCCTTGGCGGGTTTGGCGGCCGCAGTATCCTTGGACTGCTTTGTCGTGGCCGTGTCCTTCGTCGCCTTCTTCGTCGGCGTCGTGGCGGCGGGCGCCGCAGCATCAGTTGCTCCCGCGTCTTTCAGCTTCGCGCTGCAATCTGAAAGGAACTGGGGCCACTTCTGGCCGTTCAGGGTGCCGGCCTCCTTGGCGGCGTTATACTGCGTGCTGCATTGTTTGGTGACGGATTGCGCCGCGGTGGCGGCGGAAGCCGGGAGCGTGAGAAAGACCAGCCCTGCGCCGGCAATGACCGTCGCGGCGGCTGTAGTGATACGAAATTGAATCATAACGTGAGTTCCTTGCGATCGTGTCCGCGGTTCCCCCGAGAACGCACCATGCGTTTCGGCTGGCCTGCACTGCAAGATGATCCCGCTCCATCGAATAGCCCGTCGAAAAAACGGCGGACATCCCGGGTCATCGCTTGATGATTGCACTTTGATTGTGGCCAAAAATGTCTGACGTTCAATGAGTGCTCAGGTGAAATATGCATCATGCTCAAATAGACCTGCCCAACCAGACTCGTGATCAATGGCATCGCCATGCCAGCATCGCTCTTTCGCCACGCGAATGCAAGAAATGCATAGGCCGCTGCCATGCCAATCCGCGCGCACCTGACCGAAATGGGTATCACCCCATAGGCGCGTTGCACCAATGGCGAAATATCATTCTATCGTCTGCCGGGAGTAACATCGTGGAGGGCGGATGGGGCGTGCCGATGGCCGTGTTGGGGCGATTGCATTGCCCAGCGACCGAATCCCAAAGCCGACGATATTCACTGTCGCCTTTGGATTTTTGGAAGTCATCCCAATCTGACTGCAACTCGTGCAGTGTGGTTGTTATGAGTAGTCGTGCAAGCGTAACGCGTTGATAAATCGTTAACTATAACGATGAACGGAAGTTAAACTGGAGCTAATTTCTGTTCGGCAGGCTCTGGAGGGGAACGGAGCTTGGGAGGCCGAGTAGCCCGGCACATCGCCGGGCTACTACGGCTCTTGGCGATTTGCCTAGGATGCCACTCCCATCAATGGCCGTCAACGTGATCGCGATAGTACCTGCCCGACCGCGGTTTGTATGCGCGAAGGCTTCTTTAGCATTGTAACAAATAGTCCGCCGTCTAAACGGTGAGAAACCTGTTACCTATCTCGCCAAGGCAGACGGTATCAGTCGGCCGTATCGTTAACCAGTTGTTAACAGTAAAGTTCTTGCTGTCTCGAGCGAATCGGACATAATGACGGCATTCGGACGGTTTTAATGGAAATGCCGTCATTTGAGGCCGGGTCGACGATGAACATCGCAACAACAGCAAAAAAAGCTTCCTTTGATGACACGATTCTCGCGCAAGGTCGCGAGATTTCGCGGAAGCTCAATATGCTTCGCATGGAAACATTTCCCCCGAATGCCCGCAAGACGTTGCGCCAGTTTTCTCTCGCCGAGGCCGCCTATTTTCTTGGCGTCTCGACCAGCAATCTGAAAAAGCTTCATCTCGAAGGCAAGGGTGTCGAACCGACAATTCATACCGGCGGCCGCAGGAGCTACTCAGCCGAACAGATCATGCAGCTGCGCCATTGGCTCGATCGCAACGGCCGCGCCGATGTCAAGAAATATGTGCCGCATCGCCGCGGCGATGAGAAGCTGCAGGTTATCGGCGTCGTCAATTTCAAGGGTGGATCCGGCAAGACGACGACTGCCGCCCACCTCGCCCAGCATATGGCGTTGACGGGACATCGTGTTCTTGCCCTCGATCTTGATCCGCAAGCCTCGCTTTCCGCGCTCTATGGCATCCAGCCGGAGCTCGACCAGAACCCTTCCATCTATGAGGCGATCCGCTACGACGATGCGCGCAAGCCCATTACCGACGTGATCCTGTCGACCAATATTCCTGGCCTTGACGTCGTTCCCGCGTCGCTGGAATTGCAGGAATATGAGTACGACACGCCGCTTGCCATGCAGAGCAAGAATTCGATCGCCGGCAAGACCTTCTGGAATCGCATCGAAAATGCGCTGAAGGAAGTGGATAGCCGCTACGACGTCGTCATCATCGACTGCCCGCCGCAGCTCGGCTATCTGACGCTCACGGCGCTTGCCGCCGCGACGGCGGTGTTGATAACGGTTCATCCGCAGATGCTCGACCTGATGTCGATGTCGCAATTTCTGTTGATGCTCGGCGATATCCTCAAGACCGTCGGGGCTGCCGGCGGCGATGTCGATCTCGACTGGTTCCGCTATCTTATCACACGCTACGAGCCGACTGACATTCCGCAGACGCAGATGATGGGCTTCATGCAGTCCATGCTGGCCCCGCAGATGCTGAAGCACCAGATGCTCAAATCGACGGCCATATCGGATGCGGGCCTTACCAAGCAGACACTCTATGAAGTGGAGAAGTCGGCAATGAACCGGCACACTTATGATCGGGCGATGGAATCCATGGAAGCGGTCAATTCGGAAATCCGCGAACTCATCCACGAGGCGTGGGGACGCAGGTAGACGGCAGGCTAAATACGGAATTCAGTCAATGAATTCATCGCATTGACGCGATTTCGGGGAAATTGATTATGGCACGTAAGAACATCTTTGAAAGCATCATGCACGGCGAACCCGATGTGGCGGCCGATGCTGAGCCAAGCGGCGGCTTCCGCAAGTTCGGCGCGGCGAAATCGATGTCGTCATCGATCGACGAACTGGCGCGCCAGGCCTCGAAGCTGGTTGACGGGGAAACGGTCGTCGATCTCGACCCGAACTTGCTGGACGCTTCGTTCGTTACCGACCGGATGCCGGAAAGGGACGACGAAGAGTATAACGAATTGTTGGACGCGGTCAGGGAGAGGGGGCAGCACAGCCCTATTCTCGTCAGGCCCCACCCAAAGAGCGATGGACGGTATATGATTGTCTTCGGGCATCGACGAGCAAGGGTTGCGAAGGAACTCGGGCGTCCGGTCCGGGCTGTGGTGAAGCCCCTCGCCGATCTCGACCATGTGATCAGCCAGGGACAGGAAAATTCGGCGCGCGCCAATCTGAGCTTTATCGAACGTGTGCAGTTTGCTGATCGCCTTGAGAAGCTCGGCTATGCGCGAGACGCCATACAGTCGGCGCTGTCGATCGACTATCAGACGCTTTCGAAGATGCTGACCATTCCAAAGGCCATCCCGGAAGTAATCATTGCAGCAATCGGCCCCGCCAAGGGAATAGGCCGCGACCGCTGGCTTGAGATGCGCAAGCTGATCGAAAACCCCAGGCACGGTTCGCAGGCTGTGCAATTCGTTGAAAGCGCGGAATTTGCTGCGGCGAGATCGGCAGATCGCTTCGACCAACTCTTCGAGTTCCTCAGGGGCGCCGGATCCAGAAAGCCGGTACGCAAGGCCATCGGCGGAAGCGCCGGATCGGTTTGGACGCCTGACGACAAATCGGTGAAGGTTGCGACAAAGCTTTGCGGCAAGACGTTCTCGATTGCCTTGAACGAAAAGAATGCCAGGGAATTTGGTGTGTTCATCACCAATAACCTTGATCAGCTCTATGAAGCGTTCAAGGAATCGAAAAAAGTGACTGAAACAGGAGATTAGACCCGCAAAAGAAAAAGGCCCCCAAACGACCCGGTCGTGGAAGCCTCTCTCAAAGTTCTAGCAGACTGAGAATCGCATTTCCACGAATCACTGTCAAGAGTCCCCGACGTCGTTTTGACGAGCAGATTTCTTTTGCCTTTTGAAAAGGGCAATGAGGATGAATGGAAATCTGATAACGACGCCCTTCGGGCGGCGGTCGATGTCGCTTGCGCATCTTCGGGCACAGACCCGGGCGCAAGATATTGCGCCGGGAAAGTCTGCAGACAAGTGGCAGGTCTATCGCTGGCTTTGTGAAGGCAAGGAAGAGGTTGGGATCAGCGACAGATCGCTCGCTGTGCTCAACGCCTTGTTGTCGTTTTTGCCGGACAATGAACTTTCCGAAGAAAACGGCACCATCGTCTTTCCATCGAATGTTCAGCTTTCGATGCGTGCGCATGGCATGGCCAATGCCACGCTCCGCCGGCATCTTGCCGCGCTGATCGAATGTGGTCTGATCTCCCGCAAAGACAGCCCCAACGGCAAACGCTACTCGCGCAAGGGCAGGGGAGGGGAGATCACCGAGGCTTTCGGGTTCTCGCTTGCGCCGCTCCTGGCGCGTGCAGAGGAACTCCAGGCGGCCGCTGAGCGCGTGCGCGCCGAACGCCATGCCCTGAAGCTCGTCAGGGAGCGCATCACGCTTCACAGGCGGGACATCGCAAAGCTCATCGAAATGGCGATTGCCGAAGCCATCTCTGGCGATTGGCAACAGTTGTGGACGCGATTTCGCAGCATTGTCGATGCTATCCCGCGCCAAGCGGAAAGGGGAACACTTCATGAGATCCTGGCTCACCTCGTTGCTTTGCACGATGAGGTGGCTATCGCATTGGAAAATAAGCTCAATGAAGAAAATATGAGCGGCAATGAGTCCCGCGATGAACCGCAGCAACAGAATTCAAAACCCGACTCTTTCGCTGAATTTGAACCTGGCTCAAGAAACAGCCAAGGGGCTGAAACTGCGCTACAACAGGAAACAACGGAACACGTCACCCAGACATATCCAGTTGGGTTTGTGCTTAAGGCTTGCCCAGAAATGAACGACTATGCACCTGGCGGCATTGCGAACTGGCGTGATCTGATGGCGACAGCGGCACAAGTGCGCGGTTATCTTGGAATTTCTCCCTCGGCCTACGCGGATGCGCTCGATGCTCTCGGCCAGGAGCGTGCCGCAATCGTCATTGCCTGCATCCTCCAGAGGGCCGAACAGATCAATTCGGCCGGCGGCTATCTTCGGGCGCTGACCGAGAAGGCGAGGGCAGGGGCGTTCTCGGTTGGACCCATGCTGATGGCGTGCCTGCGCTCGACGGGATCGCATCTACGGGTGGTTGGTGATGACGGATGAGCCGGGGTCCAGCGAGGCAAAGCGGCTAGACAACATGCACTGCCGCAGATGTTCCAGTGTCTACGCCGGATACGGTGCCTATAATCCGTGCCGCGGGATAATCGGCGTCAATGATGGTCTCGAGGAGATCTTTGGCTCGCTCGGGACGGCAGGCAATCAGCAATCCGCCCGACGTCTGCGGATCCGTCAGCAGGTGCCTTTGCCAGATGGGAAATCCCGCCGGAAGGACTACCGCTTCGCCATAACTTGCCCAGTTGCGGTGCGAGGCGCCCGTTACGAAGCCCTGTTGGGAAAGGTCGGCTGCCTGCGTAAAATAGGATATGTCGTCCGCGCGCAGGAGGATCGCTGCATTCGAGCCTCGGGCCATCTCAAGGGTATGACCGAGGAGCCCAAATCCCGTCACATCCGTGATTGCGTGCACGTCATTATCGCGAGAAAGTTCTGCACCTACGCGATTGAGCAGCGTCGTCGACGCGATGAGCTCACCATAGGCTTCGTCGGGCAGGGCGCCCTTCTTGAACGCCGCCGCATAAATGCCGACTCCGAGAGCTTTCGTCAGTATCAAGGCGTCGCCGGGTTTCGCGCCACTATTGCGGCGGATATTGGCAACCGGGCATGTGCCGATAACGGCCAGTCCGTAGATTGGCTCCGGCGAGTCGATAGAGTGTCCACCGGCGACCGGAATACCTGCATCCGCACAGACAGTGCTGCCGCCGCGCAGGATTTCACGCACCAGCTCGGCCGGCATCTTGTCGATCGGCATGCCCAGGATTGCGAGCGCCATGATCGGCTTTCCGCCCATGGCATAAACGTCAGAGATGGCATTCGTTGCGGCAATCCGGCCGAAATCGAAAGCGTCGTCGACCATAGGCATGAAGAAGTCCGTCGTTGCGATCACGCAAGTCTCGTCATCCAGCTGCCAAACCGCAGCATCATCGCCGGTTTCCGTTCCGACAAGGAGTTGCGCAAAGGGTCCCGCAATTGGCTGGTCTGCAAGCAGTTGCTGCAGTACCGACGGTGCGAGCTTGCAGCCGCAGCCGCCGCCATGTGCAAGCGACGTCAAGCGGAGCGGCACAGCGGTTCGATCATCCATGGCAGCCTCCTCGCACGTTGAAAGTACAGCAGGTGGCGACATTCTTGTCCATTTTGCGCAGGACGTCAAAGGTGAGCCACGGTTAGCTTATTGCTGCGCTGCAATGACAGTCGCAGGGAGTAAAAGCTTCCGCATGACAAGTAATTGTGGTGTTCGAAGTGATTTTGGCGGGCGTATATAGGACGTTCGTACAACCCAATTAATCATGATTGTTGTACTCATATTATAGGGCATCTTATTGGTTTGACAATTGAACTTCATCAGGTAGCATTTTGTTCGGAACGCTCGCGCGTTCCAAGTTGCCGAGCACTTGAAGTTTCCGGCATGCCGTGTTGGTAGGGCCGGCCCATTAAGGGAGGTGACATGCCATGAACATGGAACTCTCGCGGCGCCAGTTTCTTGCGGCGGCCGGCGCTGGTGTGGCGGGGTCAGCGCTGGGAGCCTTCGGCTTCGGCGCGGTGGAATCCGCCCACGCCAAGGCCATCCGCGATTTCAAATTGGTGAACACGACGGAGACCCGGAACACATGCCCGTATTGCTCCGTTGCATGCGGCATCATCATGTATTCCAAGGGTGACCTGAAGAAGGGCGAGAGCGCCGAAATCGTTCACATCGAGGGCGACACTGATCATCCGACGAACCGCGGCACGCTTTGCCCCAAGGGCGCGGCGCTGCTCAATTTCGTCAAGGCCGAGACGCGGCTGAAGTATCCGATGATCCGCAAGCCGGGTTCGGACAAATTTGAGAAAGTGTCCTGGGATGATGCCCTCGACCGGATCGCGCGCCTGCTGAAGGACGATCGCGACAAGAACTTCATTCAAAGGAACAATGACGGCGTAACGGTCAATCGCTGGACGACGACCGGGTTCCTCGCCGCCTCCGCAACGACGAATGAAACGGCCTGGGCGACCTACAAGGTCGTACGCAGCGCCGGAATGCTGGTATTCGATAACCAGGCACGTGTCTGACACGGCCCAACGGTGTCCAGTTTGGGCCCAACATTTGGCCGTGGTGCAATGACCAACTCCTGGACCGACATCAAGAACACGGATCTTGTTGTCATCATGGGAGGCAATGCCGCCGAAGCGCATCCATGCGGCTTCAAATGGGTCACGGAGGCCAAGGCCAACCGCGGCGCGAAGTTGATCGTCGTCGATCCGCGATTTACGCGCTCGGCATCTGTCGCGGATTTTTATGCGCCGATCCGCCAGGGGACGGATATCGCATTTCTCCTTGGGGTGATGAACTACTGCATCCAGAACGACAAGGTGCAATGGGACTACGTCAAGGCGTTCACCAACGCGACATACATCGTCAAGGACGGCTTTGAATATAAGGACGGTCTTTTTACCGGTTATATCGAAGCCAAGCGCGACTACGACAAGTCCACTTGGGAATATGTCATCGGTGATGACGGCTACGCCGTGGTTGACGACACGCTGACCAACCCGCGCTGCGTATGGAACCTCCTGAAGGCGCACGTTTCCGTCTACGTACCTGAACTGGTTGAGCGTATCTGCGGCACCCCGAAGGACAAGTTCCTGAAGGTAGCCGAGATGATCTCGGAAATGTCGTCGCCCACCAAGACGATGACCTCCATGTATGCACTTGGCTGGACGCAGCATTCAAAAGGCTCGCAGAACATCCGCTCCATGGCGATGTTGCAACTCATTCTCGGCAATATTGGCGTGCGCGGCGGCGGCATGAATGCGCTGCGCGGGCACTCCAACATCCAGGGACTGACCGATGTCGGGCTGATGTCGAACCTGCTTCCGGGTTACATGACGCTGCCGACGGAAAAGGAAGTGGACTTCGACACCTATATGTCGACGCGGGGTTTCAAACCGCTTCGGCCGAACCAGATGAGCTACTGGCAGAACTACAAGAAGTTCTTCGTCAGCTTCTTGAAGTCGATGTGGGGAGCGGCGGCGACGCCGGAAAATCACTTCGCCTATGACTGGCTGCCAAAGCTCGACGTCCCCGGTTACGATGTCCTGCGGGCATTCGAACTCATGAATCAGGGCAAGATGACCGGCTATGTCTGCCAGGGTTTCAACCCGCTGCTGGCAGTGCCGAACAGGAAAAAGCTCACGGACTCGCTGTCCAAGCTGAAGTTCCTCGTGACCATGGATCCATTGGACACGGAGACATCGCGGTTCTGGGAAAATCACGGCGACTTCAACGACGTGGAAACCGCACAAATCCAGACCGAGGTCATCCAGCTGCCTTCGACCTGCTTTGCAGAAGACGAGGGGTCACTGACCAATTCCGGCAGGTGGCTGCAATGGCACTGGCCGGGGGGAACGCCGCCCGGAGAGGCCAAGACCGACGTATGGATCATGGCGCAGATATATTCGCGTCTGAAGGAACTCTATCGCCAGGAAGGCGGGGCGTTCCCGGACCCGATCGTCAATCTCGATTGGTCCTATGCGGATCCCGGCGATCCGACTGCGGAAGAACTCGCCAAGGAGATGAACGGCAGGGCCTCAACCACGCTTTACGATCCAACGGATCCATCCAAGGTGGTCGTGGAAGCCGGCAAATTATTGCCGAGTTTTGCGGCCCTGAAGGACGATGGTTCGACATCTTCCGGATGCTGGATCTATTCCGGTTGCTTCAACGAAAACGGGAACAATATGGCCCGGCGGGATACGTCGGACCCGGACGAGACGGGTGCCTATCTTAAATGGGCATTCGCATGGCCGGTCAATCGCCGCATCCTTTACAACCGGGCTTCGGCCGATCTGAACGGCAAGGCCTGGGATCCGAGCCGGAAGCTGATCGAATGGGACGGCCAGAAATGGGCCGGATACGATGTTCCGGACATTGCGCCGACGGCCAAGCCTTCGGAGGTCGGACCGTTCATCATGAATGCGGAAGGAGTATCGCGGCTTTTTGCCCGTGGCATGTTACGCGACGGACCATTTCCTGCCCACTACGAACCGTTCGAGTCGCCCCTGGCGAACATCGTCGCACCGAATGTGCGCGGCAATCCCGTTGCCCGCGTTTTCAAGGGCGATTTCGCGCAGTTCGCCGAACCGGCCTCGGAGGAATTTCCCTATGCGGCGACCTCTTACCGTCTCACCGAGCATTTCCACTACTGGACCAAGCATGTCTGGGTGAACGCGGTGCTACAGCCCGAGTTCTTCGTCGAGATATCTGAAGAACTCGCCAAGGAGAAAGGCATTACCAAGGGCGGCTGGGTGAGGGTCTGGTCGAAGCGCGGATCGGTTCGGGCAAAAGCGGTCGTTACCAAGCGCATAAAACCGCTGATATGCGATGGTAAGCCGGTTCACGTAGTCGGCATACCGCTGCACTGGGGTTTCATGGGAGCGGCCAAGAAGGGTTTTGGACCGAATTCACTGACGCCCTTCGTCGGTGACGCCAATATAGAGACGCCGGAGTTCAAGGCGTTCCTCGTCAATATCGAGCCCATCGACGGGCCGGTGGCATAGGAGACGGCAACATGTTCCCGCCTGTACCAAACCCTACGACCCGGCCCGAGCCTGCCAGATTTGGCGAGCAGGAC
Organism: Phyllobacterium sp. CL33Tsu; assembly: GCF_900113985.1. NCBI lineage: Bacteria > Pseudomonadati > Pseudomonadota > Alphaproteobacteria > Hyphomicrobiales > Phyllobacteriaceae > Phyllobacterium > Phyllobacterium sp. CL33Tsu. The sequence goes on along the minus strand of NZ_FORJ01000008.1, from coordinate 171,753 downwards.
CTGATGCGACGCTCCGCATCCAATGTTACCCCGCCGGCACAGCGTCAGACCGAGGTGGCAAAGCTTATCGACGTGTCGAAGTGCATTGGCTGCAAGGCATGCCAGTCGGCGTGTATCGAGTGGAACGACACGCACCCACCAGTTGGCGAAAATGTGGGTGTCTATGACAACCCGCATGATCTCACCCCCGATATGTTCACCCTCATGCGCTTTACCGAGTGGGAGAATCCCGAGACCAACAATCTCGAATGGCTTATCCGCAAGGACGGCTGCATGCATTGCGAGGATCCGGGGTGTCTCAAGGCCTGCCCGGCTCCCGGCGCCATCGTCCAGTACTCGAATGGCATTGTGGATTTCATCCACGAGAACTGCATCGGTTGCGGCTATTGCGTGAAAGGATGCCCCTTCAATATTCCTCGCATCTCTCCGGTCACCCATGTTGCCTATAAATGCACATTGTGTTCCGACCGCGTGGCGGTGGGGCAGGGACCTGCCTGCGCCAAGGCCTGCCCGACGCAAGCGATCGTGTTCGGTACCAAGGAGGAAATGAAGCAGCATGCCGAGGGCCGCATCACCGACCTGAAGTCACGCGGCTTCGATAATGCCGGGCTCTACGACCCGCAAGGCGTCGGCGGCACGCACGTGATGTATGTTCTTCATCATGCGGACAAGCCCGAAATCTATGCGGGCCTGCCGAGCAATCCAAGAATCAGTCCGCTCGTGGATGCTTGGAAGGGCGTTACGCGATATGCCGGATTTGCCGTCATGGGTGTCGCAGCCATCGCCGGATTCATGCACTACCTCGTCTCCGGTCCCAACCGCGTCTCGAACGAAGATGAAGAGCAGGCGGAGAGGCTGGTCGGGGAGGAGCGGCGCCGATGAGTACGCAGTACGACGTGGAAAAGGGCGACAGCGTTCATTCCGGCAAGCCCGTCACAGTCGATCGCTATACTGCCGGCGCGCGTGTCAACCACTGGATCACGGCGGTCAGTCTCGTGCTCCTCGCACTCTCGGGCTTGGCGCTGTTCCATCCTGACCTGTTCTTCCTGACGGGCCTCTTTGGCGGCGGACCGCTTACCCGGATTATCCATCCGTGGATCGGCGTTGTCCTTTTCTTCAGCTTCTTTGGCCTTTTCCTCCGCTTCTGGCGCGCCAATCTGTGGAAGCGCGAAGACGGCACCTGGCTCGCCCGTATTCGTGATGTGCTAACGGCTCACGAGGACCGGCTGCCCGAGGTCGGCAAGTACAATGCCGGGCAGAAATTCGTCTTCTGGTCGATGTCATTGCTGATCATCGTGCTCATCACGACCGGGATCATCATATGGGACCAGTATTTCTTCGATTTGACCACGATCGAGCAGAAGCGGTGGGCTGTATTGATCCATTCCATGGCGGCGATTGTGGCGATCAGCGTCTGGATTATTCATGTCTACGCAGCGATCTGGGTGCGTGGTACGATACGCGCAATGACCCGCGGTTCCGTTACCGGCGGCTGGGCATGGCGTCACCATCGCAAATGGCTACGAGAGCTGGTGGCGAAATCGCCCAAGGACAAATCGGGAAGTACGCCCGCCGAATAAGCGGGTATGGTAGAAGTTTCATCGGTCCACGTGGCCCGGCGGGTTCGTGAGGGAGCAGCATGAACACCAAGAGTGCGGTTGAGCCGGATCCAACGGCAATCGGAGATATCTCGTCACCGCCCTTTGTCCGACTGCCGGATCCGGGTTGGATCTTTTCCACAAGGGCAGCACGGCTGCGGCAATTGGCTGAAACAAGCCAAGTTTCACCGTACCTCAGGTTCGTTGAGGGACTGGCGCGTGCCCAGCACGATATCCAAGTTGGTTTGCCGGCTCCCGGTGGACCAGACGCGGCGTCCGTTGCGCGTGCCCGCGAATTCGCAATGCCCCTGATCGACCGGAGCGGGATCGAGGACGAGCCGACACTGAACGATATCTTCGATCGCCTGTTTGCGGCTGTTGCCCCGATCGAAAAGCCCGCCGCGGCGGCTGACGCTCTATCCCGCGTGACCGCCGCCAGTGTCCAGGATCGCAGGGCCATGGCCAGAACGGTTTTCTCCAGCGCGTTGCCGGCAGATGCAATTGCCGAGCACATCTATATCTGGGCGGCCCTGCAGGTGCATTTTGCCCGGCTCGCCTCGGCTCTGGACGCAAAGATGCTCGCGCCGGTAGCCGACGGCATCTGTCCAACATGCGGAGGTTTGCCGGTGGCATCGATGGTCGTCGGCTGGCCCGGCTCCCATGGCGCACGCTTTTGCTCCTGTTCCATGTGTGGCACGTTGTGGAACTACGTCCGCATCAAATGCGTGTTGTGCGGTTCGACCAAGGGCATTGGCTATCAGGAAATCGACGGACATGGCGGCACGATCAAGGCCGAGACCTGTGACGAGTGCCAGGGGTGGATGAAAATCCTCTATCAGGACAAGGCGCCGGATACCGAGCCGGTCGTAGATGACGTTGCTAGTCTCGGCCTTGACCTCCTGATGCGAGCGGGACCCTATCGGCGCGGCGGCTTCTCGCCGTTGCTCGCCGGGTTGTGAGGATGTGCGATGGGCACCAATTCCAGTCTCCGCGCTCTACCCTCTGTCGATCAGCTACTGAGGTCTGAATTGGCGGTGGCTGCCATAGAGCGCTTCGGACGGCCGGCAGTGACCGAGGTTCTCCGCGACACCGTCGCCGCCCTGCGTCGGAAAGTTCTTCAAGGCCACCCTATCCAGGCGTCGGAAATTATTCTCGACAATCTTGTTGCAAGCATTGAGGAGCGCGAGCGCACCACGCTACGCCCGCTCTATAATCTGACGGGTACCGTGCTGCACACAAACCTTGGCCGCGCGCTTCTGGCTGAGACCGCAATTGACGCTGCGGTGGCGGCAATGCGCTCGGCCGTTTCCCTTGAGTATGATCTTGACAGCGGCAAGCGCGGCGAACGCGACGATCATTTGCGTGCCCTGATCTGCGAACTGACCGGCGCTGAAAATGCGACCGTCGTCAACAACAATGCGGCGGCTGTCCTGCTCGTGCTCAACAGTCTGGCGGCGGGCAAGGAGGCCATCGTTTCCCGCGGCGAACTCATAGAAATAGGCGGCGCCTTTCGCATGCCCGACATCATGGCGCGTGCGGGCGCCAGGCTGGTGGAGGTCGGCACCACAAACCGGACACACAAAAGCGATTATGCGAATGCTTTGGGACCTGACGCAGGACTGATCCTGAAGGTCCACACCTCAAACTACCGCATCGAAGGCTTTACGAAAGAAGTAAAGCCGCAGGAATTGAAGGATATCGCGCACAAAGGCGCCGTCCCGCTGGTCCACGATCTCGGGTCCGGGACATTGACGGATCTCACGCGCTTCGGACTGGCGCACGAACCGACGGTGCGAGAGGCGATTGACGAAGGTGCGGACATTGTCACCTTTTCCGGCGACAAGCTGCTCGGCGGGCCACAGGCGGGATTCATCGTCGGACGCAAGGACCTTATCCAGACGATCAACAAGAACCCGATGAAACGGGCCCTCAGAGTCGACAAGATCCGCATGGCGGCACTCGAGGCGACGCTAAAGCTCTATCGCGATCCCGAACGACTGAGCCAGCGCCTTCCCACTATGCGGCTCCTCAGCCGCTCCCGCGAAGAGATCGGTGCGCAGGCGCAAAGATTGGCTCCAATCGTCGCGAAGGCCGTGCAAGGTGCGTTCAATGTCGCCGTCGTCGACTGTGCCAGTCAAATCGGATCGGGCGCCTTGCCGCTGGCCACGGTGCCAAGCGCTGGTCTCGCCTTGACGGCGATCGATGGCGGCGGCAGGGCGCTTGAGGAACTGTCCGCCGCTCTTCGGCGCCTGCCCGTCCCGGTCATTGGCCGTATCGAGCGCGGGTCCCTGGTTCTTGACCTGCGTTGCCTCGAAGATGAGGCGGCATTTGCTGCCAATATCGCGGACCTCGATATGAGAGCGGGGCAGGCCAGAGGAAACAGCCAATCATGATCGTTGGTACTGCGGGGCATATCGATCACGGCAAGACTTCGCTGGTCAAAGCGCTGACCCATGTCGATACCAACCGGCTGAAGGAAGAGAAGGCACGCGGCATATCGATCGATCTTGGTTTCGCCTACTTGCCAGTGGAGGCCGAAACCATCGGTTTCATCGACGTTCCAGGCCATGAGAAGTTCATCCACACCATGCTCGCCGGTGCGAGCGGCATCGACTTCGTGCTGCTCGTCGTCGCTGCAGATGATGGGATTATGCCGCAATCGCGGGAGCACCTTGCCATTATCGACCTCCTTGGTGTCGAGCACGGGGTCGTCGCGCTGACGAAGGCCGACCTTGTGCCAGAGGAGAGGCTTGTCGAAGTCGAGACCGAATTACGCAACGAGCTTGCCGCAACGGCCCTTCGCGCCGCGCCAATTCTGAGGGCTTCGACAGTAACGGGAAAAGGCATTGACCAACTGCGCGACCACATTGTGGAAGCAGCACGCCAGTTTTCAAGCCGCGAAGCCGATGGCCGCTTTCGGCTCGCTGTCGACCGTTCATTCACGCTGCAAGGCACGGGAACTGTCGTGACGGGCACAGTCTTGTCGGGAAGGGTCGCGGTGGAAGATCATGTGATTGTCAGCCCCTCGGGAATCGCCGCACGTGTACGCTCCATCCATTCGCAGAACCGGCCGAGCAGGGAAGGCAAGGCCGGCGACCGTTGCGCCCTCAATCTCGCCGGCGAAGCCATTTCCAAATCCGCGATCAGCCGCGGCGACATGATACTGGACCAGAGCTTGCACGCACCGACGATCAGGATCGACGCAACTTTGCGGGTCCTCGGTTCCGAGCCCAAGCCGATAGGGCACTGGTTTCCAATCCGGCTCCACCATGCCTCTACCGAAGTTGGTGCGCGAGTCGTGCTGCTTGGCGATGCTCCGATCGCACCGGGTACCGCAGCAAATGTGCAACTCGTACTCGACCAGCCGATCGCAGCAGCAGCGGGCGACCGCTATATTATCCGGGACACGTCGGCCCGGCGCACAGTGGGTGGGGGCCGCTTTCTCGATCTGCGGGCACCCGCCCGCAAGCGCCGCACACCCGAACGAAGGGCACAGATCGAGGCTCACCTGTTCTCTGATCCGGCCAAAGCCTTGGAGGCCTTGCTCGAGACCGCGCCCTATCAACTCGACCTTACCGCCTTCGTCCGGGACCGGGCCCTTGCGGCAACTAAAACCGATGAGCTCGCCCAGGCATTAGGCGCGATTTTGCTCCCCGCTGCACCTGATTTGAAAGCGATTTCTGCTTCGCGCTGGGCGTCATTTCGTGAGGATCTGTTGGGCCGGCTTGACCTCTTCCATGCCGACAATCCCGATCTTCTTGGCATTGGTGTCGAGCGGCTGCGCACCCAGCTTGAGCCGCGATTGCCGATCGCGGCGTTTCGATCGGCTCTACAAAGGCTTGCCGGGGCAGGGGAGATTGTAATCGATGGGGCGTGGGTACGGCGCGCCGGTCATGCGGTGACGATGGGCCCTGCCGATGAACATTTTTGGCGGAACATCGAGCCATTGCTCGATGGCGCTGAACGATTTCGTCCTCCACGCGTGCGCGATATCGCGACCGCGCTCGCCGTTCCGGAACCCGAGGTGCGCCGCCTCCTGAAACTCGCGAGCCGGATAGGCAAGACACATGAAATCGCGCACGATCATTTCTTCCTGCGTAGGGCGGTAGCAGACATGGTTGCCATTATTGCCGGACTTAGCGCGGAAAGGGAAAAGGGATGGTTTACCGCGGCCGAGTTCCGCGATCAGGTTGAAAATGGCCGCAAGGTTGCCATTCAGATCCTGGATTTCTTCGATCGTCACAGTGTGACCGTGCGTCGCGAAGACCTGCGCCGCATCAATCGAGACCGGCTGGATCTCTTTGGGGTTTCTGCGAAAGTAACGAGCGACAAGCTCGCGTCAGGAGGAGATGCGTCCCCGGTGGGGCGTCCGGACTTCAAATCCGGGAGGGGCCGAGAGACGGTCTTTGGTGGGTTCGACTCCCACTCTCTTCCGCCAACGATCAGGCGGTCGGAGCCGCCGCGATGAAATACCTGGAAGCGCTGCAAGAACGGGCCGAGTCCGCACAGGCAGTCGAAACCCTTTACCGGCACGAGGCTGCGGCCCGCATAGCATCTCTCGAGCAGGAAAGGGCATTTGCATTTCGCCGGCTTAATTTGATGCGAACGCTCGCGGCTGCAATGCGACCACAAGCCGGCGATGGCGAGTGGCAGCATGATGACGAGATCAAAGTTGCGCGTGCAATTGCTGCCTTGCTGGCCAAACTCGGCTGGTCATCGGACAGCGACGCGCGCGATGCGATGCTGGATAATTTCACACCTGTGATTGTCGCACTCCACCGGGCAGAATTGATTGGATCCGGCACGGTCGAAGAGGTCGGGGAAGCGCTTGCGCGCTTCGAAGCATGGTACGCCGCGACCTTCAGCGTTTCGTTCTGGATGCTGTTCGAAAATCCTATTCCCGACACGCCGCGTGTCGATTTCTAGAAATCGCGGCCTACCATTTGACGCGGAAACCCGCAGTTCCATTAAAGGCGTAGCTGTCGCCGAAACTCTCAAGGCTGGTATTGGCTGAAACCTCGCCATAGACGGAATACTTGTCGTCGTTCCAGTTATAGCTGCCACCGATCCCAATCCCTCCCCAAAACCGCTCGGGTCGCGTCTCGAATTTGACGCCGGAGACGTTCACGGAAGATCCGTCAAGGAATTCGTAATAGAGGTTGGCGATGCCGTAGACGTGGCTGCGGCTGGTCTTGCCCGCCTTGTCTTGCCAGCTCTGCTCGCGGTCGGCCGAGATGCCCAGCCGGCCGCGCAGGCTGTCGCCCGTGCCGAGTGAAACGTCAGCGCCGAAAGGATCGGTGAAGCCGTCGAAATCGACATTGGCGTAAATCAGCTGCGCCTGTGGCGTAATCGTCCAGTTCCCGCTCAAGTCGATCTTTTTGCCGGCCTCAACCGACAGGGCATAGCCGAAACCGTCATTGCCATCTTTAAGCGAGCGATTGGCAATATCGGATGTGAGATCGCTATCGAACCAGGTCAGCGATGCTTGCCCATCCACATAAACACCGTTTTGCCCGAGCCATGTCAGCGTGCCGCCAAAACCGTAACCGTCGGTATTGATACCGCCGTCGCCGAATACGGAGGTTACGTCGCTCGAAGCCTGCCCGTAATGGACTGTAATGCCGCCGATGAGCCGGCTGCCGTCTTGCGCTTCATACAGCAGACCGTCGAGCCCGGCTTGAAGCCGCCACATATCGATATCGTAGTCGCTGCCGCTGGTACTGACCGCCGGCTCGATATGACTGTGCAAGCCCTCGATGCGGGTCCATACGCCGTTGCCTTCGAGCACATTTGGCGGAGCGAGCGGCTGTTCCCAATAGCGGTTGCCGACCCGCTGCTGCATCGTCGGCATGCCCATGAGCGCAAGCAGCGCCTGCGGATATGCTTCGTAGATCGGCACGCCCGGCTGGAACAGGGGCTCCGGTGGATTGGGGGGTATTGGACCGGTTGGTATCAATTGCGAGCGGAGATACCAGTTTCCATCGGTGCCATCTGCGCCGACGCCGCCAAATTTAAGCGTATAGGCATATGCCCCGCCCACGACTGCCTGCTCGCCCTGCGTAGTCACATAGTCGCCTGCAAGCGAGAATGCACCTGGATCCGATGCCGCCTTGTTGCGCACCTCGACAAGACCGATACCGTTGCCCGGTGTCAGGACGCCGCTGCCCCCGACATTGGTCACGCCGATTGTCGTCGCTCCTGTGCCGAGCCGGGTGCCATCGACGACCAGCATGTCGGAGTAGGAGTTGGTCTGACCGGCAACAGGTATGCCGCCATTCAGCACCGTATTGACGAGCAACCTTCCGCCGTTGGAAACATAAAGTCCGCTGCCCGGAGCGCCTCCGGCCGTTGGGTTGCCGGTGATGACAAGGCTGTTGCCGACAACGGGTAGGGCGTTGCCGACGGCGGGATTGCGTAGGTCGATGGTACCGGCATTGGCGAAGGTTTCGAGGTTGACAAGCTGGCCCTGAACGACCCCTTCGCGGTTGAGATCGTAAAAGGTGGATTCAAGTGGGCGGCTATCCGCGCCTGTCGTCGGCACGTAGTAGCCGGTCGCATCGGTTATTGCCGCGCCGGTGACGGGCAGGAGTCGCACCACGCCTGCCGAGTCGTTGACGAACTGGTCGTTGCCCGCACCAAAGTCGGAGATGGCAACGGCCTTCGTATCGCGGATGCCGTCACCATCCGTATCGGCAAAATTGCGGATGTCAAAGGAGTTGGGCGTCAGGTTCTGAAAAGTGTCGTTTCCCGAGCCAAGCGTCACATAACCCGTTATCGTGCCGTTGTTGACGATGCTCACGTCGCCGGGAAAGCCCGGCTGAAAATAAAGATCGGCCGAGGCAACGGCTCGATCGGAAAGGGCGCCAATAAGGCCGCTATTGTTCAGCGTTGCCGTCCCGGAGGTTGCGCCCAGGATAACGCCGCTCGCAGGCATCTGATAGATCGGTCCGGCGTCTTCCGCGGAAGATTGCCAACCGCCGGTCACCGATCCCGGAACGCTGACGGTCACTGAGCCGCCGGTCGCCTTGATGCCTACGCCGAATTCGCCGGTCGTCACGATATTCGAGGCAGAGACATCCACCGCACCCGTGGCGGAATTGGCCCATATGCCGTAGGACTCGCTGCCATGGGTCGTTATGGGTGCGGCGCTGAGGACAGTAACCGGCCCACCAATGCCTGACGCCGGATCGTCTGGACCGTCGCCAGGAAAAGAAACACCCGGAGAGGGCAGTGGAAGGCTAGGGCGCGGCTGGCTGCCGCTGTCAGCCAGGATGCCAAAGGATCTGTCGCCATTGGTGGTGATGGGCCCGCTGCTTTGAACGGTGGAAGCGCCGCTCCCTGACTGCGCGACAATTCCCATGCCGCGGCCGCCATCCGTGGTGATGCCTGCGCCGGTATAGATCACCGTGACCGGAACGTCGGTATAAGCAGTCGCGCGAATGCCGATCGGGTTGCGCGAGCGTTCGCCGGCGTCCCCGGCTACTGAACCGGTGTTGTCGATGGTCGAGGCGATCTCTCCTCGTACCATCTGGCCCCCGGCAGCGCTGCCGCCGCGGGCTGTCAACGAAATGGCTGCATGCGGGTTGCCGTTTTCGTCACCGCTCAGGGAAATCGACGTCCCAGGGTCAGTAATCACCGTCGCGGAGCCATCGCCATAGGAGACGGCATTTATCCCGAACACACGCGAGCCGGTGAGGCCGATCTCGCTGGTTTCGCCGACAGCGCCCATACGATAGCGTACCGAGGCACTGCCGCTGCCGCTGCCGGTCGTGTCGGCCTCGGCAGTGATGCCAAAGAGAAGTTGCGAATTCGTGGGCACGTTGCCAATGATACCGCCGCTGGCGTCGATCGAAACATTGCCGCTGCCACCCGCCGAACGGGCTATGATGCCAGCCGCGTCACCGCCCACCACATGAATGCTGGGCCCGCGATAAATTACAGAAAGATTGGCAGGGCTCGGTGTCAAATTGTTGAGGAAGATCCCACGGATATCAGTCTGGCCCTGAGCATCCACCTCTCCTGTGACATCAATGGTGAGATCACCAAACGCCGTGGCGTTCGGATTACTCTGAAGCAGGGAAACGCCATAGATATTCACCTGCCCCTCAGCCTCGAATAGGCCGCTCAGCCTCATTGAAATCGGGCCGCTGATGGGGCCGCTGACGCCGTTGGTGTTGATCTCGACGCCCCTGACAGGATTTGTCAGCACGAGAAGCCCGTCGCCAGTCAAGATCATGCCGGCGTTTGACGTGGAGTACACGATCCCCGTCGAATAAGTTCCCGGTGCGCAGGTGACAGTCGGGACTGCTCCGCTCGTATTGGATTGACCGCATTCATCATCCGCAAGCGCAACGCCGGGGAAGAAAGACGCGACAAGAGCGGGCACGACAATTATTGCCACTTGATGGGTAAGCTTCAGGCTCCACGCGCTACGCTGCGCTGTGCAGCGCCGTGATAGACTGTATTCGCGAGTACGCTTAACATCACGCGAACGGTTGGCGATGGCCTCCTCCTCCGAAGAACGCAGCCGGCGTGCCGATAATGCTTCAACCACGTTCCAGTGTCAAAATATTGCTACTACGCGTTGATTGCGGTTGCTGCTGTTAGGAAGCAGATGACAGGTGAGGATGCCCACCTTGAAAAAGGAGCGCTCCCTGGTTCACTGCTGTTTGATACGCACCTGTTCTAAAACAAAAATTTCATTTGATGCGTAACAACGGAACTCACTCTCTGGGTTTTTCAACTTTACCGGTCAAGAAGTGGCAGATAGGGTCGTGCCGCAATTGGCAAGGAGGACACATGTCTGAGATTTGGTTTCGCACGGGTGAAGCAACGGTTCTTGCTGCGGAGGGCCAGGCAACGGATGCCATGCCCGAAATCGTGATTGGATCGGTGCGCGGCCCCGTTGGCCACGCGTTCGCCTCGATGATGGGTCAGGTCAAGGGACACACGCGCATGTTCGTGGTCCGCGACCTCAACCAGGCGGTACGTCCCGCCACCATGATGACGAGCAAGGTTACAATCAAGAATATGGCCTATGCCGAACTTCTGGGCGGCGTCGTGCAGGCGGCGATGGGCGATGCGATCGTCGATTGCCTGTCGGAAGGAGTTCTTCCCAGGGACGAGGCCGACGACCTGTGCATGATCATCACGGTCTGGCTCGATCCGCGTTGTGTCGATGACGAGAACCTCGATCGCAAGGATTTATATCGCACCAATTATGAGGCGACGAAACTCGCAATTTCCCGCGCCATGACCGGCAGGCCAACGGTGGACGAGCTCATCGCAAATCGCAAGACCATCAAGCACTACGCTCTTGACGGCGTGATCGACTACTGAGTCGCTGAGACGGCACTTCCAAAAAACAAAACGCGCTCCGGAGAGCGCGTTGTAGATGGGCGTTAGCCTGTCGTTTTCTAAGTTGTTGTCGGCCTGTATTCATTTACCCGCAGTGCTAAGCCCATATTCTAACTCGAATAAATATAGAATTTCGACCTATGCCCCCCACTGCTGTCCGCTCATTCCTTGCATGGTGGATGCTTCTTATTGTTTGTCCTATGCATCGAATTCACGATCACAGGTTGACGCTATGTTACGCAGCGTTACAGGAGCGTGACTCGAATGCGTTCAAAGCGGTTTTTCCCCGAAATCTGCATAGTTAATTGTAATTAATCTCCCGCATAGCCCTTGAACGCGGACTAGTTCGCGGCTTGTCCGGCCTTCTTGCCCGATGAGTAGTGCGCGCGTTTATCCTCGTACATCAGAAGGTCGGCGCGCTTGGCGACCAATTCCATCTTTTCGCCGATATTGCTGGTCGCCCAGCCGATGGACATGTCGAGCGGAATATTCGAATAATACTGATTGTTGATTTCGACCAGACTGCGGATCTCCTCGACAAGGCTTGCTGCACCCAATTCGTCAATGGCGGGCATCAGCACGGCAAATTCGTCGCCGCCGATGCGGGCCGCATAGCAGGGGGCTCTGACAGCCTCGTTGAGCACCTCTCCCACCCGGCGCAGCATGCTGTCGCCGGCGGCGTGGCCCCACTGGTCGTTGATGACCTTGAGCCCGTTAAGATCGAGAATGATGATCGAGACCGGGTGGAATTCGCGCCGTTCCAGCCTGTTGAGTTCATCGACGTAAAAGGCGCGATTGTAGAGTTTCGTCAGGACGTCGTGCTTGCCGAGATATTCGAGATAGGCCTCGGCCTTCTTGCGCGCGGTGATGTCGGTAAGCGATATCTGCACAAGCGCCCAGTCGTCTTCGTGGCCGGGCAAGACGGAGAACTGCAGCAATACGTGACGCTCTGTACCGTCCAGCGCGTAGTTGACAGTCTCCCGCTGGTGGAACAGGTTGCCGTTCCAAAGATCGATCAGTTGCTCCCTGAAATGCGCATTCATCTCGTCCTTGAAAACGTCGTTGATGCGGCGCAGCAGCGTCATCTTGTCGGGTGCGAGAAACAGCTTCAACGTCTCGCGATTGATGTCGACGACCCGTATCTCGCTCATGCACTGGCGGACGAATTCGGGGTGCACATCGGTGAAAACGCGAAAATCGGTAATGCCCTTGTCGCGCACTTCGTCGAGGAGGCGCTTGATGCGGCTGAAGTCCTCGACCCATAGGGATACCGGCGAATGTTCGAAGAGCCCCTCGGCGTAGCGCTTGCTCTCCACCTGCTTGCGCCGAGCATCTTCGCGTTCGGTTACATCCTCGATCGAAAGTAGGACCTGGCTCCAGCTGTCTTCGTAACCGGGCAGTACCGTACCGCGCAACTGGATGTCGAGACGCCGCCCGGACAGCGTATAGTTGACGGTGGCGCTGGAAAACTCGGTCTCGCCTTCCCAAAGCGCCGAAAGTTCCTGGACGTGCGATTGCAGCATGTCGCCGCGAAAGATGGAGCCGAGATTCTGGGTGAGATGCTCGAGGTCCTCTGCCTCAAACAGCGTCAGGGTCTTCCTGTTGACTTTGATAACCTTGATTAGGCTCGAGCACTGCTTGATGCGGTTTTCATTTTCCGTGAGGTAGGCCCTGATATCGGTGACGCCAGACGCCCGCCACGTTTCAAAGAGAGATCGAACCTCGCTGAAGTCCTCGAGCCATAGTGAGATCGGTGCAAGGTCGAATGTCTCGGCGTGATGAGCCTGATCGTGCATATCGTTTTCGAACTTTCAAAGTCGGGGCCACGCTCCTTTAAGCTGTGGCCCTCCAAATCAGTGAAAGCAAAGTTGGCTCAAAATCGCGTTGCCTACAACCCATCCGTGTACGGCATGGTCAACATTCCAATGCTTCGGCCGCTGCAATTGCCGACATGTTGACGATGCCGCGGCTGGTTACCGTGGGGGAAAGGATGTGCGCCGGACGTTTCGTGCCCATCAATATCGGGCCGACCGCCAGCGCATTGTTCAATTCCGTCAACAGGGTCATCGAGACATTTGCTGCTTCCAGCGACGGGAATATCAGAAGGTTTGCCTCGCCCTCAAAGGCAGTTTTGGTAAGGAAGCGCTCACGCAAGGCCGGGTTGATTGCAAGATCCCCTTGCATTTCCCCCTCGACCAGAAGATCGGGAGCAGCTTTGGAGAGCAGCGCATAGGCGGCCCGCATTTTTTCAGCCGGGGTGCCGCCACGTGAGCCGAAGCTCGAATAGCTGAGCAGCGCCGCCTTGGCATCGATATTGAAGCGCTTGAGGTGGTCTCGCGCCTGTAAGGCGATCTGCACGATCTCCTCGGCACTCGGGTCTATGTTCATATGCGTGTCAGCGAGGAAGAACACGCCCTTGCCCATGATCAGCATCGAGAGTGCCGAAAGCTGCGCCGAATCATCGGCAAGGCCGATGATCGAGCGGATGTCGCGTGCATGTTTGATGAAGCTGCCTTGCAGGCCGCAGATCAAGGCGTCGGCCTCGCCGCGCCGCACGGCCAATGCACCGATGACCGTCGTATTCGTGCGCACGATGGTCCGGGCCGTATCGAGCGTGACGCCTTTGCGCCCGACAAGATCGTGGAACTGGGTGACGTAATCGCGGTAGCGCGGATCATCCTCGGGATTGATGATGTCGAAGTCGCGTTCTGGGCGAATGGTAAGGCCAAAGCGCTCAATACGGTGTTCGATGACCGCAGGGCGGCCTATGAGCACCGGCCGGCCAATCGACTCCTCCATGATGACCTGCGTTGCCCGCAACACACGCTCGTCCTCGCCATCGGCAAAGGCAACGCGCTTGCCTTGTCCCATGGCGCGCTCGATCATCGGCTTCATCACCAATCCGGAGCGGAAGACGAAGCGCTTCAGGCTGTCTTGGTAGGCGCGCATGTCCGCGATTGGGCGACGCGATACGCCACTGTCCATGGCGGCTTGGGCCACGGCTGGCGCAATGCGCAGAATGAGGCGCTGATCGAACGGGGAAGGGATGAGATAGCCACGCCCGAACGTCGCGGCGGCATCACTGCCCATGGATTCCAGGGCCGGCTCATGGGCAAGCTGGGCAATCGCGTAGGCTGCTGCCCGTTTCATGTCATCATTGATCGTCGTTGCGCCTGAATCGAGCGCACCCCGGAAGATAAACGGGAAGCAGAGGACGTTGTTGACCTGATTGGGATAGTCGGATCGGCCGGTGCAGATCATCGCATCCGGACGCTCGGCAATGGCAAGCTCCGGCATGATCTCGGGTGTCGGGTTGGAAAGCGCAAGGATCAATGGGTCGCGCGCCATTTCGCGAATCATTTCGGGCTTCAAAGCGCCGGCTGACGAGAGGCCTACGTAGATATCTGCACCGGCCATGACGTCGGCAAGTTCGGTCGCATTCGTGTCCTGGGCAAAGGCGCCACGCCAGCGATCCACCGAGTTCGCCCGCTTCTTGGTGACAAGTCCCTGCCGGTCGGCAAGGTAGATGTTCTCGCGGCGCGCGCCGACGGTCTCCAGCATGTTCATGCAGGCGATCGCAGCCGCGCCAGCACCGGAGGTGCAGATCTTGACCTCGGCAATATCCTTGCCCACGAGTTTCATGGCGTTGAGCACAGCCGCCGCAACGATGATTGCGGTGCCGTGCTGGTCATCATGGAACACGGGTATGTTCATGCGCTCGCGCAGGCTTTCCTCGATGTCGAAACAATCGGGCGCCTTGATGTCTTCGAGATTGATGCCGCCGAAGCTCGGCTCCAGCGGTGCAACGATCTCGATGAATTTTTTGGGATCGGTTTCATTCACCTCGATGTCGATGCTGTCGATGCCGGCGAATTTCTTGAAGAGGACGGCCTTGCCCTCCATCACAGGCTTGCTGGCAAGCGCACCGATATTGCCGAGCCCGAGCACCGCAGTCCCGTTCGAGACCACCGCGACGAGGTTACCCTTGGATGTATAGAGATAGGCCTTCTCGGGGTTGGCGGCGATCTCTTCGCATGGCGCCGCAACCCCGGGCGAATAGGCAAGTGCAAGATCGCGCGCATTGGCGAGCCGTTTGCTCGGCGTAATTTCAATTTTTCCCGGCTTTGGAAATTGGTGGAAATCCAGAGCCGCCGCGTGAAGGCTTGCTTTTGCGTCTTGTGACATGGCCGTCTTGCCCCTTTCGTTTGGGATGAACCGTCACGCGCGCGTGCCAGCACCGACGAGAATGACCCAAGCAATTAAAAGTGGTAGCGGGCCATAAGGCAAAAGAATTTTTCCTGGAACAGTGCCAATCGGCGTGTCGCACGTTCCCAACTCGCGGCAGCCTAACGGATTTGCAATTTTTGGCTGATAGCGTGATTGCTTGCAATTCGGATCCCTTGGCAATGCCACCAGCCGCAACGGAACATAAAGCAGAAAAACGGCGCCAGGATCGCAAGCGGACCCGCCTGCGATCCGGCAAGCTTGTCACGTTGGATGGTCACTTCCTGACCGAATGCCAGTTCCAGAACATTGCCCATGGCGGGGCGAGGATAAGGCTGATCGGCTCGTGCGCCGTTCCAGCCCGCTTCTGGCTGTTCGACGATCAATATTGCGGCGCGCTGATCACGGAAGTCGTATGGCACAAGGAGCCGGAATTCGGCGTCCGCTTCGTCCAGGACCCCATCGTCGAACCCCTGAACGACACGCTGCTCCAGACGCTCGCGGGCAAATATTACTCGCTTTGATCCAGTATTAGGGCCGTTCGAGGCCCTTGGTGTTCTGGTTGCGGATTTCCTTGGAACTGATGTAGTTGAACTGCTCGACGAGGAGGTCCTTGAGGAGCGGCTGCGGGAAATGCGCGTTGACGCGGTCGATGATGGATTTCTTCACATCATCGAACTTGACCTGCTGCACGTCCTTTACGTCCGAATACTGGCCGTAGAACTGTGAGAAGATCTCGTCATTGATGAAATAAGAGACGGGCACGGTCACCAACGCCTTGACAGATTTGTCGAGCGTATAGGCAAATTGCGTCACGACATAGCCATGCACCGCATTGTCGATGATGACGGGCACGCTGAAGACATCGGTCTTGCCATCGTCGAGCACGACTTCACCGGCCTTCGGCGCGACTGATGCGGTCGCCGAATTCTGCCAAACGGCAAAATAGAGCGAGCCAAGCGCAACGCCGCAAATCCACAGGCCGATAATGGCGATGCGGATCATGCGCCCTGACCGTCCCGCAATTGCCTGACCGTATAGGTGCCGTCTGCCTCCTGCGTTTCGAGGGCGTCACGGATGAGCCCGGTCAATTCCGTAACGGCGCGCAGGTGCAACTTGAGCGCATCGCAATTGCGATCGAGCTTCTGGCGCAGATTGTCGAGGAACGGCTGCAGGGACCTCAGCGCCGACGTGTCGACGGTTTTGGCGGCTTTGCCCATTGCCTTGTTGAAGTCGCGCAAGCCGCGGCTCTTATTGGCATTGATATCGGCGAGGTCGACCGTCTGGCCATCAAGGAGCAGACGGGTCTCGCGCTCGACGACTTCTTCCAGCCTGCGGATTGCAAAGAGCACTGGATCGAGTGCGGGTTCGTTTCTCTGGGCGAAAGCTGTCATCTCGGTGCTTTTCTGATTATCGTTGACGGTTTCCATATGAATTCCCTCCAAACGTTTCGGCCTCAGCCTTGTCGGGTTGATTCGACGTCATCGGTCGATTTCAATTGCCTGTGAATGAGTTGCCGTTCGATCTGGTACAAAATGACATTTGAATCCTGCTGTTTGAAATTGGGTTGGTCATCAGTTTTGATACTGTTTTCAGTCGCGGCTTCGGCAGCGGCATTTTTTGCCTTCCGCGCACTCTGCGCTTCGAGCATGCGCGCTATACCGATTCCGCCACCGTCGGACATCTTGTTGGCGATCGCCTCGGCCATCATCGATTTCCAGTAGTCGCCGGCAATTCCCTCACCGAAGACGGCCTGATTCTCGCCAGTGAACATCGACTCGACGAAGGATTGCAGCATGAAGGCCTCGAATTTCTTGTAGGCCTTGTTAGGCGCTTCGGCAGCCTTGGCGCTCCGAGCTTCCGATGCTGCCTGCTGCAAAGCAGCGAAACTGTCGCGCGAAAGCTGCATCTGCGCTGCAACCCGGTCGGATGTCATCGCCCGCAGCTTGTCCGCCGCTGCCCGCATCGCATCGGGATCCGCGGCCATGGCAACATCGAGCACCAGATCGGACGGCGGATTAATGGCCATTTGTTGCAGCTTCGCTTCGTTGTCTCATAGGGTGCACTTTAATCGCCCAAACTTACGGGAGGCTTGAGCCTTAAATTTTCGGCGCTGCCAGTAAATGACTGATACTCTCATCGAGCTCGGCGGCGGCCTCCGCACGTGTGAGCTTTGCGTCAAGGACACGCAGCTTGTCGCTCAAGGTGTCGATCGTGCGCGAAACTCTCAGCCAGTTCTGTCGTTCTGTCATTGCGGTATCAGCCAGTGATGCCTGTCGCGCCTTGTTCGTTTCGAGCCGTCTCATGATAATTCCGACGGGAACGATGCTGGCCTCCGCTCCGAAACGACTCTCATGCATTCTGAAGAGGTCGAGATTTTCCGCTTCGACCGCCGCTGATTGCGCTTGAAGTCGGGCAAGCTCCATCTCGTGTCGCAACTTCGCAAGTTTCTGCAGGCGGATCATCTCGCGATAGGTGGCGCGTGTAGCTGCCATATCAGAAACTCCTCAGATAGGCGCCGGCCTCGTTGGTGAAGAAACGCAAGATGTCCGGCATGGCGAAATAGAGCAGCATCAGACCGCCCGCGAGCACGAAGGGCATCGATATGAAGTAGACCGGGATAGACGGCGTCAGCTTGTTGATCAATCCGATGGCAATATTGACCACAACGGCGAAAACGATGAAGGGCGCGGCAATACGGATGGTGCTGAGGAACGCCCTCGACAATGTATCGGTCAGATTGACCATTGCCGTGGACGCCTGGAAATTTCCGTCGACGGGTATGGCCGAGTAGGATGACAGGAGCGCCCGGAAAACCTCGAGGTGGAGGTCCGAAATAAAGAACAGGCAGAGCGCTGACAGGGTCACAAAGCTTGCGATTGCCGCCTCCGGCTCCTCGGATTCGATGGCGCCACCTGGGGCTCCCGAATATCCGGTCGCCATGGCGATCGCTCCCGCCATGAATTGCAGCGCCCAGAAATAGAGGCGCGCAAGAACACCAATCATGCCGCCGGTAATGATTTCGATGACGATGATCCGCATCAGCGGAAGGGGCGCCGACCGCGCGGCTGGCTCGACTTGCGCGAGGACCATTGGCACCACCATCAGCGAGCAGGCGAGGGCGACGAACAGACGGATTTGCATCGGTATTCGCGGGCTGGAGAGGCCCGGCATGACAAGGAGGCATGCGCCCACGCGCGCGAAAACCAGAAAGGCCGCGATAATCGTGTCGCTCATTTGCGGCATTGGCGGCAACTCAGGAAATCGTGCCGAGCGAACGCACTTCGACCCCGCGAGCGATCTCGACGTGGGAGAGCACCGACAGCGTCGCGAAGAGCCGTTCGATGATCATCCGGATATAAGGACGCGCCTCGGGCGATGCGACGAGAACAAAGCGCTCCCCGGCATCGAGATATTTACGGATCGCGGCACTCGCCTCCGTGCCAAATTGTTCGAGCAGCCGTGGGTCGATGTCGAACTCGACGATCTCGCCCTTGGCATCGCGCTTCAGGCTCTGGTGGAAGACGAGATCCCAGCGATTGCCGAGCCTGAGCACCGAGAGCACGCCATTATCGGCAAGATCGCCGCAGATTTGCTGGGCCATGCGCATGCGCACGTGCTCGACGATCATCTCGGAGCGACGCACATGCGGCGCGACTTCGGCAATGGCCTCGAGGATGAGGTTGAGATTGCGGATGGATACCCGTTCCGTCAGCAGCAGCTTTAGGACTGCCTGCAGCCCCGAATAGGAAAGATGCGCAGGGCAAATGTCGTCGAGCAGTTTCTTGTATTCCGGGCCGAGGCGGTCGAGCAGACCGCGCATGTCCTTGTAGGACAGGAGCTGCGCCAGGTTGTTGCGGACGATTTCGCTGAGGTGAGTGAGCAGGACCGAAAGGTTGTCGACGGTCATGTAATTATCGCGCTTCAGCTCCGCAGCAAACGTTTCCGGCACGGAATAGGCCTTCATGCCGAAGGCGGGCTCCCGCACTTCTTCGCCGGGAACGTGCGGGGGCGGCCTGTCGCCCGGGATAACTAGGATTTCGCCGACCCGGACTTCATGGGAGGCAACGACCGTTCCGTGAATCTTGATGCGGTACGTCTTTGGGGGCAGCAGGAAGTCGTCCGTGACCTTGATCTCGGGCACGACAAATCCATATTCGACGGCAAATTTCTTGCGCATCTTGTTGACGCGGTGGGCAAGTTCGAGCTGCGAAGCCAGAAGTTTCGCCGAAAGCTGTTTGCCGAGGCAAAGCTCGATCTGCGCGGTCTCGAGCGAGGCGCGAACCGAGTTGCGATCCTCTTCGGCGGCGGCGTGCTGTTTCTGGGCAATCTCGGCCTGGGCAGCCGCGGCCACCCGCGCCAGCTTGCGGGGAACCGAAATGCCGATCGCTGTCAGGCCAATCGCCAGGATAAAGAAGGGAAAGGCCGGCAGACCGGGCAGGCTGCCGAGGACGAAAAGCAGGAGCGCGGCAACGAAGAGTGCCTTCGGGTAGGCGCCGAGCTGCCCGAACACCGCCTTGTCGGCAGAGCCGCGCGTGCCGCCCTTCGAAACGAGGAGGCCGGCGGCAAGCGAAACGATCAGGGCCGGAATCTGAGTGACCAGGCCGTCGCCGACCGAGAGTTTGGTGAAGACGTCAGCGGCGTGGCTGACATCCATGCCGTGGCGGGTAACACCGATGATGATGCCGCCGAAAATGTTTACGGCGGTAATGATGAGACCGGCGATCGCATCGCCTCGCACAAACTTGGACGCACCGTCCATGGAACCGAAGAAAGCGCTTTCCTCTTCGAGCTCGCGCCGGCGATGCTGCGCCTGCTTTTCATCGATCAGGCCCGACGAGAGATCGGCATCGATGGCCATCTGCTTGCCGGGAATGGCGTCGAGGGTGAAGCGCGCGCCGACTTCCGCGATGCGCGTCGCGCCCTTGGTGATGACGAGGAAGTTGACGATGATCAGGATCGCGAACACGACAAGACCGATGACAAAGTCGCCGCCCATGACGAATTGCGAGAAACCGTGGATCACCTGTCCCGCAGCCCCGTAACCCTCGTCGCCATGGGTGAGGATGACACGGGTTGTCGCGATGTTCAGCGAAAGCCGCATCATTGTCGCGATCAGGAGGACAGTCGGAAACGCCGAGAAGTCGAGCGGCCGCTGAATCCACAGGGCGACCATCAGGATCAGCACGGACAAGGCGATGGAGAAGGCAAGGCCGATGTCGAGAACAATTGGCGAGACCGGCAGGAAAAGCACGGTCAGGATGACGACGATGCCGAGGGCAAGGCCGACATCACTGCCGGTCAGATAGCCTTTGTCGCCCAGGCGTTTTACTGCAACTTGCTGCACGGTCGTCTCCTATTGTCGCAGTAACAATAGGGGGCGAAGCTTGCGCGAGGCAGGCAGCGGCTGGCGAAGAAGCGCAGCGTATAACGACGCGAGTTCTTTAAATCCCTGAACCGTCCAGTTGCTCGGCGTCTTCGCCTTCCCAGGGGGCGGGCATGGAGGTGCGGTTGAGATTGGCCGAGGGCATCGGCATCCAGCACTTCAATTCCGGCTCGGCATATTCGACGACACGGCCGGGTGAGGAATCAGAGGCGCGCCAGCCTTCGGCACCAAACTGGTCGCCTTTGGACCAATATGCGAGGTCAACTTCTGCCTGCCCCTGTTCAGTCGGGCGGACCGTTACGAGGATACGACTGCCGTCTTTCGGTGCGCTTGCCATGTGGCGCCAACGGTCTGGCTCTTCCATTGTTTTTTCCTCTTGCTCGCTGGGTGGCAAGTTTCTCCTCGCTATCGAAAGCGGTCAACTAAACTTTTCACAAGCCATCGCCCGAATTCTGCTTTGTAGTTGGGATTTGATGCCCGGAAACGGAGTTCGGAGGTTGGGATGAACGATCAAACCGTGCGGATGGCGCTTCAACGTCATTGGGAAGCGTCGGACGCGAGCGACTTCGAGGTCGAGCATGAGATCTATCGTGATGACGCTTTGCTCTACTATCCGCAATCGAATGAGCGGATTCGTGGCCGGCACAACATTCAAGAGAGCCGGACAGTTCAGCCGAACAAGAAGCGCTTTACGGTCCAGCGAATTATCGGCAGCGGTGATCTCTGGGTCTCTGAATTCGTGCTCACTTATGACGGTATACCAACCTATGCGGTGAGCATCATGGAATTCAGCGAAGGACGTGTGGTCAACGAAACGCAATATTTCGCCGATCGATTTGAACCTGCGCCCTCGCGCACGCATCTGGTTGAAGAAGCCAGCGAGGGGACAGTACCGCGTAACCAAAAATAGAGCGAGCCGCGGCGACTTCCTCCACGTATGGCCCGACGCTCGACGTCTACTGGAGATCAAAGAACACGGTATAAACCAGCCTTTCCTCTACCACTTTTCGCCGTCTCGTCGCACCGCCACGTTGTTCGGCGATGGTCCTGTCCGTGTAATAGCGTTCGTATTCACGTATGGCGAGGCGAGCCGGTTTGCCAGCGGTATCTGGCAGGGTCACATTGGCGCTCCATATAACGGGATCGAATAGATCGGGCGGGATCTGGACGACGTCGATCGGGCTCGCGATGTGCGTCAGGTCGAGGCTAATCCGCTGCCCCAACCGGTCGGCGGCGGCCGGAGGTGCTTCTACCCTTACGGCCGGCTGATCGAATAAGGTCGTCGTAACGATCGGCCCTATTCCAGCGACAGGCGCCAATATGGCCGAGGTCAGCACCTTCTGATCGATCCAGGCGAGGTCGGAATCGATCGCCGGGTCGCGGGTCTGCAGTACGAGCTCGACCTTGTTTCTTCCGGTTTCGACCGCTTGGCCGGGGAGGGGGATAAAGGAAATGTCCTGGTATTCCGAGTCGGTCGGGAATTTCATTGGACCATGACTTGGTACCGTGCCCCGTAGCTTGACCGCGACCACGGCGCCGTCGCGTTGGAAAGATGAGCGGCGGCGCGGCAGGACTTGCGAGAAATCAGCAAGCACGACCTTCGAAATCTTTGCGCCTGAAAGCGCGTTGGGCTGATAGCGGACCAGCGCGAGCCGCACGAACGGCATATAGCTGCTGCCGGGATTAAGCTCGATGTCGCAATACCAGAGCGAGCGCGCCTGATCCCAATGGACCCGGTGGCCGATGATCTGCACCTGCTGCCCTGCCGCTTGCGGCTCAAGCAATGGGACGGCTTCATTGATAACCCGCGAGGGGAAATCGGTGATCCGGATCGCGTTTTTCGGCAGGGACGTATCCCACAAGGGATCGAGACCCCACTGGGTTACCAGCGGCACGACAGGCACCGGAATATCGGTAAAGCGGGCATTGTCCTGGAGGATCACGACGCCGAGCAGTTCGCCGTTCCCCGAGGAGAACCAAGGGCGCTCAAGCCATACGCGCAGGCCGTTGCCAAGCCGTACTGTATCGAGAGATGAATTGTCCGCTGTTTCTTCCCAGCGGAAAGTGGGCATAACGTAGACGATGCGCGGCTCGTCGGGTGCCGCGCTCGATTTGACGATGGTGAGCGGGGCTGCGCCAGGCTGGACAAGGAATGGAGCGCCCGGATCATCATCCGCGCCAAGCTGGAATTGCTGACCCTCGGCAATAGGCCCAAGGCGCGTAACCTGATCTTTCTGTTCATAGATTGATGGCGGAAGATACTCGCGAAAACGCGTCGTAGCACACACCTTATACTCGACCAGCCGGAATTTTGTGTCGCCGAATTCGTGCCGGTCGCCCCGGGCGCGGGGGCGCGCGGCGTCATATTGCTGGGCGTTCACCGCGCCGTTAAGATCGAATGTGTTTTCGTGGTTCTCGGCAAGCAAAATTTCGCCAAGCGCCCCATGGGAATCGACAAGTTCCGGTCCCGGCTTTTCCAGATCGTCGATCCACTCCTTCCAATGCGCTTCGACTTCGAATTTTCCGGTGCTGGGCCCATGCAGCCGCACCTGCGCTCGCAAGATGGCAAACTGGTCATTCATGCTGCGGCCGGCGACGAGCTTGATCATTTCGGGCGCGCATACCGGTTGCTGGGTGGCATGGACGAGCGTGAGTTCGCGATAGGGCGTCATCATCCACGCGCAGCCGAGTTCGGCCATGCCGCGCAGAAAGTCCCGCTCGCCGGCGGTGTCGATCCATCCCGGCAAACCAAAGGAGTCCATGAATTTTTTATGGGCGAAGCTGGCATAGCGAAGACATGCGATACGGCCCTTGGCGATGAATATTGTCAGGACACGTTTGTCCTCATCCCAGGCTGGCGTACCACCGTCGTTGAACGTTTCGTCACAAGGTGGATCAAGGAGCGATGCACCACGCTCCTGAAGGACGATCCTGAACCCGGTTGAGTCCGGCCATTCCTTGCCATGGGCGACAACGAGAACGAGTTCCTGGTTCGGGGCACGCACCACCGCAGCGCTCGGTCCGAGGACAACGGGCACGGTCACGCCGGGGATCGAATGGCCTTGCATAGCCCGCAATGCGAAGCCTCCCGATGCTCCATCCGGAAGATAGGGTGTGGAAACCTGAGCGCCGCGATGAATCACGTATTGGCCGGCCGCGAGGCGATCGCCGGTGGGGTTGTCCGGCGAGGGCAATCGCAGCGGCAATATCGTCCGCGTGGCAGTTCCTGCTATAGCCGCAGGCGTGATGAGTTCGGGCGTCGATGTTGCCGTCGGATCGTTCAAGCTTCCAGCCTCGCGGCTTGCAATCGCGTAGGCTGTCTTGATCGAGGCAGGATCGGCAAAGTAGACGTCGAACAGTCCGTGCTGCTCGCATTGCAGCTGCGAGGATTTCGGTGGCACCACATGCCGCTCGTTGCCGGCGGTGTAATCGAAATCCTGCGAAGCCGGCAGCTTGATCGCATCCTTGAACGGCTTCTTCTTCAGATAGCCTTCAGGGTCGACGTCGAAGTTGCTTCTTATCACCATCCGCTCGAGCGACTCGCCCTCACTCACGCGTGCGCGTTGAACAAGTACGGGAGGGTCCACGGGCTCAAAGCGTAAATAGCCTACGGGTTCGCTGACCTGCTCGTCGTCTTCAAGCGACCTGTCGTCCACGCCGAGGCTGTTGCCGGCCAGATCCACCAACCGTGCCCGGAAGCGGTATTGCGTGCCGAACCTCAGGCGCGGCAAGCTGCCTTTGGCCGCGACGAACGTTGCCGATACCCCATTGCCGCCAATTGTTGCCTCATCTGCAACCGTCTCTGGGGTTTCACTTTGAACGCCCGAGGTGGGATCGCTGCTCGCGCGCAGCGTTTTACCGGGGCGCTGCGTTACCAGGCTCCATCCCGTCCAGCGAAACATCGATTCGTGCAGATAATGATCATCCGGGTCGGCATCCTCACTGGCCGAACTTGTCGTCGACGCCCCCTTCACATAGCCTTCATCGTCTTCGAGGGGGAGGTCCTCGTTCGTGGCAATGAGCTTGTAAGTGCCATGGCGGCCGCAAAGGGTATGCCACTTCTCAGGCGAGCCGCCAATTACGGGCTGTACGTCGACTCTATACCCCCGCAATAGGTCCTCAGTGAACAGAACGACCTTCTTTCCTGCGCCGGACTTTACCGCTGCGTCCTTCAGCGCCGCCGATGCGGCACTCTGGGCAATCGTGAGCGCCTTGCCATGGCGGGATATGCCAAGTCCGCCCGTGCGAAGGGCAGCGACCGCCTGCTTGTCGCCCGTTGTATAGGTGACTGCACCGTCGGCGCCGATTGCCAGGCTCTTTCCCACAAGGTTCTGTGCGGTAATGACAAAATCCACCGTCTTCAGGGCCGCACCGTCAGGGTCGACCTGATAGACATCGAACAGGGTGCGCTTGTCATTGTTCCATTTATCGTCGGCATACTGCAGTTTCAGTAAGCCTCGCTCGTGATCCTGCGTCCTTGGACGCGTCACAAACCGGTACTTGTCGGCTATCCACGCGGTCTGCGGGCAGGAATCATCCGCCGGATCGTGGGCGCTCCCCCATGAAAGGTTGAGTGACATTCGCCCTTGCACCTGCGGGGCAGCATTGAGCGCGAGATCAATGGGCGAATTCGGCTGGACCACGCAATCGATCACAAGGCCAAGGCGTCGCAGGAGCCGCGGATAGTCGCTGTAGGAGGCGACGATCCGATGGAAATCGAAATCGGGCGCTTTGGGCGGGGCAGGGACGTCGACGAGCTTGGGGCGGCGCAATTGTTTTTGCGCGTCAAGCTTGTCGAGCTTGGCTTGTGTCAGAGGCTCGCGGCGGTAGAAGCGATCTGCCTGGTAGAAAGCATATTCTGCCGCGGAGGAGAATTGCCCCATAATGCTTGCATCGGCGCCGCCCCCGGCAGGATTGTGCCAGTCCGGAGGCAAGGCGCGGACCGGAAACTGCCCACTGGACCTGGGGTTTCCCTGCTCATCGACATCCACGCCAACGACCTGTCCGCGGTAAATACTCTTTGTGCCAAAGACGGTATTGCGCAAACGGTTCTCGGTGCCCTCGCGACCTTCATCGTCGAAAAAGCGGTTGAAGCCCGGCACGAGGTATTCGATTTGCCGGTCGCCGAGGTTGATTTTTTCCGTGCGGGTGCCGAGTTCGCCCAGCAGGTCCTTCAGGCCTGGATGGGCTTGCGACCAGGGCAGGAGGGTTGGCGGCGTCCCTGTCGATTGGATCGCGAGGTTCTTATAGTGCATGCGCAACGTTCCAAGAACGTTGCGCATGGGGAACGAGCGGAGATTGACCTTGCTCATGTCCTTGAAAACGTATCCGCTGACAGGTGTTTGGGCTGAGAACAGCTTGGCCCAGAGATCGGCATCGGGGTCGCTTATACGTCGAAGCTCAAGCTCGTCAGGGCCAACCTGCAAGGAAAACTTCACGTTATCGAGCGTTTTTGGCCAGTTGCGCCATTCCGGAAACGCCTTCAACACCTGCTCGTCAGACGCCTCGGGCGTCAGCCGGGGAGACGCGACCAGGGACACGCGCAATTGGCCGGCAAATTCGCCGTCTTCCACGCGCCCATTGGGCAGTACCGTCCAAAGAATGGTTTGTCTTGCCATGCTCCCCTCCCTTAGGCGAACGCCTCTACATATTCACGCCATGCGTAATCGGTATCGGTGTCGATGAGTTCGAGTTCCTCGGCGATCGGCAGCGCCGCGTTGACCCCCATAAGATCGCGGAATGTCGGATCGCCGTTTGCTCCGGCAAATTTTCGTTCGCAGGTTACGGTGACGCTTGTCGAGAACATGAATATTTCAATTTCGATTGTCAGCTGCGCCTTGCCGACGCATTTTCCGCTCTCGAATTCGTAGCGAAGTTCGAGATAAAGTTCGAGCGAACAGGAAATCAGCCCAAGTACGCTCACATAACCGCCGAGCCGGAAATAGCCGGTCAACGAGCAAGCATCTTTCTCCATGCGGAAGTAGATGCCCGCCATGACATGGACGCCGCCTGAAGCGACCCCGAGATCGATGGAGATGCTCGCACCGAATTCAAATGAAGCCTCAAGGATCTGTATGCCGTGCGGGTCCAGCGTAATACCAAAAAATCCGCCGCCGCCGAAAAGCGAAACAGTCAGGTTGAACGGTTGTTCGCGGGTGCAGAAATTAAAGCGGACGGACAGCGGCTGTCCGATGAACGGCACGGTAAAGCCGGCGCCAAGGCTCAGATTGCTGAGGTTGAACAGACCGATGGCAATTGTCGGCAGTGTAAGCGAAAAGCCGGCATCGATGCCCTGAGGTGTAATGTCGAGATAGGGCGGATCGGAGAAGCCATCGAGCGGTATGAGATCGCGCAAGGTCTCGACGAAACTCAGCGGCCCGACAAATTTGATGTCGTTGAGCAGGACGTCGACGTCCATCTTCGCGGCACTGTCGACGCGGAACTCGATCTTCTCGAAATTCAGTTCGATGAAACTTGCCGGTGCGATCAAGACCAGGTCGAAATGCTTAAGGCTGCAGACGACGTTGATCTTCGGCGCGCTGCTGCCGTTCTTCTTGACCTTGGCTTCCACGGCGACGAGGAAGCCGCGTTTGTCATTGGCGCGGAACATCGGGTTTTTCGCTTTGTCGACACCCGGGAGGGCCCAGTTGTCGATCGGCGGGTTCCAGTCGAAGCGGATCGTCAGTTCATCGCCGGTCAGCATTTCGAGGAGTTTTAAAAGGTCGCCTGCAGCGTTGAGGATCTCGACGACGAGTTCGATGGCCGAAAGAATTGCCTGTTTTGGCGCGCCGTCGAGCAGTCGCGATGCTTTGATGGTATCGTGCAAGGGGGTGATCTTAGCCTGCACCGCCGTCAGCAGACCGCCGAGCGTGGCGGGATCGCCCAGCAATTGCGGCAGGTTTTCCGGATGGCCGACAATCGCCTCGAGCGCCAGATAAAGCTCTTTCCCTTGCGTGATGAGGGTGGTGATCGTCGCCACGTCGCTCGCGAGGGTCTTGGTCCGGTTGGCGATCTGCTTCAACGACTGCCGGAAGCCGGCCGGGAGGGATACACCCCCGACCTGCGCATCGGCGGCAGCGAGCAACTGGTCAGCGGCGTTGTTGACATTGGTGAGAGCGCCGGCAAGTCCGCCCAGCGGCAGGGCGAGGTCGACGCTCGTTACCGCCAGCAGCGGGGCGATTTCCGATTTCACTGCAAGGACTGCATTCTTCAGATCATTTACACGCGCCTTGGCATTGGCAACGAGCGCGGCTTGATAGGCTTCGGCCTGCTCAATGAGGTCGTCCAAAGTTCCGCGGACAACCTCGAGGGCCGCATCGGCGATGCTACCCGGACTGTCAGCCAGGTGCGTGACAAATTCGAAGAGACGCACGAGCCCGTTGATGAAGCTTTCGACCTTGGTGCTGGCTTCGCTTGCAAATTTCGGGACCTGTTCGGGCTTGTCGCCAAGGTTGGTGACAGCCTGGATGACATCGCCGAGCGGAATGCAGCCAAACAGCAGCGGCAGGGGAAGATCAGACAAGGTGGCCGGAAACGCATTGCTGCCGGTCATCTTCCCATCCATGAAGTCGGAAACGTTGCCGGTGACGGGACCGGTCAGACGCGAGAGCGCGCTCGGCGTGAGGTTCGGCTGGACAAATCCTCCCGACCTGTCTCCCTGGGTCGAAAAATTAAGCTGAGCCATGCCGGGCTCGCTGACGACGTCGACAAAGACTTCGCCCTGATTGTTGGTAAAGCCGGCGCTCAGATAGCGTGCGTTCCATTTGACCGTGTTCGATGCGGAACTGCCGGTTAACTGCGCAAGGGCGGCGATGCGAACGCCGGCCTGTTGGACCATGGGGTAAAAGATGGGTTTGGAAAGGTTCTCGCTGTAGGCGCGGAGCTTGAGGTTCTGTTTCTCGACAAAACCGTCAAACGTTATCGATTCCGCCTCGACGGAAGTGTCACCGGCTTTGACGCTTGGTGCGAGCGCTACGCGTTGGCGCTTGAGCGGGGCAGTCTTCCAACCTGAATGAGAAGGATCGTTCCAGGCGCCGCGGGCCTTATCGGCATTGGTTTCGGCAAGATCGAAATTGGGTTTCAGAACCGGGGCTGAGCCGTCCTTCACCGGGCTTGCCAAAGAAAAATCGATGAAGATCATCGGGAGTTCGAATTGTACCGTGCGCCCGTCGATGTCGGTGGCCGACATCTGGAACTTGAAGGGTTGCCCGCCGACGCAGGGCCAGAACATGGTCTGATTGCCGACGATGGAGCCCGGCGCCTGATCCGGCCTGTCGAGGCTTGGCGTGACGGCGGTCAGAATTCGAACACTCGAAAACGGCATTTGCCGGTGCAGCGCGATGGTCTCGTCTTTGTTGGTAAGGTCCGGATCCACGAATGTGCGTTCGCGCTCACGCACTATGATGAACAGCCGCTGGCGCAGATATGCCGTATTGCCCGGCATGGCCTGGTCCGATCCCTTGCCATTATGGAATTTGCGCTCGCTAACCTTGATGAGGGAGACGCGATGACCGAATGGGAAGAGGAAACCCTTGTAGACGACACGCACATAGTGATCCCGCCCCATGGTGGCGCGATGAGCCCATTCCTCCACCGACAGGCCAACGGGATCCCAGCCGCCCCTTGAATCCAGCCAGCCACCAAGGGCAGAGAGCATCATGAGGTTGGCATTGACCGGCAAAGGTGCGTAGTTCGATTTCGAGAAATTCGACGAGAGATGGACGATCTGAAAGCGATCGAAATCGTCCATGGGCATACGGAACGGGCTGTTGTTGGGATTGGGCAAGTTGCCCGCGGGATAGTCCGATTGCATCGGCTTGGGCGATCCCTCGCCGGTGAGCGCCCACACGGCTCTCACGGTCCGTTGCGCGTCAGCATTTGGCGGCTCGATCGTCGGTCCGGTTTGGGATGGTGAGACGAGGCGCGAATGCCACAGTTCGGTCCGCCCGGTCTGCTCCGAATAAATCGGAAGCGCTGCATGGCGCCAGCGTTCCGCGCCGTGCGGACTGAGGATCAGCCGCCATGGCATTTCGATTGCGGTCTGGTTCAGGCCAGGCAGGGCCGGGCGCGGACCCCGCAACGTCGGGAAAGTGCCGGCGTCGATGACAGGGCCGATCTGGACAAGATCGGATGCGCCGAGCCTGCCGGGTTTCAGCGCCTTCAATCCGGGACCACCCGTAGCCTGGCGCAGTTCAAACGCGCTGGCATTGCCTTGGACAGCGGCGATGCGCAGGCTTCGCGCCGCAAAACTTGTCAGGGATGCTCGTTGACGTGCACTCAATTTGCCGAGATTGGAAGCGAATATATCGGTAAAGACAATCGGAGGGCGGGGCGCTGCGGGCGGCCGTGCATTGGCGGGAACGGAAAGCTCGAGCGTTTCGCAGGCGGCAAGGACATCCTCCAGCGTATAGGGAATGTCGAAGCCGTCCGGAACTTTGAACGCGAGCCTCGATTCGCCCGCAATTCGTGCACGGACCGGTGGTCCCGTGAGTGCTTCCGCTCCGCCAGGCTCGGGTTTTGGCGGGGTGCCGGGGCGGGGAGGGTCCGGGTTGTGCGTGGCAGTGGGAGGCGTTTCGAAGAAGGTCTCCTCGGTAATGGTCTGCGGCGGGAAATGTACGATCAGGCTCGCCGAGCCGGCGGCTGACTTCTTCAGCCGCGGCTTTGCCCCGCCTGATACGGTCAGGTTGATGAACTCGAGGCGCAATACCAGCATGTCACGCGGCCGCACCACCGCATCACCCCGGCGATTGATATCGAAGAAATTCTCGTTGGGATCCGGAATGAAGATGGGGTGATCAGGAATTCGGTCGACGATGGGGCCGATGGCTCCCGTAACAAGATCGGAGGCTTGTTGCGAGGACGGCGCTGCTTGTGTTCCACGCACCAACTTTGACGGAGCGGAACTCACCGTCGTTGAAATCGGTTTCTTTGGAGGCATGGCGAACTTTCCTTCACGAAAGTCCGACCATCCATTCAACAAAGCTATCCATTGAAAAGATACGCCGGGCTCGTTCGAACCACGCCGCGTTTCCCAGGATAATGGCTCACCACCCGGATCTGGGTAGCCAACTCGTCTTCATCAAATGTCATGTGCAGCTGCGAATGGCATGCTTCTCAAGAGTCTTGCAGCGTGCACGGCATGGCCGGATAACAGGACAGTGCTTGTCTTGTGATTGTTTGCGAATGCGGCATCGATGTTGGACCGGTGGTCCGACGCTTCGGTTCAGGCGAAATCAACAATTCGATCTAGGGCATTGGGCCGAAGTCACACTAACCGCACAAGTGCCGTTTGAACATTAGCCCATAGGGAGTATGCGTGACGTTGATGACACTGCAGTCCGTTTAGCTGAGCCGGATGGTCAATTCCTCTCGAGATGAGAGAGCTCAAACAGGAGCCTGATTTTTTTGACGAGACCAGGCATGGCGTGGATGCCAGCAATCTCGGTGCTGTTTTCGAATAAATGCTTCTCCGATTGCGCCCGCCTGCACAAAATGAGGCCTAGTTCATCAACGAGGCTTGGCCGATCGTGGAGCAACGGGGCCAAGGTCGACTTGGCGATTTCATAGACCACGGTAGAAGCGAGCGCGCGCACAGTTCCTGGTTCCCCCGCGCCGGCGAGCAGGCTGGCCTCACCGAAATAATCCCCAGGTGCCAGCTTGCCCAGTTCCAGTTTCCGACGACCCTCTTCACGTGTGACCACCAACACGCCGCTTCGAACGATGAGCAGCGATTGCATCTCACTGCCCTGTTCGGCAACGACATCCGACTTGCGGTATGTCCGGCGAGACATGGATTTAGCAAGGATTTCCTTTTCGTCCTCGGTGAGGGTTTTGAACAGCGGGATCGCATCAAGGAGCCGCATCTGGCTCGAGCGGTTGCCGGCGGAAGGTTCGGTCTTTGCGCCGGATGCAGGCTGAAGAACGACGGGTGTTGCCAAGGGTATCCCCGCTGCCATGCTGTGACGATAGATCAAATCGAAGATCTCATTTTGGGCCGTTGCGGCCACCGCAATATCTGCGATGCGAAAGGAGAGTTCGAGTTCCACCGCTGAACCGTCCAGCGATTTTATCTGGATGAACGGTTCCGGCTGATTCAGTATCGTTGTCGAACTCAAAAGAACGGAGTGCATCATATCCACGATGGCACTCGGCAGTGTCGTACCGGCAAAGCGGACAGTGAGGCTGATACCATGGCTCCGGTCCGGACTGCTGATATTGATCAGCCGAGCCTTGGCCAAGTCGCTGTTGGGAACGATAACCAGATCGTTCCTGCTGTTCAGCAAGTGCGTCGCTCGCCAGTTTGTCTCGACGACTCTTCCCTCTGTGCCGTCGCTGAGAACAATCAGGTCCCCGATGACATAGGGCCTGCCGAGGTTGAGGGCGATACCCGAAAAGACGTCGCTCAAGGTGCTCTGCAGCGCTAGGCCGAGAATAATGGCAAGCACCCCGGACGTCGCGATCAATGTGCCTACGGGCAGGCTAAAGACATTGGCGACGACGGATAGAACCGCCCCGAGATAAATGATGCCGACGACCAGATCCTGGATCAGTCTACCTTCGCGTGGCCGCCGCTCAAATATCAGGAAAACACGTGCGAAACCGACGAGGGCCCAGGCGGCATTGATCCACCAGATGACCTTTGCGATTCCGATGAATACCTTCTGCACGGCTGAAGCAGTGGGTGGCCCTGCCTCGTAGGGAACGATACCGTGATAAAGCAACAATGTGGTAAGAACGATAAAGAACGTTACCTGAAAAATCAGGTGCAAGCGGGGATTGTTTCGCAGGGCTACCCGCGAGACAATGGCCCCCGTGGCGGCGAGGGTTCCGGCCTGGATTATCGGATCGGTGACCGTCTCAAGAAATGTCATTCTGCTTCTGACGCTAGAACGCTTCGCTTCGCCTCACAAGCCGGGACTTGCAGCAACGGAACGCTCACTTCAGCCAAATTGCCATTCAAGGCTCCGGGCCATCAATTTTGGAGTTGGATTTAGCAAGTCAAGCTGTCGGGATGCAATCAAGGGACACAACTGTCCACCCGGCGCGTCGGCCATTCCCACAGTAATTAGTCAGTCTCCGAAATTTCCCTCAGGCGAATTGCAGCCAGACTTTTGAACTCACCTTCCGGATATTTTTGAAGGTAGGCTTCGAATGCGGCCGGGGAGTTGCTCTGTTTTATCGAGTTCCAGAACTCGAGTTCCACCGCCCGGTCCGCAGCGGGGACAGCTTCTGGTTCCTCAGCTTTTGCCAGGCGGGCCCGAGCCAGCGCCACAAACTCACCTTCGGGAAACCGTTCAAGGTAAGCCTCATATTCCGACGGATCCTTAGTCTCCTGTATCGACTGCCAGAACGTCAGTTCCACTTGGTTCGACGTGCCCTTGATCGTGTTGCTGTCGTCGGATAGTTCAATGCTTCCCCTGCTAGGCGTGGCGCGAACATCGAGAAGATCAGAGCTTGCCTCGGGATCAAAACAGACACGAAAAATCCGAACGGGGCGCGCGATATTCTTTACGGCGTGTTCACCAAGATCCTCGAACTGGTAGTCCACCCTGTCACGCAGATGATCGCGCACACCGCGCGTGACGCAAATACCGCCGGGTTCCGCTTGTGCCTCGAGGCGACATGCGACGTTGACACCGTCACCAAAGATGCCGCCATCCTTGACCATGACGTCGCCGACATTGATCCCGATCCGCCAGAGCATTCGCGCCTGTTTGGGAAGGGATTTATTGGCTGCAGTCAGGGACCGTTGAATGGAAATTGCACAGTTAACGGCGTCGACGATACTGCCGAACTCCGCGAGTACGCTATCGCCAGCCGTACCGGATATCCCGCCGCGTCCCGCCGCAATAATCTCATCGATGATAGCCCGGTGCGATGACAACGTCGCAAGGGTGCCTTCCTCGTCTTCGTGCATGAGCCGTGAATAGCCCTCGACATCGGCAGCAAGGATGGCAATCAACTTGCGATCGAGCGGAGGTGCTTCCATGGCCATGATCTCAACGCGCTCCGTCTGCACGGCCAGGCTGGTTTTGGGATGGTTGGCGTGCTCCCTGAAACGATTGTGAAAGGTTGTGGTTCCGCCAGGCCTATGGGATGCTTGATCGATATAAATCAAAACGATCATACGCATGTTTTTGGTGCGCCTGGAGGGGCAATGGACAGTTCCGATAACATTCAACACGATGTCTCGACCTTGAAGACCGATGGAATCGTCGGCAAGAAATCGGCCTTTCCCCGCGCGTGGGCTGAACAGATGCGCGAAGACATGATGGCCGCCTTTTGGTCTGCAATACAGCGGCCGGGTGGAGCTGTCGGACGTGGTCCGCGGCGGTGGTATGTCGAAATTCATCCCGAGGAGTTCGGCGGGTTCGTTGATCTGGTCACGCATCCTTGGGTCACTGCGATGTGCGAAAATGTACTTGGCCAGGATTATCAGATCGTTGAGATCGGGTTTGATGTCCCATTTCAAGGCGCGAAATTCCAGCCATGGCATCGGGACTTTCCCTCGCCTGTCGACACCTATGTCGAGCGGCGCATAACATCGCTTGCGTTTAATTTGACAGGCGTTGATGTTACCGAGGATATGGGCCCGTTCGAAGTTGCGCCCGGAACACAATATATCGACGGTCGCGAGTGGAAACACGAGATGTTTCCAGCAAAGACCGTATGGCCGGAGTTTCAGACAAAAGCAGTGCGCAAGTTCCCGCAGCTTGGCGACATCTCCTGTCGTTCGGCGCTGACGGTGCACCGTGGCACGGAACACGCCTCTCCAATAGCGCGGCCAGTGATGGTCCTTGGCGTGGACGCCCCGGGAGCGGGCCACGCAGAACTGCACGATCTCATGGTGACGAAGGGCTATTTCGAAAGCTTACCGGACTCGGTGAAAAAGCATTTGGTCTGCCGGGTGGTCGATGAGTTGGTGCCGGTAACCCAAAAGCACGATATCGAAGGATTGGTGATGGGCGCCGATCCGGTCTGAACCACGCGATTGCAATTCCGGTTAAGGAGGATTTGCGTCCTTGCCTGACCGCGGCGCTTCAGCTGCGCCGCGGTCAGGGCCTATCATTTCATTTTAACATTTGGCTCGCGTGACCACAGGCGTAGCTTGCCCAGTGCCGCAATAAAGGTCGCAACATCCTTGCCGTCGGATAATAGGATCACCCCTTCATCAAGGTCGCCGGCAATACCGGCCTTATCGAATAAAGGCAGGGCGGCGTCGTTGTGACCGATGAATTTGCAGTGTGCGAAAGCATCGGCGACGAAATCCCTGGCCGTGGATTCTTTGACAAGAGCGGCCGCACCTTCAGGGGAAGGCAATATGGCCACTGCATCATACAACACCGATGGCCCACCATCGATCATCTGGTCACCTTTTATCAGCGTACCATCGTTGCCGCGAACTCCCCCAACGACGGGGGTAATAATTTCAAACACCGCTTTCTCGGCGACAATGGCCTCTTGCAGTTCCTTGACGACTGCCGCATCGAATCCGTCCGTCAACAGAATGCCGAGCTTTCGTCCCTCGAACCGCCTCGGACCTCGTTCCACGATGCTTAGCGCCGGGGAGGGGTCGAGATCCTGCCTGGTGGGAATGGCGGCGTCCGCGGCCTGTGGCATGGTTTCAAGTCCAAGCCCTTGGGCAACTTTGCTTGCCAACGAATCGTCGATATTGAGAAGATGCGAGACGACACGTTCGCGGATTACCGGGGTTTTGACCTTGCTGAGTTCAAACGTCAGGGCCGCGGCGATATGTTTCTGCTCGGGCAGGGTCTGACTGATGAAAAACTGTCGCGCCTGGCTATAGTGATCTGCAAAGGACTCGGCCCTCAGCCTGATCTTTTGACCAGATTCTCCATCAGCAAATGACCGGAAGCCTCGCGCCGGCGACTCGCGCGGACCTACTCCCCACGAGTTTGGTTGGTAATTGACGCGGCCCGTCGGATTGCGCATGGCCATGTGACCGTCCTGCTGGAAATTGTTGAACGGGCATTTGGGCGCATTGATTGGAATATGCGTGAAATTTGGTCCGCCAAGACGCTTTATCTGCGTATCGAGATAGGAGAAATTCCGACCCTGCAGCAACGGATCATTGGAAAAATCGATCCCTGGGGGAACGTTCTGCGTCATGAACGCAACTTGTTCGGTCTCGGCAAAGAAGTTGTCAGGCATTCTATCGAGCACGAGACGGCCAACGGGTATCGGCGGCAGAATTTCTTCAGGTATTATCTTTGTCGCATCCAAAATGTCGAAATC
Organism: Phyllobacterium sp. CL33Tsu; assembly: GCF_900113985.1. Taxonomy (NCBI): domain Bacteria; kingdom Pseudomonadati; phylum Pseudomonadota; class Alphaproteobacteria; order Hyphomicrobiales; family Phyllobacteriaceae; genus Phyllobacterium; species Phyllobacterium sp. CL33Tsu. The sequence continues at coordinate 135,933 of NZ_FORJ01000008.1, read as the reverse complement.
GAAAGCATCGGCAAAATCCTGGTCAAAAAGCTGGACCTGAAGTTCCCATTCCGGAAAGGCGCCGGACTGGATGGCGTCCCACAAATCGCGCCGATGGAAATCGGGATCGGCACCATTGATCTTGACCGCCTCATTCCATGCCACCGACTGCAAGCCAAGCTTTGGCTTCCAGTGGAACTTTACGAATGTCGATTCATCATTGGCGTTCACCAGGCGGAAGGTATGAACACCGAAGCCTTCCATGAAACGGAAGGAACGTGGGATGGCCCGATCCGACATCACCCACATGATCATGTGCATGCTTTCCGGCGTCAGGCTGATGAAATCCCAAAAGTTGTCGTGGGCCGACTGGGCCTGCGGAAAACCCCTGTCCGGTTCTTGCTTGACCGCATGAACCATGTCGGGAAACCGGATAGCATCCTGAATGAAGAACACCGGAATATTGTTTCCGACCAAATCCCAGTTGCCCTCTTGCGTATAGAGTTTAACTGCGAACCCGCGCACATCGCGTGCAAGGTCGAATGATCCCTTGTTCCCCGCGACTGTTGAAAATCGAACAAACGCCGGTGTTTTTTCCCCCGGACGTTGAAAGATGTCGGCCCGGGAATATTCCGCCAAAGACAATGTGTCGTATGTCTCGAAATACCCGTGGGCCCCATATCCGCGAGCGTGCACGACGCGTTCGGGGATGCGTTCGTGATCGAAGTGAAAGATCTTTTCGCGGAAATGGAAGTCTTCCAGCAAGGTGGGCCCGCGATCCCCAATCTTCAACGAGTTTTGATCGTCTAAGACGGGTCCCCCCTGGGCTGTGGTCAGTATGGGCGTATCACCGGCGGCGTCCTGATGGAGTTCGCCGCCCGCGCCCCGCCGCAACTTTTGATCGTGGATCGTGGCTTCGTTTTTGGGATTGGATTTGTTGGTCTTGGACATGTGTGTTCCTTGGATTGGCCTGCTTAATCGGCAAAGTATTTTGCGGATTTTACTTTGATGACTTCTTTGTTTTTGCCGATCCCAAGGTGTCGGAGAGAGCATCCAGATCGGCGTCCGTCTGGATTTCCTCCTGCAACGTGGCGTCAAGTAAATCGGCCGCATCGGTTAGACCCAGCAGCATTGCGAGTTTTTTCAATGCACCGTATCGGGCCATTTCATGATGCTCGACTGCTTGAGCTCCGGCAGCGAGCCCGAGGTCCAGTGCAGAACTGTCCTTGTATTCGGCGATAATCTGCTTGCCTTCCTCGATAAGCGCGTCAATCGCAGGGCAGGTTTTACCTTTTGCGGGTTTGCCGGATAATTCAAAAACTTGATCAAGACGATCAACGTGAACCTGCGTTTGATCGTAGTGCTTTTGAAACGCCGCGCTAAGTTCCTGGGATTTTGCAGCAGCTGACATTGTTGGCAGCGCTTGGAGGATTTTCCGCTCAGCGTAGTAAATTTCTTTTAATCCGTCGTAATAAAGGTCTTCCAGTATCTTGGATTGCATCATTTCACCTCTCCTGTTGTAGTTACTTAACAGGTGGGTCGGGCTCTTGTTCCGCAGCAGACAAGTTTAGATCTGACTTAATTTTCCGAGGGACATTCCAGCGCAGCGCCAGGTTGCCACCTGCACTGCGGCAGGGGCGGTCGGCGCTCCTTGTGGAACCGACCGTCCGAGTTCAACCCCAGCCTGCAAGGCTCGCTTAAGCGCGGGCGCTGAACTTGGGTCAGATAACCTTGAATGAGTCGCCCACAACGTGAATGACCTGATCGTCGTTAAGACCGAGACACATTGTGCCGTTGCCTTCGAAGGCTTTGTAGGTCTTCTGAACCAAGGCGCTGAAGCTGGGATGATCCATATGCGGCAGGATCGAAAAATTGACCAGATTGAGGCCGATATCGTTGGTTTCCTCCGCCTTTGAGCGGTCATCCAACGCGTCGGCATAACTGATTACCGGTGTCGCAACGATCGAGCCGGCGCTGGAGCCGATATAGACCACTCCTTCGCTAATACGCACCCGCACATGGTCAAAGAAGCCGCTTTTGCGCATATGATGCAGAAGATAGAATGTGTTTCCTCCGCTCATGTAGACTGCGCTGACCGTATTCAGTGCAGCCTTCACCTCGTCCGGGGTCTTGCCGACGAGGTCGTAGTCAATGACCTCGAAGCCCATTTCTTCAAAGGGGCGATAGTGGCTCTCATAGTCCGGCTTCCATCCTTCGCCGTATGCCGCCGTCGGAACGATCATGATTTTTGTGCCCGCAAATCTGTCTGCGAGGATCGTTCGGATCTTCGGAAAACCCGACGTGAGTTCAGAGGCCAGCAGTAATTCCTGTGCTTTCATGAAGTCTAACAAAACTGATTGTTCTTGGAGGAGCAACCCGTTCCGCGCGTGTTCAGGTTTCTGATCGGGGACTAAGCACAACTTTGATGCAGCAGTCCTTCGTCGCGGAACGTCTTGCTTTCCTGTGACCGAATTCCGTCCTGGAATTGTTCCGGCGGAAATTAAAATTGGAGAGTGGCGACCGCCGGACCCAAATATCAGACGATGATGCCGTACGGTTTCGGACAAAACGTAAGGGGCCGGAACATCTCGAGAGTCTTCCAGTTTGCTTTCCTCGTGGCTGAAAGCGCGCAATGGGAGAGGTTGAATGACATTCATGATCGTTATCAGTGACTTTCTGGATGACAGTCGGCCCGACCAAAAGCACTCCAAGGAATACCATCTGAAAAAATGGCGGGACCGTCACGGCTCTGTCCTGTCTTTGCGTGTAAAGCCTCAGGTGATGGATGTGCGGGGCGGGTACCTGCAACGGCTCCCGCTGGCTTGCATCAACGCCGGCATCGTCGACCGTGCCGAGATTTGGCATCATACCCGCTCGGAAGGCAACCATGAGCTGTCGCCCACTGATCAGGCATTGATCAGCCGCTCGTTTCAACTCACTGGTGAGGGCGCGCCTTACGTGTCGGACGACATGCTGGCGTTTCTCGAGGTCTTTGGACCGCCAGATATTCTCGTCGTGCTCGGACTTGGCGTTTGTGAAGACGTTCTGGAAGCCTGCGCCGCGAGTTTCAAAATCTACAACTCGATCGACGCTCCGGCTCTGCGTATACCCGAGGCCGTTAGCCGGCACTTCGACCTCGTCCTGACGGGAGCGGAATGGCAGTCGGAAGATGTGGCGCGCCGGCATCCAGACATGGAAACGGTAATAATGCCGATCGGACCTGAGTTTGCTTCCGATACCACGTTTTTTCCAACTGGTGCAGATCAGCTTTACGACATCATTTATGTAGCTGCCGCACAGGCTTACAAGCGTCACGACATCCTATTTAACGCCCTTTCCAGACTGCCGCGCACTCTCCGTACATTGTGTGTTTTCGGCTACGGGGAGGATGCAGAAAAATTACAGGATCTGGCAACTTCCCTCGGCATTGATGTCGACTTCATAGGCCCGCCCGGCGTCTCGATCGAAGCAGTCAACGGCCTTATGAACAGCGCCCGGATCGGCGTGGTTTGCGGGGTCGATGACGGCGCTCCAGCAATCCTGACCGAGTATATGCTGGCGGGTCTTCCAGTTTTGGCCAATGAGGAACTGTGCTGCGGAACGCAATACATCACGCCGCGCACCGGGGAACTGGCGTCAGCCCAGCGCTTCCATCTGGCCATAACGGAAATCCTAGGCCGCAGCGAACAGTTTTCACCGAGGAGCGAGGTGCAGAATAACTGGACTTGGCAACACACGGTCGAGCGGTTGCGAGGGCTTATCGCTTCTCACAGAAAGTTTCACTCCGACAGGAACATTGAAAGCAAGCGGTCGTTAGGCCTAGACAACCAACAGGAGCGAATATGCTTTGGTCCAATGTGAACCGTCAATTTTCCGCCGACATGTTGCCGGTTCTGGAAGGCCCGATAATCTGCTTTTCACACTTGCGATGGGACTCGGTTCGACAGCGCCCCCAGCATTTGATGGAGCGGTTCGCCAACCAACGGCAGGTGTTTTTCTTCGAAGAATACATACCTACCGATCATCACCTGGCATATTTCGAGATCCATAGTTTTGACGACTCTCCGATAAAGTCGATCCGGCCCCGCATACCCGGAGAATGGGACAATGCCCGGCGCGAAGCGGTATTGGCGAAGATACTCGATGAGATAATTCTGCTTCTGTGTTCGGCCAAACCCATCCTTTGGTTCTATACGCCGATGATGTTTGCATTCGCCCGGCACGTTGACAGTGCGGCGATCGTTTATGATTGCATGGATGAGTTGGCGAGCTTCAAGTTTGCCCCTTCTGAACTCAAGCATATGGAGCGTTTGCTTATAGGCCACGCTGATGTCGTATTCACCGGTGGATTTAGCCTTTACGAGTCAAAACGACTTCTTCATGAAAACATTTATCCCTTTCCGTCGGGGGTTGAAACAGATCACTTCAAGGCGGCACGAAATCCTCTCTCCACTCCCGTTGACCAGGCAGTTATCGGAGGCCCCCGACTTGGATTCTACGGGGTCATCGACGAGCGGCTTGATCTTGAACTGATTGCCTTTGCAGCGCGGGAGCTTCCCGAATGCTCCTTTGTTTTCGTAGGTCCCGTCGCCAAGATCGACAAAGCTGATCTGCCCGTTGCGCCGAACATCCATTATCTCGGGCAGAAGGATTATGCTGAGTTGCCCGCTTACTTGGCGGGGTGGGATGTGGCCCTCATGCCATTTGCTCTCAATGAATCGACGCGGTTCATCAGCCCCACCAAGACGCCCGAATATCTTGCCTCAGGCCGGCCGGTCGTCAGCACGAAAATAACCGACGTAGTTCGTCATTACGGCGATGTCGACGGCGTCCTTACCGCCGCGACACCGAGCGAATTCGTGGCCGCCTGCCGCAAAGCTCTCAAGTTGCCGAAAGGCGACACGAGGCGGATTGCCGCGATCGATGCACGTCTGGGCGAGATGTCATGGGACAGTATCCAGCAACGTATGCAGGCCATCGTAGAGGAGGCAATTGAGCACAGAGGACACCCGCTTGGCAGAGAGAAACTCCGCGACAATCGGGTCGTCGCGATAGCAAACCCGGGCAAGCCCCCTTTTGACTATCTGATAGTGGGTGCGGGGTTTGCTGGCTCAGTGTTGGCCGAAAGGCTGGCGTCAGCCGGCCACCAAGTGCTCATTTCGGATCGCCGGTCTCACGTCGGCGGCAACGCCTACGACTATTACAATGAAGACGGTCTTCTCGTTCACAAATACGGGCCTCATATATTTCACACAAACAGCGAAGAAGTATTCAACTATCTTTCGCGGTTCACACAATGGCGACCTTATGAACACCGTGTGCTTTCCAGTGTGAACGGCCAATTATTGCCGGTACCTATCAACCGCACCACGCTCAATCGGCTTTATGATTTGCGCCTTTCATCCGACGCGGAAACCGCCGCTTTTCTCCTGAGCAAGGCGCAAGCTATAGAGACGATCCAAACGGCCAAAGACGTTGTGCGGGCTCAAGTCGGCAACGAACTCTATGAACTGTTTTTTGAGGGCTATACCCGCAAACAATGGGGCTTCGACCCATCGGAACTTGATAAATCGGTCACAGCCCGCATTCCGACGCGCACCAACGACGACGATCGTTATTTCCTCGATACGTTTCAGGTAATGCCTCTCCACGGATACACACGAATGTTCGAAAATATGCTCGACCGTCCAGGAATTACGATTGAGCTCGCCACCGATTTTGAACAGTTGAGGGAGCTGCGTCTGGCAAGCCATACAATATTTACGGGGCCGATCGACGAATACTTCAACTTTCGTTTGGGGAAACTTCCATACCGCAGCCTGAATTTCCTTCACCAGACAATTGACAGAGAACGGTTTCAAGATGCGGCCGTGATCAACTTTCCGTCCGAAGACATCCCCTATACGCGGATAACCGAATACAAGTATCTCACCGGCCAGTCACATCCGAAGACCAGTATCTGTTACGAAACGCCTTGCGCAGATGGTGATCCCTACTATCCGATCCCACGTCCTGAAAACCAGGCGATCTACAAACAATATGAAGCTTTAGCGAAGCAACAACCCGATGTTAGCTTTGTCGGCAGGCTCGGAACGTACAAATACTACAATATGGATCAGGTCGTGGGTCAGGCGTTGGCCACTTTCAAACGCTTGATGCAGCAGGCCGGACATGTAGACCAGATGCGAAGCGCCGATCAGGCATCGAATGCTTGATTGCACGAAAGCCCACATCGTCCTCGCGACAGATAGTCTTGATCCGTCGGGCATGGGCGAGCACATGCTGGCATTGGGTCGCGCGCTGTCGGATCGTTTCGAAATGACGCTGGCGCTGCCGGGCTTATCCCGCGGCAGGCCGATGATGGCCCGTGCAGAGCAATACGGTATGGCGGTAAAAGTCCTTGATCGCGACTTTTCCGCCTGGCTGTTGCGGGCTCGCGTCGACCTGCTTCATGTTCACGCCGGCATCGGTTGGGAGGGACACGATCTTGCCCGCTCGGCCCTTGCCATTGGATTGCCGGTGATCCGTACGGAACATCTGCCGTATGTCCTTACGGATGACGAACAAAAAGAACGCTACTTTGAGGGAATAGCCAATATCGACCAAATCGTTCTCGTTTCAAAAGCGTCGGAGCAAAGCTACCGCGAAAACGGAATAGCGGGCCTCAAACTGACGACGGTGTTCAACGGCGTTTATCCGCTTGAGACGACGAGACCGCCCAAAAGCATAGTTGAAGATCTCGAACTTGAAGGGGCGCGGGTGCTGCTGACAACGGCAAGATTCACGCAGCAGAAAAACCATGCAGTATTGATGGAGGCGCTTCCGGCAATCGTTCGCAATCATCCTGATGTCCTGCTTCTTGCGGCGGGCGAGGGGCCGCAGCTCGACGCGATACGCTCGCTCGCTGACAATCTGGGTCTAAGCAAGCATGTGCGTTTCCTTGGCCAGCGCAGCGACATCGGCAATCTGATGAGCATTGCTGAGTTTTTTGTTTTGCCTTCGCTTTTCGAAGGGCTTCCCCTCGTTGTGCTTGAGGCGATGGCAGCCGGGGTGCCCGTCGTTGCCTCGAAAGTAGGCGGGAATTGCGACGCTCTTGGAGAAGATCATCCTTTCTACTTTTGCCCGACCGACGCGGTTGGGCTTGGCGAGATGGTGTGTCTTGCCCTGTCCCATCCGGACCTTGGCGAAACGACCGCCAAGGCCGCTCGACGCCGGTACCGCGCGCAGTTCAGCGCAGAGCGCATGGCGGCCGAAACAGCAAGCATCTACTTGCGGCATCTGCCCCAAGGGTCCCCAATCCGGAGAAAGACAACCATGGAAACTGTTCGCATCGGGTTCATAGGCGCCGGCGGAATTGCCCGGCGCCACCTTGATATCATCGCCGGTTTCGATGACGTGCAATTGGTAGGACTCGCGGACCCCGATCTGGAACGGGCCAACAGCGCCGCTAGTGACTTTGGTATGCGTGGCTTTACTGACGCGCTGGCAATGCTGGCGGAATGCGAGATCGATGCCGCATTTGTCTGTGTTCCGCCCTTTGCGCATGGCGATATCGAGCGGGAGCTTGCAGAGCGCAGAATTCCATTCTTTGTCGAAAAGCCACTGTCACTCGACATTGAGACCGCTGAAGAAGTCGCTTGCCTTGTCGAAGACCTCGTCACTGCGGTCGGCTATCACTGGAGATATCTCGATACAGTGGAAGAAGCACGCAACCTGCTGATTAGTAACCCGCCGCAACTGGTAGCAGGCTATTGGCTAGATCAGACGCCTCCGCCGCGCTGGTGGTGGAAGGAAGCTGCAGCGGGCGGACAGATTGTCGAACAAGCCACCCATATCATCGATCTTGCCCGCTATCTCGTGGGTGATATCACCGAGGTTTCGGGGTTATCCAATCACCTCGAAAGGGCCGACTTCCCTGGTCTCGATGTGGCGACTGCCTCGGTCTCAAATCTCAGGTTCGCAACCGGGGCCGTTGGCACCATAAGTTCGACATGCCTGTTGCGTTGGGGCCACCGCATCGGGCTGCACCTCTTCGCGGACGGACTGGCAATCGAATTGTCCGAGCGCGACATCATGGTTGACGTTGGCGCCGGACGCCCCTCTCGAACTGCTGGGGGAGACCCGGTACTGCTGCAGGATCGCCATTTCATCGACGCAGTAAAAGGAAGACCCAACAATATTCGCTGCCGATACCGGGATGCACTTCAAACCCATCGTGTGGCGCTTGCAATAAGCGATTCGATGCGCACCTGCCAAACCGTAACGATTTAGCCGGAGAACGAAAGCAATGTCGTACCGTCGGTCCATTCGCTCTTTGGGTATCGAAGCCCCGGAACGCGCCTACTACTTCGAATATGAGGAAGAACCGCCAAATGGCGAACAGCTTCAGCTTGATACGCTCTTCAGTGGCCTTTCAGCGGGGACCGAGCTCACGTTTCTGAAAAACACCAACCCATTCTTCCACAGCCGCTTTGATGCCGACCGGGGCGCCTTTATCTGCGGCGAGCCCGCTTTGCGCTATCCAGTTCCCTTCCTCGGATATATGGAGGTCGCTCGCATTTCCCGTTCGCAAGCGCCTGATTTTACGGAAGGTGACATTGTCGCCACAACGTACGGCCACAAATCCGGACATATCGCCAATCCGGATTCGGAATTATTGGTGAAGCTTCCGGATAGTCTCGAGCCTATACTTGGAATCTTCGTTGCCCAAATGGGCCCAATCGCCGCCAACGGCATCCTGCACGCCGGCGCCGAGACCGGAGGGCAAGATATCGCCCGACTGGGACAAGGCATCGAGGGGCGTCCTGTCATCGTAATGGGAGCCGGCACGGTCGGTTTGATGACTGCGCTCTTCGCTCGCCATTGCGACGCGGCCGATATCATCGTTGCCGATCCGTCACCATTTCGCAGGGCAAAGGCTGAGGCGATGGGATTTGAGGCAATGAGCGAAGAACAGTTATCTGAACATGCCAAACGATCGTGGCACCATGGCGGCAACGACAGGGGCGCCGACTTCGTCTTTCAAACGCGCGCCCATTCAAAAAGCCTCGATACTGCATTGAAAGCCCTCCGTCCGCAGGGAACTGTTATAGATCTTGCATTTTACCAGGATGGCGCGAAAGCCTTGCGCCTCGGAGAAGAATTTCACCACAACGCCCTCAATATACGATGTGCGCAGATCAATCGCGTCCCCCGGGGCTTGTCGCACCGGTGGGATCGCCGGAGGCTCGCCCGCGAAACCATCGTGATGCTGCAGCGTGAGGGATCGCTGATTTTGGAACATATGATCACCGACATCATCCCATTCGATGACGGTGCAAAGTTTTTGAACGATCTTTCGAGTCGGCGCCGCGACTTTATCCAAGTGGTATTCAAAGCTGATGTCTGACCCGAACGCACCTTCCCCGGTCCGTCTTCTGTTCGTGTTTGCGTGGCTCGTCGTCGGGGGTGAGGAAACTGAAGTGCGCCTTCTTGCGCGCCACCTTGATCCAAAGCGGTATGTTGTAGATGTCGTCGCCTGCTTTCATCGACCCGGTATGACGGAGCAGACTCGCGACCAGCTCATTGCGGCAGGGATCGACGTTGACACAACACCTTATGAGCTGTCATTCGAAGACACCATCGGTTATCTCGCGTCGAAAATTCCGAACTATGACATTGTCATTTCCTGCCAAAACGTCGCCGACATCTATCCAGCATATGAGCGATTGCATCTGCGTCCGCCGCTGATCGAGCACGGCGGGTTGGTGTCCGAGGCTTTGGCCGGACCCAAACACTTCACAGCGCGGTATGTAGGTGTCTGCCGGTCCATTCGCGATGCTGCTGCGTCGAAGATGCCAGGGCGGCCGCATCACGCTCTCGAGATACCTTCAATGGTTGACCTCCCGGCATTTCGGCCAAGCGTAAGGCCATCTGTCCGCGCGATGTTAAAGCTTGGCGAAGACGATGTCCTGATAGGGTGGGTGGGCCGTCTGGACCGGAAAAAGAAGGTGGAGAACTTCATCGAGGCCGCCGCGATTGTGCATTCGAGTAATCCGAAAACACGCTTCATCGTTGTGGGTGGCCCGGACGCTTTCATGCCGGATTACGAAGTCGAACTCAAACACCTGGCGCGACAACGCGGCCTCGACACGGTTTTGACATTTCTTGGGGATCGCGACGACGTTCCCGACCTGATGGCCGCGATGGATATCTTCGCTTGGCTTTCGACTGGCGAGGGCATGCCGCATGTGATTGCTGAAGCGGGGGCGGCGGCGTTGCCGGTGGTGGCCACTGCGGATAATGGCAGCATTCAACAAATCACGGACGGAACCTCGGGCTATTTTGTGCCGCATGATGACGCGTCGGCGGCTGCGGCAAGAATTCTCATGCTGTCAAATTCGCCGGAAGCGCGGGTAAAGACAGGCGCAGCGCTGCGCCGGCAAGTAGAAAGCGAATACAGTGTCGAAGCAGTGGTACCCATGTGGCTCCGGCTGTTTCGAGAAGTCCTCGCCGAGCGACCGCGCGGCATACGTTCGGGTTTATTCGCTTCATTCATGCAGGCAGGCTTCGAGTGTTCTACACACCGCTTGCGCGCTCCCGAAACCGGCATCCCGGGCAAACGTCTTGACCTGATCGCATCGACGGGCCACGACGTGATGGCAGAACAAGATTATAATCTCGTTTCCCGTTACAACATCCGAACGGTCAGGGACGGCTTCCGCTGGCATCTCGTCGAAAATTCGCCGGGACAATACGATTGGTCCAGCGCACTTCCGATGGTTCGGGCCGCAGCGAACGCCGGCACTCAGGTAATATGGGATTTGCTCCATTATGGCTGGCCAGATCACATCGATCCGTGGCGCCCGGAGTTCGTCGGCAAGTTTGCGCGATTTGCAAAAGCTGCCGCCAGTCTCATTCGTGGAGAGTGCGACGAAACCCCGTTTTATTCTCCAATCAACGAGATTTCATTCCTTGCATGGGGCGGGGGAGACGCCGGCTATCTCAATCCATTTGGGAGCAGGCGCGGCTTCGAACTCAAGGTTCAACTCGCCCGCGCTGCAATTGCTGCGATGGATGCCATTCTGGAGGTCGATGCACGCGCGCGTTTCGTTCACTGTGACCCCGTTATCAATATCCCTCATGATCCATCGCGTCTTCATGAACGATCTATTGCCGAAGGCCATCGTCAAGCGCAGTTCCAGGCATGGGACATGTTGTGCGGGCGCGCCTGGCCGCAGCTTGGCGGGGATGACAGATATCTCGATATTATCGGCGTGAATTATTACTCCAACAACCAATGGTTGTATGGGGGCGAAACGATAGACACGTCCCATTCCCGGTATAAGCCGTTTCGATATTTTCTCACCGAGACTTATGCGCGCTATGGACGCCCCATATTTGTTGCCGAGACAGGAATAGAAGGCGACCGGCGCGCGTCGTGGCTTGCCTATATGGGCGACGAGATAAATGAGGCCATGCGGGCTGGCGTTCCTATGGAAGGCATCTGCCTTTATCCGATCATCAATCATCTTGGCTGGGATGACGACAGGTCATGCGAGAATGGCCTGCTTTCTTGGGATCACACGCGAACGGTGCATTTACCGCTGGCCGAGGAACTTTCAAGGCAGAGCCTTCGATTTGGGAATTGATGCGAGATCACTCGCACGAGGCAACCGGAATACCGGAACCCTTAGTCCGTAAATCACGCGCATGCCGTGATTCACTCTGGCAGTCACGTGTACGTTGAGGTGGTGGCAAACTCTGCAGGATTTGCCATCGGACAGGTACAAACTTTGTCCGGTCCTGTCATCGGAAAAAGCGGTGATCCCATCTGTTTCTTCCGTTTTTCTTTGCGCACCGTCCCGTGCATCTCTTGCAGCGAGCAAGGAGACGACAGATGACTCATATCAAAATCGAAGACGCAGAAATTATCGTTGTTGGCGGCAGCTCGGGCATGGGGCTGGCGGTGGCGCGGCGGTTGCTTGCAGAAGGAGCGCGTGTGACGATTGCCGGCCGAAGTGGAGAAAAGCTGGCGGCGGCGCAGCGGGATCTCGGTAATCATTCCGGGCTGTCGACCGCGATCCTTGATATATCGCGCGAAGAGGAAATAGCCGCCTTCTTCCTGGATCGCGGTCCAGTTGACCACATCGTCGCCACCGCGGCGGATATCGAGGGCGCCTACCAGCTTCTGCCGGACTTGCAGATATCGGCGGCGCAACGGGTGGTAGAGAGCAAGCTTTACGGGCCTTTGCTGCTGGCGAAATACGGTGCGCCAAGCCTGCCACCTTCGGGTTCGATCACCTACACATCCGGTGTGGCGGCATATCGGCCGGTAGCGCGCGGTTCAGTCGTTGCAGCCGTCAATGCGGCCCTGGAAGGCTTGGTGCGGGCGCTCGCGGTGGAGCTTGCGCCGGTGCGCATCAATGCCGTGTCGCCCGGATGGGTCGATACGCCTATCTGGAGTTTCGTTGCGGGTGAGGCCAAGCAGGCAACATTGGAGGCGATGGCAAAACGCCTGCCGGCGGGCCGTGTCGGTCAGCCAGAGGATATTGCCGATGCGATCCGTTTCCTAATCGGCAACGGCTTTACTACGGGTTCTATACTGCATGTCGAGGGCGGACATCGACTGATCTGAGCGAACCCAGATCCTGGCTCGCCGCAGCAAGTAGCAGCGAGAGTGCCGCCGGCTGGATGCGCCGCCGCCGCCAAGCCATGATAAGCGAGGTGGTGGGGGTAGCACCTGGCCAAGGCATTATCCTTATGTTACCCTGCCTCGCATCCGTGCCGAGCGCGAGACGGGGCACGACGCCATAGCCGGCGCCGGATGCAACAAGCTTCATGATCGTCGCGATACTGTCGGCCTGTGTGGCGATCCGCGGCGCCGCGATGCCGGCGTCGGCAAATGCCCGATCGAAGAGGTGGCGGTAGACACAGCCCGTTTCGGTAGCGATGAAGGGCAGGTGGATGAGATCCTCAAGCTTCTCGGGCGCGGCGGCCTTAGAATTACCGCCCGCTATCAACGCCAGTGGTTCGCGCGAAAGCAGGCGCTTGACGAAACGTTCGTCGCGAAGGCCGCGATCGAAAGTGATTGCCATGTCGATCGAGCCTTCTTCGAGTTGGCGCTGCAGTTCACCGCTGCCCCCGATTTTCAGTGTCAGGTCGATATTGGGGTTCACGTGCCGAAAGCGCGAGAGGAAGACAGCGAGCTTTTCGGCCGCAATCGTCTCGAGCGTGCCGATCCTGAGCGCAGATTCCTGTAGTTGCGCGGCGGCGCGAATTGCCGCCTTCGCCTCGTCGTTCAACGCCATGATCTCCTCGGCATAGGTCCTTAGTACCTCACCCGAGGATGTCAGGATTACGCCCAACCGAGAGCGCTCGAAAAGTTGAACGCCCAATTCCGCCTCGAGTGCCTGCATCTGGTCGCTGAGGCTTGATTGCGCAAGGTTCGATTCCTTGGCGGCGCGGGTGAGGTTGCCAAGCCGCGCGACCGTTAGGAAAGTTTTCAGTTGGCGTGGATTCATTATCAGCTCTGCTTATCGAGAAAATTGGTCAATGAGACTATACGAGCGGTTGTTCGCGACCGTCTCACGTGATGAAGGATGTTCGACTTTCGCGCAAGCGGACTTCGCGATCTAGTGAGCGGGCGTCTACACGTTGCGAATGCGGCGTGACTTCGAGCAGCGGAGAGGCTAGGCTCAGATACCATTCGCCACCACGAAGAGCGCCGCATGCCCCGCTTTCTCGCCGTCTACACCATGAAGCCCGAAGATGTCGCCCGCTTTCGCAGCCTGCCCAAACAGGAGCAGGACGCGATCGATACCCTCGGGTTTAAGCGGTGGACGGACTGGGAGGCGAGAAACGCCGCCTCGTTCCCCGATCGTGGCGGCATGGTAGGAAAGACGACGCGCGTGACAAAGGACGGCATCGCCGGCGCCGTGAATCCGTTCTGCGGCTACATCGTCGTTGAGGCCGAGACTATCGAGGCCGCCGCCCGTCTCTTTGAGAACCACCCGCATTTCACCGTCTTTCCAGGAGACGGCGTGGATATCATGCCCTTCGTCACCCAACCCGCGTCTTAGCCTTCGCCTAGGTCGCATACGTGATGGGAACAAGATGACGCGCAGACGAATTTCACAGGACGTCTGATATGGGTGCGACCTCAAGCCCGAGAACCGTTGGCGTGCGGCAATTCCTTGACCTTGAACAGCAGCGCGACTGGATAGCGGGCAAGATTGACTTACCAGACACGAACGACCGCTCCGAGTCCCTGGAACAGCGCTTCAAATATGTCGCCCGCTTTGAGAAGCTACTTGGTCGCCCGCAAGCAGGGGAAGTACTGGCGCTTCTCGGACTATACGGTGAAAACTGCATTCCGATACCGCGCAGGACCGAGCGCTACTACTGGTCGGCTTCTTGTCTGCCGTCGACCTCGGACAAGCCGCTCGTACGCGTCAATGCAAGCTGGATGGAGCTTTTCACGCTCTATGCCCACGGCGAAGACATCCGCGCCAGATTCATCGTGCATCTCTCGGATTTCACTACAGATCGTTCGGCCACGCCAAGCCGCGTGGACGAACCATTTCTCGAGCAAAGTGTCTCGATGCCGGAGCATGTCAGTTATTTCTTCCCGCGTGGTGCGGACATTTTTGGCATCAATGTGCACGGCTCGGTCGCGATCCGAGAGTTCCTTGCCAGCCGCCGCGTGGTGAGCGCCATTCGCACGTTCAACCTTACGCATATGAACCGGGGGCGGAACGCCTATCAGGCGAGTCATTGTTACAGCGTGGCAGATTACATGCTGGCAGATTGAGGAATTCTCTGATGCGCGCCACCTGAGGCCGGATGCCTAATCTTATATCAGGCGAATGCGTTCAAACCCGGGGAAAGGTTTCGTTGTCACTCCGCGCCTTTAACGCGCCAGATGACGTCGCCCACATCGTCCGCCATCAACACAGCGCCGTCGGCCGCCAGCGCCACTCCGACCGGGCGGCCATAGGAATATTTCTCATCCGGCGACAGGAAATCGGTGAGAATATCTCGTGGCATTCCCAAGGGCTTGCCCTTCTCGAAGGCGACGAATGCCAGCTTGTAGCCCGAGAGCTTCGAGCGGTTCCACGATCCGTGCTGACCGATGGCCATGCCCGGCGGAAAGCCCGGCAGCGTGCCCTCGGGTAGCCAGCAAAGACCTAGCGATGCCGTATGACCGCCCAGCGCATAATCGGGCTGCAGCGCCAAGGCCACTTTGGCGGGATCCTGCGGCACCCGATCGTCCACCACTTGGTTCCAATAGCAATAGGGCCAGCCGTAAAACCCGCCGTCGCTCACCGATGTCAGATAGTCAGGCGGCGTTTCATCGCCGAGCCCGTCACGCTCATTGACGACTGTCCAAAGCATCCCTTTCTCGGGCTCCCAGGCCATGCCCACAGGATTGCGCAGTCCACCCGCAAAAATGCGGGACCGTCCCGATATGAGGTCATATTCGTGAATGCAGGCGCGGTTTTCTTCGGCAGCCATGCCCGCGTCGGCGATATTGCTCAAAGACCCCACGGCCACGTAAAGCTTGGTGCCATCCTTGCTGGCAATCAGATTGCGCGTCCAATGCCCGCCGGGCACCAGATCCATTAGCTTTCTGGATTGTTTGGAGATTCTGGTCGCGCCCGCCTCGTAAGGATAGGCCAGAAGCGCGTCGCTGGCACCGACATAAAGCGTCTCCCCGACGAGCGCGATGCCAAAGGGCTGCCGCACGTTCTCGATATAGGCGTGACTTTCCTCGGCCACGCCGTCGCCGTCGGCATCGCGCAGCAGGGTCACACGGTTGGGGCTATCGCCCGAAGCGCGCGCCCTCTGCATAGTGGCCGACATGGCATGGTCGAAGAAGGTGCGTGGATTTCCTGTCTCGCCCATCGATTCAGCCACGAGCACGTCGCCATTGGGCAGCACATATATGTTGCGGGGATGCACCAGGCCGCGCGCAAAGGCATTGACCTTTAGCCCCGCCGCGGCCGTCGGCTTATGTTCGCCTTCCCAGCCCTTCGCCGTCGGCATCTTCAACGTCGGTATCCTCCCTTGCGGCTTGGCCTCCGGAATGGCCGGCGCTGTGCCATAGACAGGCGCGCGCTCGCCATCCCCAGAATGTCGAATGGCAGCAATGCCTCTGCTGACAAAGGCAATAAACCGGGCGAACGGGGAAGACTCGGCCATGGATCGTCTCTTGTTATGAGGGAGATAAGGGGAGCCCGGACGCTAAAGCCTTTACGCGCCCAGCACTAGAGGGGGCAGAAAAAATATCGAGGTGAGGGAAGAGGTTACGGGAGGAATCGGCAAAGGGGCCGACAGCAGGCCATCTTCATACATGGCCGGAATAATAGGACTGGCACGGGTCAGAACTCGAATCAATCAAATTCCCTACTCGCTATGGAACCTGTATTCGCCGTATCTCTTATGCGCTTAGAGGGACGAGATCATTGACCGACGATGAGGAAAAGCGCCGCAAAAACATAAGAGACCAGGTCTTACAGCGTGGTTTCCAAAATGTTGTGCGCAGTGCGAGTGCCCCGCCTCTTCCAACAAATGGCAGGTTCAAAGAGCTGCTCGAGCGACTCGAAGAAAGCGAAGAGCGTGCAGCCCGGGCGGCTAAACCCCCTCGCGACTAGTATCGCAAAACCGATCTATTCTATCCGAATGATTTGACCATTGGACAGTTCGAAGATGCCGCTACTACCTCCTTACGGTCGAAAGGTGTTTCTGCTCGCGTCACCTATAAAATACTATACACGTCAGAGCTGTGTCTGATATTGCCTGTTGACACCATATAGCTGTCGGCGTTTTTGCGGGCGCGACCGTTCCCAAACGGAAGTGAGCGAAGACATCGGTTTGGCTATCCAATTTCGCTCGTTGGCTGACCCGCTCCTCCGGGAGAAAGTGGTCCGACGACTCCATTATTCTCCCCTCCGGGGGCTCTAACGCTGACGAGAGCTGCTATGAACCAGAGCCGAATGCCGCAAATTTCCGGGCGCACCCTGGGCCTCGATCCCGGCGTTGCATTTGGCCTCGCAGTCGCGATCGTTTTTTTCATTCTTAGCGGGCTTGTGGCTTATTTCAATCTTCAGGCCTTGCGCGAAGGTAATGAACGCGTTGTGCAAACGCACGTCGCCATTGTTACGCTGGATGAGCTGTTGTCGCTTGTTCAAGACGCCGAGACTGGCCAGCGTGGTTTCCTGCTCACCAACAAGGAGACATATCTGGCGCCGTATAACACGGCGCTTCAGGCCATACCGAAGAAACTCGATGAGATCGGCCAGCGGACCGCCGGCAATTCGGGTCAGGGCCAAAGGCTGGTCACGCTCCGACAACATGTCGAAGCCAAGCTCGCAGAACTCGCCGAAACCAACGAGCTTCGGCGCACCCAAGGTCTGGATGCGGCCCTTGCTATCGTCAATTCCGATCGCGGCAAAATCGAAATGGATGGGATCCGCTCACAAATCGCGGCCATATCGGCCGGGGAGGGCGAAGTCCGCCGCCAACGGCTAGCCGAGATGGCGAGCGCTCAGAAGACGGCCTTCCTCAGCACATTATTTTCAGGGATTCTTGGTATTGCCCTGACCGCGACGATCGGCTTTCTGATCCGCAGGGCGACCTTGGCCCGCCGACGCGACGAATGGCTGCAAAACGGCCAGGTCGGATTGACCTCGGCCATGATGGGAGACCAACCTGTTGAGCAACTCGGCAACAGCATTCTCGACTATCTGGCGCTCTATGTAGGTGCCGTTGCCGGCGCCGTCTTCACCGGCGGTGGCGGTCAATTTCAGCGCGCCTCTGTCTACGGCGTTCCCGACGAGGCAAGCGTGCCGAACGCCTTCAAGCCGCGCGAAGGGCTGCTCGGTCAGGCAGTAGCGGAAGCCAGATTCATGGTGCTCGGCGAGGTGCCGGATGGATACCTGGCTTTCGGCTCCGCGCTCGGCAAGGACAAGCCGAAGCATCTGGTCATTTTTCCAGGCAGCGTCGACGGCATCGTTAATTCGGTTATCGAGCTCGGCTTCCTGCAGCCGGTAGACGAGCGCGTCATCGCGCTTCTTGACCGCGCTTCCGAAGCGGTCGCCATCGCCGTGCGGTCGGCCAACTATAGGGGCGAACTGCAAAACCTCCTCGAAGAGACCCAACGACAGTCGGAGGAGTTGCAGACCCAGTCCGAGGAGCTCCGGGTCTCGAACGAGGAGCTCGAGGAGCAGAGCCGCGCCCTGAAAGAATCGCAGGCTCGCCTTGAGCAGCAGCAGGTCGAGCTCGAACAGACCAATGCCCAGCTCGAGGAACAGGCCCAGCAGCTGGAGGGACAGCGCGACGATCTCGAACGCGCCAACGCGGAAGTGCAAACCAAGGCGCGCGAGGTGGAACAGGCGAGCCAGTACAAGTCGGACTTCCTCGCCAACATGTCCCACGAGTTGCGCACGCCACTCAACTCCTCTCTGATTCTCGCCAAGCTGCTCGCTGACAATCCCGACGACAACCTCACGGAAGAGCAGGTCAAATTCGCCAAGACAATTCAGTCGTCGGGCAACGATCTTTTGAACCTCATCAACGACATTCTCGATCTGTCGAAAATCGAGGCTGGCCACGAGGAGATACGCCCCGAGACGCTCTCGGTCGAGCGTCTGGCCAATAATCTCCGGCAGGTTTTCCAGCCTCTCGCCATGGACAAAAAGCTCGACTTTGCCATCGACATTGCTGCGGATGCCCCTCCGACGATCGAGACGGATGCGCAGCGGCTCGAACAGGTGCTCAAGAACCTGCTCTCCAATGCGATCAAGTTCACCGAAGCTGGACAAGTCCGGCTCTCGATTCATACGGCCGGCGACGGCAATGTAGCGTTTGCCGTGTCTGACACCGGCATCGGCATCGCCAAAGAGCAGCAGCGCAGTGTCTTCGAAGCTTTCCACCAGGCCGATAGTACCATCAGCCGCCGGTATGGTGGCACCGGGCTTGGCCTATCGATCTCTCGACAGCTGGTGCGTCTCCTCGGTGGTACGATCGGGTTGGAGAGCGAGCCGGGGCGTGGCAGCACATTCACTATTACAATTCCCCAAAACTACAGTTCCGCAAATGTCGCGCCCCGAGAGCCGCTGGCGGGCGTGCCGGTGGCCTTGAGCCTTCAGCAGCCGGAGGCCCCTCGGCCCGCAGCGCCATCAAGTCCGTCGCGCAAGGTCGACGATGATCGCGATGCGCTGACGGACGCCAAGCGCATTTTGCTGGTCATCGAGGACGACGACACCTTTGCCGCGATCGTGCGCGACGTATCGCGTGACATGGGCTTCCAGTCCATCGTGGCCGGGACGGCCGAAGAGGCATTGAGGCTCGCCAAGCAATACTTGCCAAGCGCTATCGTGCTCGATGTCGGCCTGCCGGACCAGTCCGGCCTCGCAGTCCTCGACCGGCTCAAACATGACGTCAAGACCCGTCATATCCCCATTCATGTGGTGTCGGCGACCGATCAGGTCGAAACCGCCTATTCCCTCGGCGCAGTCGGCTTCGCAACCAAGCCCGTGACGCGCGAACAGTTGACACAGGTTCTGCAAAAGCTCGAAACCAAGCTGTCACAACGTGTGCATCGCGTCTTGATCGTCGAGGACGATCCGGTCCAGCGCGAGGCTGTGGCTAAACTTCTGAAGGCGGGAGACGTCGAAACCGAAACTGCCGGCACAGCCGCCGAATGCCTCGACCTTTTGAAGGATCAGACCTTCGACTGCATGGTGCTGGACCTGTCCCTGCCAGATGCTTCGGGCTACTCGTTGCTCGAGACGCTGAGCCAGGAGAGCGCCTATGCCTTCCCGCCGGTCATCGTCTACACGGGCCGGGAACTATCGGCGCACGACGAGCAGAAGCTGCGGCGCTACTCCAAATCGATCATCATCAAGGGCGCCAAATCCCCCGAACGCCTGCTCGATGAGGTAAGCCTGTTCCTCCACCAGGTCATCGCCGAGCTACCGGCGGAACAGCAGAAAATGATCCGCAGGGCCCGTAACCGAGATGCCCTGCTCGAAGGGCGCCGGATACTCGTGGTCGAGGACGACGTGCGCAATGTCTACGCGCTCACCAATATCCTCGAACCACGTGGCGCCATCGTCGATATTGCCCGGAACGGCCGTGAGGCCATCGAAGCACTGCAGAAAGAATCCGGTGCACCGATCGAGCTGGTGCTGATGGACGTCATGATGCCGGTTATGGACGGGCTCGCCGCTACCCGCGAGATCCGTAAGAACCCGGCCTGGAAGAAACTGCCGATCATCACGCTCACCGCCAAGGCCATGCCGGACGATCAACAGCGCTGCATCGAGGCCGGCGCCAACGATTACATGGCCAAGCCACTCGACGTGGAGAAGCTGCTGTCGCTGGTTCGCGTCTGGATGCCCAAATGACAGAAGTCACCGTGCCAGAGAAAATTGAGGACATCGAGATCCGGCTCCTACTTGAGGCCCTGTTCCTCAAGTACCACTACGATTTCCGCAACTATGCGATGGCGTCGATCAAGCGCAGGCTTAAACAAGCGCGCCAGCAACTGGGCTTTGCGACCTTCTCCGCGCTTCAGGAGAGCCTGTTGCACGATCCAGCCCTGTTGCCCCGGCTCCTGCGCTACTTGACCGTGCAGGTCAGCGAGATGTTTCGCGATCCCAGCTACTTCAAGGCAATGCGCGAGAAGGTGGTGCCGCACCTGCGGACCTATCCTTCACTCAAGGTCTGGATCGCAGGCTGCAGCACCGGCGAGGAACTCTACTCGCTCGTCATCCTGTTCCGCGAAGAAGGGCTCGAGGACCGCACGATCTTTTACGCTACGGACATCAATCATGAGGCGCTGCAGGCTGCCGAGGCGGGCATTTTTGCCCTCGACCGGGTGCCGCTCTTTACCGAGAACCATCGGAAATCGGGCGGAAAATCCTCGCTTTCCGACTACTATCAGGCGGCCTATGGCCGCGTGTCCTTCGACAAATCGCTGCGTCGGAACGTCGTGTTTTCCGACCATAGCCTGGTCACGGACGCCGTTTTCGCCGAAATGCATCTCATCTCCTGCCGCAACGTAATGATCTACTTCGATAGCGGCCTGCAGGACCATGCGCTTGGCCTGTTCAAGGATTCACTTGTCCGCAAAGGTTTCCTGGGGCTTGGCTCCAAGGAGAACCTGCGGTTTTCTCGCCACGCCAACGCTTTCGCCGACTTCGTGCGGGAGGAGAAAATCTACCAGAGGCGGGCCGAATAATGTCCGTTCAACCCGAAGCCATCGTCATCGGTGCGTCGGCGGGGGCGGTGGAAGCCCTTTCGGTCGTGCTGACAGCGCTCCCCGCCAGCTTTCGTTTGCCTGTCATCGTGGTCGTCCACGTACCGCCAGACAGGCGCAGCGTCATGGCCGAACTGTTCCAGGCCAAATGCGTGCTGCCGGTACAGGAGGCCGAGGATAAGCAGCCGATCGTCGGCGGCACGATCTATTTTGCCCCGCCGGACTATCATCTCCTCATCGAAGTCGACAGGTGTCTCTCGCTTTCGAGCGATGAGCCGGTTCTGTTTTCTCGGCCGTCGATCGACGTGCTGTTCGAGAGTGCTGCCGATGCTTATGGCCCCACGATGATCGCCATCGTACTGACCGGCGCCAATCACGACGGCGCTGCCGGACTGCGGGCCGTCGTCGACGCAGGCGGTAGGGGTCTCGTCCAGGACCCCGAAACCGCCTTTGCCGCTGCGATGCCCGAAGCTGCCATTCAAATGTGCCCAAGCGCCCGGGTTATGTCGCTTGAGGCAATCGCCCAATATCTGAAAGAGGTTTGACGCAAGCATGGAACCTGTCCCTTTTCTGCTGGTCGACGACCTTGAGGAAAACCTGCTGTCGCTGGAGGCGCTGTTACGGCGGGAAGACATTCTCCTGTTGAAGGCCCGGTCGGGCGACGAGGCTCTCGAGCTTCTGTTGGAGCATGACGTCGCGCTGGCACTTGTCGATGTTCAGATGCCTGGACTCAACGGTTTCGAACTCGCGGAGCTGATGCGTGGCAACGAACGAACACGTCGCATTCCGATTATTTTCGTTACGGCCGGCACCGGAGATAATCAGCGCCGGTTCCGCGGCTACGAGGCGGGGGCGGTCGATTTCATTCAGAAGCCGATCGAGCCGGACATCCTGCGCAGCAAGGTCGACGTCTTCTTTGAGCTCTATCGGCAGCGGCAGCATTTGGCAGCGCAGCGGGACGAGCTGGCGATGCAAGCTGACGCGCTAAAGGAGGCAGCGCGCCACAAGGACATCCTGCTGCAGGAGATCAACCACCGGATCAAAAATCTGTTCACCCTTGCGGCCGGGCTGATCTCCTTGAGCGCCCGTCCCGCCAAAAGCGTTGCCGAACTCGAGACGGACCTCAGGTCGCGCATGCACGCGTTGGCGCGGGCACATGAACTGACCTTGCCTGACTTCTCGCGCAACAGTGATGGCGCGCAGACCGCCACCACCGTAACGGCGTTGCTTAAGGCCATTGTCGCGCCGCACGATCATGACGCCGATTCACGCATTACGATCACCGGCTCGGACGCTCCCTTGACGGGGCAGGCACTGACCTCCTTCGCGCTGCTCCTGCATGAGCTGACGACGAATGCCGCGAAATACGGCGCTCTATCTTCCCCGGCTGGCAAACTGACGGTCGATGTTTCTGCGGCCGACGAACAGCTTCATCTGACGTGGGATGAGCGCGGTGGCAGCGTCCTTTCTCCGGCCCCCGATCGGGCTGGCTTCGGCACGACGCTCGAAACCGCGGCGCTACGCGGTCTCGGCGGCACAATTACGCGCGACTGGCGGGCCGACGGGCTCACTTTGTCGCTGAGCGTGCCGCTGGCAAGTCTGGTTGTCTGAAGCCGAGTCGATCGCCGAACAAGGCGGCTAAAGAACGAGCGGCGGGACTTCGTGCCGATTTTTTGAGCCGCCAATCGTGCTCAGCCACGCTCTCTGCAGCGGCGCCGACGATACCCACGATGCTCCAGTTTGCTGGGCGATCACTGCTCGGTTCAGCGCGCTCTGATAAAGACCGAAGAATTTTTGTCGTCGAGGAACTCGCGGGCCTTTCAGACCTTATCCGGGAGAATTCCCGGCTGCCTACGAGGCCTTCTCGGACCGACTTTTCGAATACAGCGTTCTGTAAACAGTCAATTGAAAGGAATTTTCATGACCCTGAGGGCCTTCGCTTTTAACAGCACGCTGAAGTCTTCCGCTTCTTCGGAGCCGTCCTCGACAGGCAGACTGCTGCAACTCATCGCGGAAGAGTTCAAAAAACACGGGGTTGAAATGGAAATCGTCCGGCTGGCGGATCATGACATCAAGCCGGGCGTGACATCGGATGAAGGCGAGGGTGATGCATGGCCGAAAATCAGGGAGAAGGTTCTTGAGGCCGATATCCTGCTGATCGGTACACCGATCTGGCTGGGACAGCCCTCGAGCATCTGCAAGCGGGCCCTGGAACGGATGGATGCTTTTTTAGAGGAGACCGACGATCGGGGGAGGATGGTGTCGTATGACAAAGTGGCGGCTGTCGCCATTGTTGGCAACGAAGATGGCGCTCACCATGTCTCGGCCGAGGTGTTTCAGGCCGTCAACGATGTCGGCTTCACAATTCCTGCCAATGCAGTGGCATATTGGGTCGGGGAAGCGATGGGCTCAACGAACTTCATTGATCTCGAAGAAATCCCGGAAGAAGTCGAGACAATGATCGCCATGCTCGCCCGCAACACCGCTCATCTCGCCGGAGTGATGAAACAGTCTCAGTATCCCGGCGAGGAAGAGTGACACATCGCCCCGCCCAATCCATGCATACCGAAGCGGAATTCTGAGTTTGAAAATTGAGCAATCGACGGAGGAAGCCATGACCCAGCTCAAGGATATTGATGGCGCGTCGAAACCGCCCGAGAAGGAAGATTGGGTCCTGATCGAGAAGGTTGACGGGAAGTTCGTTGCGGATGGATCGTTATCCGCGATCGACGGGCCCGCCTACTTCCAGCCGGAGCCATTTGATACGCTCGATGAAGCTGTCACCGCCTCGCTGGCTTGGGCCGAACTGAACGACATTCCATTCGTCTATGTGCGCGGCACCAAATAGTTGCGCGATGCCGCTGCTCTCTCCGCGAGCTTCGACAGCACAACAAAGACCACTTGTCGGCCCCATACTTTCGCATGAGGAAGATCAGACTCGGAACTTTAGCTCAGACCATTTGTTAGCTCCGAGTATCAATCTGCGAAAGGAGACCGAGACATGACAAAAGCTATCTTAATTGCATTCTTCAGCCTGGCCTTGGCCAGCGCCGCTGTCGCTCAAAATTCGGGCAGTGGCAATACTTCCGGTGGTGCATCCGGCAACACCGGATCGTCGGACAGTTCTGGCGGCTCCAATTCCAACTCCAATAAATCGGGTGGGGCTTCGGGCAATACAGGAACGCCCGACTCATCTGGCACTGCAACCCCGAACACAGGCTCCGGCTCGTCGAGTGACAAGCCTGCCGGCAGTGGAGCTCTCGACTGCCCGGACTCCTCCGGGACTGCGTCAGGAACGCAATCCACGACCGGCCAGCCACCGAAGGATTGCCCGAAATAGGCGAGAAAGCAACGACACCCGTCGTTGAAAACATCGGCGGGTTTCGCTCATTCAGTGATCGGCTGGATCCCTACTGGTTCGATCAAGAAGACAGTTCTGCCAGTTGGGGTAGCGTAGAAAGCTTTGAATTCGTGCACTATGATCAGCAATGTATGTTCACGCAGTCGCTTAAGCGTTAAAAGCAGATTGTGATCAAGGTCGCTCCTGCCGAAAGAGTAGTATTGATCCGACCAAAAACTCCTCCGCTGTATGATACGGCGCCACACGCTCATCATTGTGATCTCCAAGGCATGCATCGGGCTTAAGCAAATCTGTGGCCATGCGCCAGGCGGCGCACGGCGATCAATCCACGATCCCACGAACCAAAGCGCGTGGGGGAAGCCGGAAGAGCTATGTTTTAACGCGAAGTCGGAAGTTTTTGACTGGCTAACGGCACGCGTGTTTCACAATGCACTTTGACATACACAAATGTTGACAAAGTGCATATGCACATATATGTTTCCTGTATGAGTGAAAGATCATCAATGGCTGCCTGCAACAGCTTCGCAACCCGGCAGGCTTCCAGGTACATAACCCGGCTTTACGACCGTCACCTTTCAGCTGCTCAAGTGACCAACACCCAGTTCGGGATACTGGTGCTGCTCTGGGAAACCCCGGGCATGACGATGAGCGAACTTGCACTTGCGATGGTGATGGAACGAACCTCGCTGGTGCGCGCCATCAAGCCGATGGAAAGGGACGGCTGGTTGAAAACTGAACGGGCCGCACAGGAGAGCCGAAAGTTAGTGCTGTCGCTGACCGAGTCCGGACACAACAAGGTGCAGGCAGCTTTGCCCCTATGGCAAAAAGCCCAGCAGGAATTCGAGGCCCAGGTAGGGCCCGAAAAAGCCGCGCAATGGCGGCATGATTTTCTAGAGTTGACGCGCAACACCTAGGATCAGTCAGAATAACAAGTTTGCGCTTCGAAAAGTGTGTGTATGCACACAAAAAGTTTATGAGGAAAACATGACTAGGTATTTTAGAATCGCCACTGCCGCCAGTCTTCTGTACGGCATTACAGTTGCCAGTTCGCAGGCTCAGGCCGCCGAACCAAAGGGCAGGGCATTTCCACGGTGCTCGGCGCAGATGCGTCCGCAGTCACCTATTGGGTTAAGCAGCCAGACGGCTGGCATGTGGTGACCACGGTCGGCACGAACGGTGCAGATAACACTTATACCGAAAGTCGCGCTGTCGCCCGGTTCTCCGCAGTGCTGTTGCCCGGTCAGTCCCAATCCATCTCAGTCCCTGCAGAATTAGGTAAGCCGCAGTCTACGCTGCTTATTCGCCGCGTGGCCGATCGCATTGAAGTAGAGACCAACTCGGACCTGGTAAATTAGGACGTGGCCGTTAGCTCCGAGCCATGCGAGAGAGTACGAAGTGGGGGGGGCCATGCTGTTTGCGTATCCCATGGCCGCCCCAATAGCGTAGTTCCATAATTTACCTTATGCAAGTGTGTGTAGCGGCAAAGTCAGAATGTCCTTCAACCACATTGCACGATTGGCCCGCGATGGTGATGTCGTCGCTGATTGCGCGCAGGCCCATCGTATATTTGACCTAGTGCGCTGCCCCATCCACGATAACGTGATCGTAGTTCATCGAACACTTCTCGATCCGGGCATATACCTTGTAGACCTCGCGCAGCATGGCGACCGAAACCACCTCGCCCGGTTTTCCTTGGAGATGGCGCACGTATCAACAAGGGCTCCATGATCGACGGCAGTCAAGTCGAGTTGTCTCCCTCATCTGCAATCATCGCATCTGGCATCACGTCGCCGGCTCGCCTCCGCATATTGGAAGTAAATGGTCAGGCGATGTACGTCATCCAGCCACCGAAAGGTCCACAAGTGATCGTTTCGGCTAAAACTGGCGAGGTCGTAGCAGGCATTTCGAGCGAAGCTGCCAAGTCGATTGCCCAGTCTTTTTCCGGAACTGCGGTCAAAACGGCGTCGAACCCGCTGAACTATGATCAATGGATGGTTCACCATCAGTACGATAGGTATCGCCCATTCTACAAAATCTCGCTTGCCGATGAGGCGGGGACAGACCTCTACGTATCTCAACGCTCTGGCGAGGTAATGCAGCGTACGACAACCTTCGAGCGATCCTGGAACTATCTGGGATCTGTGCTTCACTGGATCTACCCAACGGTCCTGCGCCAAAACTGGGTAGCATGGGACCGTACCGTTTGGTGGATGTCACTTGTTGGCATCAGCCTGACAATCGCGGGCATCTGGCTGGGTATCGTTCGCTCGCACAAAAGCGCTAAATTCAACCAAGGGGCAATTTCTCCCTACAGGGGTTGGATGAAGTGGCACCACGTCGGGGGGCTGGTCATGGCCACCTTTGTCTTCACGTGGATACTGAGCGGCTGGCTCTCAATGGATCACGGAAGGATCTTCTCGACCGGCGAAATGACCGACGCTCAAGCTGAGGCGTATGTCGGGTTGACGGTAGCCCAAGCGGCAGAATCGGTATCGCCTGACACAATCAGAGCCATTCTTCCTGCCAGCGAGGTGGAAGTATCTGCTGTGGCGGGTAAGCCATACCTGCTTGCCCGTGGCCCCGAGGCCGCTCCCAAGATCGCGGAAATTCGTGATGGTAAGGTGGCTGCCCAATCCAACGCCTTTCCCAATGATGTCATCTGGCAGGCCGCTTCCATGGCGTACCCTGGACAAACAGCGGAGCGACCAACCCCGATCCCAGCCGACGATGTCTATGCGAACCTTCGATCGAGCGATGGTGTGGGCGGAGACGGTCTGCGCATCATTCTAAACGACGCCGCCAATACAGCCGTATATGTCAATCCGGTGACCGGCCGCGTCATTGAGGTCATTGACGCCAGCCGACGAACCTATCGCTGGCTATTCTACGGTCTGCACACCCTCGATTTTCCGTTCCTCTCCAACAACGCGATTTGGAAACCGCTAATGCTGACGCTTCTCACTGGCGGGTTCGCTTTTAGCGTAACAGGCGTTTTGATCGGATGGAGACGCTTACGTCGCAAATTTGCCAGATAGAAAGACCTCCAAGCATGACGTGCGCCCTTCACGAGAATCCGTGCTCGATGCGTGAGTAGACGAGCAAAGTGAGCGTGTTGATCTGCGAGCCGACGAAGGGCGCCGTCAGCGCGAGCACGGCGAGAATTGCAAGGATCTTCGGCACGAAAGTCAGCGTGATCTCCTGGATCTGCGTCAGCGCCTGAAACAGCGCGATGCACACGCCAGCAAACATCGCGGCGCCGACGGCCGGTCCGGAGGCGACAATCACGGTCCAGATGGCCTGATTGACGATATCGAGGGCGTCGGCTTCGTTCATCGTCAGCTGACCACGATGCCGGCGGTGATCGGCAGCGTCGCGCCGCCCTTCAGTGTTGCGATCATGCCGTCATTGTAGATGCGCACGGATTCGACGACACCGCTGATCTTGCCGTCGGCGCTGGTGACAGTCCGGCCGATGATGCCGTCGGCCTGCTGCAGAGAGGAACTGGCCAGAAGCTGGTCGAGTTTCGTGTTGGTCTGCACCGCCTGTTCGACACTGGAGAACTGGGCAAGCTGCGTGACCTGCTGGGTTGCATCCATCGGCTGGGTCGGATCCTGGTTCTTCATCTGCGCGACCAGCAGCTTCAGGAAGGTCTGGTAGTCGACACCCGGACCGTTTGTCTTGCTGGTGTCGTTGTTCGTATTCGTCTGTTGTGTGCCGACGGGTGGAACAGTGGTCATGCGTGTGCCTCCGGCCTCACGGCCTGGTCCGTTTGAGATGGAATGACGGGCGGGACTTCGCCTGCGAGAATCTGGGCTTCCAGGGTGTATAGCAGCCGGATCGATTTTAAAGCCTCGAAGACACGGTCGTTGAAGACTAGCTCGTCGATGAGCTTGAGCTCCTTGAGCATCCGCTGATTTTCGAAGGTCGTCAGCAAGGAGGCCAGCATGCGTTTGAACGTGCGATGAGCCTCATCCTTGATTGCAGGGTTGATCAGCATGATCTGCGCCGCAAAATAGAGCTGGCGCAGCGGCGTCGTGGTCTCATCGACCTGCATGACGTGGGTTTCGAGCAAGAAACTCACGTCGTTCATGAACTCGAGCGAGACCTTGCGGTCGGCGCGCAGCACGGCGCCGTTGACATAGATCTTTTCACCGGCACGAAGCGAGATCTTCATGATCAGAGTCCGTCCCGTATCGTTCGGGTGATTTCGATGATGCTGTCGTAGTCGGTCGACGTTTCCTGGCGGATCGCCTCGAGTTCCTTGAGGATGAAGATGCCGATCGAGATAAGCGAGGCACGCAGCTCTGGCGGCAATCCGTTGGCGGGGCTGCCGAGATCTTCGAGAACGAGCATCCACAGTCGCGAGGTGAACTGAACGGCCTCGATGCCCTTGAACGAATACCCGCCCTCGTCGCGCGCTTCCTCCAGCATCATGATCGACTGATCAAACAGCGAACGCTCGGTTTCCCTGGCGTTGTCGGCGCCGTCGCTCATGATGTCATCGTATCGGGCCTGGTACATGTTTGTTTCCGTTCACCAGCCAGCGCAGTGATTGCGCTGGTCACTATTTCAGATAGTTGAGCAAGCTCAGGCTTTGAATCTTGACGGTCAGTGCATAAGACGCCTGGATCTGTGTTGTAAGCGCATTCACGCGGGTGGCGGCCTCATTCGGATCGACGGCTTCAAGGTCGAGCACGGAGCTGTTGAAGACATTGAGCTGCACGGCCAGCCGGTCAGTCGCATCCTTGGTGCGGGCCTGCGCATTGCCGAGGAACGCCTGCGTGTCGGCGAGTGCGGTAATGGCGTCCGTCGTCGTCTTCGATGCCTTGCCGACGACTTCATCAAGGGCGGACTGGCTGAGACCGATATTGCCCAGCTCCGCAACCATGGTCATTGCCATCGCCATCTGCCGGAAACCGGCGCTGTTGGCGCTGACCGAGGTTTCGGCGATTTCAGTGGGTGCAATGCGGCTCTTGACCAGCGTATCGGAGGCCGACGACCAGTTTGCCGACCATGAGGCGGCGTCGAATTCGCCGGCAAAGGCGGTATCGAGATAATCCTTCATGGCGGCGGGCGTAATATTGGCTGTCTGCGGATCCGTGGTCGGAAAACCGAAATAGTCCTGGAACGACTGCAGGACGGCGGCTCGAGCCGGACCTCCCGCAGCGTCATAATCGGCAAGCGGCTTCACGTCGGTGTTGACACCCGCAAAAATATACTCGCCATTGAAGCTCGAATTGAGCAGCTCCGTCGTCGATTGCATCAGGTTTTTGGCCTTGTCGACAGCGACAGCCCTGCCCGCTGCACCACCTGACATTGCCGTCACCGTGCTCAGAAGGTCTTGCGTTCCCTTGATGATGCTGGTGAGCGCATTCTGCGACGTGGTCATTCGCTCCTTGATGACGCCGTTCGTGTCGGTCAGGACGGACAGTCGGTCATATTCCTTGCGCAGTGAGATGGACTGACCGGTGCGGCTGCCAAGGGTCAGTCCCTTGTCGAAAACGAAGCCGGTCGTTCCCTCCTGCTGTGCCTTGATCAGCTCGGATTGGGCTTTTGCCAGAATGTTGCGGGTCGCATTTGCCAGCATATAGGAGGAAACGGATTGGGTTTTCATATCTATGACGCCGCCTGAAGGAGTTCTTTCAACATGGAATCGATCGTGGAGATGATCCGCGCCGACGCACTATAGGAATGCTCGAGATCCAGGAGCGACTGCATTTCGGTGTCGATGTTGACGCCGGTCGCATTGGAGATGGCATCGCTTGCCCTGGAAGCCAGAATGCCATTGTATTCGTTGGTCTGCGTTGCAGACTGCCGCTTTGCCTCAAGCGAACTTATGGAGGCAGAGGAGAAGTCGAGCAGGCTCTTGTTGTTGCCGCCATTCGCCGTTGGATCGTAAATGCGCGGTGAGGTGATCGCGCCGATCAAATTCTGGAGACGTACCGAGAACCCGGCGGAGCCATCGGGGTTCTGGACGTAGTCCGGATTGGCCGGCACTGTGCCGCCGTCGCGCAAAAGCGCGGGATTGCCGCCTTCGCTCAGGACATAGGCCGATGAAACCTTGATGGTGCCGGCGAGACCCGGAAGGATCGTGCCATCCGCTGGCATTGCCGGTGCGCCGGGATAGGTGAACAGGCCCGGCACTGTCGGCAGCGTCGGCGGCGTCTTCTGATCGGACTCGGCGAACATGCTGACGAGGCTGCGCGCAATCTCGTCGAGTTGCTTCTGATAATCGGGCGCGACCTGATCGCGTAGCTGCAGCAATCCGGAAAGGCGTCCCGTGCCATAGGGCTGCTGGAACGTGTCGTGCGTCAGCGGCACGCCATCGATATAGACCTGGTCGCCCGAAGTGCCGGCGCTGAAGGCGCTGGTTGGCGTGAAGCTGACGGCGCGCGGCTTGCCTTCGAACAACGAGACGCCGTTCTGGGCAAAGATCACCATATCGTTGTCGCCGCGAACGAGCGTCGTAATGCCAATCTCGCCGGAAATCTGCTTGAGCAGGCCGTCGCGTTCGTCGAGCGCGTCCGACACGTCAGCGCCGGAGCGCGTGCCGTTGATCACCTTGGTGTTTACCGTTTCGAACTTGGCAAGCAGCGTATTCAGGTTCTTGACGGAGTCCGCGATGTCGGTATCGGCGTCCTGCCGCAGTTTCTGGATTTCGTCGTTGCCCCGGTTCAGGGCATTGGCAAGGTCGGCGGCTTTCGTGACCGCGGCCTGTCCTACCGTCGTATCGCTTGGCTTGTTCGCATAGAGCTGCAGGGCATCGCGCAGATCGCCAAGCAGGGCACTTGGCGACCCCGATGCGTCATTGGCGGAATAAATACCAGAAAGGCGGTCGAGACCG
Organism: Phyllobacterium sp. CL33Tsu; assembly: GCF_900113985.1. Taxonomy (NCBI): domain Bacteria; kingdom Pseudomonadati; phylum Pseudomonadota; class Alphaproteobacteria; order Hyphomicrobiales; family Phyllobacteriaceae; genus Phyllobacterium; species Phyllobacterium sp. CL33Tsu. The sequence goes on along the minus strand of NZ_FORJ01000008.1, from coordinate 104,505 downwards.
CCTTGAAGCGTGTCTGAGGCGCCGAGCTGGCTGTTGCTCTCGATATACTTGGACAGGAGCGCATCATCGGCGGAACGGGTGACCGATAGATATGTCAAGCCGCCTGGACCGCTGACCACCGAGCCGATGCGCCGGGTGAAATTGGGATCGTTGGCGCCGGCAATATTGCGCGACACCAAAGCAGTCTGCTTCGAAACGGTCGTTATCGCACCTTGAGCGGTGTTGAGCGCCGAAGTTAGTGACATACCCTTTGTCCAATCGCCATGAGTTGTTCAACTACCTTTTTAGATTGACCAGCACGTCCATCAGGTCCGCACCCGTCTGGAAGACCTTGGAATTCGCCGTATAGTTGCGCTGGGCCTCGATCATGTCGGTCAGATCCTGCGCGATGTCGGCCGTCGACTGTTCGAGCGCACCCGAATTCAGATTGCCGAAGCTGCCCGTGCCGGGGAATCCAACCTGGATGTCGCCGGAGTCAGCACTCGGCGAGAACACGTTGCCGGACATGACGAGCAGGTTGTCGGGACTTGGGACGTCGGCGAGCGCGATCTTGTAGATCGCCCGCTTGGCGCCGTTCTTGTAGATCGCCATAACGGTGCCATCAGCACCGATGTCGACATTGTCGATCGGGCTCGGAGAGTTGCCGTCAACCTTGACCTGGATAGGGGTATAATCGCCTGCAAGCTGTTTCGTCGCGGAGAAATCGATCTCGAGCGCCTGGCCATTTGGGACATTGATCGAGATGGACTGGTCGGTGGAGTTCAGCTTTCCGGTCACCGCGTCGAACGTATAGTTCTCGGTCGTCAGCGGCGTTGCCGGCGTATAGGGGAAGCCGCCCGAGGCCGCCGCATTGGCATGGTCATAGGCCGCGACTTCCCAGGCATTATCTGCGGTCTTGGTGAAATAGAGGTCGACGACCACGACATTGCCGAGATTATCGAATGTCTGGATCGACGTTTTCGCCGTGTACTTGGCCGAGGCGGTGGCGTTCGCCGGCGGACGGTCAGCTGCTGCCACGATGTCCGCGCCTGCCGGAAGATTGGCGGTGAAGATACCGGTCCGACTGGGATCCGCGATGAGGTCGTTCTGGGCAATGCTGATTTTTTCGAGACCCTGGTAGCCGTTGGCGACAGGATTTACGTTGCCGTTGGTGATTGGATAGCCCATCAGGTAATAGCCCGCCGTATTCACCAGGTTGCCCTGCGGGTCCGGGACGAATGAACCTGCACGCGTTAGGTACGGCGTGCCGCTCGAATTGCTGACGATGAGAAAACCCTTCCCCTGCAGGGCGAGGTCGGTCGAAGAGGTCGTGTAACGCAGGGACCCATCTTCGGAAATGTGGTGGCGGACCGTGGTTTCGATGCCACCCGAATTATACTCGCCGCCCGAGCTTGGCAGCACGAGCGAGGAAAACTCGGTGCTTGCCCGCTTGTAGCCGGTCGTACTGGAATTGGCGATGTTGTCCGATACGGCCGACAGGCGGTTGGCCTGGCCGTTCATGCCCGAAATGCCGGTTCGCATCATTCCATAGAGGCTCATATCCGTCTCCTTGCGTCACACCTTGCGTACAAGATCGTTATCCTGCGATTCTTGCGCGAAGCTGACGCCTTGTAGTCCTTTGGGATTAAGGGGTTCGGCGCTTCCGCTACTGGCGAATACAGCGCCTAGTCGAGATTGATGCTGTATCCGAGGAAGCGTTTCGAATCGATCGGGTCGTAGCCGAGCTGCTCGCGCAATTTCTTGCGCAATTTGCTGATATGGCTCTCGACCACGCTCTCTTCGACATCGCTGTCGAAAATGCCGTAGATGGCGCTGAATATCTGCGCCTTGTTGAGCCGGCGGCCACGGTTGGCGATCAGGTATTCAAGGATACGGCGCTCGCGTCGCGGCAAGGAGAAATCGATGCCGTTGACCTGCGGATCGCGCCCGTCCGAAAAGACCCGGATTGGGCCGATCTGCGTACCGGCGTCACCGTTGCCGTAACGGCGGCGGATCGCGTTGATGCGCGCCAGGATTTCCCGCACGTGCATCGGCTTGCGGACGACGTCGTCGACGCCTGCCTGAAAAAGCTCCAGTGTATGCTCGAGAGACTGTGTCTCGTTGACGGCGATAACCGGTGCCGCACAGCGTTCACGAATTTTGTGTGGAAACTTGTTCCGATCGGCGCATTCCCCTAGCAGAAATGCTTCGACGGCCATAATGTCGTTCTCCTGAACAGTGGCGACCCAGTCGCCAAAATCGTCAGGAGCAAAGCCGGTTGTCGTAATGCCCTCGCGGGCGAACCACGCAGAATACCCACTCGTCACCAAACTTCGTTCGTCGACGACTACGATCACAACCCCACCTTTCGAATCAATAAGTTGCCCCAAGCAACACACAACTAGCGGTGGTGGTGACTCGTGGACAATTCCCAAGAAATAGACCCCAATTTATAGGGAAGCGCTGGCCATTCCGAGCGTACGATTTTTCCTTGACTGTGTCCTGTTTTCTGATTCGTTTTTGGGTCAGAACAAGCTTCGCAAGAATCCCTTGAAGGGAATTCACGTTTTCTTACCAAGTGTTACGGGTCATGGTTGATTCTTGCCGCAGAACTGGCGTGCTTTCGAGGTCCAGTTACCGAAGCCACTGGCCACCATGTTTTCGATCACGCGGCAGACATAATATTGCTGGGCGGGATCATTGTTGGGCCCGGCGTGATAGCGGGCGACCGCCATAGTCCAGCTTCCCTCGCGCGAACGGAGCCCCTTTAGAAACCGCGCTGCATAGTCGACATTGGCCTTGGGATCGAGCAGTGCGGCGACGGAGGGAAATGCGTCCGCATGATAATGCTGGTTGATCTGCATGCAGCCGAGGTCGATGAGTTTGGCGCCCTGCATCTGTGCTTGGGCGAATTTGGCCGCTGCGGCGGCGGCAGACGGCATGAAGTATGGCGTGCCGTCGATATTCATGGCGTAAGGCTGGAGCGACTCCTTATGCCCGGTCTCGGTGAGGCCGACGGCATAGAGAATGCCGAGCGGAATGCCATACTTTCCCGACGCCCGGTGCATTTCGCGCTCGCAGAGGTTTTCGGATGATGCGGGGTTCGCGATGGCAAGAAGGCTAGACAACCAGACCGCGTGAAACGTGGCTTTCAATACCAAGCTTACCTGCTTTTTCCTCGCGCTCATCTGCTCTCGTGTCTCCCGGATATTGCTGGCCAGTCGATCCGCCCTGCTTGGCGCCTCCGGATGCCGCCTGTCCCTGCCCATAGGCCCGCGCATCCGCTTGTGGGTCCTGCCCGCCGGAATTGAGCTGGCCACCCTGAGCATTCGAAGTCGGGCTCGACCGGTCGATTACGGCGATCGTAATCGACGAGGTGTCGTCGCCAACACCTGCCAGTTTCAGAGCCTTGCCGAGGGCCTCATGATCACGGGCGAGATGTTCGGCCGCCACATTGTTCTCGGCGTTCAGCTGAATGTGCATGCCTTCGGACGTCAGCCGCAGCCGTGCTGTCACAGTGCCGAGTTCTATGGGTTGAAGCTGGATCACGAGCGTCCGCGTGGCGCTGGTGCTGCGATCGGAAATGACCTGGACATCGCTGATACCGGGACGCCCGGCAACCGGTGCGGCAGCGGCCGGCGTAAACGGCGTTGCGGTCCTGAGATCAGATTGGCCTCCAGCGCTCGCGTTCGCCATCGCAGCGTTTGTCGATGGCGCAGGAGAAGGCTCCGCCAGGCGGGGAACGCTTCGTTCCGTCGAAGGCGGCTGCGCGTTCGTTTCGCTCGCTTGCGGACGCGCGGAAGGCGGTGTGGCCGCAGGCGTAGCCTCTCCGTTGCGGAGCTGCGCGGCCTCGGTCTTCATCGGCGATGCTACCGCGCTTGTCTCAGACGCTTTGTCAGGCAATGCGGTTTCGGAGGACGCGTCGCCGACGGGTTTCACCGGAGTCGTATCGTTAATCAGCGCTGCTGCGTCGTCGACGCTGCTGGCCGCAAAGTGCGGGTCGGCTGTAGCGAGGGACTGGTCTTGCGCCTGCTGCTGATTCTGGAGCAATTTTTCAAGAGCCAACATGGTCTGGCCGAACACCCCCTGCCCGGCGGCGGGGCCAGTCGCGTCGTCGTTTTTGGCTTCGGCGTCTTTGTCCGGCGTATCGAGCACGCCGTCCTTCACCTCGCTCTTCCCGCGATGAAGTTTCGGCGCCGTCGTCTTAACCATGGTCTCGAAGTCGAGAGCCGCCTTGCCGTCCGCCGGCAACATCAGATCGACGGGGGATTCGCCGTTGCTGCTGTCCTTGATGCGGGCTCCGATCAGCGATTTCAACGGCATGTCGGCTCCAATGGTCATTTACCTGTCCTTCCGAGGAGCGCGTCGATAGCGTCTAGCTTCTTTCGGGTCTCGAGTACGAGTGGATCTGGCTCATCCGTGGTCGGCGCTGCGCTGGCCGCCGTTGGCGCGCTGGACTGCACACTGGCCTGTACCGGCGCGCTGCGGGCTGCCGACTTTGGCGGTGCCGCCAATTCGGGAATCGGTTGCGCCAGGATCCGGCTCGACATGGCAAGCGCTGCGTCCAGAAGCTTGGCATCGCGTTCGTGCAGGCGGTCGCGCGGCAGCTTCGACAGCATGAACTTCGCATCGCCGGTCTTGTCGGAGCCGACATTGCTGACTGCAAGATAGAGCTTGGCCTGTGTATCGTCGGTCTTGAGTTCGGCCGCCAATTTATCGGCTCGCTCCGAAACAAAACGAGCGCGTGCAAGATCGCCTGCGACCAGTGCTCCCCGCGCTATCCGCAGGTAGAGGGGCAGCCGCGCGCGCGGCCAGGCCAGTGCTGCGATCTCTTCGATTTCGTCGTTGCTGACGCGATCTTTCAACTCCATCAACGCGTCGACGAGCTGGCGGAAGAAATCTTCCGAATAGGGCGAATAGGAAAAACGCTGCAGGTAGTTGCGGGCGAGAAGCCTGACCTTGTCCTTGTCGCCGAGGCGAGCGGCGATCGTCAGTCCGCGGCGCAGCGCCGCTTCCTCAAGGAGCGTGCCCGGCGCATTGAGCCGGATATAATCCAGACGCTTCAGCGCTGTTCCAGCATCGATGGCGGCAAGCTGGGTGGCGGTCACGAGATAGATCGAAGCGACGAGTTCGCTTGGAACATTTGGCGGAATTTCCTGGAAGTTCTCGACAAAGTGCAGCGTGTCGCCGTCAGCATAGGCCAGTGAGCCGGCGACCAGCTTGGGGTCGACCTGGTCAAGCTTCGCCGATGCCAGGATCGCGCGCACCACCTCCGGGTTACCGCCGTTCAAGAGGTAAACGAAGATCGCATAGGCATTTGCCGGCTTCTGCCAGACTTCGGGCTTTGCCGCCCGCAGCTGTTCGGCGATATGGCCGAGCACCCGATTGAGCATCGGCAAGGCTTCCGGCTTGCCGGACGCGACCTGATCCTGCAACATCCGCATGGAGCGCACGAGGAGATAGGGTTCGGGCGTCGGCAGATTGACCTGCGCGGCCGCGCCGGCAAGCGGCAAGCTGAAAAAGCCGAAGACCAGCCAATGGATCGCGCGCCCTGCCCTCATCTGGACCCCGTCTTCAGGAAGATGTCGATACGCCGGTTCTGAGCCGCATATGGGTCGGACGCGATCTTCGGATCGCGGTCAGCGTAACCCTCGACGCGTAGAACGCGCTTGGCGTCGAGGCCCTTGCGGGTCAGCATGTAATAGGCCATCTGCGCCCGGGCGGATGAGAGCCGCCAGTTGTCGTAGGTATCGCTCTTGAATGGCCGGCTGTCCGTATGTCCGCTGATGACGACCTCGCCGTCGCGTTTCCCGATGATCTTGGCGATTTCGTCGATTACCTGGATGACGCGTTTGTCGGGCTTGGCCGATCCGATGGCGAACATGCCGTAATCGACCTTGTCGGTCAGCTGGATAAGCAAGCCGTCATTCCTGGCGACGACGGTGATGTCTGGCGCCTTGGCATCGCTGGCTGCACCGGTTTTCTTGGCGATTTCGGTGGCAAGCTCCCGCGCCGATTCAACCTGTGCGGCATCCGGTGCTTTTTCATCCTTTGAAGGAGCAGCCGGTGTTTCGGCGGTGACGGGAGGCTTGGCCTCCGGCTGATCGGGCGCCGATTTTGCCTCGCCCGCGGCGATGCGTTTCTCGAGCGCCGCCTGCTGGGCATCGGCATCGGCCTTGGCATTCGACGCCGATATCCTTTGCTCCTGCGAAGGCGGCGGGACGGCGGGGCTATCGGTCAGCGGGAAAATGTCGTCCTCGACATGGGTCGACCAGTAATTTGGATTGAACGGATCGCGGTAGGCGTCGCCACCCTTGGCGCCCGTCGAAGGGCCGGCCTGGCTCGAGCCGCCTTCGCCCTTGGCAGAGCGGTTCTGGAGAACGCCGGAGTCGGTGGCGATCTCGGCGAGAACCGCATAAGGATCTTTGAAAATCTGCCGCTCCTCACGTTCGGGGACGGGCTCGACCTGTTTTTCGTTGCGGGCGCTCTTGGTAATGGGATCGACGGATTCGGGCCGCTCGAAGCGAACCTTGCCCTCCTCGTTGTCGATCTCCTCGATGCCCTTCGGCTGCGCCTGCCGGTCCATCAGCTTTACAGGATTGAAGTAGCTGGCAACGGCGGCCTTCGTCTCCTCATTGGCGGCATTGATCAGCCACATGACGAGGAAGAACGCCATCATCGCCGTCATGAAGTCGGCATAGGCGATCTTCCAGACGCCGCCATGGTGGCCTTCCTCACCGTCGCCGCGACCGCGCCGGACGATGACGATTTCGCGATGCGTTTCAGGGTCGATGTTCATCGGGTTTGGTCCTTCAACGCGTCGATCAGGTGGCCGAGGCGTGTTTCGATCACGACATCATCGAGTTTCATCGTTAGCTCGGATTGGTTTGCCTCGCGGAACGTAAATCGGATCGCATCGATCTCCGGTCGAGTTCGCAGCGCGTCAAGCAGGTAGCGAGGCCCGGTTACGTCGATAAGAATGCCTTCGAGCCCTTTTGTAAGGCGCTCGAGTTCACCGACAAAACCACTTATCGCCCGTTCACGCAGGCTCGCCTCGACGAGAGGAGTGAGCGCAGCTGCAAGGGAACCGGAAAGATCTGCAGCAATACCTGACAAGCCATCGGCAAGTTGCGCGGCAAGGCGCGCGCCCGTATCGGCAAGAAAGGCGGCATCCGCAGCGGCGAGTTGTTCCTGGAACTCGCGCTCCAGCCGGACTTTCTCGGCTTCGAAAAGTACCGCCGCTTCCGCCTGACCCGACTCCCGCCCGGCTGCGAAGGCTTCCTTCACCTTGAGTTCGTAGTCGATGATGTCGACGATTTCCTCGGCCGGCTCGATGACCTCGTCAAGCGCAGCCGCTCGCTCGCGAACACTGGTGAAAACCGTAACGCGATCTGGCGGCACCCGTTTCGGGGTAAAATCGGTAAGAACGCTGGCTAGGGATCGTGCGCTCATCTCAGGCGGCCTCGTGGACCCATTGCTTCAGGATCGCCGCGACCCTTTCCTCGTCCATGTCGATCATCTGTTCGAGACGATTCTGGGCAGGAACGCGCATGCGGCGCCTGAGTTCGCTAAGATCGTCATAGGGCATGCTTTGCTCGGAGCGAGCGGGCGCGACGGCAGGAAGATTTGCTGCCATTCCAACATTCGGGACAGCAAGCTCTGACACGCCGGCAACTTGCGGGACCTCCGCCGCCTTGCCCATTTCGCGCATCAAGGGCCGGACGCCAAGCCATAGAATGAGGGCAACGGCGGCGATGAGCGCAGCCGCGTTGACGAAGCTGCCGGCCTGGCGGAAGACCATTTCCGATATAGGCGCCGAGGTCGGCTGCAATTGCTCGTCGGTCGTTTCCATGAAGTTGACGGCGGTGACGTTGATGACGTCGCCGCGCTTCTGATCGAGGCCCGCCGCCGTTGCTACAAGCTCGGTGATCTTGGCGATCTGCTGGTCGACGAAATTGGCCGGCGGCGGCGTCGCGCCAGCCGTTTGCAGAAGGCGCGCCTGATCGATGACGACGGCGATCGACAGCCGCTTGATCTGGTAGCTGTCGCTGGTGGTCGATACGGTTTTCGAGTTCAGCTCGTAATTCGTCAATTCCTCGCGCTTGTCGGTCTTCTCCGACGAACTGTCTCCGTTCTTGCTGGCGATCTGTTCTTGCGGGATGTTCTGTTCGACACCGGTCGCATTATCGCTGGTCGAGTTCTGCGAATCGCCGCTCTCACGGACGACGCGAACCGAGCGCTCAACTCGGGACTCCGGATCGAATACCGTCTCATTGGTCTGTCGCTTGTCGGTATCGAGCGCCACCTGAACGCTCGTCTGGAAGTGTCCGACGCCGAGATAGGGGGCAAGCGCCTTGCGAATGTTTTCATCGACGGAGGCGGAGACATTCTGTTCAAGGGTCGCCGACATGACCGCACCGGCGCTCGTTCCGTCGTCCTTGGAAGCAAGGAGGCGGCCATTGGTATCAAGTATGGTCACTTCGGCGGCGGTCAGTTGCGGCACCGCGGCGGCCACAAGCTGGCGGATCGATTGGGCAGATTCGATCGCAAAGTCGCCCTCGGTACGGATGACGACCGAGGCGGATGGCGCCTGATCACCGCGGCGGAAACTTCCTTTCTCTGGAAGAACGATATGAACGCGCGCCGCCTTGATGCCGCGGATAGCCTGGATCGTGCGGGAAATCTCGCCTTCAAGCGCCCGTACCCGCGTGATTTCCTGCATGAACGAGGTAAGGCCGAGCGAGCCCATATTGTCGAAGAGCTCATAGCCGGCATTGTTGCTGGTGGGCAGACCCTTCTCCGCCAGGTACATGCGGGCCTGGTCGGCCTTGCCGAAGGGAACGAGAATCGACGTACCGTCGGATTTCACGTCGAAGGGGATGCCGGCTTCGCCGAGCGCCATGCCCATGCGGTTCACATCATCGCGGCTGAGGCCGACATAAAGCGTCTCGTACTGGGGACGATTGAGGTAGAAACTCGACACCAGAATTACGCTGAACAGCGTCACGCCAACGATGCCAAGGGCAATGAGCCGCCGCGCCCCGAGCTTCTTCAGCGCTCCAAACAGCTGCTCGAATGTGTGCCTGATATTCTTTTCCATCGATTCCCACCACGATCCCGTAACGGAACCATAGAGGTCGAAGCTTGCGCGAAGTTAGAGCCGCGCGAGACGATGTACCGATGAAAATTCTCCCGTAGTATCCGGCTAGTACCGATAGGCGATCTGCATTTGCTAGGCTTTCCTTCGTTGAAACCTTGGGAGGAAAAACATGCCAAGCGCCAAGATCCTTATGATTACCGGTGACTATACAGAAGATTACGAGACGATGGTGCCGTTCCAGACACTGCTTGCCTGCGGCCATACGGTGCATGCGGTCTGTCCGGGGAAAAAGGCCGGCGACACGGTCGCAACGGCCATTCACGATTTCGAAGGCGACCAGACCTACTCCGAAAAACGCGGCCACAACTTCGCACTCAACGCGACGTTCGCCGAGATCCGTCCCGAGGATTACGATGCGCTTGTCATTCCCGGCGGACGGGCGCCGGAATATCTTCGGCTCGATCCGAACGTGATCAAGGCCGTCCGCCACTTCTTCGACGCCGACAAGCCGGTTGCCGCGATCTGCCATGGCGCCCAGCTTCTTGCCGCAGCCGGGGTAATCGAGGGGCGCAAATGCTCGGCCTATCCCGCATGCCGTCCCGAAGTCGAACTTGCGGGCGGAAAGTTTGCGGAGATCGCCATCAACGATGCCGTTACCGATGGCAAGCTCGTCACGGCGCCTGCTTGGCCGGCCCACCCCGCCTGGCTCCAGCAGTTCATGGCTGTGCTCAATGCGTAAGCGCTGCTAAGCTCAATGGGCGTTTGCGGGTTTGGGAGGCAGCATGTGTGAATTATTCATCAAGGCGGATGCGCGTCTATGGGAAAGCACCACGCGCTCGCTGCGCATCGACGGCATGGTCACCAGCGTGCGGCTCGAGAATTTCTTCTGGTCTAAACTGGAGGAAATTGCACGGCGTGACGGAATGAACGTCGTGCAACTCATTACGCGGCTGCATCATGAGTCGATTGACGCCGGTCATGATCTCGGCAACTTCACGTCGTTCCTTCGCGTCTGCTGCGCGCGCTATCTCGATCTGCAGCTCTCGGGGGATATACCGAGAGATCTGGCCCAGCCGATTGCGGGTCTCAATGCCCGAGCGATTCTTGGCCGTGAACGCGAAAAATATCACTGAGGTTAGCAAAACGAAAAAGCCCCGGATTTGAAGTCCGGGGCAAATTTCTTGTAACGATATTATTTATCCGATTAGCCGCGGAAGAGGGACAGGATGCTCTGGTTGCTCGAGTTTGCAATCGAGAGAGCCTGTACGCCGAGCTGCTGCTGAACCTGGAGAGCTGACAGACGAGCCGATTCCTTGTTCATGTCGGCATCGACGAGCTGGCCGACGCCGCGATCGATGGCGTCCATCAGGTTGTCAGTGAAAGCCTGCTGCGTGTCGATGCGGGTCTTGGCGGAACCCAAAGCGGCAGCCGCGTCCTTCATGGTGCCGATTGCAGTTTCAACGGCCGACGAGGTCGTTGCAGAAGTCAGGGCAGCTTCGAGGTCGAAAGCGGCAACTGACATGGTGGTGACGCCGGTACCGGACGTATAGCCCGTCACGATGCTTTGTGCGGTGCCACCGGTAGCAAGCAGATTGACGCCCTGGAAGGTTGCGCCCTTGGCCATTTCGACGATCTGAGCCTTGAACTGGGCAATGTCGGCATCAATAACGGTGCCGTCGGTGCCCGGAGTTTCCTTGGCAACATACTTTGCCTGGATCTTCTGAGCGAGGTCGATGGCGCTGTTGAGAGACGTGTAAGCCGTGTCAACGATCGAAGCACCTAGACCGAGGCCGTCCTTGACTGCGGACAAAGCCGTGTTCTGAGTGCGCATGCCGGTCGCAATCGACCAATAGGCGGCATTGTCAGAAGCCTGGGCAACGCGCTGGCCCGTAGCGATACGGTCCTGCGTCGTAGCAAGGTTCTTGTTCGTTGTGTTAAGCGTCTGCAGCGCGGTCATTGCCGACGCATTGGTAAGAATGCTGGTCATGGAAGTAGGTCCCTGATGAGATACAAAGAAGGGGACATACCGGGTTTTCACCGGTGTGACGGAGCGGCCTGATGCCTATTGCCCTGAAGGCAACCCGTCATATTGTGATCAGTACGTCTAATGTATTACCGTTTTAATAACAAGGTCCTATGGATTTTATCTAATATGAAAATTCCGCCGGCGAATGGAATTTTCGCCGGCTAACGGACGTTTCACGTATAGGAGCGGATCAGGCTCCCGACGAGGATGTTCCATCCGTCTATCAGCACGAAAAACAGGATCTTGAACGGCAGGGAAAGTACCGTTGGCGGCAGCATCATCATGCCCATCGACATGGTCAAAGTTGCGACGATGAGGTCGATGACAAGAAACGGCAAAACGATCAGAAACCCGATTTCAAACCCGCGACGCAATTCGGAAATCATGAATGCCGGGATGAGAATGCGCAAATCGACGACACCGTCCGCCTTGGTGCGAAAGGATTCGTCGGCAAGGTCTTCGAACAGGCGGAGATCCTTATCGCGTACCTGCCGCAGCATGAATTCACGAAAGGGCGTCGTGATTTCATTCATCGCGACGTCCTGGGTGATCTGGTTGTTGACGAGCGGCTGGACACCGTTCTGCCACGCGCGATCGAACACGGGAGCCATGACGTAAAAGGTCATGAACAGCGCAAGGCTGATCATGACCAGATTTGCCGGTGTGGTCTGCAGACCAAGGCCTGCACGAAGCAGGGAAAATGCAATGGCAAAGCGGGTGAAGCTGGTCACCATGATCAGGAGGCCAGGCGCGATCGACAAGACCGTGAGCACCGCGAGCATCTGGATGATCTGGCCACTTGTCGAGGCGCTGCCGGGCGGCAGGAGCCCTTCGAGGATCGATGGCGTTTGGGCCATGGCGGTCCCGCCGAGTGCGAGGACCAGCAGAGGCGTCAGCAGACGTATTTTCATTCCATCACCAGCGCCCAGATATAGACTTTTTCGATCTTGCTCTCAGAGCGCATTTTCGCTCGCTCTTCGAGGTCCGTTCGCAGATATTCGAGCCCGGCCGGGCCACGAAGCTGCATAAGGTTGACCGTGCGCAGAAATGCCATGAAATCGCCGGTGATCGTCGCGGCAAGCTCGTCCGGAATTTTCTCGCCCGGCCGCGCCACAATGCCGGCTTCAAGCCGCAACCAGACATTCTGCGGAATTTTCACATTGGTGAGGATAGGCTTCAGTGGCACGACCGTTCCAAGCGGCATGTCCTCAGCTGCAGGCCTGCGAATGGTTTCGGTCGCCGACTCCGCCGCCTCGTCTTTCGCGAGGCCAAGCTTGCCGCCAAGGAACCATCCGCCGCCGGCAGCTATGAGGGTCAGGATGACGACAACGCCGATCAGGGCCACCAATGATGGACCCTTTGGTGGTGGTGTGGTTTCTTCGGCGACGGCGCTCATCGGTTTCGACCTTTAGAATGGTGCAACGGTGTCAAGGACTTGCTGTCCCCATGGCGGCTGCTGCACTTCGCTTTGCCGTCCGCGGCCTCCGTAGGAGATGCGCGCCTCCGCAATCTTGTCGTAAGAGATCGTATTGGAACCCGAGATGTCTCGCGGCCGCACGACGCCGGCGACGTTGAGGATACGCAACTCGTAGTTCACGCGGACTTCCTGCGATCCCTGGATCACCATATTGCCGTTCGGCAGGATGTTGGTGACAATCGCGGCGACGCGCAGGTCGATCTTCTCAGAACGCTCGATCTTGCCCTCGCCCTTCGATTTTGTATCCGAGTTCAGGTCGAGATTGCCGCTGATGTCGCCGCCCGAAATCCCGCTGCCGCTGATATCGGCCGTTGCGCCGTAGACTTGCGAGGAGGCGCGCGAACGATTCGACTTGTTGTCGAACTTCGCTTCCTCGTCGAGCCTGATGATGACCGTGAGCACGTCGCCGGGATTGGCCGCGCGCGGATCGCGGAAGAATCCCGCCTGGCGGTCTTGCCAGAGCGAATATTGCTGCGGCTTCGGCTGCGTCGGATAATAGGCGGGATCGGTGACGCTGAAAGTCTGGCCGACGCCTGCGCCCACCGGCGACATGGCTGGCGCCCGGTTGAGATCGCGGAAATTATTGGCGCAGCCGGCAAGGCCCATAAGGCTGGCGACCAAGATGAAGGAGGCCGCTTTTTTCATTGGGCGGTTCTTTCTTTTTGTGAAACGACGCGCGATCCGACAATGACACGCGCGAGCTTGGAGGCCTTATCGGGCGGCATCTCGTTGAGTATGACGCTCGATACGCGCGGATTGAGCTTGAGCAACAGCGCCGCTGCCGCTTCATCGCCGAGCAGCGCCATTTGCGCAGCGGCGGCATCTGGGCGCATCTTTGAAATGATGCCGACGAGCGAATCTTCGGCCTTGTCGACGAATTCATCGCGGCGCTTCAGCCAAACTTCATATTCCTGACGCTTGGCTTCGAGTTCCTGGATGCGGCTATCGACATCGGCGCGCAGTTGCTGAAGTTCGCGCGTTTGCATGGCGTAGCGCGCATCGGCGGCCTTGTCGTTGATGTTGGTGCAATAGCGGTCGATCTCCTGCGTGGCATCCTCGTGCCCTGCATCCTGGGCGCCTGCCACCCCGGCAAAGCTCAATGCCGCGCCTAGAATCATCCCGAAGAGGGCTCGATAGGCTCTACCCGAAGCCGTCCAGGCGTAACTCATTGCACCACCAGTTCCGCATGCAGGGCGCCCGCCGTCTTGATACCCTGCAGGATGGCGATGATGCCCTGAGGCTTCACGCCGATCTGGTTCAACCCCTTGACGAGACTTTCGAGATCAGTTCCACCGAGAACGCCGATATTGGACGTTTGCGTTGCCTGGATATCGGTATTGGGCTCGACCGCGGTCACGCCATCGCTGAAGGGCTCAGGCTGGACGACCATCGGCGTTTCCGTAACGCGCACCGAAAGGCTGCCGTGGCTGATGGCGACACGCGAGATGCGCACCTTTTCGCCGATCACGACGGTGCCGGTGCGCTCGTCGACGACTACGCGTGCAACCTCGTCCGTCGGGACGGGGAGACCTTCGATCTCGGCAACGAAGCGGGTGGCCGAGATGTCTTTCGGCTTGCGCAGGCGGATCGATTTCGAATCCCGCTCCTTGGCGACCGGCTGTTTGTAGCGGCGCTTGGCGAAGGCATTGATCGTGTCGGTGATGCGGACGGCGGTCGTAAAGTCTGCCTCACGCAGCTCAACCACCAATTCGTCCTGGCCGAAGTTGCCGGTGACTTCCTTTTCAACAAGGGCGCCGTTTGGGATGCGGCTGCTGGTCGGAACGCCCTGTGTCAGGCTCGCCGCATCGCCCGATGCGGAAAAGCCGGAAACGACGAGATTGCCTTGCGCAACGGCATAGTTCTGCCCGTCCGCGGCGGCAAGGGCCGTCATGACCAGTGTGCCCCCGGCGAGCGAAGTGGCATCGCCGAGCGACGACACCGTGACGTCGATACGCGAACCGCGCCCGGCGAAGGGCGGGAGGTTTGCTGTGACGATGACGGCTGCAATATTCTTGACGCGCGAGGCTCCGGGAGGCGGACTGATGCCAAGATTGTCGAGCATGGCGCGCATCGACTGTTCGGTGAACGGCGCATTGCGCAGGCTGTCGCCAGTACCATTGAGGCCGATGACAAGACCATAGCCGACGAGCTGGTTCTCGCGGACGCCCTGGATATTGGCGATGTCCTTGAGGCGTGCGATCGCACCGCCCTCGCCCAGCGGCGACGCGGCACTGCCCCAGCGCTCGGCTTCGTTCTCGGCGCGGCGCCAGGCAGCGTTGGCTTCGGCAGGGGTTTTATAGCCTTTGTCGTTGGACTCGCCAGCATTGGCCGCAATCGTCCCGGTAAGAATGAAGGCAAGGAGTAAGGCGAGAAGCCGCATTATTGCATCCCGACCTGAATCGAGCCGTCGGCTAGTACCGTGCCGGTCACGATGATGCCACTGTCGACGTTGCGTACCTTGACGAAATCGCCGGCGTGGCCCGGCTCCATCGCCACGCCCTTTGCGCTGATGACGAGAGAGCCGGTGTTGTAGACCAGAGGAACCGCAACGCCGCGCTGGATAAGGTCGGGCTCGTTGACGGCGGTCACCAGGATAGGCTGCCCCGGCAGCAGCGTCCGTCGCGCAACCTTGCCGACGAGCTGATTGACGTGGAGCACGTAATTGCCGGCAGCGCTGGCCTTGATGGTGAAGATCTTTTCGGACAGACCCTCATTGCCGATGGTCTGGCCGGGGTAGATAATTTGCGACGGCACGATGAACGCAATACGCTCGGCCATCGCGCCGGTGGCATGGACCATGGCCCATAGCGCGAGCGCGATGCCGACTGCGATGTTTGCGAATGTGCGTCCTGCTGCCGTCATGATTATCCTCAGCCGCCAAGATTCTTCGAGACGACCGATGCCATTTCATCGGCGGCCTGGATGACCTTGGAGTTCATCTCGTAGGCGCGCTGTGCGGTAATGAGATCCGTGATCTCCTTGACCGGATCGACATTCGAGCTCTCGAGATAACCCTGCTTGAGCGTACCGAAGCCGGGATCGCCCGGAACGCCAACCACGGCGTCGCCGGAAGCATCGGTCTGGCGGAAGAGATTGTCCCCGAGCGGTTCGAGGCCGGCTTCGTTGGCGAAATTGGCGATCTGCAGCTGGCCGAGGTTCACGAGCTGCGTCTGGTCGGCCATCTTGGCAAAGACCTGCCCGGTTTCCGTGATCTTCACCTCGACCGCATCCGTCGGAACGACGATATTAGGTTCGACGAGGTTGCCGTCGAGTGTCACGAGCTGTCCCGTATCATTCGTGTTGAAAGCGCCGGCGCGGCTGTAGAGCGTTTCGCCGGCGGCGTTCTGGATTTGAAACCAGCCGCGCCCGACCATGGCGACGTCGAAGGGATTGCCGGTCTGATTCAGCGCGCCCTGGATATGCAGGTTGCGGACGGCCGATGTCTGCACGCCGAGGCCGACCATGGCGCCTTCCGGAACGACGCTCTGGTTCGAGGCATTGGGCACGCCGGCGCTGCGTTCGGCCTGATAGAGCAGGTCCGAGAACTCTGCCTTGGCGCGCTTGTAACCGGTCGTGTTGATATTGGCGATGTTGTTGGCAATCACTTCCAGGTTCAGCTGTTGGGCATTCATGCCGGTCGCAGCGATCGTGAGCGCTTTCATGGAATTTCTAATGCCCTTCCGGCCATGTCGGCCAAGTTCCGTTGATGTGCCTAGATCGGCATGCGGCTGATTTCGAGATAGGCCTGGACGATCTTGTCGCGGATGGCGATCGCCGTCTGGAGCGACTGCTCGGCATCCATGACGGCATTGACTACATCACGCGTCGGCACGTCGCCGGTCATGCTCTTCATTGACATCGCCTCGGCATTTTCGAGCTTGCCGCTGACCGATCCGGCGAGCTGCGAGAGAACGTTGTCGAAGGAAGGCCCGCCGGTGGTGGCTGCGGGCTGGACCTGAGAAGCCCCGCCGGTTCCCTGGCTCACCGTCTCGGTCAGTTTCGAAAGAGCGTTGCGGGTGGAAACACTGAGAAGTTGATCGATCATCAGGAATTCCTCAAGAGGTCGACGGTCATGGCAATGAGTTCGCGTGCTTGCTTGACCACCTGGAGATTGGCTTCATAGGAACGGTTCGCCTCGCGCATGTCCGCCATTTCGACGACCATGCTGACGTTCGGATATTTGACGTAGCCGCGCGAATCTGCGGCCGGGTGGCTGGGATCGTACTCTTCGACGAACTCGGAGGTGTCCTTGCCGACCTCGGCAATACGTACGGTTTCGACGCCGGTGCTTCGATCGAGTTCGGTGGCGAACGATACGGTCTTGCGGCGGTAAGGGTCGCCGCCGGCTGTCTTGGCCGTCGACTGGGCATTGGCAAGGTTTTCCGAAACGATGCGCAGCCGCGTCGATTGGGCGTTGAGACCGGAAGCGGCAACTTTGAGGGCGGCCTGTAGCGGATCGGACATCGGCTTAGCTCTTTACCGAAGACAGCATCATTCGGTGAAACGCCTTCACGATGCTGGTGTTGAGCGCAAACTGTCGGTTGACCTCACCGGATTTTACCATCTCGCTTTCGAGGCTGACGGTGTTTTTCGAGTGGTTCTGCTCGGCAACCGCATCCTTGCGCATGGTGGTTGCTGCAATTCCGGACGCGTCGATTTCGAGGTGTTTCGGATTGGTCGCAGTCATCGTCAACTGCGTCTGCTGCAGCACGTCCTTGAACGGTTCGACGTCCCGCGCCTTGAAGCCGGGCGTATTGGCGTTGGCAACGTTGCCGGCAACGGCCGCTTGCCGCACCGACAGCCATTCGGCCTGACGCGATGCCAGTTCGAACAGATGGATTCCCTGCATGTCTTCCTCGCACGTCAGAAGCGCTTAATCTTTGCTTAACCTACGCTGCCAAACTTGCGTGAGACTTGCGGCCCGAGCCAGCTTCGGAACTTCTGTCGTTGGCTCGAGTCAGTTGGTTCGGGTGATGACGTCGCCATCGGAGGTCTTGATCGAGAAGCTGCCCGGATCGGCGCCGCGCTCGATGGCGACAAGCGTGCTTCCATCCGGCAAAGGCGAGCCTTTTTCGACGAACCAGTAGCCGCTTTCGTCCTCGATCATCACCAGGCCGCCTACAACCTCGCGCAGCAGGAATACCGGTTTGCCGGGGAAAGGCTGCTTGCTCGCCTCCTCGATCTGCTTGAGCCTCTCACCGGTGAGTTCCGCAGTCGTGGCCGTGGTCATCGCATCGACGCCTTCTCCGGTTTGCGCCTGTGCCGAGCCGCGATTGCCGTGCGTTTCCCTTACAACCTTTTGATTGGTCCGATTGAGGGGGTCACGCACCGTTATTCCGGAAGCAAGCGGCTTTGGCCGCGCATCGAGAATGTCGTAATACATGACGAAGGGGAGCACGGCGCAGATCGTGGCGAGCACGATGCCGGCGCCCTTCAGATAGCCGTCGAATCGCTTGTCACGGACGCGCACTGGTGGCGGGTCAATCGCGTCTGCCTTGCCTGACGCCTGACGCTTCGTGTCGCTGGGCTTCATGATGGCTCCTTTGGTCTCAGCGCGGCGGCGAGATCGCTGTAGGGATCGTTCGACAGGGGCGATGCCGGCGTTTGCTGCATGGCATGGTATATGAGCGGAACGAGTGTGACCGCCTGGTCGATATGCGGATCGTTGCCTGCCTGATAGGCACCGATCATGCGCAGGTCGCGCGTTTCCTCGAACCGCGCGATCAGACCCCGCAGGCTGGTCGCAAGCTTTGCCTGTTCGGGTGTCCAGTTGTGCTGCGCGAGGCGCGAAATCGAACTCAGGATATCGACTGCGGGAAAACGGCCCTGCGCGGCAATGGCCCGGTCGAGTACGATATGCCCGTCGAGCGTGCCGCGGATTGCATCGGCAACAGGATCATTATGGTCGTCGCCGTCAACAAGGACCGCATAGATGCCTGTGATCGTGCCTTCGCCATCGAGCCCCGGTCCGGCCCGCTCGAGCAGGCGCGGCAACTGGCTGAACACGCTCGGCGGATAACCACGCGAAACCGAGGGTTCGCCGGCCGCAATCGCGATCTCGCGTGCGGCATGGGCGAAGCGGGTAATCGAATCGACGATAAGCAGAACATTGTCACCGTGATCGCGGAAATACTCGGCGATGGCCGTCGCGGTGTTTGGCGCAAGCCGCCGCATCATCGGGCTTTCGTCGCCCGTCGAGACAACCGCAATCGTCTTGTCGAGCTTGCCCGCCATCGTGTCTTCGAGCATGTCGCGTACTTCGCGGCCACGTTCGCCGGTAAGCGCAAGGACGACGGTGTCGAAGTCGGCGGCCCGCGTCATCATGGCGAGCAATGTCGATTTGCCGACGCCGGAGCCCGCAAAGATACCCATGCGCTGCCCGAAGCACATCGGGACGAAGACGTCGACGACGTTAACGCCGCAGCGCAGTCCCTTTTCGACGCGGCCGCGCTCCATGGCCATCGGCGCAGCGCGATCCACAGGCACGGCCTCGCTTCCCGCTGCGAGTAGCCCCTTGCCGTCAAGCGGTTCCCCAAGCGCGTTGATGACCCTGCCCTTCCAGCTTGCCGCTGGCGACAGGCGCAGTTGTCCCTCCGGAAAGACCGGCGTTCCGAGTGAAGGCACGATGCGGTCATCGAATGGCTTGATCAGCACGCGCTTCTGTTCGAGGCGGACGACTTCCGCCGGGCGCAAACCTTCGGTGGTCCGGATCATCACCATGTCGCCGAGCTGCGTGCAGTCGGAAATGCCGCGCACGCCGATCGCCGAGCGGGAGACATCCTCGACATAGCCGCCGGTCGCCACGGCGCGTTCGCCTGTCGCCTTTGAAATCAGGCGGGCCAGCGCGTCGAGATTGCCCTTTCGCTCAGCTATGGTCTGAAGTGCGTCTTCGAATGCGCGCATGAGCTAGCTATCGGGGGCCTAAGGGATGGCTCATGTGCTGGACCCGAGGGTCCTGACGGCATCCTTGAACGTGTTCTCGCTACCGCGCAGCAGCGCATCGACGCGTTCGAAGGCGCGGGAGACATTCATCAGGCGTGTCATTTCGCTGATGGCGTCGACGTTCGACCCCTCGATAGCGCCCTGGATTACACCAGCATCCGGATTGTCGATCGCCGGCTGCGCCGCAACACTTGGAATGACAGCTGAATTGTCGAAGTAAGTGAGCTTCGCATTCGGATCGATCGTGAACAGTCCGATCACGCCAAGCTGGCGGCCGTTTTGGGTAACTGTTCCGGAAGGCGAAATCTGCGGCGGGCCACCATTGGGATCAATCGTAAGCGGTTGGCCGCCGGCATCGAGAATTGGGTAGCCCTTGACCGACAGGAGTTCGCCGGTTGTCGACATCTGCATGCGCCCGTCGCGGGTGAAAACCTGTCCGGCGGGGGATTGCAGGGAAAACCACACATTGCCTTTGGCAGCGACGTCGAGCGGATTGCCGGTCTGGGTAATCGGCCCTGCCTCGGTCTTGATGAAGCTTTCGCCGGCGCTGACGAAGCTCGAATTCTCGGCCGCCTTCGAAACCATGACGTCGAATTTCATGCCGGTGGCGCGAAAGCCTGGCGTCGACATGTTCGCGACATTGTGCGCCAGCGCGTCCATGCGCCGTTCAAGCGAGATTTGCGAAGACAGGCCAACATAGATCGAATTTTCCATCAGCGGCCACCAAGCTTGAACGACTGCAGCGTTGTCAGGATGCTGTCGGCGATGCCGATCTGCGTGGAACCGCCGACGAGCAGCGACGGTATGCTGGTCGAGGTCGAAGGGTTTTTCATCTCATACATCGCGGTGAAGCGCGTGATCAGCTTGGCGAGCTTGGCGGGGTCCTTGAGGTCCGCCAGGTTCAGCTTGTCCTCGACCATCTTGGCCTGGCGGTCGATGTCCATGCCGGATGTCTGCGCAGGGATCGAGAAAGTGGTCTGAAAGACCTCAAGCAGCGCTTTGTCGCCAAGAATCTCGTAGGCGTTGGTAATCGCGGGCGCCTTGCGGGCGAAATAGAGCGCCAGACGAACCCCCTCATTCTGTTGGCCAGTCTCCACCTCGAGTGTCTGGCGGACATATTTGTCGACGATCGGCTGCAGCGTTCCTGGCTGGCTCGTGGCCTTGTCGCCGTACTTCACGAAGTTGAACGCGGTCGCAAGCTCCTTGTAGCGCCCGTCATTGAGTTTGTTGGCGAAAGCCTCGTTGCTGTCGATGCCCTCGGTCAACACCTTGCGGATGAACGCCTTGGCATAGGCCATGTCACCAAGGCCGAATGACTTCAATGCAAAATTGTAGAGCCGCGTGTCCTTCATGAAATCGTCGACGGATTTCACGTTCTGGATGTTCTTCAGGTAGTACTCGCTGTCGCGCTTGACCGCGGGTTCTGCAGATACACGGGCAAGTGACCGCGGCAAATCCTTAGCGATCAGGGTGTAGCTCGTCAAAGTGTTCATGATGCGCCTTTCCCGAAGGGTTTGCGCATGTGTCGCAGACCAAGCTTGCCTGAAGCTGTCCGCGCCGTCCCTCCAATCCTGCAAGGTTCACACAAGCCGCAACTGCTAGCTCTTGGCTTCGAACCTGCGGGAGAGTGACTTGGGTATTCTTATTGGACTGGTCGTGACGATGGGGTGTCTGCTTGGCGGATTTATCGCCATGGGCGGACATGTCGCCGTTCTTATGCAGCCATGGGAATTCGTCATCATCGGCGGCTCCGCCTTCGGCACCTTCCTCGTTGCCAATCCGTTTTCAGCGGTCAAGGATACGGGCCGCGCCTGCATGGAAGCGTTCACCAACAAGATCCCCAAACAACGCGATTATCTGGACGTCCTCGGCGTGCTCTACGCATTGATGCGCGAGCTGCGCGCGAAATCGCGCAACGAAGTCGAAGTTCACATCGACAATCCAACGGAATCGCCGATCTTTCAGGCGTTTCCGAGTGTGCTGAAGAATCACGACCTGACGAACTTCATCTGCGACTACTGTCGCCTCATCATCATCGGCAATGCCCGGTCGCATGAGATCGAAGCGCTCATGGATGAAGAACTCCACACGATCGCCCGCGACAAGCTGAAGCCATACAACGCCATGGTCGCCGTATCGGAAGGCCTGCCGGCGCTCGGCATCGTTGCCGCCGTGCTCGGGGTCATCAAGGCGATGGGCGCGCTCAATGAATCGCCGGAAATTCTCGGCCATTTGATCGGCGCCGCGTTGGTCGGCACCTTTGCCGGCATTTTCCTTTCCTACGGTGTCGTCGGTCCGATCGCTACGAAGATCAAGACGACGCGCGAGAAGCAGAACCGCCTCTACATGATCGTGAAGCAGACGCTGCTTGCCTACATGAACGGCGCCCTGCCCCAGATCGCGCTCGAATACGGACGCAAGACGATCTCGGCCTATGACCGTCCGTCGATCGATGTGGTCGAGCAGGAGACGTTGTCCCCGGCGCCGATGCAGCAGGCAGCATAGGGTGATCATGGAAGCCGAAGCGGAAACCAAACGACCTGACGTCCTCGCCGAGAGCATTCTTCGCGCCGCCGGAATGTCGGTCGATGACCTCAAATCGCTGGAGACCGTCTTCCGAGAACTCGCGGCATCGTTCGGCGCGCGGTTTGCCGCACAGACCGAGGTGCCTGTTACCGCTGAGCTCGCTGGCGTCAGGACCCTGGAGAAAGACGCGATCACGAACACGCTCGCGCAATCCGGTCTTGTCGGGATGGTGCCGGTATCGAAATGGGGCTCCCGCGTCGTCCTCGCTGCGGACCGCAGCTTTGTCGATTGTGGGATCGAAGCGCTTTTCGGCTCGGGAACGAGTGCCGGAACGGGCAGCGCCGCACGTCCGCTCACATCAGTGGACCTCATCATCGCCCGACAGGTCTTTGCGGATGTAACGGCATCGCTCGACCATATGTTTGCCGCAGGTGCCGAGGGGCTGTTCCAGGTTGGCGATCTGGTCGAGCCGGCTCATCTCGCGCCCAACACAATTTCCGAAACCCGCATGATTTGCTGCGCTGTCACGTTGAAGTCGGCCGGACGCTCCGGGCAAATACTGATCCTCCTGCCGCGATCGAGCTTCAAGCCCATGCAGGACGCAATCGCCCGCATGCTCCGCCAACCGGCCCATCATTCCGATCCGGCATGGGCGAAGAAGCTGCGGCTCGAGGTCAGTCGCGCCCACATCGATGTGGAGGCCTATCTCCAGCAAGGGTCGATGACGCTCGAGCAACTTGCGCTCCTGAAGCCGGGCCAGATACTTCAACTGCCCAAGGATGCGATCGACCAGGTGCGGCTGCGCAGCGGCCACCAGGCACTCTACAAGTGCCGTCTTGGCAAGGCTGGCAGCGCATTCACGGTCCGGATCACCGACCCCATCAATGAAGAAGAGGATCTCCTTGATGAGCTTGCCGCTGGTTAATCTGGTCTCGATCGTGCTGACCGCCGTCTCGCTTGTGGTTTTCCTGGCGGCCCTGCGCAAGGCAAATCGCCTCAACGCGATGAGCCGGATCGTGGCCCACCAGGTAGCCAGTTCGGCCGCCAACCTGCAACAGGCCTTGGCGATCCTCCAGGCGGAACGCGAGACCTGCCGCGACGAAAGCGTGCGTCTCGAAGCGCGCCTGCGCGATTCCGATCGCGTCCGTTCCGAAATTACCCGGGCCATCGATCTCGTCGAGCGCGCCAAGTCGGATCTGAAGGATGGCGTCCGCACCCCGGCGGTCTCGGTACAGCCTTCCTTTACTGCTGCAAAGGCGGCATCAGCCCCGGCGCAGCCCGAAACTCCGGCAAAAATCCTTCCGGTCTTTGTCAACCGCATCGTTCGCAGCGCAGATGTCGCAAGCGTCGTCCTCTAACCTTCATCGGGATAAATAGATCATGGCCCCCCACGACAGGAATTCGATCGAAGACGAGCTCAACGAAGCGATCGAGGAATTGAAGCGCGATGACTCGCAGCCTCGCAAACAGGCGGGCGCAAAACCCAATATCGATCTCATCATGGGTATACCTGTCGACGTTCAGGTCGTGCTCGGCAGCACCTCCATGCCAGTTGCAAATCTTATGAAGCTCGGTCGCGGCGCAGTGGTGACGCTCGACAAGCAGATCGGCGATCCAGTCGACATCGTCGTCAACGGCCGCGTCATCGCGCGGGGTGAGGTCATCGTCCTTGAAGACGATTCGTCCCGCTTTGGCGTCAGCCTCACCGAAGTCATCGGCAGCGGTGCCTGAGCCGAATGAGCGATCAGGAATCATCCGAAGCGGCAAGCGCCATCCATGACCTCAGCGGTCCGGAGAAGGTTGCTGCATTGCTGGTGGCGATCGGACGGCCGTCCGCGTCGCGGCTTTTGAAGCACTTTACTGCCGATGACCTCAGGTCGCTCGCCGGCCATGCCCGCAAGCTGGAGCCGATCACACCCGGCGACTTTGAGGAACTCGTAAAGGAATTCGAGAATGCTTTCGCTGACGGCGCGCCGGTTTCGGAAGCCGGCATGCGCTTCGAGGGTCTCTTGCGCGATACGCTATCCGCCGAGGATGCGAGCGCGGTCATTGAAAATCGGCGTCCGGAACTCCTCACGCAGGAATCGGTCTGGGACCAGCTTCCGCGCGTTCCGGCGGATGTGCTCCAAAGCTATCTTATGGCGCAGCATCCGCAGGTCTCCGCCTACGTCATTTCACGCCTGCCCTCGGACGTTGCGGCAAAGTTGCTCATCCGGTTTGCTGCGGCAGAACGCAGCGCCATTATTCAGCGGACCTTGCACATTCGGAAGGTCACGCCTGCTATCTCGACCATGCTCGAAGGTGTCCTGCAGCAGGAGGTGACCGGCAAGGAGAATACCAGCTCGGAAAAAAGCCATCACGGCGCCATTGCCAATATCATCAATCAGCTTGACAAGTCGGATGTCGAGGAAATCCTTGCCGGTCTTTCGGATCTTGGCGCGGACGACCTTGCCAAGATCAAGGCGAAGCTCTTCACTTTCGAGGATATTGCGCGGCTGTCGCAGCGGGCCCGGCTTGTGCTCTTCGACGAGATCCAGACCGATGTCGTTACCACGGCGCTGCACGGATGCGACCCGCATCTGCAGGAACTCATCCTGCAGTCGCTCTCGACCCGCGGCCGCCGCATGGTCGAGACGGAGCTTTCGAACCAATCGAACGTCAACACAAGTGCCGTCACCGAAGCGCGCCGGGTTATTGCCCGCACCGCGATCAGTCTCGCGGAGCGGGGCAACCTCAAGCTCGACGTGGAAGAGCCGGCATCGTGAGACGTGGATAGCCCATGTCGGACGGCGCCGATAAAGACAGCAAAACCGAGGAAGCGACTGAAAAGAAGATCAGCGATGCCGTCGAAAAAGGAAATCTTCCCTTTTCGCGCGAAGTGCCGATCTTTGCATCGATCGTTGCCTTTCTCATCCTCACGGTTTTTGTCGCGGTTCCAGGTGGCATGAAACTGACCGCGGTTCTATCCGAACTGCTCGACAAATCGGATGACTGGCGGCTTACGAGCGCCGACGATGCGCGGCAGCTGTTCGGAATTGTCGGCGCTGCAGTGGCGTTGGCACTGCTGCCGGTCCTTATCATCGTGCCCGGCGCCGGCATCCTTGCGTCGGTCCTGCAGAACGCGCCGCGCATCGTATTCGATCGAATCGAGCCGCAATTGTCGCGAATATCGCTTGCCAAGGGCTGGTCGCGGGTCTTCGGCACTGCCGGACAAGTCGAGTTCCTGAAATCGACGGTGAAGTTCGTAGCGGCCAGTGTGATCGTCTTCATGATCTTCTTTGAAGACAGCCATTTTTTTGTCGATGCCATCATTACCGAGCCCAATGCCCTGCCGGAACTTATCCGCACTCACATTGTTCGCCTGCTGTCGTCTGTCGCCATCGCTGTGACCGTTCTGGCGGCCTTCGATCTGGCATGGACCCGTATCCATTGGCGCAGCGAACTGCGGATGACGCGACAAGAAGTGAAGGACGAGCACAAGCAGGCGGAGGGTGACCCCCTCGTCAAGTCCCGGCTCCGCTCGCTGGGTCGTGACCGGGCGCGCCAGCGCATGATCGCTTCGGTCCCGGGTGCAACGCTGATCGTCGCAAATCCGACACACTTCTCAGTTGCATTGCGCTATGTTCCGGCAAAGGATTCAGCGCCGGTGGTCGTGGCCAAGGGTCAGGACATTATTGCGCTGAAGATCCGGGAGATCGCCGAAGCAAATGGGGTACCGATCTTTGAGAATGTCCAGTTGGCACGGGCGTTGTATAAACAGGTCCAGGTCAACAGTGTAATTGCTCCGGAATTTTACAAAGCAGTTGCCGAGCTCATTCAGTTCGTTAATGCACGTCGAAAATAATTGCCCAGACCGTCATCGGATCAATGCATGAAGAAAACGCAGTATTCCGCAACCCGCGTCGACATTATCTCCGGACATTTGACGGAGGTTGTGGATGATCTTCGGCTCGTGGACGTTGCGGACTATATCGCCTTCATCCGCTGCGAGCTCTTTGGCAATATCGCCGACATCGTCAATTCAGCGACGGAGCTGACATTCTATCCCGACACGCTCACATTCGGTCTAGGCGGCGAGTACACGCTCGACTGGAATGCGGCACCGAAGGTGATGCTCGATCTCGAGTTCAAGAACATGGGCGTCAACGCCTATTTCCGGCTGACACTTGGCGCTGATTCAACCGAGATCGATCTCCACCACGTCAGGTTTGCGGAGACGGGCCGGACCCCGGCCGACAATACCGCCCTTCTCGCTGCGGCCTTCGAGAATGCGCGCCTGCCACAACTGACCGCATCCGAGAACCTCGGCTAGAATTTGTTGCTGATCGCAGGCATCTCGATCACGCCGAGCGCCAGTGCCGTCGCGACGGTAGAGGTTCGGTTGGAGCAGCCGAGCTTGTTCTTGGCGTTGGTCAGATAGGTGACGACCGTCCAGCGCGCAATATTGAGAATCTCGCCGATTTCCCCATCTGTCTTGCCGTTCGCCGCCCAGTAGAGGCAGTCGATTTCCCGTTTGGTCAGGAGACTGGCGACGGATGCCGCCAGCGCGGGATTGCGGTTGCTGTGGAGGCTGTTGTGAAGCTTTGCCGACACGCCGGCCAGTCGCTTGCCGATGGCGCCGATCGAGGCCATCTGTTCGGCTGATTGCACGTCGAAGGTGAATTCGGTAACGCCGCGAAAACCGTGCGAGTTCGATGTAGGCACGACGAGAAAGAGGTTGCCGAGGCCGCGCAACTGGCTGTCACGCAGGAACTTCCTTGATTCCGGCGGCAAGCTTTTGTCTTCCGCAAGATTGCGAATCGTGCCGATCGCATCGAAATGCCGGCGCGCCTGCATGATGCCCTGCACCAGCGGATCGACGCGATAATAGTTCTTAGCCGAATAGCGCACGACCCAATGGACCGGCAAGGTCGTCAACACCGAGATTTCAGGATCGCTGCCGCGCTGCGGCTTCGTCAGATCTGAATAGCCGATATGAGTGATATAGCGACAGCCTAATTGCTGGCGAACATCCCTCAGCATTTCCAGTGTATCTAGTTTTAGGCTGCCACTGGAAAAGCCTTCCTGGAAATCCGGGAAATGGGCCAGATCAAAATGCATGTACAGCGCAAACCATTATTTTCAGCATAATATGCTGGCATCACCAAATAACTCTAGAAAATCAAGCGTAGTTTGACGTTCAGAATCAATCACGTGTGGATGGTTGCACTAGCTTGACGCAGTGCACAAGACGCGCACAACTCTATTTTTGGTTCTACACACTTTTGCAGCAATCGAACAATTCATGTTTTGTGCAATTGGTAGTTGAAGATTTCACATCCCGCCACTGTCTCTTATGGTGTATTAAATAAAGACCCAGTTGTATTGCCGCCGTGCAGCTTGAAGATCAAACCGGATCGCCTGCTACCGGCGATTGTGCTAATGGCAAACAATGTCCACACAATCGAGCGAAAATTTCTTTGATAGGATCCCCGTCTTTGTGGAATTCGAAGGCGTAGTCGATACGGCGAACTACCAGCCGCTACCCGATGACTGGGTGCTTGCGACAGCAGATATTGTAAGTTCGACCGAGGCCATTGCGGAAGGCAGATACAAAGCGGTCAATACCGCCGGGGCAAGCGTGATCTCCGCATTGCTCAACGCCGTCGGCAAGAAGGACTATCCCTTTGTTTTTGGCGGTGACGGTGCACTGGTAGCGCTTCCTGTATCGCTCTCGGAAAAGGCACGCGAAGCACTCGCCGCCGTTCAGTCCTGGGTCGCCGAGGAACTTGGGCTCAATCTTCGCGCCGCCCTTGTGCCCATAGCGGATATACGGGCGATCGGGCTCGACGTCCGTGTTGCCCGTTTTGCGGTGAGCCCTGACGTTTCCTATGCCATGTTTGCGGGTGGTGGCACGAGTTGGGCCGAAGCGCAAATGAAGGCCGGTGAATATGCGGTGGATCGCGCACCCACAGGGACACGGCCCGACCTCACCGGCCTGTCCTGCCGGTGGAATCCGATTGAAGCGCGCAACGGCGCAATCGTCTCGATCATTGCGGTTCCTGGCACCACCGGTGCCAACGTGCAGTTCCGAAAACTCGTCTCGGATGTCCTGGCTGTTGCCGCTGGCCAGGGACGCGGCGCGCACCCGCTGCCCGCGGAAGGTCCCACCGTCAAGTTTACGACGGCGGGCGTCGACGCCGAAGCGCGCGCAGCAGCGCCGCCGGGCAAGCGATTTACCCGCAAGCTCGCCATCATTGCACAGATTATCCTGATATACGTGCTCGACAAGTTCGGACTGACGGCCGGGGGATGGGACCCGAAAATATACAAGCGCGAGCTGGCCCAGAATTCCGACTTTCGCAAGTTCGATGACGGGCTGAAGCTGACCATTGATATCGAGCCTGAACGCCTGCGCCGTATCGAAATGCTGCTCGACCAAGCTTCGGCCGCCGGTATCGCGCGCTATGGCCTGCACAAGCAGGATTCCGCGCTGATCACGTGTTTCGTGCCGACCCCAATGGCGCACGATCACATTCATTTCATCGACGGCGCATCGGGCGGCTATGCGATGGCAGCGAGCAATCTGAAGGCCAAGCTTTCTTAGCCCGGTCAGGACTTCACGATGTGTTCGACCGAAAGTCCGAGCTTCGCAAAGACGTTGCGCGTATCGATGATCAAGGGCGACCAACGTGCGAGGTCAGCATAATTGACATCATCGTGATCTGTCGCAATGAGCACGGCGTCATAGGAGCGAACGATCTCCTCGGTCAGAGCGATGGATTTGCGTCCTTTCAGACTCATATGTTCACGTGTGGTCGGCACGGTCGCAACGAAAGGATCATGATAGTCGGTAGTGCCGCCGCGTTCCTCGATGATTTCGATCAGGCGCAGGGAGGGGCTTTCGCGGATGTCCGGAACATTCTTCTTGTAGGCAAGACCGACGATGAGGATACGCGAGCGGCTGAGCGCCTTGCCCGCGCGCCTGTCGAGCGCTTCCGCGAGGTTGGCAACGACATAGCGCGGCATCGCTGCGTTGATCTCGCCGGCAAGTTCGATGAACCGTGTCGGCAGTTCGTACTCGCGCGATTTCCAGGTCAGATAGAACGGATCGATTGGGATGCAATGGCCGCCAAGCCCGGGGCCGGGGTAAAAAGGCATGTAGCCGAACGGTTTTGTCTTCGCGGCCTCGATGACTTCCCATATGTCGATCCCCATTGCCGCATAGAGTGTCTTAAGCTCGTTGACGAGCGCAATGTTGACCGCCCTGAAGATGTTCTCGGTAAGCTTGACTGCTTCGGCTGTCGCGTTCGAGGAAACCGGGACGACGGTCTTCACGGCGGCGCCATAAAAAGCCAGCATCAGGGCGCGTGCCTCGTCCCCGTCTCCGGCGACGATCTTCGGAATGGTGGCGGTATCGAAATCGCGGTTGCCCGGATCCTCACGTTCCGGCGAAAAGCCGAGAAAGAAGTCGGACCCGGATTTAAGCCCGGTCTCTTCGAGGATGGTTTTGACGATATCGTCGGTGGTGCCGGGGTATGTTGTGGACTCCAGCACGATCAACTGCCCCCGGCGCAGCGTACGGGCGATCGAGCGGCTCGTCGCCTCGACATAGGATAGATCGGGATCGCGGTGCTTGGTTAGTGGGGTCGGCACGCAAATGACGATAACGTCGCAGGTTGCGAGCAGGCTAAAGTCAGTCGTGGATTTGAAGCGCTTTGTCTTCATCTCGTCGGAGAGCGCTTCGTTGGAAACGGCTTCGATATAGGACTGGCCGGCGTCGAGCGCGATGATCTTCTCCGGGTCGATATCGAAACCGGTTACGGCAAACCCGCTCCGCGCCAGCGTTATCGCCAATGGAAGGCCGACGTAGCCGAGACCGATCACTCCCGCTTGCGCCTGGCGTGTTTCGATTTTGCCGGAAAGAGCAAGATAGGGTGAAGCGGACAAGGTAATCTCTTTCGTGCCAAAGCGTGCGCAAATCTGGGTGCTTTAGATGGCGGCAATGAACAGGAGTGTCAAGCAAGTGCAGCTCCTCCGGCGCATGTCAGCTTTTTGAAGACCGGACGTTGCGACCTATTGCTTCGGCCGGTCGTGACACCCATGTGAGGGAATAGAACAATGATCGATAAAGGACTGCCCGACGAAGTATCCCCGGTTGCATCGGACTGGTCTTGCCAATGCTGACGTGCCCCACGGGCGACGTTGACTCCAAAGCCCGATTCACTCATTTTCGATCTACACGGATTGGTTGTGCCGATCCGAATTGTGGGGAACGGACGTGGCTCGTATTTTTGTAAGGACAAGCGATGAGCGCGACCCAATCTGATGTCTCCACCATTCTCCTCGACAAGGTAGCCGACTGGCTTACGCACGCCTCTCTTGCCGGCGACAATCTTGAAACCATCGTCAGGGGTTTTTGCGAACGCATAGCCGCGGCTGGCCTCCCCATCGCGCGCGTCAACCTGTCCTTTTCCATGCTGCACCCGCTCTACGACGCTTTGGGTTTTACATGGATGCGCGCCACGGGCATGAGCGTCGAGGGATATCGCCACGATCCGGCCGGCAAGCCGGAGCGTTTCCTGCAAAGCCCGTATTTTTATCTTCTCAACAATAATCTCGAACATTTGCGCCGCCGGCTCGACAGGGACGGTCCGGTGGAATTCCCGGTCCTCGAAGAACTGCGCCAGGAGGGAATGACCGATTACCTCGCCTTCCTGCAGCCTTTCGGCGGTCAATCCACGCAAGGCATGATGGGTTCGTGGTCGACTGACAGCACCGGGGGGTTCAGCGATGCGATGATTGCCGCGCTGTTGCGGCTGCAGAACCATCTCGCCGTTGCGGCCAAGATGGCAGTTCTCGGCAAGCTCGCGGACAATATGCTGACGACTTATCTCGGCGGCAATGCCGGCAAGCGTGTCCTCGACGGCCAGATTAGGCGCGGGGACGGCGAGACCATTCGCGCAGCCCTCGTCATGGGCGATATGCGGGAATCGACCATGCTTGCTGAAAAGGAAGGCCGGCAAGCCTATATCGACACGCTCAATCATTTCTTCGACGCGATTGCCGCCCCATTCAACCGCAGCGGCGGTGAGATCATGAGTTTCATGGGTGACGGCTTCCTTGCGGTCTATCCGTGCGGTCGCCACAAGGATCCGTCGAAGATTGCCTGCGACGCAGCGCTTGCTGCCGTTTTCAAGGCGCAGGCGCGTGTTGCCGAACTCAACAAGGATCGCCGCAGCAACGGGCTCAGCGATGTTCGCTACGGCATCGGCCTCCACGTCGGCAATGTGATGTTCGGCAATGTCGGGCTCAAAGATCGCCTGACGTTTTCGGCATTCGGCTCGGCCGTCAATGAAGTGCAGCGGTTGCAGGTGCTGACCAAAAAATATTCGCATGAAGTCATCGCCAGCCAGGCCTTTGCCTCCTATTGCGGGGGCGACTGGACCACGCTCGGCGAAGAACAATTGCGCGGTGTCGGCCACAAGGTGACGGTGCTGCTGCCGAACGCTTCAGGCGATCCGATTAAGATTGATGACGCCTACGACGATGTTGCTTATGATGGCCTCTCGGAAGCCGAACAAGTCATGCTTCTGCACCGTGATGCCAAAACCCGTCGCCCTCTATTGGAAAAATTCATGCAATGATCGGAAAGACGCTTGCCATGGCTTTCTTCGCCGGAACTCTGAGCCTCAGCCCCGCGGCAGCCGATCCGGCAAGCGACTTTCTCCATGACGGGTTTGACGGCGCCGACTTCGCGCCAAGCGGCGGGCTCTACTATCGCAAGAATTTTGAGCAGCGTGCGGGAACGGCCGAATTTCAGTCGGAGGTGAAGCTCACTGGTTCCGGGGCCCTGAAACTGAGCGTGCGGCCATTCTGCCCGGCTTCGCGAAAGAACTGCAGCGAGCGGGCTGAAATCTGGGAAAAGACCGATCGTCGCGTCCCCTATGATCAGGGCGTCTGGTATGGCTTCGCGGTCAAGTTCGCCGATCCAATACCGATGGGCGACCACCGCTACCTGATTGCCCAATGGAAGCGTGAAATCGGACCGGACGCCGTGGGCGATTTCAGTCCTTTCCTGGCGCTGCGCCTCAATCAAGGCAAGCTCTTTGCGACGATCGAAACGAATTATGTGGCGCCTGGCGCCCAGACCACCGACAGCGTGAAGTCGTGCGGCGAAGCCAAGACACCCATTTGGTATAGGCCGGACGTCAACCAAATGCGCGCACTGATTGCCACTGACCCGACCTGGACACCTGAGGACGGCAGCCAGTTCAGCGCCTGCACCAACGAGATCGTTGTGACCGATCGCGGCAATAAACTGCCGACACCGGATTCAGGCTGGATCGACTTTGCCATTTACAGCAAGCCCGGCCCGGATGGCTCAGGCCATGTCGAGATTTTCGCCAACAAGAAGTGGATTGTCACGGTCAAGGGCCGCATTGGCCATGGTGACGAGGGCCTCGGCAAGAACCAGTACTTCAAGTTCGGTCCCTACCGCGCCGCGGACGATACCAATTGGACGCTCTATTATGACAATTTTCGCCGCTCATCGCGCTGCGAGGACGTGCTTGGCGCGGATGCCTGTCCGGCGCCGTAGCTAGACCGGCCGCCACACCTCCAACGTAGCTTCACGTTTGGCGATCTTGATAGAGTCCGTATCGAACGACATCATAGCTTCGCAATTGGCGCTTGAGGCGAGGTGAAAGGCATCTGCAAAGTCCATGCGTTCTCTCGCCAATGTCAGCGCCTCGCGGCCAGAAAGCAGACACAATAATATCAGAATCGACCGCGATCATTCTTTTCCCTGACGGCCTCTGTTACCGCGTTGTCCATGTCCTGCAGTGATCGCGGTCGGCCGTCGTGTTTCAACATGCCGGCCACGTCTTCGATTCTGGTCGGTGCAAACAGGGGAGCGTTCTTCAATAAGATGCCGTCAGGCGTTTCTTCGATAAGAAGGCGGGTGCCGGCATGCCAGTGCCGCTCCTTGCGCACTGCCGCCGGAAGGACGACCTGACCCTTTGTGGATACGACTGTTGTCAGCCTCTCATCATGCTTGGTCATTGAAAAACCACCCCGTTAGCAAGACGATAGTAAGTTCGTGGCTCCCAGCGCAATTGCCAAGAGCCTTCACTCTAATTGGCAGGCGCACGATCACGCCTGAGCCTATCACGCTAGACTCCCCCAAGACCGTACGATAGTCTCGGCACAATAAACGATAAATGATGTGCTGCGGGGAACAGTTGGCTCTCATGAAATCCGGGTCTGATCTTCTGCGTATCGAAAACCTCGGTATCTCCTTTTCGATGCTCGGTGGCCGTTTGCACGTCGTCAAGGGCGCCAATCTGCGCGTGCTCCCCGGGAAAGTCACAGCGCTCGTCGGCGAGTCCGGATCCGGTAAATCCGTTATAAGCCAGTCGGTCATGGGTATACTGCCGAACACGGCAAAGGCTACCGGCAAGATTCTTTTTACCGATCCTCTCGATGGCAGGACCACCGACATTCTGCAATTGCCGACTGACGGCGAGCAGATCAGGGCGCTGCGCGGCAGCCGCATGGCCAAGATTTTTCAAGAGCCCATGACCTCCCTGTCGCCGCTTCATACTGTCGGCAACCAGATCAGCGAGGTCCTGGCGATCCACACTGAGTCTTCCAAGGAAGAGCGCCGCGCGCGAACCGAGGAGATGCTGGATAACGTCGGATTTTCCAATCCAAGCCGCACCTATGATATGTACCCTTTCGAGCTTTCGGGCGGTATGCGCCAGCGTGCAATGATCGCCATGGCGCTGATCTGCCGGCCCGCGCTCCTGATTGCCGATGAGCCGACGACGGCGCTCGATGTGACGATCCAGGCGCAGATACTGGAGTTGCTTCGGGAACTCCAGCACAAGCTGAACATGGCGATGCTTCTGATCACCCATGATCTCGGCGTTGTCGCCAACATGGCCGATGAAGTCGTGGTGATCTATCACGGCGAGATCATGGAAGCCGGACCCGTCGAAGCGATTTTCCGCAATCCGCAGCACGCCTATCTCAAGGGACTCATGGCCGCGGTCCCGCATTTCGATATGAAGCCGGGCGAGCGTCTGAAGGCTCTGCGCGAAGTCCCGGTGAAGACCGACACGCTGTGGGCCAAGAAAAAGGAAGTTGCGAACGCCCCTGAGATCCTGCTTTCGGTCCGCGATCTGACGAAATCGTATAAAACCCGAAAATCCGGTCTTTTTGGTCGCAAGCATACAACGGAAGTGCGCGCTGTCGATGGCGTCAGTTTCGATATCAGGCGCGGCGAATGCCTTGGCCTCGTTGGTGAAAGCGGCTCGGGCAAGACCACAGTCAGCAAGATCCTCATGCGGGCCGTCACGCCAGACAGCGGGTCGGTGACGTTCGATGACGGCTCTGGCAAGATTAATGTACTCACGGCCCAGGGCGACGATCTCATGGATCTGCGCACCCATATCCAGATGGTTTTCCAGGACCCGGTGTCGTCACTTTCGCCGCGCATGACCGTCCAGAATATCCTGAGCGAGCCACTTGAGATCCATGGACGTGGCGACCGGGCCTACAGGCTCGAAAAGGTGCGCGGCCTGATGCAGGCCATAGGTCTCGACCAGCGCTTCCTTAATCGCTATCCGCACAGCTTTTCCGGCGGTCAGCGCCAGCGTATCGGGATCGCCCGTGCGCTTGCCCTTGGCCCGCAACTGCTGATTTGCGACGAGCCAGTATCAGCGCTCGATGTGTCGGTGCAGGCCCAAATCCTCAACCTCCTCAAGGACTTGCAGAAGCAGCTCGGCTTGACCTATCTCTTCATTTCGCACAACCTCGCCGTCGTTGATTACATGGCGGACCGTATCGCGGTCATGTGGGGCGGGCGCATTGTCGAACTCGCACCGAGGGAGGTCATCCTGCGCAACCCGGTCCACCCCTATACGCGCGGTCTTCTCGCCGCCGTCCCCTTCCCCGACCTTGATCGCCCGCTCGATTTTACGACGCTGCAGGCGAGCGGCGCCTCCGAACAGGGCGAGTGGGCGCCGCAATTCAGGCCCGATGAAGCGGGAGACCCGTTGATACCCGCCGATCTCGGCGACGGCCATTTTGTCCTTGCACGAAAAAACGTTGACGTTCGGGAGCTTCGCCCTTGGTAACGCGTCGCACAGTTCTCGGCGCACTCGGCTGCGCCGTCCTGCCCGGGGTCGCGCGTGCGGCAGACCGCGAGATGGAGCACGAGCCGGATTTTCTTGCCGATCGGCTGCTTGCCCGCAGTCTTCCTCCGATTTCCGAGCGGCTGCCCAAGCAACCGCGCATCGTACCGCTGAAGAGCATGGGACGGATGCCGGGAAAATATGGCGGGACGATCCGTACCATCATCGGCAGCGCCAAGGATATCCGGCTGATGACGATCTACGGCTATGCGCGACTTGTCGGGTACGACGAGCGTCTGGTCTTCCAGCCGGACGTTCTCGAAGCATTCCAATCGGACAAGGATACGGTCTTCACCTTCAAGTTGCGGGAAGGACACAAGTGGTCGGACGGATCGCCATTCACCACCGCTGATTTCCGCTATTGGTGGGAAGACGTCCTTTTGAACAAGGACCTGACACCGGGGGGCGGTGCGCTTGAGCTGCGCGTCGATGGCAATCTGCCGCGTTTCGAGGTCGTGGATGATCTGACGGTCCGCTATACCTGGGAGCGGCCCAATCCTAATTTTCTCCCTGCCCTCGCCGGACCGCAGCCCCTCATCATTGTTGGCCCGTCGGCCTATATGAAGCAGTTCCACAAGAAGTATCAGGACGAATTTCGGCTTTCGGCACTGATGAAGGAAAACCGCGTCAAGAAATGGGCTGATCTTCACATCAAGATGGCGCGCGAGTACCGCCCCGAGAACCCTGAACTGCCGACGCTCTATCCCTGGAGGAACACCACCGCACCGCCGGCGGAGCAGTTCATCTTCGAGCGGAACCCCTATTTCCACCGGGTCGACGAGAACGGCAAGCAATTGCCCTATGTCGACAAGTTCATCCTCAATGTCAGCTCATCGTCCATTATCCCGGCCAAAACGGGGGCGGGTGAAAGCGACCTGCAGGCGACGGGTATCGATTTTAACGACTACACGTTCCTGAAAGACGCCGAAGATCGCTATCCGGTGAAGGTCGATCTGTGGAAACTGACGCGGGGCTCGCGGCTCGCCATCCTGCCGAATCTGAATTGCGGTGACGATGTATGGCGAAACCTTTTCCGCGATGTCAGGGTGCGGCGTGCGCTGTCGCTTGCCATAGACAGGCATGAGATCAACATGGCGGCTTTCTACGGCCTCGGAAAGCCCAGCGCCGACACTGTTTTGCCGGAAAGCCCCCTGTTCAAGCCGGAATA
Source organism: Phyllobacterium sp. CL33Tsu (assembly GCF_900113985.1). NCBI lineage: Bacteria > Pseudomonadati > Pseudomonadota > Alphaproteobacteria > Hyphomicrobiales > Phyllobacteriaceae > Phyllobacterium > Phyllobacterium sp. CL33Tsu. Next base: position 68,109 of record NZ_FORJ01000008.1, on the reverse strand, counting down.
TGCCAAGGCGTGGATCGACCATGATCCTGAGCAGGCCAACGCATTGCTCGATGAAGCCGGTCTTCAGAATCGCAATGACGATGGCATTCGGCTTCTGCCGGATGGCCGGCCTGCGGAGATTACGGTCGAGACTCCGGGCGAAAGCACCCTTGATACCGACGTTCTCGAACTCATCACCGATCACTGGCGCAAGGTGGGCCTGGCCTTGTTCACCCGAACATCCCAACGCGACATCTTCCGTAGCCGCGCGCAAGGCGGCCACATCATGATGTCGATCTGGTATGGCATCGAAAATGGCGTGGCAACCGCCGACATGAACCCGCAGCAGCTCGCCCCGACTGCCGACGACCAGCTGCAATGGCCGCTCTGGGGGATGTACTATCTCTCGCTCGGCCAAAACGGCAAGGCCCCCGATCTGCCGGAGGCCGTGGAACTCGTCAATCTGCAGAACAGCTGGCGCGCATCCTCCAGCATGGCCGAGCGTACGGAAATCTGGCACAAGATGCTGTCAATCTATACGAGCCAGGTTTTCTCGATCGGTATCGTGAACGGCACGCTGCAGCCCATCTTGCGCACAGCGCGCTTGCAGAATGTTCCGAAACAGGCGCTCTACGGCTTCGATCCCACCTGCTATCTCGGAATTTACATGCCCGATACGTTCTGGCTGAACGAGGAGCAGGTTTAGAATGTTGTTGAAGTACATCTTGTGGCGCATCGCCGCGATGATCCCGACCCTGCTCATCATATCCGCTCTCGTGTTCACCATCATCGAATTGCCGCCCGGCAACTTCCTCGACAGTCAGATCGCGGAGATGCAGGCACAGGGCGAAACGGTGAACCTCCAGGATATCGAGGAACTGCGCCATCAATACGGTTTCGACCAGCCGCCTGTGCTGCGCTATTTCCACTGGCTCGGCGGCATGCTCCATGGCGATTTCGGTTACTCCTTCGAGTATCAACTGCCGGTCAGCGAAGTCGTCGGCGAGCGTATGTGGCTGACGATACTCGTGTCGTTCGTGACGATCATTTTTACGTGGCTGATTGCATTTCCGATCGGCATGTATTCCGCGACGCACCAGTATAGCTGGGGCGACTACGGACTGACCCTTTTTGGCCTCCTTGGCATTGCCATTCCGAATTTCATGCTGGCGTTGATCCTGATGTATTTCGCCAATATCTGGTTCGGCACGTCCATCGGGCATTTGATGGACCAGAAATTCCTGAACGAGCCGATGAGCTGGGAGAAGGCCCGGTCCATACTTTCGCATCTTTGGATCCCGGTCATCATCGTCGGAACGGCCGGCACTGCAGGCATGATCCGGCGGCTGCGCGCCAACCTGCTCGACGAGTTGCAAAAGCAATATGTCATGACGGCGCGCGCCAAGGGGCTTCACCCGTTCAAGACATTGGTCAAATATCCCTTGCGGATGGCGCTCAACTTCTTCGTTTCCGATATCGGATCCATTCTGCCGGCGATCATCTCGGGTGCGGAGATCACGGCCATCGTGCTTTCGCTCGAGACCACCGGTCCCATGCTCATCAAGGCGTTGCAAAGCCAGGATATGTACCTTGCCGGCTCCTTCCTGATGTTCCTCGCTTTCCTGACGGTCATCGGCGTCCTGATATCGGATATCGCTCTTGCCTTTCTCGACCCGCGAATTCGGCTTGCCGGCAGGAGCACCAAATGACGGCACAGCTCCCCTCTCCCGGTGCGCCGCTGCAGCACTATGTTTCGACGGCGCCGTTCGATCCCATGTCGATCGAGGTGATGACGGAGGAGCAGGCGAAGCTTCATCTGGCTTCGCAGCGGAAGCTCATGTGGTGGAAGTTCAAGCGTCACAGACTCGCGCTTGCTTCGGGTATATTCCTGCTCCTGCTCTACGGCATGATCGTCATTGCTGAGTTCCTGGCGCCGTACAACCTGCATACGCGTAATGTCGACTTCATTTATTCGCCGCCGCAGCGAGTTCGCCTGTTCCACGACGGCAATTTCGTCGGGCCTTTCGTTTACGGGCGCCAGATGTCGCTCGACATGGATACGCTGAAGCGCAACTATTCCGATAACCGCAATGACGTCCAACCAATCCGCTTCTTTTGTCGGGGTGACAGCTATAAGTTCTGGGGAGCTATCGAGAGCAACATCCATCTTGTTTGCCCGGCGGTGGGCGGGCAGATGTTCCTTCTCGGCACGGACCGTCTTGGCCGCGATGTCCTGTCGCGCATTATCTACGGCGCCCGCATATCGCTCACGATCGGCCTTATCGGCATAACGATCAGCTTCGTCCTCGGCATCGTTATCGGCGGGCTTGCCGGCTATCACGGCGGGGTCTTCGATCTCCTGGTGCAGCGCGTCATCGAAGTGTTGCAATCTTTGCCTAGCTTGCCGCTTTGGATGGCATTGGCGGCTATCATGCCGGTAAGCTGGAGTCCGATCCTGATCTATTTCGGTATCACGCTCATTCTCGGCATGCTGGACTGGACGGGGCTGGCGCGATCCGTACGCTCCAAGCTGCTTTCGCTGCGCGAGGAGGATTACGTTCTCGCCGCACAGTTGATGGGCGCCAGCAGCGCCCGCATAATCGGGCGTCACCTGGTGCCCGGTTTCATGTCGCATCTAATTGCAACGGCTACGATTTCCATTCCCGGGATGATCCTCGGCGAGACCGCGCTGAGTTTTCTCGGACTTGGCTTGCGGCCGCCCATAACGAGCTGGGGCGTGCTGCTGACTGAGGCGCGCAGTGTCAATGTGATCGCATTCTATCCCTGGCTGCTGTTTCCGATGATTCCGGTTATTCTTGTCATTCTCGCATTCAATTTCTTGGGAGATGGGTTGCGCGATGCCGCCGATCCATACAGATAAGGGCCCAACAGGTTCGGGTGCACTGTGCGGGTCAACCCGCAAAACAAAGGGTTTTGACCATGATGCGGCGTTTCGAAGATGCTCGGATCCTGATGTACAGTCACGACACGTTCGGACTCGGCCACTTGCGCCGTTGCAGGACCATTGCGCATTCGCTTGTCGAGGATTATCGCGGGCTTAACATCCTCATCATCTCTGGCGCCACTATTGCGGGGGCGTTCGACTACCGCGCCCGCGTCGATTTTGTGAAGGTGCCGAGCGTCATCAAGTTGCGCAACGGTGAATATACCTCGCTTGCGCGGCATATCGATCTGCATGAAACCTTGAAGATGCGCCAATCGATCATCAGGCACACCGCGGAGACGTTCCAGCCGGATATCTTCATCGTCGACAAGGAGCCGATGGGGCTCAAGGGCGAAGTCGAAGAAACGCTCGCTTACCTTAAATCGCGCGGGACCACCCTTGTCCTCGGATTGCGCGAGGTCATGGATGCACCGCATCTGCTCGAGGCCGAGTGGAAGAACAACAATGTGATGCGCAAGATCGACCAGTTCTACGACACGGTGTGGGTCTATGGTCCGCCGGACTTTTATGACCCGCTGGTCGAACTCGATGTGCCGGCGTCGGTGCGCGACAAGATGAAATTTGTCGGTTTCCTCCAGCGCAGCCTCTCGAACGACAGTGCGCCCACACATGTCCCGGAGGGCGACTATATATTGGTCACGACCGGCGGCGGCGGTGACGGCGCCGATCTCGTGCACAATGTCATCCACGCCTACCAGCAGGACCCGACCCTGCAGCACAAGGCGTTCATCGTGCTCGGACCCTATATGCCTGCCAAGCAAAGGGCCAAGCTCGTCCAGAAGGGCAGCAAGATACCGCAGATCCAGGTCATCGAGTTCGATAACCGCATGGAAGAACTGATCGCGGGCGCGAAGGCCGTGGTCGCCATGGGCGGCTACAACACCTATTGCGAGATCCTCTCCTTCGACAAGCCGGCGCTTATCGTTCCGCGCGTAGCACCGCGCGCCGAGCAGCTCATCCGTGCGCGGCGGGCCTCCGAACTCGGCCTTGTCGAGATGCTGCTGCCCGAACAGGCGGACAATCCGCAGCTTCTGGCGGAAGTGCTGAAGCGCCTGCCGCATCGTGCGCCGCCGTCGCAGACCGGCAAGGGCATGCGCCTCGAAGGGCTCGTCCATATTTCCGAGATCGTCGGCGACTGGCTCGACGAGCGCGAGCAGCCGCTCCCGGCCGTCGCGGAATAGCTTTTACATGCATTCGCCTCTGATACGTCGAAAGACGCTTGTCGTTCTTAAAGGCTACCCGCGCCTTTCGGAAACGTTTATCGCTCAGGAACTGCTTGGACTGGAGCGCGCCGGCTTCGATCTCACGCTCATCTCGATGCGAAGGCCGACCGACAAGAAGCGCCATCCCATTCATGACGAAATACGCGCGCGGGTGGTCTACCTACCTGAGTATTTGCACGAAGAACCCTTGCGCGTATTGCAAGCGCTAGTTGCCGGATGGCGCAAGCCGAACTTCAGCGAACTCCTAAAAAGATTCTGGAAAGATTTGCGCCGCGATGTCTCGCGCAACCGCTTCCGCCGGCTTGGCCAGGCGCTTGTCCTTGCCCATGAATGGCCGGACGCAGGCGAATGGCTCCATGCCCATTTCATCCATACGCCGGCCTCCGTCACGGCATATACCAGCATCATGACCGGCGTGCCCTGGTCCTGTTCGGCACATGCGAAGGATATCTGGACGTCGCCCGATTGGGAGCTGACTGAAAAGCTCGCTGACGCACGGTGGAGCGTGACGTGCACGCGCTCGGGGTTCGAGCATATGCGCGACCTTGCTCCGGCCAAGGACCGGGTGCATTTGAGCTATCATGGGCTCGATCTGGAGCGGTTCGGACGCTTCGATGCCGAGCGGTCAAGACGCGACGGATCGGATGCGTCCAACCAGGTACAGATCTTGAGCGTCGGCCGTGCTGTGCCCAAGAAGGGTTATGATGTGCTTTTGGAGGCCTTGGCGCTTCTGCCGCGCGACCTTCATTGGCGGTTTGTGCATATCGGTGGGGGCAATGAACTATCGCGGCTGCAGCCGCTTGCCACGAGGCTGGGCATCGCAGATCGAATCGACTGGAAGGGCGCCCTCGCTCAGGTGGATGTGCTGGACCACTATCGCCGCGCTGATGTTTTTGCTCTCGCCTGCCGGGTAGCAGCAGACGGCGATCGCGACGGCCTGCCCAATGTTCTGGTAGAAGCGTCCAGCCAAAATCTCCTCTGTGTTTCAACGAATATTTCGGGCGTTCCGGAATTGCTGACGGATGACGCGAATGGTCTTGTCGTCGCGCCCGAAGATCCGCAAGCGCTGGCGGCCGCGCTCGAGCGTGCCATCCGCGATCCAGACCTGCGGCATCGGCTCGGTGAAGCAGCAGAAGCCCGCGTGCGCGAACATTTCGACCACGATTCGAGTATCCGGCAATTGACGCGGCTCTTCGAAAGCGAATGGCAGAAGGTATGACTGCACCACGCATATTCTTTTACGTTCAGCATTTGCTGGGTATCGGTCATCTGGCGCGGGCGAGCCGAGTAGCTTCGGCGCTCGCTGCCGCCCATTTTGACGTCCTGGTCGTCACAGGAGGCACAAAGGTTCCAGGATTTCCCGCAGAAGGGATCAAATCTGTCGCCCTTCCCGCCGTTGTCGCCGCCAGCGCCGGTTTTTCGGGCCTTGCCGACATCAATGGTGACACGGTGGGTGAGGAATTTCTCGCCCGCCGCCGCGCCCTTCTGCTGGAAGCTTTCCACGAGATGCAGCCTGATATCGTGATTACAGAGGCTTTTCCGTTCGGCCGCCGCCAGATGCGCTTCGAACTCCTGCCTCTACTCGGCGCGATTGAAGCCATGGCCCCGCGTCCGATTGTCGTGGCGTCGATCCGCGACATCTTGCAGGAACGCGCGAAGCCTGGACGGGATGAAGAGACGGTGGCACTCGCTAAAGAGCATTTCGATCACGTACTCGTTCATGGCGATCGCTCCTTCGTCAGCCTGCCGGAAACCTTTCCGCTGGCGGGCGAGATCGAGGAGAAAATCATTTATACGGGGCTCGTCGCCGCACCGGCCCCCGAGGAACCGGATGACGTGTTCGACATCGTTGTTTCTGCCGGTGGAGGCGCGGTCGGAATTGACCTTATTCTTGCCGCCCTTGCTTTAGCGCGACGGTCGAACCCGAACAGATCCTGGTGTCTTATCACCGGCCCCAATCTGTCAGAGACCGAGTTCGCCGGACTTGCAGCGGACTTGCCTGATCATGTCCGCCTTTTTCGCTTTCGCAAGGATTTTCCCGCCTTGCTCAAGCGCGCAGAGCTTTCCATCTCGCAAGCCGGGTACAACACCGTCTGCGACATCCTTCAGGCGGGGTGCCGCTCGATACTGGTTCCCTTCACTGCCGGCGGCGAAACGGAGCAACGCTTGCGTGCAACGCGGCTCGCGGCCATGGATCGCGCGGTCGTCGTGCCGGAAATGGGGCTGAATGCCGGGACGCTCGGCAATGCGCTGGACGTGGTTCTGGCAAAGCCGCGCCCGCTTGCGGGCGGGCTCGATCTGAAAGGCGCGCAACGCACCGCCGAGATCTTGCGGGAACTCGTCGAGGCGCGCGGGATTTAAACAAATCGCGCTTGCGACCTGTCATATAGCCTTCGCGGAACGGATGCTGTAGGCTAGGACGATTCAACCATGGAGTTCATCCATGTGCACTTCAAACGTTTCAGTTCTTGAAATGCCTGCTGGATTCACAGCGTACGGTTACCAATGGAAAAAAGCCTAACCCGTTATATCTGGTCGCATACCCGGCTCCAGCAGATGTGGATTCTGTTCGTGGTCGCGGTTTCAATGATTCCGTACTTCCTGTCGTTCGACCTGCCGAAACAGATCGTCAACGGTCCGATTCAGGGAACGGGGTTTGACACGCCAGGTTCGACGCAAACCTTCATGCGCATTGAGTATGACTTTCCCTATATCGGCAACATCCTGTTCTTCGAGGGACTGCAACTGACGCGCTTCCAGATGCTGATGGCCCTCAGCCTGGTATTTCTCTTCCTGGTCGTCATCAACGGTCTCTTCAAGCTTTACATCAACACCTATAAGGGCCGGCTGGGGGAGCGAATGTTGCGGCGCATACGCTTCGAACTGGTCGACCGGGTGCTGCGTTTCCCGCCGGCAACTTTCAAGCGGGTGAAGTCGGCCGAGATCGCGACGATGATCAAGGACGAGGTCGAGCCGATGGGCGGCTTTACCGGCGATGCCTTCGTTCAGCCCGCGCTTCTGGGCGGCCAGGCAATCACGGCGCTGGTCTTCATCATCATGCAGAATTTCTGGCTGGGAATGATTGCGGCAGGCATTGTCGCCGTGCAGGGCGTCGTCATTCCGCGCATGCGCAAGCGTTTGCTCGAACTTGGCCGCCAACGCCAGCTGACCGCGCGCGAGCTTTCGGGGCGCGTCGGCGAAATCGTCGATGGCATCGGCACGATTCACGGCAACGATACGTCTAATTTCGAGCGTGCCGACATTGCGGCCCGTCTCGGTCTTATCTTTTCGATCCGCTATGACCTTTACCAATGGAAGTTCCTGGTGAAGTTCATCAACAACTTCCTCGCGCAGGTTACGCCCTTCCTGTTTTATTCCATCGGCGGCTTTCTGGCGCTGCAGGGACGGCTCGACATCGGTCAGCTCGTCGCGGTGATCAACGCCTACAAGGATCTGCCGGGGCCGCTCAAGGAGCTCATCGACTGGGATCAGGCGCGGCAGGACGTTCAGGTCAAGTATGCGCAAGTGGTCGAACAGTTCAACGTCGAGCGCCTGGTCGATCCCAAGATCCAGGCCCTGTCGACCGATCCCATCAGTCCCCTCGAACATTCGCTCCATGCAGTGAATCTAACCGTGTCAGACGATGCAGGCGCGCCGCTCCTGCGGCATGTCTCGCTGGAAATCATGCCTGGCGAGACCGTTGCCATCGTCGGCAACAGCAGCAGCGGCGCGGAGGCACTTGCCGAGGCATTCAGCCGTCAGGTCTGGCCGGATCAGGGCCGCATCACCATTGACGGGCGCGATATTCTGGAACTGCCCGAAGCGATTACCGGGCGACGCATCGCCTATGCTTCGTCCGACACATATTTCTTCCAGGGAAGCTTGCGCGACAATCTTCTCTATGGCCTGAAGCATGCGCCGATGGTCCCGGTGGAGTATGAGGGCAAGCTTGCGGATCAGTACAAATGGAACATCATCGAGGCCCGCAAGGCCGGTAATCCCGAGCTCGACGTAAACAGCGACTGGGTCGATTATGCTTCGGCCGGGGTGACAGGGCCCCAGGATCTCTTTGACGTCTTGCGGCCGGTGCTCGATGCCGTGCTGATTTCGCAGGACATCCTCGACATGGCGCTGAATTCGCGCGTCAATACCGCCGCCCATGGCGATTTGACGAGCCGTATCGTCGAGTTGCGCGAAGCGCTGCGCGAGCGCCTGAAAAAAGAGGATCTCGACGACCTGGTCGTGCCGTTCAAGCTCGATGCCTACAATCCACAGGCGACAGTCGGCGAGAACTTCCTGTTCGGGTCGATGAAGCGGCCGATGATGACCAATCGAAAGCTTGCGGCGAATCCCTATTTCCGTTCGGTTATGCGCGAGACCGGCCTGCTCGATGACCTTTACGCAATGGGTCTCGAGATTGCCGAGAACGCAGTCGAACTCTTCCAGGATCTGCCCCCCGACCATCCGTTCTTCCAGCAGCTCACTTTCATGACCGCCGACGATATTCCAGGCTATCAGCAGCTCCTGCAAAAACTGAAGGGCCGCGACATCGATGCCGCCTCCTCGGATGAACGCACCAGCATTATCCGCTTGAGCTTCTCCTATATCGAGCCGCGGCACCGTTTCGGTCTCTTGAATGATGAATTGATGGCCAAGATCGTCGAAGCGCGCGGTCGGTTCCATCGCGATATGCCGGAGGATCTCAAAGCCGTCATCGAGCGCTACGACCCGGAGAAATTCATCGCCTCGGCGACACTCATGGACAACGTTTTGTTTGGCAGGGTTGGGGTTACGCAAGCAGATGGGACGGACCGCATCCGCGCCATCCTTCGCGATTTGTTCGACAAGCTCAGCCTTTTCGAAAGCGTGCTCTCCATCGGCATGGATTTCGATGTGGGTTCGGGCGGCAAACGCATCACAAATGTGCAGCGGCAGAAGCTCAACGTCGCCCGTGCCCTGTTGAAGCGCGCGGACTATGTGATCTTCAATCGCCCGCTTCCGGCACTCGACCAGCGCGTTCAGGATCAGATAACCCACAAGATCATGGAGGACCTTCACAAGGAAGGACGCCCGCCAGCCATCGTCTGGGTGCTGTCGAATTCGGCGCTTGCAAACCTCTTTGACCGTGTCATCGTGTTCGACAAGGGCACGCTGGTCGAAGAGGGAACGCACGCGACTCTTCTTGAGAAAAACGGTATATTCAAGGAGCTGGTATCGTAGAATACCACGGAACCAAGGGGCGAAGTGGAAGACCTAAAAAGGGGGCAGTGTACGTTCATGTTGCTGAAAGACGAAGTCGAAATGCTACGGCGGGTGCCGCTGTTTTCGGGTGTTGCCCCTGCCAAACTCAAGCTGCTGGCCTTCACCTCCGACCGCGTGAGCTACAAGGCCGGGCAGACCCTTTTTCGCCAAGGGGATCCAGCCGACGCCGCCTATGTCATCCTGACCGGCGGCGCCGATATTCTGTCGGAGACCCCGAGCGGCGAGATCAAGGTCGCCGAGATCGAACATGATTCCATCGTCGGTGAAATCGCCATTCTGTGCGACGTATCGCGAACTGCGACCGTGCGCGCCAACTCGGCGCTGGAAGCGCTGCGCATCAGCAAGGATCATTTTTTCAAGCTTCTGAGCGACTATCCGGAAATGACCATTGAAATCATGCGCGTCCTTGCCGACCGTCTCAGCCATACGACGACCGAGCTTAGCGAAGCACGCAGCAGGCAAAAGCAAACGGCAAAGTAGTCCACGGCCTTAGGCTTATTCGATTTCGCAGATTTTTCCGGTTGCGAGATCGATCGTGAAATTGCGTGATGGATGGCCAGATAGATATCGGCCCATCATGCGAAACAACCGCATAAACGTGTCCTGTGCCTCGCCCGATTTCACCGAACTTTGGTCGGAAAAAAGCTCCATGAGGTAGCGGTACATCCTCATCCTATCGCTTGGAATGCGATCCAGCCCCAATTCGCTGCCAAGCCGCAGTTTGTACCAGTCCCCGAGTAGTTTCAGGCACGTTATGGCGTCGAGTTCATCGAGAGTAAGCCCCGCGGCTCGCAATGCGCTTCGTATCCGCTCCATGGACTCGTCGCGGCCGCGTTCGGCGTGAAGCAGAACGGTGGCGTCGGCAAGTGCGACCGCCTGATGGTGATGGCCGAGTACGGCCAGGTCCCCCAGATTAATCTGCGCAAGGACCCTAGCTAGATCCTTCGGCCATTCCCTCCGCAGGTAGCGGTGGACGACGAGTTGATCGACGTGTTCCGCAATGAAGGTACCGTAATCGGGTGCATCGAGTATTTGGCCGACCTTTTTACCCGTTACGCCAATCTCGACACGGTATTGCTCGATCAGGAGCGGATCGATGGGCACTTTATCGAGCGCCACGGTTTCGACCTTGAGGCTGTCCTCGCCAAACGTGATGATCTTGAAGACCGGGGGAAATGCGACAAGCGATGGTACGCCGATGTTGATAAGAAATGTGTCATCCCGATCCGCGCGTGCCGTATCGTTGACATGCAGGTGGCCGCTGAAGTGGATGTGGATGCCTGCATCGATGAGCGCATCCGCAACGGCGCGGGAGGGTATGCGTTCAATCGAACTCGTTCTGCCGATCACTGCAAGCTCGTCATCCATCGTATCGTCGAGCATGTCGAGCGCCGGATAATGCGAGAAGGCAAGCAACGTCTTGCCGTTGAGCCTCGCCCTTGCAGCGACGTCTTTCGCCCAATCGAGGATGAACGCCTTGTGCTTGAGCATGGCATTCCAGCCGGCATTGGTGCTATCGACAAACGCGCCTGCATGGCCCTCGACGAACTCGCCATTGCGCGGCTCAAATACGTTTGCGTCGATCATCAGCAGCCAAACGCCCGGCTCTGGCTCAACCAGATAGGAAGCATCCATCAAGCGGTATTCGTTGCGGCCATCATTCGAGCGCACCGCGTAAAGCCGCCTCTCGGGTCGGTCGTCGGTCCCGAACGGTGTTTCCCAGTGCAGGTCGGATGCCTTTCGAAAGAAGCCGAGATCGGGCAGCGCGCTCAGCCCGGCCGGATAGCCGGAGCAATACATTTTGTCCGTCGTCACCACGCCGTCCGCATCATCGTCGACGAAGTCACCGTCGCTGGCAACAATCGTATAGGTGCCGTCCGGATTGAGAAGGCGCTTGGCATGGTGGCGTCCGGTGGGGCCGAAAATATCGTGATTTCCAGGAGTTGCGATGAAATTAAGCCCGTGATCGCGCGTATATCCATCAAGAACCTCGCGCAGGGCGCGTATGGTCGCCGCCTGCCCGTCGTCCGAATAGTCGCCGAGCAGCACAACATGCTTCATGCCGCGCTCGATCACCGTGTCCAGGGCCGCGCGCAAGGCGCGATAGCTTTCGTTGAAGACACGGGTCGACCTTACGGTGTCGGTCAGCCGCCGCGCGGACATGTTGCGCCCGGCAACATCGATGCCGCTGAAATCATAATCGCCGTAGAGATCGTGAAAATGTGCATCCGCGATGATAGCAATGGGCGGGAATTGCGAAGACGACATGAACGAAGCATTCCGGTGGAAAGATACGCAAACTTATACATTTGTATCGACAATTGTCATGAAGCTTAAAAAGCGTATGACTATCGCTTATATACGTTGTGTTTTGGGTGTTTATTGCGCCCATGGCAACTAATTCGAAAGCCAACGCTCGCATTAGGAAAGCGGTTTGGCTACGATACCCGACAGGCGCGGGGGATTGGGTGTAAAAATCGGAATGAACGACGAAGTGTTTCGGGTAAAATTCTGGGGGACGCGTGGCAGCGTCGCCGTTTCGGGACCCGAGTTCGAGCGGTACGGTGGAAACACCGCGTGCATTGAAGTTCAGTGCGGCAAGCACAGGCTGATTTTCGACGCCGGATCGGGCGTGCGGCAGGCAGGGGAAGCTCTGACGCGGGAAGGCGCCGATGAGCTGGATATCATCTTCACCCACTGCCACTACGATCATATCATCGGCCTGCCCTATTTTGCGCCGCTCTACAATCCAATGATGAATGTGCGCATCTGGTCGGGCCATCTTGCCGGCGTCATGTCGACGCGCGAGATCGTCAAGCAATTCATGCGTCCGCCCTGGTTTCCTGTCGAGCCGGAAATCTGCAAGGCATGTCTGGGCTTTCGCGATTTCCGTTCCGGCGACGTGCTGGAGCCGTTTGAGGGTGTAAGGATCGAGACGGGTAGTCTCAATCATCCGGGCGGCTGCATCGGCTATCGCATCGAATGGGCAGGCAAAGTGCTGGCATTGATCTACGACACCGAGCACGAGGCCGGGAAGTTTGACCCCGAGGTGATGCGGCTTATCAAGGGCGCCGATCTTGTCGTCTATGATTGCACCTATACGGAAGATGAAATGCCGCGCCGGTTTGGCTATGGACATTCAACCTGGCAGCATGGCGTCCTTCTTGCGAAGGCAGCAAACGTGAAGAGGTTTGCATTGTTTCACCATGCGCCGTCGCGCACAGATGACGAACTCGATGAGTTCGAACATCTGGCAAGGGAGCACTTTCCGGGTGCGTTTTCCGCGCGCGATTTTCAGGAGATCGATCTGTAGATCATCGACCCTGAATGAGCTCGCCGAGCGCGGCCCAGCGGGCATTCGGCGCTGCCGCGATGATCGCAAAGAGCTTATGCAGGAACTGCCAGGCCGCTTCGTCATGGACAAGGTGGTGGGTCAGAATTCCGATGGGCTCGCCCAGGCCGTCAAATCTGCTCTGAAGTTCCTTGACGATAGCGGCAACCAGTTCCTCATGATTGCGGCCACCGCGCGTTCCATGCCAGTCCATGAGATCGACATGGGTGTTGACGACGGGAATGAATGCCGTCTGCTTCGCCTTGGCAGGGCCGAAAACGGAAAGCGCGTCAAATCCAAGTCGAGGCAACTCGGCAATCAATCCTTGGTCGATGCGATTCCAGGGTGGCACCAGCACCGGCACGAAGCGCTGCGGGAACAGCGTGCGAATACGCGCGACACCTTCGCCGATTTCGCCGAGGACCATTTGGCGCGGTCTATGCGAGCCGAGTTCCTGCTTCTTCTCGGTGATCGGGGCGTGATTCTGGTGCGACCAGCCATGGACGGCGACAAGAATGCGCTGTTCATCGGTCAATCGCTCGGCAAGCGTCGCCTCGGCATGAGCAGGGACCACCGCCAAGGTCATTGGCACGTCATTCTTGTTGCTGAGCTCAAGCAGCCGCTCCAATGCGGATGTTGGTTTGACCGCATCGTCATCGCGCAGCCAGAATTGCGCCTGGCGCCCGGCGTCGAACCAGCGCTGTAATTCGGCCTGCAGAGGCTGCCAGGTCGCATCAATTCCCATTATGCTGTCCCAGATATTGTCGCAAAATTTGATCAAGCCGCACCGACGCACCTTCATGGGAACGCTCTTGCGCAATGAAGCGGTGTGCCTCCGAGCCCATACGTGTGCGCCTTGCCTCATCGTCAAGCAATGTGGCGATGGCCCGGGCATATGCCTGGGTGTCACCGGCCGGAGTGAGGATGCCGGTCTCACCATCTTTTACGACTTCGGGAACACCTGCTACGGCTTGCGCCACGACTGGCACCCCTGCTGCCTGCGCTTCCATGTAGGCGATCCCATAGGCTTCGCCGACACCCGGCCAAACGTAGACGGACGCCTGTTGCAGGACGCTCCGGATGACGGCTGGAGACTGTTCTCCAAGCCATTCGATGCGTTCAGGCTTGAACTTCGAGAAAAGCGCCCTTGTCTCGGAGGCCGCCGGTCCGTCACCGATGATCGTCAATGTCCAGTGCTCGTCCTCGATCGCCATCAGGGCGTCCGCCAATATTCTATAGCTCTCTAGCTTGTCGCCGCTGCGCATCATGGCGATTGTCATCAGCTTTCGCGGCTCTCTTTGCGCTTTTGACATCTTGAAGGGCGCGACATCGATGAATGGAAACAGACGTTCGAGCCGCGCCTCGGGGATCGCCGCCGCAAGACCCTGCCGGTCCCGCTCGGTAAAGCAGAGATTGACGTCCGCCTGCCGCACGGCGTCCGCCACGAGCGATTGCAGGGCTGCCCATCCGCTCTTGTCGCGCCGATGCGAAAAGGAGGCCTCCGCCGTGACATAGGGTATGTTCAACGCGGCAGCCACTCGAGGGCCGATGAGGTCCGGCGCCTTATAATATGGATGGTAGGAGAGCCAGACATCCGGCCTCTGCTCCGACCGGCGGGCAAGCCGCTCTACCTCCTGCGCCGCTGCGGCTGCTATCTCCCCGCGCCTGCTATCCTCGGGAGTGGCGGTAAAACTCCGCAACTCCGATGCCAGATCGACGCTATGGCCGGCAAGCTCCAAAGCAGCGATCAATAGCCGCGCCATCTGACGGTCACCCGACGGGACCGGATGGTTGGGCGATTTCAATGGTGCATAGAAGGCTATGCGCATGAGCAATGATTGACCTTCTGTCGGCAGCAACTGCCACCCTGATGGAATCTGCATGGCACGATTTCCAGCGCGGCGCCAATTGCTTCGGATGTTGCTAACGATATTTTGATGGTTTGCGCGGTCTGGAATATTCAAAAAGCCATTGTTGTAGACCACCAAGCTTGCGTTTGAGTTATACAGCCCGTCTCGCCAAAGGGCCGGGCTTCGCATAGACTGGTCGAGGAAAATCAGGTGTTTATGACAGCAGCCGCCACGACCAAGCCGACCGGCATTTCAGAACGATCCTTGCGCCGGACAAGGCTGGCCTCCGGCTTGATCATGCTTGTCTTCGTATCACTCCATCTCGCCAACCACGCACTCAACCTCATTTCGCTCAGTGCTGCGGAAGAGGGTCGTCTGTGGTTCATTGCCATCTGGCGCAGCCCGCCTGGCACGGTGCTGCTCTATGGAGCGGTTGTCGTCCACGTGGCGCTGGTCATGCGTTCGCTCTATCAGCACCGCACCCTGGTAATGCCCGCGCGCGAAGCGCTGCAGATCGTGCTTGGATTGCTCATCCCTCTCTTCATCATTGAACACGTGGCGGCGACACGCATCCGCTTCGATCTCGCGGGAATTGAGCCGACCTACGAAAGCGTCATTCGTGGATTGTGGATCGACTCGCCAGCCAATGGCCTGCGGCAAAGCATTGCCCTCTTCATAGTCTGGACCCATGCCTGTATCGGCGTCCACTTCTGGCTGCGTTATCGCTCCTGGTACAACAAGGCTGCGCCGTACCTTCTGACCGTTGCCATCCTGCTTCCTGTTCTTGCACTGCTTGGATTTGCCGATACGGGCCGCGTTCTCGAAAGCGAGCCAATTCAGTCAAGTTACGGCCGGGCCGTGGAACCGGCGCCTGCAAGGCACCTTCGCGAAGCGAGGCTTGAAGACGTTCAGACCGTCAAATACACGCTCTACGGTGCTTTCGCCGCAACGCTGCTCAGCGTTATCGGCTTGCGCACACGCCGAAGCTTGCGGGAGCGCATCGACCAGATCGAGGTTCGCTATCCGGGCGGTGAAACGGTGCGGGTTCCGCGTGGATTCAGCGTTCTCGAAGCAAGCCGCCTTGGCGGAATACCGCATTATGCAGTCTGCGGTGGCAAGGGGCGATGTTCCACCTGCCGGGTTCAGGTCATTGAGGGTGTATCAAAGCTTCCGCAGCCCGAATCCACTGAACTTGCGACGTTGAAGCGTATCGGCGCAGAACCCGGCGTGCGGCTGGCCTGTCAATTGCGCCCCTCTGGCGACATCAGTGTCGTCCCTCTCCTGCAGCCGTCAAACGAGGGCATCGTGCCCGTCGGAAGCCAGCAAACCAATCCTGGACGCGAGCAGGAAATTGCAATCCTCTTCTGTGATATCCGCAGTTTTACCATGCTGACGGAGGCGCGCCTTCCATACGACATTGTCTTCCTCCTCAATCGCTATTTCGCCATTGTCGGGCAGGCTGTCGAGCGGTCGGGTGGCCGTCTGGACAAGTTTATCGGCGACGGTGCCATGGCGCTGTTCGGCTTGAACGGCTCGGCGGAGGAGGGTTGCCGGAATGCGCTGAAGGCGGCGGCGACGATCACGCATGAGATGGAACGGCTGAATGAGGAACTTGCTGGAGAACTGTCGATGCCGATACGTGTCGCCATCGGCGTTCACGCCGGGCCCGCGATTATCGGTGCCATGGGCTACGGAACGGTGAAGAACCTTACGGCGATCGGCGATACCGTCAATGTCGCGAGCAGGCTTGAGACGATCGCGAAGGAGCTCGATGCGACCATTGTCGTCTCCGAGCCGACCATCCGTCTCGCCGGGTCCGATACCGAAACGCTTGAAAGCCGTGAGATTGCCATTCGGGGCCGTGTCGAACCGCTTCGTGTCTACATCATCCCTCAGGAATTGACCGTGCGTTTTGCATAATCGGGACGGCATACATGTTCGCTAACAAGCCATTTGGCAGGCACTGGTGCAGACTTCGGGATCGAGTAGCCCGGCGAATGTTCAATACGCGGCTAGGTCGCGAAGTCCTTATTCACGGAATTGGACCGCGTGTCCTTACCATGACAGTGGATTGCGGCGACCACGTCATGAGCTTTTCCCCGTCCGACTACATCGGCAGGAAAGTCTTCCGCAAAGGCAATTTCGACCGCGACCACGTCGATCGCCTGCTTGGCATTCTCCGCGACCAACGCTTGCTCGGGCCCCAAACCACGCTGTTGGAACTTGGCGGCAATATCGGCACCCAAACTGTCTATTTCGCCTTAAGCAAAACATTCAGGCACATCGTCAGCGTTGAGCCCGATCCGCGCAATTTCGAACTCCTCCAACTCAACATCGAACAGAACAGGCTGACGGACAGTGTTACGCTCCTCAATTGCGCTGCGGGCGACACGGACGGTCAGATCGATTTTTTCCAGCACCGCGACAATCACGGCAAAAGCAGCATGATCCGGCAAAGCAGCAAGGATCATTGCATCGTTGTCGCCGTCAAGCCTGTCGAAGCGATCCTGCAGGAAGCACAGGTGAGGTGCGAGGAAATTGGTCTGGTCTGGATGGACATAGAGGGCTACGAACCGCAGGCTTGCCGATCAATGGAAGTGCTTCTCGCGCGGCGTGTCCCCGTCTACCTTGAATTTTCGCCGGCCTTCTACGGCCAGGGACGAGCTGCTGACTTTGTCAAATATCTGGCCAAATTCTACGAGGATTGCCTGATTTTCCGTGAGGAAAGCATTGAGGCCTCGAAGGTCGCCGCGATCCCTGTCAATGAACGGCAATTCGACCTGCTGTTATTCGATGCGGCGATAAAGGAAGTAACGGCCGACCGGGACGCTTGAGCAAATGGGCAATGCTTCAAGTTGCGGGTGAAGCAGTTCGAGACCGCTCACGACAAGGCCTTGCGGACGAAGCAGGCCAGCAGCGAGTTGCGGCAACCAGGTGAGTGTGATCGCATCCTTGTCGTCATAGCCGGTGCCTATATCAACATGGACGAGCGCGGCGCCGACGCCGACGAAGGTCTGGGCGGTTTCGCGAATTTCGCCAAGGACGATGTTTTCGGGCGCGGGCGTCGACGTCTTGTGCGAGCCGACCGCCCGGTCGAACGCGATGATGCGTTTGTCTGGAAACAACGCGCGGAGATGATCGAATGTCCGGCCGTTTCCAAGTCCGAGTTCAAGCACCAGCCCTTCAATTTCGTCCACCGTCTCGTGAATATCGTTGAGAATATCGCGTTGCGCGGTCAAGCGGTGAATGAAGCTGTCAAGCCGGCTCATGAATGCCTCCGTTCTCAATCATATCGTTGACCCGCTTAACATGTTCGCCCCATTGGGTCGACCTGTACGGATCGCCTTTCGGATATGATCGATGTCTCCCTCGTTGGGGCGCTATTCGCAACCAGAAGGCGACGTTAATGTTGCATGGACTGGCGGCTGCCGCGGATAATCAGCGCCGCAAAGATCGGTCCGCCAAGCAATGTTGCAACGAGACCCGTGGGCAATTGCCACGGGAAATAAATGGTTCGGCCGATAAAGTCGGCTGCCGCCATCAGCAATGCCCCGAAGAGCGCCGACCCCAGGATGTGCGTCGTCCCGCGCGGCAAGCCGACGCGTTGCGCGAGATGAGGCGCCATCAATCCGACGAAACTCAACGGTCCGACGACCAGGGTCGCGATAGCTGTCAATAGTGCGGAAAGGCTCAGGATCAGGGCGCGGAAGCGCTTGATGTCGACGCCATGGGCATGGGCGGAGATGTCCCCCAACGCAAAATGCTGCAGGGGCCGCGCGAGCATTATCACGGCGAAGAGGCCGGCGATCGCAAATGCCGCGGACGTCCATGCCAGCAGGGGCGTAACGCCATAGGTAGAACCGGCCATCCAACTGAGAAGGAAGAGCGCGCGCGGATCGCCGGAAGCAAGGATGACAGAAACGAGCGCCGTCAAAAGTGCCCCGAGCGATACGCCAAAGATCAAAAACTGGTTGCCCGCATGCGATCGCCGGTTGACGGCAAAGAGGATCATGAGCACCACGCCAGCACCGGAAAAGCCGCCGATCAGCCTGTGAGCATAGGTCGGCTGCCCGACAAGAAAAAGCATGCACAGCAATCCCAGGGCCGTGCCGGCGCTCACGCCAAGCACCTCGGGACTTGCGAGGGCGTTGCCCGTCAGCCTCTGCAGAAGGCTTCCCGAGAGGGCAAGCAGAACACCCGCCGAAATGGCGGCAACAAGACGCGGCACGCGCCATGGCAACAACGACTGCAGGGTCTCGCCCGCCTGGCTTGCCCATCCTGCATTGATGTCGCGGCCAACAAAGATCGCAACCAACGCAGCCGCCGCCAAAAGCAACAAAAGCAATGCCAGCAGCAAGCGAGGCCGTGGAGTGGCTACGATAAGCGCTTTCCCCTGAACCGCGATCGCGTTAGGCACGTTGCGCCTCAACATCAGAAACAACAAGAAAGGTGCCCCGATGACTGCAGTGACTGCACCGGTCGGAAGGCTAACCCCGGATACCGCCCCGTAAAACTGCACAAGCTGGTCGACGATGATGAGAAGTGCCGCGCCTGCAAGCGAAGCCGCGATCAACCGCGTTGCGATGCGCCTTGCCCCGATGGCCCGCGCGATGGCCGGCGCCGCCAGACCGAGGAAACCAATGATCCCCACCGCGCTGACCGTAAATGCAGTCAACGCCACGGCAACGAAGAGCGCGCCGGCGCGAATGCTTTGTATCTTGGCGCCGAGGGCCTGTGCGGCATCTCCGAGCGTCAGAACACTGAGCTGTTTGACCAGCAGGAGTGCGAGAACAGAGCATCCGATGATTTTTGGTGTGAGGGTCGCCACCTGCCGCCAGTCGTTCTGATTTAGCGAACCGCCTCCCCAGATGAAAAGGCCGGCAAGGTAGTGGTCGTTCATGAGGGTCAGCAAAGTGACGACTGCAGTGCAGTAGAGCCCCGTGACCATGCCCGTCAGAATGACGACGACGGGATTGAATCTATATTTCCAGCCCACGGCAAATACGATGCCGACAGCGGCGAACCCGCCAAAGGCAGTGGAAATATCCCGGCTCCAGCCGAGGATTGCCGGAAACCAGAGCATGGCAACGCCAAGGCTGAGTTGCGCGCCGGCCTCGATGCCGAGCGTTGACGGCGATGCGAGCGGATTGCGCAGGACGTGTTGGAACAGCATGCCCGAAAGTCCAAGTGCGAAGCCGCAGATGGCTGCCATCGCGAGACGGGGAAGCAGGCTGTAATGCGCGAGTACCGAACGGCTGTCGTCGGGTGATGGGGTCGAGAACAGGCTGCCGAGGCTGAGCCCTTCCAGCGATGGCAAAAGGTTCAAAGCGGTAATGGCAAGCGCGGCGGCCCAGAGGGCGCCGATCCATAGCCATGGCTGGGCGTCTTTACGTTTCATGTGGTGGCTTCCACCAGCAGGCGCGCAAAGCGGGTCATCGAGGGCAAGGTGCCGAACATGAGCACACTGTCCATGCGTCGCGCACGGTCTTTCTGGACGAACGGCATGCTTTGCCAAAGCGGGCTTCCGGGAAGCGTGGCGAACACATCCGGTGGCACCGGATCCATGTAGAAGAGCCAGTTATCGCCGACTTCAATGAGGTCGGCGATGCCGCCATCGCTGAAACCCCATTCATTGGTTGGGCGCTTCCAGGCATTTTCGAGACCCAGGCGGTCGAGAACATCCTGAAAATTGCCACCCGGTCCATAGAAGCGGATGTTGCGAGCATCCATGAAGGTCATGACGGCGAGCTTGCCAAGATGTTGCGCTTTGGCCTTGGCGGCCTCAAGTTCGCTTGCGGTACGCTCGATAAGGGCTTCCGCTTCCGCCGTTCTGCCGAGCAGGCTCCCGAGCTCGCGCGTCGCGGCCACGATATTGGGATAGGGCGAGGTACCTGTCGCATGGATAGGAAAGGATTTCACAGGCGCAATCAGTTCGAGCTGCGGCCTGACCCATTCGAGATAGGGCGTCGACAGGATAAGGTCAGGCTTCAGGAGCTGCAGAAGCTCCATGTTGATCTCATGGGCCGAGCCCATGTTGGCAATCCCTTGCGGGAGGGGGGGCTCGACAGCCCAGATGGGCCAGCTTGGGGTATCGATCAGGCCGATGGGGGTAACGCCGATTTCGATCAGCGTTTGCGCCAGGCCATAGTCGAGACTGACGACACGGAGTGTCGCTGCGCCGCTTCTCGCAATGGAAAGCGTGGGCGCGAGCGCCATGGTGCCGAGAAGAAATGCGCGTCGTGAGAGGGTAGCCATGGCTAGAGAACGTAGCTGATTGGCGATTGCGTCTGCGGGTGCGGAAAAATGCCCATGCGAACGCCGTAGATCGCATCGAGACGCTCCGCCGTGATCAATGCGGCGGTTTCGTCGTGCGCCACCAGACGGCCACCGGAAAGCGCGATGAGCCGGTCGCAGTAGCGCGCCGCCATGTTGATATCGTGGAGCACGATCAGCACAGTTTTCTTGTGCTCATGCGCCAGCATGCGAATGAGCTCCATGACCTCGATCTGGTGGCTGATATCGAGCGCCGATATCGGCTCATCCAGCAACAGGCATTCAGTATCTTGCGCGATCAGCATGGCGACAAAGGCCCGCTGACGCTCGCCGCCCGAAAGCGTATCGACGACGCGGTCGGCGAGCGCCGTCATTGAAGTAAGCTTCAACGCGTCCGCCACCTTGAGCTTGTCTAGGGCAGAGAAGCGGCCAAGCGCGCCGTGCCAGGGATAACGTCCGAGGGCAACGACCTCGCGCACCGTCATGCCATCCGTATCAGGCGTCTGCTGCGGCAGATAAGCCACGCGCCGTGCATAGTCCTTGGTGCGAAACGATACCAGATCCTGTCCGGCATATTCCGCCCGCCCCGCTGTCGGGGCCTGAAACCGGGCCAGTATCTTCAGGAGCGTGGACTTTCCCGAACCATTATGCCCGAGTATGCCGACGACCTCCCCGGTTGGAACGCTCAACGTCAATGGATGCAACAGTGCCTTGCCATCGACCTCGAAGCCAATGCCATCGAGCGAGAAGGAGGTTCCAGTTATTGCAGCCATCAGAACTTCGCCGAAAGCGTGGCCTTGATGGCCCGGCCCTCGCCATAAATGCACATGGGATTGCCGATGTCGTCGCTCGAACAGGTCGAGTAATACTCCTTGTCGAAGATGTTGCTCGCCTTCAGCGATCCCTTCCAGCCGTTCTTCTCATAGCTGATAAGCGCGTCGACAAGCGTGTAGCTGTCTACCTTGATCAGATTGGCGTTGTCGCCATACGTACTTCCGACATAGCGTACACCCGAGCCGACGTTAAGACCCTCGAGAGCGCCGGTCTCGAATGTATACTTGGCCCAGAGACCCGCCTGGTGTTCGGGCACCAGCGCCGGACGGTTGCCAACCTCCCCGTCGATGTTGCTCGACGTGATTTCGGCGTCGAGATAGGTGTAGCTCGCGATCAGGCTGACGCCATGGAACAGGTTGACGACGGATTCGAGTTCAAAGCCGCGATGTCGGACCTCGCCGGTTTGCACCTGGAACGTCGGGTCCACCGGGTCGGGTGTCAGCACGTTGGACTTGGTGATCTCGAATACCGAGCCTGTCACCGTGCCCGGGAAATAGTCGGGCTCGTATTTGACGCCGGCTTCGTACTGCTTGCCTTCCGAAGGCGCAAAGGTCTGGCCGCTGGAGCCCTGGCCAATGACCGGGCTGAACGATTCCGTATAGCTGATGTAGGGCGTGAAGCCGTTATCGAAGAGATAGCCGAGGCCGGCCTTACCGGTGAAGGCGTTGTCGTCCTGGGTATCGGAGGTGTCGCTCAACCGGTCGAAATTCTTGTTCGTCACCCACGACTGGCGCCCGCCCAGCGTAAGAAGCCAATGATCGTCGAACTTGGTCTGGGTCTGTCCATAAAGTCCGATTTGATCGACCGTCTGCTTGCGGTCGACATAGATTGCGGGCGATTCGATGTCGAGATGGTAGTCGGGGTTGGTGATGTCCAGAGTCGGACCCTCACCGTAGCCGTTGTGGCCGTCGACAGTCTGGCGCGTATAGTCGAGACCCATCAGCAATGTGTTCTTGATGCGGGCATTTTCGTAATCGTACTGCACGTTGTTGTCGACGCTGAAGATCGTCGCTGTCTCATCCACCGTGAACAGCGTCCGGTTCATGGTCGTATCGTCAGCCATGCTTGAATAGTAGAGATGCCGATAGTCGGTATCCTGCGATGAATAGCGAAGGTTCTGCCGAACCTTCCATGCGTCGTTGAAGCTGTGTTCGAAAAGATAACCGATTGAGCCGTGATTGGCGTCGAAGTCGTTGAAGCCCGGTTGTGCAGTGGTGAAGCTGCGCGAGAATTTCGGCAGGTCGGGAAATGCCGGGTTGGCAACCGGAAGGAATGCATTGGGAGTGAGCTTGTCCCACTGGTAGTTGGCAAGGACTGTCAGCGACGTGTCAGCGCTGGGCGACCAGGTAATTGCCGGGGCGATGTACACGCGATCGTTCTGGGAGAAACCGGTCTCCAGTTCGCCGTCGCGCAGCAGGCCTGTCAAGCGATAGGTCCAGACGCCTTCCTTATCGAGCGGTCCACCGGCGTCGATCCCAAGTTCATAGGTGTTGAATGATCCATAGCCGGCATAGGCGCTGTAGAACGGGTCGGTTGTCGGTCGCTTCGTCACCAGGTTGACGAGGCCGGCCACATCATTTTCGCCGTAGAGAACCGAGGACGGTCCCTTGAGGACTTCGACTCGTTCCATTCCATAGGGTTCGGATTTGAAGCCGGAAAAGTCGATGGCTTTTTGCGGCAGACCATCGCGGAATACGGCATAGGTACCAACGTCAAAGCCGCGGATCAGAAACTGATCGAAGCGCTCGTCGACCCCCCAGGGCGATGCCGTAACGCCCGACGTGTAAGCTATGGCGTCTTCGACGCGGTCGACAATGCGGTCATCCATCTGCTCGCGCGTAACGACGGAAATCGATTGCGGAATCTCGCGGATCGGCACGTTGGTTTTCGAGCCCGTCAGGGTGTTCTTTGCGATATAGCCCTTATCAGGACCGACTGGGTTGCTGTCGCCATCGATGACGATCGTATTGAGCTGGATATTGCCTGCGTCCTGGGAGCGCGCGACGCCGGCCATCATCAGACTGGCGACCGCTGTCGACATCAACAGGAACGTCAATTGCTTTGGCGCTACCGAATTGAAAGACCGTCTATCGGTTTCGTGAACGCGCATAACCCACCCTATGTATAATCCATTGACATTGCTGGAAGTTTCATGAGTGCCGTACTCATGTTCAAACATGACTACATTTGTCATATTATATTAGTCAAGCTGTGCGTGTGGTTTTCCCGTGCGCGCCTCGTGGTTGCAATCAAGGGTGTGACTTTGATGTTACACGCGGGACGAGGCGGCTTGACCTGGCTCGATTTCGCGACGCCCCCATCGCGGCGGCGGGCGCGCTAGTCGGATGGGACCTTGCGGATGGCAAAGGCGTGCTGAATGGCGCGATTGACCGCCACGGGCAGCACCGACATGTGGGTTTCACCCGAGTAAAGCTCGAACGAGGCGCTGATCGGACGGCCCGGCAAATTGTTCAGGCGATCCCGCATTTCGATCGCCAACACATCGTTGAGCGTAACCTTCTTTTGTGCAAGGCGCTCCGCCTCGTCGGGTGCGCCGATCTGAAACGGCGCCAGGTTCTCGGTCTCGTACGCGCCGCAGGAAAGATACAGCGCCGCGCCAGCGTTGGTGTCGGGTGCCGCCGCGAATGCCGGATAGAATTGTTCGATGGCGCGGTCTTCCCAATAGATCGAAGGGCTGGCCGCAATCCAGGTGGTGAATGCCGAGGGACGTGTGAAGAGGCTGTACAGAACGAAGAGGCCGCCGAAAGAATGGCCGAACAACGCCTGACGCTTACGATCGATCGGAACGGTCGCTTCGACCATCGGCTTGATCTGATACTCGATGAACGTGATGAAATCCTCGGCGCCTCCGGTCTTAACAGGCGGCGTATTTTCATAGAAGGGCGGATAGGTCTTGCCGGGCGGCACGCCGAGATCCCACGAGCGGCGCAAGGGATCATATGCGGCATCGACCGGGTAACCGATCGTCACAATCACCCCTGGCGCAACATTGGTGCCGCTCGGATAATCAGCCTGGGCACGTATCACATCGACCGCGGTCCCGATCACGGCATTGCCATCGGTCATGTAGATAACGGGCCAGCCTTCCTTGGGCGCATCGCCATGCGGGCGATAGATGAAAACGCGGTACGTTGCCCCGTTCTCTGCCGATACCAAATCGTGGAATGTGGTGCCGCCGATCAGGGCAGCGTTGCTATTTTGGGTTGTCATGCCTCGACGGGTTAATAAACATGAGTTGAACAGTCAATATTAAATTGACGGCTGGGCGAAGGCATAGACCGCGCTTGGCTTCATGGCACGACCTTCGGCGTCGGCAAAGTCGCTGACGAAGTACTCAGCGATGAGACGCAGGTGCGCGCGGGGCAGATAGGAGCGGCCAGGATCGCCAATGAGAATTTGCATGCCGGCAGCCGCGCAGCGAAGCAGAAACCCGGTGACCTGGCGTGCCGTTGCTTCATCATAGAAAAGATCGCCTACAAGGATCAGATCGACACCGGGCGGGTCACCAATCGTGACGTCGCCATTGATCGCTTCAATATTCACGCCATTAATGAGTGCGTTAAGCTGTGTCGCGACAAGCGCGTTCGGATCGGTGTCCGCGGCGATTACCTTCCCGGCGCCAGCCATTGCTGCGGCGATGCCGACAATGCCTGAGCCTGATCCGAGGTCGAGGACACGCAATCCCGAGACTACCTCCGGGTGATCGAGAATATGGCGGGCAATGACCGTCCCGCCTGCCCAGTGATAGGCCCAATAGGGTGCCGGGGCGTTCTCTGAATCGACGAGCCGTCCGAGCCCGCTTCCAGGATGCGCCCTATACAGGTCAAGTTCCGGAACGTGCGGTGCCCGACGCACCTCCATGTTCGCGATGATGAACGATTTGACGTCCACCCGGACGTCTGAGGCTATCCTGCGCAAATGCGGCGAATCCTTAATGAGGGCGGTGGCAGCGAGCGCCTATTTCTTGTTCGTGCTATCGAACATGCTCTTGGTATCCGCCATCTGATCGTTTGCAAGCTTGTCGACGCCGCCTTGCAGTAACGAAGCGAGGTCGTCATCGATCCTCTGCTTGAATTGCGCGGGCAGCCGATGCTGTGTGGCCAGCACATCGGTGGAACACGCCGCATCGATGGAATTGATCGCCGCGTAGGCCGGGCCGAGCGATGCAATGTAGCCGGGCAGTGCGCGCGCGACGTCGGTCTCCTGCAATGCGATGTTGATCTTCATCTTTCCGATAATGCTTGCATAGCGCGCAGAGGCGAGAAGCTGGGTAGCCCTGTCGAGGGCGAACTTTGCGCCCAGATAGTCGTCGACTGCAGCCTCATAGGTAGCCGTAGCCCGCTCGCAGGTTTGCGCCAGCACCGGCCCCGCACTGAACACACCAAGGGCGAGAACCGCTGAAACAAGAGTCCACTTGTGCATACCGGTCCCTCCCATTTTGAGTGCGGTCGGCGGCTTTCCCTAGGCGAATCGAGCACGCGAACGTTCGCGCAATTTTTCGGCCTCGACCTCCCGGTCACGTGCCGGCGCGTGCGTATGGAGTGACGCCAGCAAACGGCGCGCGGAAGCGGATACCTCCGCCACTGCGCGGTCAAATGCTTCGGCATTAGCCTGCGACGGCTTGTTGAAGCCGGAGAGCTTGCGCACGAATTGCAGTGCGGATGCATCGATTTCGTCCTGTGTTGCCGGAGGATCGAAATTGAAAAGTGTCTTGATGTTGCGGCACATGGCTTGCTTCCTGTTCTGACAACAAAATAGTCGGCCTGACCAAATGAAATAGCACGAATGGCTGTCCGAGGGAAAGCAAAGGGCGCTATTGACGCTCAAGGTGCCTTGGATGCTTCGTGCTTCCATGTATCGAAGCATGCGACCTCGAATGGCGTGAAGTCCGCAATATTGCGGGTGGCAATCCGCAGTCCATGTTCGAGAGCCGTCGCAGCAATCATGGCATCCGCTGACGGGCGTTTTCCCGCGGTTACAAGCGTGCCTGCGCGCATGGCGACATCGAGGTCGAACGGCAGGATACGGCCGGCGAAGCTTGGCAATACGATCCCATCCAGCCAGCGCTCGAGATCGGCGGCAAAGGCCGGGTCGTTCCGCTTTTCCCGTTCAATACCGAATTTGATCTCCATGATCGTGATCGCAGAAAGGTACGCAGTTGCAACGTCGAATTCCTGCAGGAATTGCTGGAAAGCACGGTCTTGCTTCTCCGGCCGCCTTGCTGCCGAAATCACATTGGTATCGAGCAGCAGTGCCATCAGAACTTGGGCGTCCTGCGATCGAATTCTATCCGTTCCGGATCGAATTCCTTGGTCTTAGGAGCATCAGGATCGCGAAGCGCCTCGTAGAGGGTCCTGGGCTTGTTCCAGTTTGCTTCGAATTCGCTGTAGCGCAAGAGCACATAGCTCGCCTCCCCATGGTCTGTTATGACCACGGGCCTCTCATTGGCTTCCTTCTTGGCCCGACTTGGATTCTGATTGAAGGAAGCGCTTGTCATATAGGTAACACGCACGGCATTCTCCATCTAGTATATTTTTCTATAAATATACTACTTTTGCCGGCGCTTCAAGCCCAACCGACCCAATGGCGCCATTGCATGAAGGCATCGCCGAGAAAATAAGGTCCGAAGGTCCACACGCTCGCCCAAAGCAGGCCGCCAAGCGCATTGGCGATTAGAAAGCGTCCGAAATGCATGCCGACCGAGCCGGCCACGAGCCCGTTCAACTGGCGCAGGATGACGACGAAGCGGGCGCCGAAGACAATGATCGGACCGCGCTTTTCAAAAAGCTCTTCCAGGGATCGTTGCCGCTCTGGCGTGAGACGCACGATCCAGCCATAGCGACGGAGCAATGGACGACCGCCGAAATGACCAATGGCATATCCGGTACTGTCGCCGATAACGGCAGCGACCCAGACGGCCAGGAAGAGTTCAATTATGGCAAAGTCGCCGCGCGTTGCGAGAAGCGCAGCAGCCACCAGCGCACTTTCGCCTGGCAGTGGGGCGCCGAATGATTCCAGATAAATGATGACGAAGATGGCGTAGAGGCCATATTGCCGGATGTAGGGTTCGAGGAAGGCTGTTCCATCGGTGAGAAATTGCAAGCGGCCGCGTCCCTGTCCAGCGTGTTTCTAAAAAACAGCCTAGACATTCGGGATGCGAATGGAAAGATGGCTGGCAAATGCCGTTATCTGTGCAACATCGCAGGCTGGGCTGATCCGGTAAGCAGCACCGAGGGCTTATCGTCGGGCGGCCCAAAGTGCGGTTCGGTCATATCGCCGATACAGGGTGTACTGACTTTCGCGTTGGGATTGTCGAGGAAGTCGGCAACCACCTCCCCGCCGCATTCGGTCGTATCAAGCACATCATGGCCGACACCGCGGAAGAGCACCAGTTGACTATGGCCGGTTGTCCTGATCACGCGCTCTGCCCAGCTTGTCGGGGTCGCGGGATCGTAATCGCCGGCGAGCAGCAAGACCGGCACCCTGTTCTGGGCCAATGATTTATAAGCTCTCTTCGGCGTGGCGGTAGGCCATAGTGGGCAGGCCCAGCTGTAGAAATTGTTCTGCGCCCAGCGGTCGAGAAGCGGAAACGCCGCAAAGGACGCCGCCGCCGAGACACCGTCATTGCAAACGATGGAAAGATGCATGCCGTCAGCAAAGGCGTCGCCGTCGTCACCGCTCAAGCCTATCATTTCCGCCAGCGGGCCATAGTTCTGATTGGCCGTGTCCTTGATCAGCTGCGGCAGGAGTTCGATCGAGTCGCGATCATAAAACTGGTTGAACAGGACCTCGAGGAAGTCGTTGCCCGATACGCGCGTGAATGCACTGGGTTCTCCCGCCGCCTTGAGGCGCAGAAGCACGGGCTGGGCGTCGAGTTGCTGAACGATTTCGGTGATCATCGTTCTAAGGCTTGTGCCGTCAGATCCGCATTCCTGGCGCGCCGCGCAGTCCTTCTCAAGCTTCTTCAGGACCCCGTCAAAGTTGGCGGCGTCCTGGTCGACATAGTCGACGTCAAGCGGCAGCGTGGAATCGAGGACCACTGCAACGAGGTTCTCCGGATGATCTTCCAGAACCTGCAAGGCAAGTTTTGTACCGTAGGAAATGCCGAAGACGACCCATTTGTCGATATTGAGAGCGCTGCGCAAGTCATGGATATCGGCTGCATTCTCGGCGGTGTTATAGGCGGAAAGGTCGATGTGCCTGGCCTGAAGCGCGTCGCGGCAGGCTTTAACCTCGTTCTTCTGCGCCCCGTCGAAATCGACAATCTCCTCCGGGCGGGACATGATGCCGCCCCAGACCTTCGGGCTGTAATGTTCGGCACAGCTCAGCGACGGCTTCGAAAGACCGACGCCCCGCTGGTCCACTACGACAAGCCGCCGTCCGCGCAGCCAGTCGCCGTTGTCGATGAAGCTCCACCAATCGTCGATCTCCTCGCGCGTCTCGATGCGTGCAGCCTGTCCGGGCCCGCCATTAAGATAAACGACCGGGTCATGGCGAACGCGGTCCGGTTCGAAGATCACCACTGCAAGTTCTATGGTGGCGCTATCGGCCTTGCTGCGGTTTTCCGGGACCAGCAGATGCCCGCAGCGCATGTCCCGGTCCTTGGGCAAGGCAAACCAGCACGGCGTTTCCCGGAATTCGGCCGCTGCAGCCAAGGCTGGTACTGCTGGAAGCATTGCGGCAAGAAATAGCAGCGTTGCAAACAGCATCAGGCACAATGCTGGCGAATCCAGATGAAATCTGTATTTGGTCGCAGCCATGTTCGTTGGTCCCCATTGCCGCGTGGGCTGCTTTCGCGAAAGTGCCCCACAGCATTGCCAACAAAATACCTGTTTTTGGCCTCGGAGGGCATCACCCCGGCGGGTTAATTCCGTTCGCTGCTTTGATGTACGAAAAGTAACTCGATGATTTTATCGAGCGATGGTCCTCTGACCATGAAAATGAATGATGGGACGCCGTCGGCGTCCCATCATTGTTGAAAAGAGTGCATGCAAATTGGTTATTGCCAGTCCAGCACGACCTTGCCGGAGCTGCCGGATCGCATGGCGTCGAAGCCTTCCTGGAAATCGTCGATCGGCAGGCGATGCGTGATGATGGGCGATAGGTCGAGGCCGCCCTGCACAAAGGCTATCATCTTGTACCAGGTCTCGAACATTTCGCGGCCATAGATGCCCTTCAGATTGAGCATCTTGAAGATTACCTTGTTCCAATCGATCTCGAACCCTGTCGGAGCAATGCCGAGAATTGCGATCTTGCCGCCATTGTTCATCTTGTCGATCATGTCGCGGAAGGCGGGTGCCGCGCCCGACATTTCGAGGCCGACATCGAATCCTTCGGTCATGCCGATTTCGCGCATGACGTCCGCCAGGTTCTGCTTGGAGGCATCGACGACGTAATCGATGCCGAGCTTCTGTGCCAGTGCGAGGCGCGAAGGATTGATATCGGTGATCACCACCTTGCGGGCACCGGAGCGCTTTGCCACCAGCGCGCCCATGATGCCGATCGGGCCGGCCCCGGTTACCAGCACGTCTTCACCGACGAGGTCAAAGGAAAGCGCGGTGTGAACGGCATTGCCAAACGGATCGAAGATCGCCGCAATTTCGTCGGGAACGTCGTCCGGTATGGGCACGACATTGGCCTCGGGAATGCAGAGATACTCGCCGAAAGATCCCGGACGGTGAACACCGACGCCGAGCGTGTTTCGGCAGAGATGTCCCCTGCCCGCGCGGCAATTGCGGCACGTTCCGCACACGATATGACCTTCGCCGGAAACGCGCTGGCCGACGGTGTATTTGGTCACGGCCGAGCCGATCTCGGCGATCTCGCCGCTGAATTCGTGTCCGACGACCATGGGAACGGGGATCGTCGCCTGCGCCCACTTATCCCAATTGTAGATATGCACATCGGTTCCGCAGATGGCCGACTTCCTGACCTTGATGAGTACGTCGTTTGGTCCGGGTTCCGGAACAGGCACGCGTTCCATCCAGATGCCAGGCTCCGCCTTCGCCTTGACCAGTGCCTTCATCATGTTCGACATGGTGTTTTCCTATTTGATGATGCCGAGATCACGCCCGACTCCGGCGAAAACCTCGATCGCCCGGGCGACGTCTTGCGTGGTGTGAGCGGCAGACATCTGCGTCCTGATGCGAGCCTGGCCGCGCGGTACCACCGGGAAGGCGAAACCGATGACATAAACGCCCTTCTCCAGCATCCGCGCCGCCATTTCCTGCGCGAGCGTCGCTTCGCCCAGCATCACCGGAATGATCGGGTGATCGGCACCGGCGAGGGTGAAGCCGAGCTTCGACATGTCGCGCCGGAAATGTTGCGCGTTGGCTATCAGCCGGGCGCGAAGGTCCGCGCCGTTGTCGATGAGGTCGAAAACCTTGAGCGAGGCAGCAGCGATGACCGGCGCCAGCGTGTTGGAGAAAAGGTACGGACGCGAGCGTTGGCGCAGCCAGTCGACTACTTCCGTCTTGGCGGACGTATAGCCGCCCGACGCGCCGCCGAGCGCCTTGCCGAGCGTGCCGGTAATGATGTCGACACGTCCCTCCACACCGCAATGTTCGGCCGAACCGCGGCCATTTTTGCCGACGAAGCCCACCGCATGGCTGTCATCGACCATGACCATAGCGCCATGTTTTTCTGCAAGATCGCAAACACCCTGCAGGTTGGCAATGATGCCGTCCATCGAAAACACGCCGTCGGTAGCGATGAGCTTGAAACGGCTGCCTTCGGCCTTCTTCAATTCTTCTTCGAGCGCGGCCATGTCGTTATTGGCGTAACGGAAGCGCTTGGCCTTGGAGAGGCGCACCCCATCGATGATCGAAGCATGATTGAGCGCATCGGAAATGATCGCGTCTTCTTCGCCAAGCAGGGTTTCGAACAGTCCGCCATTGGCATCGAAGCAGCTGGAGTAGAGGATCGTATCCTCAAGGCCGAGGAAAGAGGAGATGCGCGCTTCCAGTTGCTTGTGCTCTTCCTGTGTGCCGCAGATGAAGCGCACTGACGCCATGCCGTAGCCGTAGCGGTCGAGTGCCGATTTTGCGGCAGAGGCGAGTTCCTCATTGTCGGCAAGGCCAAGATAATTGTTGGCGCAAAAATTCAGGACCTTCGCACCCGTCGAGATCTCGATTTGGCCTGCCTGCTTGGAGACGATGACGCGCTCGCTCTTGTAAAGGCCGGTCTCCTTCAACTGGGCGAGTTCCCGCGACAAATGGTCGATAAATGGCTTGGTCATGATTATTCCCGCTTCATGCGTACATCCGTTATAGCGGTTCTCATCTCACGATCGGATGAATGTCTCAAGCCCCAGATTGAGCAAGGGCCGAACCGCACCGAGGATAGCGTATTCCTCGCTGGACCGGTCGGCAACCAGAACGGGAAGCGCCAGGCCGCTCATGATTCCTTCCGCCTGGAATGCATCTGAAAACGCTTGCCAGAGTGCGGTATTGCCGACAAAGGGACCGGTGACAATAACTCTCTTCGGGAACAGCAGGCGGCAAACATTGCCAAGCGATCGAGCCATAAGGTGGATTGCCGTCGCAATCTCCGGTCTTTCAGCGATATCAAGGCTGGTCAATTGCCCGGCAACCCGTTCCTCGTCCTCCGAAAGCTCCGGCCAGCTTGCTCGCAGCTGAGGCAATAGGGCCCAGAGCGCCGCAGCCGTTTCGAGGCAGCCATGGTTGCCGCAGCCGCATTGTCGCTGATCGAGCATATTGAAGCGCCAGTGGCCGATTTCGCCAAAGGGATTGCTCGCCGACATGAAAGGCTCGCCTTCGACGCTGTACGCAAGTCCTACACCCCAGCCCCAGTGCAAGAGGAGCGTGCTGTCCCGGCCCTGCGCACCGTCCTGCATGGTCCGCGCCGTCAATTCGGCATCGAGATGACGGCAGACGATGACGACAGGCGTAACCGGCGCTAGAGCGGCAGCAAGGTCAAGATCGCGGACATGGGGCCAGCGTGATGTGATTAGCCATTTGCGGTCACGCACGTTCACGACACCGGAGACCGACACCGAGGTTCCCATGTGGCTCATGCCCGCCGGCAAATCCTTCAGCAGAGAGTTTATAAGACCGCGCATCCGCGCAGCCATGGTGTCATTGTCCGCACTTTCGGGCACGTCGGCAGTGCAGCGTCCGATCACGCGGCCACTCAGATCGACCAATACGCCGAGCAGCGAACGGCTGCTCATGAGAATGACCGTCGCGCCCAGGCGTGAATGGTTCAGGGCAATCTGGATCGCAGGACGGCCGCGGCCGCTCTTTTCGCCTGCTTCCCCGATGACGAGGCCGCGCTCCAGCAGATCCGCGACGACACGCGATGTCGTCGTCGACGTCATTTGCAACGCTTCGCTCACATTCGGACGCGAATGCGATTCTCCATCTGAAAGCAAGGCCGCAACCCGCGCGCAATCGCGTTGGTGGGCATCCTCATAGCGGGTCTCGTCAATCGTCAAAATCATGCCAGAAAAACCTGATCCTTATTTTTGAACAATATTATTCGAAAATGCTTGCGATGCCAGGGGCAGCTGTGGTTACATTGCCCGCAGCCCGATAAAGCACAAGCAGATGAACGGAAAATTGATGGTGGATATACGCATTTTGAACGACAAGGAGGCGCTGGGCGTCGCTGCTGCCGATCTTGGCGCTGAAGTCATTCGACGGGCGATCACGGAGAAAGGCAAGGCGTCGATCATCGTTGCTACGGGCGCGAGCCAGTTCGAGGTCCTGCGCAATCTCGTCGCGGCGAAGGACATAGACTGGTCGAAAGTGACGGCTTTTCACCTTGATGAATATGTCGGCATGGACATTGGCCATCCGGCAAGTTTCCGCAAATATCTGAACGAACGCTTTGTCGAACCGCTTGCAGGCAAGGTGACGTTTTATCCGATCGACGCGGAGAGTGATGCGCACGCGGAAGCCGAGCGGATCAGTAAGCTTATCAGCGGGCACGAGATAGATGTATGCTTTGCCGGGATCGGCGAAAACTGTCATCTCGCGTTCAACGATCCTCCGGCCGATTTCGAAACCGAAGAGCCCTATAACGTCGTGACCCTTGATGAAGCCTGCCGCAAGCAGCAGTTCGGCGAAGGCTGGTTTCCCGATCTCGCTGCGGTTCCCGAGCAGGCGGTTTCAATGAGCATCCGGCAGATCATGAAGAGCAAGTTCATAGTCCTCTCGGTGCCCGATGCGCGCAAGGCGCAGGCGGTAAAGGATGCGATCGAAGGAGAGGTGGATCCGCGCCATCCCGCCTCGATCGTGCAGGAACATCCCAATGTCGTGCTCTTGCTCGATCCCACCTCGGCGTCGCTGCTCGCATGATCACGGCCGGCCTCGTCGATATCCAGGTCAATGGCTTTGCCGGTGTCGATTTCAACGACGCTGGCCTGACCGCAGAAGCCTTGGACCGAGCGCTCGAAGCGATGCTGGCGAGCGGCGTGACGACCTGCCTTCCGACGATCATTACAGCCACCCCGGCGGAACTCGACGCCCGCTTCGCCGCCCTGGACCGGAGCGTTGCAGAAAGCCGGCTCGGTCCGCTGATGTGTCCGGGCTACCATCTGGAGGGGCCCTTTCTCAACCCCGCTGACGGATTTTCGGGGTGCCATCCGGCGAGCGCCATGACCGCAGCTGATCCGGCGCTCGTCCTCGACCTTGAGAAAAAGTTGAAACGGCCGATTTTGCTCGTCACTGTCGCTCCGGAAGTGGGCAATGGGATCGGATTTATCGAAGCCATGGTTGGCCAGGACAGGCTTGTGTCGATTGGCCATTCCGCGCTCGATTTTGAAGGTGTCGATGCAGCGGTCGCTGCCGGCGCGGGCCTTTCCACCCATCTCGGCAACGGCCTGCCGCAGGTACTGCCAAAGCTTGCCAATCCGCTCTTCGCGCAGCTTGCCGACGATCGGCTGCTCGCAACATTCATCGCCGATGGCATTCACGTTCCGCCGCCGGCGCTGAAGGCGCTCATCCGCGCCAAGGGTTTCGCGCGGTCGGCGTTGGTGACCGACGCGACGGCAGCTGCCGCTGCCGAACCCGGCGACTATGACTTTGCCGGCATGCGCATCCGCCGCTCGGCCGACGGCAGCGTCGGACTGGCCGGGCTCGCCGGGCTTGCCGGATCGGCGCTTCGCCTCGACGATGCGGTGCGCAACCTTGTTCACTGGAACATCACCACCTTCGAGCAGGCCGTGGAAATGGCATCCCGCCGGCTTGTCGATGCGCTGGCGCCTGTTCTCAGCGCGCGGGGAATCACCTTGCCTGCCGCGGAAATCGAATGGACGGACGCGATGAACATACGCCGCGTCCGGATCGGCAGCGAAGAACGGACTTTCAAGTGAACGCGATAAAACACAGGGGAATTTGACATGACAAATAATTTTACTCGCATCAACCGCCGTACGGTACTCGGCGGTATCGCCGTATCCGCAGTAGGCGGCATCACAGGCGCATGGGCGGCGGCGCCTGCACTGCCCGCCGCTCCTGTCCTGATCACCGTCATGGATGTCGGCGGCGCACTCGCCCTGATGCAGCCGGCCTTCGAGGAATATGCCAAGACCTATCCTGAACGGGCCTCCCGCATCGTCTTTACCAAGGCGCCGGTAACGGAACTTGCCGGCAAGCTGAAGGCGCAGCAGGCGGCAAAGAGCGTTGACATCGACGTCGTGCTGACTGGCAGCGATGGGTTGGCGGCAGGTCTCGCCAACGAAACCTGGATGAAAATCCTGCCGGATTTTGCCGACAAGCTCCCCGGCCTCGAAGAAAACTACGAGCCGGCGGCGCTCGCCCTGCACAAGGCTCAAGGCCAGGGTTTCGGTGTGGTCGTCAATTACTACCCGTCGGGGCCACTGATCGAATACGATCCCGAGCGCGTCAAGCAGGTGCCGACGACCGCCGAGGAACTCCTCGCCTATGCCAAGGCCAACCCCGGCCGCTTCATGTATGCGCGTCCGACCAATTCCGGACCGGGCCGGACCTTCATGATGGGCCTGCCCTATCTCCTCGGCGACAAGGATCCGCACGATCCGGTCAATGGCTGGGAAAAGACCTGGGCCTATCTTACCGAGATCGGCCAGTATATCGATTATTATCCGGCGGGTACCGGCGCGACCATGAAGGAATTCGGCGAGGGTTCGCGCGACATCATCATCAGCACGACCGGATGGGACATCAATCCC
Source organism: Phyllobacterium sp. CL33Tsu (assembly GCF_900113985.1). NCBI lineage: Bacteria > Pseudomonadati > Pseudomonadota > Alphaproteobacteria > Hyphomicrobiales > Phyllobacteriaceae > Phyllobacterium > Phyllobacterium sp. CL33Tsu. The sequence goes on along the minus strand of NZ_FORJ01000008.1, from coordinate 32,198 downwards.
CGTGCCCTCGGCATTGTGCCCGAGACGGCGAAGATCGGTACGCTGAAGGGCTTCCATTGGGTGTCGGATGCGTTTTTCATGTGCATGCCGAACGGCATCGCGAACGACAAGGTCGCTGTCGTGCTTGATTTGATGGCCTTCCTGCTCACCCCCAAGGCGCAGGCCTATGCCTATGATGAAGGCTATCTCTATCCGGGCCCGGCCGTAAAGAACGTGCCGATCAGCATGGCGCCGCAGCACAGCCAGGATGTCATCAAGGAGTTCGGCAGGCCTGAATATGCCGACCTCATTGCCAACAACCCCATCGAACTTCCGCTGAAGCCGGACCAGATGGTCTTGGCGTTCCGCAAGTGGGACGAACTCGTCGGGTCGCAGAAGAAAGCACAATAAGCATAGAGGTTGGGTAGCCGCGGCGAACTTGCCGCGGCCTCTCCTACATCTGCACTAGATGTCCGCTTGAGACTTCCGCATATTGGCGCGACGGAACGACGAAGTCCGGGGCGCGCACCGGGCTTTTGATTTCGTCGTTGGAAACCGGGCGCCTGACGCCGCGACGCGCGGGATCAGGCACCGGAACGGCCGAAATCAGCTTCTTCGTATAGGGATGTTGCGGATTCTCGAATATCGCGGCCCGCGGCCCGATCTCCACGATTTCCCCGAGATACATCACAGCGATGCGATGGCTGACGCGCTCGACAACCGCTATGTCATGCGAAATGAAGACATAGGCGAGGTTGAGGCTGGCCTGCAGGTCGAGGAGCAGGTTGATGACCTGCGCCTTGATGGAAACGTCGAGGGCGGAAACGGATTCGTCCGCAACGATAAGCTTCGGATCGAGCGCCAACGCACGGGCAATGCAGACGCGCTGGCGTTGCCCGCCGGAGAACTCATGCGGATAGCGTCCGGCCATATCCGCCTTGAGCCCGACACGTTCGAGGAGATCGGCGACGCGGTCGCGGGCCTGTGTGCGGGTTCCAAGCCTGTGCTCGAGATAGGGTTCGGCAATGGCGGCGCCGACGGTCATGCGTGGATTAAGGCTGGCGAAGGGATCCTGGAAGATCATCTGCATGGTGCGGCGCATGTCTCGCATCTGCTTCGGATCCATGCCGAGGACGTCCTGACCGTTGAGCAGCACCTCGCCGCTCTGCGGCTGAACGAGGCGCATGATCGAGCGGCCGGTCGTTGATTTGCCGCAGCCAGACTCGCCGACAAGCGAGAGCGTTTCTCCAGGCTGCAGGGTGAAGGAGAGGTTTTCAACCGCGTGGACCCGCCCTTCCAGCTGGCCGAACATGCCGGAGTGAATATTGAAGCGCGTCGTCAGGTTGCGGACCTCAAGCAGGGGCGGCTTGTCGGCCTGCACCGTATCGGCGGTCTCGACGGGCATATCCGATGTGCCAGTCGCACGATCGACCACCGGGAAGCGCAGCGGCCGCGCGTGCCCTTTCATCGAGCCAAGAACGGGTACGGCGGAAAGCAGTGAACGCGTATAGGGATGCTGCGGGTTCGCGAAGATTTCGTCGGTGTTGCCGGTTTCGACCGCTTCGCCATTATACATGACGACCGTGCGGTCGGCGATTTCCGCCACGACCCCCATATCGTGCGTGATGAATAGGACGGAGGTGCCTTCCTCCTCCTGCAGAAGTTTGATGAGATCGAGGATCTGTCCCTGGATCGTAACGTCGAGTGCCGTCGTCGGCTCATCGGCAATCAGCAGCTTCGGTTTGCTGGCGAGAGCCATCGCGATCATCACGCGCTGCCGCATGCCGCCCGAAAAGCGGTGCGGATATTCGTCGAACCGCGAAGCAGCCGCGGGTATGCGAACCTTTTCCAAAAGCCGGATCGTCTCGGCCTTTGCCTCTGCCCGCGAGATATCGCGATGACACAGCAAGGCCTCGCTGATCTGGCGTCCGACCGTGAAAAGCGGGTTGAGGCTGGTCATCGGCTCCTGAAAGATCATGGCAACGTCATTGCCGCGCACGGACCGCATCTGTCTCTCCGGCAAGGCGAGAATGTCCTTTCCACCCAGCATGATCTTGCCTTCGATGCGGCTTTTATCCTTTTGCAGAAGCCGCATGATCGAGAGCGACGTCACGCTCTTGCCGGAGCCGGATTCGCCGACAATCGCCACCGTCTCCCCCGGCGCTACGTCGAAGGAGACATTGCGCACGACCGGTCGCCACTGGCCATCACCAAGGAAGGACGTGGTGAGGTTCGAGACGGAAAGAACGGGGGCGGCGGGCTTTTCCATAAGCTGTCCTCTCAAATCAGTCCGGCCAGCGCATCAGGCCGGAGATACGACGGGCGTAGCGCTCTTCGAACGGAGTTGCGATGATCTCGTTGGACGCTCTCGCTTTGCGAAGTTCCTCTTCGAGGCGGCCGGCGACGATCGTTTCTTCGCCCGGATGGAGGTTGCACGGGTCCATGTAGAAGTACCCATGCTCGGCCTCGTGATCGCGGACGATGATCGGCCGCTCGCCTTTCGCCAATGCGTCGGCGAAGTCCCAGGCGGTGATATGCGCCTCGCGCGGATCGATGGTAACCCGCAGCCGATCCAGAGGGTTATGGGTCGGATCAGCTTCGATCTCCGCGGTAACGCCCGGCTTTCCGGTCAGGGTCTGCTTCCAGAGGTGGAGGTAGCCGGTTTCCTTCTCGCGAATGCCGGCATGGTCACGCTTCTCCCAGGCTTCGAGCGCTGCGATCGTGCCGAGGATGCTCTCCTTGCCAAGCTTCATGCCCCGTCCGACGCCCATGTTCTGGAGGAACGCACTGCGCACGAGATCCTTGCGCCCGGAAACAATGCCTCCCGTGGGGCCGCCGAGGAACTTGTGCGAGGAATAGATCGCTATGTCAGCGCCTTCGGCGAGGAAAATCCTGAGGTCATATTCCGATGCCGCATCAACAATCACCGGCACCTTGCGGGCGTGGCATATTTCAGCGAATTTCTTCAGCGCAACGAGGCCGTACTGAACGGTATGGTGCGAGACAACAAAGACGGCCGCAGCCGTACGCTCATTGATTGCCCCTTCCAGATGATAGGGGTAACAGGACGTAGCCTGGCCAACCAGTACGGCCTTGGCGCCGGCAAGCTTGATTGCCTGATCGACTGGAGCCCCGTAACTCACCACATGGCCGGTCTGAATAAGGACCTCATTCTTGAGTCCGGTTGCATCAGGCAGGCGCTCGATCGCGGCGAGATCAGGTCCGGTCATTGTCGCGGCAACCGCCAGGGTAATGCCGGCGGAACAGGACGCCGTAACGAAACCGGCCTCGCCGCCTGTCAGACGGGCAATGACGGGACTTGCCATGCGGTGCAGGTCGTTGATTTCGACGAATTGCGGCAGTATGGAACTCATGGCCGCGATTGCTTGCGGTACGACGATCGAAGCGCCAAGCGAGGTCATCGTGCCGGATACGTTGATGACGCGGCGAAGCCCGAGGGATTCGCGTATATCGGACGGTGTTTGTTGGTCTGTCATGGTCTTCCCCTTGAGGTGCCGGCCGGCAAGTATTCCATCGGCTTGGCAGCTATGCCTTTATAATGTAATAATTCGTTGAATGACTCGAACGGTGCGGAGTGTGGCGTGGACGCAAAGATTTCAGACATGGAGAGCACCGGCGGCATCGCGAAGGAAGACAGCGCGAAGGCGCGCCGCTCGCGTGTGAGCGGCATCGACCGTGCCTTGCAAGTCATCGATTATCTTTACGAGACCGGCAGCCCGGCGGGTGTCTACGCGATCGCCAAGGCAATTGGAGCACCGCTCTCCACGGTCTATGTGATCGTCGATGACCTTGTCGAAAAGAACATGCTGTCGCGCAACAGCGACAGTTCGGTATGGCTTGGCGCGCGGCTTTATCACTACGGTCTTGCCTATGCTCGCTCGCTGGATTTTCTCAACGTCGCCAACCACGAAATGCACAATCTCAGCCGCATATCCGGCGAGACGGTGCAGGTGTGCGGGCGCGATGGCGACCATATGCTGGTTCTTGCCATGGCCGATGGTCCGGGTCATTTTCAGGTGACGTCCCGCGTCGGCACGCGCGTTCCGCTCAACTGGACGGCGTCGGGGCGCCTGCTCGTAGGGCATCTGCCGGAAGCCGAGCGCCTCGACCTTTTCGAGCATTGCGCCAAGTCCTCGCCGACCGGCCGCGCCGTCATTGACCCCGCCGTACTTTCGGCGTCCGCCAGACAGGCGCTCGACGCGCGGCTTTCCATTCAGGCCGGAGAGTCCGATTATGCCGTTGCCTGCGTTGCCGCGCCGATCTGCGACGACAAGGGCGCATGCATCGCCACGATTTCCATCGTTCTGCCGGAACAGAAGGTCAGCGACAACCCCGAACGCTATACCAACGAGGTGAAGGCCTCGGCGGAGCGGATCGAAACGGTAATGGGCTGGCGCAGTCATTCGTAGGTTCCTGGCATTCAGTTCTTGAGGGCGACGATCGCCTCGATCTCGACGGTTATATTGCCCGGGAGCGAGCCGAAGCCCACTGCCGAGCGCGCATGGTTGCCGGCTTCACCGAAGACATTGATGAAAAGGTCCGAGCAGCCGTTGATGACCGAGGGGTGATCGGCGAAGTCGGGAACGGCATTGACCATCCCCAGCAGCTTGACGACCCGCTTCACCCTGCCAAGATCACCCAGCGCCGAATGCATGACCGCAAGGAGATTGATGCCGGTGAGGCGGGCATGCTCGTATGCCTCCTCGACCGAAACATTGCCGCCGACCTTGCCGGTGTGAAGATAGCCATCGTTCTCGCGCGGTCCCTGCCCGGACAGGTAGAGCATGTTACCCTCCTGGATATGGGTGACAAAATTGGCGATCGGGCTTGGCGCCGGCGGCAGGGTCAGCCCGAGCGCCTTCAAACGATCGTAGGGTGATTTGCCGGCGCTGACCGCCGGGCTGGGTATGGTGCTCAAGACGTGTTCCTCAGCGGTAAGAATAGGGCGCTATCGCGCCCGAAGTTTCAGGTTTGGCCGGCTGGTGACGACCTGCCTTGACCAATTCGTTGCCGAGCACCGCCCAGCGCGGTTCGAAGAGCTTTTCGAGCCTCGCTTCGTAGCCCATGGAGTCGATGACGGTGAGATCGGAGTCGTCGAGCTCGAAGATGGTGAAATCGGCGCGGGTGCCGACGGAAAGCAGGTTTTCGGTAGGCAGTCCAATGGCCGAGGCAGGCGAAAGGGTCACGGCCTCGACGACCTTGTCGAAGGGCATGCCGACGTTCAAAAGCTTGGACATGGTCGTCGCCAGATCCCAGACGGCAAAGTTGAGGCTGCGCAGGTGTATGTCCGTCGAGATCGAGAAGGGCAGAAGACCGCGCTGGATCGCCACTTCCGCGACGCGGAACGAGAAGGATGCACCGCCATGGCCGATGTCGAGGCGGATGCCCTCCCCGGCGCAACGCGCCGCGAGTTCGAACAGGTCTTCATCCTCGATGATGCTGCTGCCGACCTTTCCGTTGAAGCAATGGGTGATGATATCGCCGGGTCCAAGAATCTCAAGTACTTCATCATAGAGAGCGGGCGGTTCGCCCACATGCACCATCATCGGTATCTTGAGGATCTTGGCGATCTTCTTGCCGACCTTGACGGGCGTAACGCCCCATGAGCCGGTGATTACGTGGCTGGCGCGGACCTTGAGGCCGACAATATGGTCGCGGTTTTCGTTGACGCAGGCGACGGTACGGTCGATGTCGATCGAACGGATATCGCTAAGCTCGCTGACGCGGTTGCAGGCAACGAGGCCGATGGAGCCGAGGTTCAGGAAGGCCTTGATGCGCTCGCGCGCCGGATCGATGATATATTCGCGAAAGCCGTGAAAATTGGCCTCTCCGGCCGATCCCGCATCGACGATCGTCGTAACGCCGCGCTCGGCGCCGCATAGTTGTGGGCGCACAGAAATGTCGGTGCCGCCATGCCAGATATGTGTATGCAGATCCACCCAGCCTGGGGAAATCCAGGCGCCGTTGCCGTCGATACGGCGAATGTCGTCCTGAACATTCAGCGAGGGGCCGAATGCAGCGATCTTGCCATCGGCATCGACAAGAATGTCAATGCGGGACGACGGCATACCGGGTCCGAAGGCAACCGGCCTTACGTTGGTCACAAGCAGGCGACCATCGGTTGCGGGGGAGGCAGACATGATCAGAGATCCTTTCTGAGGCGGGGGTCAAGAAGATCGCGGAAGCCGTCGCCGACCATCTGCAGCGACAGAACGGCGAGCACGATCGCGATACCGGGGAAGAGGGTCATCCAGTCGGCCTTGCCGATATATTGGCGACCTGATGCAATCATCGTCCCCCAGGTGGGTACTTCCGGGCTGACACCAAGGCCGAGGAATGAAAGTCCGGCTTCGGCCAGCATGGCGCTGGCGAAGAGGAATGTGCCCTGCACGAGAATGGGAGAAAGAAGATTGCGCAATACGTGCCGGGTCATGATGTGGCGTGTGGAAATCCCGAGCGATGTCGCCGCTTCCACATAGGGGAGTTCACGAATGACGAGTGTCGAGGCCCGCACGATACGGGCAAGGCGCGGCGCATAGACGATACTGAGCGCCACGATCACGGTCGTGAGCGATGGCCCAAGCGCAGCAACGAGCGCGATGGCGAGGAGAATATCCGGGAACGCCATCATCGCATCGATGAGACGCGTGATCGGCGCGTCGAGCTTCTGGAAGAAGCCGGCGAGCAGGCCGAGCGTGACGCCGATAAGCGAGGCAAGGACGACCACTGCGAAACCGACAAGAAGCGAGAGGCGCGCCGAGTAGATCGTGCGCGAGAAGACGTCGCGGCCGAACTCGTCGGTTCCGAAGAGGAACTTCATGTCCGGCGGCTTCAACCGGTTGACGATCGAAAGCTTGCTTGGCGAGAACGGCGTGATCAGCGGTGCAAAAACGGCAAGCAGCACGAAGATGGCCAGCACGATCATGCCGAACAGCACAGTCTTGCGGCGGATCAGGACACGGAAGAATTTGGAGCGCTCGCTGACGGGCGCGGTGGACACGATTTCGGTCATCAGTAGCGCACCCTTGGATCAACGACGAGATAGAGCATGTCGATGGCGAAATTGATGAGAACGTAGAGCGCCGCGATAATCAGCAATGCGCCCTGGATCACCGGGTAATCGCGGCGCAGCACCGCCGAAACGACAAGGCTGCCGACGCCCGGAAGTCCGAACACGGTTTCGGTCACGACCGCGCCGGAAATCAGCACCGCGGCGGTAAGGCCGAGAACGGTAAGGATCGGAATGAGTGCATTCTTGAAAGCGTGTTCCAGGACGACGCTCGCCTCGCCGACGCCCTTGGCTCGAGCGGTTCGAATGTAATCGTCGCCGAGCACGTCAAGCATCGAGGCGCGGGTGAAGCGCATGATCAGCGCGGAAGATACGATGCCGAGCGCGAAGGCCGGGAGGACCAGATAAGACAGGCGTTCGCCAAGCGAGGTTCCCGGGCCGCCATAACCGGAGACCGGGAACAGTCCGAAGCGCACGGCAAAAACCTGCATAAGAATGAGGCCGAGCCAGAAACTCGGAATACTGGCGGCGAGCATGGCAAGGGCCGTTGCCGCCTGGTCGAACAGCGAGCCCCGCCGATAGGCGGCGTAGACGCCGATCGGAATGGCAATCACGCTGGCGATCAGCAGGGAGAAGATGGTGAGGAAAAATGTAGGCTCGGCCCGTTGCGCGAGCGCCTGCAATACCGGTTGGTTGAGAAAGATCGACTGGCCGAGATCGCCTTTGAGAAGGTTGCCGATGAAAAACACATATTGCACCGGTATCGACTGGTCGAGCCCGAGGCGCTGGCGCAGCTCGGCGATATCGGCGGCGGTCGCTTCAGGCCCGAGCATGACGGCGGCGGGATCGCCCGGCGTGACGCGGACGATGACGAAGACAATCGTCACCACCAGGAACATCACGACAATCATGCCGATAAAGCGTTGAATAATGTAACGGAGCATCTGTGGCCAATCGATCCCAAATTGACGAGGACTGGGCAGCCGGGCGCAGTTGGCACGTCGCCTACCGCACCCGGCAAAGCACTACTGCTTGAGCGATACGTTCCAGAAATATGGCCACGGTGCAGGCGTGAAACCTTCGAGCTTCGGTGACTTCGCCGAAAGCGCATTGAAATCGCCGATCTTGATGATCGGTACTTCGGCATAGATCACCTTCTGCACCTCGGCCCATAGGGCGATGCGCTTTTGCGGATCGACCTCGGAGTTGAACGCATCGACGGCGGCCTTGCGCGCCGGCGTGTCCCAATTGCCCGGTGCGCTCGTCGACATGGCACCGATCAGCGCCGGTTCGGGCAGGAACGGACTGTGGCTGATATAGATATCCCAGAGCTTGGGATCGGCACGGCGCTGCGTAAGCGTCGCCCAATCGACGACCTGAAGATCGACGGTGAATCCGGCAGCCTTCAGATATTCCGCCGCAACCTGCGCCATCTTGTAATGGAATTCATACTGGCGGCTGGTGAGAATGCGCAGCGGCTCGCCATTGTAGCCGGCCTTCTTCAACTCCTCGGCAGCCTTCTCCGGATCGGCGACACTATAGGCGCCTTCCGTTCCGGCGTCGGTTTTCCAGCTGTAGCCATCAGGATACATGGACGGATTGAGCGCATAGAAGTCGGTGCTGCCGAAGGCGGCAGCCAACATGTCTTCTTCGCTGAGCGCATCACGGACAGCGAGGCGCAGATCCCGATTCTTGGTGATGCCCTGACTTGTGTTCATCACGAAGACCGGCCAGCCAAAAGGCTTGAGGAGGACCGCCTCGGTCGTTTTCTGGCCTTTCAGCTGTTCGTAGGATTCGACCGGCAGGCTGTCGACATAGTCGAACTGACCCGAGAGAGCGCCCTGCACGCGGGTGTTCGCGTCCGGTACGGGAACGAAGCGGATTTCATCAAGATATTGATGACGCGCGCCGCCATAGCCGTTCTCGTTGCCTTCGGGTGACTTGTAGCCGTCAAAGCGGGTTAGCTGGATATACTGGTCGGGCTTGCGCTCTTTCAGCATATAGGGTCCGGTGCCAACCGGTTCGGTCATCGGGTTCTGCTGCTTTTCGCTGGGAAGGATAATCGCAGCTGCGTTGTTGAACGCGAGCAGCGACACCAGCGGCGCGTAAGGCGTATTCAGCGTGATCTTGACCGTGGCGGGATCAAGAGCTTCGATCGAGGTGATCATTGAGGCAGTCTGCTTGCCGCGCGAGGCAATCTGCGTCCAGCGCTGCAGAGATGCGACGACGTCGGCCGAATCCATATCCGTCCCATCGTGGAATTTCACGCCCGTGCGCAGCTTGATCGTATAGACCTTGCCGTCAGCCGAAACTTCCGGAAGGCTCGCGGCAAGAAGCGGCGTGACGTTCCAGGCCTTGTCGAATGTATAGAGCGTTTCAAAAATGTGCTGCGAGACGATGCCGACAAGATCGGCCGTCGAGGCCATGGCATCGAGCGTTGGTGGTTCGCCGATGGTGGCAACATTGATAACGCCGCCCTTGGACTGGGCGAAAGCCGACGGGCTTAGAGCAACAAGTGCCGAACCTAGAAGGAGCGCAAGCTTCAATGACTTCATGACAGTTCCCTTCGTATTCCACTATAATGGATTATAATGCTTTATAGTAGAATAAGACCAAATGTGTAGAAGGCTGTCAATTCAAAAAAGGAAAAAGCAGCGCCCGGGCGCTGCTCGGTAATTCTCAAGAGTGGAAATCGACTAGACGATGCCGCCGCTTCCCGCGACGCTTGCGGGACGCTTGTCGCTTACGAATTGCCGATAGCCGCTATGGCGATAGGCGGCGATCGGATCGATGGCCCCACCCGCGCGCCGGCGCGCTTCCGCGAGAATTGGCTCCACATCGGTGCGATAGGCGCGCTTCAGCGTATCGGACGCCATGAGCGCATCGTTGTCGTCCTGATAGCCGGCAAGAGCTTCCCGATCGACGAGCAAGGCCTGGGCATAGGCACGGCGGATCTCGTTGGCGCTCGATATCAGGCTTTCGATCGGATCGGTCACATTGTGCGACTGGTCGATCATGTGCGCAGGATGGAAATCCGTCACGCCGCGATGATCGGCATCGACCAACTCGTTGAAGACGAGAAAGAGGCGGTATGGATCGATGGACCCGGCATCCAGATCGTCATCGCCATATTTGGAATCGTTGAAATGGAAGCCGCCGAGCTTCTTGAACTGGATGAGACGAGAAACGATCATCTCGATATTGGTGTTGGGCGCATGATGGCCGAGATCGACGAGGCAGAACGCCTTCGGTCCGAGCGTCTGTGCGATCAGGTAGTTGGTGCCCCAATCCTGCACGACCGTGGAATAGAAGGCGGGCTCGTACATTTTGTGCTCGGAGAAGATGCGCCAGTCATCGGGCAGCGCCTTGTAGACCTCCTGCATGGCAGCGAGATAGCGCTCGAAAGATTGCGCGAAATTGGTCTGGCCCGGGAAATTCGATCCGTCGCCGATCCAGACCGTGAGTGCCTTGGAACCGATTGCCTTGCCGATCTCGATGCACTCGATGTTGTGCTCGACGGCCTGCGCGCGGGTGGCGGCGTCGACATGGCTGAGCGAGCCGTACTTGTAGGAATTCGTCTGTCCCGGTGCATCCGAAAACGTGTTCGAGTTCATTGCGTCGAAGCCGAGACCGAGTGCGTCAGCATGCGCCTTGAGTTCCGCAGGATCAGCCTTGTCCCAGGGAATATGCAGCGACACGGTCGGGGTTGCGCGTGTCAGTTGCTGAATGACGGCGCAATCGTCGAGCTTGTCGAAAATGCCCCTCGGCTCACCGTTGCCGGGAAAGCGCGCAAAGCGGGTTCCGCCGGTTCCGACACCCCATGAGGGCACCGCAACGAAAAATCGCGCTACCTCTTTCGTGACTGCGCCGATGTCGATGTTGCGCCGCGCCAGATGAGCGCCAAGCGCCTCGTAGTCGCTCTCGTGGGCGGCAAGCAGCCGGTCGTTCTCGGATGCGACCAGGTCGCCGGATATTTTCTGTTCAGCCATCATGTCCTCCCGAGACAATCCTAACGCGTGAAGCTCTGGGCGTTGCCGGCATCGACGTTGATGATATTGCCCGTCGATTTGGCTGCCGCGTCCGAGGCAAGGAAGTATACGGCCTCCGCAATATCCTCCGGCAGCACGTTGAGCTTCAACAGCGAGCGCTTGCGATAGTGCTCTTCGAGTTCGTCCACCTGAAGGTTCGAGGAAGCCGCACGCTGCTCGCGCCATTCCCCGTTCCAGATTTTCGAGCCACGCAGCACGGCATCGGGATTGACGGTATTGACCCGGATTCCTGCCTCCGCGCCTTCAAGCGCCAGGCAGCGCGCAAGGTGTATCTCGGCGGCTTTCGCGGCGCAGTAGGCACTGGCGTTCGGCGAAGCCGCAAGACCGTTCTTCGAGGCAACGAACACGACATTGCCGCCGAGCTTCTGCCGCCGGAACAGCCTGAAAGCTTCGCGCGAGACCAGGAAATAACCCGTCGCCAGAATGTCGATGTTGCGGTTCCACATCGAAAGTTCGGTCGTCTCAATCGGAGCCGAGGAGGCTATGCCGGCATTCGAGACCAGGATATCGACACCACCGAATTCCACGGCCGCTTCCGCATAGCTGGCGATGACACCGGCCTCGTCAGTCACATTCAAGGGAACGCTGCGCACGGCATCAGATGAATAGCGCTTGGCAAAATCGTCATGGGCGAGCTTCAACGCCTCCTGATCGATATCCGCGAGCATCACGCAGGCGCCCTCCCCGAGCAGGCGTTCCGCCGTCGCACGTCCGATGCCGCCGGCGCCTCCGGTAACGAAGGCGACGCGACCGGCGAGTGATTTCGGCTTGGGCATCCGCTGCAGCTTTGCTTCCTCGAGCAGCCAGTATTCGATGTCGAAGGCCTCCTGTTCGGAAAGCCCTTGGTACTCGGACACAGAGGATGCGCCTCGCATCACGTTGATCGCATTGACATAGAATTCGCCGGCGATGCGCGCTGTCGCCTTGTCCTTGGCAAAGGACAGCATGCCGACGCCGGGAATAAGGAATATCACCGGATTGGGATCGCGCATGGCGGGCGAGTTTGCATGTTTGCACGCGTTGTAATAGCGCGCATAGTCGGTGCGGTAGTCTTCGAGCGCCTGGTCAAGCGAAGCAACGACAGCATCCGCATCCGGATTGGCGGGATCGAACTGGAGCACCAGCGGACGGATTTTCGTGCGCAAAAAATGGTCCGGGCAACTTGTTCCAAGCGCCGCAAGCGGGCGCAAATCGTGCGAATTGACGAATTCGAGAACAGCGGGCTGGTCGTCGAAGTGGCCGAGCTTGCGCTCCGAAACCCCGATCTTACCGCGTATCTCCGGCATCAGGCGCGCGGCAATCGCGCGCCGGATTGGCTTATCGAGGCTCGCGACGGCTTCACCGCCGAAAGCCTCGCGTCCGCCCGACTTTGCGTCAAGCCAGACGATTGCCTTGTTGATGATATCGAGCGTGAGTTCGTAGCATTCTTTTGCATCTTTGGCCCAGGTGAAAAGCCCGTGGCTTTCGAGCACGACTCCCTTGGAATTGGGGTGGGCGGCAACATAGGCACCGAGATCGAGACCGAGCTGGAACCCGGGACGGCGCCAGGGCAGCCAGCCGATCTCGTCGCCGAACACTTCCTGCGTCAGTTCGCGCGAATTTTTCGAGGCGGCAATGGCGATGATCGCATCGGGATGCATGTGGTCGACGTGCTTGAATGGCACAAAACCATGCAAGGGGGTGTCGATCGATGCGGCGCGGCTGTTCAGGTTGAATGTGCAGTGTGGTAGGAACCCCACCATGCGGTCTTCATCCTCGACGCCCCTGTAGATCGACTTCAGCGATTCCAGCTTGTCCATATACAGCGTCGCGAAGCCATCGAGCTTGATGGTGCCGACATCCCCGCCCGAACCTTTGACCCACAGGACTTCAACGGTCGCGCCCGTCAGCGGATCGGTTTCGCTGACTTTAGCCGAGGTATTGCCACCGCCGTAATTGGTAATGCGCTTGTCGGCGCCGAGCAGATTGGAGCGATAGAGCAATTTGCCAGGCTCATCGAGCCCGGCTGCTTTTGCATCGTCCCAGCGGTTTTCCAGAAGTTGGACCCTGTCTGCCATATTCGCCTCCCGATAGGTCAATTGCCGGTCTGGCGCGATTTGCCAGCGCCGCGATTTCCTTTAGCTATGGAGCACAACCGGTTTTATTGTCAATCACAAACAATCAAATCCAATCATATTAGCATCATTGTGCAGTGCAATATGAAATTATTTGATTGAAGTTGATTGACACTGATCACAACTTTGCGCAATAAATCTTGGCAGGAGGAGACGACGAATGCACGAGCGTGAGCGCCACCGCATCATCTTGAGCGCTGTTCAGGAAAAGCCGGTCATCACCATTCAGGACATCGCCGATCTGACGGAAGCGTCAGAGGCAACGATCCGCCGTGACATCGCTTCGCTTCACGTCAAGGGCAAGCTGCGCCGTGTGCGTGGCGGCGCCGAAGCCGTCCATCCGCCGCAACTAACGCCGCTCGCAGGCAGGCACTTCCATGTTTCAGAATCCGAAAACGCGGACAAGAAACGCGCCATTGCCAGGGAGGCGGTGGCGCTGTGCGAGGAAGGGGACGCCATCATCATCAATGGTGGCACCACTACTTTCCAGATGGTGCATTTCCTCGCGTCGCGACGGCTGCAGGTCATGACCAATTCTTTTGCCATTGCCGAACATCTGGTGAAGAACTCCAAAAGTTCGGTGATCGTGCCGGGCGGCGCCATCTACCGCGAGCAGAGCATCATCCTGTCGCCTTTCGACAATGACGTGACCCGCAACTTCTACGGAAAGCGCATGTTCATGGGGGCGCAGGGCGTTGGTCCGTTCGGCGTCATGGAATCCGATGCGCTTATCATCCAGGGCGAGCAGAAGCTGATCAACCAGGCCGACGATCTGGTGCTGCTGGTCGATTCGACGAAGTTTGCGCGCCGTTCCAGCCTGATTCTGTGTCCGTTGCAACGGGTGGCGACCATCATCACCGATGACGGCATTACCGATGCTGACCGGAAAATGGTGGAGGATGCTGGCATTCAGTTGATCGTCGCCAAGGTCAATCAGGACAAGTCACGAAATTCCGCTTCGGTCGCTTGAAGGCGTAGCGGTCACTATCCAACGCATGGTTCAAACTCTGGGAGGACAGACAATGAAACTATTGAAGAAACTCATACTGGGATCGGCATTCGCCGTTGCCATGCTCGCAACGCAGGCGCAGGCCGCCGATACGGTAAAGATCGGGCTGGTCGTCAAATCGCTGGGCAACGGCTTCTTCGAAGCTGCCAACAAGGGCGCGCAGGAAGCTGCCAAGGAACTTGGAGGCGTCGAGGTCATCTATACCGGCCCGACCTCGACCACGGCGGAAGGCCAGATCGAGGTGATCAATGCGTTGATCGCGCAGAACGTAAACGCCATCGCTGTGTCGGCCAACGATCCCGATGCGCTCGTTCCGGCATTGAAGAAGGCCATGGCCCGCGGCATCAAGGTTATTTCCTGGGACTCGGCTGTCGGCAAGGACGGCCGCATCATGCACCTCAATCCGTCATCCAATGAACTCATTGGCAAGATGTGCCTGCAGCTCGCCGCCAACCATCTGAAGGACGGCAAGGGTGATTTCGCCATTCTCTCGGCAACCACCACCTCGACCAACCAGAACACCTGGATTGCCGAGATGAAAAAGCAGTTGCCGAACTTCCCGGGCCTCAACCTCGTCACTACGGTCTATGGCGATGACCTTTCCGACAAGAGCTACCGCGAAGCACAGGGCATCCTCACCTCGCAGCCGAACGTGAAGGTCATCGTCGCGCCGACGACGGTCGGTGTCCTTGCGGCCTCGCAGGCCGTCGCTGATGCCAAGAAGATCGGCGATGTCTATGTCACAGGCCTCGGCCTGCCTTCGGAAATGGCCGGCGCGATCAAGTCGGGCGTTACCAAGGAATTCGCCATCTGGAACCCGATCGATCTTGGCTACTCAGCCACGCAAATCGCTTATCGCCTCGTCAAGGGCGAGACGGACGGCGCGCCCGGCAGCGAAATCGATGCCGGCCGCATGGGCAAGATCAAGGTGGGCGAGAACGGCGAAGCCGCCATGGCCGATCCATTCGTCTACAACGCAACGAACATCGACCAGTTCTCGAAAATCTTCTGATTTTCGACACTGCCCCCGCCCGGCAGCACGTCTGCCGGGCATTCCTTCACTCTCGGAATGCTCGATGAACCAGATTGCCATGTCAGATCAACGCTTGGAGACGCCGCTTCTCGAAATGCGCGGAATTTCCAAGTCGTTTCCCGGCGTCAAGGCACTCAACGACGTCAACATTGCCCTATATGCGGGGAAGGTGACGGCGCTGATCGGCGAGAATGGTGCGGGCAAGTCGACTCTGGTGAAAATTCTGACCGGGATTTACCAGTCTGATGAAGGCGAGATCCGCGTCGATGGCGATGCCGTCAGCTTCACCAATGCGCAGGACGCCATCGATTTCGGCGTTACGGCGATCCATCAGGAGACGGTGCTCTTCGACGAATTGTCGGTGGCCGAAAACATCTTTCTCGGCCACGCGCCGAAGACCAGGCTCGGTTTCGTCAACTGGAAAGCCGTCAATGCGCGGGCTCTTGCGCTGTTGCATTCGCTTGAAAGCAATATCGATCCACGCACCCGCCTGAAGAATCTTTCGATCGCACAGCGCCATCTCGTGGCGATTGCGCGGGCACTCTCCGTCGACGCTCGCATCGTCATCATGGACGAGCCGACGGCGGCACTATCGCGCAAGGAGGTCGATGATCTGTTTCAGATCGTTCGGCGGCTGAAGGGACAGGGCAAGGCGATTCTTTTCATCAGCCACAAGTTCGACGAAGTTTATGAAATCGCCGACAACTATGCGGTGTTCCGCGACGGCAAGGCTGTCGGCAGCGGCGTGCTTGCCGGCACCGGGCAGGACGAGATCGTGCGGCTGATGGTTGGCCGTTCCATCGAGCATGCCTTCCCCAAGGTCGAGATTCCGCTCGGTGAAGCGGTGCTGTCCGTCGAGAACTACACGCATCCGACGGAATTTCGCGATATCACCTTCACGCTGAGGAAAGGCGAGATTTTCGGCATCTATGGCCTGGTGGGTGCCGGTCGTTCGGAGATCTGCCAATCCCTTTTTGGCGTGACCAGGCCGTCTGGCGGCAAACTGCGGCTTCATGGCGAAGAGATCACGATCGGCTCTCCCGGCGAGGCGATCAAGGCTGGCATCGTCTACGTTCCGGAAGAGCGCGGCCGTCACGGCGCGGTTTTGGAACTGCCGATCTACCAGAACATATCGCTGCCTTCGCTGACGCGCACGTCGCGCTCGGGCTTTTTGCGGGCGGCCGCGGAGTTCGCGCTTGCCAGGAAATATGCCGAACGGTTCGATCTTCGCGCCGCGGCGCTTTCTGTTCCTGTCGGAACGCTCTCGGGCGGCAACCAGCAGAAGGTCGTCATCGGCAAATGGCTGGCGACACAGCCGAAGATCCTCATCCTTGATGAGCCGACCAAGGGTATCGACATCGGGTCGAAGGCGGCCGTTCACGCATTCATCAGCGAGCTCGCCGGCGAAGGCCTCAGCATCATCATGGTTTCCTCTGAGCTGCCGGAAATCCTCGGCATGTCCGACCGTGTGCTCGTCATGCGCGAAGGGCTTTCGGCGGGCATCTACGAGCGAAACCACCTCAATGCCGAGACGCTGGTTCGAGCCGCAACCGGGAATGCGTGAAATGATCAGACAGTTGTTCAAATATCGCGAAATGCTGCTGGTGGTGGTCATCGCCATTCTCGTCGCAACATTTTCCACGCGCTCACCCGGCTTTGCCCGCCCTGCCAATCTTGCGAACATCTTTAACGATACGTCGATCCTGATTATTCTCGCGCTCGGCCAGATGACGGTGATCCTGACGAAGTCTATCGACCTTTCCGTCGCCGCCAACGTGGCATTTACCGGCATGGCGGTGGGGATGTTGAATGCGGCTCATCCCGATTTGCCGCTCGCCGCCATCGTGCTTGTGGCTCTCGGCATAGGCGCTGTCCTTGGTGCAATCAACGGTCTGTTCGTCTGGAAGCTGGGCATCCCGTCGATCGTCGTCACGCTCGGAACCCTGACGATTTATCGCGGCATGGCGTTCGTTCTTTCCGGGGGCGCCTGGGTTAACGCTCACCAGATGACCGAGCCCTTCTTGCAGACGCCGCGGCAGCTCTTTCTCGGCTTGCCGCTTCTCGGTTGGACGGCAATCGTTATCGTCGGTATCATGTATCTCATCATGTCGCGCACGTTCCTCGGACGCGCTATCTATGCTTCCGGTGGTAACCCCACGGCAGCAGTCTATGCAGGCATCGATGTCGGGCGGACGCGGTTCTATGCTTTCGTGATCTCCGGCACGCTTGCCGGGCTCTGCGCCTATCTTTGGGTATCGCGCTATGCGGTGGCCTATGTCGATATCGCTGCCGGTTTCGAACTCGATACCGTCGCAGCTTGCGTCATCGGCGGAATCTCGACCCTTGGCGGAATCGGAACCGTAGCGGGCGCGGTGCTCGGAGCTCTGTTTCTCGGTGTCATCAAGAATGCGCTGCCGGTTATCGACATATCGCCCTTCGCCCAGATGGCGATTTCGGGTTCGGTGATTATTGCCGCCGTCATATTCAACGCGCGCCAGGAACGCCGCCGGGGCCGCATCATCCTGCGCGATCGCGGTGCATCAGAAGAGATAGGGGTGGCAGCATGAGCGCGGTTTCCGAAAGACGACAGATTCCCGATCGCCTCGGCACATCCACGACGCGGCTGTTCGCGAGTTGGGAAGCGCTCCTATTCATGGTGGCGGTACTGATCTTCATCGCCAACGCCTTCGGCTCGCCCTACTTCCTCAACGCATGGAATCTATCGGACGCGACGTTCAACTTCACCGAAAAGGCCATGGTCGCCTTTGCCATGGCGCTGCTGATCATTTCCGGCGAGATCGACCTTTCGGTGGCCGCAATTATCGCCCTCGCCTCTACCGCCATGGGCGCGGCGGCGCAGGCAGGCATCGGCACCCCCGGACTCGTCCTCATCGGCATTGGCGTCGGCCTCGGCTGCGGCCTCATCAACGGTATTCTCGTGGCAGGACTGCGCTTGCCATCCATTGTCGTGACCATTGGCACGATGAGCCTGTTTCGCGGCATCGCCTACATCGTGCTTGGTGATCAGGCCTATGGCGGCTACCCACCTTCCTTCGCCTATTTCGGCCAGGGCTATGTGTTCTGGGTCATTTCCTTCGAGTTTTTTCTTTTTGGCGTGCTTGCCGTGATTTTCGCAGTCGTCCTGCACGCGACCAATTTCGGTCGCCGCATCTATGCGATCGGCAACAACGATTTCGCGGCGCGTTTCTCCGGCATCCATGTCGAGCGCATCAAATTCACCCTGTTCCTTTTGACGGGTCTCATGGCGGGAATTGCTTCCGTTTGCCTGACCTCGCGTCTTGGATCGACACGCCCCTCGATCGCGCAAGGCTGGGAACTCGAGATCGTCACCATGGTCGTTCTTGGCGGCGTCTCGATCCTAGGCGGCTCGGGAACGATTGGCGGCGTCGTTATCGCAGCCTTCGTCATGGGGCTCGTGACGTTCGGACTAGGGCTCCTCAATGTGCCCGGCATCGTCATGTCGATCTTCATCGGGTTGCTGCTGATCACAACGATTACCCTGCCGATCATCATCCGCCGGTTGGGACGCAGGAAGCCAGCATGAGCGAGCTTGAAAAATACGCTTTCAAGATGCACCTCAATCCTGGCATGGAAGCCGAGTATCGACGCCGCCACGATGCGATCTGGCCGGAACTCGTCAGTCTTCTCCATGATGCGGGCGTCAGCGACTATTCGATTCATCTAGACCGCGAAACCAACACGCTCTTTGGTGTCTTGACGCGCCCGAGTGATCACGGAATGCAAGGTCTGCCCGATCATCCGGTCATGAAGAAATGGTGGGCGCATATGGCGGACATCATGGCGACCAATGAGGATAACTCGCCGGTGCAGAGCGAACTTGTCTGCCTGTTCCATATGCCATGACGTCGCGCCACAACATAGCCGTCCTCGATATAGGCAAGACCAATGCCAAAGTGGTGGTCGTCGATGCCGCGACCGGAGCCGAGATTGCGGCGCGCAGCGTCGCCAACACCGTCATCCGCGAGGGCCCATATCCGCATTACGATGTAGATATGCTCTGGGATTTTGTTGTGGGCGCACTGGCAAGTTTCGTTAAGGCGCCGGGTGTCGATGCGATTTCCGTTACAGCACACGGGGCGGCGGCGGCGCTGCTCGGCGATGATGCGCTGGCCATGCCGGTGATCGATTACGAATATGAATACCCGGAAAGCGTGCGCTCCGCTTACAGGAAGCTGCGCCCGCCCTTTGCGGAGACCAGTTCCCCGCGTCTCTCCGGAGGATTGAATGTCGGTGCGCAGGTACATTTTCAGAAGACCGAGTTTCCTGAAGCCTTCGCCAAGGTGCGCACGATCCTGACCTATGCTCAATATTGGGTGTGGCGGTTGACGGGAATTGCCGTTAACGAGGTTACCTCGCTCGGCTGTCATACCGATCTGTGGAATCCGCAGGCAAATGCCTATTCGAGCCTCGTCGATACCTTGGGTATTCGAGATCTGATGGCGCCCATTCGCTCGGCCTTTGAGCGGATCGGCAATTTGGCGCCCGCTGTCGCAGGTAAGATCGGCGGCGACAGGGCTATCCCGGTCTATTGCGGCATTCATGATTCCAACGCTTCGCTGCTTCCCCACCTTATGACCCGAAAATCGCCCTTCGCGGTCGTATCGACCGGAACCTGGGTCGTTTCGTTTGCTGTCGGCGGGCAGCTCGAACGCCTTGATCCTGACCGGGACACGCTCGCCAATGTCGATGCCAACGGCCATGCCGTGCCCTCCGCTCGGTTCATGGGCGGGCGCGAATTCGACATTCTCACCGCAGGCGACAAGCGCGAACCCGATGCCGGTACGCTGCGCGATGTTGTGGACAGACGGCTGATGATTTTGCCGGGCGTCGTCAATGGGTCCGGCCCCTTCCCGCAACGTAAAGCCGTTTGGCCGAACGGGGAACCTTCCGGTAGCTGGGAGCGAAATTCCGCAGCATCGCTCTATGCCGCCATGATGACGCATACCTGCCTTGGACTGATCGGCGCTTCGGGGCCGACTGTCGTGGAGGGCCCATTCTCGCGCAACGGCGTTTACCTCTCGGCGCTGCGCTCGCTTACGAGCCGCGAGATCATTGCGCTGCCAGGCTCGACTGGTACCAGCCTCGGGGCTGCGTTGCTCGCTGGCGCCACATGCGATCTTCAACAGTCAAGCGCTATGGTTGAGCCCCTTGGCGAAGAATTCCTGGCCTATGCCGCGGAATGGCGTGAGCGACTGTCCGACAATGAAAAGGCGGGCCATTGAGCCCGCCTTCGCTTCGAGGCGCTGGAAGTATTACTCCGCGGGGACGAGTGCCTCGTCTTCGCTGAAGCCGCCGTTGAGGGCGAGATCAAACTGGTTCTTGTCGAACTCGCCTTCCCAGCGGGCAACTACGATCGTGGCAACTGCATTGCCGACGAGATTGGTGAGGGCACGGCATTCGGACATGAAGCGATCGATGCCGAGGATGAGTGCCATACCGGCAACGGGGACCGCGGGAACGACCGATAGGGTGGCAGCAAGGGTGATGAAGCCCGCCCCGGTAATGCCGGCAGCGCCTTTCGAACTCAACATGGCAACGAGCAGCAGAAGCACCTGGTCGGTAAGCGTCAGCGGTGTGTTGGTCGCCTGGGCGATGAACAGGGCTGCCAGGGTCATGTAGATGTTGGTGCCGTCGAGATTGAAGGAATAGCCGGTGGGAATGACAAGGCCGACGACGGATTTCTTGCAGCCCGCCTTCTCCATCTTGGCCATCAGTGTCGGCAATGCCGCTTCCGACGAACTCGTACCGAGGACCAGAAGCAGTTCTTCCTTGATATAGCGGATCAGCGCGAGAATGGAGAAGCCGTTATACCAGGCGACGGCGCCAAGGACGAAGAACACGAAGAGCAGCGAGGTCAGATAGAAGGTTCCGATCAGCATGATCAGATTGGCGACCGAGCCGATGCCGTATTTGCCGATTGTAAAGGCCATCGCGCCGAAAGCGCCGATGGGGGCGGCCTTCATCAGGATCGCAACCAGCTTGAAGATCGGGGCGGCAAGAGCCTGCAGGAAGTTCGTGACCGGCTCTGCCCTTTCGCCGACCATTGCCAGCGACACGCCGAAGAGAACCGAGAAGAACAAGACCTGCAGGATGTCGCCGGAGGCAAACGCACCGACGATCGTTGTCGGGATGATATTGGTGAGGAATCCTACGACGCTCTGTTCATGCGCCTGCTGCGTATATGTTGCCACTGCCTTTGCATCGAGCGACGCCGGATCGATATTCATGCCCGCGCCCGGCTGAACGAGATTGGCAACGATAAGGCCGACGATGAGCGCAAGGGTCGAGAAGGTAAGGAAATAGATCATTGCCTTGCCGGCGACGCGGCCGACTTTCTTCAGGTCGCTCATCCCGGCGATGCCGGTGGAGACCGTCAGGAAAATGACAGGGGCGATGATCATCTTGACGAGCTTGATGAAAGCATCGCCGAGCGGCTTCATGCTCGTGCCGATTTCCGGATAGAAATGGCCGAGCAGAATGCCGATTGTGATGGCAACGATGACCTGGAAATAGAGATGGGCGTAAATTGGTGTCTTGCCGCGCGATGGCTGCGGCGCTGTGTTGATTGTCACAGGACTCATGACTTCCTCCATGGTATGAGCCGCGTCTGGCAGAAAAGCCTGTCAGCCTCCCGAGGCTCGGTTAGGGCTGGAATGGTCCATGCCTTGAGATTTGGTTTTGCAAGCGTCGTGCCAGTTTCGTGCAACTTAATAAACCATTGAAAACAAATGATATTATTTGCACATAAGAATGGGTTGCTGCGTATCCGTGCGAAGTTTCGCACGAAATTATTGTTATTTGTGCGGATTTATGCACAGGTGGAAAAATGGAGCACGCTTCAGAAATCGGTCCTGTCGACGCCTATGGCAAGTCAAAGCCTGTGGCGAAATATGTTTTCGCCGTCGTTGCGGCAATCCTGATCGGCGCATGCCTTTTGGGCGCGGCGCGCTGTGGTCGCGAACGCGCCTATGACTCGCTGCGGGCTCGCGCACAAAGCAGCGCCGAGCTTAACGCCGTCCTCTTGCGGACGGTGCTTGAAAAGCAGCGGTCCCTGCCGCTGGTCCTTTCGCAAGACCGTGACGTTCTCAGCGCCCTGTCGTCGGGCAGTGAGAGCATGTTCAAGCTGATTAGCGGCAGGCTCGAAAGCCTCGTTCCCGGAACCCGGGCGGCTGTCATTTACCTTCTCAATGCCAATGGCCTTGCCGTTGCCGCGAGCAATTGGCGTGAACCCACCAGTTTCGTCGGTATCGATTACAGCTTCCGTCCCTATTATACGCGGGCGGTGGAAACCGGCAGCGCCGAGCACTACGCACTTGGAACAATAAGCAAGCGTCCTGGCCTTTATATTTCCAAGCGGATCGACGGTCCTTCCGGTCTCCTCGGGGTGATTGTTGTGAAGGTCGAGTTCGATGAACTGGAAACCGATTGGCGCAAAAACAGCGACCCGACCTTTGTCATCGACCAACGCGGCATCGTCCTGATCACCAGTTTCCCTGAATGGCGCTTCATGACTCGCGAGGCGGTTCCCGCCGACCAGAAGCGGCCGCTGCGCGAAAGTCTCCAGTTTGGCGATGCGCCGCTGGAGCCCCTTAATGTCGCTCCTGCGTTGCCGCAAAGCCAGCCTGATATCGTGGCGGCGCGCTTGCCCGGCGCGACCAAGAGCGCGGAGTTCGTGCGTGTCGAAGCTGCGGTTCCAACCACCAACTGGACGTTGCAGCTGTTAACGCCATCGACAGCCGCCGTGGCAGAAGCAACCCGCACGGCGCTTTCCCTCGCACTCCTTGTACTCGCCCCGTTGGCTGGACTGGCGGCATTTGTCATGCGACGACGGGGCCTTGCACTGCGACGGGCCCGCGAACAGGACGCGGCCCGGATCGAGCTTGAGCGCCGGGTGGCCGCACGCACGGCCGATCTCAGCACCGCCCACGCGGAACTCGTCATGGAATCGGAAGAGCGGCAGAAGACGGAAGCAAAGCTCCAAACGGTTCAGCAGGAACTTGTACAGGCAAACCGCCTCGCCATCCTCGGGCAGGTCACAGCCGGCGTCGCCCATGAGATCAACCAGCCAGTCGCCGCGATCCGCGCCTATGCCGATAACGCCCAGATCTTTCTTGACCGCACGCAGTTCGATTCCGCCAAGGCAAATCTCGCATCGATTGCCGGACTCACCGAACGGATCGGCAGCATCACGGATGAACTGCGTACGTTTTCACGCAAGGGCACTGGCGACACCGGTCGAATCGCCGTCTGCGACATCATCGATGGTGCCATGCTTCTGCTCGGTAGCCGGTTTCGCCAGACGGTGGGACACATCACGACTGATATCCCGCCCCCCGAAATCAAGGTGAACGGCAATCGCATCCGGCTCGAACAGGTACTCATCAACCTCATGCAGAACGCCCTCGAGGCGACGGAAGGTGGGCCAAAAAGCCGTATCAATCTGCGCTATGCGGTGAACGAAGACGAAGTTGCGCTCATCGTTTCTGACAATGGCCCCGGTATTCCGGACGCGATCATGCAGGCGATGTTCACGCCGTTCAACACGTCGAAGGAGCGCGGCCTCGGCCTTGGGCTCGTCATCTGTCATGACATCGTCGCCGAATATGGAGGCCGTATCGAAGTCGTATCTAGTTCGAGCGGGACGACGTTCACGGTGCATTTGCCGAGGGTCGCATGACGGATATCCAGCCAACGGTTGCTTTTGTCGATGATGATGACGAGTTGCGCAACGCCAATCGCCAGACGCTGGAACTTGCCGGCTTCAATGTCGCTCCCTTTGCCGATGCGATGAGCGCGCTGCGGTTTCTGACGCCTGATTTCCCGGGTATCGTCGTCACGGATGTGCGCATGCCGCATATGGACGGCTTCGAACTGTTCCGGAGGTTGGGCGCAGTCGATCCGGATCTGCCGGTTATCCTCATCACCGGGCATGGAGATATCGAAATGGCCGTCGAGGCCATGCACCAAGGAGCCTATGATTTCATCGCGAAACCCTTTGCCGCCGAGCGCCTGGTGCAGAGCATAGGGCGTGCGTTGGAGAAACGGCGGCTGGTGATCGAGAACCGCCAATTGCGCCTGGCACTCGAATCGTCCGACGAGGCGATGCCTCTGCTCGGTCAGACCCCGGTTATTCAGAATTTGCGCAAGACCTTGCGCCATGTCGCCAATGCCGATGTCGATGTGCTGATCGCCGGCGAAACCGGTACCGGCAAGGATGTGGCCGCCGGCCTGTTGCACGAATGGAGCCGCCGCAAGCAAGGAAATTTCGTCGCGCTTAATTGCGGGGCCCTACCCGATACGGTCATTGAAAGTGAATTGTTTGGCCATGAGGCGGGAGCGTTTACGGGGGCCCAGAAGAAACGCGTCGGGCGTATCGAACATGCGAGCGGCGGCACGCTATTCCTCGACGAGATCGAAAGCATGCCGCTTGCAACACAGGTTAAATTGCTGCGCGTTCTGGAAACGCGCGAAGTTGCGCCGCTCGGAACCAATGAGCACCGCTCCGTCGATCTGCGGGTCGTTGCTGCCGCGAAGGTCGATCTTGGCAGTCCCGAGCAGCGAGCCAATTTTCGTGAGGATCTGTTCTATCGTTTGAACGTCGTCACAGTCTCTATTCCGCCTTTGCGCGAGCGCAAGGACGATATCCCGCTTCTCTTCACGCACTTTCTCAACCGCGCGACCGCTCGTTTCAAATCGGAACCGCCCGAATTTACCACTGCGATTCGATCACGGCTTATGGAGCACGACTGGCCGGGGAATGTGCGCGAGCTGGCGCATTTTGCTGAGCGGATGGCGCTTGGGCTCCACGATGTTGCCGACGCCAAAACCAGTCAGGCGCCTAACCCGAAAAGCTTGCCTGAGACCATGGAAAAGTACGAGGCGAAACTTATTCGCGATGCCCTTTCAGCAAATCATGGTGATGTGCGAACGACAATTGAAGCGCTCGGCATACCCCGCAAGACGTTTTACGATAAACTGCAACGGCACGGCATCGATCGAAGCGACTATGTGAAGAGAAAATCAGAGGCCTAGCGATATGCGGCTTTCCGGTCAGCACAATCGGTCACCGACAGTCGCTCGACGAGCGGACATTCGAGCTTCGTCACCGGATAGCGCTTGGCCGGGTTGTGAAGATAGCTGTCGAGTTGCTCGATTGCCCAACGGCCCATGGCGCGATGCGGCAGAACAGAGGTGGAAAGCTGCGGATGCAGATGCCGCGAAATTTCCTCGTCGTCGTAGCCGATAACGGAAATATCCTCGGGAATGCGCAAGCCGGCTTCCTTCAGGGCTTCATAGCAGCCGATGGCGGTGCGATCGTTCTGGCAAAAAATGGCGGTCGGCCTGTCGTCGAGCTCAAGCAGTTTTCGCGTCGCGGCATAGCCCGCACTTGCCGACCAGTCGCCTTCGATGACGAGTTGCGGGTCGAAGGGAATGTCGGCCGTGGCAAGGGCGCGCCTGTAACCTTTCAGGCGATCCTTGGCCGCTTCCATCCACGGTTCGCCAGTGATCGTGCCAATGCGGCGGTGGCCATGGTGAATGAGGTGGCGGGTCGAATGCTGGCCGCCGGCAATTTCGCTGGGCACAACGGCGGGAAAGGCGTGATCGGCCGAGTAGCAGTTCAAGAGTATGACCGGCACGTCGAGTTCATAGACCGCCTTGGGAAGCACCACCTCGCGGGTGAAGATCGCCATGTAGATGAGCGCCGATATGCCTTGCTCGCGCAGGGCATGGATGGTGCGTGGCTCCATTTCGGGATCGTTCAGCGTCTGCGCAACAAGTATGATATTGCCGGCGTTCCATGACGCCTGCCGCGCACCCTCGATGGCGACGACGGCCTCGGGACTTGTGGCAAGCTGATCGACCACGAACCCGATCTTGCCTTCAATGCGGGGGATATGGGCCTCGCCAGGTTCCATGTGAGCAAAGCTCGGCGCGGCATACCCGAGGGTGCGCGCAGCTTCGATGACGCGCTCGCGCGTCTCAGCGGCGAGCTTGATACCCGGAGTCTTGTTGAGCACGAATGAGACGGTCGCCTGCGAACATCCCGCCGCACGGGCGATATCCGTCATGGTCACGCGTTTGCTGACCCGCTTGCGGCGGGTGGTCACGCGAGCCCTTTTGGTTTTCTCAGTGGGGTCTTTTTCCACTGTTTCGCTCATTTGCGTTGTTCACCCTCCTGCCCGGCGCATCGACTCGCCCCGAACCTCTGGCGATATTAGGAGCAGTTGATCCGACTAATCAATATAAATAATTATTGACTAATTTTTATAAGCAGCGATGATCGCTTAGTGGGACGACCCCGCTGATTTCTGGGAGGGAATTTTTATGACCATCACTCGCCGCACTCTGCTTTTAACTTCGGCCGCAGGATTTGCTGCTGCCGTGTTTGCCGCCAACGCCTTCGCGGAATCGCCGCCGCTGAAGAAGAAAGATACCTACAAGGTTGGCTTTGCCCAGACCGAGAGCAACAACCCGTGGCGTCTCGCTCAGACCGCCAGCATGCAGGACGAAGCCAAAAAGCGCGGCTGGCAGCTCGTCTACACCGACGCCGCAAGTTCCGCCGCAAAGCAGGTCGCTGACGTCAACTCTATGATCGCCCAGGGCGTCGACCTCATCTTCCTTGCCCCGCGCGAAGAAAAGCCGCTGATCCCGGCCATCAAGGCCGCCAAGAATGCCGGCATTCCGGTCATTCTGCTCGACCGTAATGTCGATGCCTCGCTTGCCAAGCCGGGTGAGGATTACGTTACCTTCATCGGTTCCAACTTCATCGAGGAAGGACAGCGCGTCGCCGATTGGCTCGTCAAGAATGCAAATGGCAAGACGACGATCATCGAACTTGAAGGCACCACCGGTTCGTCGCCTGCCAACGACCGCAAAAAAGGTTTTGACGACGTCATCGCCAAGAACTCGGACTTCAAGATCGTAGCCTCGCAGACGGGCGACTTCGCTCGGGACAAGGGCCGTCAGGTTGCGGAAACTCTGCTCCAGGCCCATCCCGACGCCAATGTCGTCTATGCCCACAATGACGAAATGGCCATTGGTGCCATTTCGGCTATCGAGGCTGCGGGCAAGGTGCCGGGCAAGGATATTCTCGTGCTTTCGATCGATGGCGGCAAGGAAGCCGTGCAGGGCGTTGTCGATGGCAAGATCGCGGCAGTTGTTGAGTGCAATCCGCGGTTTGGTCCAAAAGCGTTCGATACGGCCGTCGCCTATGCAAACGGCGAAAAGATACCTGCCAAGCTCATCAATCCGGACCAGTTCTATGACGCCAGTAACGCCAAGGAACTGCTGAGCACCGCCTATTGATTTTATCAACATGCCAGCGCTCAATAGGGCGCTGGCCCTCCTTCGACGTGTTCTATTCGGCGTCGAAGCTTTTCCACGTTCTGCAGAAACGGCTTGGTAATGAACACCGGTACACTTCTATCGATGACGGGGATCGACAAGCGGTTTGCCGGCATTTCGGCTCTGTCCGGCGCTTCATTCGAAGTGGGGCGCGGTGAGGTCCATGCCCTGATCGGCCAGAACGGTGCCGGGAAATCAACCCTGATCAAGGTGCTGACCGGTTATCATCGCCGCGATGCCGGCGAAGTGACGTTTGACGGCCGGCCGTTCGAGGTCTTTTCGCCACATCAGGCCCAGGCGAGCGGCATCAGCACGATCTACCAGGAGATCAACCTCGTCCCCTATCGCTCCATCACGGAAAACATCTGTCTTGGCCGGGAGGCACGGCGCTTCGGCTTTCTCAACTGGAAGCGCATGCACCAGGAAGCCGAAACATTGCTGCAGCGATTCAACGTGCGTATCGACGTGCGCCGCCCGTTGATGGAATTCAACACGGCGACCCAGCAGATGGTCGCCATTGCCCGCGCCATCGGTTTTTCTGCCAAGCTGGTCATTATGGACGAGCCAACCTCGTCGCTCGACGAACGCGAGGTGAGCGTGCTCTTCGACGTTATCCGCCAATTGAAACAAGAGGGTGTCTCGGTCATTTTCGTCAGCCACAAGCTCGACGAACTTTACGAAGTTTGCGATCGCGTCACGATCATGCGCGATGGGCGGACCATCAAATCTGCGCGGATGATCGAGATCGACAAGATCGGGCTTGTCTCTTCCATGCTGGGGCGCACGATCGACCGCGCCGAGGGGCATGCGACCGCCTTCAGCGAGCGGGATCGACGCAAGATCGGCGATGTTCTGTTGTCGGCAGAAAATCTCGCAATCAACCAGGCGGTCCAGGATGTTTCCTTCGACGTACGGCAGGGCGAAATTGCGGGGTTTGCTGGGCTCCTCGGTGCGGGGCGCACCGAGACGGCGCGGCTTGTCTTCGGCATCGACCGGCCACGCGCCGGTACGATGCAACTCGACGGGCAAAAATTCGCACCACGCGGCCCCGCAGAAGCCATTGCCGCAGGGATGGGATTTTGCACCGAGGACCGCAAGAGCGAAGGCATCGTGCCTGAAATGAGCGTGGCCGAAAACATGATGCTGGCCTTGATGCCGAAACTCAGCAAATCCGGTATCATCGACGAGAAGGCGCAGCGCGAAATCGTCGAACGTTTCATCAGGCAACTCGGCGTAAAATGTTCGGGACCTGACCAGAAAGTGCGCGAACTTTCCGGCGGTAACCAGCAGAAGGTCCTTCTGGGACGGTGGCTCGCCATGAACCCGCGCCTGCTCATCCTCGACGAACCGACGCGTGGCATCGATGTCGGCGCCAAAGGCGAGATCCAGTCATTGATCAAATCGCTCGCCGATGAAGGCCTCGCGGTATTGATGATCTCATCCGAACTCGAAGAAGTCACCGAGGGCGCCGACAGGGTCTTCGTCCTGCGGGAAGGCTTGAGCGTCGCCACATTTGACCGCAGTGAGGCGACGGAGGATGCGGTGATGTCGGCCATGGCGCATGGCAGCCCACCAACGATTGCGGAGGCCCTGTCTTGACCGACACGACCCGGCAGCAGAGCGTTTCGCGACCCTTCGTCCCCATGGATTTCATGGCGCGCTACGGTACCCTGATTGCGCTCGTCGCGCTCCTCATCTTCAATTTCGCTTTTACCCGTAATTTTGCGACGATGCAGACGCTCAACGTCAACCTTACGCAGGTCTGCACCATCGTCATCGTCGCGGTGGGCATGACGCTCGTTATCGCAACCGGCGGTATCGATCTTTCCGTCGGCTCGCTGATGGCGATTTCAGGTGCGCTGGCACCGATGATCTTCCTGGGCAAGATCATTCCGATCGACAATGTCGGCCTGGCAGTTGCTGCGGCAATGATCGTCTCGGTCGGCATTGCCGGGCTGCTCGGACTTTTTAATGGCTGGCTAATCGCCAAGTTCCGCATTCAACCTATTGTCGCGACACTCGTGCTTTTCATCGCCGGGCGCGGCATTGCCCAGGTGCTGACCAACGGTAACTTGCAGACCTTCCGCGTGCCGGAGTTTCAGTTCATCGGTCTCGGCCGCATCTTCGGCATTCCTGTCCAGGTGGTTCTCATGGCGCTTTTGGTCGTCGCCGCCGCCTGGGTGCTGAGACGGACCGTCTTCGGCAGGCAGATTATCGCAATTGGCGGCAATGAACGGGCGGCGGAACTTGCGGGCATCGCGGTGTCGAAGGTGAAGCTGGCGGTTTACGCCATCAGCGGACTGTGCGCGGGGATAGCGGGACTCATCGTCATCGCCATCAACTCGTCGAGCGACGCCAACCTCGTGGGGCTCGGCATGGAGCTCGATGCGATCGCGGCCGTCGCGGTCGGCGGAACGCTTCTCAGCGGCGGGAAGGCAACCATCATCGGCACGCTTCTCGGCGCCATGACCATCCAGCTCGTGCGCTATACGCTGCTCGCCAACGGCGTGCCGGACGCAGCGGCCCTCGTCGTCAAGGCTGGCATAATCGTGCTCGCGGTCTGGATACAGCAACAGGGCAGGCGCGCATGACCAGAACCAGATTGATCTCCCTGCTTGGAAGTTATGGCGTCGTGGTTGCGTTGCTTTTGCTCGTCCTCTTTGGCTGGGCGCGCTACGACTATTTTCTCGGCTTCTTCAACATCACCAGCGTGCTCCGCTACAACTCCATGTTTGCGCTTGTCGCCCTCGGCATGTGCTTCGTCATCATGACCGGTGGCATCGATCTTTCGGTCGGTTCGACTGCGGCGCTCGGCAGTGTCGTTGCGGCGCTTGCCAGCCCCTACGGAGTCTGGATCGGACTAGGTGCCGGCGTCGGTGCTGGCCTCTGCGTCGGTCTCGTCAATGCGATCCTCGTGACGCGTCTGCGGATAATGCCTTTTGTCGCCACACTCGCCATGATGCTCGCCGCGAGCGGTACGGCGTTGCTGCTTGCCGACAATCAGTCGGTATCCGTATCCTATGACAGCGGCTTCACCTCGATCGGACAAGACAATTTCCTCGGTTTTCCCATTCCCGCTTGGATCGCGATGCTCGCCTATCTCATCGGCTGGATCGTGCTGAACTTCACGGGAACGGGTCGCGGCGTCCTCGCCGTCGGCGGCAATGAGGACGCGACGCGCCTTATGGGTCTGCCGGCCGACCGGATCAAGTTCCTCGTGTACCTCGGAAGCGGCGGGCTTGCCGGGCTTGCCGGCGTGATCCTGGCCTCACAATTCGGCGCCGGCCAGCCTATCGAGGGTGTCGGCTGGGAGCTCTTTGCCATTGCCGCAGTCGTTGTCGGCGGCACGTTGCTGACAGGCGGCGTCGGCTCGGTCGGGGCGACGCTTGCCGGCGTGCTCCTTTTGGGCATCCTGTTCAATGTCCTCAATTTCGAGAACGGCAAGGGCTGGATTTCGCTTTCGGCCTACTGGCAGTCGGTGATCCGCGGGCTCTTCCTGCTCGTCGTCGTCATGCTGCAGGCAAAGCTTGCCGCGCGCAGCCGAACCGTTGCAGGAGAACACTGATTTTGCGTGGCGTCACAAATACGAAAGACTTTGGTGAGTTCAAGGGCGACCCAGTATCGGAAGTCACCATTCGCTCTGCAGCGGGGGCGGTTGCCCGCATATTGAATTGGGGCGCCGTTATTCGTGATCTGGAAGTCCCGCTGGCCGACGGCACACTCCAGCGCGTGGTGCTCGGTTTCGATGAGTTTACCCCCTACCCCCAGCGCTCACCCTATTTCGGCGCGCTCGTTGGGCGTTATGCCAATCGCATCGCCAATGGCAGCTTCGTGCTCGACGGCAAGACTATCGTTCTCGACCGCAATGAACGGGGTGTCCAAACTCTCCATGGGGGCAGCGACGGCGTTTCCCAGCGTCTCTGGAAAATCGTCGACCACGACGAAAGTGCGGTAACCCTCACCCTCCACCTTCCGGACGGCGATCAGGGTTTCCCAGGCAATCTCGATGTGCGCTGCACGTATCGGTTCGTGGAAGATGCGACGCTGCGCGTCGATATCGAAGCGACGGCCGATGCGCCGACGGTCGCGAATTTCGCGCAGCACAGCTATTTCAACCTCGACGGTTCGAACGACATTCGCGATCACCGCCTGCGCATCCTCGCCGACGCCTATACACCGGTCGATGCGGGTCTCATTCCCACCGGGGAGATCGCTCCGGTCGCCGGTTCGCCTTACGATTTCCGCTTGCCGCGCCGCATTGCCGTCGAGGGATCGACGCCCTATGACCACAATTTCGTCCTCTCCGAACCGTTGAGCCAGGGCATGCGATTTGCCGCGTCGCTTGCCGGCGGCAATGGCCTTGCCATGCAAGTTCATACCAGCGAGCCCGGCCTGCAGTTCTACGACGGCGCGATGATTCCTTCGCTTGTCGGTCTTGGCGGCAGAAATTACGGACGGTTCGCCGGACTGTGTCTTGAAGCGCAGCATTTCCCTGACAGTCCCAACCAGCCCCATTTTCCAAGCACGATCCTCGTGCCCGGCGAAACCTACCGGCAGCGCACGGAATTTCGCTTCCACAGTTCCTAGACAAGCGCGT
>NZ_FORJ01000006.1:0-242174 GCF_900113985.1 Phyllobacterium sp. CL33Tsu | reverse complement strand
GTTGCAGGTCTTGAGGAAATCCTCTCACGCCGGATAGGCGAGAACGAGTTGCAGGCGATCCAGACCGCTCGCGATGAAGTTCGCGCCCAGGATACCTACGCCGAGGAAGATCATGATGGGGACGGCGTTCTTGAATTTGCGCAAAAACTCATCAGCGAGCCCGGAAAACAGGACGGCCTCTATTGGAAATCTGATGGCGGCGAAGAAAGTCCGGCCGGCAGCTTTGCCGATCCGGCCAAGGTCGAGGGTGCAGCCGCATCGGACCATGGCTATTTCGGCTATCGCTATCGCATCCTTAAGTCCCAAGGCAGCAATATTGCCGGTGGCAAATACGATTTCGTCATCTCCGCGACATCACATATCGGTTTCCGCTGCATCGTAAGGCAATAGCTGTGTCGTACGCGACCTTGCGGCCGGCTGGGCGTTAGTTCCATAATTGGTCTTATGCCGCAAAGGTGTGTAGCCGCAAAGTTGAAGTGTCCTGTTTCTGCAAAGTAAGAATGTCACTCTCCCGGCGTTTTTGATGACGTGGGAGATGCGGATGGGACTGATTGTAATGAGCGAGCGCGATTTGCAGCGGATCGAGGTTTGTCGAAGGTGGTCGACGACCGGACGACGATTGCTCCGACGTCGCCATTCAGCGAGAACTCACATGTTCAATATTACACCGATCGTACACTCATGCCTATTTACGAGAGCCAGGACTTCAATTCGCACTTGTCACTCGCTGCGACCGCACAAAGTTTCTTAAATTCTTCCTTTGCAATCATGCTTACTCAGCGTTCTCTGCGGCCAACTCCAGAGCGATCAGAAGTTTTATCATCTTGTGCTTCTGGAGAGCACGTTGATAGTCTTTGGTCATCCGAACATTTTGTGCTTCTGCCAATTCACCATTCAATCTCGACAGTTCGAACGTAGCAACAGTGTTGTCATCGACCAGAACGGTAAAGATGTCCTCCCCTTGCTCTGGTATCCAATCCAAGACATATGCCGAATACATTTTCGGAAACGCGCGTCTAATTGAGTTCAGCAGGCGACGATTAGCGCTGTCGTTGAAAAGCGCATGGTGACTGCTCTGAAGTTCATCACGATATTTTTTCTCAAGTCCACTCCGAATCAGCTTCATTTAATTCTCACCGGTGTAACAGTAACAAGATTGCCGAAGCGGTCCGTCAATATTGTCATTGTTGACGTCGCTTGAAACCCATTAAATTTATCTGTTTCTACCGGGTACCCCAAATCAACCTCTCTCACATATCGAATTCCGTCGGCACGTTATCGGCACCGGTGCCAATTTAACGAATACACCGACTGGTAACGACGTTTTCTATATCAAGCCCGATCGCAACAAACGGCCTTGTCATTTATCGGTCCTCCATAGAGTTTGTGAGGGCTGATTTGGGGGAATCGATGACCGGGCTGTTGATGAAACTTGACTATGAAGAAGAGCGTCCAGCGGCGACATCAGACACAACGCCATGAGGCATCATTGCCAATCCTTTTCGTTGGGAGATGCGTAGATGTGGCGGCTTGTTTCGACGAAGTATCAGTTCGGCCTGGTTCTCGCTGGCGTGGTGCTGAGTTTCTACCTCGCCCAGTATGCATATGGATATGTGTTCGGTGACATGCCCGCGACCCCTGAAAATTGGTCGCTCGTATTTCTGGCGTCAGCGGCGATCCTTGCTGGTCTCGTGCAGTTGATTTGGAGCCTTGCCTGGCATTGGCTTCCCTCGCTGCAGCGCCACACCTTCCCTGATCTCAATGGCACATGGACCGGCCAAGTGGTCTCGACCTATTCGGATCCGGCGACTGGAATTCAGGTGCCGCCTATTCCAGTCGCGATTGCCATACGGCAGGGATTCTTCTCCACGTCGGTTACGTTCAAGTCCGGAGAGACGAAGTCGCAAACGACGCAATGCTTCCTGAAGCCGTTCTACCAGATTGGCAAGTTTCGTATCTGGTATATCTACGATACCGATCCCCAGGCGCAGTTTCGCAGCCGCAGCATGCCGCATGAGGGCGTGTGCTACCTCGACCTCTATTTCGATGAAGACAGAAACAAACTGCGTGGGACCTATCATACCGAGCGCAAGACGACCGGTGAGATCGTCGTCGCCCGGTCCTTCAACCGGCAGCGCTGATCGAAACAGAGGTGCGGCAGGCCGTCGGCAGCGCCTACCCTCCCCTAACGAATGCCAGCGCGCAGGAATGCCTGGATAAATTGTCTCTGAAAGATCAGGAAGGCGATCATCAGCGGAGCGACGACCATGATCGTAGCTGCGCTGATCGTCGAGATGTTAACGCCGCTCTCTGGTGCGCCAAAAAGCGAAAGACCAACGGTAACGGGCCGCGTTTCGGCGGAATTGGTGACGATCAATGGCCACAGGAAGTTGTTCCAGTGCGTCGCCACCGAGACGAGCGCATAGGCGAGGTAAACCGGCTTCGCGGCAGGAACGTAGACCCGCCAGAGCACACCAATCCAGCTGCAGCCTTCGATGCGCGCTGCTTCCTCCAGTTCGACCGGAACCGATTTGAACGCCTGACGTAGAAGGAAGATGCCAAAGGCGCTGGCGACGTACGGCAAGCCCATGCCTGCAATCGTGTCGAAGAGGGACAGGCGCGAAATCATCGCATAGTTTTCGACGATCAGCACTTCCGGCAGGATGAAAAGCTGCAGGAGGACGAGCATGAAAATCAGCTCCCGCCCAACGAATTCGAAGCGTGCGAATGCATAGCTGGCAAGGGTGCAGAGGATAAGCTGTCCGACGAGTGTGAAGCTGACCAGGAGCAGCGTGTTGCGGAAGTAAAGCCCCCAGGGCGCGGCGTTCCAGGCGTTTTGATAATTGTCCAGCGTCGGCGCGACGCTGCCGCTGAAATCGAGCGCATGGCCGGAGGGCATCAACGACGCCCAAACAGCAAAAAGCAGCGGCGCGATCCATATCAGGGCCAGGAGCCACGCCCCGGCGGCATCAAGCAGACCGTCGAGCCGCAGGCTGCGACGGGCGGTGGGAATAGCAATGATCATCGGTAATGTATCCGGCGGTCGAGGACGCGGAACTGAAACACCGCCACTGCGCCAAGCGCGAGCAGAACCAGGGCCGTCATGGCGGCTGCGTGCGAACGGTCGAAATAGGCAAATGCCATTTCCCAAATCCAGTAGAGCACCAGCTTGGTGGCGTTGTTTGGTCCGCCCTTGGTGAGAATGAAGAGATGGTCGATCAGTTTGACCGAGTTGATCAGCGCGTTGATGAAGATGAAAGCGGTCGTCGGCATCAAAAGGGGAAACAGCACGCGCCGCGCGTATGTGATCCGGCCCGCGCCCTCGATGGCTGCGGCTTCCTTGAGATCGGGAGGTATCGTCTGCAGGGCGGCGAGATAGAAGATCATGAAGAAGCCGGCTTCCTTCCAGATCGTGACGACGATCACCGCCCACAACGCCGTTCCCGGCTGGCCCAGCCAGTTCGTCGGTGCGATGCCGAACAAGCCCGTGATGCTGTCAATCACGCCTAGCCCCGGCGTATAGAAGAAGAGCCAGATATTCGCGGCGGCGATCATCGGCAGCATCGTCGGGGTGAAATAGGCGCCCCGCACGATACCGCGCAGCGGAATACTGGCATTGGCCCAGAGAGCCATGGCAAGGGCGATCGCGATCGAAAAGGGAATCGTAACCCCGGCATAGACCGCATTGTTGCGAACGACGGTCCAGAAGGCGGGGTCATTGATCAGGTCGGAATAGTTTCCGAGGCCGGTGAGCGCCGCCGGAAGCCTCGCCGTTCCCGACGAGAAGAAACTCGACCACACTGTGGTGATCGTCGGAATGAATGCGAAGATCGTGAGCAGGATCAGAGCGGGAGCCGCCAGCATCCATCCATAGAGTGATTGCCTGCGTTTTTGGTAGACAGCTATTTGATCCATGCGACTGCTCTCGAGTAGTGTCTGAAATTGCTGGAACGGAGGAACTCCTCCGTTCCAGCCTGGCATGCGTTACTTCTGATAAGGCTTGAGCAGGTCGTCGGCGGTCGCCTGTGCGGCCTTCAGCGCATCGGCTGAGCTTTGCGTGCCGGTCAGGGCAGCCTGGACGGCATTGTTCAAGGCTTCGCGAACGCGGGCTGTTTTCCAGGTGGAGAACTCCGGAATTGCAACCTTGAGCTGGTCACGGGCGACCAGGGCTTGCGGAAACTCCTTACCATAGGCCTTGAGCTTTTCCGTCTCGTAGGCGGCTGGGCTGACGCCGACATAGCCGGTCTCGATCGACCACTGCGCGGCGCGCTCCGGCGCGGTCAGATAGCGGATCAACTTGAGCGAAGCGGCGCGTTCTTCCGTGGAAGCCTTCTTGAACAGGTAGAAGTTGCCGCCACCGGTCGGCGAGCCGGGCTGCTTGTTGGCCGGGAGCTCGGCAACGCCGAAATCGAATTTCGCCTCTTTCTTGACTGCGGCAAGGTTGCCTGTCGTATGCCACATCATAGCGGTCTGGCCTTGGACGAACGCCTGACGAAGTGTGCCCCATTCGATGAGACCTTCCGGCGAGATTTTCTTCTCGGTCGAGAATGAGCGCCAGAATTCGAGCGCTTCGACGACGGCAGGGTCATCGAAACTGACCTTCGTGCCATCCTTGCTCATCAGTTCCTTGCCGTTCTCGATGGCGAAGCACTGCAGCATCCAGTAAGGATAGCCGGTGCTCGGGACCATTAGGCCGTAATGCCCGTCCTTGGTCAGGGCCTTGGCCGCCGTCACCATTTCGTCCCAGGTCTTCGGCGCCTTCTCGGGGTCGAGGCCAGCCTGGCGGAACATGTCCTTGTTGTAGAACATGACGATCGTCGAACGCTGGAACGGGATGCCCCATGTCTTGCCTTCGACGCGGCCATTGGCCATCAATGCCGGATAGAAACTGTTCAGCCATTTCTTTTCGTCGTCCGTCTTGAGGATATCTTCGAACGGAACGATCAGGTCCTGCTCGATCAGATCGTAGGCGTCGATCGAGAAAAGCACCGAAAGTTGCGCCGGCTGGCCACTCTGAATGGCGGAGAGCGCGCGAACGCGCGTATCGTCATAATTGCCGGAATAGACGGCGTTGACCTTGATCTCCGGATTTTCCTTCTGGAAACCTTCGATCATTCCGTCGACAACCTTGGTGAGCGGGCCACCGACGGCGATCGGGTAATACATGGTCAGTTCAGTCTGCGAAAAGGCCGGCATGGCGGTGGCCGTCAACAATGTCGCCGAAAGAAGGGCAGCAGTTGTGAAATGTCTCATGAAAAGTTTCCTCTTTGAATGATTTAATTGAAAGCAGTCACGCATGTTGGAGGCAGCGTTTTTTTACGGCTGACTGACCAATTGGAGTGTATTTGGCAGGCATCGGCCGCTTTCGCGGTCGAACCAATTGGCGGAGGCAGGCGACCAGTTGAGCGAAAGGCGAGTTCCCGGAGCCTTTTCGTTTCGACCTGGCAACCGCGCTATCACTTGCTCGGCGCCATCGACAGCAAGATAGACATAGGTTTCGGCGCCAAGAAACTCGCTGAAGACAACCGTGGCCGGAAGTCGGCCGCTGCCCTCGGGTAAAAGAATGAAATCTTCGGCCCTGACGCCAAGCTGAAGAGATTTTGCGTTGAGGCCGGCGGGCAAGATTCCCGCCGCCTGCAGGTTGAAAGGCAGAATATCGGCCGGGAGTAGCGTCATCGCCGGACTGCCGATGAAGCTCGCGGTGAAGGCGCTTGCCGGCCGCTCGTAGAGCTCGGCGGGCGGTCCCATATGTTCGACACGTCCCTGATTGAGGAGCACGATCTGGTCGGCCATGCCCATGGCTTCCGTCTGGTCATGGGTTACGTAAACCAGCGTCATGCCGAGCCGGCGCTGCAGGGAGCGTATCTCCTGGCGCACGGAGTGCCGGAGCTTGGCGTCGAGATTGGAGAGCGGCTCGTCCATCAGGCAAAGTGGCTGGCGGGCGACGATAGCCCGCGCGAGGGCAACGCGTTGCCGTTGCCCGCCAGATAACTGGGCGGCCTTCCGGTCGGCGTAGCCGTTGAGACCGGTTAGGTCGAGGGCTTCGGCAAGGCGCGCTTCTCGTTCCTTCTTGGCCATGCCCCGCACGCGCAACCCGAATACGATGTTCTCGGCGACATTGAGATGGGGAAAGAGAGCATAAGATTGAAATACCATCGTCAGTCCGCGCTCCGAGGGACCCAGAGCCGTAACATCGCGCCCGCCGATTTCGATACGGCCGCTGTCCGACGGCTCAAGCCCGGCTATCAGTCGAAGCGTCGTCGACTTTCCACAGCCGGACGGGCCGAGCAGGACCGTGAATCCACCTTCGGGGATATCGATCGAAAGGCTGTTGACCCCGCCGCCTCCATCGAACCTGCGGGTAATATTCTTGAGGCGAACGAAGGGTTGTCCGGTCATTTTGAATCTTCGTTCGCCAGGCGCAGCTTTGCCGCAATGGTGCTGTCAGCAAGGAGCGGAGTAACGGCGACGTCCGGCAATGCGTCGAGTACGATCATGTCGGGGTCGGCGAGAGACCCTCCGCGCGCCGGCGCCAGACGACCAAACTTGCTTGCATCCGCAACCAGAATGGACGTCCGGCAGTTCTGAAGCATCGCAGCACGGACCAAAACCTCGGGACGGTCGAAATCGACAAAAGTGCCATCGGGATCGATGCCACCGACGCCGAAGACCGCGAAGTCCACGCGGTAGTTGCGATACATCTCCTCGACATGCGGTCCCAGAAAATCGAGGTCAGGCAGGCGCATCACGCCGCCCGGCATGATGATGCGGTTCGAGGGGTTTGCACTCAGCGTCACCGCCACATTGACGTTGTTGGTGATGACAGTCAGGTCTTCATGGTTGAGCATCGCCCGCGCCACGAATTCCGGCGTCGTTCCGATACCGAATGATACGGAGGAGCGGCTCGGGATCATGTTTGCGACGCAAATACTGATCGCTTTTTTTTCTTCGGGATAGCTTATCCGGCGTGAATCATAGGAAAGATTGATCGACGGCGCGTCGATGTATTCCGCGCCCCCGTGCCTTCTGCGCAGGAGATTGGCGTCACAAAGCTCGTTGATATTGCGCCGAATCGTCTGCGGCGTGACCATGAAATGATCGGCAAGGGTTTGGACTGATAAAAAACCGCGTTGTCGAATAAGTTCGACGATGTCCTGTTGCCTTGCAGATATATTCATTATGCGTATCCGAATGTTCATATGAACGATGAACATTCGTTATATCGCTTAAATGACAGCTAGATTTCAGTTTTGTGTCATTCATGTGAAAGTGCTGGGTAGCCCGTCAAAAACGGGCTACCCGCAATTTACCTAGCGAAGAAATTCGCACACTATTTGGACGTGAAGAAAGTCAAAAGAACCTTTCCCTTGTCACCCACCAGGCAAACGAACCGATCGGGCTTGCCGGATTTTGTGCCGCGGACGACGTAGGATTCTCCAAGAACAACCGTCTTGAGCGGCACGTCTTCAATTTTCGCCGTCGTGGCCGATACCGCGACACTTTCGAGATCGATTGTAAGATCTGTGATATCCGGAGATTTCTGCTGGAGAGCGATCAGACCCGTGGATTTGCAAGCATCAATGACCGGATCGGCGGTTTGAGCATATGCAGCAGGAGCGAGAAGCGAGAGAAGAGCGGTTGCGAAATAAAGCTTCTTCATCAATTTGAATTCCTCAAAAATGGCATGGAAAAATTGCCTGGTTCAAATACGTGAACAAAACGCTGCTCGATTCAATTTTGTTCCACGGCGAAAAATGACTGCAACGGCTGGGGTAAGGCCTGGTCACTCCGGCAGGGCAAACACCGGGCACGGCATGGCAATGCCGCGCAATTTGTGATCCCCAAGCGGCACGAGTGGCCTTGTCGTTTCCGCCGCGAACGCCCCTGACAGCAACACCTTATGGCCGAGCGGACGGCACAAGCCCTCCAGGCGGCTCACAAGATTTACGGCGGAGCCGATCGCGGTGAAATCGAGCCGGTCGGCGGTCCCGATATTGCCCCAAAGCATCTCGCCCAGATGAAGCGCGGTGCCGAAGGACAAGGGCTGCAATCCTTTGGCGCTACGGGATCGGTTCAGATGGTCCATGCCCGCACGTGCGGCGACGACGGCACGCAGTGCCGCGTCGCAGGAGGCAGCGGCGTTTCGCGCTCCGATAGGAAAGACAGCAAGGACACCGTCGCCGATGAACTTCAGAACCTCGCCGTCAAAGGCGTGGACGGCCCCGGCAATGCGATCGAACCAGGCGTCGAGGGCGGCAATCACATCCTTGGGTTCCGAGGCCTCTGACAGCTCGGTGAAGCCGCGCAGATCGGCATAAAGCAGCACCGCCCGGATCGTTTCGCCGCGTTCCCGTCGCGAGCGGCCGGCCAAGACCCGCGCAGCGCTGCGCTTGCCAAGATATGCTGTCAGCAACACGGCAAGGGTCGAACGCGTTGCCAGTAGTGC
This sequence comes from Phyllobacterium sp. CL33Tsu, assembly GCF_900113985.1. Taxonomy (NCBI): domain Bacteria; kingdom Pseudomonadati; phylum Pseudomonadota; class Alphaproteobacteria; order Hyphomicrobiales; family Phyllobacteriaceae; genus Phyllobacterium; species Phyllobacterium sp. CL33Tsu. Next base: position 233,728 of record NZ_FORJ01000006.1, on the reverse strand, counting down.
CAGAGGCGTAGCGGCAAAGCGCGCCACTTCCCGGAGCAACGCCGACTCGGCCGCGCTGAACGGCTGCTTGGCCGCCCAGCCCAGTATCGCAGCGTCAGTGGAGCCGCCAGTAAAATCCACCTGCACATGCGTGCCGATACCCGTCAGCCAGTTGCGCGCGAGTTCGGCCGGGTCAGGGTCGGCTGGGCCAGCCAGGCCGAGCGCCTCGATGACCTCCCCCGCGTCGGCGTGCCACAGGAAGGTGCGTTGTTTGATGATCGGGTGCGGTGCCGATAGCGTAAGCGTACCGCCGGCCAGCGGTATATTGTCGGCGGCAAGCTGTGCAGCGAGTTCCTTCAGCAAGGCAGCGCCATCCTGGAACTGAATTGCGTTGTCGACCAGGAAGGAAAGTGAAGATGGCATTCCCATGCGTGTCACTATGGAACGGCATTGCGCCCCTGTCATGGGATTTGATCCTTGTCTCGGGCCGCGATTGGCTTAAATTACCACTCAAGGTTGAATGAAATGTGCCATTGAGGAAAGCCGACGATGAGCGAGACGCTTCAACGGGAAATCGAGATAGCAGCGCCGCAGGCAACAGTATTCGCCTTCTTTACCGATCCGGACAAGATCCTGCGCTGGATGGGCACCACAGCGACGGTGGACCCGCAGCCAGGCGGCATCTATCTCGTCAGCATGGATGACGCGCATACGGCCCGTGGCCATTTTACGGAAGTTATCCCCGTGCATCGCCTCGCATACAGCTTTGGCTGGGAGGGAAGCGAGACCGTGCCGCCTGAGTCCGGTCTCATCGAGATCGACCTTATCGAAAAGGAAGGCGGCACTTTGGTGCGTTTCACCCATGGCGGCCTGCCGGACGAAAAGGAAAGAGCGAGCCACGAAAAGGGCTGGAACCATTATCTGGACCGGCTTGCCATCGCAGCGGCCGGGGGCGACCCGGGGCCGGACATGCCTGTGGAATAACTTGCCTAGAACGACCCGAGAACCGTTCCAAGTCCGATAACGGCAACCAGGGCGATGAGCGTTCCGACAATTGCCGCCATGACGATATCGACATAGCTCTCCTTGTGCGTCGAACCGCATACCGCGAGCAACGTCACGACGGCACCATTGTGCGGCAGACTGTCGAGCGTACCTGCGCCGATGACCGCGACGCGATGCATCAGACCCGGATCGAGGCCGATCTCCTTGGCGATCGTCATATAGGCGGGTCCGAGCGCATCGAGCGCTATCGTCAATCCGCCCGACGCGGACCCGGTCAGAGCGGCGAGGATATTGGTCGCGAGCGCCAGTGACACCAGCGGACCGCCTTCGATGCCGAGCACCCAGTTCTTGACGACTTCGAATGCCGGCAGCCCGGCTACGACGGCGCCGAACCCGACGAGGCTGGCAACGCTGAGTATCGGCAGCACCGAAGCATTGGCACCGGCATCCATCGTAGCGCGCAAGCTCGGCAAGCGCCTGTGGCTGGTCGCGATCAGGACAAGGATGGCCGTCGCCAGCGCCACGATCACGGACCATACGCCGCCAACTGCGGCAAGCGATGTGTTTCCCCATCGGGCGTCCTGCAGGAATGACACGTCCATCCTCGGGAGGACCACGAAGGACATGATCAAATTGGTCAGGACCACCACCACCAGCGGCAGGGCAGCCAGCCGGAACGACGGCAGACTGCTCGTATGGCCACCACGCTTGATCTCGCCGGGATCGAACTCCCGGGCCGTGGTTGCGCGCTCGCGAACAAGTTCATCCTCGGCAGCATCGTTGGGGTTGATGGAGCCGGCGTAACTGTAGCCCTCCCCTTTCAGCCTTGCTCTGGCTTCGGCCTGGCTGAGCCACCACATGCCGAATGCCAGCATGATGGCCGAAGCAATCAGCCCCAGTCCCGGTGCGGCAAAGGGGTTGGTGCCAAAAAAGGGCATGGGAATTGCGTTCTGGATTGCGGGGGTTCCCGGCATGGCCGACATGGTGAAGGTGGAGGTTCCGAGCGCGATGGCGGCCGGCATCAGCCGATGCGGTATATTGGCCGCCTTGAACAAGGCGTGTCCCATGGGCGCCAGCACGAAGAAGGCGACAAACAGGCTGACGCCGCCATAGGTGATGAAGGCTCCCGCGAGAACAATCGCAAGGATTGCGCGCTGCGTGCCCAGCTTCTCGGTCATATAGGCGGCGATCGCTTCGACCGAGCCGCTTGCCTCCATAAGCTTGCCGAAAAGCGCGCCGAGCAAAAAGATCGGAAAGAACTGTGCAACGAACTGGGCGGCGTTGCTCATGAATGTCTGCGTCCAGTTTGCAAGCAGCGGTTCGCCGGCAAGCAAGGCGGCCAGAAGCGCGCAAAGCGGAGCAAGGAGCAAGATGCTCCAGCCGCGATAAGCAAGCCAGATGAGCAGACCGAGCGCGATCAGGATGCCAAGAATGCCCATCGGACGTCACACCTGTTCGAGGATGGTATCAAGAAGGCTGTCGATATCGAAGGAAGATCGAACGCCGAGATCAGTGCCATGATCCTTGAGGAATGCTTCGGCGCAGGCGTGACCTTCGAGCCGCAGCATCGTCAGGAATTCCCACTCCGCATTGAGCTTTGAGGACACGCCGAGTTCGACCATCTTCGGGCTTGTAATGCGATGGATGCGCATGTCGGCCCATTGTTCGACCCACTCCGCGTGTTCGAGCCCGCCCTCCTCTGCGATGAGGCGCTGAAACATTGCAAGGCCGCGAAGCTCCTTCTTGAGGCTGGAATTGAAGGAGATTTCGTTGAGCCGGTTGAGAATGTCAGGGGCCGTCTTTGGCACGCCCGGCCGCTCGATAGGATTGATCTGGATGAGCACCGTGTCGCGCGCCTTGCTCTCCCGAATGATCGGCGTCAGCAATGGATTGCCGGAAAATCCGCCATCCCAATATGGATCGCCATCGATCTCGACGGCCTGATGAATGAGGGGCAGACAGGCCGAGGCCAAAAGGACATCGACATGCATTTCGGCATTGCGGAACACGCGGGGCAGACCAGTCCGCACATTGGTCGCATTCACGAAGATCTTGATTTCAGACTGCTTCAGCCGATCGAAATCAATACATTCCTCAAGAACGTCGCGAAGAGGATTGAGGTTGGCCGGATTGGTTTGATAGGGCGAGAAGAGCCGGCTGAAGATATCGTAGAACAGATAGCCGGGCGAATTATCGAGAGACCAGTTCCCGACCATCTTGTCTAACGGCGTCCGCTGGATCGGACTGTATTTTGCCGCATCGCTGACGCGGCGCCAAAACACTTCCAGCGCGGTCTTTGCGCCTTCAGCACCATTCAAGGCGTAGCCTGACACGAGCGCAGCGGCGTTCATTGCTCCAGCCGACGTTCCTGTCACGCTTTCGATCGTCAGCCATGGCTCGTCGAGCAATCGCTCGATGACGCCCCATGTGAAGGCGCCGTGGGCCCCGCCGCCTTGCAGGGCGAGGTCGATTGGCAGAGGGTTTCGCGATTTAGCGTTGGCAGCTTCAGACCTGTCGTCACTCGCCGCGCCCATGGACCCTACCCCGCCAGAAACTTGCGAAGCCAAAACGCTGCAAGGGCAGCATGCCGTTGCAACTCAAGCGAGCAAAATCCGGCTCTTTAGGTTGAACTATGCTGCAGTGCAGCAAGCTTGGCAAGTGGGAGTCAGAAATTCGCGCGCAGGTGCACGAAACGGGTCGACGATAACTTGCTTATTTCGGCTTGCGGATGGCTCTCACCTTGCTTTCACTGCCATCGCCGCAGAAAAACCGGTCTTTCCCATCGGACTCGAGGCCTGACACGCCCGAGCCCTCCGGCATGTCGATGCGTTGCAGGACTTCTCCCGTCTTCGGATCGATGCGCCGGACATCGCTATGGTCGCCTTCCCAGGTGCCGTGCCAAAGCTCACCGTCCACCCAGGTAACACCCGTGACGAAGCGGTTGGACTCGATCGTCCGCAGGATTGCACCGCTTTCGGGGTCGATCTGGTAGATTTTCCGGCCGCGATGCTGCCCGACCCACAGCGTATCCTCGGCCCAGGCCAAGCCGGAATCGCCGCCATTGCCTGGCGCCGGGATCGTCGCGACGACTTCACCCGTCTCTGGATCTATCTTCTGGATGCGATCTTCGGCGATTTGATAGATATATTTACCGTCGAAGGCTGTTCCGGCATCCGCGGGGACATCGATCGACCGCACGACCTTTCCGGCAGCGGGGTCGAGAGCATTGATCCTCTCGCCAGATGCAAACCACACGTGTTGACCGTCATAGGTGACGCCATGGACGCGTTCCACGCCGGGAAACGGTCCATACTCGCGGAGAATTTCAGCTTGGGAGTGTTTCATCGCTATATCCTAGCCGTTCATCAATGGACCGGGGAGTAACAAAGTTGACGGAAATCCCGGCATGGACGGGATCATCCATTTGCGTGCCGGCCCGCGACCGAAGGCCTGTACTTTGCCAGCAGCCGCCAAGGCTTCGAGCGCCCTCTGAACGGTGCGAGGGCCAGTTCCAAGAGCGATGGCCAGGGCGGAACTCGACCATGCTTCGCCATCGGCAAGCAAGGCGAGCAGCGAGCCATGTTGCTCTTCGACAGGTGGAGCGAGGATGACCGCGGCTTGAGAATGCAGCGGATGCAGTGCAAAGCCTTCGCCGGTCGCCTTGATATCCGCTATTGCACGAAGCGCACTGCGGAGCCGGCCGATCTCGACGCGCAGGCGAGCCCGATGCGATTCATCGGCTTCCTTGCTGCGAAAGGCGCCGGCAATAAGGTCACGTCGCGATGCATCGCCTGGCCAATTCGCGCAGAGGGTGCGGGCGAGTGTGAACAACACCGGGCGGCTGGCCAGCGAAACGCAGGCGCTTGAATCGCGTATCTCGTAGCGGCAGGCATCGACGACGAGAGTGTCCGACGCGTAAAGCGCCTCGACATCTTCGAGCCGTACAAGCCGCTCATGGCTGCGCGCGATGAGGCGCGCGGCGGGCATCTCCATCACGCGCGAGACGCTTTCAACTTCTGCAACAAGTGCCGGGATACGCGCCTGCATTGCAGCATCGGCTGCGCGCTGCAGGGCGACGCGCGCAGCTTTGGTCTGCAAGCGCCGGATGGCAATTCCGGCAATCACCAACTCGTAGGCGGCGCGCAAGGGCGGGGGAAGCCTCGTAGCATCGCGATCGCCGAGCAGTTGCTCCGCTTGATTAACATGACCGATCAAAACCAGCCGCCGAGCTTCCACGTGGCGAGCATGCGCGACATTCAATCGGTCTCCATGCGTCTCGAGCACGGCCCGGGCGTCGGCCAATGTCTTGAGGGGGCCGGCAAGGTCGCGAGAGACGAGTGCAATCTCCGCCTCGGCGACAATGCAACGCGCCCTGGCGACCGCTTCGCGCGGCCCGAATGCGCGCGCGGCAGACTTTAACAGCGCTCTGGCGCGAGCAAGTTCACCGAGCTGCGCCATTGCGATGCCGCGTAGCGCCAGTGCCGGTGCGTCGTCACGAAGCGCGACCCGCTTCAATGCGCCGAGGAGATCTCCGGTCGCGAGCAGCCGTGCGGCGGCGGTAATCATCGAGTCCATGCAGATCCCGTCAAACTTGTAACTCTCGGCATTTCCACCGCCATCCTAGTCTGCCCATCACACAACCGCTCGCAATGGCGATGCTACGATAAAAGCAGGAGAAGGAGAATGACTGCATCCAAGGTCACTGCACGCTCGCCGAAGCTTAATCTGCTGCTGCGTATTGCGGACGGACTGAGCTACGCAGCGACGCCCGCCTTTGTTTTGATGGCGGTGCTGACGGCAAGTGGCACGGCGGAAAGCATGTGCGGCTCCGTTCAAAGCATGTCCCCGCTCAATGATATGGCTATTATGTATCTGCTTATGAGCGTCTTCCATCTGCCGACGTGGCTGCGCCTTGCTGCGAGGCGGGGAAGCTCACATCTTCGCGTTTAAGCATTGTCCGTATATAGTGGCGACAACACGGGGACATCGCCATGAACAAGCAGGATGTCATTGCGCTCTTCGCGCATCTCGAGCACGGCGACGGCGCAAATTTCTTCGCGCATGTTGCCGATGATGTCGATTGGATCGTAGAGGGCACACACCCTCTTGCGGGCCACTATCACAGCAAGAAGGATTTCGTCGCCGGCACGTTTAAAAAGCTGGCGAAGGTGCTGCCCGACGGCGTACAGCTGACTGTTCAGAATGTCCTGATTGATGGCGCATGGGCGGTGGTCGAACTCCGGTCGATGGCGACGGCCCATAGCGGCCTGCGGTTTGACAACCACTATTGCTGGCTGTGCCGGTTTGCTGACGCCAAGATCGTCGAAGTGCGCGCTTATCTCGATAGTTGGCTGGTCGGTGAACTGTTCAGGCAAAATCCAATCGACGACGAAGCTTCCACGTAGCCGTTGCACCGGGCGGGAAGGCTGCAAAGGACGACATATTCAAGCGAGCATGCAGAAAATCCTTGATTTATCGCTTTGCGTGTCGCCGTATCAATAACAACCAGATGATATTTCTAGTTGAGTTTAGGTGATCATAAGAAAACGACCAGAGACTTTTCCTCAGGGGACGCATGCGGAAGTCGCTACAACTGGATTTTAAAGCCATTCAGGCCGAATTGCGCAACAGGCCCATCATCCGCAGCAGCGAAGCGTGGGGTCCGACAGAAGACATCTTTGCAACGCGGCATCATCAATACCGGCGAATAGACGATTCGACGGTGTTGCATGTTATGGATTTCCACGTCGTGCAGCCTTACGCGATAGATACATCGCGAAAAAATCTGGTGTGCATCCAGATTATTCTTACCGGTACCTATAATCGCCTGGCCAGCGACTATGTCGACACTGTCAATTCGGCCTCGGTGCAGATCACCAACTTTCCGCGATCGGTGAGCGAAGCGCGTGCCGGCGGAAGGCTGCGAGGCATCCTGATTGCCGTGGAGCGGTCCCATTTGCTCGAGCATTTCGGCGTCAACCTGGATCGGATCCCGGTTGCCTACCGGCCCATCTTTGCGTCGGATGTGGGCATGGTCCAGGCCATGAAAATTCCGGCGGTGAGTTCGGTTCGCATATCCGCGGAGCAAATCCTCTCGTGCAAATATCAGGAGCCGTTGCGAAGTATCTATTTCATCAACAAGACCACGGAAATCATCTGCGACATCGTCTACCAACTCAACAGCATGCTTCCCTCAAGGTCACGCATCGCGCAGGCACCAAGCGTGTTTCACGCTATCGAAGCCGCGGCAGCGATTTACAGACGCGAGTTGCACCGGCCACCGACACTGGAGCAACTCGCTATCCGTGTGGGCGTGAATCGCAATGCGCTTGTGAGCGGTTTTCTGGAAAATTTCGGAGTAACGCCGCACGCCTTCTCACTCAACCTGCGCATGGAGGAGGCGCAGAATTTTCTGCGCAACAGCAATCTGTCGATCAGCGAGATCGCACGCCGTGTCGGGTATGGCGGCTATGCGAGCTTTTCGCGCGCCTTCAGCGAGCACTTCGGCCATGCGCCGTCGGCCGTCAAGGATGAGGGTGAAAGGCCGATTGCCGGTTCCCATGCATCCGCAATCGGGATCGATGCCCGGCATGGCAACTGAGGCGGACGAGACTCTAGCGGAACCCGGTACTTCAATCGACCGCGCTCGAATGAGCGCGCTCGTTGCAACCTTTTTCGGCAATACGCTCGAGTGGTTCGATTTTGTGACATACGGCATCCTCGCGACTTATATCGCACGGGCTTTCTTCCGCGCTGACAACGGTGATACCGCGTTGCTGGAGACGTTCGCGGTCTTTGGCGTCGGTTTCGTGTTACGACCTTTGGGGGCGATCGTGACCGGTTGGGTCGGCGATACCTACGGTCGAAAACCCGCATTTCTTTTGACCATCGTCACCATGACGGCCGGCACCTTGATGATCGCGTTCCTGCCGACCTACGCGATGATCGGTATGACGGCTCCGCTTCTGTTGCTGCTGGCGCGTCTTCTGCAGGGCTTTTCGGCCGGCGGAGAACTTGGTGTTGCGATTTCCTTTCTTTCGGAGTGGTCACCGCCCGGAAGACGCGGCTTTTTCAGCAGCTTTCTTTCAATGACAGTGGCGCTCGGCAGCCTTCTTGCGAGTGGAATTGCCGCCATCCTTATTTCATTCCTGCAACCTGAAGACATGGCGGCCTGGGGATGGCGTATACCCTTTCTGATTGGGGGATTGCTCGGGCTGATCGGCCGGTGGATGCGGGCCAGCGTCGATGAGACGCCCGCCTACCGGCAACTGCAACGCACACGTCCGGAAAACAGCAGTGCTCCAATCCCAAGATCGGACCTTGTGCGCGGCCTGCTTGCATTCGGCCTTACCATTCACTGGACGGTCTGTTTCTATATGTTCCTCGTCTATCTTCCGACGTATGCGCGGGTGCAGGCCGGTATCGCTCCGGCTTTGGCCGCGTGGTCAAACACCATATGCCTGCTGACGATCGTCATCCTTGTTCCAATTGTCGGGCTATTGTCGGACCGGCACGGACGACGGCCGTTCCTTATCATGTCGTGTTCGACAATTGCATTGATGACCCTTCCGGCACTCTGGCTGATCCTTGCGACGCAAAGCTTCGCGGTCATTGTCCCCGTACAGATTGTCTTCGGACTGGCCATTGCTCTTTATTCGGGCCCCGCCCCGGCACTCATGGCCGAACTCTTTCCAACGCAAAATCGCGCGAGGCTGGCGGCGACATCCTACGCCTTCGCGGCCGCCCTGTTTGGAGGCTTTGCGCCGTTCATTGCCGACTGGCTGATCAGCACGACGGGGAGTCCGTACGCCCCTGCGCTCTACGTGGTATCCGCGTCACTCGTCAGCTTGCTGGTGGTCCTTCGCATTCCTGAAACTGCTGGAAAGTCATTCCATTAGTCGCGGTGGCAGACGTTGCAATTTGGCACGGCGCTGTATCGAATTTTCCAACCCGTCTTTACCCGACCCGCTCTGACGCTGACAATTCCAGTCCCAACTAGGGGAAGAATTGCCCAGGGCACTGCGTTGGAAAGGGGAATGACGCAATGGGATATGAAAATGCCCTAAATCCCCATGCGCTGGCGGAAACCGTATCCGCCAATATGATTGCCGGCCTGTCGCAATCGCCACTCACCGACTTCGGCCTACCCGACCGCAGCGGCATCCCGACCTTCGAATTCGACACGCGCGATGTTCCGGTAGAACTCAGGTTCGAGGCCTGGCGCAGGAGTTTCTCATCCATATTCGCCATCGACGAGCCCGATGACCGCGCATCCGGCTTCAATGGCCGGCAGTTGATATGGGATTTCGGATCTCTTGTATTTGCTCGTATCAATACTGAACCCTTGCGTCTTGTGAGTGCCGACACGCCCAAAAATCCGATCGACCACTGGGCCATGACGCTGCCCCTCGACGGCAGGATCAACACCGCCTGCACATCCCGCGTCTTTGGCGGCGGCGCTGGCGTCATCCAGGTTCACGCACTCGGAACCCCGTTTGAATGCCATATGGCTGCCGGCGAAATGTTGATCCTGTTTATCCCGCGCGATTTTTGCAGCGAGGTTGCCCATGCCTTGAGGGGAGCAGAGTTTTCGGCGATTGATACCGCGATGGGGCGGCTCCTGTCGGATTATTTCATTGGTCTCGCGAAGCGGTTGCCCATCATCGACGCAGCAAACCTGCCCGAACTTGTCGCCGCCACGCGAGCCATGATCCGCGCATGCGTCTTGCCATCAAGCGACCATGTCGAAGAGGCGCAGGGGCCTGTCGTGCGCGTGTTGCTCGAACGCGCACGGGGCATCATTCAGTCGCGACTGTTTGATCCGACGTTCAACGCTGAAGCCCTGAGGCGCGAGCTCGCCATCTCGCGCACCGGCCTTTACCGGATGTTCGAACCCTTTGGCGGCGTGATGCACTATGTCCAGCATCGGCGGCTTCTCGATGCACATGCCGCGCTCGCCGATCCGAACGATGGCCGGCGCATCATAGAGATAGCCGAGCAACGCTGCTTCAGTGACGGAGCTGAATTCAGCCGCGCCTTCAAGCGTGAGTTCGGGTACACACCGAGCGAGGCACGCCTTAGCGGCAAGGAACGTCCCTCGACCCATCCGGCAGCCGATCTCATGGCAAGCGCTCCCGAAGACAGGCTCGGCCTTCTCCTGCGCCGACTTCACGGCTGATAAAACAACCCTGGTAGCCAGATGACTAGCATTGCTGCATTCATCTGCCGGGCGTAGATTTGGCACGACCGAATTGGGTCCGGGTGATGGGGGCACGCGATGAGAATCGGCATTGCATTCGATCTTCGTGATGACTACGCGAACGCCGGATATGACGAGGAAGACATTGTCGAGTTCGACAGTATAGAGACCATCGAGGCTATTGAAGCGGCTTTACTCTCGCTTGGTCACAAAACGGAACGCATCGGCTCTGCGTTGACGCTCGCACAGCGGCTCCAAAATGGTGATCGATGGGATCTGGTCTACAATTCGGCTGAAGGAATGCACGGCTTTGGACGCGAGGCCCTGGCTCCCACCTTATTGGACTCCTATGGCGTGCCTTACGCCTTTTCCGATCCCCTCACCCTGACGATAACGCTGCACAAAGCCACTGCGAAACATGTCGTTCGCGACTGTGGCATTCCCACGCCGGATTTCGCCGTTGTGGAAACGCCGGGCGATGTTGAACGTATTGCATTGCCATATCCTCTGTTCATAAAACCCATCGCGGAAGGTACCAGCAAGGGGATCTCGGCGGCATCAAAGGTCCATGATCCGGAAGAGCTTCGAAAGGGGTGCGAAAGGCTGCTTGCGCGACACAAGCAGCCGGTATTGGTCGAAGTCTATTTGCCAGGCCGCGAATTCACGGTTGGCATCCTCGGAACCGGCAAACAGGCTCGTGTACTTGGAATCATGGAAATAATGGTGAGAGATGGGCCCGAGCCCGAAATCTACTCATATCAGAACAAGAAGAACTTTGACGACAGGGTCACCGTCAGGCTCGTGGACGATACGGCAGGCGCAGAAGCGACGCGGCTTGCGCTCGCAGCATGGAAACACCTCGGATGCCGCGATGCAGGACGCATAGACATACGCTGCGACCACGCTGGCAATGCCCATTTCCTCGAGGCAAATCCGCTTCCCGGCATGCATCCGAGAGACTCGGATTTGCCCCTGCTCGGCCGCATGAAAGGCATGTCATATCAGGGGTTGATCGAGCAGATCATACGCTCCGCTTCAACCAGACATGCATTCCAATCCGGGCAGCGCAATCCCCTATAAAACCGGCGATTTTCAGCGCTTTCCAGCGCCGTTCTAATGCCTTTGGCCATCCTTCCTGTGCCTACCCTACTCATGGTATGATGGGAGTGCTGGGGGAAGCAAAGATGCAGCGCAGGCTTGTCACGATACTGGCCGCTGACGCCGTCGGGTACAGTCGTCTCGTCGGCAAGGATGAAGATGCGGCCCTCAAGCTCTTCAAGGAATGTGCGACAATCATCGACGAGCGGGTTCGGGCCCATAACGGCCGCGTATTTGGCGGCGCCGGCGATAGCGTCGTCGCGGAATTTCCAAGCCCTGTTGAAGCAATGCGGTGCGCCATCGAAATCCAGAGCCAGATAGCGCACCTGGATGAAAAACTCTCCGAAGATTGGCGCATGCTGTTTCGCGTCGGCCTCAACCTTGGCGATGCTGTTGTCGAACAGGACAATCTTCTCGGGGAAGCCGTAAACGTTGCTGCCCGCCTCGAAGGCTTGTCCGAGCCGGGCGGAATTTGCGTTTCGGGGAGCCTCTATGAACAGGTGAAGCACCTTCCGGATGTCGGATTTCAAGATCTCGGCACAAAGAGACTGAAAAATATCCCGCTGCCGGTCCATGCCTACTCTGTCAAGAGCATCCATTCAAAGCGCTCCCGCAAACGCCTGCCTATGTGGGGACTGGCGGCGGCAACGACAGCCTTGCTTGCCGTCATCGCGCTGCCGATCTGGTGGAAGTACGTACCGGGCGTTTCAGGCAATCAGACTACCGGGGCGCAAATCGTGGCTTCCTCGCAGCCTTCGATCGCGGTGTTGCCGCTGGATAATATAAGCGGCGACCCCTCGCAGGAATATTATAGCGATGGCGTCACCAATGACATTACCAGCGATCTTTCCAAGTTTTCCGGCCTTCTCGTCGCCGCATACAATTCGTCGTCGACCTTCAAGAACAAGCCTGCCAAGATTCAGGATATAGGCAAGGCTCTGGGTGTGCGTTACGTCCTTGAGGGCACCGTTCAGAAGACGGCCGAGCGGCTCCGCATCAATGCCCAGCTTATCGATGCCGAAACCGGTTATCACGTGTGGGCCGACCGCTACGATCAGCCGCTCGGAGACACCTTCGCGGTGCAGGAAGGCATTACGAAAAATATAGTGACGACGCTTGCGGTCAAAGTGACCGACGCCGAGGAGCGCCGTACCCGCCTGAAGCCTCCGGCAAACATGGACGCCTACGACTACTACCTCAAAGGCAAGCAGATATGGGCCGACCCGACCAAAGTCACGGCGGAAGGCAATGAGGAAGCACGTCAACTCTTTGAGAAGGCCATTGAACTGGACCCGAACTATTCGGCGCCCTATGCGGAACTATCCTATGTCTATGTGCGTGCCTATCAGAGCGGCCTCGACGATGGCGGCAAGGCGAATCTCGACAAGGCGGAAGCTTTGGCGGAGAAGGCCCTCGCACTCAGTGATAATGCCAACAGCCATTGGTATCTTGCCATCGTCGCCTGGAATAAGGGCAACTTCGACAAGAGTTTCAGCGAGTATGAGGCCGCGCGACAGATAAATCCGAACGATCCGGATCTCGCCGCGGATATGGCGGAGGCGCTTATCTATGGTGGAGAACCGCTGAGGGCCATTGAGCAGATCGAAGAAGCCAAGAAGCGCAACGTAAGGGTCCCGTTCTGGTACTTTTGGAACGAGGGCAAAGCCAGATACATGGCGGGCCAATACCAGCAGGCCATTGACGCCATCAACAAGATTGCCTCGCCGCCAAACGATGTTCGCCTAATCACCGCTGCAAGCAAAGCCCAACTCGGCGACATTGCTGGCGCCAAGGCGATCATGGCCGAATTCAGTAAGATCGACCCGGATTGGTCGATCGAAAAATCGGCCGAATACTACTATCGAAACGACAGCGATCGTCAGCATTGGCTGGACGGATTGCGGAAAGCGGGATTGAAGGAGAATTAGCACCGACAAGCAAATGGATACTTTGGACAAACGTTGACATTCCTCGAAACAGAGCGGCAAAATTGCACCGTAACTTGTAATTATTACCCACTTCGGTGGATGTCTTTTCTTGGCGAATGAAGCTGAGAGAGCTCTTTCAAATTTGTACTTGAGCTGATCTCAGACTGGCAGTGCACCCCCGTTCGGACAGTTCCGCCAAGGTGTCACCTGCCATTGATACCCTGTCTTATGAGTTAAGCATTGAATTGAGTAAACGAGCCGGCGTTCAAACGAGCGCATGAGCTTTCAATGTCACGATCAAAAGGGGGAATATCATGCCAACCGCTAAACAATATTGCCACGACGCACGTCAGCAGGAACTAACGCCTGCAGGAAACATAGAAGCTGCAAGGCTCTACGGCCTCGCGATCAAGGCGGACGATGGCTATTTGCCCGCTTACGCGGAGTGCTCCTATGTGCACCTGCGAGCCTATCAGAACAACTGGCCGCCCCAGCTCCGATCGAATGACTCTATTACCGAAGCTGCGAGACTGGCCGATAAAGCAGTCGCATTGAGCAACGATCCCGACAGTGACTGGCACTTTGATTTCAGGGGGCTCTGGTACCGCGCGATGGTGTCGTGGAATGCGGGCGATTTTAAGCGAAGCTTCGACGAATATGATGCGGCACGCTCGCGTATTACGGATCCCGTCTGGAAGATTAAAAACACCGCCGAGCTTGATGCCGACAAGGCCGAGGCCTTGATCTATTACGGCAATCCAGGCGCGGCTCTGGACCTGATCCTCGGGGCAGAAGCTTCTTATCCCGAGTTTCCGTGGTGGTTGAAATGGCTTGCTGCCCGCGCGCACTATCAGCTTGGGAACTACACTGAAGCGATCAATGAAATCAACAGCATCGACCCCGCCAAAAAGCCCAATGACGTTCTCCTGATTTTGGCTGCGAGTGAAGCCCGGCGTGGGAACATTGATGACGCGAAGACCATAATGGCAGAGTTCAGCAAGAATGATCCTGATTGGACGGTGGAACTGTCGGAATCCTACATCTACGGCGACCCGGATCAAAAAACGCATTGGATCGATGGGCTGCGTTTAGCCGAGCTTAGGGAAAACTGAGCTTTCGCTGCATGTTGAGGAGTTTTTAAGGCTCCCAAGGGGTCTGCCGCCGCGGAACCGAGCGCCCACCCTGGATAGAGATGAACCGCACGCCAACTCGGCGTGCGGCGTTAATTTCATGACACGTAACAGACCTTTGAATATTCGCTGGGCGTCGGAACATTCGTAGTGAACATTTCCGATTCTCCGTGGCTAATAGCTTGCAAATAAACATTGTTCATGATTATATTGAATGAACGTTCAATAAATACGGGTGAACTTATGCATGCGCGCGACTTGACGATTCCGAAAGGTTGGGACCGGCGGGGACTGCCGGCCTGGTGCTATAACAGCCCGGCGCTCCTGGAACTGGAGAAAGAACATATTTTCCGCAGCCATTGGCAGATCGCCGGTCACATTTCCGATGTGCCGAATGTCGGAGATTATGTAACGCTCGACGTCGTCGGCGAGCGGGCGCTTATTGTGCGCGGCAAGGACGGTGTGGTGCGCGGCTTTCACAACATCTGCCGCCATCGGGGCTCGCGCGTTGTCACGGACAATAAGGGCACCTGCAACAATGCGCTGGTTTGCCCTTTCCATGGCTGGGTCTACAACCTCGACGGGACGCTGCGCGGCGCCGCCCGGCCGCGCTCGTTCCCTGATCTCGACAAGACTGAATTCGGGCTGCTGCCGCTCGACCTCGAAATCTGGATGGGATTTATCTTCGTTCGCTTCCGCAAGGGCAATCAGCCGTCGGTCGCCACCTTGATGCAGCCTTTCGAGCAGGAACTCGCACATTACCGTATTGCCGAAATGGTGCCCGCCGGTTTTTGGAAGCAGAAGTCCCCGGTCAACTGGAAATCGGTGCGCGATGTCGACAACGAAGGCTATCATGTCGCCATGGCGCACCCTGCCCTGCAGGATCTTTACGGCTCGACATATTACGACGAGCCCTTCATCGATGGCGTCTCGCGTTCCTTTGCCCGTTACAACCCGCATGCGGGGCGTCGCTGGAGCGTGCGCAACTACATCAAGATTGCACCGGAAGCGACGCATCTCCCCGAGCATTTGCGCAAGGCCTGGATCTATTACGGGTTCTTCCCGAATGCAGTCATCGCGGTGACCCCTGAAGGCGCGCAATACTACCAGGAGTTTCCGCTCTCCACGGGCGAGACGCTGCTGCGTGGCGCGGTCTTCCGTTACAGGGACGAAAGCCGCGAGCAAACCGCAGCACGCTATCTTGCCTCGCGCATCGACCGGGAGACCAACTCCGAGGATATCCAGCTGACCAAATGGTCGAACGAGTCGATGATGTCCAAATCCTTCTCCGGCTTCTACCTGTCGGATCTCGAATATACGGTGCGTTCGCACCACGACCATCTGCGCAAGGTTCTGCCGGTCCTGAACGTCGATAAGGCGCCGGACGAACGCGAGGTCTCGGCCCTTAACGAAAGTCTCTGCGCCCGCCATTGAAACGAAGCGATCAGCAAATGAAAACTGCCCGGCAAGTAACTTGCCGGGCCGATTTCATTTGAGGTCTTATGACCGAGCTCAGCCCTGCCAGACGCCCTCTCTTCTCAAATCGTCCATGGTGCGCGAGATGCCTTCGCGCAGGATCGTTACCATGTCGTCGATCTGATCACGGGTTATGACAAGCGGCGGCGACATCACGCACATGTTGATGAGCGGCCGCACCAGCAGCCCAAGTTCATGGCAATGCGCATCGATACGCATGCCGACACTGGTGTCGAGTTCGAGCGGGTTCTTGCTTTCGCGGTCGGCAACGCATTCGACGCAGGCCATGAGACCGGTGCCGCGCACCTCGCCGACAAGCGGCAATTCCTCCAATGTGCGGAGTTGTTCCTGGAAATAGGGCGCGATGGCCTGGGCATGCGCCAGGATGCCGCCTTCGAGCAGATCGAGATTGGCGAGAGCCACGGCGCAGCCGACCGGGTGGCTGGTATAGGTGAGCCCATGGGCATACATCGCGGTCGGATGATTGGAGCGGCGAAGTTCCGCCAGCAGGCGCTCCGATACGACCATGCCCCCCAAAGGAAAATAGCCGGAGGTGACGCCCTTGGCGAAGGTGATGATATCCGGGTCAAGGCCGAATTCCTCACCGGACGAGAACACGTGGCCGAGGCGGCCAAAGGCGGTTACGACTTCGTCGGCGATGAACAGGATGTCATTGTCGCGGCAAATCTTGCGGATGCGCGGCAGATAGTCATCGGGCGGCACGATCACGCCGCCGGACGCCTGGATGGGCTCGCCAATGAAAGCGCCGATCTTGTCGGCGCCGATGCGGCTCACCGTTTCCTCGAACTCGGCAACAAGCATGTTGGAGAAGATGGCAAGACTCATGCCCTCTGGCCTGCGGAAAGGATTGGGCGACGACAGCTTGACGACGAGGTCATCAGCTCCATCCATCCAGTCGCGGTCACGAGGACGTCCGTTCAGCGAAGCGGAAAGATAGGTGGAGCCGTGATAGGCGCCGCCGCGCGACAAAATGAGCTTCTTTTCCGGACGGCCACGCACATTATTGTAAAACTGCATGAAGCGCAGTGCGCTCTCGACTGCTGACGAGCCGCCTGTCGTGAAGAACACATGATTGAGATCGCCCGGAGCATAATCGGCGATACGCTTCGCCAGGACCGCCGAGGGTTCGCTCATCGTATACCACGGCGTATTGTAGGAGAGCAGCATTGCCTGCTCGTACATGACGCTTGCCAGTTCCTCGCGGCGGTGGCCGGCATTGACGCACCACATGCCTGCCGGACCGTCGATGAGCCGTTTTCCCGCGCCGTCAGTGATGTAGATGCCCTCGCCCCCACGAATAAGCGGGCGTGCTTCCACACCGACTTCGCCGGCCGTGGGCCAGGGTTGGACGAGGTGACGCTTTGCGAGCTCAACCACGTCCTGAGCGTTGGATTGGGCCGTTTCCCTGATTGCGTCCGTCATTTGCTTCGCAGCAGCCACGCCGTCCTCGCTTTCCGGTATCCCCACAGATTTTCGATACCAATTATCGGAAATAAAACATATTTCTCGAATATATTGAATGTTCGTTCAATCAATATGTCAGAAATAGTTCTTGATTTCAACGGTAGATTGAGCGCATGATGGAGGAAAGATGGCGACTAACGGGAACGCGCCACATTTCGGAATGGGATAGAATGCTTCATTGTTGTTGTAATCTGTTCAATCTGTATGGACCGTGCCAATGACGGTACCTGCAGAAACAATTGTCGCCATGCCTCCTGAACGAGGCCGAAAAAGAAACTGGCTGCAATCCGAATCTGCGACGGGCCTCGGCCTCATCAGTCCGACACTCATCTACGCCCTGATCTTCCTCGTGGTGCCGATACTTCTCGTCATCGCCAACAGCTTTTGGACCCAGCACTATCTGGTTGTCGACAGAACCTTCACCCTCGAAAACTACCGGATCGCACTGACGGATCCGATATACCGCGATCTTCTTATGCGATCGCTGTGGATCTCGCTTCTGGTCAGCTTCTTCACGGTGGTCCTCGCCTACCCCATCGCGTTTTTCATCTCCTTTCATGGTGGCAGACACAAGGGGCTGTGGCTGTTCCTGATCACCATCCCGTTCTGGACCAGCTATTTGCTGCGCGTCATGTCGTGGAAGGTCATCCTTGGCTATAACGGCGTTCTCAACGCCACCCTCATGGGGCTCGGCATCACCGACCAGCCGTCGGATGCCTTTCTCTACAATACGAGTGCAGTGGTCATCACGCTCACCCATGCATGGGCGACGTTTGCGGTCTTGCCGATCTTCGTCTCGCTGGAAAAGATCGACCGCACGCTGATCGAGGCCGCGACCGATCTCGGCGATGGTCCGGTGCGGCGCTTCCTGCGCATAACACTGCCGCTTTCAGCGCCCGGCATCATTTCGGCGGTACTCATCGTGATGATCCCGACCGTCGGGGATTTCGTGACACCGAAGCTCGTCGGCGGCAAGGACGGCGTGATGATCGCCAATGCCATCCAGGCACAGTTCGGCAAGGCTGCGAACTGGCCACTCGGCGCCGCGCTTTCGGTTACAACCATGGCGGTTGTGACGGCGATTGCTGCGGCCGTCGTCCTCACCATCCGCACGGCCGCGAGGCGCATAAGATGACGGCTTTGCGTAAAATGCTCCCGAGCTGGCTGACAGCCTATGCCGTGCTCTATATCGGCTTCCTCTATTTGCCGGTGATCTTCCTGCCGATCTTCTCCATCAACACGGCAGCGACGCCGAAATTCCCGCTCAGCGGCTATACGCTTAAATGGTACCGCGACCTCGCCACGACCCCTGCCCTGACGGACGCCGCCTGGAACAGCCTTATGGTCGCAGTTTCGGCTTCACTTCTCGCCACGATGTTCGGCATTTGCGCGGCGCGGGCGATCACGCGCTATCGCTTTCCTGCCCGCCGCAGCATTAACGGCCTGCTCATGGCGCCGCTTGTCCTGCCGGAAATCATCATTGCCGTTTCCATGCTGCTGGTCATGCTGCAGCTTGGGCTTAATCTGTCCTTGATCACAGTGGTGTTCGGACATGTGTTGATCTGCATTCCCTATTCGCTCAGCGTTCTCACCTCCGGTTTCGAGGGCTTCGACAGAAGCCTTGAGGAAGCATCTGCCGATCTCGGGGAATCGCCCTTCGGCACATTCCGCCGCGTTACCTTGCCGATGGTCGCCCCGGCGATCATTTCGAGCCTGCTCGTCTCCTTCACCATATCGCTCGATGAATTCATCATGGCGTTTTTCCTCACCGGGACTGATGCAACGCTACCCGTCTATATCTGGGGCCAGCTCAGATTTGCCGCCAAGCTCCCCGGCGTCCTTGCGCTCGGTACGCTGCTCCTGATCGCCTCCGTCATTCTACTGACCATTGCCGAAATTGTGCGCCGCCGTGCCAGCCGCCGCACCCAGAACATGGGAGGCTTGATTGCCTGAACGTACGATGATCGAAATATCGCGCGTGACGCGCAGCTACGGCGCCTTCAAGGCGCTCGACGAGACGTCGCTCTCGATCCGCGAGGGTGAATTCTTTTCACTGCTCGGACCGTCCGGCTGCGGCAAGACCACCTTGCTGCGCATGATAGCCGGTTTCGATACGCCGACGAGTGGCACGATCTCCGTCGACGGCCAGCCAATGGACGGGATCCCGGCCAATCGACGGCCGACCAATATGGTGTTCCAGAGTTATGCGATCTTTCCGCATCTGAACGTCGAGCAAAATGTCAG
Organism: Phyllobacterium sp. CL33Tsu; assembly: GCF_900113985.1. Taxonomy (NCBI): domain Bacteria; kingdom Pseudomonadati; phylum Pseudomonadota; class Alphaproteobacteria; order Hyphomicrobiales; family Phyllobacteriaceae; genus Phyllobacterium; species Phyllobacterium sp. CL33Tsu. The sequence goes on along the minus strand of NZ_FORJ01000006.1, from coordinate 214,184 downwards.
CTATGGCCTGAAGCGGCTCCGTCTCGATCCTTCCGAAGAAAAGCGGCGGGTCGAGGAAGCGCTTGCCCAGGTTTCGCTCGGAGGGCTCGGCAAACGCGGCGCCACTGAACTTTCCGGCGGCCAGCGGCAACGCGTTGCGCTCGCGCGGGCGCTCGTCATGCGGCCAAAGGTGCTGCTCCTCGACGAGCCGCTCTCGGCGCTCGACAAGAAACTGCGTGAGCAAATGCAGGTGGAGTTGCGGCGGCTGCAGCAGGCAGTGGGCATTACCTTCATCCTCGTCACCCACGACCAGTATGAGGCGCTCGCCATGTCCGATCGTATCGCCGTCATGTTCGGTGGCAGGATTGCACAGGTGGCGACGCCGAAGGAAATCTACCAGCGGCCTACCAATTGCCAGGTCGCGGATTTTCTTGGCGGCATGAATTTCGTCAAGGCCAACATCGTCGAAGAAAATGGCAGCACCATCACGCTCGATACCCCGGTGTTCGGGCGCGTCAAGACCGACAAGCCGGTAGCGTTTGCCCGCAATGGCAATGCGGCGACGCTCGGCATTCGCCCGGAACGGCTGCGCGTTCTGTGGGACGACGCAACGGACAAGCATGAGGTGGCGGGGAAAGTGGTGGACCGGCATTATTTCGGCGAAATCACACACCTTGTCATAGAGATCCCCGGCTTCGAAAAGCCCCTGTCCGTCACCGAGACGAATAATTTCGGCGCGGACGATATTCCTGTCGGCGCGCCGATTAGGCTTGCCTACGATCCGGATGCGCTCGTCGCGCTTGCGGACTAAAGCGAAACGATGGCTTGGGCGGCAGCTGACCTGCCGGCGACGATCGCGCCTTCGATGTAGCCGGGAAAGGACAGCGAAAGTTCCGATGCGCCGAAGGTGATACCCGGCACGCCTTGTCTCAGCACATTCTCCGTTTCAGTGTCGGATGTTCCAACGTCAATGACATCGGAATAGCCGCCACCGCTCCACGCATCATGCGACCAGTTCCTTAAAAGGATGTCCAGCGGCTTGCCTGCCTCCGGTCCAAGGGCCCTGCTCAGCCGCAACAGCACTGCATCCCTCAGACCACTTTCTCCCAAGGCAGGCCATTCAACGGCACAGCGTCCGCCTACGAACACCACGAGGGTGGGATGTTCCTGATCCTGACTGATGTCGCAGGCGAACAGTCCATGTGGTTCGAGGAAAATCACGCTCCCGCTCAAATTTGCAGTGCGCCAGAATGGCGTTCTGTAGCGAAGCAGCAGCTTGGCGACGGTCCCGCTCTTCCAAGCGGCAAGAGCGTGCGAGATCGGTCCGGGCAGCGGCGGGTCAAACGCTATCTTAGACACCATGGTCGGCGGGACAGTCAGAATGATGTGCTGCGTAGCTAAGCGCTGGCGCGCCGTGTCCACCTCAAAGCCCGATCCCTGCCGTATGATCCGCTCGACCGCGTACCCCAGCTTCAATCTGCTCCCTAGTTCGCTGCCAAGGTCTGCGGCGAGCGAATGCATCGACTCCTTCAGAAAATACTGAAGCTCCGAGACCTTGTTGGTGATCCGCTCATCATTATCGACAAGGAACCAGAACGGCATGCCCTCGGCCGCGCGGCACCACAGGCCTTCAACGAGCGACAGGAACATTGATTTTGCGTCCGGTGGGTCGCCTTGACGCTGCACCCATTCTGCCACGCTCAGGCCAGCGAGCGACGGATCGCGCGGATCGAGCTGGCGCAAGCGTCGGCGAATGGCTGCGGATCCGGCAGAAATTTGCCCGGCATCATGCCGGCCATGCGGCGGAGGCTGGGCCATGGTATCACCGCCCTTTGGCGGCTCAAGAAACGTCTTGCCGTAGGCTCGAGCAAGGCCAGTGATTTCCTTCATGTCCTCGCAGAAGAACTGGCCGCCGACGTCAAGCAATTCTCCGAGCCCGTTGCTCTTGGCCTCGACCCGACCCCCGACGCGGTCACGTGCCTCCAGAACAACGTAATCGACGCCGGCGCTCTGCAATTCGCGGGCGGCGGAAAGACCGGCAAAGCCGGCCCCCACGACGACGACATCGGTCTCTGTGACCTTTGGGTTCAATAGCCCGCCTTGATCTTCTCGAACTCGGCAATCATCTTCGCCTTGAGCTCGTTGGGAAGCGGCGATTGGAACAGAACGTTCTTCGTCGTTTCCTGGTTGTTCGCATAGCCCTTTTCTTCGAGGAGTTTCGGATCGACGGAAGCCATGCCCTTACCGTTGGCCATGCCGTAACCCCAATCCTTGACCATGTAATTGGCAATGGCCGGGTCATTTACCGCATTGAGAAAATCGTAAGCCTTTTGCTCGGAGCCCGGTGCATCCTTGAAGCGGACATAGCCGCAGACCCATGTCGAGATGCCTTCATCAGTATCGGGCTTGCGTGCGACTGGCGTGCCATTCATGCTGAGCTGGGTCGCCGCATCATTCCATGCCCAGGCAAGATCGACCTCACCACCGCCCATGGCCTGTACGATCTCCGTCGTGTCAGTCCAGTAGAGCCGGACGTTCTTGTGCACGGCGCGGAGGAAGTCTGACGCTTCCTTGAACTGTTCATCGGTCATTTTCGTCCAGTCGTGGAGGCCGATGGCCAGGCTGGCGAGGGCATAGGCATCGTCGACATTGTCGTCGATTGATACGCGCCCCTTGAACTTCGGATCGGCAAAGGCCTTGAGCGATTGGACGTCCTTTGCATCCACCTTCTCGGTATTATAGGTGAGCGAGGTATTGCCCCAGTCCCATGGCATGAACCATGCCTGGCCGTCGGCGGTGGTGGCCAGGTCCTTCATGGCCATGATGTCGGGGAGGAGATCATTCCAGCCGGCAATCTTTGATGTATCGAGTGGCTGCAGCAGGCCGGCATCACGCCATTTGGCGACACTTTGCGAGCATGGATGACCGAGATCGGCCTTGAAGCCTGAACGAACCTTCTCGAACGCCTCGTCCTCGTCGCCGAAGAAGGCGAAGGTCGGCGAATCGCCATTCTTGGCTGTGTAGCCAGGATGGAAAGACGGCTCCTCGTAGCCCGCCCAGTCGAAGACGATCAGATCGCCGTCGGCCGCAAGTGCGATTGTCGCCGCCGTTGCCGATAGTGCGGCTATTCCCAAAAATACGCTTACGCTTCTGCCAAGTCCTGTCATGGTTCATTCCCCATTTTGATTGTTAGGCAATTTTTCTTGCGCGCAGCTCTTCCCTGGAAAAGTGCTTCGGAAACACCGAAACGAGGTGATCGCATGCCGCCGCATAGGCGGTCGCGCGCGTGACATTTTCCGTTCCCATCAGCAGCCGCAACCACAGGCCTTCGAGCATTGCGCTCAACGCCAGCGCCGCAGAGATCGGGTCGAAGTCATAATCTCCGCTCGACTTCAGTGCCGTGCAGATATCGATGATGACATTCTGGTAGTCCTCATCACGTGCGCCGCAGAGACTTTGATAGGTAGGCCGAGACTTGGCCTCGCCCCAGAAGGCGCACCAGGCGGCAAGCTTGCGCTTGTTGCAGATCGCACGATCGAAATCGGCGGCAACGACGCTTGCCAATTGCCGGGCCGGGTCGTCCCCTCCCTTGGCGAGCGCATTGCGCCAGTGAACCGCATATTCCTCGGACATGTATTGCAGGGTCGCGACGAGGAGTTTTTCCTTGCTCTCGAAGTGGAAGTTGACGATGCCGCGCGACAGGCCCGCACCATCGGCAACATCCGCCATCGTCGTTTCCGAATAGCCGCGCTTGGCCAGCGAATCGATCGTCGCCTCGATGAGCTGAAGCTGCCGCGTCTCCTTCGATGCCTTTCGGCCGCGTTTACCTGCCTCTGCTTCCTTGATTGGTGTCACCTTCATGCTTGACCCTTCCTGCGTCGTACCGGCTTGCAGCTGCATCCGGTCAACGGATGAGTGAAGCGATGGGATGCATTGTCAAGCTTGGTCTGCATCATATTGGGCGCCAGGAACTCCAAGGTTAGCTATCGCGTGATCGAGGTGATCGGCCAGAGATTAACCGACTGTCTTCAAAACGCAATCAAATTTGTTGAACATTCATTCAATATCTGCTGGACAGAAGACAATTTTCCGTGTGAAATTATGCAATAAGAAAATAAGGTGGAAAGAAATCGCATGAAAAGCTGGGATGCAATTGTCATCGGCGCCGGGCATAACGGCCTCGTAAATGCCTGCTACCTGCAGCGCGCCGGCCTCGATGTGCTGGTCGTCGAAAAGAACGACTGGATCGGCGGCGCCGCGACGAGCCGTTCGCTGACGCCCGGCTACCTCTACTCCAACTGTTCATACGTGTGTTCGCTGTTCCGCCCGGAGATCATGCGCGATCTCGAGCTACCCCGCTTCGGACTTCAGGTCATTTCGTACGAAGGCGGCGCGGTCTTCACTCAGGACGGCGATTATCTTGCCAATTACCGTGATCATAATGCGCATCGGCGCGAGTTTGCCCGCTTTTCGCCGCGCGACGCCGAGGCCTATGACCGCTATGCCCGCGACGTGACGCGCCAGTGCAGGTTCATTCAGCCGCTCTTGATGCGCACGGCTGCCGATCCGACGAGCCTGCGCCCCCGCGACATTTCCGAACTCATGTTTCTCGCCAAGAAATTCTCCGGTCTTGGAGCAAAGGAGATGGCAGACACGCTGCGTTTCTGGACGATGTCGATTTCAGACTTCCTCGACGAATATTTCGAGACCGACGTGATCAAGGCGAATTTCGCCCTGTCAGGTATCATAGGAACAGCGCTTGGTCCTATGTCGCCCGGCACGGCCTATGTGCTCCTGCATCACTATATGGGGGAAGTCGATGGTTCGGTCGGCGCATGGGGTTATGCACGCGGCGGTATGGGAGCCGTCACCAAAGCGCTCTCCGCGTCGCTCGAAGCATCCGGCGGTACGATCCGCACCGGAGCCGGGGTGGACCGGGTGCTCGTCCGCAATGGTATCGCCAAAGGGATCGTTCTCGCCAATGGCGACGAAATTCACGGCAAGATGGTCATCTCCAATGCTGACGTCAAACGAACCTTCCTGAAGCTTGTGGAGGAAAAGGAACTCCCCTCCCCGTTCCTGCGCCGCGTGAAGAACTTCAAGATGCGCGGATCGTCAGGCAAGGTGAATATAGCCCTCGACTCCATGCCGGAATTTCCGGCATTGCCGAAGGACTCTCCCGTCTATCGCGGCGACATGCACTTTACCGACACTGTCGAGCGCATGGAGCGTGGCTATGACGACTGGAAAGCCGGACGCTGGTCGGCCGATCCGTTCCTCGACATGGTCATTCCGACGACGCTGGACCCCACCATGGCGCCGCCCGGCAAGCATTTCATGAGCTGCTTCGTGCAGTACTGTCCGCCCAAGGTCGAGGGCCAGGAATGGACCGATGCCGACCGGGACGCCTTTGGCGAAACGGTCATCTCGCAGATCGCCGACTATTCGCCCGGGTTTCGCGATCGCATCGTGCACATGGAAATCCGTACCCCCCGTGAGATCGAAGCGGAAGTCGGCCTGACCGAAGGTAACATCTTCCAGGGTGAACTCACCTTCGACCAATTGCTCTTCAATCGACCGGTGCCTGGATACGCGCAGTACCGGTCTCCGATTGGGGGTCTTTACATGTGCGGTTCATCGACCCATCCGGGCGGCGGCGTGATGGGCGCCCCCGGACGAAATGCTGCAGCCGAAATCCTCCGCGACCTGAAGCGCGGCACCAAACATATGAGCCCTGCCCATGACGTCATTTGATGCAATCGTAATCGGCGGCGGCCATAACGGACTGGTCGCAGCGGCAACGCTGGGCCGATCGGGGCGCAAGGTGCTGGTCCTTGAGGCAAGAAACGATACCGGGGGCGGCACGCGGACCGAGGAATTCGCACCTGGATTTTCCGTCTCCACCCTCGCCCATGTCATCAACCGTCTCCATCCCGAAGTGGTGAGTTCGCTGGAGCTCGAACGCAACGGCCTGCGCGTTGCGCAGACCGACTTCATGCCGAGCATCGGGCTTTCCGCCACGGGGCAACCGCTTGTGCTGACCGGTGCCTACGGGGAAGGCGTTCAAGGTGCTGCGCCCTCCGATACCGCTGCGTGGCGAGGATTGCGCGAACAGCTTTTGCAGTTCGCCGGGATCCTGAAGCCGATGCTGATCCGCCGTCCTCCCGACCTTCGCGGCAATATGGCATTGTCGGAAACCGCAGCCCTCGCAATGCTCGGCGTTTCGTTGAAACGACTTGGCAAGGAGGGGATGCGGGACTTCCTGCGCATGCTGCTGATGAACGTTTCGGACGTCCTCGACGAACATCTTGAGGATGACCGGCTGAAGGGCGTCCTCGCCTTCGACGCAACGCTCGGCAGTCACCTTGGCCCGCGCTCTCCCACCTCGCTGCTCGGGCTCTACTATCGATTGACAGGCGAAGTCGCCGGCGCCTCGGGCGCCCAGGTCGGCGCTGCAGGTGGGGCTGATGCTGTCATCGCCGCAATTCGTTCTGCCGCAGAGAAAGCCGGCGTGCGCGTACGCTCCAATGCGCCGGTCGGTGGCATATTGGTCGAACGCGGCAAGGCCGTCGGGGCGGTCCTCGAAAACGGCGAAATCCTGCGCGCCAATACGGTTGTCTCGGCGATCAGCGCGAAGACGACTTTCCTCAATCTCGTGGGAACCCGCAATCTCGATACGGGCTTCGTTCGCCGCGTCAGCAATATCCGCACCCACGGCAATGCCGCCAAACTCCACCTTGCACTCGACAAATTGCCACAGTTTCTCGGCGTCGATGATGCCGGCCATCGCGGTCGTCTCGTCATTGCTCCTTCGGTTGATCATGTCGAGCGTTCTTTCAACCCGTCGAAATACGGTGAGTTTTCGCCCGAGCCGGTCATGGAAATCACCTTGCCGAGCCTCGTCGACGCCTCGCTCGCGCCGGAGGGCGCCTGCACATTGTCGGCGATTGTGCAATATGCGCCCTACGCCCTGAAAGAGGGCTGGGCCACTGGCAAGCCAAAACTTCAGGCGGCGATCATCGCACAACTGGAGCGATACGCCCCTGGCATCGGCCGCTCGATCCGCCATGCCGAACTGCTGACCCCGGTCGATATCGAACAGCGCTATCGTATTCCCGGCGGTCATTGGCACCATGGCGAATTGCAGGCTGACCAGATGCTGATGTCGCGTCCCGCCTTCGGCGCCGAGGGGTACGACACCCCCATCGACGGGCTTTACCTCGCCGGTGCGGGCTCTCATCCGGGCGGCGGCATATCCGGAGTTCCGGGCCTCAACGCCGCACGCCGCATCATTGCAATGAAGGGCTGAGACCATGGAACACGCACCTTTGAGCAAGCTCTTGCCAGCCCGCACGCGCAAACAGGGCCATTTTCGCAAGCCGCTGATTACAACGCCTTTCCAGCCGCGTCTCGAAGCCCTGATGCAGAGCGAGGAATGGTACGCCTGGGGCGGCTACAAGGCGCCCATGTCGCTTTGGGACGAGGAACTCGAATATTTCGCGATCCGCAGCCAGGCCGCATTGTTCGATATTTCGCCCATGGTGAAATATCGCATCGATGGCCCCGATGCGGAGGCCTATCTCGATCGCCTGACGTTGCGCCATGTGACCAGGCTCAAGCCGGGGCGCGTCCACTATACCGCCTGGTGCGACGACGAGGGGCATGTGTTGGACGATGGCACTCTTTTCCGGCTGGCGCAAAACCGGTTCCGCCTATGCTGTCAGGAGCGACATCTGCCCTGGCTCCTCGATAGCGCGATCGGCTTCGACGTCACCGTTGCCGAGGAGACGGAAGCGGTGGCGGCACTGGCGTTGCAGGGCCCTGCTTCGTTCGCGGTGTTGCGTGACGCAGGTTTCGAAGGGGTCGAAGGGCTCAAGGTTTTTGATCTTGCCGAATTCTCTCATGAGACCGGTACTGTCACCATATCGCGCACGGGATTCACGGGCGATCTTGGCTACGAACTCTTCATCGAGGCAAAGGCGGCGCTCAGCCTTTGGGACCGGCTGTTCCGTGCCGGCGAGCGACGGGGCCTTCGAGCGATAGGCTATGCGGCGCTCAATCGTGCGCGCATCGAAGCGGGCTTGATCGTTGCCAATGCCGACTTCATCACCGCCGACCACGCGCTGCGCGCTGATCGCACGCGCATGCCGGACGAGATCGGCCTCGGCTTCATGATCGACTTTAAGAAGGGCCATTTCAACGGCCGCAAGGCAATCGAGCGAGCGCGGTTCAAGAAGCAGTTGCGCCATGTCCTCGTTGGGCTGGAAATCGAAGGCAACATCCCGGCCGAACATGCAATCGTCTATCACAAGGGCAAGCGTGAAGTCGGTCTTGTCAGTGCCGCCATCTGGTCACCCCTTGCCAAGCGCAATATTGCGATCGCGAGTCTCGAACGGCCCTATGGCGATACGGTTACCGATGATCTCTGGGTCGAGATCTATGCGATGCGCGAACTGCGCTACGAAAAGATGATGAAGCGCGCCAAGGTCGTGGCGAGGCCGTTCATCAAGCTCGACCGGCGCACGGCCAATCCGCCCGGGGATTTCTGATGCATGGGTCTGGCGAGGAGGCGCGCGAGCAATTTGCCCTGCTCAATACGCCGCTCGGACAGAAATGGTCAGGCCGCGCCCGCTACGCTGCCGCCATGTATTTCAACAAACGCGGCGAATTGAGCGATGAGGCCCTCGAGATATACCGGATTTGCGCGCGGATGGATGGTGAAGACCCGATTGCCGTTCTGAAATCCCAGCATGTAGGCATCGCCTGGCTCAACAGGCTCAATGAAGCATACGAGTAGTATTAATGTCACTAACCAAGAAAATATCAAGCAAGAGGCGTTCAAACCGAGACGAGGCAATTGCATTCATCAAGCATATCGAAATACTTCCGTGACGCGAGTTCGTCACGGGGAAATGACACTCCGGTACCAGGACTGACGGAAAGGGGAACTTTCGCATGAATATAAAGAGCTTGCTTCTCGGCTCAGCCGCCGCCCTCATAAGTGCATCGGGCGCCTATGCCGCCGATGCTGTCGTGGTCGCCGAACCGGAACCGGTCGAATATGTCCGCGTTTGCGACGCCTATGGCGCCGGGTTTTTCTACATACCTGGAACCGAGACCTGCCTGAAGATCGACGGCTATGTCCGCTACGATGCCGCCGGCGGCGATGATCCATATGACGGCACCAATGTCGGCGCCGACGACAACGAAACCTGGTACAAGAAGACACGTGCCGAAATTCGGTTTGATGCCCGTTCCGAAACCGAACTCGGCACCTTGCGTTCCTATGCCGAAACCCGTGTAGAATTCGAAAACGGATCGGATATCGGCGCGACCCTTTCCCAGGCCTTCATCGAACTCGGTGGCTTTCGCATCGGCACGGCCGACGAACTCTTCGGTTCGTGGACCAATTATGCCGGCAACATCATCAATGACGATGTGATCAACTATCAGTCCGGCGAGAGCAATCAGGTCAGCTACACGTTTACGGGCGGCAACGGCTTCTCCGCCATGATCGGCGCCGAACAGGGCCAGGATGACGTCACCGGTCTCGGCGGCAACTACGTCATTGAAGATTATATGCCGCATGTCCTGGCGGGCGCGAAATGGGAACAGAACTGGGGCGGCATTTCCGGCGTCGCCGGCTATGATTCAAACGTTGAGGAATTCGCGGGTAAGTTGCGCCTTGATGTAAAGTTCAGTGAGACGTTCTCAGCTTTCGTCATGGGCGGCTACCAGTCGGACTATGATGACAATTTTGATCCGGATACGGGCGACGTCGATCCCAACAATCGCAACTGGTTCGGCACCTGGGAAGGCGATTGGGCTGCCTGGGCCGGCGTTACCGCAGCTCTCACGGACAAGGCAAACCTCAACGGCCAGGCTGCTTATGAATCGGAAGGGACCTGGGCGCTGGCCGCCAACGTCGAATACACGCTGGTCCCCGGCTTGGTCATCACGCCGGAAATCAACTACACGAAGTTTGACGGCGCGCGCCGGGCATTTTCCGAGGCCAATGGCGGCGGCGACGACGCGCTCGGCGGAACGATCCGTTTCCAGCGCAACTTCTAACGCTCGATTGTCGATGAATTGGAAACGGCCCCGTTGGGGCCGTTTTTCTTGGGGCCAACCCGGCGTTCTCCGGCCTGAACGCGAGCGTCAGCGAAAACCCTGTTGTTTGTCCGAAAACTGCAATATGCTGCATATCAAGACATTCAAGTTTCAGGACATCGATATGCACACCATCGGTTTCGTCGTCTTCCCTGACTTTCAAGTCATGGGATTTGCTGCGCTCACTGCATTCGAGATCGCCAATCTCACGGTCAACGAGCCGGTGTACACCATCAGCCTGCTCTCCGAGACCGGCGGCATGGTGCGTGCCTCGGCCGGCTTCAATGTGGAGACGGAGCCCTTCGGCAAGTCGACCTTTGACACGGTCATCTTCGGTGCCGGGACGTCATTGCAACCGGCAACCCCAGGGCTCCTCGACTTTGTGCAGAAATCGACGCAGACATCGCGCCGGATTGCCGCGCCATGCCTCGGCGCCTTTACGCTTGCCGAGGCAGGCATCCTCGATGATCGGCGGGCGACGACGCATTGGGCCTTCGCCCGCGAACTTCATAACCGCTTTCCCCGGGTGAAGGTGGAAGAGGACCGTATTTTCATAATCGATGGCCCTGTCTGGACCTCTGCCGGCATGACCGCTGGCATCGATCTGGCATTAGCGATGGTCGAGAAGGATCTCGGTGCTGAAGTAGCGCGCACAGTCGCCCGAAAACTTGTTGTGTATCATCGCCGTGCCGGGGGCCAGTCGCAGTTTTCCGCTTTGCTCGAGCTTGATCCGAAATCTGATCGCATCCAGAAGGCTGTCGATTTCGCCAAGCAGAACCTCAAGACAGACCTTTCGGTCGAAGATCTGGCGGATGCGGCGAACTTGAGTCCGCGCCAGTTCAGCCGGGCATTTCGCGCGGAAACCGGTCAGTCGCCTGCGAAGGCTGTCGAAAATCTGCGTGTGGAAACCGCGCGCCTGCTGATGGAGCAAGGCCGTCTCTCCATGGATATGATCGCAAATGAGACCGGCTTTGCCGATCGCGAGCGGATGCGCCGGGCGTTTCTGCGCGCTTTCGGCCAGCCTCCGCAGGCCATGCGGCGGATCTCCAGACTTTCCGCCTGAGCCGATCCAAAAAGCCGCTTCAGGTTCAGCAATCTCCGAGCGAACAAATGTGCTTTGGAGGGGCTAGATTGCGCAACCCTTGAGAAAGATTTCGGCGCACATTTTTGCGCGGGCGACAATTTCTTCGCTCTGCGGCGCGGGTTCCTGGCGCAGCATCGCTGCCCGCTGCGGCTCCATCACCATCATTCCGCGCAGCATACCGCTCGCGGCATGTGGATCGGTGAGCGCTATTCGCCCCCGCTTGATCTGATCGCGGAGCCAGGCCTCCATCACCGTATTCGTTTTGACGATTGCCCGCTCATAGAACGATGCCGCGAGCTCGGGAAACCGGTCGGATTCGCCAATGACAAGCCGGATAATATCAATCGTATCGTGCGAGAGCGTCAGCATGCCGTAGGCCGTCAGAATGCGTTCGAGACCTTCTCTCATATCCTCGTTTGCGTGCGCATCGGGATTGACCGCAAGGAAAAAGCGACCGATTCGATCGGAAATCATACAGGCAAACAGATCCGCCTTGGTGGGAAAAAGCCGGTAAAGGGTCTTGGTGGAAACGCCTGCGTTTTGCGCGATCACGCTGATGCTCGCAGCGGCGTAGCCGCTCTCATGAAACTGCGCATTGGCAGCTTCGATGATGAGGCTCTTCGTATCATCATCGCAACGGATTTGCGGGCGGCCCCGGGGGCGCTTCTCGATCTTGTGAATTACGACCATGATCATTTTCCAAAATATGATTGACAAGTGATTTATAGAGCGTATTTTGGAAAACATCAAGTTTCCTAAATCGAAATTATCGACAAAGGCCGCAGCCCGATGTGACGGCGACCCGTAAATTCGGAGATCAAAATGAGCAAGCTGCATGCCTTGAACAATAATGTCGCCAAGCCCGACGAAACTGCACCAACCGCGGAAGCCGGCAGGCCCGTACTCGTGCCAGACGTGATGCCGGCACCCGCGGCCAACGCAAAGCCGGCGCGAAAACGCGGCCGACGTCTGCTGTTCGGGACCGCCGCGATCGTCCTGCTGGCCGGCGGCGTCTACTACGGCCACAATTACTGGACGGTTGGCCGTTTCAACGTCGAAACTGACGACGCCTATGTCAAGGCGGACAATAGTTCGGTCGCTCCCAAAATCTCGGGCTACATCGCCGAAGTTCTGGTCAAGGACAACGAAACGGTGAAGGCCGGTCAGCCCCTCGCACGCATTGACGATCGCGATTTCAAGACCGCGCTCGAACAAGCGAAGGGCGATGTCGCTGCCGCCGAGGCGACGATCGAAGCAAAGCAAGCCTCGCTCGAGATTCAGGAGTCGGTCATCGCAGCCGCGCGAGCCACGGTCGATGTCGATCAGGCCAATGCAATCTTTGCCGAACAGAACAACAAGCGTTATGCGACGCTCGCAACCAGCGGCTATGGCAACATCCAGAATGCACAGCAGGCTGCCTCGCAGATCGCGGCGGCAAAGGCCACGGTCGTTCGCGATAGCGCTGCCCTGGACGCTGCGACCAAGCAGGTTGACCTGCTCAAGGCCGAACTTGCGCAGGCAAAGGCGGCTCTGGAGCATGATCTTGCTGTTCAACACCAGGCCGAACTCAACCTGTCCTATGCCACGATAATTGCGCCTGTCGATGGTGTCGTGGGCAACCGTACGCTGCGGGTCGGACAATATGTCCAGGCTGGAACGCAGCTCATGACGGTGGTGCCGACAGCTTCGGTCTACGTCATTGCCAATTACAAGGAAACGCAGCTTACCGATGTCCATGCGGGCCAGGCGGTCGATATCGACGTCGATATGTTTCCGGACCGGGTCTATCACGGTCACGTCGATAGCCTTGCTCCGGCGAGTGGACAGGAATTTGCGCTCCTGCCGCCGGACAATGCGACCGGCAACTTCACCAAGGTCGTGCAGCGCATTCCCGTGAAGATCGTCCTCGACGCCGATAGTGCCGCGGCCGGGGACCTGCGGCCCGGCATGTCCGTTCAACCAAGCATCGACACCAAGCCCGACGCTGCCCAGCGTCAGAGCCGTTGATGGCCGGCAGGAGGATCGTGTCATGTCTGCCGTCACATTCAACGCCCCAGCCGTGCCGCAGCCGCGCGCAAGCACAAAGGAGTGGATAGCCGTACTCGCCGGCATGATCGGCGCGTTCATGGCAATCCTCAACATCCAGATTACCAATGCATCGCTGCTCGATATCGAAGGCGGCATTGGCACCGGCGTCGATAACGGCGCCTGGATCTCGACGTCCTACCTCATCGGCGAAATCGTCGTCATCCCGCTTACGGCCTACTTCAGCAGCGTTTTTTCGTTTCGCCGCTACATGCTGGTGAACACGATATTATTCCCGCTGTTTTCAATCGCCTGTGCCTTCACGCATGATCTCGGCTCGATGATCGTCATGCGCGGCCTGCAGGGTTTTGCCGGCGGCGTGCTTATCCCCATGGCCTTCACCATGGTGCTGACGAAGCTGCCAAAGGCACAACAGCCGGTTGGCCTTGCGCTGTTCGCGCTGTCCGTCACTTTTGCTCCGGCGATTGGGCCGACGATCGGCGGCTACCTTACTGAGAATTACGGCTGGCAAACGATCTTCTTTATCAACGCGGTTCCGAGCGCCGTCATGGCGGTTGCCCTGGCGGCAACGTTGGACAAGGCGCCGATGCAGCTTCATCTGCTGAAGGAAGGCGACTGGGCCGGCATTTTCACGATGGCTGTCGGGCTATCGGCTCTGCAAACCGTGCTCGAAGAGGGCAACAAGGAGGACTGGTTCTCTTCGCCCTTCATCCTGAAGCTCAGCGCTGTCGCCGTCGTCTTTCTGGTGACTTTCATCTGGATTGAGTTAACGGTCGACAAACCCCTGGTGAAACTCAGCCTCTTGAAGCAGCGCAACTTCGCCATCGGTGTCGTCGTCAACGTTCTGGTCGGTGTCGCCCTGTTCGGCACCGTCTATATCCTGCCTCAATACCTCGGGCAGGTGCAGCGTTACAATGCCGAGCAGATCGGCAATGTCCTTGCCTGGACCGGTCTGCCGCAATTGCTGCTGATCCCGCTGGTACCGATGCTGATGAAACGTTTCGACGCCCGTTACATCGGCTTTCTCGGCATAAGCATCTTCGCTGTCAGCTGTTTCATGAACGTCATGCTTTCACCCGACAATGCCGGCGACCAATTCTGGATCCCGAACATTGTTCGTGCAATCGGGCAGGCGCTTGTCCTAACGCCGATCACTGCCATCACCACGGCCGGGATCGCCGCTGCCGACGCCGCTGCAGCATCGGGTTTGACGAACATGCTGCGCAATCTCGGCGGCGCGGTCGGTACGGCAACGCTCGGAACCGTTCTGACCAAGCGGGAACAGTTCCACTCGAACATCATCGGCCAGTCTGTGACCCTGGCGCGCGACGAGGTTCATCAGCGCCTCGACCAGTTGACGGGTTATTTCATCGCCCACGGCGTTTCCGATCACGCCCTGGCCGCCCAACAGGCCGTCGTCGTCCTTGGCCGGCTCGTCAAGCGACAGGCGTTGATCCTCGGCTTCGGCGACACCTTTGCGGTTATTGGCGTCCTGCTTGCTATTGCGGCAATTGCCCTATTGTTCGCCGAAAAGCCGAAAGGCCCTGCAGCGGCCGGCGCACACTGAAGGCTGCCAATGCCTCGCGCCTTGCCAATTGCGCGCAGGGCCATTAACTCGTGGCATGGCATTTACACTGCGGCAACTGCAATATTTCGTAGCGGTGGCGGAGCAAGGCTCCGTCACCAGAGCAGCACAGAATCTTTCCATATCGCAGTCATCCATCACCGAAGCAGTGAAGGAACTTGAAAACGACCTTGGCGTCGAACTTTTCGAGAGGCATCCGCGCGGGCTTGATATCACCTATAACGGGCACCAGTTCCTGCGGCACGCGACGAAGATCCTCGCCGACGTTTCCGATGCGCGCCGGTCTTTTTCCAACGATGCGCCAGCCATGGGTGGAAAGCTGCACCTTGGCGTCACCTCGCTGGTGGCAGGGTATGTGCTGTCCGACCTGCTTGCCCGGTTTCGCCGTGCCAGTCCCGGCGTCGAAGTGAGCGCCATCGAGGACAATGGTTCCTATCTCGAACATCTGCTCATCGGAGGCGAGTTGGACGTCGCCGTGATGGTGATCTCCAACCTGCGCGATCGGATGGCGCTACAGGCTGAAATTATCGAGACCTCGCCTTATCGATTGTGGCTGCCCCTCGGGCATCCGCTGGTCAGCGCCGACATCATTTCGATCAACGATATCGCCAAGGAGCCGTTGATCATGCTGACCGTCGACGAAATCGAGGAGAATACCGGCAAGCTTTTGACCGCTCTTGGTGCCCGTCCGCACGTGGCCTTTCGCACGCGCTCGGTTGAAGCCGTGCGCAGTCTCGTGGCGACGGGTGCTGGCATCGCCCTTCTTCCCGATCTCGTGTACCGCCCGTGGTCACTGGAAGGCGACCGCATCGAAAGCCGCGACGTTTCGGGCGCCCTCCCCGTCGTGCAGGTCGGCATGGTCTGGCGCAAGGGCTCGAGCCTGCCGCAGGCGGCGCGGGATTTCGTCGGCATAGCCGAAGCGCTTCGTAGCGGGCGCACCCGTTAACATTGGCGATATCGGAATTTCCGATACCTACCTTCTCGTAAATGAATTTGCGAATGCAGCGAAACAGAGGCAGTCTCTTCTCAGGGAACATGGCTCGCAAAATCGCAGCCGAATCGGGGAGATTCGAACATGAAGCAGCTACTCAAATCCTGCACCGCGCTGACGCTTTCGCTGGTGTTCGCGACACAGGTCATGGCGCAGGAAGCGCTGAAGGAACTCGGCAAAGGTGAAGGTGAAGTTTCGATCGTCGCCTGGCCGGGCTATATCGAACGCGGCGACACAGACAAGAACTACGACTGGGTGACCGGCTTCGAGAAGGAAACCGGCTGCAAGGTCACCGTCAAGACGGCGGCCACATCCGACGAGATGGTAGCGTTGATGAACGAAGGCGGCTTCGATCTTGTGACCGCATCCGGAGATTCGACACGGCGCCTGATCGCAGGCAAGCGGGTCCAACCAATCAACACGGACCTCATCCCGAGCTGGAAGACCATCGACGAGCGCATGCAAAATGCGCCATGGCATACGATTGATGGCGTCCATTACGGCGTCCCCTATGTCTGGGGCCCGAATATCCTCATGTACAATACGGATGTTTTCAAGGACAAGGCACCGACGAGCTGGAGCGTGGTGTTCGAGGAAATGAATCTGCCGGACGGGAAGTCCAACAAGGGCCGCATTCAGGCTTACGACGGTCCAATCCACATCGCCGACGCTGCCAACTACCTGATGTTCCACAAGCCCGAGCTTGGCATCAAGGATCCCTATGAATTGAATGAGGATCAATACAAGGCGGCGCTCGACATCTTGCGCGTCCAGCGCACGCTCGCCGGCCGCTACTGGCACGATGCGATGGTACAGGTTGACGATTTCAAGAATGAGGGTGTTGTCGCATCGGGATCCTGGCCGTTCCAGGTCAATCTTCTGAAAGGCGAGAAACAGCCGGTCGCATCGGTTTTCCCTGAGGAGGGAACGACAGGCTGGGCCGATACGACCATGCTGCACGCTGACAGCAAGCACCCCAACTGCGCCTATATGTGGATCGAACATTCACTTTCGCCCAAGGTGCAGGGTGACGTTTCGGCATGGTTCGGCGCCAATCCTTCGGTCGGTGCTGCCTGCAAGGGCAATGAACTGCTGACGGAGGAGGGCTGCACCGCCAACGGCTATAACGACTTCGCCAAGATCAAGTTCTGGAAGACGCCGGTTGCCAAGTGTGAATCACAGGGCCAATGCATTCCCTACAACCGCTGGGTCTCGGATTATATCGCCGTCATTGGCGGACGCTGATACCGGTCACTGCCGCTACGCCGCTTGATGTTTGCAGATTTGTCGACCGGCCATGGACGCCGGTCGATCGCGAACTGCATAGGCTAGGCCCGGGCCAATCATACCCCAACTTGCTGGAGCAAGGCCATGACACCTGCTGTTCTATTCCAGAACGTATCCCGCCATTTCGGTGCCGTTCGTGCGGTAGATGCAGTTGATCTGACAGTCGCTGAAGGCGAGTTCTTCGCAATGCTTGGCCCATCGGGATCGGGCAAGACGACGTGCCTGCGGCTGATGGCCGGGTTCGAACAACCGACGAGCGGTCACATCGAGATCTTCGGAGAAACCGCCGAGGGCGTTCCACCTTACAAGCGCAGCGTCAACACGGTGTTTCAGGACTACGCACTGTTTCCGCACCTCAATATTCTCGACAACGTTGCCTACGGGCTCATGGTGAAGGGCGCAGGCAAGGACGAGCGGCGCAAGGCCGCGGAGGACGCCCTCGCCATGGTGAAGCTTCCCGGCTATGGCTCGCGGCGTCCGGGTCAGTTGTCGGGCGGTCAGCGCCAGCGCGTGGCGCTGGCGCGTGCGCTCGTAAACAAGCCGAAGGTACTTCTGCTTGACGAGCCTCTCGGCGCGCTCGATCTGAAGTTGCGCGAGCAGATGCAGGAGGAATTGAAGTCCCTGCAGAAGTCGCTTGGCATCACCTTTGTCTTCGTTACCCACGACCAAGGCGAGGCTTTGTCGATGGCCGACCGCATTGCTGTGTTCAATGACGGGAAAATTCAACAGCTTGGCACACCGGAGGAGGTGTACAAGCGACCGCAGACGCGCTTCGTCGCCGACTTCGTCGGTTCGTCGAACGTGCTGCCACCGGAATTCGTCAGCCAGTTTGGCGCTGCCAACCGCTATGCAAGCCTGCGCCCCGAAGCTATCACGCTCGGCCGCGCTGGCGACGGCAAGCTGGTGCTTGACGGCACCGTCGTGTCGCGCAGCTTCCTTGGTGCGACCAACCGCATCCTCGTCAGCGTCAATGGCACGCGCATCCACGTGATGAGCCCGGCCGCAGCGACGGTCCCCGCCGAAGGCGGGCGCGTAACATTGAGTTTCGACCGGGCCGATCTCCACCTGATGGACCAGGCGTCATGAGCGCCATCGCGCAACAACGATCAACCCTCACCGATCGCGGCAGGCTGAGCGGGCGGCTCTCGGACTTCCTGTGGAAGCATCCGCATGTTTTGCTCATGCTCCTGCTCGCCCCGCCGCTGCTGTGGCTCGGCATAATCTATCTCGGTTCCCTCTTTGCGCTCCTGCTGCAAAGCTTCTTTTCCATTGACGACTACTCCGGGCTTATCAACTACCAGTTTACACTCGCCACATATGGCCAGTTGCTCAACGAAGCCAACCTGGACATCATCCTCCGGACGGTTCTCATGGCTTCGATCGTGACGCTGGTTTCGGCGGTCATTGCCTTTCCCATCGCCTACTATGCTGCGCGCTATGCGCAAGGAAAATGGAAGGCCTTCTTCTACCTCGGCGTGATGTTGCCGCTCTGGTCGAGCTACCTCGTGAAGATCTATGCCTGGAAACTGATCCTCGCCAAGGAAGGCATCCTCACCTGGGTTCTGACCAAGCTCAATCTGATGTGGCTGCTCGACGCCTGGCTCTCCCTCCCGGTCATCGGCGGCAACTCCCTATCGGTCAGCTATACGGGGACGTTCATCGTCTTCGTCTATGTCTGGATGCCGTTCATGATCCTCCCGATCCAGGCAGCGCTCGAACGCGTGCCCGGCAACCTAATCGAAGCTTCTTCCGACCTTGGGGCCACGCCGCAACAAACCTTCCGCCATGTCCTTTTCCCGCTTGCCCTTCCCGGAATCGTTGCTGGCTCGATCTTCACCTTCTCGCTGACGCTCGGCGACTACATCATTCCGCAGATCATTGGTTCGTCGCGCCTGTTTATTGGACAGGCGGTCTATGCGCAGCAGGGCACGGCGGGCAACATACCGCTGGCAGCGGCGTTCACCGTTGTTCCTATCGTGATCATGGGCTTCTATCTCTGGATGGCGCGGCGCATGGGGGCATTCGATGCGCTCTGATCGCTCTGCTCCGCTCGGACTGAAGATCGCTGCCGGTTGCGGCCTCCTCTTCCTGCATGTGCCGCTGCTTCTGATCTTTCTCTATGCCTTCACGACCGAAGACAAGAGCTACCAGTTCCCGCCGCCCGGCCTGACCCTCCAATGGTTCGCTGTCACCTGGGAGCGGCCCGATGTCTGGCAGGCGCTGTTTCTCTCCGTGCGTGTCGCGACGGTATCGACTATACTGGCGCTAATTCTCGGCACGCTTTGCGCCGCCGCCGTGAGCCAGACGCGCTTCTTCGGCCGCGAGACAATTTCGCTCCTCGTCATCCTGCCGATCGCGCTGCCCGGCATCATCACCGGCATTGCGCTGCGTTCCGCCTTCAGCCTGGCCGATATACCCTTCTCGTTCTGGACCATCGTCCTTGGTCACGCGACCTTCTGCATCGTCGTCGTCTACAACAATGCAGTGGCCCGCTTCCGCCGCGTTTCCGGCTCGCTGATGGAAGCATCGATGGACCTCGGCGCCAACGGCTTCCAGACGTTCCGCTACATCATCCTGCCGAACATCGGAACCGCCCTGTTGGCCGGGGGCATGCTCGCTTTCGCCCTGTCGTTCGACGAGGTGATCGTCACCACCTTTACCGGTGGCCAACAATCGACACTGCCGATCTGGATGCTGCAGGAGCTTATTCGTCCGCGCCAGAGGCCCGTCACCAACGTCGTGGCAATGGTTGTGGTGCTCGTGACGTTCCTGCCGATCCTTGCCGCCTATTACCTCACACGTGACGGCGACCAGATCGCCGGTTCAGGCAAATAATAAGACTATGGGAGAACATGTCATGGATACGCAATTGCTCATCGGGTCAAGGTTCGAAGCCGGAACGGAAACGGAGGAACAGATCCTCAACCCCAAGACCGGCGCCAGGATCATCGATCTCGCCGAGGCTTCCCACAGCCAGATCGACGCGGCGGTCGATGCTGCCGAACGAGCTTTCCTGGGCTGGTCGCGCACAACGCCGGCCGAGCGCGCGGGGTATCTTCTGAAGATTGCGGATGCGATCGAAGCGGAGGCGGACGGTTTTGCCGCGCTCGAAGCACTGAATTGCGGCAAGCCGATCAATGCGGTGCGCAACGATGAACTGCCGGCCATCATCGACTGCTGGCGGTTTTTTGCCGGAGCAGTTCGAACATTGACCTCCCCTGTTGCCGGAGAATATCTGCCCGGACATACCTCCATGATCCGCCGCGATGCGATCGGCATCGTCGGCTCGATTGCCCCATGGAATTATCCATTGATGATGATGGCCTGGAAGCTCGCGCCAGCGATCGCGGGGGGCAACACAGTCGTGTTCAAGCCATCGGAGCAGACACCGCTTACAGCCTTGAAAATGGCGCGCCTGCTCGCCGGAATATTGCCTGAAGGTGTCGTGAACATCATCCTTGGCCGCGGCGAGACCGTCGGCAACGCCCTTATCAACCATCCGAAGATCGCCATGGTTTCCATTACCGGTGACATTGCGACAGGCAAGAAAGTCTTGCAGGCGGCGGCCAAGACCGTCAAGCGCACCCATCTCGAGCTTGGCGGCAAAGCGCCGGTGATCGTATATGGAGACGCCGACCTTGAAGCCGTCGTCAATGGCATCCGCACGTTCGGCTACTACAATGCCGGCCAGGACTGCACTGCGGCCTGCCGCATCTACGCGCAGGACAGCATTTATGAGCGCCTTGTAGCCGACCTGTCTTCGGCGGTGTCGACAATCCGCTATAACGACCCTGATGACACGGTCAACGAGATCGGGCCGCTGATCTCGGGACGCCAGCGCGACCGGGTTGCGAGCTTCGTCGAACGGGCAACTGAACAGAAGCACATCGAGATCACGACGGGCGGCGGCCCCGGCAGCACCAATGGATTTTTCTTTCAGCCGACGGTGGTCGCCGGCGCCACGCAGGAAGACGAAATCGTGCGCCGGGAAGTGTTCGGACCGGTCGTTTCCGTGACACGGTTCAAAGAGGACGAGCAGGCAGTTAGCTGGGCCAATGACAGCGATTACGGTCTGGCGTCGTCGGTCTGGACTCGCGACATCACCAAGGCGATGCAGGCAGCATCACGCCTGCAGTATGGCTGCACCTGGATCAACACGCATTTCATGCTCACCAACGAGATGCCGCATGGCGGCGTGAAGCAGTCAGGCTACGGCAAGGACATGTCCGTCTATGCGCTGGAGGACTATACGGCCGTGCGCCACATCATGATCAATCATGGGTAAGGCCTTGCGCCTTGTAAAAAAAGAAGCGGGGCCAAGGGTCGGCCCCGCCGCGTCGATCAGCTGCGGATGAATGCGAGAAGGTCCGCGTTGATTGTCTCCGCGTGCGTCGTCGGCATGCCGTGCGGGAAGCCCTTGTAGGTCTTGAGCGTTCCATTCTGCAAAAGCTTTGCCGACAAAGGAGCAGAATCGGCATAAGGAACGATCTGGTCGTCGTCGCCGTGCATCACGAGTACCGGGACCTTGATCTTCTTCAGATCTTCGGTGAAATCGGTCTGCGAGAAGGCGACGATGCCGTCATAATGCGCCTTGGCGCCGCCCATCATGCCCTGACGCCACCAGTTCTGAATCACGGCCTCCGACACATTTGCGCCGGGTCTGTTGTAGCCGTAGAACGGGCCGGCGGCTATCGCACGATAGAAATCGCTGCGGCCTGCGGCGAGCTGCTTCTGGAAGTCGTCGAATACATCCTTCGGCAGTCCGCCGGGGTTGGCGTCGGTCTTGACCATGAGCGGCGGGACGGCACTCAGGATCGCCGCCTTGGCTACCCGGCTTTCGCCATGACGCGCAATATAGTGCACGACTTCCCCGCCGCCGGTGGAATGGCCGACGTGAATGGCGTTCTTCAGGTCGAGCTTTTCGGTCAATGCAGCAAGATCATCGGCATAATGATCCATGTCGTGGCCGTCGCTCACCTGACTTGAACGCCCGTGACCGCGCCGATCATGGGCGATGACGCGAAAACCGTTGTTGGCGAAGAACATCATCTGCGCATCCCAATCGTCCGCCGATAGCGGCCACCCGTGGCTGAAGACGATGGGCTGCCCTGCTCCCCAGTCCTTGTAGAAAATCTCGACCCCATCCTTTGTGTTGATCGTTGGCATATCGCTCTCTCCTGACGGTTTGAATTGGACGGACGGAGGGTATTGCAGCCGCGCCCGAAAGCAAATGCCATCTAGACACAACTTATCGGGGAAATATTCCGATCGAAGTCAATCATTGGCTGCTCTACGTAGTTTTCTCGGCAGAGCCTAGGGTTAGTGCTGATTGCGGCGTGCTGATCCTCTCAATATTGTCGATATCTCAAGTTCCCCTCTCTAGACTTGAAACTTGGCCCGCCGCTGCTGCAAACCCCTGGCAGCGGCGGGCGCATTTGTTTCTAGCGTGAGGTGGCTTGTAGCAAGGGACGAGGCCTGCTGAATGGATCGCACGCAATCGTTTGGTACAGACATGCGCACTCTGCGTATCAGTGCGTCGTTGCGCCCCGTACCCGCCCCGGCGTCTCCCCGTAAGCCTTTTTGAAGGCCTTTATGAAGTGCCCCGCGGTCTCAAAGCCTACCTCAATGGCGATCTCGATCAGCGGCGCCTTGGTCTGCAGGAGCAGCGCCCGTGCGCGATGCAGTCTCAACGCCATATAGGCCTGGGCGGGCGAGCGGCCTGTCTTTTCATGGAAGAGACGCTCCAATTGGCGACGCGAGATGCCGACAGACGCTGCGAGGTCGGGGATGCTGATAATGTCCTCGACATGCCGTTCCATGGTGATCAGGATCGACTTCAGGCGATCGTCGCTGCAGTCGATATCCAGCGGCCTGCGCGGCTGAATATCCAGCGCAGTTCGTGCCCGTTCTATCTGCAGCACTTCGAGCGCGTTGCGTTCGGCGTCCCTGCTGATCGACTGGCGCACGATCGACGCCGCCAGATCGGCGGCACTGGTGCCGCCAGCACATGATCCGCGCGCCTTGTCGAGGTTGTACAGTCGATCCGAACGTACCGCCAGATCAGGAAAGCGCTCCCTGAATGCCTGGTAGTGTAGCCAGCTGACGCACGTCTCATGATGATCCATCAATCCGGCTTCCGCTAGAATGAACGATCCGGTGCACACGCCGATCAGAGGCACCTTTTGCAGATCTGCCCGCTTGAGGAAAGCGATCGTGTCGTTGTCGATGGGGCGTTCTACGGTCAACAGCCCCCCGACCACCACGATGTAGCTGAACTGGCCGGGATCAACGAAATCCGACGTCGGAGCCACCTCGACGCCGCAACTTGACGTGATCAGATGCCGGGTGCTGCCGAGCACCTGCCAGTCGGCATGCACCCGTCCAGAACGGTCGAGCTCATCGCTTGCCAGCCGCAACGTATCGACGAACATGGCAAAGGCCGACAGAGTGAAGGAACGCGCGAGCACGAAGCCGATTTTCAATCGCGCCGTCTCGGAGGTCAGGGGTCTCGCATTCATCCGTCAGTCCTTCTATGGCGTCGTCGATAATGCCTTGGCCTTGCGGTAAGCGGCATCAAGACCGGTGTCCACCGCGGCGTCAAAGCCCCCTTGCCGCATGGCAATGATGCCTGCCGCCGTCGTCCCCTTATAGTCCACGAACGATTTGACCGTCTCGGATGGCGATGCGCCGTTGAACTCCTGAAGCCGGCCAGCGCCAATGATCACCTGCTGTGCGGCGCGTCGCGCGACGTCAGGGGAAACACCCCGGGCGACCGCATGATTCATCATCGCTTCGGCGAGCAAGGCCGGGAATGCAGCGCCCGAACCCGACATGGCGGTGAAGTAATCAATGTGCTCCTCCTGGCTGACCGCGTCGACCACGCCGCAACTGCGGAACAGCCTCGCTATCGTATCGCTATCTCCGGGTTCAGGCGAATCGATGAAGAAGGGGGTATAGGAATAGCCGAGTTCTGCTGCCGCATTGGGCAGTGCGCGGGCTACCCTGTTGCTGCCGGTTCGTTGCTTGATGTCCTTGATCGTCACACCGGCCATTACCGACACCACTAATTTTCCCGCGGCGTCGATATCGACAGCATTCCAGTCGTTCGGCCGCACCGAGAGCACAATGACATCAGAATTATTTACGAGTTGCGTGTTGTCAGACGTCCAATGACAGCCGAGCGAATTTTCTGGTCGTCCGCTGCGGAACGAGCAAGTGAGCCGTTCAGACCCGACTGTTCCCGAACCGACAAGAGCTTTCGCTATGGCTGTTCCCAGCCACCCCGACCCTCCAATGATGCCTACGCGACCGATGTCAACCATGCGGGGACCTCCTTGCTTTCAAGCATCATACGCGATCTGCGGTTCCATGACCGCGACATATGGTTGTCGTCTTACGGCTTTACACGTCTGAGACGCTGGCCAAGCGAGACAAGCCATTGTAAAACCGCGCTCCGATCCCGGTGAACGAGACAGGTATGGCTCAAACTCAATCAGCAAACATCGGCACGTGGTATATCGATCCCGATGCAGAAGACAAGATGGCCGACGGTCATGCGCCGATCTGGCGGCACCTTATCGACCTTATCGTCGAGAAGGATCTTACCGCCAAGAGCGTGCTTGATTTCGGTTGCAATCAAGGTGGCCTTCTGAGGCATCTCTATGCGATCCGGCCCTTTCACAAAGCTCTTGGCGTCGATATCGCCGACACGTCCGTCGCCAAGGCCGAGGCACTGAAAGGCAACCTGCCAATCAGCATCAGGCCACAAGCAGTCTTACGGGTTGGGCGGATCAATTCGATGTCGCGATCAGTCACGAAGTAATCTACCTCGTTCCCGATATCGATGCGCATGCCGCGGACATCTGGCAGGCGCTGAAGCGCGGCGGCGTCTATTATGCGGTAACCGGCTGTCATATGGACAATCCGCTGTGGCCGAAATGGCGCGAGCTTGTGGCCAAGCGGACCAATACGATCGTACAGGATCGCTCGATCACGGATTACGGGCGCGCCTTCGAGAAGGCGGGTTTCGGAGTTTCGGCGCGCAAGCTTGAATTCAATGGTTTTATCCCCTTCGTGGCCGATGGTTGGACCCCGAATTTCGCCGACGCGCTCGAATATTATACGCAGACCAAGATCGTCTTCCGATTGGTCAAACCATAGGCCGCTGCAACCTGGCAAGCTCGACGTCAAAGTGCGGCGGGCTGTCGGCGGCGACTTGAACGAAACGGCCTCTCACGCGAAAAATATCCTGGATCAACCCGCTGCCGGCCAGGTCTTCCGGCAAGCCGTCAAATCGAAGCCTGCCCTTCTCCAACAATGAAATGCGGTCGCTAACGGCGATCGCCTGGTTGATGTCGTGGATTGCCATGACGATGGTGACGCCTTTTTCGCGGCTGAGGCGGTGGATAAGGTCAAGGACTTCCACCTGGTAGCCGATATCGAGGAAGGATGTCGGTTCATCGAGGAGAAGAATGGCTGCTTCCTGCGCCAAAGCGGCCGATATCCAGGCCCGCTGGCGCTCGCCGCCCGAAAGCTCGTTGAGGCTGCGGTCGGCGAGACCGCCCAATCCAGTGCTTTCTAGCGCCCAGTCGATGGCTTTTTCGTCCGTGCTGTCGTAGGAGCGGAATAATCCCACATGCGGATAGCGCCCTTGCCGAACGAGTTGGGCCACGGTCAATTCGTCCGGCGCTGCCGGCTGTTGCGGCAGGAATGCGAGCTTCTTGGCAAGCGCTCGCCGTGACAAGGTTGCGACCGGCGTTTCGCCAAGGAGCACCCGGCCCTCGACCGGTCGGATCAATCCGGCCAAAGCATGAAGGGCAGTGCTCTTGCCCGAACCGTTAGGGCCAATGAGCGCGCGGATTTCTCCCTGCTCCAGCGAAAGGCCGAACTGGTTGAGCGCCTTGCGCTCTCCATAGGCAACCGACACGTTGGAACAGGACAGTGGCATGAGCGGTCTCACGTGGTTTTGCGCAACAATGCTAGAAGTAGGGGGACGCCGACAATGGCGGTCACAACCCCGATGGGAATTTCCTCGGCCTGTCCGAGCAAACGCCCGATCAGATCGCCAAGCGTGACGACAATGGCGCCGAGGCCTATCGTTAGCGCCAGCGACAGCACAAAGTTTCGGCCGGCAATGAATTTTGCCATATGAGGCACGATCAGGCCAACGAAGACAAGCGGCCCGACCGCTCCGACGGCGCTTGAAGCGAGCATGCAGACAACGACAAGAACGATGGAAAACTGGCGGCGATAAGCAAGCCCGAACGATTGCGCCACCGTTGCATCGAAATGCAGGAGGCGCAGCGGCCGATAGATGACTGGAAGCATTAACAGGCCGGCAATCGTAAAGGGCAGCAGGAAGAGCGCATGGTCCCAGGTCCGGGCATAAAGGCTTCCGGACAACCATTCCAGAATGATCTCGATGCGTGCCGAGCCCCATCCTGCGATAAGGCCGATGGCTATCGCATGCAGCACTGCGCCGACCGCCACGCCGCAGAGCGTGATACGCATGGCGCTGAGACCGAGGCGAAATGCCAGCAGGTAGATGATGCCACCCGCTAGCAGTCCCCCGGCAAGCCCCGCCGCCGGAAGCCAAGCCACCGGCAACTCTGCAAGCGTGTTCGAGCCCGGTTGGAAGATATAGACGGTGAACATCAGGAAGGTCGTTACCGAAAGCGTGGCCCCTTGCGAGATCCCCATCAGCGATGGGTCCGCAAGCGGGTTGCGTGTGATTGCCTGGAGAAGGAACCCCGCCAATGCAAAATGAATTCCTGCCAATACGCCGGTTACGATGCGTGGAAGCCTGATATCGAGGATGATCGCCCGGGCCTCATCGGATCCGTTGCCCTTCAGGACAGCCATGATGTCGTTGTGGGAAATATCGGCGACGCCCAGCAACGCCGCTGCGACGATCGAAGCGGTGGTAACGGCGACCAGAGCGAAAACGATCCAGCCGGCGTTCGAGCCCGCTCGCGTGGAGGCAACTGCACTCATCGCTCAGCGCCCGAAAGATTGAGCCGGCCGCGCTGGACAAGGTAGATGAAGATAGGGCCGCCGATCAGCGCCGTGATTATCCCGACCGGCAATTCCCGCGGGACGGCGATGCTGCGTCCAACAACATCGGCAAAGGTGACGATGAGCGCACCGATGACCGCGCTCAACCCGATGTCCCATCCAGTCCCGCCTGGTCTGAGAAGGCGCGCAATGTGGGGTGCCGCAAGGCCGACAAAGGCAACCGGACCGGCGATCGGCGCGATACCCGCGACCGGGATAATCGCCAGAATGAGAATGACCGGCTTCCAGAGACCAAGCTGCAGGCCCATTCCGGCAGCGGCATGGTCGCTCAGCATGAACATTCCAATTACACGACGAAAAACGAGCGCCCCGACGACACCTGTTACCGTCCAAGGAAGCATATGGATGAGATGCGTCCAAGTCCTTCCCTGAAACCCGCCCGACAGCCAGAACAGCAGTGACGCGGCCTGCGGCCCCGTCAGCAACAGGACATAGGTGGTTATCGCGCCGAGAAACAGCGAAACGCTGACACCGCCAAGTGCCAGTTGCAGCGGACGCCCCTGCCCGCCGCGTGAAACCCAGAACGTTACGGAAGAAGCCGCGAGCCCGCCCAGGAGCCCGATGACCGGGTAATAAACCGGGGAGAGCCAGGGCACGAACACGAAGCAACAAACGATCGGCGCAACGGCTCCGGCGGTCGCGCCGGTAATGCCGGGATCTGCCAGCGGATTGCGCGTCAGCGTCTGCAACAGGTAGCCTGAAACGGCGAGCCCCGCACCGCCGGCGGCGGCCGTCAGGCTTCGCGGCAGCCGCAGCGTCCACACGAGGATTGAATCGACCTTGCCATCGGGCGCGACAAGAACATGGAAAACCGTCGCGACCGATAGGGTTTTTGCGCCAACCAGCAAACCGACGGCGATCGTCGCCAGGCAGGCCAGCACGATAAGCCCAATGAGCAGCAATGATCGGCTTGGGCTCATTCGTCGGACTGGCCGTCAGTCCTGAACGGTCGCGGGAATGATCTTTGCCGCTTCCGCACGGACATCGACGGCGGAGAAGGTGTCCGGATAGAGATAGTGCGCCGCTTCCCTCAGAACGATCTCGCGAGCGATCGGACCATTTGTTTCGACCCACTGGTCACCGACATAGAAAACCCGGTTGTTCTTGACGGCTGAGAGCTGCGACCAGATCGGATTGCTTTCGTGGGGGCGGTCCGGCCCGGAATCGTAGACGAAGATGACCTCCGGATCTTTCTCCAGCATGGTCTCGAGACTGAGATCGATACCGAACTCGCCGCCCGGCGACTTCGGGCCGGCGATATTGTCGCCCCCTATAGCCGCCACGATGGAGGCGGATGTGTTTTCGGTATGGAACGCAAACGGCGTTGCTCCACCCCACATGATCATGAAACGCGGGTGGACATCCTTCGGTGCCTTGGCTGCGAAGTCGGCCAGGTTCTTGCGGAAGTCGGCATTCAACTGCTCGCCCCGCTCGGGCTGGCCGAGCAGCTTCGAAATCTCGGCAACTTCCTTATAGCTCTCGTCGAGCAACTCCATGTTGTACGCCACATAGGGTGCGATGCCCTGCAACTGCGCCGCGTTGCCGACGGTATAGCGGCGGATTGCGATGATCAGATCGGGCTTTGCTTCGGAAAGCAGTTCAAGGTTCGGTTTGGCGCGCTGTCCTATCCGCTTCATCCGCGAGGTCAGGCCAAGCAAGAAATCCGGTTCGCGGCCCGCTGTCATATATGTGCTTGCGACCGGCTTGACGCCGAGGGCCAGCGCGATGTCATCGGCGAAGTAGGAGATCGAGGCGATGCGCTTCGGTTGTGCAGGAACTTCGACCGTGACGCCGCGATCATCGACAATCGACACCTTGCCCGGATCGGCAGCGAAGGCGCTGCCTGAAGCCAATAATGCCGCGATACCGAGCGCGCGCGCACGCTTGAATAAGATCCTTGTCACGAAAGCCTCCTTGCTGGTTTGAATTTTTTCATAAACTGCAAAGAGGAGTCTCACATTCATATTTAAGTCTAATAGCGGCGGAACACCCTTTCCCGCCCGCTCGCCTCAAAAGCAGGTTTCATTGCATCCCGTATTCACTTTGCTTTTGGACGCCGGCTTGTGACAAGCGCGCGATAGCAGCGCCATTGGCATCGAAAATGTGGACGTCTTGCGGTCGCGCGGTAAAGCGAATCTTGTCCGTCCTGGCGTAAGTGCCTGCACCGTCTACCTTGATGAGATATTTTCGATCAGAGCCCGGCATATCGACATAGAGAATTTGTACTTCGCCGAGGTGTTCGACAAAATCGATGGTACCAGTAAACACCGGCCCATTCGTTTTTGCATCCGCGATCTGTGTATTTTCAGGACGAATACCGATGCTGAGCCGATCCTCAGCAGAAACGCCAGCGGGCAGCACACCAAGATCGAGAGCGACCCCGCAATCCAGCTTGCATTTCGCGGAGCCCGACAAGTCTTTTTCGAGTTTCCCCTCCAATATGTTCATCGAAGGCGACCCGATGAACTGCGCAACGAAAAGATTGGCAGGATTTTTGTAAAGCTCGATCGGTGTTCCAACCTGCTCGATGTTTCCGTCCTTGAAGACGACGATGCGGTCGGCCAAAGTCATGGCCTCGACCTGGTCATGTGTCACGTAGATCATGGTGACGTCCGGCATGCTCTGCTTCAGCTTCGCAATCTCGATCCGGGTCGCTACGCGCAGCGCCGCATCGAGATTGGACAATGGTTCATCGAAGAGAAACACGCGCGGATCACGCACGATGGCGCGGCCGATGGCAACACGTTGCCTCTGCCCGCCGGAAAGAGCCTTCGGCAGCCTCAGCAGATAGCTGTCGAGCTGGAGGATGTTTGCTGCATTGCGCACACGTTTATCTATTTCGGCTTTGGGCAGGCCGGCAATGCGCAGACCGAAGGCCATATTTTCGAAGACAGTCATGTGCGGGTACAGGGCGTAGGACTGGAACACCATCGAAATGCCGCGCTTGGACGGCGCCACATTGTTGATCCGCTCGCCGTCAATGATGAGGTCGCCGGAGGTAATCGTTTCCAACCCGGCAATCGAGCGAAGCAGTGTCGATTTTCCACAGCCCGAGGGGCCCACAAAAACGATGAACTCACCGGATTTAATGTCGAGATCGATGCCGTGAAGGACCTCCAGATTGGAGTATGACTTACGTATGTTTCTCAGCGACAAGTCAGCCATCGTTCCGTTCCTTATATTTGCTTCCCATCACTCAGGGAGCAAGATTGGCCAGAAATCGCGTGATCCGATCCGGCTTCTGATTGAGAATTTCCACGTCATTCTTGCGGCGAATGGCGCCCCTGACGATTTTTGCACCGACATATCGCAACGGTTCGGGCGGGAGCTTCGTCCGGCGACCGATACCGACCAACCCGCATCTGCTCCACTTGTCGTCGCGTCCCAAAACGAGGCTTGCCATGATGCGGCCGGCAACGGGCGTCTGGGCAATTCCGGTGCCGTTGAAACCGACAGCGTAAAAGATGTTCCGATGCTCTTTCAGATGATCGAAAACCGGCAGATGCTGGGCAGTGCAGTCGATTGGTCCGCTCCAATCATATTGCACCTCAACTTCTTTAAGTTGCGGATAGACGCGGTGCAGCTCGCGGATATTGTCCAAACCCTTGTCTCCGCTCCGGTTGAAGCTGGAGCCGATGCGGTCCTGATACGCAATGCCGCCGGTTCCCCGGCCGAAGATCACCCGGCCTGAAGGGGTGCGCTGGTAGTAGAGCACGTGGTGTTGGGCATCGCAGATCGATGCACCGTCGACCCAACCGATCTCATCCAGAATGTCGGCAGCAGGCGCGGTTGCGATGAGCTGACTGCTGACTACATAAAGATAGGGGTGAAGTTCCGGAATCGCCGAAAGCCATGCGTTGGCAGCTAGGACGATCTTCTTGGCAGACAACGTACCCTGAGCCGTGCGCAATTGCGGTTGTGCCCCGGGTACGATCTCCAGAACCGGACTCTGTTCGTGAATAATGACGCCTTTCGAGATTGCAAGCTGGCGCAAACCCAGCGCCAGCTTTGCCGGCTGGACTGTCCCAGCCCGGTCTTCCACGATGCCAAGGTAGGACGCAGAAGAACCGGTCCGCTTCAGCATATCGGCCCGGTCAAGGGTCCGAAATCGCTTCTCGCCCAACGTCCGGGTGAGATCATAGGCCTTCGACCACGCCCCTTCCTGGGCGGCGGAACTTGCCGTCCACAACCAGCCGTCCAGTCGCAAATCCATGTCGATCGTGCCGGAATCCTGCAGGGTCTTGAGTTCATCGATGGCGTCGGCAGTAGCGCGGCACAACATGAGCGCGTCTTCAGTACCCACGAGTTCCCGTAGCATGTCGATCTCGGCGAACCAGGTGTGGACCTGTCCCCCATTCCTGCCCGAAGCGCCCGACCCGCAAAAATCAGCTTCGAGGATCGTAACGCGCGTCTCGGGCGCATGCTCCTTTATCCGCAGCGCGGTCCACAGGCCGGCGTAACCACCGCCGACGATTGCAATATCGCACGTCTCGCTGCCCTTGAGCGGTGTCGTTGCGGCATCGGCGGCAATGCTCTGCAACCAAAAGGACCGGTCTTCTCTTGAGGCCGCAACCGGCGGTCTCATTTTGATGCTGCTCATGCTCAAGCCCTTTGCGCGGTACGGATGACGCTGTCGTATTTGTCGAGAAGCCATTGCGGTATAGGCAGGATCGCCTGCGGAAACCCGCCGAGATGCGTACAGGTTTCCGCAGCCCGCACGGCCGAACGATTAAGCGCGGTTTCCTCCGAGCAGCCTTCAAGAAAGCGGCTAACGATGAATGTTGCGATGAAGCTGTCGCCGGCGCCGCAGGTATCAACGACAGATACCGGGACGGAATCCGCGAAGAACAGAGCGCTGCCATTATCGTAGAAGGAGCCGCGCTTGCCGCATGTGACCACGACTTCGCGGGCCCCTGCCCGCTTGAACTTTTCGATGAGCGGCTTGACCGGTTCGTCCGGATCGTCTGGACCTGACGCAAAAACCAGCGGTACATTATCCAGCGGCAAATCGAAGTGTCGCGTCGACAGGTCGACGCTGAACCTTACGCCATCCGCTACAAGCCGGCGCACCAGCTTTTCGCTCGCATTTGTGCCGAGATGGACCCAGTCGGCCCGCAGCAGCGCATCATAATGTTCGCCCTTGGGGAAATAGTCTGCCCCGACGCCGAGGGACTCGAGCAGGAAGCGCCGCTCGCCGGCATCGTCGGCAAGGAGGGTTACCGCGGAACTCCCTGTCAGCAATTCCACGTCGCCCGGAGCGAGGCCGATACGTTCGATCTCGTCGAGCATGATCCCGGCTTCTTCATCATGGCCGAGGGCGCCGAAATAGCGCGCATTGTGGCCCTGTCGTTGCCATTGAACCGCGACATTGAGCGCATTTCCTCCCACCGTGACGAAGCCTTTGCTCAGGTAGGCATCAAGGCAATTGTCGCCGACAGCAATCAGCGTTGGACTGGCGTTCTGCATCATTGCTCCGCACGATCAAGAAGAGGAGCAATCGCGGTCAGACAACGTTGCCAGGCCGAAACGGGATCGAGCGCATAAGATCCATTGCCGAAGGGTTCGAAGGTAAGGGTCCCTGTAAAGGAACTCGCATCGAGTTCGGCGAGATAGTCGTGCAATGGCAGGTTGCCATCGCCCCAGACCAGATGGCCGGCCGGCGTCCCGTCAACGATGTGAACATGGGAAAGGCGCTCGCCAAACTTCTCGACATAGGCGCCGACGCTGTCCTTCGCGGTTGCCATGGCCACGATATCGAGAACGGCGTCGACATTATCTGCGTCGAGCTCGCGCCAGAAGGCAAAGAGCTCATCCGCATTGTTGACGATATTGCTCTCGGTACGTTGCAGTGGCTCCAGAAGACAGGCAACCCCGTTGCTCCTGGCGTGCCGGGCAATCGTGTTGACCGACTCGATCGAGCGAGCCCAGGCACGCTCGCGGCTTTCACTTTCGAACCCGCGGCCCGGTGTCAGAAACAGGTATTTCGCACCAAGTTCAGCACAAATATCGGCAGCATGGAGAAAGCGCTCCACGCTCTTTGCGCGATAGGTGTCGTCGCCCGATGCGATGTTGATGGGATAGAGCACCTGTTCCGGCGTGAAGCAGTGAACCGACAACTGATTGTCGACGAGGACGGCCTTCACTTCTCTCAGGCGCGAATTGCTATCGTTGAAGAGGTCGAGGTGGGGAGCAATTCCCCAAAGCTCCATGCGGCTGAATCCCATCCGGCGCAGCTGCTCCGCAACCCACCGGAACGGGTGGTGCTGAAAGGAGAAATTTGCTCCGATGAGTTGTTCACGTCTCAACATTTCCCACTCCCCTTACTTGCCGATGCCTTCGGCGAGGCCCCGGATGAAGAAGCGCTGCGCGGCGAAGAAAACAATGACGATGGGAAGTGCCGATAATGTCATCGCAGCGAAGACGATGGCGTAATTGGTTCCGTGTTTCGCCATGATCGATGTCAGGCCGACAGGCAGTGTCTGCAAGTCTGCGCCGCTCGTGAAAATCATCGCGAAGAGATATTCATTCCAGGCGAAAAGCACATGCAGGATGACACAGGATACAAGTATCGGCTTGCACAGCGGCAGGATCACCTTCCAGAAGATCTGGCCCTCGGTCGCGCCGTCCATGATCGCTGCTTCATCGAGATCGCGTGGGAGTCCGAGCATGTAGGCGCGAATGAGAAAGGTCGTGAACGGGATGCGGAAGGCTGTATAAAGAATGATCAGCGCCCAATAGGTATTGTAGAGGCCGAGATCCTGCATCATGCGCACCAGCGGGATTACCGCGACAGTCGGGCTGAGCATGAGACCGCCAAGCACGATGCCCACGAAATAAGGCTTCCCGGGCAAGCTTGACCGGGTCAGGCCGTATGCGGTCCACGCGCTTACGAGAACGGTGCAGATGGCGGAACCAAGCGTCACGATTATGCTCGTCGCAATGTAATTGCGGATGCCCTGGTTCCACGCAGAGATATAGTTTCCGATCGTAAAGCTGGTCGGAAGCGCAAACGGATTGCCGAAGATCTCCGAGTTGCTCTTGAAGCCGTTCAGGGCCATCCAGATCAATGGATAGATGACGATGACACCGAGGCTGACAAGAAAGGTGACAAGGCAGACCTTTGCCAGCGCCGACACGAAATCGACCGGTTCCCTCTCACTGGATTGAAGGGTGACGCTCACAGATGCACCCTCCGCTTCCTTGTGTACCAGAGCTGGGCGAAGCCGGTCAGCAAGGTGATGACGAAGATCACGGTTGCCACGGCGGCGCCATATCCAAAGTCGTTTTCGATGAAGCCCTGTTGATAGAGCCAGGTTCCAAGCACCTGGCTGGAATTGTTCGGACCGCCGGCCGTCATGACCATGACCTCGTTGAAAACCTGGAAGGCGCCGGTGATCGTGACAATGACCATCAGGCCTGTCATCTCGCGTGTCAGAGGCATGGTGATGTTCCACAGCCGCCGCCAGGTGCCAGCCCCGTCCATGATCGCCGCATCGTAGAGTTCGCGCGGTATCTTCTGGATCGCAATGCCGAACAACAGCGTCGAATAGCCGAAACCCTGCCATTGGCTCATGGCTATGATTGCATAGATCGCCGTATGCTCTTCGCCGAGCCACGCCCGCGACCAATTCCCGAGGCCAATCTGTGTGAGAAAGGAGTCAAGCAGACCGATGTCCGGCTGATAGATGAAGTAGAATAGCAGGCCGGTGACGGTGATCGAAATCGCCGAGGGGATGAAATAGACGGCGCGCCAGAACCTGCGCCATCTTTCGTTGTCGAGACCCTCGATGAGCGCAGCGAGCACGAATGCGCCAAATACCTGAAAAACAATCGAGATGACCGCATAAAGCGTGTTGTTGAGGATCGCGGTCCAGACGATCGGATCGCTCTGGAGCCGGCGATAGTTGTCGAGGCCGACAAAGGCGGTTTCGCCGGTGAAAATATCCTGGTTTTTCGTGCTGACGATGAAGTTGTCGATGATTGGATAATAGACGAACCAAAGGATCAGAACGAATGCGACCAGCACCCAGCGGAACGACAGCAAGCCCGACAAGGGGCTGGTCTGATCATTCCCGGCTTTCCTCCGCAGGGTGAAGCCGATCGCGGCGGCTTCACCCTTATAGTCATGCTTCACGACAGTCATTGTCTGAGAGCTTTCTTACTTTGAAGAAGCCGCAGCTTTCTTCACCTGTTCCATGACCTGCTCGGGAGTCTGCGAGCCGCCGATGAGTGCCTGCAGGCCCGAAAGCCAGGCAGCCGCCACGCGTGGTGGGTTGGCCGTATCGAGCCAGGGCATGAGATAGGAAGAGTCCGCGATAACTTTCAGGCCACCGACGACCGCCGGGTTCATCGTATCGGCGGAATATCCTCCGACGGTCGCACTCGGCTGGCCATAAGGCGGAGCCGACAGAACCTTGCCATTATCTGCAGAAGTGACGAACTTCATGAAGTCGATCGCAAGCGGGATGTTCTTCGAAGCGGCATTGATCATGTAACCTTCCGGCGCTCCTTCGATCGACTTCACGTCGCCCTTTGCGTCCTTCGGTGCCGGCAGTTTGAAGTAGCCGAAATCGTCCCGCTTCAAGGCGCCGTCGGCAGTGCTCTGATCGAACTCGATGATTTCCTGATAGTACATGGCCGACTTGGCATTGGAGAACTGCTGCAGCGCCGATGCATAGGACGAGCCGTTCGTCCCGGAACCATCCGAACATTCATCGATCAACTGCTTGAACTGGGTCAGGCTCAGCACATAGCCCGGATCGGAGTAGTCGGCCGTGGCCGGCGTGAAATCCTTTTCGAGCGTCGCCTGCGGCACGTTATAGGAGAGCAGTTGACCGGCATAATGAACCGCCGGCCAGCCTTCCTTGTTGCCGAAGGAGATCGGTGTAACACCCGACTTGTGCAGAGCCGCGCAGGCGGTGAGCAATTCATCGAAGGTCTTGGGTTCGGAAACGCCGGCTTTTTCGAACAGCGGCTTGCTGTAGCCCATGAACTTGGCGTCGAGATAGAGCGGAATGCCATAGAGCTTGCCATTGTACTGGAAGGCGCTGACTGCGGCGCCGGCAAGTTGCTTGCCCCAGGCGGTATCGGGACCGATCACCTTGCTAAGGTCGACCGCGCGATTGCCGCGGACGAAGTTTTCGCCCCAGCTGCCGGTCCAGGAGAAATAGATATCAGGCAAGGAATTGGACGCAACGAGAGCTTTCGTCTTGCCCTTCACGCTGTCGTCGCTCTCCTGAATAAGTTCGACTTTGACGCCTGGATGAAGCTTTTCATATTCCTTGGCGGCATCGACGAAAAACGGAGAAAGCTGCTGCAGACCGAACTTGGTGAGAATGCTGAGTGTGCCCGAATATTCAACTTTTGCATCCGGATCCGCTACGACCGGGTCTTTTGCCAGCGCGACACTTGCGCTGCCGGCAATCAATCCGGCCGCCATGAAAGAAGCGAGACTCGTCGTGCTTAAAAACGTGGTGCTTTTCATTTCGCAGTTCCTCTCTTTTTTGATCTTTCGTTTCTGTGAATGAATCAATCCCGATCCGACTTGATCGGATCGGGACAATCTCAATACTCGACGCGCTTGTAATAGCGGCGCGTTGTCAGCGGATGGTCGCGCAAAACTTCGAGATGGGCGCTCAGACGCTCCAGCATGGTGGCGAGGATGATCGGAGAGATCAGCTTGCGCGTATTCTCGGAAATTCCCGGCAGCTTGGCAGCGGCTGCGTCCAGAACCCGGACCTTGTCGGTATAGCGTTTTGCGAAGTTTTCGACGCGATCGGTCAGTGGGCGGCAGGCATCCTCACCTTTGAAGATGAACAGGCTGACACCGGGCTCGACCAATTCGAGCGTGCCGTGGAAGAAATCGGACGCATGAACCGGACGTGTGCGGATCCACTGCATTTCCTCAAGGATGCACATCCCGTAATAATGCGCTTCCGGCCAGACCGAACCTGCGCCGGTGAAGATGTGATAGGTCTCGTCCTTGATTTCCTGGGCGAGCGCGGCAGCGCCAGCCTCGTAATCTTCCTTCACCGATACGAGCAATTCCGGCAGCTTCTTAAGCTCTGCCACAGTTGCATCGAAGTCCGCAAATTCACCACGCTCAGCCAGCAGGGCGAGAACGATCAGGAGAGTTTGCAGGTAGAACGATTCCGAGGATGTATCGTCTTCGGCGAAGTTGGTGAAATTGTAGTCCGCATCGAGGCCGAGAGGCGTGTTCTTATGCCCGGTGAGGGAAAGCGTCTTGACGCCGCGTTCCTTCAGGAAAGCCATAAGCTGGACGCTTTCCTTGGTTGTTCCCGATAGCGACGGAAGAATGACGAGCGCCCGTTCATCAAGGCCAGCCGGCGCTTCGAGAACGACCTGCGCCGGAAATGCCGCCGAGACCGGGAAAACAGTTCCGTTCCGGGCAAGCTCGATCGCCGGCTGCGTCAGAAACTGCACGCCGCCCGTGCCCATGAAGAAAATCCGTTCGAGGCCATCGTCGAGCAGCTTGCGCACCAGGGCGCGCACGTCATCGGCGATTGCGACTGCGCCACTTTGTATCTTCACAAAGCGATCTTTATCGAAGTTGAGCATTAGAACCTTCCCGTTTGCGCATATCAACACCGCTGGAGAGCGAGGTACCGTCTTGCGCGAATGTTCGTTAAGACAATGTGAGATCGATCTCACACATATTTAGCGCACAAGAATTTCACGCTGACAAGTGGGTTGGAATATTTTTTTGCTGAGATGGGCGGTGTGGCTCAAACGTCCTGTCGACGGCTCACCGAACCTCTGACCAACAGCTTGGTTTCAAAGCGAATTTGTCTTGTCTGGCGGTTATGTCCGGAGAGCCGTTCAAAAAGGAGCCGGGCCGCAGCAAGGCCGATTTCCGACACCGGCTGTGCAACGACTGTGATCTGCGGATCGGTAAATGTCGCCAGGTTGAAGTCGTCGAATCCGATGAGCGACACGTCATGGGGGATGGAGATTCCCATCGAACGAAAGGCCAACAGCGCGCCTTGGGTCATCAAACTGTCGACGGTGAAGAGTGCAGTCGGTGGCGATTTCTGGCTGAACAGTCGAATGGTCGCATCGATCGCGTGTTCGACTGTCGATTGGGATACGGAAATCATCCTGTCGTCCGGGTTGATGCCTGCGGCGACAAGCGCGCTCTGATAGCCGCTCAGGCGTGCGCGCGACGTGAAGATGCGCGTATCGTCCTGCAGAAGGCCGATACGTCGGTGGCCCATGGCGATGAGGTATTCGATGGCCTTGCGCGCTCCGCCTTCATTATCGACGACGACACTGTCGCAATCGATTCCTTGCACAACACGGTCGATCAGCACCAGCGGGACGTTTTCCTCGATCAGGCGCTTAAGATGGATGTTGTTCTCGTCCGATGTCGGCGCGACGATGAAGCCGCGTATGCTCAGGGATTGCAGGCTCGCCAGCAAGGAGACTTCCTGTTCCAGTTGCTCTTCGCTGCTGCCGATAATCAGATTGTACCGGCTTCGACGCGCCAAAGCCTCGATATCGTGCGCGATCCGGGCGAAAAATGGATTCTGAATGTCACCGAGAATGCAGCCGATGATCGGCAATTGGCCGTTGCGCAGCGCCTGTGCCAGGCGATTGCCCCTGTAACCCAGCTTTTCCGCCGCTTCCTGGACGCGCTGCGCGGTCTCGTCGCCAACGTAACCATAGCTGTTGAGCGCACGGGCAGCCGTCGCACGGGAGACGTTCGCAAAAGCTGCCACATCCTTCAACGTCGCTGGTTTCTGAGCCATTTCAACCTTCTCGAAGCACGAATAGTGCGCCGCTTTCGCCCCTTTTATCCTCGGGATGCCGGTTAGCATAGGCGGGGCGCGATAGAATTCGGCATCGAAGGGAGAGCGAGTCTCCGCTTCATGCAACCAGAAATAAATTATGCTGTGAAATGTCGCCTTTGCGACGGGGACGGTTTTGCCCGGGTGCTGCCTGAGCCCAAGGTTCCGTCTTGCGTGCGGCTACTATTCAGGACAATACGGAATGCGGCAGGACAAACGGCGTGCCCGGCGCCGGAAATGCGCCGACCTTCAGCGCACAATCATAGACACGCAGGATGCGCTCGTCCGTGAGCACCTCGGCCGGCGTGCCGACGCAATCGGTATGACCGCGATTCATGATAACGACCTTGTCGCCGTACATCGCGGTCAGATTGAGATCATGCAGGATCGCAACGACCCCTCCCCCGCGTTCAGCAAAGTCGCGCGCGATCCGCATGATGATCAGCTGATGCTTGATGTCCAGGCTCGAGACCGGCTCATCGAGGAAAAGAAAACGCGGCTGTCCGTCAAGCACGGGTTGCCATACCTGGCAGAGAACGCGGGCAAGTTGCACACGCTGTTGCTCGCCGCCTGAGAGCTCCTGGTAGAACCGGCCGCCGAATCCGGCAAGATCCACAAGGTCCAGCGCAAGATCCGGCAAATCTCTTGCCGCCCCTGCACCGGTACGACCGGCGATCACTCCCAGCTTGACGATTTCCCGGACGGTGAACGGAAATGAGAGCGAGGTGGCTTGCGGCAGGATGGCGCGCGCGGCAGCCATCTGCCAGGGTTTCATCCTGTCGATCGGTGTACCGTTGAGGCTGATGCGGCCCGTAAATGGCAGGTCGCCCGCCATCGCCCGAAGCAAAGTCGTCTTGCCCGATCCGTTCGGCCCTACGACGACGGTGAATTTTCCGGCTTCAGCCGTGAAAGCAGCGCAGTCGATGATCTTTTTGCGGCCAAGGAAGACAGTTACGTCGCTCACGTCAATGCAATGGGAATTCGCCATTGTGCGGGTCCTAGAGATCGAGGATGCCGCGTCTGCGCAGCAATGTCCAGAGGAAGAATGGTGCTCCAACAGCGGCTGTGACAATGCCTATCGGCAGTTCCGAGGGTGCCACGATCGTCCGGCTCACCGTATCGGCAAGCAGCAGCATGCATGCGCCGAGCAGCGCCGCGGCTGGCAGGAGGTAGCGGTGATCCGGGCCGATAACGATGCGCAGAAGATGCGGTACGACAATCCCCACAAAGCCTATGCCACCGCTGACTGCAACGGATGCGCCGGTCGCCGCGGCGACTGTGACGATGGCAACATACTTCAGCCTTTGCACCGGAATGCCGAGGTGGCCGGCGGATGCTTCACCGAGGGCGAGCCCGTTCAGGCCTTGCGCGAGGAACGGGGAGGCAAGCAGCGAGACGATGATGAACGGTCCGGCTGCCGCGATCTTGATCCAACTCGCGCCGGCAAGGGAACCAAGCCCCCAGAAGGTGAGATCACGCAACTGCCTGTCATCGGCGACATAGACAAGTATGCCCATATAGGCGCCGGCCATGGCGCCGAGCGCGATGCCGGCGAGCAGCATCGTCGCGATCGACGTTTGTCCGCGCCGGGTCGCTACCCGGTAGAGAATCGCAGTGAAACTCAAGGCGCCTGCAAACGCTGCAAGCGGCAGGGCGTAACTACCGAAGAATGCGATCATGGGCGCGAGCGCCGTGCCGCCAAGCACGATCATGCTCACCGCGCCAAGTCCTGCGCCAGCCGAGACCCCGACAATGCCGGGATCGGCGAGGGGATTGCGGAAGAGGCCCTGCATCACCGCCCCGGACACTGCAAGTGAGGCACCGATCAGTGCGCCAAGGATGACCCGCGGCAATCTGATGTCGTAGACGATGATCCGGTCGCGGAGCGATACCGCGTCCAGACTATCCTGCGAAGCGGAGAATAAACTGGAGAGCACTGAAAGAGCAGACGCATCCGATGCGCCGGCCGTAAGGCTGAACGCCATGGAAGCCAGAAGGCAGCCACACAAGATGACGATGACTGCCCTTGCCAGATGGGATCGATCGCCATCGGCGAGGTGCCTCGTCGATGTCTGGCGCCGCCCCATGAGTTTTATGGTCAAGGCTTTGCTCATTGGCTGAGTTTGTCGCCATAAATTGCCTTGGCAAGGTCATGCACGGCGTTGGGCGTGCGTGGACCGAAACCGAGGAGATATTGCCCGTTCATGCGTATAATCGATTTCGAAGCGCCGGCCGGAGTCGCGGCAATGGCCTTGTTGGCAAGCAGGTCAGCGTTGGCGGCCGCATGATCCCCTCCCCTGTCCATGACGAGAATGACATCCGGTTTTGCGGTAATGATCGCCTCGTCGGTCAGCGGCTTGTAGCCCTCAAAGCCGCTGATCGCATTCTCGGCCCCTGCAAGTTCGATGATCCCGTTGGCAGCGGTCTTGGTGCCGGAACTAAGGATCTTGCCGCCCTGCGCGCTGAGGATGAACAGGACCCGTTTGCGCTCCTGAATATCCTTGGTCTCGGCCGCAGCTGATGCGAGCTTCTTTTCAAGTTCGCCGGCAAGCGCTTTCGCTTTGGCCTCGGCTCCAAGCGCCTTGCCGACCACCTCGACTTTGCCGACAATGCCCGGGCCCGAATAGCTCTCGGGCACGGAGACCATGGGAACGCTCGCCTTCTTCAGGACATCGATCGTCTCTTTTGGTCCGCTGCCTTCAACGGCGATGATTGCTGTCGGATTGATCGAGAGCACGCCCTCGGGAGACAGTGCGCGCATGTAACCGATGTCGGGAAGCTTGGTCGCTGCATCAGGGAACGTACTCGTCGAGTCCCTGCCGACGAGCCGCGACTCTTCGCCCAGCGCATAGATGATCTCGGTTATCGAATCGCCGATCGACACAATACGGCTCGCATCGGGCAGCGCTCCAGTAACCTCTTCGGCCCGGCCTGGCACGCCAAGCGTTGCCAACAGGAGGCCGGCGCAGACAATTGTCCTGAGTGTCATGGTCGCCTCACGCCGCCGCATGCATGAGGTTCGGAAGATTTTCCACAAGGTCGCGCCAGTCGCTGCGTTCGCCCGATCCTTCGGCCCGCTTGCCGAAAAACTGCACGATCAACGCGCCTTTCGCATCGTAAGCCTCCAGGGATGTTACGTGGCCATCTTTAGTCGGCTTACGTACGGCCCATATTTCGGCGATATGATCGGTCCGCAGATGCATGTGAAACGTCTCGTCGAGTATGTTGATCCAGGGTCCCATAGGCTTGACCGCATGGACCGGACCGCTGTGAATTTGAATGCAACCGCGATTGCCGACAAAGCACATGATCGGCATTTCGCGCTCGGCCGCCTGGTGCAGCATCGTGGTCACCGTTTGCGCGTCTAGACGCCAAGCGAAATCGTCGCCGATGACTTGCACCGCCTGGTGGCGCGTCATGCTCAACGACCGCAATATGCCGAAGAATTCGTGGACGTCGCGCATTTTCTCCCAGCGATCACGCAGGCTGGATGCGTCGAGCTCTTCGATCGCCAGTGTCTTTTCCTCGATTTCGGGCAATGAAGTCAGTTCGATCGTCTGCGTTTGGTCGTCGAGGCGCAGCCTGGCGACCAGTTCTTCATACGCCTCGAGGCTGGAAGCAGGCCGCAAATGAATCTTGTGTATTGCTTCGCCCGCTGCGTCGAAGAATTGCAGGCTGCGGCGCACGGTACCGTCCTCGTCTTTCTTGCAAACTGCAAAACCATGGGCCCAATGGCCCTGGAAGATTCGCATGTCGATCTGTTCGCCGAGAACCATACTGGCATGTTTGCTGACATGGGCGTTTTCGTAAGTGCCGATCTTCTCATGCACGGCGCTTTCGTTACGGGTAAGCGCCATTACTTCGCCAAGTGAAGCAATGTCGGTCAGAAACGTCTCGATGCGCGGGCTGATGCGCACGACGCTGATTCCGCAATAGGCAGCGACGAGCTCGGCTTCCGAGACGCCGAGCTGCTGCGCAAGGTCGCGCTCGCGCATTTTCGGATTTTCAGCACGAGCCTGCCGAATGGTTTCGGGAGTAGATTTTACTGGTTCAGCCATGGCGAGCGCCCCTTGATGTTTTGTTCTCGAATGAAAGTCTGAAGTGGGCAAGAATGCCATTTTTCAAACTTGACTCTTAAAGTCACCTTTATTACTCAACACAAAGAAGAGTCAACCAGTCAAGATTTGAAATGACCTTCTAGAAACAATCGTTTGCAAGCGAGCAATGAGCTTTTTCAAGAGCGCCTTTAAGCCAGCCAGCATTCAGACTCTGGAGAGAATGGGTAATTATGGGGCTTATTGCACGGAATACGGCTGCTCTGCTCGGCGGAGCGGCGCTGATGGTAATGATTGGCTCGACGGTTGCGGAGGCGCAGCAGGCCACGGCAAATGTACAACCGGGGGCGCAACAGCCCGTGGGTGAAGCTGCAAAGAAGGGTCGCGTGACGCTGCTGCAGC
This sequence comes from Phyllobacterium sp. CL33Tsu, assembly GCF_900113985.1. Classification (NCBI taxonomy): domain Bacteria; kingdom Pseudomonadati; phylum Pseudomonadota; class Alphaproteobacteria; order Hyphomicrobiales; family Phyllobacteriaceae; genus Phyllobacterium; species Phyllobacterium sp. CL33Tsu. Next base: position 170,764 of record NZ_FORJ01000006.1, on the reverse strand, counting down.
GACTGGTGATCGGCGCCGGCGTCGACAAGATCGCGATCGATACGCCGCAGGCTGTTACCGTGGTCGATCAGGAACAGATGGATCAGGACCAGCCCACGACGATTGGCGATACGCTGCGCGACGTGCCCGGTGTCACCGCCATCGGCAGCGACCGCATTTTTGGGGAGGCGTTCAATATCCGCGGTATCGGCGGAGCTGCTGCGGCGGACGAATCGAAGATCATCATCAATGTCGATGGCACGCCCAAATTCTACGAGCAGTACCGCATGGGATCCTTTTTCAGCGATCCCGAGCTTTACAAGCAAGTCGAAGTCCTTCGCGGACCGGCTTCGTCTACCCTCTACGGTTCCGGGGCCCTCGGCGGTGTCATCAATCTGACGACGAAAGACGCGGCAGATTTTCTGGTGAACGGTCAGAACAATTCCGTGCGCGTAAAGAGCGCCTATGATTCCAATGGTACGGGCATTCTCGGCTCAACCATTTATGCGACGCGCCTGAATGAGAATTTCGAGTTCCTCGGGATGGGCAATTATCGCCAGGGCGACGATTACAAGGACGGCGATGGCGACACGATCCAGGGTTCGAATTTCGAATCCTGGTCGGGTCTGGCGAAAGGCACCTATCGTTTCGGTGATGGTAACGAACAGACCATCCGCCTATCCTATCAGCGCTGGCAGGGCAGCGGCGACGACCAGGCCTATTCACAGACCGACAATTTTGATTTTGGAACAGTCGATCGCAAGGTGACTGACCAGACGGCCGTCTTCAGCTACGAGAATCCCGCCAGCGACAATCCATGGCTCAATCTCAAGTTCGAACTCTCCTATTCGGACACTGCGAACGAACAGACCAATGCTTCGGGAATAGGCATGCCCGACCAGCTGTTCGACGATTCGGATTATTCGTACCAGACGTTGCAGGCTCGTCTCGAGAATACCTTTGAGTACAAGGCTGACGATTTCGAGAACTACCTGACGATCGGCACGCAAATCAGCCGTCAGGATCGCGACGCCGAATCGCTCGGCGGTGTCCGGCCTGGGCCGATTCTGTTCCATCCTGAGGGAACCGAGAACAAGTACGGGTTCTACGCCCAGGACGAATTCGTGTGGCGGGAAAAGCTGACCTTGATCCCCGGCATCCGTTATGACTACCGCGACACATCGCCGGGCGAAGGTATCGCCAGTGCCGAAGACACCTCGGATGATGCAATTTCGCCGAAGCTTGCAGCGCTTTACAAATTCAACGACAGCTTCTCGGTGTTCGGGTCGGTGGCCCACACGGAACGGTTCCCGACCATCGATGAGTTCTACTCAACGTCGGGTCCTGGACGCGGGACCTATCCTGGCGGTCGCGCTGCCAGCCTGGATCTCGAGAAGGAGACGTCGAACAATTACGAAGCCGGCTTTTCTGTCGCCGGTTACGATCTGATGCGGGCCGGCGATACGTTGCAACTGAAGACCACCGGGTTCTACAACCAGATCCGCAACCTCATCAGCACCAATCCAAACAACCGCAGCCGCTTGCCCGTCACCTACTACGTTAACATCGCCGAAGCGAAAATTTATGGCGTTGAAGTCGAAGGGTCCTATGACGCTGAGGTCTTCTTCACTCGCCTCGCCTACAGCAACATAAAGGGCGAGGACGAGCAGACGGGTGCTCCGCTGACAACGATCCCCGCGCAGCAACTGACGATGACTGTTGGCGGCCGGATGGTTGATTATGGCGTGGAGTATGGCTGGCGCGGCCAATTCGCCGCTCACACCGATACAGGCTTCACCGGCCAGCCGACACCGGGCTACGGCGTTCACGACATCTTCACAAGCTGGAAGCCCGCAGACGGCAAATATGCCGGTTTCGAAGCCCGCTTCGCTGTCGAGAACATCTTCGATCGGCAATATCGCGAGAATCTGTCCGGCACAGATGCCAAGGGCCGGACCTTCAAACTCACCTTGGCCAAACAATTTGGATGGTAACCATGAAATTTGCAGCAAGTCTTGGCTTTAGCATGACCGCTGTTACAGCCATATCACTTCTTGCCGCAACGGGGCTGGCGTCGGGGGAAGAGTCCACCCCGGCGCCAGCCCTGACTCTTGAATTGAATGCACTGCAGCCCTCCGAAAAGGGCTGCCGCCTTACCTTCGTCGTCAGCAATAACCTCAAAGCTCCGCTCGACAAGGCCGCCTTTGAGATCGCGCTGTTCAACGAAGCGAACGTCGTCGACCGCATCACGGTCCTTGACTTCAAGGATCTCCCCGAAGGCAAGACCAAGGTGCGGCGCTTCGATCTCGGCGACACGGACTGTGCCAAGGTGACGCGTGTCCTCATCAACGACGCTACGGAGTGCTCCGGCGCCGGGATCGACCCGAAAGCCTGTATTCGGCAGTTGAAGCCCATCACCAAATCATCGGTGCAGTTCGGGAGCTGAGTGATGGCCTACGCGCTGGCATTTCGTTCCGAGCCCCAGCCTGTCAGGCTGGCGGAACCGCCAGCGCTGCATCTTGTCTCCGATACCAGTCTGCTCCTCTCCTACGCGCATCCCGAAGAGCATCAGCAACTACCGGGCGCGTCGGCGATGGAACTTTCACCGGATGCCAACGCAGGCGAAAGCCTGTCAAGCACGCCGGTGCCTGTCGCAACAAGCTGGTATCGCAAGCTCCTTCTGTCGTGCGGCTTTCATGCCGCGCTGGTACTCTTCATGGTCGGGTTCATCGCAGACGAAGTCCTGATTGCTGGAAGCCAGCAGACCATGGCGTCTTTGCTTGGCGACGGCGCCGTCGACATGAACAGCTCAGGTGAGCCGGATCAACTTCCTGATGCGACCAATGTCACACTGATATCGATGCAGGCACCAATCCCGATACCGGTGGAAAATGTCGAAGTACCGCCCTCCCCTGCCGCAAGCGACGCCCCAATTGAGACACCGGTACCTGCGGAAGAGATTAAGCCTGTTGAACCGGCAGAAAATGTCATGGCCGTCGAGGAGACGCCAGCAACCGTTGCACCCGCTGACGCATTGGAAGTGCTTGCGGTGCAGGTTCCGTCTGAACACAGCAGCGTCGCCCCGGTAACGCAGACGGCGGACGTTAAGACCGCTGCAGTCCAGCCGGTTGAAGAGCCTGCCGAGAGTTCGGCCGAAGCGCCGCACATCGTCGAGAAGACCGACCCCGCCCCGGTTCAAAAACCCGTGCAGCGAACGGCAAAAATAGAGAGCGAAGCAAAGCCGGCTAAGCCATCCAAGCCACTAGCAGCACAGGGCCGTAATGGCTCGAATGAGCGCACAGCGCGCGTCGGCGTTGCCGACGGCAAGAGCGATGGCGACAAAAGTTCTGATGGCAACGCCAAAGGAAAGTCCACCGTTGAGGGAAATGCGGCGGTATCAAACTATCCGGGTACGGTGACGTCCAAGCTTCGGCGTGCTTTGCGCCGCCAGGGGCGATTGCGGGGTGAGTTGATCGTTTCCTTCGTCGTCGCCAATAATGGCAGCGTATCGAGCGTTGCCGTAGGCCGCAGTTCTGGCAATCCCGCCGTCGATCGGGCGGGGATTGAGACAGTCAGGCGTGCTGCGCCCTTCCCTCCGATCCCCGCCGACGCCAAACGCTCGAGCTGGGCGTTTGACGTTCCCCTCGCCTTTGGCGGTTAAGTGGATTACGCGTCCGTTACTTCCATGAATCGCATGTGATTGTTGAAGGGGTCGGTCACCTCGAGTTCAAGCCGAGTGCCCTCGTCATGAAGTCCAGGCTTCATGTAACGGTAGTTTTTTGCCGAAAGTTCTGCGTGGAACGTTCGTATCCCCTTCATGTAGATAACCATGTTGCCACCCGGCGTTGCATCGCCTGCATGTTCGGACAGGTGTAGCCGCAGACCGCCACGGGAGATTTGCGTGTAAAGCGGAAAGTTGTCGCCGTAGCGATGTTCCCAATCGACCTTGAAGCCTAGGAACCCCAGATAGAATTCGTGCGCCTTCGCCACGTCGAATATTCTGACGATTGGGACAGCCTGTTCAAAGGCGATAGCACTGTTTTCCGCCACGCCATCGATCCGCGCGGCAAGGATGTTCCAGTTCGCCAGGCCAAACTGCCGAGCCACAATCTCGAGTGCTTCGCTTTGTTTGATGGCCTGTTCGCGTTCGGCGAATGCATCTCTCAGCACTTTCGCCATAGCTTTCGCATTGCGGTAATCACGCATAACGTTTCCTTTCATCCGGCGAAATTCATACCCGTGCCCGCGTTGCAGATAATTTCGCCCGACGTTGGAAGGTCAGGAAACATTATGCGAAGGCGTTCACCATGCTCCATTTCTGGAGTGCGGACGGCAGGCGCACCTTCAGGCCATGAGAGCACTTTAGTGAAGGAAATCGTAATTGTCAGGAGGCGGGAATGTGTTTCCCGCAATATTTCTGGAGATGAGGCCGTGGCTGTCCGCGTGGCTGGCTGTTGCCTTTGGAGGGTATATTCCAGTGCGAAGAACGAGGGATGCTGGCTCTATACCAGGCGTTATGGCGACGACGATCTCCCCTCCCCTATCGTAAGGCTGCGGCAGTTCCAGAGTCTAACTCAAAGGGATGCAGGTGGCTTTAAATTACCAAAGTTGTCCGCGGACAACAGCCGCTCAGGCCGCCAATTCGCGCCATGGTTAAATGTTTGTGAATTCTTTACGAATCGGGCCATATTGTAACTGCGCAGTTTGAGCTAAAGTTTCGTCAATTGCGCAGTTCGAGGATCACCGATGTTACAGACACCAATCCAAAGCGGCGAGCAGGAGCACCTGCCATCGATGTTGTCCGCGGATTCGCTGGAATTGTCACGCCAGCTCCAGCTTCACCAGCAGAAGATATTTCCGCCAACGTCCCAGAAAAGCATCCGGCAGTTCACGCCGGCCGAGGCCGCCTACTATATCGGTATTGGTGAAGGCTATCTGCGGCAGGTGGCATCGGAAGGACATGGACCGGAACCCCTTGCAAACGGCAGGCGGATGTATACGCCAGCCGATATGGAGCGGATCCGGCGCTCCCTCGACGAAAAGAACGGATCGCAAAAATACGTACCCAACCGCCGGTCCGGAGAAAAGCTGCAGGTCATCGCGGTAATGAACTTCAAGGGGGGGTCGGCCAAGACGACAACCTCTGCGCATCTGGCGCAATATCTCGCGCTGCGCGGCCAGCGCGTTCTGGCGGTGGATCTCGATCCGCAGGCTTCGCTGTCGGCGCTCTTCGGCCATCAACCGGAACTCGATGTGGGCGAGGGCGAAACGCTCTACGGTGCGATACGCTACGAGGACCCGCGGCCGATCGCAGAGATCGTTCGGGCGACATATACGCAAAACCTGCATATCGTGCCGGGCAATCTGGAACTCATGGAGTTCGAGCACGAAACACCACGGGCAATCACGTCGGGATCGGCGGAGACGATGTTCTTCGCGCGCATAGGCGAGGTGCTCGCCGATATTGAAAGCCTTTACGACGTCGTTATCATCGATTGCCCGCCACAGCTCGGCTTCCTGACGATGTCGGCATTGTGCGCAGCAACGTCGGTTTTGATTACCGTGCATCCGCAAATGCTCGACGTGATGTCCATGTCGCAGTTTCTGGCCATGACCAGCGAGATGATGGCCGTAGTCGAGCGGGCAGGCGGCCGTACAAGCTATGACTGGATGCGCTATCTCGTGACGCGCTACGAGCCCAATGATGGTCCGCAGAACCAGATGACTGGGTTCATGCGCGCGATCTTCGGCAATCGAATGCTACACAATCCCATGCTGAAATCGACCGCGATTTCCGATGCGGGCGTGACCAAGCAGACGCTCTATGAGGTCGAGCGGAGCCAGTTTACGCGGGGCACCTACGACCGGGCGATGGAGTCGCTGAACTCGGTCAATTCCGAAATCGAAGGCCTCCTCAACGCTACCTGGGGGAGGAAATAATGGCCCGCAAGAACCTCATCGAGGTTTCCGCCGCCGAGAGTGCCGCCCCGGATACGCCAACGCCAATGACGGCCACGAGACCGCTCGCCGGCTTTGTCGCCCCTGCCGTGCGCAGCACGCCCATTGGCGGCATCACAAAGACGCTCGGCAGCATCACCCAGAAGTTCGAGCGCGCGCAGGATATCGAGAAACAACTGGCCGAAGGGCAGACGATCGTCGAGCTCGATCCTGCCATCGTTGACGGGTCTTTCATCAGCGATCGCCTTGGCATCGATGCTGCGGAACTTGCCGAACTCGTTGAACAGATCAAGAGCCATGGCCAGCAAGTGCCGATCCTCGTGCGTCCGCATCCGCAAGATAAGGGCCGCTATCAGGTCGCCTACGGTCACCGCCGGCTGGCGGCGGTCCGGCAGCTGGGCACCAGGGTTCGCGCCGTCATCCGAGAGCTTTCCGATGATCAGCTGGTGGTCAGTCAGGGCCAGGAGAATAATGCGCGAACCAACCTGTCCTATATCGAGCGGGCCCTCTTTGCGGTTCGTCTCGAAGAGCGGTCGTTCTCGCGCGATACGATCATGGCTGCGCTTGGCGTGGACAAGGCGGCCCTCTCGAAGATGATCTCGGTTGTACGGCAAATTCCGACCGAGCTTATTGAGGCAATCGGCGCGGCACCGGAGGTCGGGAGGCGGCGGTGGATGGAGTTTGCCGAGCTTGCACCGAAATCAAGGCTCAAGGACTTATTGGCGTTGTTGTCCGCGGACAACTGCAGGGCCATGTCCAGTGACCAGCGCTTTCAAAAGGCCGTCGAGATATTGAGCCGAAGGCCTGACAAGGCGCAAGCAGCCACCGGGGCCAAGGTCTGGGTTCCAAGTGACAAGTCGGTCAGCGTTACGCTGAAAACAACCGCAAAGAAGGCCACGGTCACGCTCGAGGCGAGCAACGGCCCACGCTTTGCCGAATGGATCGCCGACAATCTGGGAGATCTCTATGAGGCTTTCCGGAAGTCGGCCAAGGAAACAACGGGAGACTAAACCGCAAAAGAAAAAGGCCCCCAAACGTTGCCGTCGTGGAAGCCCTTCTCATCTGTAGCAACTTGAGAATCGCATTTCCCCGAATCACTGTCAAGAGTCATTGGCGTCGTTTTGGCGAGTTGAGTTCTTTTGCCTTTTTGAAAAGGTGAAACGAGATGCTCGGAAATCTCATAACGACGCCCTTCGGGCGGCGGGCGATGTCGCTTGGCCAGTTGGAGGCCCAGCGCCAGGCGCAGACGGTGGATCAGGACAAGACGGCCGACAAATGGCAGATCTATCGTTGGCTGTGCGAAGGCAAGGACATCATCGGCATCGGCGATCGGGCGCTTGCCGTTCTCAATGCGCTGTTGTCGTTCCTGCCGGACAATGAACTTTCCAGCGCTAACGGGCTCGTCGTCTTTCCCTCCAACGCTCAGCTCTCAATGCGCGCGCACGGCATGGCGAGCGCGACTCTGCGCCGGCATCTGGCAGCGCTGGTCGAATGCGGCCTCATCACCCGCAAGGACAGCCCCAACGGCAAGCGCTATTCGCGCAAGGGCAGGGGAGGGGAGATTACCGACGCTTTCGGCTTTTCGCTGGCGCCCCTGCTTGCCCGCGCCGAGGAGATCGAAGCCGCAGCAGAAAGTGTGCGCGCTGAAAAACGGGCGCTGAAGCTCGTGCGTGAGCGTATTACCCTGCATCGCCGCGATATAGCCAAGCTGATCGAGGTTGCCGTTGCCGAAGCCATCCCAGGCGACTGGGCGACGCTGTGGCAGCGTCTGCGCACCCTGGTCGAGGCCATTCCGCGCCAGGCGGTCCTCGCCGCGCTGGAGCCGATCCTCGCTGCATTGGCGGATTTGCATGAGGAAGTCGCTATCCTTCTGGAAAACAACATTAATACCAGAAATACGAGCGGCAATGAGTCTCAGACTGAGCCGCAGCAACAGAATTCAAATACCGACTCTCAATCTGACTTTGAACCCGGCTCAAGAAGAAGCCAAGGCGCGAGATCCGAGCCCATCCGGCAGAAGGCCGAGGATGTCACCAAGACCTATCCATTGGGGCTGGTGATGAAGGCGTGTCCGGAAATTACCGACTATGCGGCGGCCGGCATCGACAACTGGCGCGGCTTCATGGCGACGGCGGCGCAGGTACGAGGTTACCTTGGCATTTCGCCCTCGGCCTATGCGGAGGCGCTCGACGTCTTTGGCGAAGAAAACACCGCCATCGTCATCGCCCTGATCCTCGAACGGGCCCAGCACATCAATTCCGCCGGCGGCTATCTGCGGGCCTTGACCGAAAAGGCACGGGCAGGGGAGTTTACCGTCGGCCCCATGCTGATGGCGGCGCTCAAAGCCAATGGGATACGCCCGACGCTGGTGGCAGGGGAATGAGGATGGAGGTTGCCTTAGTTTACGCCCGAAGGCCGAGTTTCCTTTCCCGGTGGAGCACATGTTTGGCCGAGGAAACAGCCGCGCGCACGACGTGAATTCGACAAAACGTGTCCGACAAATTGGAATGCATTGGCTAATCAATTATCCAAGACACAGAAACGAATGCCGTATTAGGTTCAATTATCACGAATATATGCTAGTAAAACAATTTGTTAACCATAATGCGGCCAGGGTCGAAGATAGTTGGCAGCTTCGTCCGGCCCAGCTATGAGCGTCACTGGTGAGAAATGCCAGGCGCTCGCAATGTGTGCGACAAGGGTGCTGGGCTAATTCCTGAAATCAAGGGTCATCTCGATTCGGTTGGCGCTGTTCTGTCCTGAATACACTTGGAATGATCCTCCCAGGCTTTCGACGCGATCCCGGAGCCCGTTGAGACCCATGCCTTCGCGCCAGACCGGGGGATCTCTGTCTTGAAGGTTGTTTCCGCTTTTAACTGAAACGTTAAGCTGCATGCCGTCAAAGGTGCATGTGACGGATTGTTCGTGACCGCGCGCATGGCGGAAGGCGTTGGTCAATCCTTCCTGAACGAAGCGATAGACGCAGATTTTGATGGCAAGGGGGAGGGGCTCCGTAATTGGCAGGCAGTCTACGTCAACTTTGGTATTCGTTCGCTGCTCGTGACTTCGCGCAACCCGGAATATCAGCTCGGAAAGTGCGAGCTTCTCGATATCCGGCAACATCAGACCTTTCGAGATCGAACGTATCTCATCCAGTGCTTCCGAAAGCGCGCCGCCGATTTTCTTGAGCTCAATTTTCCGTGCGGCTCCATTCGGGGCACGGTGTACCTCATCCAGTTTTAGTGCCGCCAGCGTTATCAACTGCGCCGGACCATCATGCAGATCGGCGCCGATGTTGCGAAGCGCCCTTTCATTGAACTCGGCAACACGGCTTGAGGCTTGCTGCGATCGCTCGCGCAGGCGACGATTGTGCTCGGAAATCTGTTCGATCTTTTTAAGGCGCTGCACGAGACCGGCTTTCTGCACATCGATCAACCGGCTGCCGCGATAGACGATTCCAAACAGCCCGAGAACGATAAGGAGGGTCGCCGCCACGATGGCCAGCCAAGTGCGTCTTTGCACAAGGGTAAGCTTTTCCTCAAGTTGGCTGGGTACCTCGTGGATCTCGGCAACGGCAATAATGTCGCCTGAAAGGAGTTCGCGAATAGGGACGTAAATTTCGAGATAGGATTTGTTGAATTCCCGCACCGTGTGTTCGGCGGCCGACAGGTCCGCATACTGCGCCGATACTTCTCCGGCAAGGGCGTCGACGAGGCCATGCGGTGCGGTAAACCTTCGCCCGATAATCTCCGCCGATCTCGAATAGACGATCAGGCCGTCATCCTTCCAGATCTCGAGGTGCGGAAACCTTTTGCTGAATTCATCGCCGCCCAGCAAAGCGTCCAGCCTTTGGATCTGTTCTGCCGACAGAGATTCAACCGTTGCGAGGTCGTGAACGAGAGGGGTGATCAAGCTTTGGAGAAACAGTGCGGTCGCACTGGCGGTGTCTTCGACAGTAACCTTCGATACGATGTTCGAAACAACGGACCCTGCAAGAAACATGGCTCCGAGCATGAACACGCCGCCGGCAAGGGCAAATTGCGTTGACAGGCTTTTCTCGCCAAACCACGCCTTGATTTCTTGCCTCCATTTACCTTGCAAGCATTCCTCCCGAAGCTAGCCGATCAGACCCTAATATACGGCAGGAACGCGCGACCGCTAGGAGATTAGGACATGTGTTCCATAGGCCGTTGGTCCAATCGACCATCAGCCTTAGGTCTGATTCATTTTCCGACCTTGCGACAATGCGATTTACGACCTGGAACTGTGGAATTGGGCAGACTTTGTTCCGTTACACCCGTGACCCGTTCGAGAGATGCTTCCCACAATGCCCGCTTCGTCTTTGAAGCAGAGGCGAGGACAACAGCATAGTTCCGTGGGAGACTGTCATGGTAACGTTGGTAAAGCACGATCTCGAGTTTATCCTTAAGCAGATCAAGATAGCGGAAGCGCACGCAGCGGGCGGTGACCTGGCCGAACTGGTGGCGGGCTATAATGGCAATGATGGCCTTACCCAGGCGCACCTGCTTCCCTATGGTCTTCGCACAGTTGATGGCAGCTATAACAACCTCATCCCAGGCCGGGAGAAATGGGGTGCAGCCGACCAGAGCTTCCCCGGTATTTTTGACCCGAACTACATGAACGATGCCGACGGCGACAGCCTCGTCTTCGGCCCTGGCATGATCTATGACAACAACGATTATGGCGTTGGCGGCAGTGGCGGCGGCGACGGCCGGCCCGCAAGCGGGACCGGCCCTGGCCAGACCTATGCCCCAGGCAGCGGAACCGTGATCGATGCCGATCCCCGCCTTATATCCAATCTGATCGTCGATCAGACCCTCAACAATCCAGCCGCGATCAGTGCGGCCCTGATGCATGCAGGGGTGAGAGGCGCCGCACTGACGACGGCACTCACCGAAATCGTCAACGCCCATACCATTCTCAAAGCAATTCCGGCTCCGGGACCAGGCCAGACACCGTCGAATGCCTATACACTTGCCAAGGGCGTGCTCGATGGCTTGCTGCAGGAGCATGGCATCGAGATGGACGGCAACAGCGTGCTGCTCCTCAATGTGTCCCCCGACGATGGTCTTTCCTCGCCCTACAATGGTTGGATGACCATCTTCGGTCAGTTTTTTGACCATGGGCTCGATCTCGTCGCCAAGGGCGGCAACGGGACAGTCTATGTGCCGCTGCAGCCGGACGATCCGCTCTATGTTCCCGGCAGTCACACCAATTTCATGGCATTGACCCGTGTGACGGTTGATGCCGGCCGTGACGGCCTGATAGGTACTGCCGATGACGGACTTGGCCTCGATGGCATTGCCAATACAGCCGACGATGGTCCCGCGCATCCGGTCAACCTCACGACGCCGTGGGTCGATCAGAACCAGACTTATGGCTCAACTGCCTCCAAGCAGGTTTTCATGCGCGAGTATGTCGCCGGTCCAGATGGCAAGCCGATTGCCACGGGCTACCTGCTGGAAGGCGCCGCAGGGGGCCTTGCAACCTGGGCAGACATCAAGGCGCAAGCCGCCAGCGTTCTCGGCATTCGCCTTACCGACGCTGATGTCGGCAAAATTCCGCTGATAGCGGCGGACGAATACGGCAACTTCTTACCTGGACCAAATGGCTATCCGCAACTCGTCGTCGGGCTTGGCCCCGATGGGCAATTGGGAACGGCGGACGATGTGCTGCGCGAGGGTAACCCGGCCGAACCCGTCAGCACCCAAGGCGCCATTCTGACGGGCCATGCGTTCCTCGACGACATCGCTCATGCGGCAGTTCCCATCCTTGACGCGTTGGGAGCCCTGCAGGCCGATACCGACTCAGGCATAGGGTATTTCAATGCCGATGGTACGGCCGGCGGCTTCAACACCCGCGGCGGTCAATTGGCTTATGACAATGAAATGCTTGACGCTCATTATGTGGCAGGCGACGGCAGAGCCAATGAAAACATTGCACTGACTGCTGTCCATCACGTTTTCCATTCGGAGCACAATCGCCTTATCGATCAGACCAAGGAGATTGCGCTTGCGTCGGGGGATGTCGATTTCCTCAACGACTGGCTACTCGTCGATGTTGCCGCCATGCCGGCAACGCCCGAGGAACTAGCTGCGCTTGTCTGGGACGGCGAGCGCCTGTTCCAGGCTGGACGCTTCACCAACGAAATGGAATACCAGCATCTGGTCTTCGAGGAATTCGGCCGCATGATGCAGCCGGATATCGATGCCTTCGTGTTCGAACCTTCAGCCGATATCAACCCCAGCATCGCGGCCGAATTTGCGCACGTTGTCTACCGGTTCGGCCATTCGATGCTGCGCGAGGATATTGCCCGCATTTCCCTCGATGAGAATGGCGATCCCGTCGTGGACGATCTCGCGCTCTTCGATGGCTTCCTCAATCCGGTTGCCTTTGCCAATGCAGGCGATGCCGACACGGCCGCCGGAGCGATTATCCGCGGCATGACCAGGCAGACGGGCAATGAGATCGATGAATTCGTGACCGACGTGCTGCGCAACCAATTGCTCGGCGTACCGCTCGATCTTGCCACGATCAACATCGCCCGCGGACGCGATGTGGGAACGCCGCCACTGAATGCAGCGCGCCAGAAATTTTATGATGGAACAGGCGATACGCTGCTCAAGCCCTATCAAAGTTGGGCGGACTTTGCGCTTAACCTCAAGAATCCCGCATCGATCATCAACTTCATTGCGGCCTATGGCACGCATGACAGCATCACCCAGGCCTTGACGGTCGAGGCCAAGCGCTCAGCTGCAACGCTCCTCGTGCTTGGGGGCGCTGGCGCTCCAGCCGACCGGCTCGATTTCCTCAATGCTTCGGGAAGTTACGCGGGCGGGGTTCTGGGCGGCCTCAACAATGTCGACTTCTGGATAGGTGGTCTTGCCGAGAAGAAGATGTCGTTCGGCGGCATGCTCGGCTCGACCTTCAGTTTTGTATTTCAGATGACGATGGAGAACCTGCAGGACGCCGACCGGTTCTATTATCTGTCACGTACCCAGGGTCTTAATCTTCTCAACGAGCTTGAGAACAACACGTTTGCAGAGATCGTCATGCGCAATACCGATCTCGGCGAGCCGGGATCGACGGCGCTCCCTGGCAATGTGTTCTCTGCGTTCCAGATGCCGACGCTCGAAATGGACATCAGCAAGCAGCTAGGCGCCGACCCGGTCCAGGACGATCCCACCCTGCAGGCCTTCTCGCGGCTGGTGGAACGTCGCGACGCCAATGGCAACCTGATCAACGACACGGTGACGGATGCAAGCTACATCCGCGTCAACAGCAATGAGCATTTTACCATCGGCGGCACCGAAAACGACGACACGATCATTTCCGGGGGCGGTGACGATGCCATCTGGGGGCGGGGCGGCAATGACCGGATCGAGGCGGGCTACGGTGTCGACAAGGTTTTTGGCGGTGATGGCGATGACATCATCACCAATGCCGGCACCGACATCGGCGAGGCCGATTTCCTTCATGGCAATGCGGGCAATGACGTCATCCATGGCGGTTCCGGCCTGTCGCTGATCTTCGGCAACGAGGGCAACGACTTCATCATCACTGGTCCCGACGGCAAGGAAGCGTTCGGCGGTACTGGCAACGATTTCATCCTCGGCGGTACCGGCGGCGACTTCCTTCTGGGTAATGAGGGCGATGACTGGCTCGAAGGCGGCCAACGCTTCGATACGCTTGCGGGCGAAAACTCTGAACTGTTTTTCAACTCCTCCATCATCGGCCACGATGTCCTCAACGGCGGCAGCGGCGACACCGACTACGATGGTGAATCCGGCGATGACATCATGTTCCAGAGCGAGGGTATCCAGCGTAGCAACGGCATGGCCGGTTTTGACTGGGCCATTCACAAGGGCGATGTCAACGCGGCAAATTCCGATCTCGGCATACCGCTCTTTGCAACCCAGGAAGCCTTCATTCTCCGCGATCGCTTCGATCTGGTCGAGGGCTTGTCAGGCTGGATACATGACGACACCCTCACGGGTCGTCGCGAAGCTGTGAACACACGTGCCGAAGCCACTGGCACCGCGGCAATCCCCGGCCCGGACTCCGCGCTCGACTCCTATTCCAATGCACTTCTTGAAAAGAACGTGGATCTCATCACAGGCCTTAGGGCTCTCGTGGCCCACATTGCGCGTACATCGCAAACCGGCAACAACGGTGTGGTCGAACAGGTTGTCATGGATACGGCCGACGCCTCCGACATCCTTCTTGGCGGCGGGGGCGGCGACATCATCAAAGGTCTCGCCGGCAACGATGTGATCGACGGCGACAAATGGCTCAATGTGCGCATTCTGGTGACGCCGCTGCCGGGTCAGGCCTGGACAGCGTTCAGCGTCGACAGCATGACGGAACTTGCCCCGCGCATGCTTTCGGGAGAAATCAAGCCGGGACAATTGTCGATCGTCCGCGAAATACTGGACGGCAATGTCGCCGGTGATATCGACACGGCAGTTTATACCGACGTTCGCGCCAACTATACGTTCGGGCTGAACAGTGATGCGAGCCTCTATATCGACCATAGCGGTTTTGTCGAGCCGCAGCAGGACGATGATGCAGGGGAGAACGAGGCCAATCCAAACCCCGTATCGGATGGTCGCGATACCGTGCGCGGTATCGAGAAGCTGCGCTTCACCGACGGCGTACTCAACGTAATCGAAGGTACGGCGGCATCGGAAACGCTGAATGGTACCGGCGACGACGATCTCATTGTGAGCAAGGGCGGCAACGACATACTCAACGGTCTTGCCGGGAACGACATTCTGTTGGGAGGGACTGGTAACGATACGCTGAACGGCGGCAGCGGCGACGACACCTATGCGTTCGGCCTTGGCGATGGCAGTGACACAATCACAGAAACCAGTGGTACCGACCGCATCTCTATCGCGGCTGGCGCGCTTACGGGCCTGGCCTTCAGCGAACTCACGTCACCCGCCAGCGCCAATGACAATCTCCTGATCCAGTTCAACGGCCAGCAAATTACGGTTGTCGATCATTTCGACCAATCGGGCGAGGCGGTGGAGTTCGTCAACTTCAATGGCGGTACCTATGAGGGTTATGCGCTCGATGGCGATTTCGCCATCAGCATCGACGACAACGGAACCCGCACCGCAGCAGCAGGGGTGAATACCGTGCTTGCCGGAACGTCCGGCGGCGATGACCTGCTGGGCAATGACGGCAACGACCTGCTGTTTGGCAATGCCGGCGATGACGATCTTGACGGCGGTGCCGGGGACGACCTTCTGGTCGGTGGATCGGGCAATGACGAACTGATCGGAGGTCTCGGAGCCGACACGATGGTCGGGGGTACCAACAATGATGTTTACCAGGTCGATGACGCCGGAGACGTCGTCATCGAAGCGTTGAACGAAGGAACCGATACGGTTGAAACTACACTTGCCGCCTACACCCTCGGCGCAAATGTCGAGAATCTAACCTTCACCGGCGCTGGCGCCTTTGCCGGCACGGGCAATCAGCTCGCCAATCGTATCGAAGGCGGTGACGGAATCGATACCCTGATCGGCCTCGATGGCAACGACACCTATATCGTGACGGCCGGCGACGTGATCGTAGAAACTGCGACGGGCGGCACGGATACCGTGCAGACCGACCAGACCTACCAGCTCGGTGCATTTGTGGAAAACCTTACCCTTGGCGGCAATGGCGACATTAACGGCACCGGCAATTCGGAAGCCAATGTCATCAACGGCAATGGCGGCGACAATCAGCTCTTCGGCGCGGGCGGCAACGACACGATCAATGGCGGTGGCGGCAATGATTTCATCGATGGCGGCACGGGAAATGATACGATCAATGCCGGAACCGGCGATAACGTCATCATCGGCGGCGACGGCAACGATATCATAAACCTCACCACTTCGAACGGCACCGACGATATTATCCGCTATACGGCCAGCAACTTCGGCGCCGATATTATCAATGGCTTCGATGCCAATGCAGCGCAGGGTCAGGATCGCATTGATCTCAGTGCTTTCGGCCTGTCCGCATCCGACATCGGAACGACGGCTGCATCCCGCATTCAGATCGAGGATATAGAAGACGGCGCAGTCGACGATACGCTGATCACGATCCGTGATGCGGGCAGTAACGTCATCGGCTCGATCAGGCTGGACGAAGTCGACAACAGCACCGTCACCGCTGCCGACTTCATCTTTACGACCCCGTCTACTCCTGTGACAGGCAATGATTTTGGCACAACAATCACGGGGACCAACGGTAACAATACGCTCGACGGCAATCTCGGCAATGACATCATCAACGCGCTCGGCGGCGACGACATCATTATCTGGAATGCCAATGCCTCGGGAGCCACCGATGGACGGGATATCGTCAATGGCGGCACCGAAGGGACAGCCGGCGATACATTCGTGATCAACGGCAACGCCTCGGCCGAGACATACCGGATCTATACGCTCGCTGCCTGGGATGCAGTTCCCGGAAATAACCTTTCCAGCTTCAATGGGCGCACGCCCGAAATAGTCATAACGCGCAATGGAACCGGCTTTGCCAATGTCATTGCCGAGCTGACCGATATCGAGGAAATCCGCATCAACGGTGTTGATCCGGCAGCCTCAGGTACGGCCGGTGGAGACACCATCGAAATCATCGGGGATTTCTCCGCTACGAGCCTCCGTCCCAATACGATCACGATCGAGGGTACGATCGGGGACGACATGGTCGATATCACCTCGCTCGGCTCTGCGCACCGCATTGTCTTCCGGTCGAATGGTGGCAATGACACGATCGTGGGTTCACTCCGTCCGCAGGATGTGATCGCACTCCCGGCTGGCACGTCGATCGCGGATTATGAAGTTTCGATCAGCGAAACAGGACAGACCACGCTTGTCGGCGACGACTACAGCATCACTTTCACAGCACTCGAGGGCATGCCGCAGTTTGCCGATGAGGACTATGATCCGGACGGCGATGACGACGACTATCCGCATCTTCCCGGCGATGACGATGACGACGACGATAGCGGCGGTGACGATGATGATGACGATGTCGATGCCCCAGGCGAATTGACTGGCCAGCACACGGGTGTCGGTACTTCCGGCGACGATGTTCTCGTCGGAACTGCCAATGACGATACGATCCTCGGCCTTGCCGGCAATGACAGTGCTCTTGGCGGTTCAGGCCGGGACATAATCCGCGGCGCGGATGGCGACGATTATCTTAGCGGCGAAGGCGGCCGGGACATGCTGTTCGGCGGCGCGGGGAACGACGATCTCTTTGGCGGCGGCGACGACGATATGCTCTACGGAGACGCGGGCGCCGACCGGATCTTCGGTGGCGATGGTCGCGATATCATTGATGGCGGGGCAGGCGACGATATTGCTCATGGCGGCGCGGGAAACGACCATTTCGTAGCGTCCGCCAATGACGGCAACGATGTCTACTACGGCGATGAATCGTCCGCCTGCTCTGTCGGCAACGACACATTGGATATGGCGGCAATTACCGCCAACATCAATGTCGATCTCGGCTCAGGTTTCATGGGTCGAGGTAGCGCAACGAGCAGCCTCACCGGCAGCGACACGCTCTGGGGCATCGAGAATGTCATCACCGGTAGCGGCAATGACACGATAGTTGCAAGCGCGGCCGTCAACATAATCGATGGGGGCGTGGGCAACGATACGTTCCGGTTCCTTTCCGCCGACGATGCCGACGGCGATACCATCCATGGCTTCCAGCCCGGCGACAAAATCGACCTCAGCGGCATTGATGCCAAGGGTTCGATTGCCGGAAATCAGGCCTTCACGTTGGTCACGGGATCGGGGTTCAACGCCGAGGGTGCGCTGAAGGTTACGCATGAAGTGCGCGGCGACGGCGACTACACCGTGGTTCACGGCAATCAGGATGGTGGAAGCGGCGCGGAGTTCAAGATCAGCATCAAGGGAACACACACGCTGACCGCATCGGACTTCGAACTGTAATTGCTTGATGGCGGGCCATGCCGGCCCGCCAGCCCTCCATAAGAAATCGCAAAGATCGGGGATCAGTAATGGCCAAGAGCAACAACCGGACCGCCAAAAACAGCGACGCAACCCAACAATTTGTCAAAGGCCTGCGCAGCGTATTTTTCTTTGTTTTCTCGCTGTCAGGCGTCATCAACATTCTTGCTCTGACCGGCTCGTTCTACATGCTGCAGATCTATGATCGGGCATTGACCAGCGGAAGCATACCGACACTCGTCGCCCTCTCGCTCCTGGCAATTGGACTCTATCTGTTCCAGGGCCTGTTTGATGTCATTCGCTCCCAGATCCTCGTCCGGGTGGGAGCGCGGCTTGACAAGAAGCTTGCTCCCCTTGCTCATCAGGTTGCAATCGACATGCCGCGCTTCGGCTTTTCGACCGCGGAAGCACTCGAGCGTGGCCGTGACGTCGACACGGTCCGCGGCTTTTTGGGAAGCCAGGGACCAATTGCGCTGTTCGATCTGCCGTGGATGCCGCTCTACCTCGTATTCGTCTACCTCCTGCATCCGATGCTTGGCGCCTTGACCCTGGGCGGGGCATTCATCCTTGTCTGCCTGACTGTCGCCACCGAACTCATGACGCGCCGGCTGGCAGGCGCCTCGCACCAGTCCGCGATTGCCCGCAATGCTATCGCCGATTCCAATGCCCGCAACGCCGATATCCTGTGTGCAATGGGTTTTGCCCACCGCGCCATCGATCGCTTCACCGAGGCCAATGCGCAACATTTGCAGCTTCAGACCCGCACAAATGACATCAGCGGCACCTTCGGCGCGATCTCCCGCGTGCTGCGGATGATCCTGCAATCGGCCATTCTCGGCCTCGGTGCCTATCTCACGATCCAAGGCGAACTCTCGTCCGGCGCCATTATCGCGGCATCAGTAGCGTCGGCACGGGCGATGGCCCCGGTTGACCTCGCCATATCGAACTGGAAAGGCGTTGTTGCTGCCCGTGGTGCGTGGCAACGCATCAGGGAAACGGTTATCGCGCTCAGCAATGCCGACCTCCCGATGGACCTTCCGACACCGTGCATGAGCCTCAAGGTAGAAAAGATTACCGTTGCCGCCCCCGGGACGGGTCGCGTTCTTCTTAGCGACGTCAGCTTTGAGATCAAGGCCGGCGACGCACTGGGTATCATAGGCCCGAGCGGCGGCGGCAAGACCACGCTGATCCGGGCCCTGACCGGCATCTGGCCCGTGCTTCGCGGCAGTGTGCGGCTTGACGATGCTGAACTCACCCAATGGCGCAGCGATGTCATTGGCGACCACATCGGCTATCTGCCCCAGGATGTGGGATTGCTCGATGGTACAATCGAGGAGAATATCTGCCGGCTTGCGCCGCAGCCCGATCCGCGCGCTATCGTCGAAGCGGCGCGCAATGCCGGGATACACGAAATGATCGTGCGCATGCCGGACGGCTACCATACGCAACTTGGTCCGCAAGGCACGGCTCTTTCAGCCGGACAGCGGCAGCGCATCGGCCTTGCCCGATCACTTTACGGCAATCCATTCGTTGTGCTGCTCGACGAACCCAATTCCAATCTCGATGCGGAAGGGGAAGCGGCGCTGACGCGCGCCATCCAGGACATCCGTGCTCGTGGCGGCATCGCAATCGTAATCGCCCATCGGCCGAGCGCGCTTGCTGCGGTCAATCTCGTTGCCGTCGTTCAGGCCGGCAAACTGACGGCATTTGGCGAGAGAAACGAAATACTTGGAGCCCCGGCTCAACCAGTCGAAAAGCGACCGGTCCGCGCCGAGCAAGCGGAAAGGGTACCGGCATGATCATCGACGTCAAATCAACCAAGGTCGATGGTGTGGAGGCCGATCCGCAGGCCCGCTATCTCCTTTCAGAGAAAAAGCGATCCTCCCTGCCGCGATATGTCATCATCGTGCTGACCGGCATAATGCTGTATCTGAAGAGCTTCTGGCCGGATGACCAGAAATCGGCTGCAAGCGAGGAAGGCGAACCTGAAGCCGATGTGCAGGCTCCGACCCCGCCCGTTCTGAAGCTCGTCGGAAATTATGATGCCTGGGCGGATGATGTGTCCGACGTGGCCGGTTTGGCAGTACGCGACCGCGACGCGCCAATCCTGACCCCGACGCGGAACTCCAGCTTCGACGTGGGTGTCGTGTCGAGCACCGCTGCAACAATGGTCGCGTCGCCACAAAAGATGGATTTTTCGATCGAGGACTTCGTTCGAAGCTTTGGACCCGTTTCCCTGTCGCTGCGCGCAGCCAACGACAACCCGCCGGATTTTGCGGCCCGGTCGCCGGCGGCGGGTGCAGTTGGCGGGGCTGACGAGTGGGGTCAGAACAATGGCCCGGTTGCGTTTGAGCAGGACCAAGATCCTGACGAGGATGGCGAACCCACGACCGAAAAGCCGCACCAGAACCGTGCGCCGCGAACCGCAGGTCCGGTCCAGCTTCACGACGTTGTCGGCTGCGGTTTGGCCTATATCACCCTGGCAGATCTGCTGCGCAACACGACCGATCCCGACGGTGATGCGCTCTCAATAGGCAATGTCAGCACGTCCTCCGGCACCATCACGCATTCGTCGGGCGGATGGATGTTCGAGGCGATGGAGCTTGGGCCCGTCACGATCAGCTACCAGATCACCGATGGCGCGCTCAGCATCTGGCAGACCGCACATTTTGCCGTGGTGGCTGAACCTTCACTCGGCACCGGAGGTGTTTTTGTCGGCACCGATTTGGCCGACGACATCAGCGGCACGAGCGGCGACGATATAATCGACGCGCGCGCGGGAAAGGACAGCATTTTCGCCAGCGATGGCGATGACAATGTCGTGGGCGGTTCCGGCGACGATACAATCTACGGAGGAGCCGGCAACGATATTCTCTTTGGTGGAAGCGGCAATGACTGGATCTCGGGCGGTGCGGGCAATGATCGCGTGTTTGCCGGCTCCGGCAACGATATCGCGTTCGGCGACGATGGCGACGATTGGATTTCCGGCGGCGAAGGCAGTGATGTGATCTTCGGCGGCAGCGGCAATGATAGCCTGTTGGGCGATTCCGGCGATGACGTTCTGGACGGGGGAGACGGCGACGACAGTGTTTTCGGGGGTGATGGAAACGACCGTCTTCTCGGCGCAAGCGGCGCAGACAAACTCGATGGCGGCGGCGGGAATGATTTTCTCTCGGGCGGCGAAGGTTCGGACACGGTAGCTGGCGGCCAGGGCAATGACGTGGTTGCGGGCGACATGGATGCCGTTGCCGACAGCTACTCCGGCGATGCCGGGATCGATACGATCGACTATTCTTCCGCGCGGCGCGATATTGCCCTCGATGCCATGACCGGGTGCGCTACGGGCGTCGAGATCGGGGAGGATACGATCTCGGGTTTCGAGATATACAGAACCGGAGCTGGCGACGACACAGTCATAGGCAGCCTCCTCGACGATGCGATCTTCACGAATGAGGGCGACGACACCATAGTGGATGGCGGCGGTTGCGATACAATCGACGCAGGAGGCGGCAATGATACAATCCTTGTTGCCGCCGACGGCGCCAACGACAGGTTTATCGGTTCGGCGGGCATCGATACGATCAGCTATGCCCAGTCGGGAGCCGGGGTCGTCATCGACATGGACAATGGCACCGCGACCGGCGTCATGGTTGGCTCCGACATTATTGACGGCTTTGAACGCGTCATTGGCGGCGAGGGCAACGATCACCTGATCGCCGCGAGCGACACGGTTTCGCTAACCGGCGGAAATGGCAGTGACGTGTTCGAGTTTAAAGCAAAAGGTGACGGCGCAGCCATCATCCACGAGATACTGGACTTCATGGTCGGCGACCGTATTCGCATCTCGCAATACGACATCTTCAATGAAGTGATGGACGCAATCGAAGACCGCTTCGAAAACATTTACGGCGAAACAGAACGACCTGATCTTCCGATACGCATCAGCCATGCACAGACCGAGAATATGAACCGTACTTTGATCGAAGCGGATCTGGATGGCGACGGCCATCAGGAGCTGACCATCAGCCTCGACGGCCATCACATGCTGATGTTCGTCGAGAACGTTTGAACGCAATTATAGAACGGGGAAACGAGAACCATGAAAAATCGGCAAGCCTTGCGAAACAGTGTTGCGGCAATAGCCGTAGCCGACGACGAACATTTCCGGCTGCGTGCCCGGATCATTTGCGGCCTGGCGTTTGGATTCCTGCTGCTGGCCGGCGCCGGCGGATGGGCAGCCACCGCGCAGCTTACCGGCGCAGTCATCGCGTCAGGTTCCGTCAAAGTCGACCGTAACCTCAAGGCCATTCAGCACCGGGATGGCGGCATTGTTTCGGAAATAGCAGTGCGCGAGGGCGATTTCGTTCAAAAGGGCCAGGTCATGCTGCGGCTCGACGATGCCCAAACACGCGCTGAACTTGCGATCATCCGCTCGCAGCTCGTAGAATTGACGGTGAGGAAAGCCCGCCTCGTTTCCGAGCGCGATGATCTTGATCATCTCATATTGCCTGAACGGACGCTTGGCAGCGATCAGCATTCTACAATGACGCTGGCCGGCGAAGAACGCCTTCTGCGCGGCAATCGCGGGCACCGCAACAGCCAGAAAAGGCAACTTGATCTTGGCATCGCCCAGCTAGGCGAAGAGATCAAAGGGCTTGAAGCACAGCGGGACGCGAAGAACGAAGAGATTCGCCTCGTCGAACTCGAACATGGAAAGATCAAGGGACTTGCCGACAAGAAGCTGATCGAAGGCAACCGCATCTATGTGATCGAACGCGAGTTGGCGAGCCTTCGCGCCACCCGCGCTGAAGCGGAAGCCGGTATTGCAAGGGCAAGGTCGCGCTGCAGCGAATTGCAATTGCAGATACTTTCCGTCGACGAGACGGCCCGAAACGAGGCTCAGCGCGAACTGACGACCATCGAACCGAAGATCGCCGAACTTAACGAACGCCGTGTTGCCGTCGAAGACCGGCTGTCCCGCACCGATATTCGCGCGCCGCTCGCGGGCACGATCAACGAGCTTGCCGTGCATACGATCGGAGGCGTGGTGACGCCGGCCGCTCAATTGATCACGCTCGTTCCCGACAATGCGAAGCTGAAGATCGTCGCGCGCATCCAGCCGACCGATATCGACCAGGTATCGACCGGACAAAAAGCCAAGCTTCGCTTTTCCGCGTTCAATCAACGGACCACGCCCGAAGTCTCGGGTACGGTCGCATTTGTTTCGCCTTCCACGTCGACCGATACGACCACCGGTCAGGTCTACTACCTGGCCGAGATCGAAGTGAGCGAGGAGGAAATGGAAGGATTGGCGGGAAATGAGCTGAAGCCGGGAATGCCTGTCGAGGCGTTCATATCAACCGAGAACCGCACGGCTCTGTCGTTCCTGTCAAAGCCCCTCATGGATCAGTTTCGACGCGCATTCCGCGAGGAATGAAGCAGCCTTCCAGTCAAAAAAGCTAGTTGAGGAGTTGCCGGGTCTGGCTCCCCACGGAGCCAGGCAGGCGTTTCTGCGCCGCAAGCACGACTTCCAGCCGGTTGCGCGCATGCAGCTTCTGCATGAGGATGGTCATGTAGTGCTTGACGGTCTTTACGCTGATGTCGAGTTGCTCGCCAATTTCCTTGTTGGTCCGCCCTTCTAGAAGCAAATTTACGATTTGCTCTTCGCGAACACTCAAGCGTATGGCCTCGCTCTTGTTCTTTTGCATCGAGACACGGCGGAGCGCCAGGATGACCTGCGCTGCAAGGCTTTGCGTGATATAGGTTTCGCCGCCAAGAACGGCCCGAACCGCCTGGCGAAGGTCGTCGGCGCTGCTGCCCTTCAACACGTAGCCGCTGGCGCCGGCTTCGAAGGCCTCTACCGCGCTGTCGACACCGACGGCGGAGGTGAAAGCCACGATCTTCGTTTCCGGCATAGTTTGTGAAATGGATGTCATCGCCTCGAGCGTATCACCCGGCATATTCAGGTCGACGATAAGGACATTCGGCTTCAAGCGATTGGTAATATCGAGGGCATCCGCCGCTGTGCCGCCTTTCCCAACAACGTGATAGGCGTTGTCGCTCGCAAAGATACTGGCGATACCTTCTAGAAGAATGGGATGATCGTCGACAAATGCGATCGAAAATTTGGACATTTCGCCCCCGGGCCATTCCGATCTATTCGATCGGTGGTTTGTTTTTATTATCAGGAGCTTTGCATGGTCGTAGCCGAGATCCAATTACGGAATTCGATGTAGACTCGATCGGCAGCGTCTACGGAAATTTAAGTCCGGCCGTAGACTGACACATCAAGGGACGGTGGATATCGGTGTCAGGTCACAAGTTCCAAAAGAACTTCATAAGCCGCGTCGATATCGGATTGTATAGCCAGTTTGACCCGATCCCCGTCATGGGCGCTCAGGGCAGCAAACATCGCGCGGTGATGTTCATTGGCCTTGGTGTAGTTGCCGGAATCGTGCAGCATGTTGAAGTATGGACTCACCTGCAACCACAGATTCTCGATGATGTTGAGGATGCTTTCGGAGCCGGCAGCGCGGTAAATGGAAAAATGGAAGGCATAATTCGCGCGTAGATAGGATTTTATGTTTCCAGACGCATTCCCTGCCTCAAGCGACTCCAGCACGACCCGCAGGGCATCCAGTTCTTCCTGCTGTATGCGTTCGGCAGCCCATTTTCCTGCCAAGGCCTCAATCTCAATGCGCACATTCCGAAGATCTGTCAGCTTGGCGCGGCTCAAGCGCGGTATGCCGATCGATCGGCCTGAGACGACGGTCAAGGCGTTGGCAGCCGTCAACCGCCTTAAAGCCTCGCGTACGGGCATGGCGCTCACGCCGAACGCATCGGCGAGGCTCTGCACCGGAACCATCTCGCCCGGCACAATGCCACCCTCCAGGATGAGCCCTGTGACTTGACGGTATACGCGGTCCTGCAAGGTCTCCCTTGAAAGCGGGACTATCTCAACTCCTGGCCGTTTAAAACCAGCCTCAGCCATTTGCTATGCCTTCTGTGTCGGGGCGGTTGTCCCCGTGTTGTCTGCTCGCAATGCAACCTCTGCAGGAGCGCGTCAAGCCATGTCTGTTTATCACACGCATCGGCCTTTGTTATATTAATTTATCATTGATCTTTGATCAAATGGTGATACGGTCCTTGCAGCGGAACGGCAAGACGTTTGAGGAAGCGTCTTGGGAGGTGTTTCGTACAAAGGGGAGGAGTTAAACGATGGATGTCATATCGAGAATCCAGCGCCTTGTCGTATGCGCTGGGATTGCCGCCGGGGCTACTCTGGCTGGCGGGCATGCGGACGCTGCTGAAAAGCATAAAATCTTCCTGAGCATGAGCTTCATCGGCAATGACTGGCAGGCGGAAGCCGCCAACATGGTCAAGGCGATGGCAGCCCATAAGAGTCTCGCCGACAAGGTCGATCTGCAAGTTCAGGTGGCCGGGCCCAATGCTCAACGCCAGATTCAGCAAATCAACGCGATGGTGCAGGCAGGCGCCGAGGCGATCGTCGTGTTTCCGATCTCTCCGACTGCGCTCAACCAGGTCGTCAAGAATGCTTGCGACAAGGGCGTAAAGGTATTTGCCTATGACGGCGAAATCACCGAGCCCTGCGCTTATAATATAGCCATCGATCAGGAAGAGGCTGGTCGCGTTACGGCGGAATGGCTTGTGAAGAAGCTCAACGGCAAGGGCAACATTATTGCTATTACGGGCGTGCCCGGCACCTCCGTCGATAATCTGCGCACCAAGGCGGCAAAGGAAGTTTTCGCCAAGTATCCAGACATCAAGATCGTCGGTGAAGCCGTCGGCATGTGGAGTCAGGCGGTTGCCCGTACCGAACTGTCGAAGATTCTGGCTACCCGCAACTGGGACGAGATCAACGGGCTCTGGATGCAGGTGGGTTGCTTCACAGCAAATTCCATGCAGCTTGAAGCCGGCAAGAAGCCGGAACAGTTGCTCCCATGCGCAGGCGAGGGATCGAATGGCGGGCGTATCCAGATGCTTCCCGCCGGCACTGACGTCGAAGGGGCTACTTCGCCCTATGCACCGCTCGGTGCCCCACGCATTTCCTATGCCTCGCCGCCCTATTCCGGTGCTTTGGCCCTGAAGCTCGCTGTTGAGGCGATCGAAGGCAAGGATGTGCCGAAAAAGACGGTATTGCCACTGCCTTTGGTAACGAACGAAACGATCAAGCTGTGCCAGGAAGGCACCTGGCAGGAAATGAAGGAGGGCTGCAATGCCTTCAAGCCCGCGATCGTCTCGAATCCCGGTTGGTTCGCCTCGATCTTTTCCGATCAGACACCAGAAATTGGTCTGAACGCGGCACTCGTAGGCCAACCCGAAAACTAGAGGACAGAGCGTGGAGCGGATTGGCCGCTCCACGCTTGCCGGCCCAATTATCATAATACAGGCAGGACCCTCCGGGATGAAATCAGCAGTTGAACAAGCCGCGATAGAAGTTGCGGACCTTCGCAAGGCATTCGGTGCGACGGTTGCGGTGAACGGCGTGTCATTCGCGATCGCTCCCGGAAGCACCCACGCGCTGCTTGGCGAAAACGGTGCTGGCAAGTCGACGATCGTCAAGCTCCTGTCCGGCCTCCTGCGCCCGGATGAGGGTCAGATATCGGTATTCGGAGAGAAGGTGACATTGAAGGCGCCGCGTTATGCCCATGCACGTGGCGTGCAAACCGCGTTCCAGGAGATGACTCTGGCCCGCGACCTCACCGTCCTCGATAACCTGCTTATGCCCTATGCGCCGATGGGGGTCACAGGCTTGATCCGCCGCGCCTCGGCGCGACGCGCCATCGTCGAGCATTTGAAGGAACTCGACTTTTCGGTCGATCTCGATGCTGAGGTTGGGACCCTGGATTTGGCCATCCAGCAGAAAATCGAGATCGCCCGCGCCATCTATCGCAAGCCCCGCATCCTCCTCCTCGATGAGCCGACATCGACTCTCGCCGGCGGTGACGTCGAGTGGCTTGGTCGCATCATTGCCAAGTTGAAGTCGGCAGGAACGACCATCGTTTTCATCACACACCGCATGCGTGAGGTCCGCGCATTCTGCGACACGCTGACAATATTGCGCAACGGCCAGCATATAACGACTTGTTCGGTGGAATCCATTACCGATGCACAGGTCATAGAGAGCATCGTTGGCCGCAGTATCGCGCAGACTTTCCCCGAACGACCAAAAAATGACTCTGCTTTTGGCGCACCGGTACTCGGGGTGCGTAATCTCGTTACAGGTAAAAAACTGCAAGATGCCAGCTTTGATTTGCGAAAGGGCGAGATTCTCGGCGTCGCCGGGTTGCAGGGCATGGGTCAGCTCGACCTTTTTCTGGCCTGTTTCGGGATGACCGAGGTCGTGCGTGGCGACATCCTCGTCGATGGCCGCAAGGTCCGGTTTGGCTCGCCGGCGGACGCCCTGAAACCCAACATTGCCATCGGGCTTGTCCCCGAAGATCGCAAGACCGAAGGCCTGTTTCTGAAGCTCAACGGCACCGTCAATGCGTCCCTTCCGGTAATCCAGCGCTTTTCACGATTCGGCTTGATTCAAACCGGGCTTGAGCAAGAGGCGGTCCGCACCGCCTTCGGCACAGTCGAAGTGGACGAACGCGCTCTTTGGACGAGGGCGGGGTCTTTTTCCGGGGGCAATCAACAAAAGATAGCGATTGCCAAGTGGCTCGTGGCGCAGAGCCGCATCCTGCTTTTGTTCGATCCGACCCGTGGCATCGATGTCGGCACGAAACATGAGCTTTATGTGATGATGCGAAATTTTACCGATTCCGGCGGTTCCGTCCTGCTGCACTCGACCGAAATCCCGGAACTCGTGCATTTATGCGACCGCGTCCTTGTTCTCTACGATGGTCGCGTTGCGGCGTTCCTGACGCGTGACCAGTTGACGGAAACCTCGATCATGCGCCCGGCTCTCGGTCACGAAACACCGACGCAGGAGGCTGCCGAATGACGATGACCAGTATGGCAGCTCCCAAACGCGACAGGCTCCGGTTTCTTGCCATGTCACCGGAGCGTCGCAGTGTAATCATTGCGATCGTGGTATTTCTTGGTCTGCTTGGCATCGTCGATCTCGTCAGCACGGGGCCACTCAGCTACTTCGATATTTCATTCCTTTCGAGCGGTGGTGCGACTTCGGCACTCGCCGCCATCGGCCAGACCATCGTTGTATTGTCCGGCGGGTTCGATCTTTCGGCCGGCGCGGTCATATCGCTCGTCAACGTCGTTCTTGCGCAGAGCATGGATCCGGCGGCCGCTGAGACGAGCGTACTCAATTGGACATGCGTCGGAATCGGTGTCGGAATGTTGACCGGCGCGTTCAACGGCATTTTTATCGCTTTCTTCCGGCTGCAACCCATCGTCGTCACCCTGTCCACCATGTTCATCATCCAGGGTCTGACTTTGCTCGTCATGGACAAGCCAGGCGGCTTCGTTGCTCCCGATCTCGGCACGTTTTATCTCGGGGACGCCGTTACCGGATGGCTTCCCATGCCGCTCGTGGTAATCGGCATCGTTCTTCTCGCCTGGCTCTGGTTGAAGAATACGCGCCTCGGAACAGCCATATATGCTGTCGGTAGTGATCCGGACGCTGCCGCGGCCATCGGCATCCGCGTCAAGCTGACAAAATTCCTGGTCTATGTCATTGCCGGCGGCTGCTATGGCCTGGCGGGCGTCTTCATCAGTGCCCAGACGGGGAGTGCCGATCCGCTGGTTGGAAATCCGCTGCTGCTTTCGATGTTTGCGGCTGTGGTCGTTGGCGGAACGCGCCTTGGCGGCGGGCGCGGCGGTCCGCTAGGCACTGTATTCGGGGCCTATATCCTGATGATGGTCGTGAATATCCTGCTGGTGCTCAATGTATCCGCTTACTACTCCACCATTGCCGAGGGCACGATCCTCATCCTGGCGGTCCTCGCGGGATCCATCTCGTACAGTTCCACCCTTGCCAAGCAGATCCGCAGTGCAGGCGCCCAGTTTTCAGCCTGGCGAAACGGCTTGCTGCCATCGCAGCTCGACCGGACCGACCGGAGATTGAAACTTGCCGGCCCAACGCGTTTCAAGCCGGTGTCGGCATCATTTCTGTCGCGCAACCGCGAGACCATCCGCTATGCGCTTCCTGCCTATGTTTGCCTTCTCCTCGTCGTCATCGTCACGCAGCTCTGGCTTGGCCGCGCTGTTTTAAATCCGACCTATTGGAACTCATTGGCGGTTCTCTCCACCTTCCTAGCCATCCTGGCGCTTGGACAGGGAACGGTAATCCTCACCGGCGGGCTTGACCTCTCGGTGCCTTGGACGATCGGCATTTCGGGCATCCTGCTCGCCGGGATCGTCAACGGCTCCGACGCTGCCTTGACCTATGCCTTGCCTGCCGTCCTTTTGATCGCTGCAGCGATAGGCTTCATAAATGGCGTCGGTATCGTGATCCTTGGCATTTCGCCGATCGTGATGACGCTGGCGATGAACGGGATTCTGCAAGGTTTTGCGCTGGTCTATTCGCAAGGGACGCCAGCCGGCTTCTCCTCGCCCATGCTTCGCTGGTTCATGACCGGCAAGATATGGACTGTGACGCCCGTTGTCCCTTTCATGGTGCTGTTCGTCATAGTGTCGGTGCTCCTCCTCGGAAGAACCGCCTTCGGCCGCAGGGTCTACGGTATCGGCAATGGCCTGCGCGCCGCACAGCTTTCCGGGATCGCGGTGGGGCGCACACTCATTCTCGTCTATGTTCTTTCCGGTTTTTGCGCTGGTCTCGTCGGCATTTTGCTCACCGGCTTTTCCGGCCAGGCGAGCCTTGGCATGGGCGATGACTACCTGCTGCCGTCCATTGCGGTGGTGGTGGTCGGTGGCGCTTTGATAACCGGTGGGCGCGGGCATTATCTCGGCATGCTCGGAGGCGTACTCCTGCTTACGGCACTGCAGATGTTCCTCGCCGGAACAACGTTGCCTTACGCCACACGCGCGATCCTGTTTGGACTTGTCGTGCTTGGCGCGGTCATGGCGCTTCGTGAGAAGCGATCTTAAGAGGGGATGAATGATGAACAGGGTGGCTCCAGCATCGGCGGAAGAGTTCTTGGGCGGCGTGCGCGGCCAGCGCGTACTGGTTACCGCAGGGGGGTCGGGCATCGGATTTGCTATTGCTTCAACGCTAACGGCTCTCGGCGCGCGCGTGGCAATCTGCGACATTTCACAGGCTTTGCTTGAAGAAGCAAGCGCTTCGATGAAGCCGGCCCTGGCAACCATTGCCGACGTTTCGAGCGAGGCAGATGTCGACCGCATGTTCGATGAAGTGTCGGCGTCTTTGGGCGGGCTCGACGCACTGGTGAACAATGCTGGAATTGCCGGACCGACCGGAGGTGTTGACGAGATCAGCACCGAAGACTGGCGGCGCTGCATCGACATCTGCCTGACCGGACAGTTTCTCTGCGCCCGGCGTGCAACACCCCTGCTAAAAGCCGCCGGTGGCGGATCGATCGTCAACATGTCGTCAGCCGCAGGCAGGCACGGTTATGCGTTCCGCTCGCCCTATTCGGCCGCCAAGTTCGGCGTCGTCGGTTTTACCCAAAGCCTTGCCAAGGAACTCGGACCTCATGCGATCAGAGTGAACGCCATCCTGCCTGGTATCGTCGAGGGACCAAGGATTGAAAACGTCATCAGCAACCGTGCGAAACAGTTGGGCATATCCCACGACGAGATGACGGCACGCTATCTGCAGAACGTCTCGCTTCGGCGGATGGTCAGTCCCTATGACGTGGCGAATATGGTCGCATTTCTGCTTTCCAATGCCGGGGTCAATATTTCTGGCCAGTCGCTCGGCGTCGACGGCAATGTCGAGACCTTGTGAGGGAAAAATGACGGAGAAAACAGCGATTATCGGTAGCGGCTTTATCGGCAGGGCCTGGGCGATAAGCTTCGCCAGGGCAGGCTATGAGGTCGCTCTTTGGGATCAGTCGTCCGAGGCCGTTGCCAAGGCCCGAGATTATGTTGCCGAGGTCCTCACCGACCTTGAGCGAAATGATCTTCTGAACGGGCATACACCGGAAGCGGTGCTGGAAAGGATTACCCCAGAAGCAGATTTGGCAAGGGCCCTGGACGGTGCGATCCACATCCAGGAGAACACGCCCGAAGACCTTAAGATCAAGATCAAGGTTTTCTCCCAGCTCGACGAAGCGGCTGGTCCTTCTGCGGTGATCGCCAGTTCGACTTCGGCCCTGTTGCCGTCGAAATTTACCGAACATCTGGCCAACCGCCACCGCTGCCTGGTCGTCCATCCGATCAACCCGCCTTACCTGATACCAGCGGCGGAGGTCGTGCCTGCGCCATGGACATCGCCAGACGTGGTGGAGCGGACGCGGGCATTCCTGGTCGCTGCCGGTCATGCACCGCTTGTGATGAAACGCGAACTGGATGGGTTCATCATGAACAGAATGCAGGGCGCATTGCTCGAGGAAGCTTTTCGGCTTGTCGCTGACGGCTACGCCACGGTCGAGGACGTCGATATAGGCATCAGGGACGGTCTTGCCTTACGCTGGTCGTTCATGGGGCCGTTCGAGACGATCGACTTGAATGCTCCCGGCGGCGTTCGCGACTATGTGGAAAGATACCAGATTATCTACGAGCGGTTGTTCCCGCAGATGCAGCGCCGCGTCGACTGGGCCGGCGACGTGCTGGAGACCGTCGAATCCGGCCGGCGCGAGAAGCTGCCCAAGGAAAAGCTGGTGGAACGCCAGGTCTGGCGTGACCGCCGCCTGATGGCACTCGCGGCACACAAGCAAAAATCAACGCAGGAGTTCGGACGATGAGCGAGACAGCGAGAGTGACCGGAGGATCAACGATCAAGGGCAAGGTCATCATCACCTGCGCCATCACGGGTGCGATCCACACGCCGACGATGTCCCCTTATTTGCCGATCACGCCCGACGAAATCGCCAAGGAAGCGCTGGCGGCAGCAGATGCCGGAGCTGCGATCCTGCATCTGCACGCGCGCGACCCTGAAACTGGCAAACCGGACCAAACGCCTGAAGCTTTCGCCAGGTTTCTGCCCCGGATCAAGCAGAACACGAAGGCCGCGATAAACATCACTACGGGTGGCAGTCCCTATATGAAGGTCGAGGAGCGGGTCAAACCGGCAGCGACATTCAAGCCCGAGGTGGCTTCGCTCAACATGGGTTCTATCAATTTCGGACTTTATCACCTTGTCGACAAATACAAGGAATTCAAGTTCGACTGGGAAAAGCCGCATCTGGAAGCCACGCGTGACCTCGTTTTTCGCAACAGTTTCAAGGATATAGAGTACATTCTGGCAACCTGCTACGACAATGGCACGCGCTTTGAATTCGAATGCTACGACATTGCGCATCTCTACAACCTCGCGCATTTTGCGGATCGCGGTCTCGTGAAGGCACCGTTCTTCGTGCAGTCGGTGTTCGGGCTGCTCGGCGCAATCGGAACGCATCCGGAAGACGTCGCCCACATGAAACGCACGGCAGATCGGCTCTTCGGCGATAGTTTCCGGTGGTCCGTTCTCGGCGCGGGCTCGAGCCAGTTGCGCATCGCCGCTCAGGCCGCGGCTCTCGGAGGCAATATCAGGGTTGGTCTTGAAGACAGCCTGTGGGCGGGGAAGGGTAAACTCGCCAAGTCGAATGCCGAACAGGTGTTGCTGGCGCGCAAGATCATCGAAGGTCTCGGCATGGAGGTGGCAACGCCCGATGAGGCTCGCGAGATTCTTCAACTCAAGGGAGGCGACAAGGTCGCGTTCTAGGAGAGAGCCATGTTGCGCATCGAAGTTTTCAGCAGCGACCGGAATGAGCTCGGTGAGGGTCCCCTATGGGACGTCGAACAGCAACGGCTTTACTGGATCGACTCATACGCGCCGGCCGTTTATTCCTGCGATGCAAATGGCGGGGACCGCAAGACCTGGAAAATGCCGGAGCCCATTGGGTCGATGGCCTTGCGCTCCAGGGGCGGAGCGATCGTTGCGCTGAGAAACGGGTTTTATACGCTGGACTTCGCAACGGGAGCAGTGGAACTGCTCCACGAAACGCATCCGGGAGAACTTCGTCCGCGGCTGAATGACGGGAAAGTTGATCGCCAGGGCAGCTTCATAGCCGGCTCGATGGATTTCGAGGAACGGGATCCGGTCGGCACGCTTTATCGCCTTGACCCCGACCTGTCGCTTCACATCCTCGATACCGGCATCGTCTGTTCGAATGGCCCGTGCTTCAGTCCCGACGGCGCAACCCTCTATTTCGCCGACACCGGCACACGGAAGATCCATGCATATGCCTACGACACGGCGACCGGCACTGTAGGATCGCGCCGCATCTTCACGAGTTTCGAGGGTCTGCGCGGCTATCCGGATGGCGCGACGGTGGATGCCGAAGGATATGTGTGGAGTGTCGAAGTATATTCCGGGCGCCTGATCCGCTTCGACCCGAATGGAGTCATCGATCGCATCGTTGGCCTTCCGGTCCAATCGACCACAAGCATCACGTTCGGCGGACCGGAACTTGACATTGCGTTCGTAACGTCGATGGCCCGGCCATTCAACAACCAATACCATCGCGAGCGCGAAGCGGGCTGCATGTTTGCGGTTCATGGGCTGGGTGTCCGCGGGTTGCCGGAACCGCGTTTCAAAGGATAGGGGAGCGACATGAAAATAGAAGTGGTGGTAGACGTCAAGACAACCCTCGGCGAGGGCCCGCTATGGGACGTGGACCAGGAACGACTCTACTGGATCGACAGTTTCGACGGACGCGTTTTCCGGGCTACCGCCGACGGGCGTGAACTGCGCGCCTGGGATGTGCCGATGAAAATCGGCTCCATGGCGCTGCGCAAGGATGGAAACGGGGCAATCGTCTCACTCGCCCGGGGCTTTCATCTCCTCGACTTCAAAACAGGCGATGTCGACCTCATTCACGATCCTGAACCCGATAAGCACGAAAATCGCATCAATGACGGCAAAGTGGACAAGCAGGGCCGTTTCGTTGCGGGCTCGATGGACACGATGGAGAGCGGTCCCAATGGCACGCTTTACCGGGTCGATCCCGATTTGAGCGTTCATACCCTCGATGAGGGCATCATTGTTTCGAACGGTCCGTGCTGGAGCCCGGACGGAAGTACATTCTATTTTGCGGATTCCTGGTCGGGCGAGATCTGGGCCTATGATTACGACCAGGCCAAAGGGAGTGTATCCAATCGCCGTACGTTCGTGAAACTCGACACATCGACGGGTGGTGCTGCCGACGGTTCCACGGTGGACGCCGAGGGATGCTTGTGGAACGCTCAAGTCTATGACGGGAAGGTGATCCGCTACAGGCCGGACGGATCGGTGGACCGGGTCATTGATATGCCGGTGAAAAAAGTGACCAGTGTCATGTTCGGCGGCCCGAACCTCGACATTCTTTATGTAACCTCCATGGCAAAGCCGCCGCTACCGCGCTTTCCGGGCGATGGGGTTCTACGTGGTAGCCTGTTTGCAATCACTGGACTTGGCATCAGGGGCGTTCCTGAGATGCGCTTTGCCGGGTAATAAAAGCGCTCTCCGGTTCCTCTAGGTTCCCGCTGCGACAGGCGTTCTACGACACCGATGCGATTGTGAGGATCAACGGTCGCTAACCGTGAAACAGCGCGGCGTATGGATTCAGGTCCGCAGACGAGATCAGACCCAGCATCCGGCTGGGTCAACGTTTCACGTTGCGCTATCCGTGAAGATGAGCAGCGGTTTGCAATAAATTGTTGACAATAAGCAATCTGCAATCTATCTCCTGTTGAAACAGGAATAGGCGGATGAATCAGACAGCCTTCGAAATTCTCAGGTCCACGTCCCTTCCGGGACTGTTGGAACAGGAGATCGAACGATTCATTCTCGACGGCGAGGTAGCGCCTGGCGGTCATTTGAATGAAAAGGAGATTGCTTTCCGGTTCGGCATCAGCCGCGGACCCGTCCGCGAAGCACTCCGATCGCTCGAGTCTTCAGGTCTCATCGAGCAGGTCCCCAACCGGGGCTTCTTCGTCCGCCGACTCAGCGCAGCGGAAGCATCCGACGTTTATGACGTGCGCACGGTGCTCTTCGGTCTTGCCGGAAAGGTTCTGGCAGAACGCGCGACCGACGATGATATTGCAAGGCTGAGGCGCTTCGTCGGGGACATGGACGAAGCCATCGGCGCGGATGACCATGCCCGCTATATCTCGCTTAATTTCGCCTTGCATGAATTCATTGTCGTTCGATCAGGAAACGAAGTTCTGGCTCAGCAGTATCTGACGCTGGTCAAGCAGCTCAGGCTCCACCGGGCCCACAGCCTGATGCACGGCGACGCGATCCACGCTTCCAACCTGGAACATCACATGATGGTCGATGCCATCGCCGCTCGCGACCCGGTGCAGGCCTTCAAAGCTCACGCCAACCACGTCGAGACGGCGAAGGGCCGGCTCATGGCGGCGACAAACCCTCTTGCATAGCACTGGAGATATGTGTGACTCCCTCACTCGACATTACGGCCCAGGCCATACGTTTCATAGAACGCACGACCTATGCGGATTTGCCGGAAGAGGCGCTCATTATTGGCCGGCGTTGCATGGTCGATACGGCGGGCCTGTATCTGGCCGGCAGCCGCGAAGCTTCGGTTGAAATCCTTATTGGCGATGCATTGGATCAGGCCGGGCGCGAGGACGCGCCCCTGCCGGGTGCCGGGACGAAGAAGGTTCCGGCGCCCTTGGCCGCCCGCGTTTGGGGCACTGCCGGACACGCCCACGATTGGGATGATACGCAGGTTTCGCACGATCCGGCCCATGTCTACGGCCTGCTTACGCATCCGTCTGTTCCACCCCTCACCGCCGCGCTCATCATCGCAAGCCGCGAAGGGATCGTGGACGGGCGTGAATTGATGCTTGCGTTCCAGGTGGGTTTCGAAGTCGAATGCAAGATCGCGGAATGGATGAAACCACGCCACTATCGACGCGGTCACCACACGAGCGGTACCGTCGGCACGTTCGGGGCGACGGCGGCTGCCGCGAAACTCCTCGGATTGAAGGGCGACGCGCTCGCACATGCGCTCGGATTGGCCGCAAGTTTTGCAGCTGGCATACGCGCCAATTTCGGCACCATGACGAAGCCGCTCCATGTCGGCCGAGCCTGCGAGAATGGCGTAACTGCCGCTCTTCTAGCCGCACGCGGCTTCGAGGCGGACCCTTCAGTTCTCGACGGACAGTGGGGTTTCTTCTCGGTGATGGGGGAGGGCCTCGATCTGGACAAGGCAGCAGCGGGATTTGCCGCGCCCTTGACGATTATCGAGCCCGGCGTCAGCATAAAGCCGTACCCGTCGGGCATTCTCACGCATCAATCAATGGATGCGATGTTGAAGCTGGTGATCGACCATGACCTCAAGCCTGAAGAAGTAGAGCGCATCAGGTTCTTTGCCGGCAAAAATATCATCGAACCGATCCGCTATCCGATTGCGCAGAACCATCTTCAGGCGAAGTTCTCCATGCCCGCATTGCTCGCCATGATCATCCTGTGCCGGCGGGCAAGCCATCATGAATTCGAGGACAGCTTTGTTGCCGGCGAGGCGATGCAGGATCTTCAGGCACGAACCGACGTGATAAACGATCCGGCTATCGACGCGGCAGGGTACGACCGCATACGGTCGCGCATCGAAGTGGTTACGAAGGACGGCCGGACATTGGTGCAGGAGGCGGACGAGCGCTATCGGGGCGGCCCGTCCAACCCGATCAGCGATGCCGGTCTGGACGACAAGTTCCGCATGTGTGCCGAGGGCGTCATTGATCGTGAAGCGCAGGAAGAATTGCTGGCGCTCGTGCGAAATATCGATGCCGGCGCCGACGTCGGTCGCTGCATGGAATTGATCAGCGGGGAAGAAAAAGCCCCGTGAACTGAGTTTGAGGAAGCCGTTCTGGAGAAACGGCAGCTAAATGGGAGAGAGAAATGACATTCATCAAGTCTATCGGCCAGGCAGTGCTTGGCCTTGCCACGCTAGCGATTGTTTCCGGCGCAAATGCCCAAGCTGAACCACTGCCATACCCGAACAAGGTGGTGACGCTGGTGACGCACTCAAGTCCCGGCGGTGGCAGCGACGTGTTCCTGCGCGAAATGACCAAATATCTCGGCAAGTACATCGACGCCACCTTCATCGTGGAAAATGTCCAGGGTGGCAGCGGCGCCAAGGCCATGGCTCGGGTTGCGAGCGGGCCAGCCGACGGGAGCGTCTTCTACGCGACGACGCCGACTTACATCTATACATCCTTGATGAGCAAGCCGCAGAGCACCTACAAGGACATGGATCCGCTGGTTAACATCTTCGCCGACAGCGAAGTGATCTATACGCGCACGGATGGGCCCTACAAGTCGCTGAAGGACGTGATCGAACATGCCAAGAAAGAACGCGGCCGCTGGGGCGCAGCCAATCCCGCATCCCTGGAACGGCAGGCGGCCGAGCAGCTGAAGCGCGCCGCGGGCGTGACACCGGCAATCGTCACCCATGAGGGCGGCGGCGACATGATGCTCAATGTTCTCAATGGCACGCTCGACATCGGCATTGGCGAGATCCAGGAGCTTCGATCGCAGCTCGATGCCGGCAAGATTACGCTGCTCGCTACATTCAATCCTGAACGCATCACCGAAAAGCCCGATGTGCCTACCGTAAAGGAATTGGGCTACGACGTCAGCCTGGTGAAATTCCGTGGCCTCGCTGGCCCAAAGGGCGTTCCGGATGCCACCAAGGCGGTCTGGGACGAGGCGATAAAGAACCTGCTGGCCGATCCGGAATACAAGAAAGCCTATACGGCCGAAGTGCTCGTTCCCCAGTTGATCGGAGAGAAGGACTATCCGGCATTCATCAACAATTTTGCCACGTCGACCGAGGAATTTCTGAAATCGACGGGCGCCATCAAGTGAGATTGATCGCGGGGGCTGGCGAAAAGGCTGGCCCCTCGTCGATCATCGTTAAGGGTTGATCCATGAGAAAAGACCTTATCAGCGGCCTCGTTCTCCTTGCTGGCGCAGGTACCTACTATGCCTGGGCAGGTGAAATCGCCGACAGCACTTTGTCGGATGAGGTTGGCGCGGCCGGACTGCCGCATGTGCTTGCCATCGTACTTGCCATCCTCGGAATATTGCTTATCGGGCGGACGTTGCTCGCAAGCCAGGCGCGCCCGGTGACGGCGGGTGCGGATGACGATGAAGGAGACGCGCGTCTTCCGCGTGCCGTCGGCTTCCTGCTGTT
Organism: Phyllobacterium sp. CL33Tsu; assembly: GCF_900113985.1. NCBI lineage: Bacteria > Pseudomonadati > Pseudomonadota > Alphaproteobacteria > Hyphomicrobiales > Phyllobacteriaceae > Phyllobacterium > Phyllobacterium sp. CL33Tsu. The sequence goes on along the minus strand of NZ_FORJ01000006.1, from coordinate 132,573 downwards.
CGGTGCCGCTTACGTGATCCTTTTGCCTTTCGTCGGCTACGTCATCGGTACCGCACTCCTCATCGGCGGCATCGCGCTTTATGAAGGCGCGCCGCGCACCTGGGTCGTACCGGTTGCCGCCATTGGCGGCGGCATTTTCTACTGGGCCGTCTTCGTCAAACTGCTCGGGGTCCACCAGCCCGCAGGTTCGCTGGTACAGGGGTTATTTTGATGACGACGATTATAGACATAATCAGGCTTTTGACGGAAACGCCGCTCATTTTCGTTTCCATCGCCGGCCTCACCTGGGGCATTCTCGGCGGCGCCCTGCCGGGTATTTCGGCTTCCATCACCATGGCCCTTGTACTGCCGTTCACCTATACGATGGATCCTGCGCAGGCGATCGCCTTGCTCGCCTGCGTCTATATCGGCGCCGAGTATGGCGGCTCGATCCCGGCTATTTTAATTAGGACGCCGGGCACCAATTCTTCCGCAGCCACTGTGATCGACGGTTACGAACTCAATCGCCAGGGGCGAGCCGGCGAAGCGCTGGGCATTTCCCTTATGTCAGGGGTGATCGGCAGCCTGTTCGGCCTCGCAATGCTGATAATGCTAACGGAGCCACTGTCGTGGCTGGCGCTGGCATTTACGCCTGCCTCCTATTTCGGGCTCGGTATCCTTGGCCTCAGCGTGATTGCCTCGATGAGCGGAGGCTCGCTGATCAAGGGTCTTGCGGCTGCAACTGTCGGCCTGATGATCGCAACAGTGGGCACCGATCCGATATCGGGCGTGACGCGCTTTACATTTGACATCCCGGACCTGCTGGGCGGGGTCGAACCCGTCCTTGTGATGGTGGGCCTCTTTGCGTTGACGGAGTTGATGAGCCAATCGGGATCGACCAACACGGCGCAGCTCAATCAGAAAATCAAGATCAAGCTGCCAAGCCTTTCTGTCATGAACAGGCTCAAGCGTTCGCAATTCATCGGCTGCGTCCTTGGCCTGTTCGAAGGGCTCACCCCCGGCGGCGGCGGTTCGATTGCAGCGTTCATGTCCTATAACGAGGCCAAGCGCTGGTCGAAGACACCGCATTTGTTTGGCAAGGGATCCGAGGAGGGCGTCGCTGCGCCGGAGGCGGCCAACAACACGGTGGCAAGCACCGCGCTCATCCCGCTTCTCAGCTTCGGCATCCCGAGTTCGAATTCGACGGCGGTCCTGCTTGGCGGCCTATTGATGCATGGCCTGATTCCTGGACCGCGCCTGTTCGAACAGAGCGCCCAGGTGATCGACAGTATTTATGTCGGTTCGTTCATCGCGATCATTGCGCAAATCGGTGTCGGTATCATCATCCTTCCGGCCTGCATTTGGCTGGTCAATCGTCCGCGCCCCTACCGCGCTGGCTTCATCTTCGCGCTTATCCTGTCGGGCATTTTCACGCTGAACAACAGCCTGTTCGACCTTGGAATTGCGCTCGCGCTTGGCTTGGTCGGCTTCCTTATGCGTATCGCCGGATTCCCGGTCCTGCCGATGATACTTGGCGTCGTGCTCGGCCATATGGTCGAATCGAGTTATCGCCGCTCGCTGGTGCTTTCGGGTGGTGACCACATGATCTTTCTTCAGGACCCCATCGCCGTGGCGCTGCTTTCCATCGCGCTCATATTCGTCGTTTTTTCGCTTAGCCGCGAGGTGCGCGACGCCCGCAAGACCAGAATAGAGGAAGCCCGTTCATGAACCAGACCGTTCCCCCAGTGTTGCCCGTCGCGGCAAGATTGGCGAGTTTTGCCGCGGAATGCACACCGCCGGCCGCCGTCGACGCAGTCAGCCGGCGGCTCCTCTTCGATATTGTCGGTCTGGCTGTTGCTGCCCGCGGCACCGACTATGTCGCAGCGGCACTGGCCAGCGCCGTGGATGCCGGAAGCTGCACCGCTTTCGGTCAGGAACGCCAGCTTGGGCTCTACGATGCCGCGCTCGTCAACGGCACAGCCGCACATGGCGAAGATTTCGACGACACCTTCGAAGGTGGTCCCATTCATGCCGGCGCCGTGGTTGTCTCCGCGGTCCTTGCGATCGCCGAAAGGCGCGGACTTGACGGGCGCGCCGCCATGCGCGGCATCGCGGTGGGCGCCGAACTCATGTGCCGGATGAGCCTGGTAGCACCGCAGGCAACGCACAAGGCGGGCTTTCATCCGACTGCCATATTCGGCGCGCCGGCAGCGGCGGCGGCTGTCGGTGCAGCGCTGGGGCTAGGGCCCGACGTGATTGGCAGGGCCCTCGGAATTTCGGGCAGCCTTGCTTCCGGCATCATCGAGTATCTTGCGGATGGCAGCTCGACCAAGCGTCTGCATGCGGGCGCTGCTGCGCAAGCCGGCGTGCGAGCCGCCCTGCTCGCAGATGCCGGCTTCACAGGTCCCATAAGCGTTTTCGAAGGCTCACATGGATTGTACAGGGCCTTTGCTCCGTCCAAGGCACCGGATTTCATGCCGTTGCTCGAGGGGCTGGGCAAGCAGTGGATCGTCGAGACGCTGGCGTTCAAACCATACGCCTGCGGAACCATGACCCAACCCTTCATCGACTGCGCCAAGAAGCTGGCGGCGCTCGGTATCGGCGCCGAGGACATTGCATCCATCGTCTGCAAGGTAGGGGAGGGCACAGTTCATCGTCTATGGGAGCCATTGGCCGAAAAACAAAGGCCGCCGAATGGTTATGCCGGCAAGTTTTCGACACCCTATTGCATGGCAGTCGGATTCCTGGATGGGGAGGCCGGGCTCGGGCAGTTTACCGATGAGCGGGTGCGCAATGCCGCGATCCGAGCGCTGGCAGCCAAGATCTCGTATGAAATCAATCCGGCCGATCCCTATCCGTCGAATTTTACCGGCAACCTCAAGGCGGTTTTGAAAGACGGCACGGTTCATGAATTCCACCAGCCCTATATGCGCGGCGGAGCGCGCGAACCCTTGCCTGACGCCGAGATGGAGAGCAAGTTCGAAGCGAATTTGCGCTTTGGCGGCCTGCGGGAGCGCAGCATTGCGGCGCTGCGCGCATCCCTCGAACAAATCGCGGCTGGCGGTCCTATCGATCTGGCGGGAGCACGCGCATGAACGCGGATCAAACAACGCGGCGGGAACTCGACGGACAGGTGGCGCTGGTAACCGGTGCCTCGCGCAATATCGGTCGGGCGATCGCCCTTGCCCTGGCTGACGCCGGCGCCGGGATCGCCATTGTGGCCAGATCGGATCAGGCAGCGGCGGAGACTGTCGCACGTGAGGTTGAGCAACGGGGCAGCCGCGCCGTCGTCCTTCTTGGCGATGTGGCGAATGAAGCCGATGCCGACCGCCTCGTCGGGCTTGCGGCCGAACAGCTCGGGCGCCTCGACATCCTCGTCAACAATGCCGCCATACGGCGTGAAGCCCCCATTGAAGCCTTGTCGTTCGAGGATTGGCGGGAAGTAATGAGCGTGACGCTCGATGGCGCGTTCCTCATGAGCCGCGCTGCGATCCCTCATTTACTCTCCGGCGGAAGGGGTACCATCATAAACATTGGCGGATTGACGGCCTACACCGGCGCGGTGCACCGCGCCCATGTCATATCGGCCAAGGCCGGGCTCGACGGCTTCACCAAGGCACTGGCCCATGAACTTGGACCGCGTGGAGTAACGGTCAATCTGGTTTCTCCCGGGATGATCGATACGAACCGCGTGCACGCATCGTCTGGCGGTGAGCCGGCGCACCACAACACCACGCGCACGCTGGTGGGAAGGCGCGGAACGCCTGAGGAAGTTGCAGCTGCGGTCATGTATCTCGCGAGCGAGCCGGCCCGCTTTGTCACCGGCCAGACGCTGCACGTCAATGGCGGCGCTTTCTTACCCTGATCCGCCAGTGGTGTGTTGGATTTGAATACAGGCTTGATCCATGGGCGGTCCACCCTCCTGAGGGTCTCAGTGAAAGGACGGCATTGCCCGTGTCAGATCTTTCCCATTCCTTGCCGCCGCCGCGCCTGCGCTCGCTTTTCCTGCTCTGCTTCAAGATAGGCATATTGAGCTTTGGCGGCGGCCTGACCGGCTGGCTGTATCAGGGGTTCGTGCTCCAACATCGCTGGATCGATGAAGATGACTTCGCCAGCAGTCTTGCTATCTCACAGATGTTGCCTGGCGCGAATGTGGTCAATTTGGTCATTTGCATGGGCGAACAACTTCGGGGCCCCATCGGAGCGCTTAGTTGCGTCGTTGGCTTCCTCGTTGGCCCGTTCTTCGCCGTCATTGCGCTTTGTCAGGTGTTCGATGCTTTGGCAGGCTTTGCATTGCTTCCCGCCATCTCCGACGGCGTGGCCTTTGCGGCGATGGGTTTGCTGGTCGTCATGTGCATCCATGGCCTTCGGCGGGCAATGCGCTTTCCTCCCTCGGTCGCAATCGTTGTTGTCACCGCATTCCTCGTTGGAGTGCTTGAGATGCCGCTGATACCGGTGGTGCTTGTGCTGGCGCCAATCAGCGTCGCTCTGTCTTGGCGCAGGGCGTGATCGTGCGGTTCGACACACTCATTGCCATAGCCCTCGTGTTCATCCCGTTTTCCCTGACTTCAATCGGGGGCGGCAGCGCCATCGTGGCGGGTATCCAGCACGAAGCCGTGACCGTTCATGGTTGGGTGAGTTCCCGGGAGTTCCTCGATCTTTTTGCCGTGTCGCGTGCGGCACCGGGTCCGGGTATGATGCTGGCAACCGTCATCGGCTGGCGGGTGGCGGGTTGGCTGGGCGCGGCAATAGCGACGCTCGCGCTGTTCGTGCCGTCTTCGATGCTGTGCTATGCGGTGTTCAAATTGACCAACAACCACCGCCAGAAACGCTGGCACCGTGCCATGCGCGAAGGACTGGCTCCTGTGGGCATTGGACTGATCATCGCCGGAATCATATCGCTGTTCCGGCTGTCGCACGGCGGACCATCGGCCATTGCCATCATTGGCCTCGCCGCCGCCATCTTCCTGTGGATGCCGAGATTTCCGGTGCTCGGCGTGCTGGTTCTCGGCGGCTTGGTCGCTGCGCTCGCCGCAACCGGCTTTTGAACCTTAGGAATCAAGCTGCTTGAAGCGCACCAATTGGCTTGCGAGCTTGATCGCGTTTTCAAAAGCGCCGGTATCGGCAATTCCCTTGCCGACGATATCGAATGCCGTGCCGTGCGCAGGCGTCGTAAACACCGTATCGAGCCCCGCCGTTACCGTTACGCCCCGGTTGAAGCCTCGCATCTTCGTCGCGATCTGCCCCTGATCGTGATACATGGCGAGAACCCCATCAAATTCCCCGGCAAAGGCCTTCAGATAGACCGTATCGGATGGAAACGGCCCTTTGCAGTCAATACCCTTGGCGGCCATGGCATCTACGGCTGGACGGATAATTTCGATCTCGTCCGTACCGAAAAGACCGTTCTCTCCGGCATGCGGATTGAGCGCTGCGACGGCAAGGCGGGGTTTTGCTATACCGGCCTTGCGCATCATGGTCGTGGCAAGGACGATCGCCTCCTCGATGGCCGGTCGCGTGATCTGGTCGACGGCCTGGCGCAACGAGACGTGCGAGGTAACGCGCGACATCCATTGACCGTCGAGCACGTTCATCTCGCTGAAATAGCTGTGATGACCTAGGAGATGGGCGAACATCTTGTGTTCGTCAGGGAATTTCCAGCCGCCATCGTACATGGCCCGCTTGTTCAGGGGAGCAAAGGTTACCGCATCGACCTCGCCTGCCAGGGCGAAGTCGATCGCACGCGCCAGCGTGTCTCCGGCCAATCGGCCGGATTCGGCGCTTGCTACGCCCGGCTCATAGAGCGAGGGATCGGTGTTGCCGAGGTCGATCAGCGGCACGGCGCTATCGGACCAGTCGACGGAAGCCGGAGACTGGTAGCTTCGATATGCAAACGATACGCCGGCCTGGCGTTTTCCGAGATCGAGGGTGCGAGCGTCGCCCACGACAACGATGCGGGCCACATCGGCCATGCGCTGGTCATGCAGGATGCGAGCGGTCTGCTCGGGTCCGATGCCGGTACAATCGCCGGCGGTGAGCGCGATAACGGGGCGTTCGCTGTTCATGGTTTCCTCATCTGTTCTTCGGGCAGCCGGATGGCCTCGGCGATCGCACGACCGCAGGTGATGGTGTCGGCTCGTCCGCCCAGATCTCCCGTACGCAGCGCCGGATCCATCAGGATGCTTTCTATTGCCGACACGATTGCCGCTGCCGCCTGTGGATGACCCAGATGATCGAGCATCATGGCACCCGCCCATATCTGGCCGATCGGATTGGCGATGCCCTTGCCGGCGATATCCGGTGCCGAGCCATGGACAGGTTCGAAGAGCGAGGGGAACAGGCGTTCCGGATTGATGTTGCCCGACGGCGCAATTCCAATCGTACCCGTACAGGCAGGGCCGAGATCTGAGAGAATGTCACCGAAGAGATTGGAGGCCACAACCACATCGAAGCGATCCGGATTGAGCACGAAATGCGCGCAAAGGATATCGATGTGATACTTGTCCCAGCGCACATCCCCATAGCGCTTGGCCATCTCTTCGACGCGCTCATCCCAGTAGGGCATGGTGATCGAAATGCCATTGGATTTTGTAGCGGACGTCAGATGCTTCTTGGTGCGGCTTTGGGCAAGCTCAAAGGCAAAGCGGAGAATGCGGTCGATGCCGACCCGGCTCATCACAGTTTCCTGCACGACGATCTCGCGCTCGGTTCCCGGATACATCTTGCCGCCGATGGAGGAGTACTCGCCCTCGGTGTTCTCGCGAACCACGAAGAAGTCGATATCGCCGGGCTCGCGTCCCGCCAGCGGCGACGGCACGCCCGGCATCAGGCGGACGGGCCGCAAATTCACATACTGGTCGAACTCCCGTCGAAACTGCAAAAGCGAGCCCCATAGAGAGATATGATCGGGAACCATCTCCGGCCAGCCAACAGCACCGAAGTAAATGGCATCGTGCCCGCCAATCAGTTCCTTCCAGTTCTCCGGCATCATGCGGCCATGCTCGGCGTAATAGTCGCACGAGGCGAAGTCGAAGCTGTCAAATCTGAGATCGAGGTCGAACCTTTCAGCGACCGCCTTAAGGACACGTAGTCCCTCCGGCATGACTTCCTTGCCGATGCCGTCGCCGGCAATAACGGCAATCCTGAAGCTGTTTGCAGTCATGAGAATGCGTCCTTATTCGTTGTCGCCAAGGATGGCAGCGCAGACCGCTTCGGTGACCATGTCCGTGGTCGCGCTGCCGCGCAGGTCCGGTGTGTGCAATGACGGGTCGGCGGTCACGCGTTCGATTGCGCGCATCAGGCGTGCAGCTGCTGCCGTTTCGCCAAGGTGTTCGAGCATCATCACGGCTGACCAGAAGGTTCCAACCGGATTGGCGATCCCCTTGCCGGTGATATCGAACGCCGAACCATGGATCGGCTCGAACATCGAGGGGTATTGCCGTTCCGGATTAAGGTTTGCTGTGGGTGCAATGCCGATCGATCCGGCAAGGGCTGCGGCGAGATCGGAAAGAATATCGGCATGAAGATTGGTCGCGACGATCGTATCGAGAGAGGCAGGATTGAGCGTCATGCGCACCGTCATTGCATCGACGAGCATCTTGTCCCAGGTCACGTCGGGAAATTCAGCTGCAACGTCCTTGGCGATTTCATCCCACAATACCATGCCGTGTCGCTGTGCATTGGATTTGGTGACGACGGTGAGCAGCTTTCGCGGCCGCGACTGCGCGAGTTCGAAAGCAAAGCGCATGATGCGGGTAACGCCGACGCGGGTGAAGATCGAGACTTCCGTAGCGATTTCTTCCGGCAGCCCCCGATGCGAGCGACCGCCCTGGCCGGCATATTCGCCTTCCGAGTTTTCACGGACGATGACCCAGTCGAGGTCCTTGGCTGTTACGCCACGCAGCGGACTTTCGATGCCCGGCAGGATCCTCGTCGGGCGGACGTTGGCATATTGGTCGAACGGCTGGCATATGGCGAGACGCAGACCCCATAGGGTCAGGTGATCCGGCACGTCGGGGGCACCGACAGCCCCGAAATAAATAGCGTCGAATCTCTTCAGGTGCTCGATGCCGTCATCAGGCATGAGATGACCATGTTGTTTGTAGAAGTCCGATCCCCACGGAAACTCTGTGATCGCAGCCTGAAAGTTGCCGTCGCGGCGGGCACTTGCATCGAGAACGCGCAGGCCGGCGGCGACCACTTCCTTGCCAATTCCGTCCCCAGGAATGGCCGCTATCTGATGTGTCCTCATGAAAATAACTCCCGCTGCTGCGCTCCCAAGATACTCCGATGCCGAATATTCGCAAGATTGTCAATTACAAACTGTTGACAATTTACCAAAAAGGGCATGAGTTCCTGTACCTGAAAGCATATGCTCGTCTGGACCAAAGCAAGGAGACATATTATGGCGCCGATCGAACCGATATCCGCAATGCCGCCATTCGCTGAAGAAAAGGGAAAGCTCATGCACGGCTTTCGCTATGAGCGCATCCCAACGGCCGGCGCCGAAATCAACGTCGCGATTGGCGGTGAGGGTCCGCCGCTACTGCTCCTGCACGGCAATCCGCTGACACATGTGAGCTGGCACAGGATAGCACCGGCACTTGCCAGGCGGTTTACCGTTGTGGCTCCCGACCTGCGCGGCTACGGCGACAGCTCGAAACCGGATGGGGGTGAGGACCACTCCGGCTATTCGTTCAGGGCAATGGGCGAGGATAATGCGGAAATCATGTCGAAGCTGGGGTTCGACAGGTTTCAGGTGGCCGGTCACGACCGCGGAGCGCGTGTCGCTTTTCGAATGGGCTTGGACTATCCCGATCGTATCGAGCGCCTGGCGGCTCTCGATATCGTGCCAACCCATCATGCGCTGACAAATGTGACGCTGGGGTGGGGTATCGAGGCCTATCATTGGTTTTTCATGGCGCAGAAGGCGCCATTTCCCGAAAAGCTGCTCACGGCCGATCTCGCTTATTATATCGATTACAAACTCAACAAGAAGGGTGTGGGCCTCGAAATATTCTCCCCCGAAGCAATGGCCGAGTACAAGCGCTGCACCACGCCTGAACAGATACATGCTGTATGTGAGGATTACCGGGCCACGGTCAGCGTTGACCTTGCAATGGATACCGCCGATTTCGGCAAGAAGACGATCGATTGTCCTGTCCTGGTGCTGTGGGGCTCAAACAGCCATTGCGGGCGACACTTTAAACCGCTTGAAGCCTGGAAACCATGGGCTCCTGATTTGCGCGGCTGGGCAATCCCGACCGGGCATTATCCCGCCGAGCAACGGCCGGACATTGTCTATGATGCGTTCGGCAAATTCTTTATCGGGGAAGAGCCGCTGCCTTTTGCCGCCTGAGCATCGCCGCCCTCCCGCCCACCTTACGTGAGCGGTGAGGGCGGGCGGCCCTTAACCGATTGCCGCCAGTATGCCTCGAGTCATGCCGGCGGTATCGGCAGTTCCCCGGATATCGCGCGTGCGGGTGGCGGGATCGGCCAACGCAACGGCGATTGCCCGCTCCATGATCGATGCCGCCTCGACAGCCTTCGCTATCCCGCGATTGTGCCCGAGCCATTCGATCATCATGCGGGCGGATTCGATCATCGCAAAGGGATTGGCAATACCCTTTCCGGCAATGTCGGGCGCTGACCCGTGAGTGGCCTGCGCCATGGCCAGATTGCCTTCGCCAATGCAAAGGCCGGGCGCCATGCCGAGACCGCCGACGAGACCGGCCGCTTCATCCGTCAGGATGTCACCGAACATGTTTGTCGTGACGATTACATCAAAGCTTTGCGGATCGCGAATAAGACGCATTGCCATCGTGTCGACGATGACCTCGTCGACTGTGACGTCCGGAAATTCCTTGGCCACCCGATGGCATTCCTCGACGAACATACCGCAGCCAAGTTTGAACACGGTGTTCTTGTGAACGAGCGTCAGGCGCTTCTTGCGCTGCTGCGCAATCTCCAATGCCGCGCGGGCCACCCGTGCTGAACCGACACGCGTGATGACCCGGACCGAGATGGTGACATCTTCGGTCGGCCGGAATTCGCCGGAACCTGCCACCACATTGCGGTCCGGCTGGAAACCTTCATTGTTTTCCCGCACGATTACAAGGTCGATGCCCTCGTGAATGGCGCCCAGCCCTGGAAAGGATTTTGTAGGCCGGACATTGGCAAACAGATTGAACCCCTTGCGCATGATCGGATGCGGATTGATCGCCCCCGGAACCTTCGGATAGGCCTGGTGTCCGATCGGACCCAGAATGAAGCCGTCCATCTTGGCGAGGGTCTCCATGGTGCCTTCGGGAAAGGTCGAGCCGTGCGTATCCAGCGCGCTGCGTCCGATTGGCATCGGACGCCAGTCGATCTCGAGGCCGGTCCTCGCCGCGGCGGCGCGGGTGACTTCGACCGCTGCCGGGACGATTTCATGGCCAATATCATCGCCGTTCAGTATCCCGATTACGAGATGGGCAGTCATCTGTGCAGTCCTTTCATTCAGATGCGGCGCCGAAGCGACGCGCAAGGTGTTCAAATATTCGAAAGCTGATGAGGATCGTGGTCATGACGACCGCTATTCGTGTGATCTGGAATGCTGTCACGGTTGTCGTGTCGAGGTGCATTGCCGTTGCCGTCAGCACCATTTCGGTTACGCCCGCGGGGGCAACAGCGAGGAGACTGGTGACAAAGGAAAGGCCCGTTGCCGCCGAAAGCAGCCAGGCCAGGCCCATGGCGACCGCAAGCAGAAATGCCGTAGTTGCAAATGCAGAGAACGTCACCCTGGACAAGCGCCCAAGCAAGGAACGGCGAAAGCGGCAGCCCAGCCAGATTCCGATGACGACTTGCGCGATCACCAGGACAGTCGAAGGGACGGCAAAGGGGCCGAACCCGAAGCCCGCCACGAGTCCGCCGACGAGCGCAGGAACCAGCAGCCAGCTGTTGGGGATCTTCCACGGGCTCGCCAAATACCCCGCAACGGCCGCCAGGATGTAGAGCGCAACAAGTGGCATTGCCTCGGCCCGGAAAGGTATTGGCACCGTGGTGATGCCGCCATCTTCCCCGAAGATGGTGACGAGGAACGGCACGATCGTTACGATCGATGTCACGCGAATAAGGTGGACGACCGCCACCGTGTCGCTGTCGGCGCCCTTCTGATGGGCAACCACGGCCATCTCGGCCAACCCCGCAGCCGCGGTGGCAAAGAACGAGGTTCTAAGGTCGAGCGCGGCGAGTTTGCTGATCATGAACGCGGCAATCATGGTCGCGATGATCATCAGGATCGTTGCCGCCAGCATGAATGGCAGCATGGCGATGATGGCGATGACGACCGTAGGGATGAACCGCAAGCCGATGGCAAGTCCCACAGCAACCTGTCCAAGTTCGCGGCCATAGGGTACGGGCGAGATCGGCGCGCTGAGTATGGACGCGCCAGCGCACGTCAGCAGCGGACCGAGAAGATAGGGCAGGGGCATCGCAACCATCTTGGCAGCGATTGCCCCCAATACGCCGATAAGCAGCGCCAGAGCGACCCGGGCGGGAGCGCGGTCGAAGAGTTTTGGACCTTGCCCACGCCAAAGGGTTCCTGAATCGGGCATTCCGGGCCGTTTGTCAGCCGACCGAAATCAGGCGCGATGTCAGATCGTCCAATGACGCCAGCCGTTCCAGGCCGCGGACCAGTTCAACGATCTCGTCTGCCCTTGCCCGTGCCATGCCGGCAAATTCGGCATTCTCGCGGAATTTATAGGCGACTTCATCGTAGCTCATGGGGAAAGCAGGGCTGCCCTTGCCGAAATCCGCGCGTCCGGAAATTTTGCGTCCGTCCTTGAGATGGATGTCGATCAATGTCGTCATCAGATGGTAGCCCGCTGCCTCGGCTTCGTCATCGATGACGAAGTCGACCTTCTCGATCATTGCCTTGACGTCGTCGCGTTCGACGGCTGCATCTGTGAACTCGTTAAGACCCGCACGACCGTCGAGCAAGAGGATTGCCATGCAGAATTCCATCGAGAATTTTGCCTGCAATTCATCCTTCGGCCTGTGGTGGATAAGGGCGTTCGGCATGTTGGAATTCGTGCCGATACGAACGCGTTCCACATCTTCGGCCCGGATGTCATGCTCCTTGATCAGCCGTAGCATCTCGGTCATTCCGGGATGGGTGAGCGAGCCTGAAGGGTGCGGCTTGATAGAGATGCCGGGGCTCGCGAATGTCCACGGGGCACCGAGCTTGTTAAGGATCGCATTCTGGTCGTATCCGCCGCCGGCAGCTGAGAAGAACCCCCGGGGCGCCTCGAGAATACGCGCAGCGGCCGTCCAGCCATAGGACGCAAACTGCGCCGCCGCGACGCCGCTTTCGGAGGAACGGCCCGCGTGGAAGGGCTTGGTCATGGTTCCGAAATTCTCGCGCAGTCCGGCGGACTGGCTCCCCGCGATCGACAGGGCGCGTTGCGTGGTCGGCACGTCGAAGCCCATAAGCCGCGCGCTTGCCGCCGCCGCCGCAAAGGTTCCGCAGGTCGCAGTGGCGTGAAACCCCGTCTGATAGTGCCGGGGAGCAATTGCCTCTGCGATCTTGCATTCGACTTCCACGCCGAGGTGATAGGCGAGCATCAAATCCTTGCCCGTGCCATTGACGAGTTCGGCTACCGCGAGTGCCGCCGGCAATGCCGGTGCGGTGGGATGCGTCAACAGACCGTAGACACGATCCTTAGCCACGGCGAGTTGCGTGTCGTCATAGTCGTCGGCATGGATGCCGACGCCATTGGCGAAGGCCGCAAAGCGAGGTGCGACCTTCCGGCCGCCACCGATCACCGTTGCCGCGCCATCGGCGAGGCCAAGGTCATCCAGGTGCTGGCGAACCAATTCGCCGCTCCTCGCGACTGAACCGGAGAGGGCCAGGCCGAAACCATCAAGTATCGATTTCTTGCCGAGCTCGATAACTTCGCTCGAAAGGTCGTCAAACTTCGTCTCGACAACAAAATTGGCAACGTACTTCGTCAGTTCGGCATCTGCCTGATTATTCTGGTTCATGCTCAATCCTCTTTTGGCGCTGCCTTGCGGCAATTCGAGTTTTGACCATGCTGGTGAGATTGTTAATTGTCAACAGTTTTATGTTGGCAGGAAGCTTGAGAAATCGGACAAAAGCTAAGCAAGCGTTCACTTGACCAAACGTGCGGTCTGGGAAGGGATTTTTGAGAAACGCGGTCCTTAGGTCCCTGTCGGCTGGCCGGCGCGGCGGGTGCGGACGATGCCGTTCAGAATATGCGTACGCGCCGCAATCAGGCTGCGTATCGGGTCGCGTGCTTCGAGCGCATCGACAATGGCGCGATGCTCCTCGTTTGAAATATGCAGCACATCGTGGCTCGATAGCGCACGGTACCGCTGAATGTGCAATTCGCGCACAAAGCTCTGATAAATAAGCTCCAGCCGGTTATTGCCGGCCATGTGGGTGATCTGCTTGTGAAATTCGAGGTTGACCGGATAGTAGACGTGAACGTCGCCAAGTTTGACAATCTCGTCCATCCGGGCAAGGAGCGCTCTCAGAATCCCGATCTGGGCGTCGGTTATGCGCTCGGCAAGGATCATCGCCATGCATCCGAAAACCCCGGCGCGCGCCTCCGAAAGGTCCTGCGCTTCGTCATTGGTCAGCGCGCGAATGAAGAACCCCCGATTGGGGATGATTTCGATGAGTCCCATCGCCGCGAGCGCGCTGCAAGCTTCGCGGATTGGCCCCCGGCTTACGCCCAGGCGTTGGGAGAGGCCATTTTCGTTGACCCGTTCGTTGGGCTTGAGTTCGCCGTCGATGATCATACGCTCGATCTCGGCCTGGACCACATTTGCAAGCGAGCGGGTGCGGAGAAAATCGATCGCGGACAAATTCTGTGGTGCGTTCGTTGTGTCGGTCATGAGCAAGCCATCGTGACGGGTCTATGAAACGGGTCCAAACTCAGTCCTTTCGAGTTTTGCTCCCAAGCTTTCGTTTAGCAGCAAATGCTTAGGTTGGCGACCCTGCTCGATGGCGGGGTCCACCGCGATTTTAGCACACGATACGCCTTAACCCCGCGCATTCATTTGCGATCCCCCGAGCACCGGCACCCGGTTGGCCACGAAAACGACGGCGAAGGAGGCGGCGAGCAGGATAATGCCGAGAACGCAGATCGCTCCGAGATCACCGCTCTCGTTGAGATCGTAGATGATGACCGAAACCAGCTTGGTATTGGCAGTGGTCAGCAAAATCGTTGCCGAGAGTTCGCGAATGGTGCCGACGAAAACGAAACACCAGGCAGCCACCACGCTCGTACGCAGCAACGGTGCCGTGATGTCCCACAGGGTGCGCAACCGTGAAGCGCCCATGATGCGCCCCGCTTCCTCGAGCTCCGGGTGAACTCCCGAAAAGGCAGATGACATCTGCTGGTATCCTGCGGGCAATTCGATGGTCATGAAGGCGATCAACAGGATCCAGATGGTCCCATAAAGCTGGAATGTCGGGTTGGCATAGCTAAGGAACAGGCCGACGCCCAGCACGATCCCCGGGATCGCCACCGGCGCCGTCGCAAGGACACCCAGGAAGCGGGAACCCGGCACTGAACGGCGCGTAACGAGGTACGACACGATCAGAGCAATAGCGGTCACTGCCGTCGCCGTTAGGAAGCCAAGAAGGAACGTGTTGCGCAGAGCAAGCTGCGTCGCCGAAAACTCGAACAGCACGAATCTCCAGTGACTAAGGGTCAGCGTTGAAAGATTGATCGGGTCGCCCACCGTGCCCGTAAAGGCCGTCTTGAGGATGGCAAGGTACGGCAGGAGGATCGTCAGGCTGAGGATCGAGAACACGAAGAGGATGGCGGCCCATTTCCAGCGCCCGAGTTCCGTTACCCGCGGAGTTCCGCTCTTACCGCCGAGAACGGTGTATCCCTTCCGGCCGAGAATCGACTTCTGCGCGCGCAAAAGGATGATGGTGATGATCAGTAGCGGCAGCGCCGCCGCAGCTGCGAGACCGAGACGGGGCGGAAACTGAAACAGACTCCAGATCTTGGTGGTGATCACGTGAAATCCTGCGGGAAGCGCCAGGATGGCCGGCGACCCGAACATGGTCAGCGCTTGCAGGATGGCGATCAATGTCCCCGCGAGCATTGCCGGCAATACCAGGGGAATCGTCACCTTGCGCAATGTGGTCATGGATTTGCCGCCAAGGATCGAGGACGCATCCTCGAGATCCGACGGGACCTTGTCGAGCGCGTTGGCAACTAGGGTAAAGACGTATGGAAACGTGAAACATGCAATGGCGAAGATCAGGCCGCCGAACGTGTAGATGTTCACCAGATACTGGGATGAATCGAGGCGGAACACACTGCGGTAGATGATGTTCACAAGCCCGCTATTGGGCGCGGCAAGAATCTCATAGGCGATGGCGCCGAGAAAGGGCGGTGTAACGAACGATGCAGTCACCAGCATGCGGATGATGCGCCGGCCGGGCAGGTCCGTTCTGGCCACCAGCCAGGCCATTGGCGTGGCAACGACGCAGGACAGCAGTCCCACGCCGAGCGCCATGGCAATCGCCAGTCCATATGCCCGCAGCAAGGTCGGATCGGCAACGAGTGCAATAAAATTATCGAGCGTCGCCCCTCCACCCGTATCACTACGAAAACTATAGAAGGCGAGCCAGAACAGTGGCAGGAGTACCAGAACGCTCAGGATGAGGGATAACAGAGCGAAAGTTGGCCATGAAAGGTCGATGCCGCTGCGCCGACCCTGAACCTGAGCGATACTGGTCATGATCAATTATGTCCCGAAATACTTTTCGTAGTTGGATTTGATGGTCTGGATCTCAGGCTCGAGTTTTGCCGGATCAGAATGAAGGATCTTGATCTTGGATAGCGGGGTGCGCCCCTCCTTTTCCTTCACATCGGGATGGAAGGATCTCAAGCCGCCGAAATCGCTGTTGAGCTGCTGCGCATCGAGCGAGAACAGATAGGCATAGAACAGCTTGGCTGCATTCGGATGCGGTGCCTGTTTGAGAACGGCCGCATTTCCGACCGCCAGCGGTGTGCCCTCGTCCGGATAGATGATCTTGATCGGCTTGCCTTCATCGATCAGACGAAAGACGTTGTACTCGTTGCCGTCCACCTCGAGAGCACGTTCGCCCTGCGCAAGCTTCTTCGGCGGCTCGGTCGAGGACTGGACCTGCATGATGTTCTGCTTGCCAAGCTTCTCGAAATATTCCCAACCGAGAAGCTGGCTGAGTACGAAGGTTGAGGTCATCACGGTGCCGCTATAGCCCGGATGTGCCTTCACCATCTTGTCCTTGAAGCGCGGGTCGAGCAGGTCTTCCCATGTTTTCGGCGCCTCTTCCTCTTTCATAAGGTCGGAGCGGTATGCAAGGACGGAAAGATGCGCGCGATAGGCGGCAAAATTGCCATCGGGGTCACGTTCGTCCGCCGGCCATTTATCCGCGACTTCCTGCGGCACCATGGGGGTGAGCCAGCCCTGGCGTTTGAAATATTCGAAATGCACAGCGTCGGATGTTTCGATCACGTCGGCATTGTAGATGCCGGTCGAATATTCCTGGCCGATGCGCTGGAATACCCGCTCCGATCCGGCGCGTTCCACCTGGACATCGATGCCCGGGTATTTGGTCTTGAATTGCTCAGCTAATTTCTCGGCGACCGCAACGTCGGTGGCCGTATAGAACACGACCTTGCCCTCGGCTTTGGCGGCAGCCTCCAGTTCTGGCGTAATCTGATAGGGGGCTGGCGCCTCGGCAAAGGCCGCGGACGATACCGCGAGCCCCGAAGCGAACAGCGCGGCAGACAGCGCTTTCTTCCACATGCGTAGTTCCTCCCTTATTGCGCGAGCGCCCGGCATTTCTCTGGCGGGAAATGCAGCCATACCTCCTGGCCGACCGGGATCGCGACGTTGACTGGCGCGACGGTGCGCACCATTTCTCCACCGGCGATGGAAACGAGGTAATCCCGGTGCGAACCGAGATAGATCTGCCGAGTAACCGTGCCAATTGTCGTGTTGGTGTTGGCACCGTTCGGCTTGGTCGAGAGTTCAATGTCGTGGTGGCGGATCGAAACCGCTGTCTTTGTGGTGCCGTCAGCCGTCCCGTTGCCACAGCGCAGCACAAGGCCGGACTGACACAGGACGCTTTCCTTGTCGTTCCGCGTTCCGCTGAGGATATTGGTCCCGCCGATAAACCTCGCCACAAATTCAGTCGCGGGACGCTCGTAGATGTCCTCGGGGGACCCTGACTGCTCTATGCGCCCGTCATTCATCACCACGATAATGTCTGCCGTGGTCATTGCTTCGGCCTGATCGTGGGTAACGTAGACAGTCGTGTAGCGGAATTCGTCATGGAGCCTGCGTATTTCGAAGCGCATCTCCTCGCGCAAATTGGCGTCGAGATTGGACAGGGGCTCGTCGAGCAGCAGTATTTCGGGTTTGATCACCAATGCCCGCGCCAACGACACACGTTGCTGCTGCCCTCCGGACAATTCGCCAGGATAGCGGTCCGCAAGCTGAATAAGCTGAGTGGCGGTGAGTATGGTGCGGACGAGCTCAGTGACTTGAGATTGCGGCATCCGGCGCAATTTCAAGCCGTAAGCCACGTTTTCAAAGACTGTCATGTGCGGCCAGAGCGCATAGCTCTGGAAGATCATAGACATGTTGCGGGCTTCGGGCGGGACGGTACCGCGCGAAGAAGAGACCACCTTGCCGCCGACGCGTATTTCTCCGCCATTCGCTGGAGCAAATCCTGCGATAAGGCGCAAGGTCGTGGTTTTGCCGCAGCCGGATGGGCCAAGCAGGCAAACCAGCTTGCCTTGGTCGACTGACAAATTCACGCCTTTTACGACTGTCAGACTACCATAGCTCTTCGTCAAACCGTCGAGTTCCAGAAATGCCATCACACCTCCCAAGTGTTGGCGGCAACGTGTTGCCGCTCCTTTGGCCACTGCAGGGAAGGTAGGGAGCAAATTGAAGACTGTCAACAGATTACTATTTTATGGTGCGATGAACTTCTTGTGTTCGCATACACCGTGGTGAAGCCGCCCGCGTTCCCGCCGCAGTTGGTGCGGCACCGCAAGGTTATTGATCTGTCAGAAAGGCGGCTGAGGGAGTCCACTGCGATGCAGAGGCGTGGCCGCCCAAACCC
This sequence comes from Phyllobacterium sp. CL33Tsu, assembly GCF_900113985.1. NCBI lineage: Bacteria > Pseudomonadati > Pseudomonadota > Alphaproteobacteria > Hyphomicrobiales > Phyllobacteriaceae > Phyllobacterium > Phyllobacterium sp. CL33Tsu. Next base: position 114,449 of record NZ_FORJ01000006.1, on the reverse strand, counting down.
AACTTGGGTTGTGCCATTTGGCGTCACCGGTATGGGCAATCAGCGAACACGGAAAAGGATCGATCGTCCGGAACTAATTCTCTCGCAAAATGCGATCCATGGCTTTTCCGCGAGCCAATTCGTCAATGAGCTTATCGAGGTAGCGGATTTCCCGCATGGTTGGCTCCTCGATATTCTCCACGCGGACACCGCAAACCACGCCCGTGATCAAGGTTCTCAAAGGATTGGGATGCGGGGCCTCGGCAAAGAAAGTTTCAAAATCGGTTTGTTGTTCAAGCTGAGTTTGTAATGCCGGCGCGTCATAACCAGTCAACCAAGTGATGATCTGGTCGACCTCTGCCTTTGTGTGTCCCTTTTTCTCGGCTTTGGCAACATAGTGAGGATAGACGCTGGCGAAGCTCGTCGTATAGATCCTGTGTTTTGCCATCGACTCCTCCAGCTCAGCAACGCGCCCGCGACCAACCCGAGCAAGGCTTGGAGTTTAAATCCCAATCGGCGTTAGCTAAGGCTGATCGACGGCTGCCGCGCTGTCAACAGCCGCATAAACGAGGCGACGCCTTTGCCGGCCCGTGCATCGGTTCCGTCAAAGGTCGTCGACACCATTCATGATTTCAGGCCGTGCGCTTGGGTCTCACACCGCTTTCGAAGGTCTGGTTGTCAGCGCCGACAGTGTGTGCGCTTTCGCCTGTGACCCCGAGTTGGGGGAAAAGCAATTCCGCCACACTGAACGCCTCTTCAAGATGCGGATATCCCGAACCGATAATCGTGTCGATCCCGATTGCCTGGTATTCCCTGAGGCGGGCAGCGACATTCTCTGGGCTTCCGACGAGCGCAGTGCCGGCGCCGCCCCGTACCAGACCAAGACCAGCCCATAGGTTGGGGCCGACGACCAGCTTGTCACGGCGTCCGCCATGCAGCGCCGACATCCGCTTTTGTCCGACGGATTGCGAAACATTGAGGAACTCGTTCTGGGCTGCGGCGATCTGATCGTCTGTGATCCGGCTGATAAGGTCGTCCGCGGCAGCCCAGGCCTTTTCTTCGGTCTCACGTACGATCAGATGAATGCGCAGGCCGAAACGAATCCTGCGGCCCTGGGAAAGAGCGCGTGCCCGTACGCGGCTGAGCTTTTCTCCAAGCTGGTGTACGGGTTCTCCCCAGCTCAGATAGACATCCGCATGCCGCGCGGCAACGTCGATGCCAGCGTCTGAAGAGCCGCCGAACCAAATTGGCGGATGCGGCGACTGGACTGGAGGGAAGGAGAGGCCGCGGCCGTGGGAAGAAAGATATTTGCCTTCGAAATCTGCTGCTTCGCCAGAAAGTATCCGTCGCCAGATCGTGAGAAACTCGTCGGTCTGTTCGTAGCGTTCACCATGGCCGAGTTTGTTGCCGTCGCCCGCGAGATCCTTGGGATCGGCTCCAGTCACGACATTGAACAGCGCCCGTCCGTTGGAGATCCGGTCAAGCGCGGCAGCGTGACGTGCGAACATTGCAGGGGTCCCGCTCCCGGGGCGAAGCGCAACGAGAAAGCGAAGACGTTCCGTCAGCGGCACGAGCGCCGCTGACGTGATCCAGGCGTCTTCGCAGTACGGTCCCGTTGGCAGGAGCACGCCCTTGAAGCCCAAACGGTCCGCCGCCTGGGCGATGTCGCGCATATAGCCGAAAGTCGGCGGGCGATGACGTTCGTCGCTACCAAGATATGGGCCGTCGCCGTGGGTCGGCAGATACCAGTATATGTCCAGTGGACCAGCAGGTGCAGTCATGGTTTCCAACCTTAAATTAGAGTTTGCCCTTCCAGGGCGCGATACGATTTTCGAGAAAGCGCATCCCCGTGGCGAACGCGAAGGCGAAGATTGCGATGACGATGAGCCCGACAAAGACGACGTCTGTCGCAAGGAAGTTGGCAGCCGACATGATCATATAGCCGACGCCGGACTGCGCAGCGATCAGCTCCGCCGCCACCAGCGTGGAAAGAGTTGCGCCGATTGCAATGCGCACGCCGGTGAAGATCTCCGGAAGCGCCGAAGGAAAAATGATCGAGGTGAATACCTGATAAGATGTTGCGCCGAGCGATCGGGCAGCGTTGATGCGTTCCTGCGGTACCGAGCGGACGCCCGCCTGAGCCGCGAAACAAATTGGGGCGAACGCCGCCAGACTGAGCAGAACAATCTTCGACGCCTCACCGATTCCGAGCCATATAATCATGAGCGGCAGGTAAGCGAGCGGCGGAAGGCCCCAGTAGATATCGATGGGAACACCGAGGATGCCCTTGGCCCAGCGGTTGAGGCCCATAAGCAGGCCAACTGGAATGCCGAGGCCGATCCCGAAAGCGAGGGCGACGCCTATGCGTCCAAGGCTGGCAAGGATGTGATCGAGGAGGGTTCCGTTCGCATAGCCTTCCGAAGCGACGGCGACGGCCTGCACCGCGACATCTGACGGTGAGGGCAGGAATAACGCTGAGGCGAAGTGATACTTCGTTGCGATGATCCACAAGGCCAGCAATCCGATCAGGGTCGCAAAACTGATCACGGCGGTTCCATGCGTCTTTTTAATGCGACGCGGCTGCTGCGTCCGTTGTCTCTTGACTTCCGAAATGGCCACTGCGGGTTCAATCACTGCGCTCATCATGAGCTCCTCTCTGCAATCGCGGCGTATAGTTATCAGGCCGCGTGTCGCTCATTGTGGCTGGCGGGCGTATGGATGATCGAGCGTATTTCTTCACGCAGCGACACGAACCGGGGGTGGGAAAGGATGGGTCCGAGGTCACCGGTTGCTGCAAACGTCCGGACAAAATCGGCCTCGTAGCGAGCGACGATACGCCCCGGCCGTGGGGACATCACCAGAATATGGGTGCCGAGCGCCAGAGCTTCTTCGATCGAGTGCGTGATGAAGAAGACCTGCTTTCGCGTCTTGGCCCAGACCGTCGCCAGAAGCTGTTGCATGTTTTCCCTGGTGAGGCTGTCAAGCGCGCCGAAGGGCTCGTCCATCAGCAGTATCTTGGGGTCGGTGGCGAGTGCACGCGCTATGCCGACCCGCTGACGCATGCCACCGGAGAGTTCGTAAGGGGGCTTGGTCTCGAAATCCGACAGGCCGACTAGTTGCAGGAGTTCGCGCGCCTGACGATACCTTTCAAGCTTGGGCACTCCGCGGTAGCGCAAGCCAAGCGCGACATTGTCGAGGACATTTGACCAAGGCAGGAGTGTATCCTTCTGGAAGACGACACCGCGATCCCCGCCGGGCTTGTCGACGGGGAGCCCATCGATAAGAATCTGTCCCTCGGTCAGCGATTGAAAGCCGGCAATGGCATTGAGCAGGGTTGACTTTCCACATCCCGACGCACCGAGTGCGACAACGATGGAGTCCGGCGGAATGTCGAACGAAACCCGATCGAGCGCGTGGATTTCCGTTCCGTCGGCAGCTTCGAACTTTACGGTGGCGTTGCGGATTGAAAGCATTGTCGAGTTCCAAAGAGGATGGCGGCCGGCAAGGGGCGGCCGCCAGGCGGTTGCAAGATTTCAGTTGGAAGCGAGTGCAGCCGCTGCAAACTGCGGGTCGACGAAGTCGCCGTAGCCGTCTTTGACCGCCGTTATCTTCTTCTGCTCCTTGAGGAATGCAGCCGTGTCCTTCAGCGTCTTGGCGACGCTCCCCTTGTCCCCGCCGCCAAGCCATGCATCGGTGACCTGCTGATCCAGCGGAACAACCACGGTGGTATTGAGCCAGCCGGCGTTTTCTTCCGGCGTGCCGCCCTGAAGCTTGGCGATCAGCTTGATATTGTCGGACGCCGGGCCCCAGGCATCAGGGTGGTTGGCAAAATCGACATAATACTTGTCGATGAGGCCGACATATTTGGCGAGAAAGTCAGGGTTCTTCTTCGAGAAGTCGCCGGTTACTACGAGCGAGCTGAAAACGGGCGCGCCGCGCTTGGAGACTTCGCCAGACGTGATCAAGACCTTGCCATCCTTTTTCAGCTCGGAAAGCGCCGGATCCCAGACGAACGCACCGTCTATGTCTCCACGCTTCCATGCGGCGACGATCTGCGGCTGGGGCATCGCAATGACCTGAGCGTCGTTTTCGGTCAGGCCTTCCTGCTTCAAATAGGCCAGCAGTTGATAGTGGTCGGTGGAGACCGGAGCTGCTGAAAACTTTTTGCCCTTGAGATCGGCAGCCGACTTGATCTCCGGCCGAACGACCAGGGCCTCGCTGTCGCCAGCACCCGCGGTAATGTATATTCCCTTGACGTCGAGGTCCTTGCTGACCGACGCCGCGTAGGGGCTGGAACCGACGTCGCCGATCTGGACGTCGCCCGATGCGATCGCCGCAAAAATATCGGCGCCGGAGTTGAAGCGGCGGAACTCGATATCCCATCCGGTCCCCTTGGCAAGTTCGCCATTGGCAATGCCGACAAGATATGGAACCGCGCCGGTCTGATATGCGATGACGACTTTTTTCGTATCCTCTGCATGCGCCGAGGCGATAAGCGAAGCAATCAGACCGAAAGCTCCGAGAACTGTTTTGATGCGCACGGTTTTACCCTCTCTATTTATCCATCAGCCAAAGTGGCGAGGACCCGACGAAAGGTTTCCACAATGTCTACCAAGTTGGTAGACTATTCTTTTCAAGATTTGCGCGTTTCGTAAAACAGTCATCCTGCCGCGGGGGCGGCGCTCGTTGAAAACTGTTCGAGGATGAAGAAACCTCGACTTGGCGCGCCAGGTCGGTCTGGTAGGACTAAGGTCCGAACAGGTCGCGTATAGGTCTGTAGGACGTATAATTTCCTGATGGACGGCGGTTTAATTGCGGAAGAAGACGGGCCACCGTGGCTCGCCGGCCCTTCCCGCCAAGGCGGGCCGCGGCCTCCTTACGGAGATTGACCATGAAAATCGCTCAATCCATTATGACCGGTGCCGGAGTGATCGCACTAAGCTTTCTCGGACTGACTGCCAGTACCAGCGCTTCCACTCGGTTCGATTCACATCTGACCAAATATGGCACGACCAACATGATCCTGATGGCCCGCAGTGGCTCGGACAATAGTGGCCGGGGCAGCGATCACGATGGCGGTGGCGATGACCACGGCGGCCGCGGTGACAACGCCGGCGGCGATGATCACGGAGACCGGGGCAATGATGACGGAGGCCATCATGGTCGCGGGGCCGATGATCCCGCAGGCGACGATCACGGCGGTCGCGGTGAAGCCAGGCACGGACGCGGCGCTGACGATGCGCCAGGGGACGATCACGGTGTCCACCAAGGCGTCCACGATCAGAACGATGATCACGGTATCCACCGGGGTGTCCACGATCAGAATGACGATCATGGCATCCACAGGGGTATTCACGACCAGAACGACGATCGTGGATTGCATCAACGCAGGAAAGTCAGCGATCAACGTGTTATGCTTACAGGTGAGGCCGGAATAGGCATTTGCTGACAGTGGCGAACCGACGCTGCTGAAACACTGTGTCGTCGCGCTGTGCGAAGCGGCGGCACAGAATCTGGTCGGACAGAGTCTTATGAGGTGAGTTTTGAATCGGGCAGGTATCCGTTCCATCGCGACAGATTACAGAGCTGCCTCTGTAATCCGCGTCTCCTTGCTTGCCGTTGCCCTGTTGTCGGGGGTTATTGGCCCGACCAGTTATGCCTGGGGCGACAAGGGGTCGGGATCCGGGTCTTCGGGAAGCTCCGGTTCGGGCTCAAGCGGAGGATCGGGCAGCGGTAGCTCCGGCTCCGGCAGTTCAGGATCGGGGTCGAACTCCGGATCGGGTGGGGGCTCGGACAATTCCGGCTCCGGCTCGAGCAATTCAGGCTCCGGATCGGGCGGTTCGCGAGGATCAAGTAGTTCAGGATCCGGTTCAGACAATTCACGCGCAAACTCAAGTGACAGCGAATCGCATGCACCCTCCCGTTCCGCAGGGCAGGAACGCGTCTATCAGGGAGGATGGACCGAGCGCATCCGTAACGGCCGTTATGAAATCTTCGACCCACAGGGCCGCTCGGTCATCAACAGGAAGGCGATCCCTGCCGATGCGCTCCGCATCGACAAGAGCAGCTCCCGTTAGGCCTTCTCAGGATTGCCAGCGCGCCTCGCGCAGCAACAAGGCAGCTTCGGTGCGATTGCGCACCTGAAGTTTCTGCAGGATGCTGGTCATGTGATGTTTGATGGTTTTTTCCTGCAAGCCGATTTCGCGTGCGACTTCCTTGTTGCTTTTGCCGTTGGAGACGAGCGTAAGGATTTGTTCCTCGCGCGGCGTCAGGGAGTGAATGGCATCGGCAATTTCCGCGACAGGCTGGCTCGGCGCTACCGCAGCGCCTGAACCGCGCATCTCCGTAAGGATGCGCGCTGCGAGCGCCGGTGAAACATAGCGTTCGCCGGCAACGACATTCTGGATGATTTCGCAGAGGCCTGCTGCCCGGACGCCCTTCAGAACATAGCCGTGGGCCCCGCACCGTAGTGCCTGCAACACATCCTCGTCGCTCTCCGAGACGGTGAGGATGACGACCTTCAACTCCGGGCTGGCTTCCAGAATGGTGAGGAGCGCACTCAGTCCGCCGCCCGGCATCGACAGGTCGAGAAGGGCTACGTCGGGTCGCAGTTCGTTGACCAGGCGGACGGCATCATCGGCACTCGAGCCTTCGCCGACGACTGTGAATCCCTTCTCGGAAAGACTGACTGCAACGCCTTGGCGAAAGAATGGATGATCGTCAACGATGATAATCCTGATGCTTGCCGTGCTCATGCGTCCCGCCCTCCCGGTAGATGCATTGTAACGATCGTGCCGTGCCCCGGCGATGAGTTGACGACGAATGTGCCACCCAAACCTGCAAATCGCTCCTCAAGTCCGGTCAATCCGAGGCCCTTGTCTGCGTTGACTGGATCAAAGCCCTTGCCTCCATCGGCTACTGTCGCGCTTAGCCCGTCATTTGACGATACGACGGTGACCTTCTGGCCTATCCCGTTCGCATGGCGAAACGCATTGTTGAGGCTTTCCTGGACAAATCTGTAGAGGCCTATCTTCTCGGCCTGGTTCAATTCCGGGAGGTTGTCACCGCACGTGAATTCAACGCTCGTTCTGGTTCTGCTTTCATGCGCCTTGATCACGCGCATGCAAATCTCCCGTGTTTCGAGATCATCGAGTTCCGGCAGCATCAGTCCATGACAGATATTGCGGACCTCCTGCAGTGCTTCCTCGAGCGAAGTCGTGACTGTTTCGAGGTCAGGGCCCATCACCGATCCCTTTGTTGCAGTTTCGAGCCGCAGACAGGCGAAAGCGATGAGTTGGGCGGGACCATCGTGCAGATCGGCCGAGATGCGGCGGAGATATCGCTCATTGAGCGCCGCGGTGCGGTGCGCGGCCTGCTCGGCCCGCAATCGAAGCGCCCGATTTGAATTCAGCAGACGACTGAGTTCGTCGAACCTGGCTCTCAAGATCTCGGCTTGCCGCGTGATCAGCCGGCTGCCGCGCGCCACGATCCCGAAAAGCACCCCGAGCATGGCGAGTGTAACCAGACCGACGACAATCCAGCTGCGCAGGCGGGCGCGGTTCAGATCGGCTTTCAGGTCCGTGGCGATCTCATAAAATTCCGCAACGCCGATCACTCGGCCGGACCATGGCTGCCGGATAGGGCTGTAGATTTCGAGGAGCGGAATTCCCTTGGCGCGTTCCGTCGCATTTTCAGCGCTGTCGAGTTTATCGAACTCCGCCTGAACCGTACCCGCGAAAGCTCCCTGCAAACGATCGCTGATTGGAAAACGGCGACCTACGATTTCAGTTTGATTGCTGAAGACTACGCTCCCATCCGGCTTCCACACTTTGAAGGACACAATCTTGTCGCCCAGCACGCCCTGTCCAAGTGTCTCCGTCAATGCCAGGCGCGCACCTTCACCAAGAGTGTCGGAGTCGGCCAGCTCCTGGGTGAGGGGGGCGATGATGCTATCGACATAGAGCGCGGTGGCGGATGCCGCATTGCGGGTAACGGACTCTTCGATGCGGGAGGTGACCCAGAAGGCAATGATGGCCATGCCTACGATCAATACGGCGCTCGCAGCGAGGATGAACTGACGGGCAAGCGTCATTCTACCGAATAATTCGGCCGTTTCAGCTGGCGGAGCGGATTTGGCGAATGTCGTCGTCAGCGGCTCGCTCCATTGTGTTTTCGATGTTCCAGTCCTGCCTATCCCGCTCCAGGCATTCAATGCCCTCCTCGAACAAGGCGATTGAAACTAAACACGCGGGCACGCCAATTTATTCATCAGGGACCAATGAGCGGATGGGGTTCTCCGTGGTCCTTGGCCGATTCTTTCACTAAGCCATCAATTATCGATCTCATGCTCAAAGCAGCCCGTGACGCGGGCACGTCGGTACGGACGACTGTAGCAATGCAGACTGAGCCAGGGCGTGGACCACGCGACGTAGCGGTTCACGCCCCGGTCCGGTCAGTAATCCCAGAAGATCGGCACCCAGCGAAAGGCGTCACCTTCGACCGCCACATGGCCGATGGATGGGAACGGCAGGTGCGTTGCTACCAGCAGCTCGCCGGTCGCTGCCAGCTCCTTCAAAAGACGAACGCGGACGCGGACCGCTTCTTCGGGGTCGTGTTCGAAGCCGTTGAACCAGTCGGGATGCTCGAAGCCCACCGCGAACACGGCGTCGCCGGCGAACATCAACCGGTCGTTGCCGGACGCGAGGCGCACCACGCTGTGCCCAGGTGTATGACCGCCGGTGCGGGTGGCGACCACACCGGGCGCAACCTCGTACTCCTCCTTGAATGTCTGCAGATTGCTCTTGTACTCTTCAGCGAACCGCTTGGCCGCCGCACGAAGCGCGTCCGGAAACCCCTCAGGCATGGAGACGTGGGAAAAATCCGGGTGTGTCCAGAACTTGACTTCGGCTTCCGCCACGTGGATCCGCAGGTCCTTACGCAACTGCTCCTTCACCCCGTCGACAAGAAACATGCCAATGTGGTCCATGTGCATGTGTGTCAGGATCACGTCGGTCACCGACGCAAGCTCGATGCCGGCGGCCTGCAGCCGATGGGCCAGCTGCCCGGCCCGCGGCAAGTTCAAGTTGGGGTCGTCCCCCAGCCCGGCGTCGACGAGGATGGTCTTGCCGCCACTACGCACCACGACCACGTTCAGCCCCCAGTCGAGCTTATCCGTCGGCAGGAAATTGTAGCTGAGCCAAGCCGCCCGGTCGGCAGCATCGGCGTTGTGGCCCAACATCTTGCCTGGCAACGGCAGTACACCATCGCTTACAACCATTACGTCAATCTCGCCGATCTTCAACGCGTAGCGCGACGGGACCAGCTCGTCGGGCGCAGGTTTAACGGCGGGGTGTGAGGTCTGTAAGTTCATATCGGTTCTCCTGTTTCTTCGCCTGCTGACCGCCGTCTTGTGCACGGCATGGTTGACGTTATTTCGCGGCCTGCTTGCGGACAATTGGGGTCAGGGACAGAGGGGGCCATACGGTCGTATAGGTCCGGCTACCAAGGCGGACGGGCGAACCGACGCAGCGGAAACGGGCGATAACGCCGCCAAACCGGCGTTTTGAGCGGCCTTTGGCGGCATCAGAAATGGGGTTACCTTCGACCGCACCATTCGGCGTGCGAGGGCATATGTTACGCGCGCTGGTAAAGCTGATGGCACTGCAGCATTGGGCAGCGATACCAAAGCATAGGTTCGCTCATCCATTAATCAGGAGGGTATGGCTGGCCGTATAATGGGTAGTCGGGATCAAACCACGCACGATCGACCAACGACGGTCTGGGCCGCCGCCGCTTTAGAGGCGCTTCTCGAAGAACGTGTCAGGGTAGGGGTCGTCATTGAAACGTGAGATCTCAGTCCAACCGGTTCTGCGATAAAGCTGCTGTGCTTCGGTCAGCGCACTATTCGTATCCAGACGCAGGACCTCTATGGATAGTTCACAGGCGCAATTTTCGGCGGCAGCCATAAGCCGTTTTGCCAGCCCAAGTCCCCGTGCTGATGGCGCGACCCAAAGCCTTTTGATCTCCGCCACGTCGCCGCCACTGCCCTTCAACCCGACACAGCCTATCGGCAGAGAATCCGATGTGGCTACCAGGAATACGCCGCGCGGGCGGATCATATCCCCGGCGTCCGGATCACGCGACAGCGACACGTCGAAACCCTTCTCGAAACGGCGTCCAAGCTCGGCGTAGTATTCACCGAGACAATAGGTGGCGTCTGCGTTTCGCGGATCTTTCTCCTCGACCGCGATGTGGCTGCGCCTCAGCGCGGAAGCAACAATATCCATGGCGCGTAGAAGTTCTTCCGGCTGGGAATGGCGCGCCAGAAATGCTGTCGCCTGCGTATTGGAAAGCGCTTCGTATGCCTGAAACTCCGAGCTGCCGGTTTCGGTCAACCTGGCGATGCGCCGACGCGCATCCTGCGGATTCGATACAGTTTCAATGAGACCTTCCTCTTCAAGGCTGCGCAGCAGACGGCTCATGAGACCCGAGTCGAGATCGAGATCATCGCGGATAGCCGCAACATCCGATTGCCCTTGGCCGATCAAATTAAGCACGCGTGCCGCGCCAAGCGGACGGCCACGTCCGAGGAACGAGGTATCGAGAGCTCCGACTTCGGCGGTGACAGCACGGTTGAAGCGACGGACGCGAAAAACTGGGTCGTAAGGCATTTATCTGACTTAGGTCAGACAATTCGTTCTGTCAATCCATGCCGCATGCTGCCGCTATAAATCGCACTTCCGGTAAGTTACATACGTGTTCTCGCCGAAGGGATCGAATCGCTTAAGTTCCGACGGGTTGGGAATGTCGAACCCGACGGAAACGTTTTCAACGATCATCGACGTCTCACAGGATAGCTGGGCTGAAAGATGCGACGACTTCTTTCGAATCTTCGTGACCGTACAGACCGCCATCGGCCCCGCAACCTTGTTGCCAGCGAAAAGGAGGCCGGTAGTGGTTGAAGCGATCCTATCCTTGAATTCGATTTTACTGCCGACCTTTCGAAAGATTTCTTCGCATTTGCTACCTTTCATCGCCCAGGCACCCTGGAGATCCGCTATCGTGGCTGCTTGCGCACCATATCCGGTCGCTGTGGCAAACAGCGTGACCATAAGCGCTACTCGAACCCTGTACATATTGCCCTCCAAATGGTGCCCTCTGTCGATCGACTGTCAGTTCGCACGATCGACAGTGAGTTTGCCGGCTAATTGCACGCGCCAAGCCTACTTTCCCTTTTTCGATGCATTGAACGTATCAATGTATCCACGTGCGACAGCGCGGACGCCTCTGCCGATATCGTCATAGACATCATCGGAAAGATTGGCGAAGGAGACGCGGACGCTCCAGTTCGGCGCATCGAAACCGCCGCCGTTGAGAAGCACGATCGAATGGTCTTCCGCCAGGCGATAGACGAGGTCGAGCGGATGGACATGCTTTTTCAGCCACTTTACCATGTCGTCGCCGACATATCTGCGCAGCCAAAATTCGAAGTCGATCGTACCGTAATAATAGGCAAAGTTTGGATTTGGCTGGACATCAAGCGGCAGGCCTTCAAGAAGACTATCGACGCGGCTGTGACAGATATCCATGCACGCCTTCTGGTAGAGCTTTTCTGTGTCCATCAATTCGCTGAGCGAAAACATGGTCATCATCACCTGTTGCGGCAGGGACAGACCTGCGGTGTGATTGAGAGCGACGTCGCGACTGTCAGCGACGATCCGGTCAATCATCTTGAGCTTGCGGGGCTCGAGTGTGATCGAGATGTAGCGCTTGTCGACGGCCTCCAGTTCCTTTTGCGGCAGCTTCTTTGTCATCTCGTCCAGGATGTTCTTCTCATGGATGGCGATAAGGCCAAGCCGCCAGCCAGTGCAACCAAAGTATTTCGAGAACGAGTAGACGCCGATGGTATTTTCCGGCAGCTCGGCGATCAATGAGCGGAAGCCCGGCACGAAGGTGCCATAGACATCGTCGGTCAGCAGCAGCAAGTCGGGCCGCTTCTTCTTGACGAGATCCACGATCTTCTTGATTGTAGGCGCATCGATCGCCATCGAAGTAGGGTTGCCGGGGTTGACGACGAAGAAGGCCTTTATCTTCGGATCCTCGAGCTTCTTTATCTCCTCGTCCGAGTATTGGAACCGATGCTCTTGCGTAGCCTTGATGTGGACGGCCTTGAACGCATAGTCTTCAAGTTCCGCGATCTCGATGTAAGGCGTGAATATGGGCGTCCCCAGCGCGATCGTATCGCCCTTCTTGAGGATGCGGTTGGCGATCAATGACTTGAAGATGTAACACATCGCGGCAGTGCCGCCTTCCACCGCATAAAGGTCGAATTTGCCGGGTGGAACCTTGTCGCCGCACATCGCCCACATGAGGTAGCGGTGCGCCACCTGTTCGGCATGGACCAGCATGCGATCAGGCACAGGGTAATTATCGCCAATGATCGAATCCGTTAGCTCGAAGACAAAGGCGTCCGCGTCAAATCCGAAAGCCGTGACGGCATGTTCAACCATCTTCGCCAGGAAGTCTGCGCCCGGCATATCGGCATGCTTCTCGATCCAGGCCTTGAAGCGCTCGGCGATGTCCTTCTGCTGCGGCATGCCCGCAACGCCAGCGGTGGGATTGTCCATCGTACGGCGGCATTCGGACAAGGCGAACTGGCCGAACAGGAAGAACCCCTCGCGAGGCCTGGTCGCAATCCAGTTCGGATTGCCGCGCCCTGCATTGAGCAGCACCTTTGCCGATTTCTGTGAACTGCGTTTGGCGAGCTTGATCAAGCCGTCCTTTATTTCAAACGGGCTCATCTTCTCGTAGTCGCGGTAATCGATGACTTTCATAGGGTCTTCCTCCCCGGTAATACAAAGTAGCCACGGCAGTTTTGGAAAAATCATTCCGGCTTTCACTTCGGCGAGCAGAATCGAGAAGCTGGTAAGCCATAGTGCAACTCTTCAAAGTACTTGAAGGCGTCACAGTTGAGACTAGCAAACACAATAGGTTTGCAGCACGTACCATACAGTATGATACAGGATACTACTTTTTCCCTGGGCTCAGCAGTGTAAAGCTCGCATGATTGATCTGTCCTGGCCGACAACGATGGACCGTTCCAAATTGTTGGATGGCGGGGCGTTTCTTTCAGCTTTCTGGGAGGGGCATGATGATTGACTGGTTCGTTAGTGCGCTGCGCAGCTATCCCGAAATCGCCATTTTCCTGTCTCTTGCGCTCGGTTACTATTTCGGGTCCTTCACCTATAAGGGCCTTGGACTAGGCGCGGTTACGGCCACCCTCATTGCCGCCGTCCTCATAGGACAGCTCGGCATCACCATCTCGCCGCCGTTGAAGGCAACATTTTTCCTGATGTTTCTGTTCGCCATTGGTTATGGCGTTGGTCCGCAATTTGTCAGGGGCATCGCCAAAGACGGGATTCCACAGGCTCTGTTTGCTGTCGTTGTCTGCCTGTTCTGTCTGGTGACTGCTTACTTTGGCGCAATTCTCGCGGGCTATGACGTCGGCTCCGCTGTCGGCCTCTACGCGGGATCGCAAACTATTTCGGCTTCCATGGGGCTTGCAACCGATGCCATCAATCGCCTCGCGCTGCCGCCCGACCAGACGAAGGCCTTGCTTGATGCAATGCCTGTTGCCTATGCCGTTACTTATATCTTTGGCACCGTAGGCTCAGCTATTGTGCTTGCGCTTCTCGGACCCGCCTTGCTGGGGATCGATCTAGAAGCGGAGTGCAAGCGCTACGAGCAGGAACAAGGCGGCGGCGACAAGGAAATCGGGGGCGCTGGTACGGCCTGGCACCACTACGAATTGCGTGCCTACCGGGTGCGCGAAGGCGGACCCATAGTCGGCAAGACGGCGCACGAAGCCGAAGCACTCCTTCCAGAGCAACGAGTTTTCATCGAGCGCATACGCCGCGGCGGCAAGCTCTTGGACGCCACCGCCGACACTGTGATTCAGGCGGGCGACATCGTCGCCGTCGCCGGGCGCCGCGAAGTCCTCGTAAATGTCATTGGCCACACCGCCGAAGAAATCGACGATCCGCAGCTTTTGGCGGTTCCGGCTGAAGGCGTTGACGTGTTTGTTACCAATAAGGAGGTCGATGGAAAGACCCTGGCTGAACTTGCAAAAATGCCGTCAGCACGTGGTGTGTTTCTGCGAAAGATAACGCGGGGCGCCACCGCAATATCGATTCCAATCCTGCCGAACACTCAAATCAACCGCGGCGATATCGTCACAATCGTGGGGCGGACCCAGGATACCACAGCAGCGACCAAGGCTCTCGGCGTACCAGACCGGCAGACCGACATCGCCGATGTCGCTTTCATAGGCGGGGCTATCGCTATCGGTGCGCTCGTTGGCGCCTTTGTCTTCAAGATCGGCAGCGTTCCGCTCACTCTGTCGACGTCAGGCGGTGCGTTGATTTCAGGGCTCTTCTTCGGCTGGCTGCGCTCGGTACATCCAACGTTTGGCCGCATTCCCTCATCGACCGTCTGGTTCATGAATTCGGTCGGCCTCAATATTTTCATTGCGGTGGTCGGAATTTCTTCCGGGCCGGGTTTTGTCGCGGGGTTGAAGCAACTCGGTTTCAGCCTCTTCCTCTGGGGCATCGTCGTGACCACCATTCCGCTTGTCCTCGCCATGTATGTCGGGAAATACGTGTTCCGGTTCCATCCCGCCATCCTCTTGGGGTGCTGCTCAGGCGCTCGAACGACCACCGCTTCACTTGGCATGATCAACGACCGGGCAAAGAGCACGATCCCCGGCCTCGGCTATACGGTCACCTATGCGGTGGGGAATACGCTGCTGACCATCTGGGGAATGGTGCTGGTGATGTTGCTTGCCTGACCACGGGCACTGCCGCGACATGGGTTGGTCCCATGTCGCGGGCATCAGAAAGGCTTCCGGCTATTTCTGGGCGGCCTGACAAGCCCGCAACGCCTTAAACGCGTCATCGGTGCCGGTGAGATTTACCACCACGGTTTTGCGTCCTTTCGCGGTGATCGTCAGCGCCTTCTTCTTGGCGAGGTCGTAGATGAAATCGAGGTTGTCGAACGGAACATATGCGCCGTCATATCCTTGCATCTGCTGTCCCTTGGCTACGCCCGTGTATTTCTGACCATCGACATCGAAAACGACATCAAGCTTTTCACCGGCGGTAATTTTTGTGGGTGTCTTGGTATAAAGCGCGAGAAAGCCGCGGGGGGCCGCGGTCGCATCGATACCGATCTGCGCCTGTGTTTCACCATCGGGATTATCCCGCATGATAAGGCAACCCGGCCCCATGGTGTCGTCGACATATATGTCCCAGCCCGCCGCCGAACCATATTTTGTGACGGCGGCCTCACATGGAACGGCGAGGACAGCGACTGCTAGGGTAGTCCAAGCGAATAAATGCATGATCTTCTCCTGTGCTCTGCTTTGAATTAAAAATTATGCGATACTGAAATCCACTGCATACGATAGTCATCACTTCCTGGCTGTGGCTGCAGCTACAAGCGCTTGCACGCTGACCGCCGCGATGAGCCCAGTCATGACGATTCCACAAAAACCAATCCCCACAGCCAGCAAGCGCGATGAAGCGTGGGTCGGCGCGAGATCACCATAGCCTATTGTCAGGCCGGTAACGAAGGTGAAGTAGAGCGTGTCCATTGCCTGCCAATCTTCTATTCTGCCAATCAAGAGCCCAAACCCTACCATCAACACAAGAATTCCGGACAGGATTGGCCAAACAACTCCGAGCTGGCGAAAGAACTCTCTGAAGAAAATGCGCCGTGTTTCCCTGGCTTTCGCGCTCATTTCCTGACCGATACCCTACATGCAGCCTTTGTTGAGGAAATACTTTTCGACGCCTTCGAGAGCGCTCCCCGAATATTCCTTGGGATCCACGTCTGCGATCAAATCCGGGAATGCGAGGCTTGAGTTGGGGTGGTCGATATATTCTTGAAGGACCGTGCAGTGCTTGTTGTCGTGGACAATACGAAGCGCAACCGCTTCAAGAAATCCTACACAATATCCGTGGTCCAAGGGGTCCTTCACATTGCCGCACATCGCTTGAAGTTTTGCGAAGGATGGCGCCTCGGCGAGGGCGGAAACGCTGAGGCACGAGATTGCCAATGCCAACGAGATCTGGCGCATGGCAATCGCTGATTTCAGCATATCAACTTTCGTGGCTGTCATGTTGCTTATCTCCCGGAGCGCGGGCAAATTTCGTCCACCGCTTGAACAATTGCACCCACCGCGCTCGTTTGTTCAGGATGAGTTTGGATGAAGCTGATGACTGTCCCATAGAGCTGTTGGGACATGAATTTGCCGTCGACCAGACACTTGCGAATTTCCTGACGGCGCACCGAGACATCGTCATCGCATGCGACGGCAATCTGATATTCGATCGCACCGAAAATGTAGCCTGAGGCGAATCCCTTATCGGCTTTCAAGAGTTCGGCTGCACTCATTGCGTTGACCGGCGACACTGAAAGCAAGACCAGCAAAAGCGCTAACTTCATGTTTCGGCTTCCTTTTGAGTAACTTGCTGTTCAGCTGCCTAGATCGGAACCCCAATTCAGGAAGAAGCCGACGTCGCCGGGCATTCCATTGGGGAAACTGATGATCATTGCCTTGAGCCTGAACCCTTGCGGCTTACCGAATTTCTGGTAGCGATCGTAAAATTCCTTCGCCTTCCCCTGAAGGGTATCAGGCCAGCTCTTGTCGCCGCTATTGATCGCGCGGCCGCTGTCCGAACAAAGGTCTGAGGAGAAGGTATAGACCATGGCTTCGAATTTGCCGTTTTCGACCGCAGCCGCCACGGCGCGGCGTACAGCGAGAATGTCCGCCTCGCCGACATGGTTCTTGAGAAAGTCTTCGGCGAAATCGGCGATCTTCTGTTCTTGGACGGACTTGGCTTTCGCCTGCTTTTTTGTCTCCTCCGACTCCCGCTTCTTAACTTCCTGGCGAAGCTCCGTCGCACTCGGAGGCATCGCGTTCACGTCAAGTTCTTTTTTGTCAGACATCTCTTTCCTCCACTTCGTCGAGAATATGAGGCCAGCACCTCGTCGCTTAGAGAATCCTCGGAACCACGTTTAGGGTCATCTCGGGGTCGATGTAGTCGCCGGGCCGCTTTTGGCGTTTGCCAAGATCGGGTTCGTCAAACTTGACCCTTTCATAAGGGATCGATTTGAGGATGTGAGAAATGCAATTTATACGCGCGCGCTCCTTGTCGTCGGATGGCACGATCCACCACGGTGCGTGTTGGCTGTCCGTCATTTTGAGCATTTCGTCATAGGCCCGCGTATAATCCCACCACCGCTGATAGGATGTTATGTCCATCGGACTGAGCTTCCATTGCCGCAACGGATCGTCAATGCGACGACGGAAGCGGCGGTCTTGCTCCTCCTCGCTGACTGTCAGGAAATACTTCAACAGAATGATGCCGCTCTCGACGATGGCTGCTTCAAAACGCGGAGCCAGCTCAAGAAAGCGGCGGGCCTTTTTTTCACTGCAGAAGCCCATCACGCGATCGACGCCTGCCCGGTTGTACCAGCTCCGGTCAAAGATCACGATCTCCCCGGCAGCGGGCAGGTATCCAATGTAGCGCTGCATGAAGATCTGGGATTTTTCCCGATCACTTGGCGCTGGCAGGGCGATTACACGAAAAACCCGCGGGCTCACACGCTCGGTAATCCGTTTGATCATGCCCCCCTTGCCGGCTGCATCGCGCCCCTCGAACAGGATGACGACACGGGCCCCTGATTTCTTTACCCATGCCTGCAGATGCGCAAGCTCGATCTGAAGCTTTCTCATCTCCTTGTTGTAGCGGTCCTTGAAACCCTTCTTGTCGTCAACTTCCGTGGCAGCAGACTTGTGATTGTCCTTACTCATCTTTTCACCTCCGAAACGTGGATCGGCAATGCCGATGACAACAATCCTTCTTGGGCGCGAGGCTGCTCTGCTTCAGTCTGAAAAGCAGCGACCGCGTCTTCCAAATCATCGAAGACATATTGCGTGCCGATACGCTCGATCACGCCGCTGCGTTCAAGTATTTCCCTCACCTCGGTGTGGACCTCCGCAAGGCACAGCCTGATGTCTTTGGCAGCAAGTTCCTCCCTGACTTCATCGAGCATTGCAGCGGCTGTACTGTCGACCTGGACGATTGCGCTGGCGTCTATGACGAACCAGCGGCATCCGGGCGCCAATTTGCGGACCGTGGTCTTTATGCGCTCCCCAACGTAATCGGCGTTGACGAAAAGCAGGCTGCCCTGGATCATGTAGAGCACGAGACCCTGTATCGGGGCGGCCTCGGGCGAGCGATGCAGCTTATAGAGTCCGTCGCGGCCAGGAATGCGGCCGAGCTGGGCGTCGCGGGGGTACATCGACTTGCGCAACAAGTAGACCAGGGTCGCGGCGATAGCGATGACCACCCCATTGAGCACGCCAAAGCTTATCGCGCCCCACATGGTGATCATGGCGAACACGAATTCGGGCCGGCTGATTTGCCAGATGCGTTTCAACTCGCCGATATCGATCAAGCCGATGGCCGCTGATACGAGGATTGCTCCAAGCGCTGGCAGGGGCAAAATCCGCAATGCTTCTCCGAGGAAGAGCAGCGTGGCGATCAGGGTAGCTGCCGAGACGAGCCCGACAATTTGCGATCTGCCGCCCGCCGCGAACGCGATCGCCGTCCGCGAGTCCGACATGCTGATCGGAAATGCGCCGAAGAGACCGGCAGCAATATTGCCGGCCGAGAGCCCAATCAGTTCACCATTGGCGTCGACCGCTTCACCCGAGCGCGCCGCGAAACTGCGCGCCGTAATAATGCCCGCGCCAAAACTCACAAGAAAAACCGCGGCAGCACCGAGCAGCATCTTGTCCAATGGCAGCCCACGAAACGAGGGAATAGAAAACGAGGGGAGTCCGAGGGGAATGTCTCCCACCACCTTCACGCCCATTTCACGAAATCGAAAAAGCGCCGAGAGGACCATGGCAAGGACGACGACAAGGACCGGCCCGGGAATGGGGAGCCGCAATCTGTTTGCCGCTTGCAGGAGAACGAACATGCTGGCACCGAGCAGCAGGGACGGCCAATGGATTTCGGCGCTTTTGCCGACCAGCTCGAGCACGGGCGCGACAAGCCCTTCCGACTGTATTTTCACTCCCGTCAGCCGGCCAATCTGACCGACGACAATGGATATCGCGATGCCAGCGAAAAAGCCGACAAGAATAGGGCGGGACAGAAACGTCGCAACGACCCCGAGCCGCAACAACCGGGCTGCCAGGCATACTCCCCCGACCGCGAGCCCCAACGCCGAAGCTATGGTTACACGGTCAACCCCTGCGTCCGCCGGCATCGACGCTATGATTGACGCGATGGCGGCGCCGAGCACGGTCATGGTGGCCGCATCGGGTCCGAGTACGAGCCTTTGAGATGGTCCCAATAGTGCATAGGCGATTGGTGCCGCGATACTGGCGTAAATACCTGTTTCCGGGGGTAGGCCGACAATTGCCGGATAAGCGATGGCGCTCGGCAATCCAACGGCGGCAACCGCAAGACCCGCACCGATGTCGCGTCCCAGCCAATTGGCCCGATAGCCCGCCAGGCTCTTAAAAACAGGCCAAGGGTGCGTTGCCGCGACCATCTTAATCGATATTGTGAATGGCGATGATCCCATCCATCGGGGTCAAGACCACGAACAAGAGCACACCCAACGCGGAGTAATCGAGAAACACGGCTACCTCCCTCGAGCGGGCGCAGTGCCCGTTTCATGTGGCTAGAGTGTAGACCGATGCGAACGCCAATACGTGTAGCATCGTGTAATATACGGCGCCCGCTTACAGAGCGGGCAGCAAAGCGGCTAGTTTCCCGGGATCGCAAGGCCCGCTTTTCTCAGCCCATCGATAAAGATCAACTGGTCTTCCGGTCGAAGGATGCGCGTGGCGACGACGTTCCTGATGTCCGGGAGAAAAGCCGGAGCATTTTGTTCAAGCCACTTCCGTTCGATGTCGGCTTCCTCGCGCTTGCCGAGCTTTCCAAGGATCGCCATGCGGATAATGTGAAAGATGGGATTGGGGCCAAGGTCCGACAATTGCGACCATTGTTCGGCCGCAACATAGTCGCCCGCCATGTATGAGCAGACGGCAAGCGCTGCCTCGAAATATCCGGACGGTCCTGGATTGCGCGACACCGCCGAGGCGATCAGCTTGCAACCTTCGTCCCATTTTCCCGATAATGCGAGGCGAAATCCATACTCGCCCGATAGTTCCGTGTCGTTGGGGTTGATCGCGTAGGCGCGTGCGCCGATCTGCAGTGACTCCTGGACTTGACCCCGGAAGAAGTACGTCAGCATCTCCGCCTGCAGACCGCGGACGTTTTGCGGATCGAGTTCGGTGGCCCGCTTTGCAGCCGAGGCCGCAAGCTCCAGCGACGGGGCAGTGAGCGAGTCCAGGCGGTATCGAAAGCGGACCTCATCGAGATAGGTCAATGAAAGAAGTGCCCAGGCAGTTGCATAGCCCGGATAGCGCTCGACGGCCCGCTTCAAGCAGTTCTGGACCGCAGTGTGGGTTTGCGGATTAAGGTTTGCGCGGTAGCGATAATAGGCCAAAGTACAGGTATAGGCTTCGATATTATTTGGCGGTGATTGTGCGAGTTGAGCCGAATCCTTCTGAAAGAGAATGCCGTACGGTTGCGCCAGGGCGGTGGCCACGGAACGGGCTATGTCGGCCTGAAGTTGGACCAGTCTCTCGGCTTTTAGGTCGTTTTCATAGTTGCCGGTCCACACAATGGAGCTGTCGGCGCGGTTCATGAGCCGGGTGCTTAAACGAAGCTTCTCCCCGTCGATGCGGACACGCCCCTGCAGTGCAAAGCTTGGTCGCGGGTCGTTGATCCTAAACAACGTGCTGGAAGGGTCGGATGAGCGTCCTGCCACGACGACGACTTCCTTGAATTTCGCAAGCTGACTGATGACTTCATCAGTCAAATCCTGCGCAATATTGGCAGAGCGCTGTGTCCCCGAAAGGTCCTCGATTGGTTCGACCAGCACTTTCGGGATGTCGGGTCCAGCCTGCCTGATATTATTTCCGCCCGTGAGGTCCAGCGGGTCCAGGTGAAACAGATAGCCGCCAGCGAACATGACTGAGCCAACGACGATGGAAGTCACGGCCAGCACTGACCATTTGCCACGAGACGCGCGCTCCAAGAGGCGGCCGAGGTTTTTTCCATGAATCGGCTTAAAATAGCTCTCGGGCGCCGTTACCGGATCCTTGCGCGAGAAGATGGGAATGTAGCCGCCCTTGGGCATGGTGATAATGACTGGATCGTCGTTGCCGGCAACGAGATAGTAATGTTCGAGGCCGCGCCTGATCAGACCCGCCTGGATCCGGACCACGGGGTCCAATTGCGCGTCAAACGATGAATCGCGCCCAAAGACTTCCATGGCGATCGAGTAGGCCTTGATCCGGTTGCCGCGACCCGCAATTGTCTCTTCAACAACATAGGTCAGGAATCTGCGCGCGCGCTCAGGCACATCAAATTCGGCACTCGATCGAATGCGATCAAGTTGCGCAAGGACATCGGCATCCGTCGGCAGAGCTTGCTTGTCTACCGGCACGCCGTCAGCGGCAACGCTCACCCCTTGTTTCCCCGAACAAGCAACCGTCCTTTACGGCTGTATGGTACAGTATCTTACGCCTCTAACTGAAGTTATTCCAATACTATGCGTCGACAAACGAGAGCAGTCAGCGGAGGCACCGATGACGTCGCGATCCTGGGACACGGAGCGGGAAGATGGATTGGCTGCGGCTCTTCGCAGATTTCCGGAATCCGCATTTCGCATTCGACAACTCATGCTGGGAAACGAAGCATTTAAGGAGCTGTGCTCCGACCTCGCGGCAGCCGAACGCGCGCTTGAAGATGCTCAACACCTGCCTGTTAATATTCGTGAGAAACGGCGCGATGAATTCGCGGAGATGGCCGATAGTCTCGCGAAGGAGATCGCTGAAGCGCTCGGGTCCAAGGGCTATCCTTAAGGCTCGTCCCGACAGAAACTCAACGGACTGAACCACAACGTACCGGACTTGCAAAATTGGCTATAGAGATCGAACGCAAATACCTCGTCAAGGACAAACGCTGGAGGAAATATGCTTCCAACGGTTCAACTTTGCGCCAGGCCTATCTGCTGGCAGCCGCACAGCGATCGGTGCGGGTTAGGACCATCGATGACTTACGTGCGACACTCACAGTAAAGGTTCGTCTCGGCCCACTTCGACGCGAAGAATTCCAATATGAAATCCCCTACGCGGACGCTCTCCAGATATTTCGTCACTGCATAGGCGTCGTTGTTGAAAAGACTCGCCATGAACTCGTCGATGCAGGCCAGCGTTGGGAAATTGATGTATACCACGGCATTCATCAGGGACTGACGGTTGCAGAAATCGAGTTGCAAAGCGAAAGCGACCTGTTTCCGCGTCCTGTTTGGTTGGGCATCGAGATAACAGGCGAGCACAGGTACTCAAACCAGGTCCTGGCGATGGCAAGGCTGGCTCCGGGCCAGAGCGGACGGGAGACGATCAGCTGATGGGAACTGCTCCTTCGACCGGTGTTCGAAACCAGGATATTACCCGGGTGACACTCGCAGTCCTCTTTATTGGCGGCCTGCTTGTCAGCTCGATCTGGATCATGCTGCCATTTCTTGCGGCAATCATCTGGGCCTTGACCCTGGTCATCGCCACGTGGCCGCTGATGATCTGGGTGCAGCGTCACACGGGCAACCGCCGCGGCGTTGCCGTGTTCGTCATGACCGTCGTCCTTCTCCTTGTCCTTATCGTGCCGTTCCTGCTGGCAATCAGTCTCATCATGGACAACATGGATCGCATCACGGACAACATCCAGACTGCGCTTGCGCTCAAATTACCGCAGCCGCCAATCTGGCTTAATGAAATTCCGCTGGTCGGAGAGCGGCTGCACGACAGCTGGGAACGGCTTGGGCGCCTTGGCGTGAATGAACTCGGGCCGAGGCTCCAGCCCTACGCCGGCTCCTTTGCGCACTGGTTTGCGGCGGCAGCGGGAAGTCTTGGCGGCATGGTCCTCGAGTTTCTTTTAACGACCGCGATAGCCGCCATCATGTACGCAAAAGGTGAGCAGGGCGCTGCGACTGCCGTCCGGTTCGGGCATCGGCTTGGGGGTGACCGGGGTGAAATGGCGGTACGTCTCGCTGGCCGGGCCATCCGCGGCGTTGCTCTCGGCGTGGTCGTCACAGCTGTCGCGCAGACTGCCGTAAGCGCGATCGGGCTTCTCGTCGTCGGCATACCATTGGCTGGCGTATTGACGGCCCTTGTCTTTGTCCTTTGCCTGATGCAGATCGGCCCTGCCTTGGTGTTGGCGCCCGCCGTTTTCTGGATGTACTACAGCGGCGACACCCTCTGGGCGACAGTACTTTTGCTGTTTGCCATCATCGCCGGGACAATGGACGGGTTCCTGCGGCCGTTCTTGATCCGAAAGGGGGCGGACCTGCCGCTGTTGCTGATCTTCGCAGGCGTCATCGGTGGCCTGATCTCATTCGGGATTCTCGGAATATTCGTGGGACCGACCCTGCTTGCGGTTGCCTACACCCTCCTGGACGCGTGGATGGCAGAGGACGAGGGGATCGTAGCGGTATCTGTCCAGAACGAAGCCCATAGCCCACCGAAAATCCTGGATGATGTGAGCTGAAAAGCCGTCGCCGCGTGCAACTGCCGTGAACGAGGCATTGCCTCCAAAATCGGACGTCTTTTGGCTGAGTCGGTCGACCGCTCCTTGGAACACGCATTTGGCTTGCGCGTTTCAGTCTGACAAACAACGAGAAATTGTCATGGACTGGAATCGATTTCGGCGAAATCGTCCAGTGCCTTCAGGAGATGGGATGAAACAGGTTTATTTTGTAGCGGTGTATGATCAGGGTGAAGCTGGAGAATTGTTTCGATCCGGCGAACCGCAACGGTTCGACGCAGAGGAAGAGGCGCAGACGGCTGCCGATGATTTGGCGTCAAAGCATGCAGGCGTCATTGCCTGGAGCCAGGACGTGAAGCAAGGGGACGAATACGGCCCTCCAATGGTTTTCTACACTGCCGGCGAAACTGTCGACATGAAGTGACTGCGGTGTTTCAGGCTTCGGCTGTGTGACAAACCGCTTCGATGTTGTGCCCGTCCGGACCAATGACAAAAGCTGCATAGTAGTTCGCATGGTAGTGCGGGCGCAGACCGGGCGTACCATTGTCTTTGCCGCCAGCCTCCAGAGCGGCGCGATAGAACGCTTCGACCTGCTTTCGATTCTCGGCCGTGAACGCCAAGTGGAGATGCGCTGGCTTCTCATCGGATTGGTACAGGCAAAGCGATGCCTTGCCGTTTGCGCTCATTTCGACGCCGTATGTCGGAGACTCCTCCGAGACAACCGTTACGCCGAGGGGTGCGAGCTCCTTTAGGAAGAACGCTTTGCTTGCCGAATAGTCGGTAACGCCGAATTTGACGTGGTCGAACATGAATGCTCCGCGAAGTTCTGTGAGTTCCTGCTGAGATCGCCCAGAGGTCCTGTTGCCTGATTTCCCGCAAGGGTTCGTTCGCACCCTACACCTCAAAATGCCGGATTGAGGAGTGCTGCGGGTCGATATGCGAAGAAACTGTGCGGCGAATTGCTTCCGATGTTTATTTTTAATGCTGGTCTAGCTCATTTGCTCTATTAAACTAATGGATCATGGAGAAATGTAATGAGCCTAATCCGCCTAATCATCTACCTGGCCTTGTCGATCGCGACGATTTCGGGCGCGTCTGCTGGCTCACTTGCCAAGCCTGATGGCAAGCCTATTCTGGTTATTTCCGGGAAAATTGAAAACACAAACAAGGGTTCTACGGCCGAATTCGACCGTGCGATGCTGGAAGCCATCGGCTTGCAGACCATCGAAACGACAACGCCTTGGTATGACAAGCGCGTACGCTTCGAGGGCGTGCCGCTCGACAAGCTGATGGAACTGGTCGGCGCCACCGGAACGAAAGTGACCGCGGTTGCGCTCAACGACTATGTGACGACGATTCCGCTGGACGATTTCAAGAAATTCAAGGTCGTGCTCGCCCTCAAGCGCGATGGAGAATACATGCCGGTCCGCGATAAGGGACCGTTGTTTATTGTCTATCCTTACGAAAGTGATCCGCAGCTGCAAAGTCAGACTTATTACACACGATCCGCGTGGCAGGTGGCCAAACTGATCATCGAGTAGAGACGCAGTGAAACGGTTTCTAGGGATCATTATCTGTTGCTTTGTCGTGGCGACGGCCTACATCGCCTATGTCATTGCAGAGCGGCAGACTGCGCTGCAGAAGTTTGCCCGCTATAATGACTCCTGGGCCATCGGACAGACTGTCTCCGAATATATGAGGCTCGAACATCGCGTGGCGGCCTATGCCATGGGTATGGACGACGCCGATCGCGATGAGGTTCGTCTGCGTCTTGATATTATGATCGGTCGGTTGCAGCTGCTCAAGCAGGGTAGTCTCCATAGCTTTATCGAGGATGACGCGCAGCGCCGCGAACTGCTTTCAGAGTTGACCAAGGTGCTCGATGTGCTTGATCAGCGGTTCGAGACCCTCGATACCGAAGGTCTCAAAGCGACGCTGAAAACCATGGCCGCCCTCGATGCGTCGATGACAGCGCTTGCATCCACCGCGGTTGAATATGATGTCGGTCTGATAGACGCCGCCCAGGCGGAATTGCGACAGCTCCATCTGATCTATACGGGCCTTGCGGGTGGGCTCATACTCTGCGGGGTGGGGCTCGTTGTTCTCCTTTTGCGCCACAACAGCCTTCTTGACGGTGCTCACCGCAAGATGAAGGACCTGACAGACAATCTCCGCGAGGCTTCAGGTGAATTGAAGCTGCAGAACTACCGGCTGAAACATGTGGCCCACCATGACGCCCTGACCGGACTTCCCAATCGTGTGCTGTTCCGGCAGGATCTGGAAAACCGGTTGAAAACAGCGACAGCCGGTGGACCAACCGCTGTGATCTTTCTCCTTGACCTCGACGGCTTCAAGGATGTGAACGATACGCTGGGCCACGACGTCGGTGATGGCCTGCTCCAGGGTGTGGCAAGCCGCCTTACAAAGCTTGGTGGCGAAGGCGACCTTGTCTGCCGGTTGGGCGGAGATGAGTTCGCCATCCTGACCGCGGGGCTGAACGAGCAGCAGGCTTTTGATTTTGCCCGCGATGTCATGGATGAAATCAGCTTTCCCTACCTTGTCAGCGAGCGTGAGATAAAGATCGGCACCTGTGTCGGCGTTGCCCTGTCGGCGATCGGGTCCGGTACTGATGAATTATTCAAACAGGCAGACCTTGCGCTCTACGAAGCAAAGTCGCTTGGCTCCGGGCATGCGTGTGTCTTCCAGTCGCAGATGCAAACAAGGCTGACGGAAAAGAAGTCATTCGAAGCCGATCTCAAACAGGCGCTACGCAAGGGCGAACTCGAGATATTCTACCAACCGCAAGTGAACACGATTACACGTGAGATTTGTGGCTATGAAGCCCTCCTGCGGTGGTTTCATCCGATACGTGGACAGGTTCCCCCATCCGAATTCATCCCGGTGGCAGAAAACATCGGGTTGATCCATGAATTGGGTGATTGGGTGTTAAGGACGGCCTGCACGGAAGCTGCCCGTTGGCCACGGTCGCTCAAAGTCGCGGTCAACCTTTCGCCGGTTCAGTTCCGCAGTCGAAATCTCATTCAGAGCGTCGTCACCATCGTCACTCAAAGCGGCCTCGATCCAGACCGGCTGGAGCTGGAGATTACCGAGTCCGTTCTCCTGGACAAGAATGAACAGACGCTCGAGACCTTGACGCAACTAAAGGCGGTCGGCATCCAGATTGCGATGGACGATTTTGGCACGGGATACTCGTCGCTTGGCAGTCTCAGGAGCTTCCCCTTCGACAAGATCAAGATCGATCGCTCTTTCATCCGTGACGTCACCACGCGCGCAGATGCCTTCGCCATCGTGGAACTGGTGACGGGCGTTGGACGAAGCCTGGGGATGACGACGATAGCGGAAGGTATCGAGACCGAGGAGCAGTTCGCTTGTGTCAAACAGGTTGGATGCGAGCAGGTGCAAGGCTTCTTGATCGGCCGGCCCGTACCCGCGACGCAACTGGACCATCTCCGCCAGGCCAGCAATGGCGTAAGCTTGGCTGAATATGAAGGTCTTGTTGATGTGAAGGCAGTGTCGGGCAGGGGTAGCTAGCCGCTTGGCAACGCCTGCCATCCTCAGGCAACAAGGGAGTTTGAGTTCGAATTGCTGACCGTCCACGGAATTACGGTGCCACTGGCATCAGATGAAGTATCACCCGTTATCTGGCAGGCGCTTACAAGTGGATGCTACGAGGCAAAGGAAGCCAAGTGGGTGTTCAAGGCCGTCAGGGCGAATGACCGGGTGCTGGAGTTGGGGGCAGGGATCGGAGTGATCACTTCGCTCATCGCAAAGATTTCAGGTGTCCAGGTGTGGTCGTTTGAAGCAAATCCATCGACAGCAGCACTTGCTCAACGCGTGATCAGTGCGAACGGCATCGGCAACGTGGTTTTGTCCCAAGGATTGCTGGCCGCGGGCGAACCACACACCATTCCGTTCTATGTCCGAAAGGATCTCTGGATGTCTTCCATGGATAAAAACCAGGGTCCTTACGAACGCGAAATATCGCTGACTTCGACGAACATTGACGATTTCATCGCGCACCACGCCATCAACGTTCTTGTCATGGATATTGAGGGCGCCGAACAGGATCTGCTTTGCAAGTCTGAGCTTGCCGGCATCGATCGGGTCTTTCTTGAACTGCACGATCATCTCTACGGATTGTCGGGCATCCGTGAGATCACGCAGGCGCTCGCCGCAAAAGGCTTCGCTTATGACCCGCGGGGATCCTATGGCGCTTGTGTGCTATTCGCAAAAGAGCAGGGCCTGCGAGATTACGAACCGGAGGCGTTGTGAAGGGTAAGAAAGAAGCGAGACACTTGTGTTCCGACCTCTCCTGACATGAACGCGCCATCGATCGTGCTACGATCGCGCGACTGCGTTGAAGTGAAGTGGAGACGTCATGTCCAGGATCAATCGCCGCGCCTTCTTTCTCAATTCCGGCGGTGCAATCATCGCCTCAACGGTTGCGGGTCCGGTGCCCGCCACCGCATCGACAGACCGGGACCTGCCATTGTCCCGCGATCTGCAGGCGCTCATCGCGGCGCACAAGGCCATGTACGCGGCATTCCAAAAAATCGTCAGAAGCAGCCGCGATCACGAAAGTGCCAGCCGAGCTGAGGAAAAGGCGCTGCTGGCTGTCTGCGCCTATCCAGCATTTGGCGAAGCGGACCGTAAGGCCAAGGCTCGATATCTATTGGAAATCGAGGCGCGAGGCGAACTGGACCTGGCTGAGCAAATGCAGGCGCTTCTCCGCTCGACAATGTGGGAAGATAAGACCGGCTAGACGTCCTTCCTGATGACTCGCCCATCCCGAGCGGCCGTCGAAATCGACTGTGGATCTCACGCCGCTTACAATTTCGGGGACGCCCCGGGTGTGGAACAATCCCGGCGGGGTGGCGTTGGCGAACTTTCAACAGGAGGTTCGCTATGTCCATTGGTCAAGAAGATAAGACAGGAAGAAGCAGTCCCACCAGCTTTGGCCAGTCCGTGGAAAGCCAAGCGCAAATTGCCGATGCCGAAAGCCGGACCTCGTCAGAAGTTGGAAGCGGCGAGGCGCTCAACGTCTACCGATTGGTCCCCACCGCGTCGGCGGATGATCCGCGATGGCAAAACTCGCCCTATCAGGGCGAAGTAACGGTCGCTGCCCGAACAACAGGCGATGCCAGGATTGTCGCTGCGGGCGGCGAACTTGACTTCATGGAGATCGACGCGGCGCCGGCGGACGATGTTACCACCATAAACGCAAGCGCCTTCAGAGACGACAAACTCTATTCGGTCATCGAAATCGAGCGCGATCGAACCGATCTTGCGCGCGGAATTATCAGTGGCAATATCAGAATAGACAACGTCAAACCGGTTCAAATCTAGAAAGAGGCGCCTGCCGCGCTATTCTCAGCGCGAAGGTGACACTGCCCCAGGCGTGCGGAACATGGTCCCTGGGACCCACTGCCCGAAACGTCATCCTACCGTGGGGCAGCGGTTATGGAACGATGACAGCACAGCCCCAAAAGTTCCGGAATGGCAAAAAAATAAACTGCCCTCAAGCCGCGGTTCGTCGCGGAACTTCACGCTGATCTATGGGTTAGTTCTTCCATGATCGCCGATCATAAAAAGGAGAAACCATGAAACGTATCGCACTTGCGCTTGGCGCACTTTCCATTCTTTCGGCAGCTTATGCCCAGGACACAACCACAAAGCCGGACGCGCAGACGCCGGCGGTTGCAACGCCGGACACAAACAATCCCGCGGCTCCCGTTCCAGGTGCAAATAGCTTCACCGAAGGTCAGGCCAAGGAACGCATCGAAGGGCAAGGTTACACCGATGTAAGTGGCCTGACGAAGGGCGAGGACGGGATCTGGACTGGTACTGCCATGAAGGACGGAAAGTCGGTCGAGGTAAAGCTCGATTTCCAGGGCAATATCACAGCATCCGCCAAATAAAGATATCAAGGGAGAATCCTAATGACGATAGTTACTGGACTGTTTGACGATTATGATGATGCGCGTGCGGCCGTAAACGCCCTGGAAGATGCGGGTGTCGCGTCTTCAGACATAAGCATCGTGCGCCGCGGCGGCGCGGGTGACGGAGAAAGCAATGCGGGCGAAGGTGCAGCGGCCGGCGCAGGCGTGGGCGCTGTTGTAGGCGGTGCCGGTGGCCTTCTTGCCGGTCTTGGTATGCTTGCCATTCCGGGCGTTGGACCCGTGGTAGCGGCCGGATGGCTTGCTGCAACGGCAGCCGGTGCAGCAGCAGGCGCAGTTGCGGGCGGCGCCGCCGGCGGGATCATCGGTTCGATGACAGGCGCTGGTGTCAGTGAGGAAGATGCTCACGTCTACGCTGAGGGCGTTCGCCGAGGCGGGACGCTGGTTACTGTCCAGGCCGAAGAGAGCCAGACCGACCTCGTCCGCTCGATCCTTGACGACAACACTCCGGTCGATGTCAACGCGCGCCGCGCAATGTATCGGGAAGAGGGTTGGCAGGGGTTTGACGAACGTAACCCGGATCTTACGGAAGAAGAGCTCGTCCGCGAACGCGAGCGAGCGCGTGAATACCGCCCGCTCTGATGGACGCATGAATTTTGAGCGCTCCCCCGGCAATCGTCGGGGGAGCGTCTTTACACTTGCGGAAAGTCGGGCGCAACGGAACTTCCCGCTGTTTCGTCGGTTCCTATCTAAATGAAAAGGATGTCGTCATGGACAATGATACGGCGAAAGCTCCGGTTCAGGAGACTGCCAACGAGGCCCGTCAGGGACCGCCCGGCCGCCCGGTGCTCAAGATTCTCATCGGTGGCCTGCTCCTTGCCATCGTTGCTTGGGGCGCTGCGGAATTGTACGGCCGAACCACCGATAACACGCCGAAAGCCGACAACAGCACGACCGCATCGCCATCAGCTCCGGCGACAAACGAGCCCACGGTAAACACTCCGGCGCAGACCAATCCCACGCCGCAGACGGGTTCGGGAGGCGATCAACAGCCGGCCAAACCGAATGGAACGCAGTAGTCAAACGATTGCCTTAGGGAGATCGTGATGGTGGACAATAATATCGCCGTCGCCCGCGCGAGTTACGACGCCTATGTGGCGAAGGACAGAGACGCAATGGAGCGCCTCGTCGCAGAAGATTTTCATTTCACCAGCCCGCTCGACAACGGCATCGACCGGCAGAGTTATTTTGAGCGCTGCTGGCCGACGAGTTATAGCATAGAGGCATTTAGCTTCATCCACCTTGTGGCGCAGGGCAACGAGGTGTTCGTCACCTATGAGGGCAAGCGGTCTGATGGACACCGGTTTCGCAATACCGAGATACTGACAATCCGCGATGGCAAGATTGCCGCGGTTGAAGTCTATTTCGGCTGGTCGCTGCCGCACGATGCCAAACCGGGAAGCTTCGTCAATCCGAAATAACATAGCAAAGGGTCAGGCCAGCCGGCTGGCTGCATTATACTAATTGTCTATAATTTCGAGCCGCGTGGAACGATTGGCTCGCCATTACGTTATTGGCTCTCAGACAGCGCAGGGGGCGCACTTCTCTATTCCGCCCTTCATTCAATTGCTACGCTAGGTAGCGAGAGCAATTGCGTGTGCTTATTGGATGGCAAAGGGAACGAAGCAAAGCATGGTTGCACCCACGACTTCGAAAAAAGCGCGCACGGGCGTACCGGGACTGGATGACATTTTGTCCGGTGGCTTGAGCGAAGGGCGGGTCTTCTTGCTTGAAGGAAATCCAGGCACAGGCAAGACGACCATCGCCTTGCGCTTTCTGCTCGAAGGGGCTGCGGCAGGCGAGAAAGGCCTCTACGTCACATTGTCCGAAACCGAGGACGAACTGCGCGAGGGTGCGCTCTCCCATGGGCTAATCATCGATGAAAACATCGACGTTTACGAACTGGTACCCCCCGAAAGCCTGTTGGACGCCGATCAACAGCAAAGTCTGCTATATTCATCCGATCTTGAACTTGGCGAAACAACAAAGGCAATCTTCGAGACTTTCGAGCGCCTCCAGCCGAAGCGCGTTGTTCTCGACAGCCTTTCGGAAATCCGCCTGCTGGCGCAAGGTTCGCTGCGCTATCGTCGGCAGATACTGGCGCTGAAGCACTATTTCGCCAAGCGTAACGCAACGGTCCTGCTGCTCGATGATCTGACCTCGGACGTGCTCGACAAGACGGTGCACAGCGTCGTCCACGGCGTCATCAAGCTTGAAGAATTGGCACCGAACTATGGTTCCGAGCGCCGGCGTCTGCGCATTGTCAAATATCGCGGTCAGGCATTTCGCGGTGGCTATCACGATTTCATCATTCAAACGGGAGGCGTCGTCGCCTTTCCGCGCCTCGTTGCTCTCGAACATCGCAAACAGTTTACACGCGACCGCCTCTCGAGCGGCATCGGAGAGTTAGACGATCTTCTCGGCGGCGGGCTCGAGCGCGGATCGAGTTGCCTCGTTCTCGGTCCTGCCGGAACGGGCAAGACCACCTTTGGGCTGCAATTCGTGGTTTCTGCGATCCGGCGCGGCGAGAAAGCGGCAATTTTCGTCTTTGATGAAGAGTTGGGCCTTCTCTTCGATCGCACTCGCGCCATCGGCATAGACCTCGAAAAAATGCGCGACGAAGGCAACCTTCACATCGAGCAGGTAGACGCAGCCGAACTTTCGCCAGGTGAATTTGCACATAGGGTGAGGGAGCGCGTCGATAGCGCCAACCTAAGGACCGTGATCATCGATAGCCTCAACGGCTATCAGGCGTCGATGCCCGAGGAAAACGCCCTGGTCCTGCACATGCACGAATTGCTGCAATATCTGAACCGCCAGGGCACGACCACGATTCTCACAGTGGCGCAGCACGGGCTGGTCGGCGACATGAAGGCGCCCGTCGACGTTACGTACCTTGCCGATACGGTAGTGCTGCTTCGCTATTTCGAGGCGCGTGGGAAGGTTCGGCGTGCGGTATCTGTAATAAAGAAACGCACTGGAAATCATGAGGATACCATCCGCGAATTCCGGATAACGAAAAATGGCCTTTCTCTCGGCCAGCCTCTTGACGAATTCCAAGGTGTTTTGCGCGGCGTTCCCACATTCGTCGGCAAGGCCGAACCGCTGCTGGCGTTGGGCGTAGTGGATGAAAATTCTTAACGATCATGTCACTCGGGCGCTTATACACGCTCCGATGGGCCGCGACGCGGCTGTTGCTGCGGCCATTCTCGCAGAAGCGTCAATTGCGTCAGAGGTTTGTCAGAGCCTCGACGTGCTGACCTCCCTACTTGGCGAGAGCGCCAGCTTTGTGGTGATTACCGAGGAAGCCATAAGGAACGCCGACCTGAAGCCGCTCGCGGCATGGGTTGAAGTTCAGCCGAGTTGGTCGGATCTGCCGTTCATAATCGTGACGCATCGCGGCGGCGGTCCTGAGCGCAATCCAGCGGCCGCGCGCTTGTCCGAGGTTCTAGGCAACGTGACGTTTCTCGAGCGTCCGTTTCATGCCACCACCTTTGTCAGTGTCGCCAAGACGGCGCTCAAGGCGCGAGGGCGGCAATATGAGGCCCTCAGCCGCCTTGAAGAACTCCGGGAGGGCGAAGAGCGGCTGCAAACGGCGCTTCTCGCCGGCAATCTCGGCACGTGGGAACTCGATTTTGCCAACAACGGACTGATCACATCCGATGTGTTCAGAGGCATCTTCGGTCGAAGCGGCGATCAGGCACTGACCTATGACGATCTCATCGCGAGCATCGATCCTGACGACAGGCAACGTGTCCTCACGGCCATTGCGACGACGAAAGGCACCGGACGCGATTTCCAGGTCGAACACCGAACGGTGTGGCCGGACGGCAGCGCCCACTGGGCCGACGCACGGGCGCGCGTCGTTTCCGACAGGCTCGGCCAGCCCGAACGCCTGGTCGGGGTATGTTCCGATATCACCAACAGAAAAATTGCCGAGGCCGAGCTTGTCCAACTGAACGAGACTCTCGAGGATCGGGTTTTCAAGCGAACGCGTGAACTCGAACAGGCTCACCGCACGTTGCTTGACGAAATCCGCCAGCGCGAGGTCGCCGAAGACCAGTTGCGGCAAGCGCAAAAGATGGAAGCGATCGGCCAGTTGACCGGCGGCGTTGCGCACGATTTCAACAATCTGCTGATGGCGGTGCTGGGCAATCTCGACCTGTTGCGCAAGTCGGTTGCCGACAATTCAAAGGCGGCGCGGCTTGTCGACGGCGCTTTGCAAGGGGCGCAACGGGGCGCCGCCCTGACGCAGCGTCTGCTTGCCTTCGCGCGCCGTCAGGACCTGCAGCTCGAACCCACCGATTTGGTGGCGCTTGTCGGCGGCATGCACGACCTCCTCGCGAAATCCGTCGGAAACGGAGTTCACATCAGCTACGACGTTCCCGATGCCCTGCCGCCGGTGCTCGCCGATGCCAACCAGATCGAGCTTGCGCTGCTCAACCTCGTGGTCAACTCACGCGACGCGATGTCGGATGGCGGCGCCGTCGTCGTCAGCCTCAGGCGTGCCGACATCGCTGCGACGACCGATGACCTTGGTGCCGGCGATTATATCATTCTGGGGGTCAGCGATACTGGCCTGGGCATGGCGCCTGAGACGCTGAAGCGCGCGATTGACCCGTTTTTTTCGACCAAGGAACTCGGCAAGGGAACAGGACTGGGCCTTTCCATGATTCACGGCCTTGCTCTCCAACTCAAGGGCGCGCTCCGTATGACAAGTAGGCTCGGCAAAGGGACCACCGCAGAACTTTGGCTACCGGTTACCGGTGCCGTGAAGCAAGCAGAACCTGTCAGTGAAGAGGCCAGCACCGCCGGCAGCGGCGTCAGGGCGCGCATACTGGTTGTCGATGACGATGCTCTGATCGCCATGAGCACCGTGGACATGCTTGAGGACCTCGGCCACGAGGTCTATGAGGCGAATTCCGGCGCCGATGCGCTGAAATTCCTCGAAAGTGGCAAGGAAATCGACCTTTTGATCACAGATTACTCCATGCCGCACATGACCGGTGCTGAACTTGCGGAAAGCGCATTGTCGCTAAATCCGCAGCTGCCGATCCTTGTTGCAACCGGCTATGCGGACCTGCCGCCCGGTTCGGGAATTGATCTGCCGCGGCTTGGCAAACCGTATACGCAAGCGGAACTTGCATCACAGATCGCCAAGGCGCTCGCGAAATGAGGCGGCAGGAGGGATCGGCATGATAGCGCCGGGAACAACCTTTCACACCTTTGCGTTAGTGCGTTTTGCAGGGGAGTTGCAAAGACTTAACGTCCTTAGCCATGCAATTGATCAACGCCTGGAGCTGTGGGAGCCGATATGCGCGCTGAAGAAGGAGTGTCACCTGTCAACGATCACACATTCCTGCGCGTCGGCGGCGAACTTGCCCGGCTGATCGCAGCCTATGACTGGGCTTTGACCCCCCTCGGCCCAATTGACGCCTGGCCGCAAAGTCTGAAGTCGACGATCTCGCTCATTCTTCATTCCCCAGTGCCGATCGTGACACTATGGGGCGAGCTCGGCATTATGATCTATAACGACGCCTACTCGCTCTTTGCCGGCGGGCGACACCCCCAGCTGCTCGGCAGCGAGGTGAGAAAAGGCTGGCCGGAGGTCGCCGATTTCAACGACAATGTCATGAAGGTCGGGCTTGCGGGTAAGACGCTCGCCTATCTGGATCAGGAACTCGTCCTTCATCGCAGCGGCAAGCCGGAACGGGTCTGGATGAATCTGGACTATTCGCCGCTGATCAACGAGGACGGTGTGCCCTGCGGCGTCATGGCGATCGTAGTCGAGACGACTGCGAAGATCAAAGCCGAAGAAGCCCTTCGCAATGAAACGCGCCTGCTTCAGATATTGAACCGCACCGGCGCCAATATTGCCGCCGAACTTGATCTTGGCAAAGTGGTCCAGATGGTGACTGACGCAGGCGTCGAGCTGACGGGCGCGCAGTTTGGCGCATTCTTTTACAATGTTCTCAACAAGGAGGGCGAGAGCTACATGCTCTACGCGCTCTCCGGCGTCGACAAGGATGCCTTTTCGAAATTTCCGATGCCGCGCAATACGGCGGTATTCGAGCCGACATTCAAGGGCGAGGGCGTCGTCCTCTCGCACGATATTATCGCAGATCCGCGCTATGGCCGAAATGCTCCTCACAAGGGCATGCCAAAGGGTCATCTGCCGGTTCGAAGCTATCTCGCGGTACCCGTGACTTCGCGCACCGGAGAGGTACTCGGCGGGTTGTTCTTCGGACATAACGAACCTGGCAAGTTCCAGCCTGATCATGAAACGCTCCTCGTCGGCGTGGCGGGTCAGGCAGCGACCGCCATCGACAATGCCAGGCTGTTTCAGGCGGCCGATCGCGAACTCACCGTCCGGCGCAACGCGGAAGAGGCGCTCCAACGGCTTAACGCCACGCTGGAACAGCGGGTTCTCGACGAAATCGCCGAGCGATCGAAAACGGAAGAACAACTGCGCCAGTCGCAAAAGATGGAAGCATTGGGCCAGCTTACCGGCGGCGTTGCCCACGACTTCAACAATCTCCTGCAAATCATATCGGGCAATCTGCAACTCCTGGCCAAGGACATGGCCGGCAATGCGCGGGGCGAACGGCGGATCGAAAACGCCCTGGCGGGCGTAAGCCGCGGATCGAAGCTGGCGAGCCAGCTTCTCGCGTTTGGACGCAGGCAGGCACTCGAACCCAAAGTCGTCAATATCGGCCGTTTCATCGCCGGTATGGGCGACATGATGCGACGGACAATCGGTGAATCGATCGAGATTGAGATCGTTCGCTCCGGCGGGCTATGGAATACCCTGATTGACCCGGCGCAGATCGAGAACGCGCTGCTCAATCTCGCTATCAATGCGAGGGATGCCATGCCCGATGGCGGCAAGCTGACGATCGAGGTCGGCAATGCTTCGCTCGACGATGCCTATGTGCGGCGCAATCCGGAGGCGGAAGCCGGTCAGTTCGTGATGCTGGCGGTTACGGATACGGGGACGGGCATGACGCCCGCCGTCCTCGCCCAGGCGTTCGAACCGTTCTTCTCGACGAAATCGGTCGGTCGCGGCACTGGGCTGGGCCTCTCCATGGTCTATGGTTTCGTCAGGCAGTCAGGCGGTCACGTCAAGATCTATTCGGAAGTTGGCCAGGGCACGACGGTAAAACTCTATCTGCCGCGCGCGCAGCAGAACGAAGACGAGTTGATCGAGACCGATCTCGGCCCGACGATCGGCGGCACGGAGACGATCCTCGTCGCCGAGGACGACGAGGAGGTGAGGGCGACCGTCGTCGAAATGCTGGGCGACCTCGGTTATCGCGTGCTCAAGGCCAAGGATGCGGCGAGCGCGCTATCGATCATCGAGAGCGGCGTTCCGATCGACGTGCTCTTTACCGATGTCGTTATGCCTGGACCGCTGGGAAGCCCCGAGCTTGCGCGCCAGGCCCGCCAGCGTCTGCCGCAGATCGCCGTGCTCTTCACGTCTGGCTATACGGAAAATGCCATCGTCCATGGCGGGCGGCTCGACCCCGGCGTGGAACTTCTCTCCAAGCCCTATCAGCGTGAGGCACTCGCCCGCAAGATCCGGCATATTCTCGCGCTGCGCCGCGAGAGGGGATAGTAGAACTCGCCTGTTGTCAGCGTCCTTTCGGATTCTCCAGGCGCTTCGCCGTCGTGCTAAAGGCTGCAGGCGCCGCTTTCACTTCCTGGGCCTTCGCCTGTTTGGGTTTTCGAACTTCCTTGTTGCTACGTTGTTGACCTTTGGCCATATCGCTCTCCTGCTCGTCATGGCGGGAGCATTGAACGCTCGCAAGCGCTGGCATGCCGTCAGAAGACCCAGCGCTGCACCAGTTAGAGAACCATTGGCAGGCCGCGTCAAACGCTAAGTTCCAAGTGCAACATAAAATCGACAAGCTGAAGCAAAGCGCGCCGGCACTTGGCCTGATCCACAAAGACCGCGGGTGCAAAATTCAAGTTGGCTCGATAAACAAGGCAGGATCGGCCGGGAAGCACTGCCATTTCATGGTCGCACATTTTTTCGGGTTGATGGCTTCCGATTGGCGCGGTCCCTTTCCGAGAAAGCTCAGTCTTGACGTAACTCCAGCAAGA
Organism: Phyllobacterium sp. CL33Tsu; assembly: GCF_900113985.1. Lineage (NCBI taxonomy): Bacteria > Pseudomonadati > Pseudomonadota > Alphaproteobacteria > Hyphomicrobiales > Phyllobacteriaceae > Phyllobacterium > Phyllobacterium sp. CL33Tsu. The sequence continues at coordinate 76,696 of NZ_FORJ01000006.1, read as the reverse complement.
ACATATCATGAACATTATGAGGAAGAGCTTAAAACAGCGGTTGGCCATCTTGTCGGATGCGGCAAAGTACGACGCTTCATGTGCCTCCAGCGGAACGGTGAAGCGCGACTCGTCCAGGTCGGGCGGATTGGGATCGACCGAGGGCGCAGGCATATGCCACGCTTACGCACCGGATGGGCGCTGTATCTCGCTCCTCAAAATTCTTCTCACGAACTTCTGTATCTTCGATTGCGCCTACTGCATCAACCGATCTTCGAGCAATGTTGAGCGGGCGCGCTTTACCGTGGAGGAAGTGGTCTGGCTCACGCTCGAATTCTATCGGCGCAACTATATCGAGGGCCTGTTCCTTTCATCGGGCATCATCCGCTCATCGGACAACACGATGGAACAAATGGTCCGCGTTGCCCGGGAATTGCGCACGACCCACGGCTTTCGCGGCTATATTCATTTGAAGACGATACCGGACGCTTCGCCACATTTGATCGAGGAGGCCGGGCTTTATGCCGATCGCCTTTCGATCAACATCGAATTGCCCACGGATTCGGGCATTGCCCGTTTTGCACCGGACAAGCGGCCGGTTGAAATACGAAAATCAATGGCCGATCTGCGGCTGAAAATCGAGGCGGCAAACGAGCCGACCCTGCAGACAAAGCGGCGTAAGCGTTTCGTTCCGGCAGGCCAGAGCACGCAGATGATCGTCGGCGCGGATGGGGCCAGCGATGCTACGATCTTGCGCGCCAGCTCGCGCCTTTACGGTGGATACCAGCTGCGCCGGGTATATTATTCCGCGTTCAGTCCCATACCGGACGCGTCGAAAAACCTGCCGCTTATCCGGCCGCCGCTCGAACGCGAGCACAGGCTCTATCAGGCAGATTGGCTCTATCGATTCTATGGGTTCGACATTGAGGAAATCACATCGGCGCGGCCGGACGGAATGCTGGATCTGGACATGGACCCAAAGCTCGCCTGGGCACTGGCGCATCGTGAGCGATTTCCCGTGGATATCAACCGGTCGGCGCGCGAAATCCTGCTGCGCATTCCCGGGCTTGGAACGAAGACGGTCAAGGCGATCCTTTCGGGGCGGCGGCATCGCCGCCTACGCCTCGAAGATCTGCAACGGCTTGGCGTGTCGTTGAAAAAGGTCAAGGCGTTCATTATCGCTGACGGCTGGTCGCCGCACCGGCTGATAGACAGTGCCGACCTCAACCACATGTTCCAAAGAAAACCTGAACAACTCGCACTGCTCTGATGCGAAGCGTCATTCTGGAGGGCAGGGGAAATTTCATCGAATGGCGCGATGCCGCGCGGCGCCTGCTGTCGCACGGCATTGAGCCCAACGACGTCGTGTGGAGCGATGCCGCAGGGGGATGCGACATGCTCGGTCTTTCGATCCCCGACGCTGGCGAAGCGGCGAACGGGTCCCTTGCCGTCACTGCAACTGAAAGATTCATCGACCTCGCCGAAACCGTTATCTGCAATAGCAGCCCCGCACGGTTTGGCCTGTTGTACCGTATCCTGTCGCGGATGCAGAGTGACAAGAGCCTGTTGAACGTCGCTTCTGACGAGGACGTGGCGGCAGCGCTGAAACTGGAAAAATCGGTGCGGCGCGATAGCCACAAGATGAAAGCGTTTGTGCGCTTCAAGGAAGTCATCCACCAGGAAGTCCGCGCGCGAAGACAGTTCGTGGCGTGGTTCGAACCCGACCACTTTATCGTGGAGCGTGTGGCGCCGTTTTTTCAGCGGCGTTTCACAGATATGGATTGGATCATCGCCACACCCAGGGGGTCGATGATGTGGGACGGCCAAAATCTTGTCACGTCGCGCGAGCCCGCGGAAAAATCGATTGCCTCCGATACAACTGACGATCTCTGGCGCACCTATTACGCGAGCATCTTCAATCCGGCACGTTTGAAGTTGAAGGCAATGCGCGCGGAAATGCCGAAAAAGTACTGGAAGAACCTTCCCGAGGCAGTGCTGATACCTGAACTCGTTGGAAACGCCGAACGAAGCGTAATGGAAATGCGGCAGCGGCAGCCCACGATGCCACCGCTTTTCCACGATCGCTTGCAGGAAGCGACGACGCTTCGAATTTCCGGGGACCACGAAACCCCTGTCCCGGGCTCGCTCGAGGAGCTTGGATCAGAAGCGCGGCGGTGTACCCGCTGCCCGCTTCACTGCAACGCCACGCAAACGGTATTCGGCGAAGGTCCAGTCGATGCGCGGGTAATGTTTGTGGGGGAACAGCCGGGCGATCAGGAGGATTTGGCGGGACGCCCCTTTGTCGGTCCGGCTGGCAAAGTATTCGACAATGCATTGGCGGAAGTCGGCATCGATCGCAGAAACGTCTACGTTACCAACGCCGTCAAGCATTTCAAATATGTGCCGCGAGGCAAGCGACGCATTCATCAAAAGCCCAATGCCGGCGAGATTGAAGCTTGCAAATGGTGGCTGCGGCAGGAGATCGATCTTGTGAAGCCGCAACTCGTGGTTGCTCTCGGGGCGACCGCATTGGCCTCCTTGACTGGGCGGCAGGGACGCTTGACCGATGTTCGAGGCGTCCTGATGCCGCTCGATGGTACACGATCGCTTCTTGCGACGGTTCATCCCTCCTACCTGCTGCGCCTGCCGGACCTCGATCACCAGCAGTTGGAAATCAAGAGGTTTCACGCCGACCTGCGTCTCGTGGCCGAGGCGCAAGGCGCCTAGGAGTGAACCGGCAGAATACGCAATCCGGACGGGCTGATCGCAGCTTGATGAAGCGTTCCGTCCGAACACATCCAAAGACAACTTTGGGCTGCTTTACTAGGGGATGCGACGTAACGTAAGATTGCGGCAATTAGCTTGTATTAGACGAATTTTACGCAAGAATTTGTAATCAAAGCCTATGCTAGACCGGACTGAAACTTCGCAAAGCAGAGCGAGAATGAAGAGCCCCAGGCAGATGCAACCGTGCCGGAGGGTTCATTGACCTGACCCTGGCAAGGCTCGAAGCGCTTGCGCCGGATCAGGCATCACTTGCGGCTGCGAAGAAACTCCTCAACCGCTCGAATTGGCCGACGCTCGCCCAGGACGGCTTTGGCCTGGTTTGGGGCGAGTGCCAGGGGTCCGGCTCCACGCCCTACCGCACAGTCGTTTCGGAAGTCGACGCCGGGTATAAATGTAGTTGTCCAAGCCGAAAGTTTCCTTGCAAGCACGGCCTTGCGCTCATGTGGCTACGCGCTGAAGGCGAGGCAGAATTTGCGACCGCAGCGGCTCCCGAGTGGGTAGCCGAATGGGTGTCGCGCCGCCGTGGCCCTTCTACCGGGCCCGCCACGAACGCTGCTGATAAATCTCGTGTCTCGATCGAGGCGATTGACGATGCCGAGGCCGCGGCTGATCCAAAAGCGGATGCCCGCGCCGCGACTGCCCGCGAGCGAAGCCGGATCGAGCGCGAGGCTTCCATCGCCAATGGCCTCGATGAGCTGGATATCTGGCTTGGCGATCAACTGGATGGCGCTCTTGCCGCGTTTCCGGCCAAAGCTTCGGCCGCATGCCGGGTGATGGCACAACGCCTGTTTGATGCCAAGGCGCCCGGCCTGGCGCTGCGTGTGGATACCCTGCCGACGCGCCTTTTTGTGCTTCCCGCACCGGCCCGTCCCACTGCGGCAATCACCGAGCTTGCCATGCTGCATCTTCTGGCCGCAGCCTATCGCCGTCAGGCCGACCTCGCCGATCCGCTGAGTCAGGACGTCCGCCAGATGGTTGGTTGGAACATCACGCGTGCGGCATTGCTCGATGATGACGGGGCGCTCCGCATATCGGATACCTGGCGCGTCTGGGCTACCCGCAGCGAGACCCAGCCTGACAAGCTGCGGCGTATCGAAACCTGGCTCCAAGGCAGCGACCGGCCTGCCGTTCTCGTCGAATATGTCCCCGTTGCTGCAGGCGTGTCTGCGGGCGTCTATGCCATCGGCGATACATTCGATGCCGAGCTCGTCTTCTATCCGTCCAGCGTTCCGCTACGGGCGCAGATCGCGGAGCAGACCGGGAGCACCATGCCGTCCGACGCACCGTTGAACCTTCCCGCCGAAAACCTCGCATCGGCCTACGGCCGTTACGAGGATGCGTTGATTGCCAAGCCCTGGCTCGGCGAGTTTCCAGTGATGTTTCGCGCGGCCCGGCTCAGGACCTCGGGGGAGAACATCTATCTCGATGATGAAACGATCTGCCTGCCGGTGGCGAAATCGCAAGCGGATGCGGTCTGGCCGCTTCTGCAACTCGAAAACATCGATGGTGCGGGTCTTTGGGATGGCAATGAGTTCACGCTGTTCTGGGCGGAAACAATACTCGGGCGGTGGACAGCATGATCGTGTCCAGCCTGACAGATGTGATCGTGCCGCGTCTTCTCTCGGGCGCAAAGGACGGTCTGCCGCTCGACGCGGCAGGTGTTGGCGACGCCCTGCAGGCTCTCGCGCTGGTGGGCCAGGCGATGCGATTTGAGCGTCCCTTATCGCCGGAACAGTTTGATGCCGGGAACGCTGTCGTTGATCACGCGACAATCGTTCCGGACGCAGCAAGAAAGCTTCTGCTGCGGCTCCTCACCGCCAAGAACCAGGCATCAAGCCGACTGACAGCCGCCATCGTTCGCAAACTGACCGAGAGAAGGCTTCGGTTGCATCCGTTCGACCTGCCAAAGCTCGAGACCATGGTGAGGGCGTATGCGGAGCATCTCGGCGCCGAAGCCCTTGCCTTTTCGAACCGGGAAGTCCCGGTCACCCAACAGCAGAACTACTTCTCGCCCGACAGCCTGAATGCTAGCAACTGGATGCATGCGACGCCCGCGGTGAAGGCGGGATACATCCGGGAACGCCGCAAATCGGACCCGGAAGCGGCGCGCGGCCTGGTGACAACGGCCTGGCAGGCTGAAAGCGCCGAAAGCCGCGTACGACTTCTCGAAGCTTTGCGGGAGAACCTGTCGGAAGCCGACGCCCCTTTTCTCAAGGGTCTCGACAAGGATCGCGCGCCCCGCGTGCGCGACCTTGCTGCAAGACTGCTGGTTCGGTTGCCCGGCTTTGAAGGGGACGATCCGCCCCTGCGCGCTGCACTGGAGCGCATCAAGGTCACGACGTCCGGCATCCTTTTCAAGAAGAAAAGCCTCACGCTGGAATTGCCCGCAACGGTCAGGGAAAACACCGTGATGGCCTGGCTCAACGAAACCTTCGGCCCGGTCGGACTGGATAAACTCGCCAACGCCCTGTCGCTCTCGGTGGAGGCGATGGTGGCAGCAGCCAAGCAAGACGAACTTCTGGTCGCCTTTTTGCTCATGGCCACACAGGACAAGCGCCTCGATATCGTGAAATTGATCAGCGATGGTCATCTCCATGCCAGTTGGGAGCCGTTCATGCGGCTGGAGGCTGATCTGCTGGCGCAATATCCGCCTGAGATGCGTCAGGTATGGGCCGCCTATATCTTCCGCCCGGACAGGTGGACGAACGACACTGCACGGTGGATCATAGGCCAGATGGCGCGTTTTCTCGGCGGCGAGGCGACACAGGCCCTCTTCAGTGACCTGCTGCGATCCAAGCAATGGCAATCGTTCGGCAATGAAAAGACGTACCTTGATACGGATATCGCAGACAGTATGGCCATTATGTGCCCGGCACCGATGCGCTCCCTGCTTCGCACCCAACTTGCCGCCTTCGATCCGGCGCAGTGCGGCAACGCCATCCTTTTTCTCGATCTCATGGACAAACTGGAGACCACAGATGTCTGAAGCTTTACTTCGTCGTCCTGCGGAAGAGATTTACTCGGCCGAACTGGAGGCGCTCGCGAAGGGCGACGACCGTCCCCGTCCCACCAATTGGAAGCTCTCACCTCAGGCGGTCGCTACCTATCTACTGGGCGGCGATGCTGCCGACGGAACGCCTATCTCGGCCAAATATGTCGGTAGCCGACGGCTGATCGAGACGGCGATCGCGACGCTTGCGACTGACCGGGCGTTGCTGCTGCTCGGCTTGCCGGGCACCGCCAAATCCTGGGTGTCCGAACACCTCGCCGCCGCAATTTCCGGTTCCTCGCAACGTTTGATTCAGTGCACGGCCGGCACGGACGAGAACCAGATCCGCTACGGCTGGAACTATGCGCTGCTCCTCGCCAAGGGGCCGTCGCCGGAGGCTCTGGTCAAGACGCCTCTGGTACGGGCGATGGAAGAGGGCACGCTTCTTCGGCTTGAAGAACTGACCCGCATGGGCTCGGAGGTGCAGGATACGCTGATCACCGTCCTTTCGGAAAAGACCCTGCCAGTGCCGGAGCTCGACATTGCGATCAATGCTGAACGCGGCTTCAACATCATCGCCACCGCCAACAATCGCGACAAGGGGGTGAACGATCTGTCCTCGGCTTTGAAGCGCCGCTTTAACGTAGTTGTGCTGCCGTCGCCGGGCACGCTGGAGGAGGAGACGCAGATCGTCGTCAAACGCGTCAACGAGATCGGCAACAATCTCAGACTGCCGGCGATCCAGCCTGCGGACAAGGAACTCGCCCGCATCGTTGTCCTGTTCCGGGAGATCCGCGACGGCAAGACGTTGAATGGCAAGATCAAGCTCAAGACCTCGACCGGCACGCTTTCAACCGCGGAGGCGATCTCCGTCGGCGTGTCGGCATGGGCGGAAGCTGCGCATTTTGGCGATGGCCGTATCGATGCAAATGCGCTTGCTGCAAACATCGTCGGCGCGGTTGTCAAGGATCCGGTGCAGGACGGTGTTGCGCTGTCTGAATATCTCGAAACCGTCCTGCGCACGCGCGATGGCTGGAGCGACCTCTACGAAGCTATTCGCGAAGTGGTCTGAGCCGTGAAGCGCCAGGCGCATCTTTTTGGAATTCGCCACCACGGCCCGGGCTCGGCGGCCCTGTTGAAGGGTGCGCTGGATGCGCTCGATCCCGCCTGTGTGCTGATCGAGGGCCCGCCCGAGGGCGATGCGTTGATCCAATATGCGGCGCTCCCCGGCATGAAGCCGCCGTTGGCGATGTTGTTCTATGCAGCCGAAGAAGCTGCCAATGCGGCTTTTGCCCCGTTTGCCGAGTTCTCGCCGGAGTGGGTTGCGATGCAATGGGCCCTCGCGCGCGGCCGTGCGGTGCGGTTCATCGATTGGCCCGCCGCTGTTTCGCTGGCGCTCGCCAAGGCCGGGCGCGAAGAGGACACAGCAGACGCTGACGCTGAAGCGGACGAAAGTGGGAACGAGGCCGGTCACGCAGCGCGCCTCGATCCTCTCGATGTGCTTGCCGGCGCAGCCGGATACAGTGACGGGGAAACCTTCTGGAACGGTTTGATCGAACAATATGGTGGCGGCCAGTCGCCCCTCGACATCTTCGCCGCCATTGAAACGGCCATGACGGAACTGCGAAAGTATCCCGGCGGCTACGATGACAGGAGCGCTGCGGAGCGGCTGCGCGAAGAGCGCCGCGAGGCTTTCATGCGGATCCATGTAAGGGACGCGCTGAAGCAGCACGATGGCGAAGTCGCGGTGGTGGTAGGCGCGTGGCACATCGGCGGGCTGAGCACGGCCACGACCGCTGCCGAGGACCGTGCAATCATAAAGGATCTTCCGAAAATAAAGGTCGAAGCGACCTGGGCGCCCTGGAGCGATGGGCGGCTGAGCCGTGCCTCCGGATACGGCGCAGGCGTGGTGTCTCCCGGATGGTATCGCCATCTCTGGGACCTCTATTCGGGCGACCGTCACGATGGGCCAGAAGCCTTTGCGGCCGGTTGGCAGGCCCGGACGGCAGCGCTTTTGCGGCGGGAAGGGTTCGACGCTTCGACGGCTTCCGCCATAGAGGCCGCGCGCCTCGCGCTCGCCCTTGCAAGCTTGCGCGGGATCGGCATGCCTGGCCTCGCCGAAATGCGGGATGCATCCCTTTCGAGCCTTTGCCACGGAGACGATATCCAGTTGGCGATGATCGAGCGGAAGCTTTATATCGACAGCCGCATAGGCAAGATCGATGAGGCGGTTCCGCAAATGCCGCTGGCGAAGGATTTCGAGCTTTGGTGCCGCAAGACGCGGCTCAAGCCGGACGAGCAGCCGAGCGAAATAAAGCTCGATCTTCGCAGCGAGGCAGGCCTCCTCAAATCGACCTTGCTGCACCGGCTCAATCTTATCCGCGTTAATTGGGGCCGCCTGATTGACGCCGAGGCCGGCCGGGGAACCTATCGCGAGATCTGGAGCGTATCCTGGTCTCCCGACATGTCTGTCCGTTTGGCCGAAGCACTGGTCTGGGGGCTTACCATTGAGCAGGCCGCGGCCTCCGCAACCGTCGAACGCGCTCACAAAACGGATGGCATAGCGCAACTTGCCGAACTTGTCCGCTACGCACTGGTTGCCGATCTTCCGCAAGCCGCCAGCACCTGCATCAACCTTTTGCAGGCGACCGCGGTGCATAACAACGATATTACCGACGTGATGAACGCCGTCGCTCCTCTCGTGCGTATCGTACGCTACGGCACCGCCCGTAAGCTGCCGGAGTTGGAATTGCGTGCCCTGATCACGGCGCTTAGTGCAGAAGCCAATGCCGGTGTCCGCGTCGGTTCTCGCCAACTCGACGACGAGGCAACCTTGCAGCGCTTGAATGCAATGCGGGCCTATGACGAAGCTCTCGGCTTTTTTGGAGATTCAGGACTGCTCGAGGAATGGCGGCGTCAACTCGCGCTTATGGTCGATGATGCGCAATCCCTTGCGCCTCTCATCGGTTTCAGCCTGCGCCGCCTGCATGATCTCGGCCTGTGGGATGAGTTGCAGGTGTCGGCTGCCTTCTCGCGGCATGTGCTTGGTGAAACGCCGTCCCGCGCCGGCGCTTTCATCGAAGCTTTCGTTGCCGGGTCCGCGGACGTGCTTATTCAGGACCAGACGCTGCTCTTTCTGATCGACGAGTGGCTTTGCGGACTGGACGAGGAGACTTTCGTCGAGAGCCTGCCGCTCTTCCGACGCGCCCTTGCCGGCCTTGATTCCGTCGGCCGAAAGCGGGTGCTTGAGCGCATCGCGGGCGGCAGAAAGGAGCGGAGGCCAGTGCGATCCGTGAGCGAAGAGAATCCCGCCTTCGAACGCGCGCTCCCGCTGCTGAAGCAAATCCTGGGAATAAGCGCATGACTTCGGAACAAATCCGCCGCTGGAAACTGGCACTTGGCGATGACGACATGGATGGACTTGGCGAACGCGACGAGCGACTTGGCCACGCGCTGTCCGCTCTCTACGCGTCGGAGACGCGGGGGAAGCGCGGCGGACTCGGTGCTTCTTCCCCGAAGGTCTCGCGCTGGCTCGGCGACATCCGCGAATTCTTCCCCGCACCGGTCGTGCAGATCATCCAGAAGGATGCCTTCGAACGTCTCAATCTGAAGGCACTGATGTTGGAGCCGGAATTCCTTGCGACACTTGAAGCGGATGTGCATCTCATCGCCGACCTCATCTCGCTGCGAGGCGCGATGCCCGAGAGGACGCTGGAGACCGCCAGGATGGTGATCGACAAGGTCGTTGAGGAACTGATGCAGCGCCTTCGGGCAAAGACCGTTGAGAAACTGTCCGGCGCTCTCAACCGGTCGCGGCGGACACGTCGGCCGCGGCACGCCGATATCGACTGGCCGCGCACGATCCGTGCCAATCTTCGCCACTACCAGGAGCGCTACAACACGGTGGTGCCGGAGACGCTGATCGGTTTCGCCCGCAAGACCCGCACGAGAGCCGATCTCGATCACGTCGTGCTGTGCGTCGATCAATCGGGTTCGATGGCGACATCCGTCGTCTATGCGTCGATCTTTGCGGCGGTCATGGCGTCCCTGCCGGTTCTTTCGACGAAACTCATCTGCTTCGATACGGCCATCGTCGACCTGACGGAGGAGCTAACGGACCCGGTAAAGGTGCTTTTCGGGGTTCAACTGGGGGGTGGCACCGATATCAATGCGGCGCTTGCCTATTGTGAGACCAAAATCGACCGGCCAGGCAAGACGCACCTCGTTCTCGTCACGGACCTCTGCGAGGGCGGGCATGCAGCGTCGATGCTGGCGCGCGTAGCGGCATTCAAGCAGGCGGGCGTCAACGTAATCGTGCTGCTGGCGCTGTCCGACGACGGCCGGCCGAGCTACGACGTGCGCAATGCCAGCGCGATCGCCGCGATGGATTGTCCGGTCTTTGCCTGCACGCCGGATCAATTTCCGGATATGATGGCATGCGCCTTGACGCGGCAGGACATCGGGCAATGGGCAAGCGCAAACGGCATCGACCTCGTGCGCGGGGCCTCGTAGTAGGTTGACTTTGTATATTCTTGAACCATATAAATACAAAGACAACCACTGGAGGTCGCGATGGCCCGCGAACATGCTGCGCCGAGCCTGACGCTCAATATTCATGCTGATCCGAATTCCGTCCAGGCGGCGTTCCTGCGACGGGCAATGTCAGCGCTGGAGCGCATCTCCGCAAATGCGTCGGCGAAGACGTTGGCGGACGCGCTTGCCGCCCCGACCGACGCCGGCTCGCTTGCCCAGCTACTCAGCCGCTCGGATATACTGGGATCGGCGGTGACCGATCTCGATCCGCTGGTCCCGGCGCTCGCCCGGAATGTCGAACATCGCCAGCGGCTGCTCAAGCTTGCGGGCGGCGTATTGTCCGCAGACGAAGCGGGCCGAATCCTTGGTATCACCAGACAGGCGGTCGACAAGAGACGGCGGTCGAACACAATGCTGGCTGTTCGCGAAGGCGGCGACTGGCGCTACCCAGCCTGCCAACTCAATGAGGGTGAGGTGATTGCCGGGATCGCCGATGTCGTGCGTGGCCTTGCGTCGGCAGGTCCGTGGGCAACTCTCGACTTCTTGCTTGCTCCCGACACAGTGCTTGGCGGTCGATCGCCACTTGAGGCGCTGCGGCACGGAGAGGTGGACGCCGTCTTGCGGCTTGTCCGCGCTGATGGATCGGATGGCTTTGCCTGATGGCGGCAAGCACTGATCAGCGTGGCCCTTCCGGGGCCGCGCCGCCACCGCCTGCCTGGCTCGACACAAGGCCCTTGCCAATCGACCTGTTGCCTGCCGGAACGGTGCTGCATCGCATCCACCGTTCCACACTTGCCCCCGTCTTCTTCGGACCGGGAAAAGGCAGCTCGCCAACAAATCGCTTCGACAGCGCCGGCGGCCGCTTCGCAGTGCTCTATGTGGGAATGTCACTAAGCGGGGCACTGGCGGAAACGATCCTGCGTAACCCGCAACGGCTGATGGTGCCCGCATCGGAAATTACCAGTCGAGCCGCAACCGAACTCAGACCGCAACGCGATCTTCGTATCGTGCGGGTGCACGGAACGGGGTTGCAGGCGCTGGGCACGGACAACGCGATTTCCACAGGGCCATATGAGCCATGCGGGCAGTGGGCTGACGCACTATGGGATCATCCCGACCAGCCTGACGGACTGGCCTATCAATCGCGACACGATCCAGGCGAAATCTGCATAGCGCTGTTTGAGCGTCCGGACCTGACGATCGCTGTTATTCGGACCAGACTCCTGACCGCGATGCTGAAGGATGTCGCGGTCCTGCTCGACCGCTATGGGAAGTCGATATCGCCCAGCGCATGAGACCTGTCCGGTGACAACATGGAACAGTGACGCTGGAGAAGAGGGGAGCGCCTTTTGAAAGCGCTCCCTGTCGAATCAGGCAGCCATCGCTGCCGGGTTCAAAGCGCCTTCCGCCAATGCGGTCAAAGCTTCGTCGGTTTTCGTTTCTTCCTGTAAAGTGGTGACGAGAAGCTTCTGCGCGTCCTTTAAGCCAAGCTCGCCGGCCCAGCGGGCCAATGTCCCATAGCGGGCCATTTCGTAATGTTCGACGGCTTGCGCGGCCGAGGCCAGGCCCGCATCGAGAGCTGGCTGTCCCTTGAAATCTTCGAGGATTTCGTCGCCTTCGGCGAGGATACCTTCGATAGCGTCGCAAGTCTTGCCACGTGCCGGCTTGCCCAAAATCTCGAATACCTCCTGGAGACGTTCGACATGGATTTCGGTCTCGCCGCGGTGCTTCTCAAAAGCGGCTTTTAGGTCGGGCGAGGTTGCGCCACGTGCCATCTTGGGCAATGCCTTCAAAATCTTGCGCTCGGCGTAGTAGACGTCTTTCAACGTTTCATGAAACAATGTTTCGAGTGTTTTGTCGGCCATCAGTGTGTTCTCCTAGTGGGATATCTACAGGCTTCCAACGCGGGAGATACACTAGCGTTCCGTAACACCGCGCGATGGCTTGCCGATATCTGGTCACAAGGACCGCGATCTCAGAGATCGCGCCGCCGCTAATCTCCGGTCTGTTGATTAGCCGCCATAACTTTCTTGGATTCAGGGGACCCGCGATACCGCAGAAAGATGGACAGAACGACAAGCATGGCAGTCGAGAAGAACTCCGATTGCCAATTTTGAAACGACTCGAACCAGAACTGGGCGTTGCCCATATAGCTCAACGGCGTTAGCGCCGCCTCCCCGTGCAAGGCGGCCTCAGAGTTGTAAGTGGCGAGGCTTGCGAAGAAATGCCCGGCAAAGGACAAGCCGAACAAACTCAACAGTGCCAATCCCAGCGAATGATCATAAATCCAGCTTCCGCTGCCGGAGTCCTGCTTTTTTTCAGGCTTGTCGGGATCGCGCGATTCAGAAGAGCCCTTTTGAAAAAGATAAGCCGTCAATACAACGTAGGTTGCCATCTGCAACCACTCGCTTTCCCAGTTTTCAAACAAAGCGGACCAGAATGCCTCATCGGACAGGTAGCCGGTCAGAGACAGGAGCGCTTGCCCATGAAGACTCAACTCATGGTTTTGTTGCCGCCAACCGGACCAGGTCATGCCGACCACGCTCCCGGCAAAGGCCAGAAAAAGCGCAATTGTCAGCCCATTGTTTCGCAGGAAACGCATTCACCCTCTCCGACCGATCTTAAACGTCGACGTGTATTGTCTCAGACCCTAACGGCACGATTCCGGGAACGTTCCGCACCGGACATGGCTGAAGCCGGACGAGAAGCGCAGTACCGGGCCTCCAGAATTTCAGCGGTTTCCAACTGTTGGGATGGTCTTCGGTTGAACGAAAATAATCGCATGGTGGCTTTATGCCGAGATCGTTGCAGCCGGTGATCGCGATCGGCCAGCAAGCACCGCCGATCATTTCGCCGGTGCACGCCTATCTCGCTCATTCGCTTTTGCATCTGTCTTGAATGTCGCGTCACCATCCGACTTGCCCGACAGCACGCGGGGGTTCGCGCTTACGACGCCGTCATTGTCCGAACCGTGGTCCGTGCGGGCAAATTGTCCCTTGGCGTCCGCCTGTGGGGTCTTCTCCGAGTCTCGGTTTTTGCCAGTGTTTGACATCGGTATCTCCTTTGAGCAGCAACTTGCGACCGTTGCTTTTGGTTCCCGCCCGGGTCTCCTTGCAGACCAAGCGGATAGCTCATCGCGAAGAGAGCGGCGGCGCTGGACTAGTTGCGGTCAACAAGGCTTAATACCGAGCGGGGATGGCTCGGGGGATGCCGATCATGAAATCACCGCAGCAAATGGATGGTAGTGGCGATGTTCTCGACGCTGTTGTCATCGGGGCCGGCTGGGCGGGCCTCGGTGTAAGCTATTGGCTGGCACGACGGGGCTTGCGCCATAGCGTGGTGGAGCGTGGTCGCATAGGAGAGACGTGGCGCACGCAGCGGTGGGATGCCTTTCATATGAATACGCCCAACGTGCAGACTATAATGCCTGGAGACCGGTACGAGGGTAAGGATCCGTACGGCTGCCTAACGCGCGACCAGTTCGTCGCCCTGCTCGAGGACTTCGCCGGGAGAAACGGCCTGCCGATCGAGCCCGATACAGCAGTGAGCGAACTTACGCACGAGAATGGCAACTATCGGCTGACCACCTCAAGCGGCACACATCGGGCGCGCAACGTGATCATCGCAAGCGGTAGCCTCAATCGTGCGGTGCGTCCGGTCTCGTCGGATGCGATGCCGCCTGATATTTATCAGGTCGACGCTTCGGGCTATCGAAGTGCTGCCGATCTGCCGCGTGGAGCGGTTCTGGTGGTTGGAAGCGGCCAATCAGGGGCCCAGATCGCTGAGGAACTGGCGCAAGCGGGGCGGACGGTGTTCCTTGCGACGAGCCGCGTCGGGCGGCTCCCACGGCGTTACCGCGGGCGCGATATCATGATCTGGCTGGATGAAAGCGGGTTTCTCGACCTGCGGCGAGAGGAGATCATTCGGTCGGCCGGACGCATCCCGGCGCGTGGTGTACTCGGGTCGGAGCACACGATAAGCCTGCAGGCGCTCGCCGCCCAGGGGATTGCGCTTCTCGGGCGGTTGACCGGCGTTGTGGATGGCTGCCTCGCTTTCGCCGACGATGTCGAAGCAAATGTTCGCTTTGGAGACGAAGCCTCGGATAGTGCCAAACGCTTTATCGATGAATATATCGCGCGAGCCGGTATCGATGCACCGGTTCCGGTTCCTGACCCAACGGAGACGGTCCAGTGGCATCGGCCGGATCCCGCCATCAATTCGCTCGATCTCGCCGGGTCCGGTATCACGAGCGTGGTGTGGTGCACCGGCTTCAAGGGCGATTTCAGCTATGTGAAACTTGCAGGTGCGCTCGACGCTGCCGGACAGCCGATTCACAAGGATGGCGTCGGGGTCCTCCCGGGCCTCTACTTCGCGGGACTGGATTTCGGCTCGACACGCAAGTCTGGCATCATATTGGCGGTCGCCGACGAAGCAACTCGTCTTGTCGAACACATTCTGGGACGTTCGTGATCCGTTGGCATTCACGAGAAGCTGTACTGCCCTCAGTACTCTTTGTTCCTTATCGCCCTTATCGTGGCGATCCCCCGCAAGCCTTCCTTGTTGCCCGTCGCCGCAACGGCCTCAAAAATGCGTAAGGCATCGGCGAGCCGGTTCAACTTCATGTAGGAATAGCCGCGCAGGATCATGAGATCGGTGCGTTCGGGAGCGATCCGCGCCCGCTGGTCGAGTGCGAGGATGGCCTCGTTCGGACGGCCGGCGTTGAAGGCCTCCGTTGCGCGCGACGAAAGCAGCGCGATGTCGAGTTCGATCTGACGGGATTGCTGCTGGCGAGCCTTTGAGGCGGCCACCGCGGCCTTGTCGCTGAGACCGGCACGCAGATAGGCAAGGCTTTGGCCGTAGGCGGCGTCGCTCCGCTGTGCCTCCGACCGACTCAGGAGGCCGCGTTCGAATGCTGCGGCTGCCTCGAGTGGGCGATTGATATCCATCAGGCACCAGCCGCGCGACAACGCGTTCTCGGGTGAAAGTGCCTGCGGGTCGATTGTTGTCGTGCAGCCGCGGACCGAACGCGCGCCGGCATTGTTGGTGGCCGCGCGCGGCGCCTGACGCGGACGCGTTTCCGGCGATCTCGGTCGGGGCGCCTGCTCGGTTTGGAGTGCAGGCTGCTCGTATGCGTCGGCTCGCTGGCGGGAAATGGTCTCGGCGACCTGGTCCGCCAGGGTCCGAGGCGGCGCCGGTGGGGTGGG
Source organism: Phyllobacterium sp. CL33Tsu (assembly GCF_900113985.1). NCBI lineage: Bacteria > Pseudomonadati > Pseudomonadota > Alphaproteobacteria > Hyphomicrobiales > Phyllobacteriaceae > Phyllobacterium > Phyllobacterium sp. CL33Tsu. Next base: position 61,204 of record NZ_FORJ01000006.1, on the reverse strand, counting down.
AGGGGAAGTCGAGGCTGGCATATCCTGCAGCGCAAGCGGCGTGGTCAGGGTCGGCCGCAGTTGCGTTTGCTCCAGCGTGTCGCCGAACCGCTCGGGCGAGGGCGCTAGCCCGGGTTGCCGCGTCTTGCGCTGTTCACCGAGCCGCGCGATGCGCTCCGAGCGACCAGCCCAGCGCCGCTGGATCGCGGCCACGCCTGCCGCATCACCGAGCTGTTGGCGCGTCAGTACGAGACCGTAGGAGGATGGTTCGTCGTCCGGCTTCCACTGCAGGGCCATCGAGAACCAGCCTGAAGCGGTCTCGAACTGATTGAGCAGATAAGCGTACCAACCGAGCTGCTGCGCGGCATTGGCATCCTTTGCTTCCACGACCTCCGGCACCATGCGCTGCAGGATCGCGGGCGCAATCTCCACCGGCGGGTCCTGCGCCAGAAGATTTGCCACGGCAGCCATGTAGACCGCCTTCGTGTCGTCCGAGCTGTCGCGCCATTCGTACATGACTGCTTCGGCTTCTGCCGGGCGCGAGCGCGCGATCATCGCAAGTGCGAGGCCTTGCGCGGATGACGGCGCGCTTTCGCGATCATATGAAAGCTTGAACCATTTTTCTGCCGCCTCGAAATTATTGCGGCGCAGATAATACCAACCGAGGATAAGCGGATCGGAAGGCCCCGGTGTAGCGGTCGCAAGTTTCTCCACCCGCTCGATATCGGGCTGGGGTACGACAAGTTTCGGGTCAGACCCTGCGTCGGCGACGGCTTTGCGCGCGAGGTCGTCGCGTATCGAATCGAATTCGCTCTTCCCGTCGGGCAGGATTTTGGCCTTTGCCAACAACGTGTCGAGATCGGGCCGCGTCAGCAGCGGCAGCGCCTTCTGCACCGTCGCAAGCCGTTCAGCCGGATCGGTACAGGTGTCGAGGATGTATGCGTAGGCAGCTTTCGCCCGGGCCTCGCGATCGGTTTTGGCGAAAGCTTCGGCCGTCCGCCACAGCACGTCGATCTCGCTGCAGGTCATCAGACTGTTATGGGCCGCGCCGACGCGGATCACCGTATCGTACTGTTTCAGGTCGGAGGCATTGATCAGTTGCTCGCGCGCTTCGGCAAGGTCCAATCGGTCCATCAGATCGGCGGGCGGTGTCCAGCCTTGTTCTGTACTCTGCCTATCCTGCACGGCCTTGCGCAATTCGGCGAGTTTCCCGTCGGCATAGAGCTTCCACATGGCATCGAGCGATGCATCGGTCTGAACGGGCACGGCGAGGGGATCGGCGGGGGGCGTCCAATCGGGGTAGAGCGCCCGCAACCGCGCGATCTCCGCCGCCAACCGGCGCTGATCGCCCTGGCGGGCAAAATAACGCAGCGCGGTTTCATCGACTTTCGGCGTCGTCGCGGGAGCAGGTGGCTGCTCCGGTGCAGGCTGCGTGCGGCGGGCAGGCGTTCGGCCGGACTGCGCGACGACATATTCACCGGCTGAATCCGCTTGGGCGGAACTGCCTTTTGCGCCTCCCAACAGCGCCGACCGGATCGTCTCTCCAGCCGTCGCCGACTCCGGCAGATAGCTTTGCTGAAGCGCAAAGGCTGCGGCGCAAGCGACTATCAGGGGTGCGATGATAAGGACCGGCTTCTTCATAAACATTCCGGATGCTGACTATTGGCGAACGAAAGCGATAATAAATGCAGCGTTGACGGGTAGTATAGAGACGGTTCGAACGAGCGAACGGCCTCGGGCAATTTTACCTTGTCCAGCACGCAAGCGACGAGTGCCGGAATGATCGCATATCCCGCATCGGAGAGCGTTTCCTTCACATTTCCGCTATCGCTGTCGGTAATGACCACCTGGCCGCTTTCCGAGGTCATGCCCTTGCGCAACCTCGTAAGCAATTCCCGGTCGTAGATGCGGGCACGCATGAGGTAGAGAGGAATGCGCAAGGCATTGTACCCAAATTCCGCGGGAAATCCCTTGGCAGGCTTTAACTGGGTTTTAGCAGACATCCAGTCCGTCGGTAGCGACCGCGGGCCGGCACTGGCTTTATTGAGTAGCCCAACGCCGGTCATGCTCAATTGCATCCAGTCAGTCGTCTTGTCGATCGAGGCAAATTTCGGAAAGGCCTCGAAGACCCAATAGGACAGGTTGATGATCGGACCGTCAGTGCGGTCGGATTCGGAAAATCCCTTGGCACCGGGCAGCAGGAGAAGGCGGTCCTGCCATTTGACAACGTTCGATTTGCCGATCCCGCCGATAATCGTTTTTGCGGCGTTGATGAAATCGTTGCGCTCCCACTCGCCTCCCGCCAGCAACAGCGCATAGGCGATCAGAATATCGCCGTCGGAGGCATTGTTGCTGTCGGTAATGTGCGGTTTTGCCGAGGGATCCCATTTCCACATGGCAAGACCGTCGTCGCGCAGCAACAGCTCGGTTTTTGTAAATGACCAGATCAGATCGAAATCCGCCTTGCTGTTGGCAAGATATGCGAGCAGCAATCCATAGCCCTGGCCTTCACTATGGCTGATATTGCCGTTCGCATCGTCGATCACCCGTCCACCTGCATCGATGAAGCGCGATTTATAGGCGGCCCAATCCGCTGGTTTCACGGTTCCCGACAAGTTTTGCGCCATCGCAACTCCGCTGCCGGCCCAGGCGAGCAAAAGACATAGAAGGCAGGCATAGGCTCTCATATGCGCCTCCCGAGATTTGCCAGCATCCGCGAGGTCGCGATGCCAAGCAAGCTGGCAAGGACAACAAGGATTAACGAAAACCACAATATATTGCCGGAAAGCCAATTGGCGATGACCAGTCTCATGTTCGAAAATGACAGCGGCTGTGACTGAACAAAGGTGTAGTTACCCACCGGGACCATCTGCATTTCGTCGGTGCCGGCTTTGTAGATGGAAATATGGCCCTGGAGTTCGGGCCAGTGATCCTGCCGCGTCAGGGCGCGGACGCCCTCGATGAGATTGTCGTCTGTTGCCGACGTTGCCACTGTCCACACCCCGTCGCCGTTCGGATTTGGCCGTTGGGCAACGAGGAGCGTAGCGGCAGGTTCCGGCGTATAGGGCGCATCGCTCTCATCGGAGGTCATGAGGCTCGCCAGGGAAATGTTGAACGTACGGTTCAGCCAGTCGTCAAAAGAGGAAATCTGGCCGCGCCAACCTCTACCGGAAAGCCGCTCCCGCCACTCGTTGAAGTCGCTCTGGGTATTTTCCTCTGGTGCCGGTTCGACATTCCCTTTAACGGCGCTCCAGATCGTCCGAGTGTTTTCGGAAATCCCGGTCTGCGTCAGGACACTCGATTCGATTTGCGGAATGGCGCCGATAAACAGGGCATTTGAATTCATGGCGGAATTCGCGGTTGCCCTCGGATCGACCTCCATCGGCCGCCCGGCAGCCACGGCCATGCGGGCAAGCAGCGTTGCGGCCGCCGACAGGCTTTTTTCCCCGGCATTGTTCATCACGACAGGCAACGGTTTGCCCGAACGATTATAGGGGAAGCTCGTGCCGCTCAAGCCAGCAAGGTTGGGGAGGGTACCGATCCTGGCAAAACTTGGAATGACAAATTCAGACGAATCGAAAAGCGCGAACCGAGTCGTCGAGGATGCGTTGGATCCAGGCGCGCAGATAGAATCCGTCTTGGTGGTAAGCGCGGCCTCGATGGTGATCAGGTTCACACCGGGCCTGAAGTGCCTCATGGTGAAGCTGATTGGAAAATGCCGCAGGATTTCGCCGCCTGAAGTGGTTATCGGTAGCGTCGCGGCAATATTGTCGTTGACGTAAATATTGATCTGACTGCCCGGCAAAACGTCTTCCGAGTAGGCCGCGTCAAGGAGGATCGTCGCCTTTCCGTACTCGTTCGCGTAGAAATCCGAAGGAACGCCAATTGCAAATTCCGTACGCAGCCGGCGTCCGGTGAAATTCTTCGTATCCACTCCAAGTTCGCTGAGCTTTACCCGCGATGAAGAAATGAAAAGCGGCACGTCGGGTGACCGCCATGTCTGGGTAGAAATGAACGTCCGCGGCACGCTGAGATCGCGCTTCAGCGGGTCGACAAAGCCGGCAACCGCATTGGTGACAGATTGCCAATCGGCGCCGCGAAAGCGGAGGATCGAACTGCCGGTTGCAGGGTCGTCCACAAATGCCACGCCGGGTGCCGTTCGACTGTCTCCTGCCCACGGCGCGAGGGATTGCAGTTCCTCGTCGGTACCAAGAAGGACCGTCAGCGCGCCGGGCGACTGCTCTGCCGGCAGGGTGGACGAGACCGTCACCGTCTGGTTCGGCATATTGGCAAGGATCGCCAAACCCTGGGCTGTGTGAAGCATGGGAGCCGTCGCTTGGGTGCGGTCAATGGCGGGAACGACAATGTTGAACGCCGTTCGTCCGGTCCCGTCGACACCGATTGCACGTATGTCGTCCAGCTTCTTAAGCCTGCGCGGATTGTCTCCGGTGAAAGAAAGATAAGTCTTTGACGGATCGACTTCAGTCCACAATTCGTAGGTCGATTGCACCGTGCAGTCGGTGCGGTGGCGAAGGCTGGTGTTTATCCGGAATGTATTGAGCCCCTCTTTCAGGACGCCGGCCGGTATCTTCGCCGTCAAAGTCTTCCGGCCCTCCGGCGACTGTACCGGCTCGCTGATGATGCGGGCGTTGTTGATCGAAACGGTCATGGTGGACCACTCCGGCGCCACGACGAGGCTGCTCTGATAGGCCAGCGTCAGAGTGGCAGGAGCTGCCGCCTGATCCGCAGTAATGAAAACGGCCCACGTTTTGTCACCATTCTCACCGCTGAACGAAAGACTGTCCTGAGGCACGATATAGCGTCGCCATTGTCCGTCGGCCCTGATCGGCGCCGGCGCCAATTTGGGAGCGGGGGCGGGTGCGGCCGGTGCCTGCTGGCCGGGCAGTGGCGAGAACGGCGCGGCCGGCTTCTCGGCCGGTGCGGGTTCGGCGGGTCGCTCGGGCGACATGTCGAAAGGCGCAACCTGCGCATAAGAACTCAGGGTGGATAGGCCGAGAAACAGGCAGGCGCCAAGCAGCCGCTTCATAGCGTACCCTCCCATTCCTTTTTGCCTCTTCCAGTCAAGTGGCGGAAAAGATAGGAAAAACCCCGGTATGTCTGGAATATCGCTACCCCGAAAAACCAGATCGTACCCTTGAACAGGCCGGGATTGCCACGCCGATCCAGCTGGAACTTGGTCCACTGAGCCGAATTGGCGAAAATCAGATCGGCGATTAATGAATGATCCGAGGGTTGGTCAGGCATGAACATGCAGCCGACCGACGTTTCTCCAGCTTGCTTTCTGACATTGCGGACCTGCAAGGGAAGATCGCCGAGATCTCCCGTTGCGAATGTCTTGAAGCGGACGTCGGTCAGCATGCCGACGGAAACCGCCTCGGCCACGTCGCCCAGCACCTGGACGCGCAGACCATTGACCGACACATCGTCGATCGTCCCCTGCAGCCAGCGCTCGCCCAAGCGAAATTCGCAGCGGCGGCTCACCTTTACGCGTCGCGAAGGCCGCTTGTCGCCGCGCTCGGATACTACCCCAAGCGCACAGCCCGCGAAAACCAGATTCAGAAGATTCCACGCACCAACGACAAGCGTCACGTCCGCTTTATATGGCTCGGTGTAAATTCGATAGATCGTTACTCCCACGCCGACAAGTAGCACCAGGAATATGACAAAGAATGGCGTGCTCAATTCCGAAAGGCGGCTTCGGTCGATACGCTCGTCCTTCGCGGTGACCTTGAATGTCGGCTTGCGCGGGTTCAGGGCAACCGACACGACCGCGGGCAGGAGGTGCACGGTCTGTACATATTCATAAAGCTCGGAAATCCAGGGCCAGCGGAATGCGCCGTAAAGATAGTTCTGCATCATCAGGTTCACGACCATGTAGATCAGGGTGTAGGCGAGAAATTCGCCGCCCGATGCCGTGAAGATCTCAAGCCCGAAGAACAGATAGAACAGCGGCGCGACCAGGAAGATTGCCCGCGGGAATGGAAACAGCCAGAACAATGTCGAAGAGAGGTAGCAAAGGCGTTGCGGGATCGTGAGCCCGCCATTGAATAAAGGAAAGCGGAACCGCAGGATTTGCATCATACCCTGCGCCCAGCGGCTGCGCTGGCCGATGAAACTTGCGAATGTGGCGGGTTGCAATCCTGCAATGAGTGGCTTGTCGAGATAGACGCTGTTCCAGCCCTTCGAATGGAGCGCGATGGCAGTCTCGCAGTCTTCCGTAATGCTGATGCCGCTGAACCCGCCCGTGACGTTCAGTGCCTCGCGGCGTAGCACGGCGGCCGAGCCGCAAAAGAAAGCCGCGTTCCATTTATCGAGGCCGCGCTGGATGATGCCGTAGAACATTTCGTTTTCGGATGGCATTTCCTCGAACGTACGCAGATTGCGCTCGAGCGGATCGGGGTTGAGGAAGAAGTGCGGCGTCTGCACGAGAAACAGTTTCTCGTCCTCATCGAAATAGCCGACCGTTTCGAGCAGGAAATCGCGTGTTGGCGCGTGATCCGCGTCGAACACGGCGATCAATTCGCCGGTTGAATGTTCAAGGCCGTTATTGAGGTTGCCAGCCTTGGCATGGACGTTCTTTTCACGCGTCAGGTAGTGAACGCCTAAAGCCTCGCAGAGCTCCGAGAGATCCTTGAAACGCTTTTCAGCAATGTGGGATTCGACAATCTTGTCGGCATTGCGCTTTTGCAGCGTACCGCCGTCATCGAGTATCCAGACGGTGAGCTTGTCAGCCGGATAGTCCATGGCCTTGGCTGCGGCCATGGTGTTTGCAAGCAGTTCGATGTCCTCGTTATAGGTCGGGATGAACACGTCAACGCTTGGCAATTCACCTTTGGTTGCCGGCCGTGTCGTACGATGCGGCAGTGGCATTGAGACGACAAAAAGGCTGAGCGCCAACATCATCACGCTGTAAATCTCGGCGAGATAGAGCAGGAACCCGGGAACGAAGTTTTCGAGCTGGTTGACCGGAGGCAGCGTACTCGTCGTACGCCAGTAGACATAGCGCATGACGATGGCCGTACCGAAAGCGAGGGCGATCAGCCGCCAGATGCCGCCGGCATTCAGCGTCTTCAACACCATCATGAGGAACAGTACCGAGGCGCCGGCGATCAACTGCGTCTGCAGATTTACCGGGAGCGTGACCAGTAGCAGAACACTGATCGACGTTACGAGCCACATCAGGATGATGAGGAACTTACGCATGGACGGCCGTGCTTTTCGATGGGCGGGCGGGCGAAGAATTCATCTCATGTCCTGGCGGTGGGTTAATGGGAGGGTCATTCCCCAATGGATGTCACTGCGTTTTGGCTCCGGGTTATTGGGCGGCGGGTGGCGGGGGTGGAACAACGGCCCGATTGATCTGGGTCGGTGCGGGCATGGGCGGGGCCGCACCTGATACAGGCGGCGGCGGTACGATGGGTCCGATCGGCGCAGGTCTTGCCGGGCGTGTCTCGACAGCCAGTGCGGCAGGCGGCTGTGCGCGCCGTTTTGGCGCCACTGCAACTGGTTGCGGCGCTGGCGGAGGCATCAATGCGGCGGATGGCGGCATGTCAGGCCCAGTCGGAAAGACATTGGCGCCCGGGCGGCCAAGATTTTCCGGCACGCCGGCCGGTTCGCCATAAGGGTTCCAGCTATAATTGTTGAAGGCTGCGTTGATGGTGAACCCATACATGAACGCCAGCAATTGTTCTTCGGTCAAGCGCGAGTCGCAAAGACGCAGCCGGATCTGGATCGAGCCGCGCCCGGTAAACCAGCGCGATTGTGTTTCAGGTGGCCGGATGCGCTGCCAGGCATAGACGCAGGTATCGCCGGAGCGTGAATGCCCGCTGGCGAAACCGAAGGCACCGTACCGGTTCTGCACGAAGTTGGGAGAACGATGCATTGGAACGCCCGGCAACGTACCGCGGAGCTCGCGATCGATGTTCGTTGTACCAAGCTGACGGTCGCGCAGCGTATCACCGCCGGAAAGGTTTGCCTTCACCGGTCCGAACAGCTGTACGCGCAGGACGTTCTGCCCAGGCGTGCGGGCGGACGTTGCCAACAGAATTTCCTGCTGAACGGCATTGTTGTAGGACCGTTCGACGACGCTGACGATGGAGGGACCGCCAGGCGGCGGTAGCGCATAGGCCTGCTGCGCGTCGACGGTTCGCGTCGATGCCAGGATCTGAGGCGGGCCCCCGGATGCGCAGCCGCCAACCAGAAGTAGCAAGATCAGACAGGAGGTCCTCTTCAACATTTGGGAAAACTAGGCGATTGAATTGATTCGTACAAAGGAAATGCTTTACGTCGTTGGGAAAGTTCAAACTTCTCACCTCGACAGTTGCCCGATGGTTACACCTTAAAATTGCAAAACGGCATGTCCGGCAGAACTGTCCGTCGCACCTTAGCGTTATTTTCAACTCGGATCTTCGCAATTTGTTGGTCCTGGCCCTTGTCTACTTCGCTAATCCATCCGTCTGGTAGCTAATACTCGCAATTGTGGAACCTTAGGACGGAACTTTCATATAAATATCTCCACGAGCAGATAGACAATGTCACCAGTTCCAGCCAAATCCGGCCACACAGTCCGCCCGATTCCAGATTGGGCATAACGTCTGCGAAAGCCTTCCGGCTGTCTCTCAGATTTTGGCCGCTTGATCGCGGCCCTCGTCGGCGCCGAAACTGTGGCCGGGCTGAAAGGCCACCCGGACTGTGGTAATGGGTCCAAGATCATTCCAGGTGGTGCGATGCAGGATCAACAATGCCTGGCCTTGCCTCGTCTGCAATAATCGCGCATCGCGCCGGTCGGCATTCTCGGCTGAAAACGAGAACTCAGCCCGCAGATAGGGTGCGTTACGTACTAGCCATTCATTGGCATTCAAATCCCGGAAGCCGGCGTGTTCAAGTCCTGGCACAACGTGCGGATTAATCCAGCGGTCTTCGAGCTGGTAGGGTTTGCCGTCGGCGTAATGCACCGCCCTGAGATGGACCAGACGTTCCCCTTCCGGAAGACCCAGGCGTACCGCGATGTGGCCGGGGATCGGACTGAGCCGCTGCGCAACGACACGGTGGCTGTAGATCAGGCCCGCGTCCTCGACCTGCTCACGCACGATGGGAATGGAGAAGGTGGCCTTGCGCACCGGATTGACCACCACCCGCGTGCCCGCGCGACGCCGGCGATCCAGAAGGCCTTCATCGGCGAGCACTTGCAACGCCTTGTTGACCGTCGCCCGTGCGGCGCTGAACTCGACCGCCAGATCCGCCTCGTCCGGTATGCGTTCGCCTTCACGCCACTTGAGTTCGACAATGCGACGACGTACCTCGTCAGCGATACTTTGGGCCTTGCGCATTATTTGTCGCCTATGGCTGCTCCCGCCGATGAATCTCCAGCGGAATGCGGGCAAGTTTAGACATATCCATAAAATAAGTATAGACATATTCGCGGGCTTATGTGTAGACATATTCCGTGACAGCGCGCTATGGAGGAGTGCAGATGTACCGTTCCCGTTATAAGGCAGCCAGCAATTGTGCGGCGCGTCCCATGTCGGAGCCGTGGGCATGAACCGGCCGCTGGCGGGGATCAAGGTACTGGATCTGTCGCGTGTGTTGGCGGGTCCTTACTGCACGGCGCTTCTGGCGGATCTTGGAGCCGAGGTCATCAAGCTTGAACCGCCGGCGGGCGACGATTATCGCCACGTCGGCCCGTTCAGTCATGGTGAAAGCGCACTTTTCACTCTTAACAATCGTGGCAAGCGCAGCATCGTTCTGGACCTCAAGGTTCCGGAAGACCAGGCGCTGGCGCAGATGCTCGCCGAGCAAGTAGACGTAGTGGTCGAGAATTTTCGTCCCGGCGTGGCCGAGCGCTTGGGCCTCGGCGCCGCGGCGCTGCGAGCGGCGAACCCCAGACTTATCTATTGCTCGATCTCCGGCTTTGGCCAGGAGGGACCATTCAAGGATTTGCCGGCCTATGACCTCATCGTGCAGGCCATGTCCGGCCTGATGGCAAGCACCGGCGAGGAGGGAGGCGGCCCGCTCAAGACCGGTGAAAGCATTGCCGATCTGCTGGCCGGATTGTTTGCCAGCTGGTCCATCATGGCCGCGCTGGTGCAACGCAATTCGACAGGTCAGGGCGCCACGCTTGACGTCGCCATGTATGACGCCCTGTTTTCAGTGTTGACGACCAGCCATGCGCTGCACCTCTATGCCGGCCTATTGCCGCAACGCGTCGGCAATCGCCATCCGCTCTCGACGCCCTTTGGCTGCTTTGCCACCAGCGATGGTCAGGTGGTGATAACCGTTCTGAACCCCAGGCAGTTTAGCGCGCTTGCTCAACTTGTCGGCGCCCCGCAGGCCGTGGACGACCCGCGTTTTGCTACAGATGCCAGCCGCACCGAACATGAACCGGCCTTGAAGGCCTTGATCGAAAACTGGTCGCGCAAGCTGACCACCGAGGAAGCCATTGCCGCTCTCTCTGCGGCCGGTCTGCCGGCGGCCCCGATCTGGGACATTGCGCAGGCAATTTCGAATGAGCATTCGGCCGCGCGTGGATTGGTCAGCCTTTTGCAACATCCGGTGCTGGGGGAGGCGCCGACAGTCGGTCAGCCCGTCCGCTTCGACGGCGAAAAGCCGGTTGCAGCAGTCTCGGCGCCCCAGCTCGGCGGCGATCGCGAAACAATTCTGCGGGAGTTCGGACTGGAGAAGCGCGCATGACGGATGAATGGTACATGCTGTCCGACGAGGAGCGGCTGTTCTGCGACGTGCTTGGGCGGCTGTGTGCGGAACGCATTGCGACGAAAGCGGCGGCAACCGACGAAGCCTCTACCTTCGTCCATGAACAACTCGCGGTTCTGGCCGAAGCCGGAATGCTGGGCGCAAATCTGCCGGAAGCCTATGGCGGGAGTTCGATCTCGGCAACTGCGCTGCTGCGGGCAGTGGCGATCGTCGCCGGAGCCTGCGGTTCCACTGCTTCGGCGCTGACCGCGCACTATCTGGCGACCGACTCCATCCTCATGGGCGGAACGGAAGCGCAAAAACAGAAATGGCTGCCCAAGGCGGCAACGGGCGAGGCTTTGGGATCATTCGCACTGACCGAACCCACTGCCGGATCCGATCCTGCTGACATGAAGACTCGGGCGCGCCGCACGAGTGCGGGTTGGCATGTCAAAGGCACGAAATGCTTCATCTCCAATGGCGGCGTTGCAGATTTCATTCTTCTCTATGCCGTGACCGATCCAGAAAAAGGACATCGCGGCATTTCGACCTTTATCCTCCCCAAGGGGACGCCGGGGCTTGAAGCTGGTGCGGCTGAAAGGACAATGGGTCTCAAAGGCGGTCATGTCTTCACACTGAACATCGACTGCGAGCTGCCGTCCGACGCGCTGCTGGGGGAGGAAGGCAAGGGTTTCCGCACGGCCATGCAAGTGCTTGACAATGGCCGTATCGAGGTTGCCGCGCAATGCCTCGGCATGGCCGAGGCCGCAATGCAAGCTGCGATCGCTTACGCAAAGGAGCGTGTCATTGGTGGCCAGCCACTGAGTGACCGGCAGGGCATACGCTGGATGATCGCCGATATGGGTTTGGCCTATCGCTCGGCATTGCTCGTTGCGCAGGACGCGGCGCGACAACGGGACCTGGTGCATACAGGTGGCGGGCGGTTTTCGCTCGCGGCCTCCATGGCCAAGCTGCACGCATCAGAAGCTGCAGGCCGTATTGCAGATATCGCGCTGCAACTGCATGGAGGCTATGGATATACGCGTGATTTCCCCATCGAACGGATCAATCGCGATCTTCGGATCATGCGGATCTACGAAGGCTCAAGTGAAATCCAGCGCATTATCATTTCCGGCCATATGCTGAACTGACCGAAGGCGACCCGTGCATCAGTCAAAGCGCAATGCATCCAATGTTCTCCCAGCGGGCGCCATGGGAAGAAGCGGCAAGAACCGGCCGAGGTCAATGCCTCCGCTCGTCGCGCCGAACGGCCGGTTCCTGTCCGGTGGTGACGGGCAAGACGGCGGTCCTGGTGCTTTACCGAATCCGCTTATTGAGTACTTTTCGTTGCACTCTGGCATGGTAAGGTTGCGCAGCGAAGCGGAAGATACCAGGCGGCGGTGGACTCCTGCGCTGTGGAATAATCTGGCGAAAAGCGTGATCCGTTGCGCTTTCGCCAACCCGAACATAACAGCCGGTCAAGGAGCGACATACGGCCTCGATCGGCGAGGCATTTCTCTGATCTAAAAATACGGCGACACAATAAGTGCCCGCCGTGTCAATCCCGTGGGAACAACTAGGAGAACTGAAATGAGAATTCACATGACCTTCAAAGGGGCGCTTGTCGGCTTGGCCACACTCTGTCTTGCCAGCGCCGCCGGGGCGGACCAGCTTGCGGACGTCAAGGCCGCGGGCAAGATCGTAACCGCCACCGACATGCACTATGCACCCTTCGACATGCTCAACAACGGCACGTATGAGGGCATGACCAAGGACCTGTTCGACCAGGTTGCCAAGGAAATCGGCGTCGAGCCGGTCTACCAGGATATTCCGTGGACGGCCGAGCTGCCGGGTCTTGAAGTCAAGAAGTTCGACATCGTGATTGCCCCCGTTACCATTACCCCGGAACGTCTCGAGCGCTACGGCTTCACCTTGCCTATCGCCGATGCCACCGTTTCGCTGCTGAAGGCTGCGAGCAACACCGAACTCACCAAGCCGGAAGATATCAAGGGCAAGACCGTTGGCGTGCAGCAGGGCACTGCGCAATTCAAGCAGCTTGAAGCTTATGGCCAGAAGCTTGGCGGTGTAACGATCAAGGAATACGGCACCACTGACGAAGCCTATGCCGACCTCGCTGCCGGTCGTCTCGATGCGGTTGCGGGCTCGCTTCCGAACCTTACCTATCTCGTGAAGAGCCGTCCTGAAAGTTTTGCTCTCTTCACCCCTGCCCAGTTCGGTGAGCCGAAGTATTTCGCATGGGTGCTGCGCAAGGATGTCGACAGCGAAAGCTTCAACAAGGCCATCAACGATGCGGTACTTAAGATGACCGATGACGGCCGCGTCAAGGCGATCCAGGAGAAGTGGCTCGGCACCTACACCGAACTGCCGCGTGAGGTTCCGGCCAAGTAATTTGCTGCGGGCGGAGTGACCTCCGCCCGCACATCTTGGGTCACGTGAGGGGCGGATGTTTTCCTTAGCGGTTTTCCTTCAAAGCTTCGAGCCGTTGTTGTGGGCAGCGCGATACACGCTGCTGATCTCTATACTCGGTATCGGATTGGGTCTTGTGATCGGCACGCTGGTCTGCGCAGCTCGCCTGTCGCCTTACCCGCTGCTGCGTCGCTTTGCAGCCATCTGGGTCAGTTTCCTGCGCGGCGTGCCGCTCCTGGTGCAATTGCTGGTGTTCTACTACGCGCTGCCGGTCATTGGCCTCGACGTTCCTGCAATGGTCGCTGCCGTCGTGACCGTTGGTATCTGCGCCAGCGCCTATATCTCCGAAATCTGGCGCGGTGCGATAGCGGCGCTGCCGAAGGGACAGGCAGAGGCGGCGGTCGCCATCGGCATGACGCCATTCGACGTATGGATCCGGGTCATTCTCCCGCAAGCCGTGACGCTTTCGCTGCCGGCATTGATCAACGAACTTATTCTTCTGGTGAAGGCGTCCTCGCTGGTCTCGGTTGTCGGTATTCTTGAAATTACCCGCGCCAGCCAGGCGCAGGCCGCTACCACCTTCCGGCCGCTTGAGGTCTACATCGCCGCCGCCTGCATTTATCTCGTGATCAATCTGTGCCTCGCGGCGCTCGGACGTTACCTCGAACACAGGACGGCCGTCTGATGGATTGGAGCATGTTGCAGCAATATGGCCCGTCGCTGCTCAAGGGGTTTGCCAATACCATCGTCTGTTGGGCGCTTGGCACCGTCTTCGGCATGGCGCTCGGCCTCGTCATTGCGCTCATTCAACGCTACGCACCGCGCTGGGTGACGTGGATCATCCAAGTCTATATCGAAGTTATCCGCGGCACACCGTTCCTCGTGCAATTGTTCGTGCTTTATTACGGTGGCCCACTCATCGGCCTGCGCCTCGATGCCCTGCCGGCCGGCCTGCTCGGGCTGACAATCTATGGCAGCCCCTACTTTGCCGAAATATTCCGTTCGGGATTCCGGGCCGTGCCCGACGGGCAGATCGAAGCCGCCCGTGCCATCGGCATGGCCGAAGGCCATATTGTGCGGCGTATCCTGCTGCCCCTCGGCTTGGTCTCCGCTTTGCCGGCGCTGGTGAACTTTTCGATCATCCTGACCAAGGAAACCGTGATTCTGTCGATCATCACCGTTCCCGAATTGCTGTACCAGGTGCAGCGCATGTCGGCCGAAACCTTCCGTTATGTCGAGGCAAACCTGGTGCTGGCGCTGTTCTTCTGGGGCTTGGTGGAGACGATCTCGCGCGTCGGCCACAGACTGGAAGCGCGTATCACGAAACATCTGATTGAAAGGACGTAAGATGCTTGCAGCGTCATCCGTCGAAATGCGTAAGGTCAATAAGTACTACGGCAAGTTTCAGGCGCTGAAGGATGTCGACCTGTCGATTCTGCCCGGCAAGGTCACCTGTCTCATCGGACCATCCGGTTCAGGCAAGTCGACCCTGCTCCGCTGCATCAATTTCCTTGAAGAATATGATTCCGGCGAAGTCCGCATTGATGGCCAGTTGATTGGCTATGAGGCGCCCAACAAGAAGATGTCGGGCCGCAAGCTCCGCGAGATGCGACGCTCGATCGGCATGGTTTTTCAGCAGTTCAATCTCTGGCCGCATATGACCGCCAAGGAAAATGTTGCCGAGGGGCTGATCCGTGTGCGCCGCATGTCCAAGGCCGACGCCGAGCGGCGCGCCGTGGAGGCGTTGGCCAAGGTGGGACTGGCGGACAAGATGGCGAACCATCCTTCGCGGCTCTCCGGTGGACAGCAACAACGCGTTGCAATTGCCCGGGCCATCGCCATGGAGCCGAGGCTCATGCTCTTCGACGAGCCGACGTCCGCACTTGACCCGGAGCTTGTGGGCGAGGTGCTTAGCGTCATGAGGACACTGGCCGGGGAGGGGATGACGATGGTGGTGGTCACCCACGAAATGGGTTTCGCCGCACACGTCGCCGATCAGGTCGGATTCATGGAAAAGGGCGAACTCGTGGGCGTCGATAGCCCCGACCGCATTCTGCATCATCCCCAGGATGCACGTATCCAGTCTTTCCTGCGGACCTATCACGAGCGCAACAGTTTCTGATAGTCAAGGACCATAAGCGCTGCCGGATCCGCTTTCGGGTACGGATCGGCGTCCAAAAAGAAAATTGCCCGCGCGGTGTCGGAAATGGTCCGCAGCACTCGTCCTTGCAGCGAAAGCTTCGAGACTTGCTTCAGGAGGACCAGTATGACAACGGCAACAGGCAATGCGGGATGGACGACGGCGGCGATTCTGGTGGGGCGACTTATCTTCGCGCTCGTCTTCATCATGGCCGTGAGCTTCAAGTTGATGGATATCGGCGGTACGGCGACGTATATCGCCGGGGCCGGATTTCCGTTTCCCACCCTGCTGGCGTGGCTCGCTGCGCTGCTTGAGCTTGCTCTCGTCGCATGCTTCCTGACCGGCGCCTATTTCTCCGAAGCAGCACTTGTAGCTGCCGCCTACGTTCTGTTTCTGGCATTTGCGTTTCACGGCCCGTCGCACTGGGCCGGAAACCAGGCCGAGTTCGGGTTTTTCATCGACCATTTTACTTTTGCCGCCGGCCTGCTCTTTGCGGCAGCGCACGGACCCGGAGGAGTATTGGCGATCAAGAAGGAATGGCTGCTGCGGCGATAGTGCCGAATTAAGCTACCCACAGCGGATAGCCGCGTATCAGCGACGCACGGCGCTCTCGAAAATGCGGATGGGCGCGCTCAGCGCAGCGCCTGTCACGGTGCCGATGGTCTGGCCGGCCTCAATTGCAGTGGCGCCGAAATTTCCGGAGGCATTCGGATCGGCATCGGAAAGCGATTGTCCTCGCAACAGTCGTTCGCCGAAGAGGCGGACGACCTCGGGGCTCGTTGCAAACTGGGTGTGGTTGAGACTGTCGCCGTCGCGCAGTTGAGTAAGGTCATAGACCGTAATCCCGGTCGCCTTTTCAAGCTGGGCCTTGTAGGCCACGTCGGTAAGATCCACGCCCCCAACGCGCGTGACCTGGCCGGATATTAACCTAGAAAGGCGCAGCGCCCTGTCGTTTGCCGAAACGAATATCGAGATATGCGGCCGTTCCTGGCCGATATCCGTGAGCTGCTTGCGGAAAACGTCGATATCGAGATCCGGCGAGGCAAGGATGACGTCGGTGATTTTGGGCGATATACGCTTGTTCTGCATTGATATATCGCGCAGTGCTTCCATCACCGGCCAGCTGCCCATCGAATGCCCGACAATCGTGATTTCGGAGACATCGGGGCTTTTTACCGCCTGCTGAATGACATAGACCAGTTCGGAGCGAGAAAAATTGGTACTTTCCCGATCGTAATTGTAATCCAGCAGAGCCCCGCGCGATGGCCAGGAAAACAAGACCGGCGTGACCTCCGCGCGCGAGTCGTGAACAATCTGCGCGAAGCGAAACACCGAATCCTCGAACCGGGTGTTGAAGCCATGAACGAAGATCAATACGCGCCTGTCGCTTACTGCATGCGATCGGTACCAGGTACGAATATCTCCGATCTTGATCGGGTTCACCGCTGTCGTTACAAAACTCCGCTCAGGATCGCCAGGAAGCCGGCGCGGCCACTGAATTGTACCGGGTTGACGGTTCGGCGGAATTGAAACCACGACATTGGCCAGGCTCAAATCGCTGCCGCGCTCGCCGCTGAAGAAGACCCCCTTCTGCGTCGTGGGCGCGCGGGTCGTGGCCACAAGGATATCGACCTTTGCAGTGTCGGGCGATGGCGCGGCCACGGGCGCAAGAACACCGCGCGCCGGCGAGGCGCATGCCGTAATACCGCCGGCGACGAGCATCAGCAGGATTGCGCGGAGGATCAATACGCTTCGACTGAGCACTGAGTGGGTATCCAATTCGCCATCACGACCATGACACAGTGAGCGCGCGAGAGTTCAAGCATAGTTTATTTGGAAGAAGGCGAGGATCAAGCCCACGGCGATGCCGATGAGGGGCGCAATTATTCCTCCAAGTTTTGCTCTCCTCAGCGCGCGTGCCTGACGCTCGCTTACCCTGCGGTTGGTCCGGTAGCGTTCCCTGAACCCTTCGAGATAGTGGCGCGAAAAGGCAGGCCGGTCGTCTCCCGCATCCGCCGCACGCAACCAGAATTCGGCATCCCGACCCGGCAGGTCGATATCCCCGACTTCGAGGGCCCGGAAACACTGCCATGACGACCAGACAAGAACCAATGTCAGGGATGCAAGCTCCCAGCCAACCGCCGGCGAGAATTCGCCTGCGGCAAGTGACGTAACCGCCCCGGTCGCGGTGGCAAGGGCGATGACGGAAAACAGCCGCAGAAGTCCCAAGGCCTGATTGTTGCTCGAATGAATGAGGGCGACGATGGCATTTTGCCGAAACCGCGTATCCTCAATCGCCAGTTTCCAGTCGTCGCTATCGAACATCGTAGTCAATACCTCCAGCCAGCAGGCGAGACTAGTACAGGAGCCAGCCAAGACCCGCCGCAACGATGACGCCGATCAGAAACAATACGGTGAAGGTGAAGGGGCCGACATTCACGCCGAGTTTTCTCAACCGTTCATCCACATCTTCATGACGCATCGAAAACCTCATCAATTGTTGCAGATCAACCGTGGAGCTTGCGCAGGAGAAGACCGAGGCGTTCTTCGGGAGCAGCACTGGTGATTTCGCTTGCCGACCTGCGCGGGATCCCGCTCTTGCGTCCGGCGCGCACCTCCGTGGGTGTGTAACCGAATTCCCGCTTGAATGCCCGGCTGAATTCCGCGCCGTCGCTGAAGCAACGCTGCTCGGCAATTTCGACGATGCGGCGTTTGTCATTCGGATCCGCCAGTGCCGCATGCGCATCGAGAAGCCGTTGGTGCTGAACGTAATGCATCACGCCGCCGAAAGGTTCGAACATCCGGTAAAGCCCGGTCCGGGAGATTGCGAGATCGCGCCGCAGTGCTTCGGCATTGAATGACGGATCAAACAATCTGGCGTTTACGATACTGCGCGCCTTTTCGAGTAGAACGCGCGTGATAGGCGCCTGCGCCTCCTCGATTGTGCCGGGCGAAGGCATGACGCAAGCTCTGATCATCGCGCGCGTCGCGCCCACCAGTTCTGGAATATTCTCCGCCTCGACCCCCGGCAGCCGCTTGGCCAGCCCCATGAAGTAGTCGGCGAGCAGCCTGCCCATCGCTGTATCGACGGAGGAAAACTCAGCCGCGCTGAGCGCGTGGGCGACGTCCGGGTCGAAGTCACGCGGGACGAAAAGCATCAGCATATCGCTGTCCGTTACATTGCCTTCGAACCAACGTCCGAGCGAATGGATCTGCACGATGCCCGCGCCGCCTGCAAAACTGCCCGCCGGACCGAGGGTGCTTATCGCTCCGTCGAGCGGAAGTGTCATTGTCCAGTGATCGAGCGCTTCCCGCCGCGTATGACCGGGAACGCTCGCAAATTCGAGTGCGTTGGTTCTGATCCTGGAAAAGGCGAGATTGCCGAGATCCCAGACGGTTTGCCTGCCGTCAAAGCCGTTCGACGTGTCCCTGCGGTCGCCGAACTCCAGCATGGAGGAGAAACTCTTGCGCCAGGAGTCATATTGATCGTCAAGCGGCACGACCCGGGTGTCGAACTTGAACGCGGGTATCGTCGAAGGATAGGAAGACCGCTTTGAAGGCAATGGGGGGCAGTCGATGGGAGATATGGCGGCCGCTTGCGCAAAGTTGTGATCAAGCGACGCTTCAGACGGTGTGGTGTGATCATGCGCGTTCATGCCGTCACCATGCGCCGCAACGGTAGGGTGAAAACCTTTGCCCATGCATCACTGTCCGTACCGGGCAAACTGGTTCGATCCGTTCTTGCTGAAGAAAATGCTGGCATTGCTACCCCAAAAATTCCCCGAAGTGACAAATCACGCAGTTACGAATGCTCGTCTTGAATAGTATGACACAACCCTTATCGTCTGTTCAGTACGTAACTGTTACCAAACGGGTTGCACGACTGACGATCTCCTCCCGACAAGTGTCGGTTGTTAGCCAAAGCTTTGCCGGAGTTGTCAAAGAACTTTGCCGACCACAATACGGCCATCCATGACCGCATCCTTTCATGCGATCTATGCTGGGCTTGGGGCAGGTTGGCGAGAAGGCTGATCGGTTGTCGGTTCCTTGACGCGGAACGAGGCCACGTAGAGGGCCGGCAGGAAGATCAAGGTAAGAACGGTCGCCACCAGCAAGCCGCCCATAATCGCAATTGCCATCGGTCCCCAGAAGATGGTCCAGGCTATCGGAATCATGCCGAGCACGGTGGATATCGCGGTGAGCATGATAGGGCGGAAGCGCGACACGGTGGCGTCGATGACGGCATTCCACACGTCCGTTCCCTTGGCCCGCTCCGTCTCGATCTGTTCGATGAGTATGACGGCATTCTTGGCGATAAGCCCGAGCAGCGACAGGATACCAAGAATGGCGACAAAGCCTAAGGGCCGGTTGAAGATGAAGAGCGAACCGACGACACCGATCAATCCCATCGGAACAACGCTCATCACCAGGAACAGGCGGCTGAAGCTCTTCAGTTGCACCATGAGTATGGTGATCATCAGGAACAGCATGATCGGTACAACGGCAATCACGGACGCCTGCGACTTGGCGCTTTCCTCCACGGTGCCGCCTGCGACAATGCGATATGGGACCGGCAAGGTGGCGTTGAGTTTGTCGATTTCCGGTTCCATTGCCTGGACGATCGCCTCTGGCGAACCGCCCGCCGTCACATCCGCCTGCACGGTGAGTGTCGGCACGCGGTCGCGCCGCCAGATCACCGGGAACTCCTGGTCGACTTCAAAGGTCGCGAACTGGCTGAGCGGTACCGTACGGCCATTGGGAAGCGGGAACTGCAGCGTGCGCAGATTGTCGAGCGATACGCGCTGCTCGTCGGTCGAGCGCACGACGACGTCGACCAGATAGATATCGTCGCGCACCTGCGTGACCGCCATTCCGGACACGACGGTATTGAGCGCCGTCGCCAGCGCCTGCGAACTCAGGCCTAGGAGGCGCGCCTGATCCTGATCGATATGGACGCGGATGGAGCGGGCGGGTTCGATCCAGTCGAAATTGATGCGGTTGAGCTGCGAATTGGCGCCCATGACCCGTGCCAGACGCTGAGCGATCTCGCGGACCTCGTTGGCATCAGGGCCGCTCACGCGATATTGCACCGGCCAACCAACTGGCGGACCGAGTTCGAGCAGCGAGACACGCGAAATGGCGCTTGGCACCTTTTCAGCCAATTCCTGTTCAAGTCGCGCGCGGAGCCGCTCACGGCCCGGAACGTCCTTCGCAACGACAACCGCTTGCGAGAAAAATTCATTGGGCAATTCGACGTTGAGCGGCAGGTAGAAGCGGATGGCGCCGCGCCCGACATTGGTGCTCCAATGTGCCACGTCCGGATCGTCCCTGAGGAGCGCGTCAAGTTGGTCCGATGCCTTTTGGCTCGCCTCGATGGACGCGTTCTGCGGCAGCCTTATATCGACAAGCAGTTCGGGACGGTCGGACGAAGGAAAGAACTGCCGCGGCACCAGCGGCAGCGCCAAAAGGGCGAGCACGAAACATGCAAGCGTGATGCCGATCGTCAACCAGCGCATACGCAGCGCGCCGACAAGCAGGCTGCGGAAGAAGCGAAGAATGATGGAGGGCTTTCCCGTCTCGATCTTGTCGGGCTTCTTCAGCAGCGCAACGCCGAGGAGCGGAGAGAAGATTACGGCGCCAAGCCAGGAAACGACCAGTGCGATACTCACGACCGCAAAGATCGAGAATGTATATTCGCCGGCGGAACTGCGCGCAAAGCCGATCGGCACGAAGCCGGTTGCGGTGACCAGGGTGCCGGCCAGCATGGCGGCAGCGAGCGTCCGGAACGTGAAGCTCGCGGCCTCTTCCTTTTCATCGCCGAGTGCGAGCCGCGTCGTCATGGAATCGACCGTCGTCATGGCATCGTCGACGAGCAGGCTGAGCGCGATGATCAGGGCGCCCAGGGAGACGCGCTGCAGATCGATCCCGAGGATCTGCATCACCGCAAAGACCATCGCCAGCGATAGCGGTATCGCGAGGGCGACGACGGTTCCGGCCCGTATGCCCAAGCTGATGAAACTGACGGCCATTATGATGACGATCGCCTGCCAGAGCGATTCCGTGAACTCCCCGATTGCGTCGTCGACCACCTGCGGTTGATTGGCGACGAGCGTCGTTTCGATGCCGATCGGCATGTTGGCGGTGATCTCTTTCATCGCCGCGGTAATGTTGTGGCCGAGTGCGAGAATATCGCCGCCTTCGCGCATCGAAATCGCAAGACCCATGGCAGGCTTGCCGTTCACCCGGAACATCGGCTGCGGCGGGTCCGCATAGGCGCGGTGAATTTCGGCAATGTCGCGCAGCCGGATCAGCCTGCCATTTGCGACGAAATTCAGGTTGCGAAGGTCCTCTTCGGAATCAAAGGCGCCGCTGACGCGCAGGCTCAAGCGCTCGTCGGCGGTTCGCAGGGTACCCGAAGGGCTGACCACATTTTGCGCCTGCAAGGCGGCGATCACGGCGGTCCTGTCGATGCCGAGGCCGGCCATCTGTTCGGTGGAAAACTCGATGAAGATGCGTTCAGGCTGTGCCCCGAGCACGTCGATCTTGGATACGTCCGGCACATGCAGCAGGCGCGAGCGCGCCTCATCGGCATAGTCGGCGAGTTCGCGCTGGGTAAAGCCGTCCGCCGTGAAACCGTAGATGATGCCGAATGTATCGCCGAAATCATCGTCGAATCCGGGGCCGACGATACCCGCCGGCAGGGTCGGGCGAATGTCGCCGATGCTCTTTCGTACCTGATACCAGACATCGGGAACTTCGGCCGCCGTGGTTGCGTCCTTGAGGTTGACGAAGATGGTCGTGACGCCCGCATTGGTAAAGCTGCGCAGGAAATCGACTTCGGGTATCTCCTGCAGCTTGCGCTCGAGCCGTTCGGTCACCTGTTTCAGCGTATCGTCAAGGGTTGCCCCGGGCCAGCCGGCCCTGACGACCATGGTCTTGATGGTAAAGGCTGGATCCTCGTTGCGGCCAAGATTGATGAAGGCGAATACGCCGGCAACGACGACGGCAATCATCGCATAGATCACGAGCGAGCGGCTCCTCAGCGCCCAGGCGGAGAGATTGAAGCCGTTCATTGGGTGGATCCGAGCAGACGCACTTCCTGGCCGTCATGCAAGGCCTGGACTCCGGCTGTCACGACGACCTCACCGGGGGTGAGGCCCTGCGAAATGATGACAGTGGCGGGATCGAAGCGAACCACTTCGACATTGCGCGTCGACACGGTCTTCTTGTCCTGATCGACAATCCAGACCGCAGGCTGGCTGTTGAACTTGGTCAGGGCCGTCGCCGGTATCGCGATCTCAGGAGATGAATCAACCGTCACACGGCCCGTCACGGTCGATCCAAGCCGCATGGCAGCGGGCGTGTCACTGAGGCCGACGCGCACCCTGAAGGTCCGCGTCGTCGGATCGGCCTGCGGCGCCACTTCGCGCACTCGTCCGGTGGCCTTTACCGTCGGATCGTCAGTCAGCGCAACCTCGACAATCGCTGTGTCGTGCGCCTGTCGCAGCAGCTGAGCCGGCACGTCGAATATCGCATCGCGTCCATCTTGGCGCGCAACCTGCAGCACCATTTGCCCCGCCTGGACGACCTCGCCGGGCTCGGCGCCGACAGCGGTCACGGTGCCCGCCGCATCTGCGTAGAGCTCGGTGAAGCCCACGCGATCCTCGGCATTTTCCAGCTGCGCCTGCGAACTGTCGACCTGCGATTGCGCCGCGCGCATCGCCTGCTGTGCCGCATCATATTGCGCGCGGGTGGTGAAGCCCTGTCTCAGCAGCGTTTCCTGCCGTGCGAATGCATTGCTCGTCTTGACGAGTTGCCCCTCGGCGGCGACGAGGGTCGCCTGTGCGGTGCGCAGCGCGCTGATTTCATTTTGCGGGTCCATGCGGGCGAGAATCTTCCCGGGTTCGACCGGATCACCGACATTGGCAAGGCGTTCGATCATGCGGCCGCCAAGGCGAAACGCGAAGGAGACCTGGTTCTCGGCCTCGACATGTCCGGTAAGGCTAACGCTGTCGCCAAGCTTGCGCTGCTCAACCGTGACCGTTCGCACGGGGCGAATGACCGGAGGCTCATCCTTGGCTTCATCCCGGCATCCTGCAAGCATTGGACCTGCCATCAGAAGGCCCATGAACGCGCCCAGCGCGCGCACCCTTCGCATCGATTTATTCACTGAAACCAGCATTTCTCATGGACTCCAGGAAGCTCTCGTGAATTGGGACAAAGCATACGTCTGCGGGGCAATTCGACTATAACGTCTGCCAATCGTTTGTGATTGGTCAGAAATCCCAAATGCCCGCCCGGAATCCCAATTTCCGCAGTGCAAGAAGCGGCCTCCAGCTATTGTCCGCCATGGTCGGCGTTAACGCGCGCTCGTTAAGTACTCAGCGTCGCCTAGTACCATGCGGGATTTTCGCCCACCGGAAGTTTGCATGAAGATCAGGGATTTAAAGGCGCTGCATTGCGTCGGTTAATGCCGGGCGCGACAGAAACCGGCACATTGAAGCTGGGATCCTTGTTTTGTCGCCATCGCATTTGCTGGCGTTTGTCCGCAATACTCCGACGTAGCTGCGCACGGTAGCAAAATTAGAGACGCGCAGCCTATTTGTGGGATTCTGTGCTGATCACATAGAGAATTGAAACCTCCTATAATCTTTGCCGGAGCCACACCTTGCGCTCCCCTAACCTGACCAATTCTTGGGGGGTAAATCATGGCCTCAGGTTCTACTCAAAAGTTCTCATTGTTCGCGCTGACTGCCATGGTCGTGGGGTCGATGGTGGGCGCCGGCATTTTCTCGCTACCGCGCACGTTTGGTAACGCAACGGGTCCCTTCGGGGCGATCATCGCCTGGTGCATTGCCGGGACCGGCATGTATATGCTTGCCCGCGTTTTCCAGTCGCTTGCAGAGCGCAAGCCCGAACTCGATGCTGGTGTCTTCGCCTATGCCAAGGCGGGCTTCGGCGATTATCCGGGCTTCCTGTCGGCGTTCGGTTACTGGATCGGCAGCTGCATCGGCAACGTCTCCTACTGGGTGCTGATCAAGTCCACGCTCGGACTGTTCTTCCCGGTCTTCGGAGATGGCAATACGGTGGTCGCCATCGTCGTCGCATCGATCGGCATCTGGCTGTTTCATTTTACGATCCTGAGAGGCGTCCAGCAGGCCGCGTTCATCAACACGGTGGTCACCGTCGCGAAGATCGTGCCCATCCTCACCTTCATTCTGATTCTGATCGTCATGTTCAAGGGCGATATGTTCAGCGCCAACTTCTGGGGCGGCGTCGGCATGCCGGAATCGCACATCTTCGATCAGGTGCGGGCGACGATGCTGGTCACCGTCTTCGTGTTCCTCGGTATCGAAGGCGCGAGCAACTATTCGCGTTACGCGTCAAAACGGTCGGATGTCGGTACAGCCACCATCCTCGGCTTCATCGGCGTCACCACGCTTATGGTGCTGGTGTCGCTGCTCCCCTATTCGGTCATGGCCCGCGCTGATATCGCGGCTCTGGGACAGCCCTCGATGGCCGGCGTTCTCGAAGCCGTCGTCGGCCACTGGGGGGCGATTTTTATCAGCGTCGGCGTGATCATTTCGGTGCTCGGCGCCTACCTCGCCTGGTCGCTGGTCTGTGCGGAAGTTCTCTACATCGCCGCGCAGAAGGAAGACATGCCAAGGGTGTTCGGGACCGAGAATTCAAACAAGGTTCCTGCGGCTGCGTTGTGGCTGACGAACATCGTGGTTCAGCTTTTCGTCATCAGCACCTACTGGTCTCGGGACGCCTTCGCGCTGATGCTGAGCCTGACCAGCGCCATGTCGCTGATACCCTATCTCTTCGTGGCCGCCTATGGCGTCATGCTGGCGCGGCGAGGGGAGACCTACGAAAAGAAGCCTGAGGAGCGCCAGCGCGATCTGATCATTGCCGGCGTTGCCGCTGTCTACACCCTGTTCATGATTGCGGCGGGCGGACTGAAATTCGTACTCCTTTCGGCGCTGCTCTACGCGCCGGGAACCATTCTCTATTTCTGGGCCCGCCGTGAGCGCGGCAAGCCAATATTTAACACAACTGTCGATTGGCTGATTTTCGCTGCCGCAGCAATCGGCTGCGTCGCGGCGCTGATCGGGCTCATATCCGGCTACATCACAATTTAAGCTACCTCGGGAGGTACAACATGTCGGCTTCTCCAAATACTCAATCCAGCGACTTCGGCGTCCATTCCGAGGTCGGGCAGCTGCGTAAGGTCATGGTATGCGCACCGGGGCGGGCGCATCAAAGGCTGACACCCAGCAATTGCGACAGTTTGCTCTTCGACGACGTGCTCTGGGTCGATACCGCCAAGCGCGATCACTTCGATTTCATCACCAAGATGCGCGATCGCGGTATCGAAGTGCTGGAAATGCATAATCTCCTTACCGAAACCGTGGCGGTTCCTGAAGGCAAGAAGTGGATTCTTGACAATCAGGTTGTCGTCAATCAGGTTGGGTTGGGCTTGGTGGACGAGATCCGCAGCTATCTCGAGGGACTTTCCAACCGCGAACTGGCCGAGACCCTCATCGGCGGCCTTTCCACCTATGAGTTTCCCGAGACCCACGGCGGCGAGATGCTGAAGCTTGTCAGGGACGCTGCAGGCGTCAATGAGTATCTGCTGCCGCCGCTGCCCAATACGCTTTATACCCGTGATACGACGTGCTGGATCTATGGCGGCGTTACCTTGAACCCGCTCTACTGGCCTGCGCGCCATGAGGAGACGATTCTTACGACCTCGATCTACAAGTTCCATCCGAGCTTTGCCGGCAAGGTCAATGTCTGGTGGGGCGATCCGACTGAGGATTGGGGTCTCGCCACGCTCGAAGGCGGCGACGTCATGCCCATCGGCAAGGGCAATGTTCTTATCGGCATGAGCGAGCGCACCTCACGCCAGGCTATCAGCCAACTCGCGGCCAAGCTTTTCGAAAAAGGTGCCGCCGAACGCGTGATCGTAGCGGCCATGCCGAAGCTGCGGGCAGCAATGCATCTTGATACGGTGTTCACCTTTGCCGACCGCGATTGCGTTCTGCTCTATCCGGATATCGTCAATGGTATCGACGCTTTCTCCTATCGCCCTGGTGACAAGGAAGGAACTGTCGAACTTCACAAAGACAAGGGTACGTTCGTTGAGACCGTACGCGATGCGCTCGGCCTCACGAAAATGCGCGTCGTCGAGACGGGCGGCAACGACTATATGCGTGAACGCACGCAGTGGGACAGCGGCGCCAATCTCGTTTGCGCTTCGCCGGGTGTCGTTTATGCCTATGACCGCAACACCTACACCAATACCTTGCTGCGCAAGGAAGGCATCGAAGTAATCACCATCAGCGGCGCCGAACTTGGCCGTGGCCGGGGTGGCGGCCATTGTATGACCTGCCCGATCGCCCGCGATCCCGTCGACTACTGATTGCCGGACTTATCGGAACTATCCCTGGGGCCGCTTGGAGCGGCCCATTTTTTAATTGGTTCAGATGGTGATGCGTCCCGTGGCGATGCCGAAAATCGCGATAGCCGCCCCGAGAGCCGCAATGGCGAACATGATCATTTCTGTTGGTGTAAAGACCTTCCTGCCCTGCTCGCGCCGCGCCATGATGAAAAGGATCGTGCCCGGGCCGTAGAGTACAAGCGAGAGCAGAAGATGCTTGGCGCCGGCGGCATAGATGAGACCTGAAGTATAGATGAGCGCAACCAAGCCCCTGATCAGGTCAGTCCGGTGGCCGGCGGGATCGCGGTCATAGGTTTCGCCTGTCCAGGCAAGCTTGAACCCATAGGCTGCCACGAGCAGATAGGGGATGAGGATCATCGAACTCGTCAATTCGATCGCGAGGCGAAACGCATATTCAGTGAAAAGCGTGATGATCAGAAACGACTGCACAATGATATTGGTCAGCCAGAGTGCATGCGACGGCACTCCATTCTTGTTTTCATGGGAGAGAAACCGCGGCATCGTCTCGTATTTGGAGGCCGAGAAGAGAATTTCTGCGGCAAGAAGCACCCACGACAGGTACGCGCCAAGAACCGAAATCAGCAGGCCGAAGCTGACGAAAATCGCGCCCCAGGGTCCGACCACCGCCTCGAGCACGCCCGCCATGGACGGGTTGCGCAACTGGGCAAGATCGGTGCGCAACATCACGCCATAGGACAGGATGGTAACGAGGACGAGAAGGCAAAGCACGCCGAGGAAGCCAACAACCGTGGCCACGCCTACATCGTTGCGGTTGCGCGCGTAGCGGGAATAAACGCTTGCGCCTTCGATGCCGACGAACACGAAGACCGTTACCAACATAGTGCCGCGCACCTGACTGGCGATGTTGCTGAAACTGACGTCTTCGCCGCCCCAGAAATTGAGGGCAAACACGTCTGCCTTGAAGCCGTAGATGACGAAGACGATGAATAGAAGGATCGGTATGATCTTGGCGAAGGTGACGATCGTATTGATCGATGCCGCCCCCTTCACACCCTTCAGGATCAGCGTGTGAAAACTCCACAGAATGACGGATGAGGCGACAACAGCGATGACCGTATTGCCATCGCCGAAGACCGGAAAGAACAGGCCGAGCGTCGATTTGATCAGCACGAAATACGAAACATTGCCGAGGCAGGCTGCCGACCAGTAGCCGAGGGCCGACAGGAAGCCGAGATAATTGCCGAAGCCGGCCTTGGCATATGCGTAGATGCCGGCATCAAGGTCCGGTTTACGGCGGGAAAGGACCTGGAACACGAAGGCCAGCATGAGCATTCCGACGCCGGCGATCGACCAGGCGATCAGTGCGCCGAAAGGCCCTGTGACGCGGCCGAAGCCCTGGGGCAGGGAGAAGATGCCGGCGCCGACCATCGATCCGACCACCATGGCCATCAGTGCCCATACGGAGAATTTTGTCTCGGATGTCGATGTCATTTCGCCCCACAAGCAGATGCTGATTTCGCCGAATCGTGCCGGCCGCCAGGCGACCCCGCAACCACTTTAACTTTCGGCCGCGATGGTGTGATTGGCATCCAGTCCCAAACCTTTGCACCGGATACTATTCGCCAGAACAAAAGCAGTCCCTCCGGCAAATAAAAACCAAAAAGCCAGCAACAATTCGAAAGCATTCTTCCTAGAAATTCGCTTATAATAGAACCGGTTAATGCGTGGCATACCTACTGCCAGCTTGTTGCATCATCCCGATTTTCTACGAGGGTCGCTTCGATGGCTTCAGACCGTGGGACTGCTCACAATGGCGTCGCACCTTCGCCCTTGGGCTCGATCAGCCTCTGGCTGCTGCTGTTTGCGCTTTGGCTGATCATGAATGCCAGTATCGAGCTTCCGGTCGTCCTCACTGGCGCCGTGATCGCACTCGTCATCGACTGGATCTTCATGCGTCGCAGCGGCACCTGGTGGCAGGTGATACTGACCCCGAAAAGCGTGGTCCATTTCATTGCCTATACCGGTGTTTTCTTTGTGGAGTTGGTGAAGGCCAATTTGAATATGCTGCGCTATGTTTATTCGCCGCGCATCGACATTCACCCCGGCATCGTCAAGATCAATACGGGGCTCAAATCGCCGATAGGACGTCTGGCTCTTGCCAACTCAATTGCGCTCACTCCCGGCTCCCTGGTCATGGATATCCAAGACGATGTGATTTTCATTCACTGGCTGGACGTCAAGACCGTCGATCCAGGGCTTGCGACTGAAATGATCGCAGCGCCCTTCGAGAAACATCTGGGAGCGGTCTTTGGCTGATATCATCCTGAAGATTGCCGGTGCCCTGATCTTCCTGAGCATCACATGCGGTATCATCCGGCTCGTCATCGGGCGCACGATCGTCGACAGGGTCGTTGCCATCGACATGCTGACGGTTGTCTCAATCTCGCTTATCGCCCTTTACGCCCACTTGTCGGGCCGTTTCGTCTATATCGACGTGGCGCTCGTCTATGGTCTTCTCAGCTTTCTTGCAGTCCTTGCAATCGCGCGTTACCTCGAGCGGAGGTCGTAGCGCCATGCTGGAACTTCTGGTGATCCTCGTTTGTGCCGGCATCCTTGTGAGCGGCGTCCTTGCCGTTTGGCTCAGCAACCTGCTCGCCGCGATGATCAGCGCGGGCCTCGCCAGCCTGTTTGCCGCCGTCTCGTACGTATTGCTCGCGGCTCCCGACGTGGCAATGGCAGAGGCGGCGATCGGTTCTGGACTGGCGACCCTGATCTTCCTCTATACGATGCGCAAGACCAATGGCGGGAAAGAGCCATGATGGAACTGATCGCCAGTATCATAATCCTTGCCGGTGCATTCTTTCTGTTTTCCGCCGGGCTCGGTCTTTTGCGCATGCCCGATGCTTTCACCCGTATACAGGCCGGCACCAAGGCGTCGACACTCGGCAACATTCTCGTTCTTGTCGGGCTGGGCTTGTACCACCCCGATTGGAGCCTGAAGCTGCTGATCGTTGCCTATTTCGTGCTGATGACGAATCCCCTGTCATCCCACGCACTTTCGCGTGCCGCGCACAGGATCGGCATTCCAATGGCAGCGTCGACCTTCACCGACGCATTGCGTGACGCGGAAAACGATCGGAAAGGGAAGGGCGCCCAATGAAACGAAGCTTCGCCATTCTCGCTGTCATCATGTTCGGGGTGATCTTTTTCGGCCTGATTAAAGGATATACAGAACGCCAGACAATATCGCCGCTTGCTGCATATTATCTCACGCAGGTCCCGCGCGAACTTGGTGCGTCGAATGTGGTGACCGGGATCCTGATCACCTATCGTGGCTTCGACACGCTCGGGGAAGTGGCCGTACTTTTCATGGTGGCTGCGAGTGTTGGCGTGCTCCTCAAAAGCAAGACTGGCCAAGATGCGCCAAGTGCCGGAGGGCGCGAACCGAGCGAGCTCGTTCGCACCGGAGCTGAAGTGATCCTGCCGCTCATTTTCCTCTTCGGCGCCTATGTGATCATGAACGGGCATCTTTCAGCGGGCGGTGGTTTTCAAGGTGGCGCCGTGGTGGCATCCGGCGTCATGTTGCTGATGCTGGCGAGCCCGGCCAGCCAACTCCATCACGGCTTCCTCAGCGTGACGGAGTCGCTGGCAGGCGTAATTTATGTCTCGATCGGCGTGCTCGGCATTGTTTTTGCTCGTGGATTTCTTGACAGCCACATTCTCCCGCTCGGCAAATTCGGCACGTTCCTCAGCGCTGGGGCGATCCCGCTGATATCGGCACTGCTTGGCATCAAGGTCGGCGCGGAACTGAGTGTCGTTATCGATCGGTTCCGAAGCTGACATGGCAGGCGAGGTACGTTGATGGGACTGCCGGTTTCGCAAATCTTGCTCGTTACGGGGTTCCTTTTGATCCTGATCGGATTTTGGGGAATCTTTGCCCACCGCAATATCCTGCGCATCATCATCGGGTTTTCGCTGATCGACACCGGCATTCACATCGTCATGGTGGCAACCGGATATGTGACCGGGGGTACTGCGCCAATCATCGATGCCGCATTGGAAAAGGCACACGCTGCGGCGAACGCTGTGGATCCTGTTCCATCCGCGCTTGTTGTCACCGCCATCGTCATCGGCTTTTCCGTCACTGCGATCATGCTATCCTTTGCGATACGCCTGTACGATGCAAAGAAGACGCTTGATATCGACGCCTTCACGGAGTCGAAATGGTAGAGGCCTTGTTGCAACCGCTGAACATTTTCCTGTTCGGCCTTGGCGGCAGCTTTCTTATCCCGCTGCTTTACCGGATCGCCAAGCCTTTGCCCGCGGTCGCTTTCGGCCTTGCACTTGTTGGGATGACAGCCATCAGCGCTGCCTGCCTGTGGGCGGTTTATCATGGTCAGCCTGCGCTGGAGAGTTTTACGGCCGGCAATGTGCCACCCTATTCGATCAATCTACGCATTGGCCCTTGGGAAGCCATCTGTGCCTTCAGCATCAACATTGTCGGGCTTCTGGCTGCCTGGCATCTGTGGGGCCAGCTCCGTCAAAGTTACGCAGCCCTGTTGCTCTTTCTGCTCCTGATCATGGGCGTGAACGGCATGGTGATGACGCGCGATCTGTTCAACTTATTCGTGTTCCTGGAAATTGTATCGATCGCGACCTATGGCCTCTTGGGCTTCGACGGGACCCCCGCCGCGCTCGCCGCCGGCTTCAAATACATTCTGGCGACTGTGCTTGCATCGACCTTTTTCCTGCTTGGCACCGTGCTGCTTTATCATGTGACCGGCACACTCAACATCGATGACCTGATCGTTCACCGTGACCAGATAGCGGGCCCGATCGGAACGACGGCACTTCTGCTCGTGCTCGCCTGCCTTCTTATCGAATTGAAGCCGTTTCCAGCCAATGGCTGGGGCCTCGATGTGTACGAGTCAGCGTCGAGCGGCATTGCAGCGCTCGTTTCCGGTGTGGTTTCGGCAGGCGTGTTCTTTGCCCTGTTCAAACTGCTGCCGCTTTTTGACAATTTTCTCACAATCATTGCGGTTTCGGGCGGCGCCACGTTTCTGTTCTCCAACCTTGCAGGGCTACGCCAGACGAATGTTCAGCGCATCCTCGGCTATTCGTCCATCGCACAAATGGGATTGTTGACCCTCGCGCTTGCGCTGATGCGGCAGCTTGGCTCCGACGCGTCGATGCCGCTCGTGGTCGGCGGTCTCTTCGTCAATCACCTCTTTGCAAAGGCCGGTCTCTTCTTTCTCGCGGGCGCTGTCGACCGGGATAAGGTCAATGGCTGGGCTGCCATCGCCGGACGTCCGCTACTTCTGCTGGTCTTCGCCATGCTGCTCCTTGCCATTGGCGGCCTTCCGCCTTTTCCAGGGTTCTGGTCCAAATGGGAACTGGTCATGAGAGTGGCCAATGCCGGGCAGTATGGATGGATCGCCGTCATTCTGGTCGGGTCGCTTTTCGAGATCGCGTATATGTTCCGCTGGTTCAAGCAGGCGACCCGCGCCGCGCCGGAAGTGGAGATGGTGGACGTCTCGCCCGGTCATCTCGTACCGGCGGGAATGTGTGCCCTGCTTCTCTGCGTTTCCGGCTATATCGCGGCAAGCCTTTCGGGTGCCGCCTCCCTCTGGATGTTTGCGCCGCTTTGCGGGGCGGGCTTTCTCTGTCTGCTCGACCGGCTTCCGGGCCGATTGAAATCCGTGTTGATGCTCGTCCTCGTTCTTGTCGTTAGCGCCTGGATCATTTCTCCCGCAGTGGGCATAAGCCGGCTGTTTGCGATTCTGCTCCTTGCAGGCGGTTTGGTCGTCGCTGCGGCAAGTCTTTATCGCGCCGATCCTCGCCAAGGTTACTTTCCACTCATGGCGCTCCTGCTGCTTTCCATCGCAGCGCTTCTGCGGACGAAAACCAGCCTCGAATTTTTCTTCAGCTGGGAGATGATCACGCTCGCGTCCTATTTCCTGATCGCCCGCGGCGCACGTGCTTACGCGCTGCCATACCTGTTGTTCTCCATTGCCTCGGCCTTCTGCCTGCTCACTGGCTTCGCCATTGCCGCTGCCGCCAATGGTACGATGGATCTTGCTGCAGTTGGCGCAGCCGGAAAGGATGCCTGGCCGGCTTTCGTGCTGCTGGCAATCGGCTTCCTCATCAAGGCGGGTGCTGCTGGTGTTCATGTATGGCTACCGGGCGCCTATGCGGAAGCCGACGACGACCTTTCGGCGATGTTGTCAGCTGTCGTCAGCAAGGTCGCCATCTTTGGACTGTTTTCAGTCACATATCTCGCCATTCGCTCGCAGATCGGGCTCGACATGGCGCATGTCGTGGGTTGGGTCGGCCTGCTGACAACCGTATTCGGCGCTCTAATGGCGTTGCAGCAGAATGACGTGAAACGCATGCTGGCCTATTCGAGCATGAGTCAGCTCGGCTATATTGTCACTGCCATCGCATTGATGAGCCATCTCGGCTGGGTCACAGCGCTTTATCTCGTCGCCAACCACCTGATGGTGAAAGGTATTTTATTCCTCGCTGTAGCCGGCATCATCCTGCGAACCGGAACGCGCCTGATCGATGGAAGCGGCGGATTGGTGCGCAACATGCCTTTCACTTTTGCGGCCGTCGCCACGGCTCTCATCTCCATGTCAGGCCTGCCGCCGCTTGCGGGTTTCGGTGGAAAATGGCTGCTGCTCAGCGCTCTGGTGGAAAAGGGCTGGTACGGACTGGCAGCGATGGCCGTCGTCGCGACGTTCGTCGGCTTCCTCTACATGTTCCGCCTGGCCTATTCGGTTTTTCTCGGGGAGCGAAAGGGCGGACTTGAAGCTGTTCAGGAAGCGCCCCTGGCGTTGCTTATCCCGCAGTATGTGTTGGTCGCAGCCATACTGGCTTTGACCTTTTTCCCGAAGATCTTCATGGAGCCAGTATCGGCGGCGATCGACCCGACATTTGCATCGACGCTGGTGTGGGAAGGCATGTCGCTCGAAACCATTTACGGTTACTGGAATCCGCTACCTGTCATGGCGATAACGGTCGGGCTTGCCACTGTCCTCTTCTTCGTGGTCTGGCTGCGCTACGTATACGGCTACCGCAGGACCCCGACGACGGGCGTCGCGGTCTTTTACGCATTCTATCAGCCGACGCTTGCGCGCGTGCTGAAGCCGGTCGCGATCACATTCTGGCGCGGTGTGTCGGCGTTGACGCTAGGCGCCGCGGACTGGGTCAGAAAGGTCTATACCGGAAACGGCCAGACCTACTGCCTATGCGTCCTTTGGTATGTCATCGTCATTATTGCGGTCGGGACGATCGGCCGTTAGCGGCCGATCTGCGCTCAGCAGGGCGCGATGAAGATCGTGCCGTCGCTGCGCCGATAACGGCACTTGCTCCGGTCCTGGCTCGGCGTCGATGCTGTACCGACGACAGCGCCAAGGAGGGCACCACCAGCAGCGCCACCCACGGTGCTGCGCGTATTGTTGCCGATGGCTTGGCCGGCAACGGCGCCGACGCCCGCACCGACCACCGCGCCAGTTCCTGCACGGCGATCCTGTTCGTTCGTGGCACAGGCCGAAAGCAGTGCAGTTGCGCTTACAACAAGAATGGCCACATTAAACGATTTCATGACGACCTCCTCGACAAATTCGTTTCGCTCGCCAGTGAGTTCAATGTTCAGGAAGCGCCAACGTCAACAAGGATCGCTTTCCCCGAGCCACGCATACCGAAGAAATGGACGCCAGGCCTAGTCTACGGATTCTTGGCAAAGTCACCGTAAGCTTGACAGGCCAGCCGCCCACGACATGCGCCCGGGTTGGCGCATCGCCAAGGTCTATTGAGATTTATATCTTCAGTCCCGTTCTGCTGCCTGCCTTGTTGGCTCGAGGACAGCTTCGGTTATCGAATTTGGCAGTCGACGCGGTGTCTCGACGAGCCCCAGCAGCGGCATGATGACGATGAAGAATGCGAAATAGTAGAGCGTCGCGAACTGGGACAGGATGACGTAAACGCCTTCCGGCGGCCGTGAGCCCAGCCAGCCGAGGAAGAGGCCGTTGGCGACGAAGAGTGCAAAGAACAGCCTGTACCAAGGACGGTACACCGCCGAGCGCACCTTTGACGTATCGAGCCACGGTACGAAAAACAGCACGGCGATGGCGGCAAACATGGCCAATACGCCGCCGAGCTTGGAATCGATCGGTCCAATGCTGAACGTGATGGCACGCAAGATGGCGTAGAACGGGAGGAAGTACCATTCAGGCACGATGTGTGCCGGCGTCTTCAGTGGTTCGGCAACCGTGTAATTGTCAGGATGGCCGAGAAAGTTCGGCATATAGAAGACGAAATAGGCCAGTACGAGCGAGAAAACGACAATTCCAAGCGCGTCCTTAACCGTTGCATGGGGCGTGAAGTCAACGACGTCGGCGCTCGACTTGACATCAACGCCGATCGGATTGTTTTGGCCGACCACATGCAATGCCCAGATATGCAAGGTCACCACGCCGACAAGCATGAATGGCAGCAAGTAGTGCAGCGCAAAGAAGCGGTTGAGCGTCGGATTGTCGACTGCGAAACCTCCCAACAACAGTTGCTGTATCCACTGGCCTGCTACCGGTATGGCCGTGAAGAAGTTGGTGATGACGGTAGCGCCCCAGAACGACATCTGTCCCCAGGGCAGCACGTAGCCCATGAAGGCCGTCGCCATCATCAACAGGAAGTTGGTGCAGCCGAGGACCCACAGAAGCTCGCGCGGCGACTTGAAGGAGCCATAGTAAAGACCCCTACCGATGTGGATATAGACTGCGATGAAGAAGAACGACGCACCGTTCGAATGCAGATAGCGCAACAGCCAGCCGGAATTCACGTCACGCATGATCTTTTCGACTGAATCGAAGGCCAGTACAGTATTGGGAGCATAATGCATCGCCAGGACGACGCCGGTCAGGATCTGCGAAACCAGCATGACCGTGAGAATGCCGCCGAAGGAATAGGCGTAGTTCAGATTGCGCGGGACAGGGTAGACGATGAACGAATCGTACACCAGCCGGGGCAGCGGCATCCGGGCATCCAGCCAGCGCTCGATGCCTGTCTTTGGCGTATACGGCGAACCCACACCCCGCATCGCATTTCTCCCCGTTGCCTTAACTTTCAGCGTTGTGTCTCGCGTAGTTTATTTCACCGGCATGACAACCGGGGCATCCTTTTTCTTCAGCAGCACGACGATGAATTTCGCCGGTTTGGTCTTGCTGGCATTGCGGCTGATCAGGTGAATGTCGTCAGGACTCTCGTAAAAGGTCTCGCCCGGCGATACGGTGACTTCCTTTTCTCCCTTGACCTGCATCACGATTGAACCCTCGAGCACATAGACGAACGCGTTTGCTTCGTGTTTGTGAATAGGTGATGAGCCTCCCGGGCCATATTCGACCGAGATCATCAAGCCCTCCTTGCCGGGATAGTTCGGGAGGTCCTTTTTCATGAGCGGCGTGACTTTTGCAGTGTCGCCAGCGGCGATCGACGGCAAGGTGCCAACGAGACAAATGGCGGCGGACACAAATAGCCTCAACAAAGCTGATTTCATTGTCGTGATCCCTTAGGTTGTTGAACGCAAATAGATGGGTGGCTTACTTCGGCTGTTGAGCCTGGCGGAACCAGTCTTGGAAGGTGATCTTGCCGATCCGTGCACCATCGCCAGGCACGATCGACTGGTCGTTGAGTTCAGACCCAAAATAGCGCGCATGCACGTCTGCCTCGACCGTTCGAGGATCGTTGGCGGCTCGCAGATAACGGGCAATGATCGCGTTCATGGGCGCGCGCTCGGGCCCTGCAATTTCCATCGTTCCGTTGAGGGGCTTGCCGGTGGCGACATCGGCCATCACATCGGCAACGTCGTCCGAGGCGATGGGCTGGAAAGCAGCAGGAGAAAGACGAGCGACGGTGCCGACTGTCGCCTCATCGGCGATGCCCTTCAGGAATTCAAAAAACTGGGTGGAATGGACGATCGTGTATGGAATTGGCGATTCCTTGATGAGTTTTTCCTGGGCAAGTTTGGCCCTGAAATAGCCATTTTCGGGCAGCCGCTCCGTTCCGACGATCGACAGGGCGACGTGGTGCTTTACGCCGGCCTTGGCTGCGGCGGCGAGAAGGTTGCGGCCCGACGTTTCGAAGAATTCAAGCACAGCCTTGTCTTCCCATGAAGGCGCGTTTGCCAGGTCGACGACGACTTCGGCGCCGACGAGCGCTTCCGCCAGGCCTTCACCTGTGATGGTGTTCACACCGGTGTTTGGTGACACGGCGAGCACCTCGTGTCCCTTGTTGCGCAGGCGTAGCGCGGTCTTCGACCCGATGAGCCCGGTCCCACCAATAATGACAATCTTCATAACCTATCTCCTTCGTTGTCGGCGTTTTCGACAATGAATGGAGAGACAAAATCATTCTATAATACGCGGGGCGTAGCGACCTAACCGCATTGGTTAGCAGCATCATGCCAAATTATAGGAGTGATCTAGCTGCCGGGTGTCACCAGCGTCAGAGTTGGAAAGTAGGTACGGTATCGTCCGACGTCACGCGTAAGCAAAGTCAACCGGGCGACGGCTGCCTGGGCTCCTATGAAAAAGTCAGGCAGCACGCCTGTGCGGGCCCCACCTGCCTTGCGATATTGCATGAAGACTTTACCGGCAAGGAAGAGTGCTTCTCTCGGGATCGGTATTATTTCCAGTCCGGCCTCATCAATGAACGCGTCGAGGTGTTCGATGCGATTGTAGCGAACCGCAAGTTCGGCGTAGACAACGTCGTTTATCAGAAGGGGGCCCCGCAACGACGCGGCCTCCAACTGCGCGATCGACCAGTCGGCCCATTTCGGGTAGTTGGTGACAAGATCGAGCAACACATTGGTATCAACGAGGATCACTTCTCACCGCGGGTGAGGGCGAGGATCGCATCCGTATCGAGACCGGCGCCAGCGTGGCCGCGCAGACTCCCAAAACGGCTCTTTGGCTGCTTGTTGTCGGCGCGGGTAATCACGACGCTGCCATCGACCGCCCGGTGAAAATCGACCTTGCTGCCCGGCCCGATTCCCAGGAAGTCGCGCACGGGCTTGGGGATTGTCACTTGCCCTTTCGTCGTCACGGTGGTGGTCATTCTGTGCCTCTGGTAATGCTCTTGTCGTAGAAGGTATTACTTTTGGGCAGGGGATTCAAGCGGTCAGTGGAGCCTATGGCGCCACGCGCCACGTGCGGATCATCGACATAACACTCTATGTGCCGGATTTACGGTCATCGTCCGCTGACGCCCTGCCGCTGCGGCCTTGCGTCGCCCGCAAAAGGTTGTCGCGCAGTTTCGTCACCGATTTCTGCACTTCTGGAAAATCCTCACCAAGTCCGGTGGCGTCAACAACCGACGCGGCAGGAATCTTATCGAGAAGTTTCCGTCCGGCAGGCAGTAGGCTCACGCGCACCTGCCGTTCGTCCGCTGGATCGCGGCGACGTTGCAGATAGCCTGTTGTCTCGAGTTTCTTGAGAATGGGCGTCAGCGTATTGGATTCGAGAAATAATTTCTCACCAAGCGCGCCAACGGTCAGATCGTCCCCTTCAGAAAGCGCGACCAGAGCGATATACTGGGTATAGGTCAGGCCAAGCTTGTCGAGAATGGGTTTGTATGCACGGCCAAACGCCAAATTTGCCGAGTAAACTGCGAAACACAGAAAATTCGACAGCTGTCGACGCTCGTTGGCGGGCACCGTGGAAGAGGGCGCGGTTAAGTCGGTGCCTATGGCTTTCGAAACAGACATGACGCCTCCTGGGACATAATTTGGATTGATCCTATATAGATCGCATACGATTAAATCGCAACTGTATTGACATTACGTTTGCATCTGACTATTTACATCGCATCCGAAAGGATCGGATACGAGATAGTAACGCGAGGATTTGACGATGACCGAGAAGCTCCTTTTTACTGGAAAGACGCATAACACGAGCGGGCGCGACGGCAGCACGCGCAGCAGCGACGGCAAGCTGGACCTCAAGGTTCCGCAGCCGCATCCAGCCGCCGAAAATCTGTTCGGCGCCGCTTGGTCCGCTTGCTACATGGGAGCGATCGAGGTCGCCGCCGCCCAAAGGAATATCAAGCTTCCAGCAGCGACGGAAGTTGACGCCGAAATCGACCTGAATGTCGACGAGGGCTCCTATTTTCTCCGGGCGCGACTCAATGTAAGCGTGCCGGGAATCGACCGCGCTCTAGCCGAAGAGTTGCTCGAAGCGGCTCATACGATTTGCCCGTATTCCAAGGCGGTGCACGGCAATATTGAAGTCGCGACCAAACTCCTATGAGGCAGATCGGCCGGTCTGTTCAAACATGGCGGGCCGACCACTTTGGTAAAAGTGACATCCCAACAGGAGCGCGTTCGATGATCGATGACTATGGAAGGTCAAGCCCGGCCTACAGCGAGTTTTCGCGCGTGCTGGACCCCGCCATCTATGAGGCTTTGCCGGACGATTGGATCATCGGAATAACGGACGTCATCGATTCAACCTCTGCGATCGGGTCAGGGCGATATGAAGACGTAAACTACGCCGGGGCGACAATCATAGCCGCGCTCGGAAATGCTTGGGGGTCGTTCGATTTTCCGTTTGTGTTTCGGGGCGACGGAGCCGCTTTCGCATTGCCGCCACACGGCCATAGGATCGCAACATCGGTAATGCGGCAGGTCTCAACATTTGCGCAAAGCGATCTCAATCTCAGGTTGCGAACTGGCCTCGTGCCCATTGGAGACATTCGCGCCGCTGGACGCGATGTCAGAATTGCCCGCTACGCGGCGTCGGAACAGGCCACCTATGCGATGTTTGCCGGAGGCGGGGTAAAATGGGCCGAGCAGCAAATAAAGAGCGGGCGTTTTCTCGTCGAGCAGGGTACAGACAAGACTAAGCCTGACCTGTCTGGGCTTACCTGCGACTGGACACCCTTTCCCAGTCGGCGAGGGGAGATCCTGTCACTTCTGGTAGAGCCGTCGGAAAACACGCACCCCGAAGCCTTCGCCAAGGTCGCGCGAGCGGTCCTTGCAGTCTTCGATACCGGTTCGCGCCGTTCTCATCCGCTTCCCGAGGAGATAGGCATCCCAAGGGACAGCAAGAAATACATCGATGCGAAAATGTGGGCGGAGATCGCCTCCAATTCGGATTTCCGCAAGTTTGACGATGGGTTGCGCCTGACGCTGGATTGCACAACCGAACAAATCGAGACAGTGGAAGCCTTGCTCATCGAGGCAAGGGCGCGCGGCGAAATCAACTTCGGATTGCATCGACAGTCGCATGCCCTGATGACCTGTCTGGTACCATCGGGACAGCCCAATTCGCACCTGCATTTCCTGGACGGATTGGGCGGTGGCTATACCAAGGCGGCGCAGATGCTGGAAGCAACTGAGCGCCGTGAAACGCCAACGTCGGGCAGGGGTTAGTCACCGGGCTGGGACGAGTGCCAGCGGTGCGTCGATCAAGCGCCAAGGCAAACGATGTTACCGTAACGTACTTGTCCGGGGTATGTTTGGAAAGGATCATCGGTACCGCACGCACGCCGTTCACTCCTGTTGTTGGCATCGCGGCGTGGTGTTTTTCGCACGGGCCACATCTACAGAGTGCATGAGATGCTACCGGCGTACCCTTAAGCGTATCACCTGCAGGACATGTCTCTCTGTTTGGGCCCGACCAACGGGAGCACTACAATGACAGACATAGAATATCCCAACGAGCATTCATCAGTGCCGGCGGTCAGACCTATCCGACAAAGCCGGCGCGAATTCTTGAGCACTGTCTCACTGGGGATTGCGGCTGCAACCACGGCGAGCCTTTTTGCCGGACCGGACGCTATGGCCGCGACGGAAGAAATCCGCCCGTTCACGGTGAACATTCCGGACGCCCAACTCGAAGATCTGCGTCGACGCATCGCCGCTACCAAACTGCCGCCGCAAGAAGTGGTGACGGATGCAACACAAGGTGTGCAACTCGCGACGATCAAGGCACTCGCCGGCTATTGGGGAACGGATTACGACTGGCGCAAAGTCGAGGCCCGGCTCAACGCCTTGCCGCAGTTTACAACCGAGATTGACGGGCTGGAGATTCACTTTATCCACGCCCGTTCTAAACATGAGAACGCATTGCCGCTCATCGTCACACATGGGTGGCCCGGCTCGATCATCGAGCAATTGAAGATCATTGACCCGCTCACAAATCCGACAGCATACGGCGGCACCGAAAAGGACGCCTTTCATGTCGTCATACCGTCGATGCCCGGCTACGGCTTTTCCGGTAAGCCGACCACTACAGGCTGGGACGCCGTCCGCATCGCAGCCGCCTGGACCGCGTTGATGAAGCGCCTCGGCTACACGAAATTTGTCGCGCAGGGCGGTGATTGGGGCGCGCTAATTGTCGATCAGATGGGCGTGCAGGCGCCGCCGGAACTGATCGGCATTCATACCAATATGGCCGGCGCAGTTCCGCCTGAGATCGATAAGGCGGCTTTCGCAGGAGCGGCGCCTCCCGAGGGACTCTCGCCTGAAGAGAAGAATGCCTATGCCCAGCTTGCCTTCTTCTACAAGCATGGGCTGGCTTACGCGCAGGAGATGGGGAACCGACCCCAGACCCTTTATGCGATTGAGGATTCGCCCGTCGGTCTCGCCGCCTGGATACTCGATCACGACATCCGCAGTTATGAACTCATCACGCGCATCTTCGACGGTAAAACCGAGGGCCTTACGCGAGACGACATTCTCGACAACATTACGCTCTACTGGCTGACGAATACGGGCGTATCTTCGGCTCGTCTCTATTGGGAAAACAAGCTTCCATTCTTCGCGCCGAAGAACGTCACCATCCCGGTAGCGGTAAGTGCTTTCCCCGACGAGATCTATACGGCGCCGCGTAGTTGGGTGGAGAAGGCCTATCCCAAGCTGATCCATTACAACAAGCTCGACAAGGGCGGCCACTTCGCCGCCTGGGAACAGCCGGCGCTGTTCACTACCGAACTTAGAACGGGGCTCCAGTCGCTGCGCTAACCAGCAATCAACGGGGCGGCGGCAATGTGCGGCCGCCCCATTGTGCCGCGAAGTCTTGGAAGAGTTCCGTCGATGCCTCGGCTTTTCCTGGAGGTTCAGCCCTTTGCTGCAGCTTCCAGTCCGGCAATGTCGAATTTCTTCATCTTGAGCATGGCCTCGGTGACACGCTTGGCCTTCGCCGGGTCCGGGTCGCTCATCAATTCACCGAGACGTTTTGGCGTGATTTGCCAGGACAGACCCCAGCGATCGCGCAACCATCCGCATTGCTCCGTCGAGCCTCCCTCCTGCAATGCTCCCCACAGGCGGTCGATCTCGCCTTGCGTCTCGCACTCGACGATGATCGAAAAACTGTGATTGAACGGATCGAGCGGTCCGGCTTCGATAGCCATGTAGCGCTGATCGCCGAGGGTAAAGCCTGCGAGTTTAACGCTCCCCGCCGGTCCGCTTGGCGTATCTGCCGGAATGGTCGAGACCCATTCGACGGAAGAGCCGCCAATCAGCGAGGTGTAGAAGCGGACTGCCGCCTCCATGTCTTTCTCGAACCAAAGATGTTGCGTAACCTTCATCGTGTAACCTCCTGTTGAATGGACTTCTGTCAGTAGGACGAAGTTGGAGCTTCCATACCGACAGTTCCCACGCAAAAAATCGAACGAAAGTTTGGTATGGCCCCACGTGGGCACGATACCGTTGTCCGCGTCAACTGTCCGGTTGATGCGAACGCCTGAGGGATGATGAAACCCGTAAATCCTTGATCGACTGGGCTATTCATGTCTCTATTCAGCCTTCGATCGGGCGAGGCATGCTGCGGGCGTCAAGTATCAGGGCAGCCAGTCAAATAGGTGCAGGACTGGGCAACAGCAGAAAGTGGAGCGGGCACTGTGCAAAAGAATTTGACTCGGGTCGGACCCGGCTATCCGCAGGTTGTCGTCCTCTTCGGGGCAACGGGCGATCTCTCCCGGCGCAAGCTTCTTCCGGGCCTGTTCCATCTCGTTAGGGCTGGCTTTATACCCGGGTGCCGCATCGTCGGTGTCTCGCTCGACGAGATCGATGCCGACGGTTTCCGCGCCATCGCACGCGAGTCGCTCAGCACGTTCCTGACCCGCAAATTCACCGAGACCGAATGGGAAGATTTCTCCGCATCGCTTGACTATGTCTCGCTTTCTGCCGGCGCGGGGTTATTGAAGGAGGCGGTGAACAGGGCAGAGGAGGCGCTTGGGCCGGAAACGCGGCGCGTGCATTATCTTTCCGTGCCGCCGAGGGCGGCGCTTTCGGCCGTGCAACTCCTTGCTGAGGCGAAACTCGTTGAGGGTTGCCGCATCATTATGGAAAAGCCGTTCGGCACGGACCTGGTCAGTGCGATGGAACTGAACAAGAGACTGCACGAGGTTTTCGACGAAAAGCAGATTTTCCGTATCGACCACTTCCTCGGCAAGGAACCGGCGCAGAATATCCTCGCTTTCCGCTTCGCCAACGGGCTTTTCGAGCCAATCTGGAACCGCAACTTCATAAACCATGTGCAGATCGACGTTCCGGAGACGCTGGGGCTTTCCACCCGCGCGGCCTTCTACGAGACGACGGGCGCCTATCGCGACATGGTGGTGACCCATCTCTTTCAGATCCTGGCCTTTATGGCGATGGAACCGCCCACGGCCTTGGAGCCGGCGCCGATCTCGGAGGAAAAGAACAAGGTGTTCCGCTCCATGCTGCCGATCGAGCCACGCGATGTCGTGCGCGGCCAATATATCGGCTACCGCAAGGAGCCGGGAGTTGATCCGGAGAGTGACACCGATACCTTCATCGCCCTCAAATGTGCCATCGACAATTGGCGCTGGGCAGGCGTGCCCTTCTTCCTGCGCACGGGAAAACGTCTTGCGGAGGGCCAGCGCATCATCTCGATCGCCTTCCGAGAGCCTCCCAAATCGATGTTCCCGGCCGGCTCGGGCGTTGGGGCGCAAGGCCCGGACCACCTCACGTTCGACCTTGCGGATGCCTCAAAGGTCTCGTTGTCCTTCTATGGCAAGCGACCCGGCCCAGGGTTCAGGCTAGACAAGCTGTCGTTGCAGTTCGCAATGAGCGAAACCGGTCTGATCGGCGAAGTGCTCGAGGCCTACGAGCGCTTGATCCTCGACGCCATGCGTGGCGATCACACGCTGTTTACGACCGCCGAGGGTATAGAGCGGCTTTGGGAAATCTCGCAACCGCTCTTGGAAAACCCGCCACCGGTGCGCCTCTATGATCAGGGCGGCTGGGGCCCGAAATCGATCCACCAACTCATCGCACCTCATGCCTGGCGCCTCCCGTTCGAGCGGGCCTGGCGAGATCCGGCAAAGGAGTAACCGACAGACTTGTCAACCTTTCCAGCCCGAATGCATTTCAACGGCGGCTTCGCACCCGCGGCCGGGCCTTTAGCGAGTGATGTTGGGACCCGGCAACAAATATAGCGCCTAGCCGAACCTGCCGCAGCCATCGCGTAGCGAGGTGAGGCTCCAACCCGTCTGCCTGGTGAATCGTGCGCATTGACCGTCGCGCAATTCTGGATCAACTTAAAAGTGCAGAGATACGCAGCGGCCGTGGGCGGAGGCGGCTGTGATGCTCTCCGTCGAACGGACAGGGTCACAATTGCTCTCGCCCTGCAACGGCTGAAAGCCTCATATTCAATCCGCATTGGAAAACCGCGTTTCAGACAGCCAACAGGCATAGGCGATCAGCAGTGACAACAGCTGCCGGACCATTGAGGCGTAGCTTATTCAGGAAATACTTCACGACGATTTTTGCTGCAGTTCTGCTGCCCATCATTGTCGGCGGAACGATCGAGGCCTGGCTTGGGTATCGCGACCAGCGCGCCTCCATTGATTCCAGGCTCTTGTCGGAGGCGCGCGCATCGTCGGAACGCATCAGCAGTTTCCTGAACTCAATCATTGACCAGATGGGATGGACCGTCCAGTTGCCCGTCGCCTCTGTGAG
The DNA here is from genome assembly GCF_900113985.1 of Phyllobacterium sp. CL33Tsu. Lineage (NCBI taxonomy): Bacteria > Pseudomonadati > Pseudomonadota > Alphaproteobacteria > Hyphomicrobiales > Phyllobacteriaceae > Phyllobacterium > Phyllobacterium sp. CL33Tsu. Next base: position 16,540 of record NZ_FORJ01000006.1, on the reverse strand, counting down.
GCCTGAAGAACGGCGGTTCGACGCCCTTCGCCTGCTACGCCAAGCGCCCGCCATCACCGAGTTCGCGCAGGCCGACCGCCAGGGCAAGGAACTCCTGCGCGTCTCCCGCATCGTGCCGGACATCATGGACAGCGGACGCGATCTGTCGCGCGAAGCCAGCTTTCAGGAGCTGATGGAAAACGGGAGCCGGTTTGGGTCGGTCCATTTCTCGCGAGGATCGGAGCCTTATATGGCTATCGCGATTGCCGGCGAGAAGAGCAGCACCGGGGTGGCGATCGCGGAAGTCAACCTGAAGCTGATCTGGAGCGTGATCGCCAACATCAGGGTCGGCCAGAAGGGACACGCCCATGTCCGCGATCGCATAGGGCGGCTGATCGCGCACCCCGAAATTGTCCGGGTGCTTCGTGGCGAGGACCCGGGAGACCTTATGGCAGTTCCCGAACGGCCGGCTGTGGCCGATGATATAACGCAGGTGCCGGTCCGATCGGACCCGGTGATTGTCCGGCGCGGGGATAGCGGGGCGTGGGTGATCGCCGGCAGCGCCATCGTTCCCGGACCGAACTGGACGGTGTATGTCGAGCAACCCCTATCGGAGGCGTTCGCTCCGATCTATGCCGCGTTGTGGCGGACGGGCATCCTCCTGATCACAGGTATCGGAGTGTCGGCTGCACTCGCATACGTGCTCGCAGGCAGAATCACCGGCCCCATCCGCCTGCTGGAACAGGGCGCCACCAAAATCGGTGCGGGACAGTTCGATCATCGCGTTCGCATCGACAGCGGCGATGAACTCCAGGAACTGGCGGAACGATTTAACACAATGGCGGATGAAATCGCGCTTTCGAAAGAGCGTTCGGAGCGCATCGCCCGACTGAGGCAGTTTCTTGCGCCGCAAGTGGCGGAGTTGATTGAGATCGAGGGCTCCGAGAAACTGCTGGAAAGCAAGCAGGCCGATGTCGTGGTGGTGTTCGGGGACCTGCGCAATTTTACAGCCTTCTCGGCGAAAGCGGAGCCGGGCGAAATCATGGCGGTGCTGGAAGAGTTCTTCACCGTGCTCGGTCAGCTGGTGCAGAAGCACGAAGCGACGCAAACCGGCTTTTCTGGTGATGGTTTTATGCTGCTATTGAACGCCCCCGTGCCCTGTGACGATCCAGTAGGGCGTGCAGCGCGGATGGCGGTGGATATACAGGAGGCGGTTCAGGAACTCGTCTTCCACTGGACTTCCGTCGGCTACAGGATTGGTTTCGGGATGGGGATGGCAGCGGGTGCCGCGACGGTAGGGCGTATCGGCTATGAGGGGCGGCTCGAATACACGGCTATCGGACCCGTGGTCAATCTGGCGTCGCGCCTTTGCTCCGCGGCGAAAGATGGGCAGATCCTCATCGACGCTGCTACCGCACGGCAGATCGGACCTGCTTTTCCATTGGATGACCTTGGAGAGCGCCTGTTGAAAGGGTTCGAGGCAGACACCCGCGTACTCGCCATCAAGATGAAAGAGGGACGGGTGTGCGAATAGATGAGCTTACTCAATCACCTCGTCCGCCATCAGTAAAATCGAGCGGGGCACTTCTATTCCGAGGGCTTTGGCTGTGGAAAGGTTGACCGCAAGTTCAAACACGGTCGGCTGGATGACCGGCAATTCAGAAGCAGCCGCGCCCTTGACCATTCGCGCGGCATAGACGCCCGCCTGACGGTAGGCCTCCGAGAAGCTCGAGGCGTAACTGATTAGACCGCCGTCGATCACATAGTCCTTCTGGTCATAGATGGCGGGGAGCTTGTGCTTGGCCGCGAGTTTGACGATCGTAGCGCGCTGGCTCGTCAGGAAGGGACTGCCGCCGATCACGACCGCGTCGGCTCCTGCTGCGGACATCCGATCGAAGGCAGCTTCAAGCTCCTCGACGCCACTGACTTCTGCAACAATCAGCCGCCGTCCAATCGAGGTGATTGCAGACTCGGCCTTGGCGCGATTTGCTTCGAACCCGGGATATTTCGTGTCAATCAGCAAGGAGACATCGACCGCGGTGGGCGCCAGTTCCATCAGGATTTCGGTTCGCTTACCCGCAAGCTCGCCGCCGCCGAAGAACGTGACCCCTGTCAAATTGGCGCTCGGCCGGGCCAGATTATCGACGAGGCCCGCCTTGACCGGATCGTCTGCCGACACGAAAACGATGGGGATGTCGGATGTAGCGGCTCGCGCCGCTTCCACAGCGACGCTGTTGCCCACGATCACGGAGACTTTGGCAGACACCAGTTCCGCTGCGATCTGCGGCAGCAGTTCCGGCTTGTTGTCGGCCCAGCGGTATTCGATCGCGACGGTCTCGCCCTCAACCAGGCCTTCTTCGGCCACCCCCTTGCGGAAGGCCTCCACAAGGGAAGCGAAGGGTCCGGCAGGCGAACTCCTGAAGAAGGCGATCACCGGCAGATCGGCGGCGCGGGCCGGCGGCGCGCCCTTAAATGGGAGCACAAGAAATGCTCCCGCCATCGCCCCGACCAGCGCTCGACGCCCGATCCCCGCACCCTGTTTCATGGATTTGCCCCCAGACCTGAATGGCGCTGCCCTGTGGCGGGGCATCTCGGCTCCGCTGCCCGCACGTTCGTGAATTTAAACATCCCTCCGAGCTCCTCACATCCTATCAGCAAGCAGCCGAACGGCAACGGGGGCGGCGGTACCCACAACGGGAATGATTTTCGCTTTGCGCCCGCGTATCGGTGTCGCAGCGGCTCTCATAGAGCGAGGTCAATAGGGCCAATACCGGCGGATAGCCTCAAGTTGTCGCGGAGCGATCACACTTGAGGCGTCGCAGTGCAGGCCAAGCCGGTCGATAAGCGCGCCACTCCGGCCAATGATTCCGTTCGGTATATGGCCTGTCTGGCATTCGACCGTGAAACTGCGCACGGCTTGCCCGCCTATGCCTTCTTGCGGGCGGAATACGCCGGATGGTGCACTGTTCGCCAATGTGCGACATTGAATTTCAATGTGATTGACGATCTCGAAACGGTCGACGAAGACATTCAAACGCGCAACGAATGTGTTGGCGCCCATACAGTTCACGCGGTTCGAGTGACCACCATTGCCGCCGGTTGCGCCGGGATTGCTGATCGGCATCAGTGTCGTACCGTCTGCCTTAAGTCTTTTGCAGGCCGGTGCAATTGCGTCGAGTGCACTGCCCGTTCTCATATTAAAGCCGATCAGGACATGATTTGGGGGACACAAGATCTTGAAGGGGCTGCCCCCGGAGCCGCCGACTTGCGTTGTCTGGCTTGCGCCATGGGCGACCGTTGTCAGGGCAAAGAAAATTAAGCCGACGCTGCGAGCCAAAGCGCTCATGGAAACCTCCTTTATATCTCGGACTGTTCGCTATGATCTTGTTCTACCAGCGACACATCTTGTCCGCGTCAACCGTTCGGTTGATGCGGGCCAGATCCGTATGATCCGAGGGGATTAGCCGACGAGGGCGTTGGAGTAGCCGGCAACCAATTTCACCAGATCGGACTGCCGGGCGCTACCAGTCTTGTGGAACAGGCGTTGGAGGTGCGTCTTCACCGTTGCCTCAGAAAGTCCAAGGACCGCTGCCACGTCCGCAACGCCGCCGACCTCGATGATCGCAAAGAGAACCCGCAATTCCGCCGGCGTCAGGCGAAACTCCTGCGCGACCGCCTCCGGCGGCGAGGGCAAATCCAGTGCAGCTTTGTGAATGAAGACGGTTGCCACGGCCTCGTAGGAGATACCCGCCCGACGCCGCGCACCGGAGGTCAGGGTTAGCACGTTGGCGACATACCGCTCACCATTGTGCGCCCTTAGCGGCACTGCGATGCCCCTCCGGCCCAACGTCGCATCGCCGCCGCCCGAAGCGTTGAAGCTATCCAGCAACGCCCGGTCAGCCGCCTGGTCGATCGCCCCAAGTCGGCCCTTGCGCGCTCTCACAACACTCGCTTCGGCCACCATGATGTGGCCGCTGACATTGGCGTGGACGACGCGGCCGGTGCCGTCGACCATGAACATCGCGGACGCAAGCGTATCGAGGCTGTCCGCAAGCGCTGCGGCCTCGACCTTCTTGAGATCGATCACTCTTCCGATCAGAAGCGCCCGACGGACATGCGGGACGATGAGGTCGAACCGTTGGCGCATCCGGTCGTCGACCATACCGTCGCTCATCCGGCGGAATACGGTGAAAAGTGCGCAACCGGTCGGCGTTTTTTCGAGGTTTGTGAACAGACCATCCATGTAGCCCTGGGGCAGCAGGAATTCCTTAAAAAACCGCGTCCGGCAGAACTCTTGGCGTGGGAGGACATCAGGAACCCAGTGTGTCTCTTCGACATCGAAAAATATCACGGTTGGAAAGATCGGGTTAATCTTAAAGTATTTATCAGAATAGAGTTGAATATACTGAGGATCTTGATTGGCAGCGAAGTAAAAATCAGGGTTTTTTCCAACCGCACTGTGCGAAATAAGATTGGCCGAGCTCCCGCCGATGAACCCGCAGGCGAGATCAAACACTCTTGGCCACAGGTCAGGGTTTAGCGCGGCATCATAAACTTCGCCGACCAGTGTCGAGAACGCCTCAATCTCGGACATGTAAACAATCCGTGTTCTGGCCCCGTATTGATAGATCAATAGCACACGGTGCACGGGGCCGCATCCCGTTCCTGATTACCCGAGAAACTTTGTCAAGCGACGAGACGGACAGGAAAGTAAAATCTTGGGCCGGCCAATAACCGGGGCGGCAGAAGCCTCTCTTCACTTTACTGGCTAACACTGAATTATATGTATAATATGAGTTATTCAGGAAAGGCCCGCACCATGACGACGAAAGTCACCGCCGCCGAATTCATCCGCAAGTTTGGCCGTTTCCACGATCAGGCGCAAAGAGAGCCAGTCGTCCTGACCAAGCACGGACGCGAAAGCGTCGTTGTCCTCTCTGTCGCGACCTTTGAAAAGTTGATGAAGAGCAACGATCGGCGTCGCACCTACGGCATTGACGAAACGCCGCCCGAACTGCGCACCATGATCCTTGACGAACTCGAGCGGCTCGACGCCGACCTTGCAAACGATCATGACTGAGCCGCGCTATCCCGCCGGTACCATTGTCGAATATCCCTAGCTTTGGCGCTGGCAGGCCGAGAAAAGCCGAGAGGATTGCTACATTATGAGCCAGTCAAATTATTGCATAAGAAAAAAATTCGTATAAGTTCGCTAATAATGGGAAAGATACCTTCAAACTTTTTTCCTTTTATGAAAGAATTATATTGAGAGAACACCTTGACCATACGGATCGCAAACTCGTGCAATTGCTGTCGCAAGATGCGCAGGTCGGCGTGAACCGTCTCGCCGAGGGCATGGCGATCTCAGTGCCAACCGTGCGCTCGCGCCTTCGCAACCTTCTGAGCCAAAACCTTATCAAAATTGTTGGACTGCTGAATCTGTCTGAGCGACCCGAATTAATTTCTGCGATCGTCGGTATCAATGCCAAAGGACATGGCCGTGCACGCGAGATTGCGCTTCGTATTTCAGAGCTCCCGTTCGTCAACTCAGCATGCGTTGTAACCGGCCGTTTCGACATAATCGTTGATGTTGTCGTGGCTGGGGATGTCGCTGACCTCTATCGCGTCACGAGTGAACTGATCCCGGGAGTTGGCGAACCGGGCGAGATCACGCGTACAGAAACATTCGTTGTCATGGCAGCCTGTAACAAATGGGTCAGTCTGCCCAAGGGGTGTTGGTCAAGTGGTCCCGAAGTGCCTGTGCGCGCAGTGGCGACTTGATCGCTTTCATTTATTTCAAAGGGGGTACCTCGAGGAGCGAAGTCTTGGCGAAGGAAATCCGAACACTTCGACTAAGTCTGCGACGTTCTGGGAGACTGCGGACGTCGGAAGCAAGTGCCCAATAGGGCGGGAACATTTAACAATCACAGGGAGGAATATTAATGAAGATCGCCAAACTATTTGTCGCAAGCCTGGCACTGCTGACCACTGCAAGCCTCGCGAACGCCGGATCTCTCGACGACATAACCAAGCGCGGAGAACTCCGGGTCGCAGTTCAGACCCAAGGCCCTCCTTTTTCCATGGTCGACCAGGCGGGGAAACGCACGGGCAGCTCTGTCGAGCTTGCCGAACTGATGGCGAAGGAAATGGGGGTAAAAATCACGTTCCAAGATTATGATTGGGACGGTCTGATCCCAGCGTTGCTTTCCGGCAAGGCCGATCTGCTTGTTGCAGACATGACCCCAACACTGGCGCGGGCGATGAAGGTGGCCTTCACCAAGCCTTTCATGTACACGGGAAGCGCTGTCTTTGCCAAAACTGACAGCAAGTTCGGCACCATGGATGCATGTAAAGCCAAGGGCACGAAAATCGCCGTGCTTCTCGGAGCGACCGGCGAAAAAGTGGCAAAGGAGACTTTCCCTGATGCCGAAATCAAGAGTTATAAGGGTGGCGGCCCGCTCCTGCTTGATGCTGTCGTTAATGGCCAGGCTGATTGCGGCGTAAACGATGTCTCGGCGGTCAAGGGTCAACAGGCCGCCTATCCGGCGGGAAGCATTACCATCATGCCGGAAGTCCTGTCGAAAGAGCCGCTGGCTTTCGCCACACGCTATGACGAGCAGGACCTTCTCGTTTGGATGAACCTCTTCCTCGACCAAGTGGCACTCGATGGCCGTCTGCAGAAGAACCTGGATTACTGGGTAAATTCGGAAGATTGGAAGAAAGACCATCAATAGAAGGTCGCGGACGGCGTTGCGTGGAGCGGGTTCGCCTCACGCGCGCCGTCTGGCCGCTTTTTAGCGCCTGTCCCGCCGCCTGAGGAATCTTCCGGCATGCTAGAAAACTTCAGCTTCCGCACCATCGTCGAATATCTGCCCCTGTTCGGGCAGGGATTTGCTGCAACGCTGTGGCTGTCGATTGTTTCGTTCGGCGGCGCCCTCGCTATCGGCATCACCCTTTGTGCGATGAACTTGCAGCGTTCGCAGCTTTTGCAACTTCCGGCAAAAATCTATATCGACGCGATCCGTGCGACACCGCTGCTGGCACAGCTTTATTTTCTTTATTTCGGCCTGCCACGGCTTGGTTTCGTGTTGCCGGAGCTTTTCGTCGGCATCCTCGCATTGGCTTTAAACAGCGGTGCCTACATTGCCGAGATCATCCGCGCTGGCATCCTGTCGATTTCGCGTGGACAGGTGGAGGCAGGCATTGCGTCCGGGATGACCTATTCCCAGCGCATGCGCTTGGTGATCCTGCCACAGGCCTTCCGGGTAACCATTCCGCCGCTGCTCGGACAAGCCATCGTTTTAGTGAAAGACTCGGCGTTGCTGTCCTTGATTTCTGTAGCCGAACTGACGAGGGCAGGCCAGTTGCTGGCGTCCGACAGGTTCATGCCCGCAGAGGGCTTCATCACGACAGCTGCGTGCTATCTCGTCCTTTATTACGGATTGAAATCCGTGGCAGCATTCTCGGCGCGCTGGCTAGGCGCGCGACCGACCGGGAGTCGCACATGATCTGGTTCCAGCTCCAGAGCCTGATGGGCAGCTATCCGTTGGCGTTGCGGGGGCTCGGCATGACGATTGCCCTTTCTTTGATAAGTCTGCTGCTCGGTACCATCCTTGGCTTTGCGCTCGGTGTCCTGCGCACGAGCGGCAGCCGCTTGTTGGATTATGCTATCGGATTGTGGGTCGACCTGATCCGGGGAACCCCATTCCTCGTGCAAATCTTCCTGATCTTCTTCATCCTGCCGGAACTTGGTGTTGAGCTCGATGCCTTCACTGCCGGCATTATAGCCCTGACTAACCTCGCGGCTTGCTTCATTTGCGAGATAGTTGCCGCAGGTATCCGTTCGGTGCCGACCGGACAAGTTGAGGCTGCGCTCGCGTCGGGCCTGTCGCAGTGGCAGCGAATGCGACAGGTGGTACTGCCGCAAGCGATGCGTGTTTCCCTGCCGCCGCTTGTTGGCCAATATGTGCTTCTCATCAAGGATTCGTCTGTTGTTTCCGCTATCGGCCTGACGGATCTTACCCGGGTCGGCTGGCTTGTGGTTCAGCGAGTACCCAATGGATTGCTCGTGTTCGCAATTGTCGGCATCGGTTATTTTGTCGTGTGCTATCCGCTCATCGTGCTCGCCCGCCGTCTGGAGAGACGCATGGGCGCCGCCCATGGCGAGGTGCAATTGTGACGTGTTCTATCAACGAAAGCAGCAAGTTATGATCGAGTTTCACGGCGTGAACAAATGGTTCGGCGCGCTTCATGTTCTCAAGAATATCACGCTCAGTGTTGAGCAGCGCGAAGTCGTGGTCGTGTGCGGCCCAAGCGGTTCCGGCAAGAGCACGCTGATCCGCTGCATTAATGGACTCGAGACGATCAAGGACGGCGACCTTATCGTCGATGGACAGCGTATCGGCGACCGCGCCACCAACATGATCGAACTGCGTACCGAAATTGGCTTCGTTTTCCAGGCTTTCAATCTTTATCCACATAAGACGGCGCTCGAGAACGTAACGCTCGCTCCGATCCATGTGCGAAAAATCGCTCGCAGTGAGGCCGAGGCTTCGGGCCGCGAGATGCTGGCGAAAGTCGGGCTCGTCGATAAGTTTAACGCCTATCCGTCCGAGCTTTCCGGCGGCCAGCAGCAACGTGTCGCTATCGCGCGCTGCCTTTGTATGCGCCCGAAAATCATGCTCTTCGATGAGCCTACGTCGGCTCTCGATCCAGAGATGATCAGTGAGGTCCTGGACGTGATGGTGAGCGTCGCCGAAGAGGGCATGACCATGATGGTGGTGACCCATGAGATGGGTTTTGCCCGTAAAGTTGCGCATCGGGTCGTATTCATGGATGAGGGCGCTATCGTAGAAACCGGTACACCGGAAGAGTTTTTCTCAGACCCGAAGACGGATCGCAGTCGCACCTTTCTGAGTAAGATTCTACGTCATTGATTGTCGACCCTCTAACAGGGAGACTCAAAGCCGTGTGTTACTTTGTGACCTGGAAGCCAGAGCAATGAGTTATATCGATACTTTCTACCGGCGAACGATAGATGACAACTACACCTATCCGGCACTGTCTGGCGTTGCGGAATGCGAGACCTGCGTTATCGGAGCCGGCCTCGCCGGTGTAACGACGGCTCTGCAGTTGCTAAACGCCGGGCAGACAGTGGTTCTGCTGGAAGCCGAACGCATCGGCTGGGGTGCTTCAGGACGCAATGGCGGTTTTGTAAGTCCGGGTTATGCCAATGACGGTGATGCGATCGAGCGTGTCGTGGGCCCTGACCACGCTCGCAAACTCCACGCCCTGTCTATCGAAGGCATGAAGTTCGTGCGCGATACGATTGATGAACTTGAGATCGCCAGCGCAGCTCCCACGCACGGAATAATGAGAGTGGTGCGCTATGAAAACAGCCAAGCTCTTCTCGCGCATGCCGGCTATCTCCAGCGCGAATTTGATTATTCAGTCGAGTATATGAGTCGGGACCAAGTACAGGAGGTGCTTCACTCGAAACGCTATTTCCAAGCACTGCGTGATCCGCACGCGTTTCACATGCATCCGCTGAATTACCTTCGTTCTTTGGCGCGGGAAATCCAGCGGCTTGGCGGAAGAATATTTGAAGGCAGCCCGGCCTTATCCTGCGATTTAAGTCGATCCGAGAAGATCGTGCGGACAAATCGAGGCGAGATAAGAACGCGACGTGTCATCGTTGCAAGCGGAGGGTACACAACAGGATTGTTTCCGAAAATAAAACGCAGCTTTCTGCCTATTGCCACCTATGTCATGCTGACCGAAGAAGCGCCGGACCTCATCCGCCAGGCTGTCACCACGACCGACGCAGTTGGTGACAATCGGCGAGCCGGCGATTACTATCGCATCGTCGACGGCGGCAAGCGTCTGCTTTGGGGCGGGCGCATCACAACTAGAGCCGCGTCGCCTCGGGCGCTCGCCCTTGAACTAAGACGGGAAATGGTGAGCACTTACCCACAGCTTGCTGATTTGAAGATTGAGACTTCCTGGTCTGGGCTAATGTCATATGCGCGACACTTCATGCCCCAAATCGGCCAACTATACCCGGACGTGTGGTTCTGCACGGCATTTGGAGGTCATGGACTGAACACCACTGCGATTGCCGGCAAAGTAATCGCTGAGGCCATTCTGGGCCAGTCGGATCGCTATCAGTTGTTTAAACCGTTCGGCCTCGTGTGGGCCGGAGGCCTGGGGGGCTTGTCCGCAGCACAAATTACTTACTGGAAACTCCAAGCACAGGATTGGTGGCGGGAGCGATCGTCAGCATGACCCCCCGTGCTCAGCGCGCCACCTTGTGCGGAAATGACAGTTTACACTCCGCGGGGCTGCTATAAGACATTATTGTACAGTCGCTCCTTGGACATTCCAATTTCAGACGGTTGACGCATACGCCCGATACAGGGTTGCCTCACCGGCGCGGGCAAAGCGGCTGGAAGATTGACACTGAGCCAACGTCCATCCGCGTGCCGGCGATTTCGTCGACGAGACCGGCAAAATCCACCGTGGCTTCGCGGACTCCGCTGGCCACCGCATTTTCCGCCATCAAGGAACAGACCGTGCCTTGTGGGACAGCCACGCAGACTGGCTTTCGGACACCTGAGATCAAGTAAGAGACACGACCGCCGGAATTTCAGGCAGGACAAACGAACATGCGCCAGCTATCGGCGAGGCACTCCCCCATACAGAGGTGGAAGACAAAGTAGTCGGCGACGCTGCCGAGCGCGTCGAGGAAAGCGTTTCGGAAAAGGCAGATGAGTTATTGGAAAATGGTAAGGAAGTAGCAACGGACGCCTACGACCCAGCGATCGGAGTAGCCGACGCGGTCTGCGACGTCGCGTCGGAACGGTTGAATAGTGATAAAGATTAAGCTCCGCTGCCGAGCGTCGGATTTACTAACAATGATCCTTCTCGAGGGAAGTTATGGGTATCCGGAGGGTTATAAAATCTGCGGATATTTATTTATGTGTTCCTTCGAAACATCCTGGCAACCGCAATCAAAATACACGCGCCGATGAAGCCAGCGACCAAGTATCCCAACCAACCGCCCAGCACCACCCCAAACACCGAAAGGATTGCGTTGGCGATTACGGCCCCGACAATGCCGAGGACAACGTTCATAACCAAGCCCATTTGGCTTTTCATGAACATCTCCGCCAGCCAGCCGGCCAGTCCACCGATTATGATTGCTGCAATCCAGCCAATTCCCGCACTTTCCATAATTTTTCCAAACTTTCGCTAACAGTTGCGAACAACAACACCGGGGGAGCTCGCGTGGTTCCCAGTAAACAGAGATTGTTCACAGTCGGCTCGGGTGTCCCATTAGCCTGGCGCTCGAACTTCCGACGCTAGGCGTAGAGAAGGATTCAGGTTGTTCGCGCTCAGGGAGCCGCTTGTCGGAACTCAAATGGTAGACGCTTGCCGGTAACGAGTTGACCAGTTGCCGCAAGTTCTGACTGCACGCTCGTAAACGCGTGGCCTGCCATAACCACAATAAATAAATTGATTGATTCGGAATCCCCAAACACCGGCCCTATATTCCCGGCCATGGATTACGAGGATTACAGGGCATTCCAGCGAGTGCAGGTGTTCGGAAGGCAGCCGGGTCAGCTTGTTAGCGTGTCGTCTGCCTTTGACGCTGCAAGGTTCGTGCTCGAGCAGTGGCCGGATGAGACCGGCCCGAAGCATCTCATGGCACGGGAGATATTGCTCAAGTGCCTTGAAGGCAGTTGTTCTGCCGCCGTGGCACGTGTTGCCTTTATAGAAGCCGCGAGGGAAGCCGGCATTTATATGGAAGCCGAACCCTTGCGGACGGCCTATACCGGCAAGTCAGATATAAAGTGGGGAAAGCGGAAGGCGGCACGTCGTGGTTGACTATGCGCAAGGTAACTTGCGATCCGCTCGATTACTCGGGATAGGACTCAGCGCCCTCGGGCACCGACTTATTGAAAAGAATGAATACCAAGGGGTTTCCGGGCTCCGACATTGCATCGCTGCGCTGGCCTGTTACCTCCCCGGCAACGCTGCTCGTATACTCCGCAACAACCTCGCCGAAGCTATTGCGCTGGATGGCAACTTTTTGTCCGGCTTCAACTTTGTCGTTAAGTTTGACCAAATGCTCGACCAGCCCGCCTGCGGTCGCCAGGACCGGGAAGGCGCTGTTACCGACAAAGACAGTCACGTCCTTGCCTGTACGCCCCATTGACCCGGCGATGATGCCATGATGCTTGAGGACGTTCATCGTGCCTTCGACGAAGAGGGAGCTCATGTCGGTATCGAGGTGGCGCGCAACACCGATTTCCGGCGTAAACGACGGAATGCCCACGTCAATGAACGCGTTGTGCAGAACGCCGGGATAAACGTGATTGTCGAAAATCTGACCGACGGGATAGAGCTCCACCATCGCCTTGACCTCCGGCACATCCATGCCGCCGAGGTTAAATGCAGTGACTTCAAATCCAGTTGTCCCGGTGTGGAAATCGATCGCGAAGTCGGCATTCGGCCGCAACAGCCGGTTGAACAAAAGCCCGGCGTGCCGGCTGGGTGCGGTGGCGCCGTTCTCGTTGCCGGGCCACTCGCGATTCATATCGATGAGATCAATGCCTCTGCCCTGATTGGGCCATCTCCGCTGCATGCTTTCGAGGGCGGGGCGGGAGATATCCGTGACCGCCATCACAGTACCCGACATTTCCGCAGGATTGAGCTGGTTCATCACTGTCTGGACCGTATGCACAGAACTCATCTCATCCCCGTGCACGCCACTTGTCAGGATGCCGCGCTTCCCCGGTTTTGCTCCCTTAGCCACCGTCACAGAAACATACCAATGCTGTCCAGTCGGCATCTCAACACCCTGAAAATACAAAAGGTGCTTCTTGCCTGGCTCCAGGTCATTGACGTCGAGCCTGCTGATGACCTTTTTGCCTTCGATGACATCGCCAGTGTAGACGGTTCCGGAGGCCGGATTGGCAGGGGGTGTGGCTTGGGCTTGAGCATTCGCAGTGCCAGCGTTGCCGGCGAGCGCCGCCGACGCGCCGACTGTGGCAATGGATGCGATCATGAAATCGCGGCGATCGAGGCGGCCTTTGGGTTTGTCCGACATGCGAGGATCGTCCTTTGTCATCTGAGAAACTGCGCAAGAATAACTACGTACACGTGATAACAAGAATCCTCCGCAACCTAACCCACAACCTGCCACTCGCAAAGTTGCATTGTTTGTGTGGAGCTGTGCGGGAGGGCCCCAAGCAAGTGGTGGGGCAGGCATAGAAAGTAAGAACAGCCAACCAATTGACTGGTGCGGGCCGCTTTGCGAGTGCCGGTAAATTAATTCATAAGGGGGAACGACTTCTGTTTGAGAAGGTTAGCTCTTAGATAGGAGCTACCGACATGCGTGCACTTTGCTGGCATGGAAAGGGCGATGTCCGAATTGACACTGTTCCCGATCCCAAGATTGAACATCCACGTGATGCGATCATCAAGATAACCTGTTGTGCGATATGCGGGTCCGATCTGCATCTGCTGGACGGCTACCAGCCCACAATGGAAAAAGGCGATATTCTCGGCCACGAGAACATGGGTGAGGTGATTGAACTTGGTTCTGACGTCACCAATCTGAAAATTGGCGATCGCGTTGTTGTACCTTTTACAATCAGCTGCGGCCAATGCTGGTTTTGCAAGCATGGAATGTTCTCGTGTTGCGATCGCACCAATCCCAATGCTGAAATGGCTGTCAAAGCCATGGGGCACTCGCCCGCAGGCCTATTCGGGTTCAGTCACATGCTTGGTGGGTATAGTGGCGGCCAGGCGGAATATCTGCGCGTTCCGATGGCGGATATCGGGCCTATCAAGATTCCCGACAGCGTGACGGACGAACAGGCCCTGTTTTTGTCCGATATTTTTCCGACCGGATACATGGCCGCTGAAAATGCGCAGATCGAGCCGGGTGATACGGTTGCGATCTGGGGATGCGGACCGGTTGGTCAGTTCGCCATCCGCTCCGCGCTGATGATGGGCGCTGGGCGGGTTATTGCGATCGACGAAGTTCCGGAAAGGCTTGCGATGGCCGAAGAGGGTGGAGCCGAGACGATCGATTTTTCCAAAACAGATGTCTACGACGAGTTGATGGCAAGGACCGACAAGCGCGGACCTGATAGCTGTATTGATGCTGTCGGCTGCGAGGCCTCCGGCCATGGTGCGACGGACGCAATAATCGACAAGGTCAAGGCCGCGACCTACCTTGCTACTGATCGGGTCCACGTCCTTCGAGAAGCCATCATGAGCTGCCGCAAGGGCGGAACCCTCTCGATACCGGGTGTGTACGTGGGTATGGGCGACAAGATTCCACTTGGTGCCGCGATGAACAAAGGGTTGACCTTCAAGATGGGGCAGACACACGTTCAGAAATATACGAAACCGTTGCTGGAGAAGATCGAGGCTGGCGAAATAGATCCGAGCTTTGTCGTTACACATCCCTCCGCACTGGAAGATGCCCCTGAAATGTACAAGAAATTCCGCGACAAAGAGGATGGCGTAATCAAAGTAGTGCTGCGTCCATAATTACAGTGCCGCACATAATAAAGACCTAGACCGGCCCGCATGTTTCTTGACTAAACAAACTGCAAGCCCGCCACTTCCGTCGGTTCCACCCAATGCGTTTTTACTTTGACGGATTGGCGGAACAGTGGGACCGCAGGGACCGGCCCTTGGCTTTTATCGAAAGACCACGCCCGCCCGCCGGCCACAAGGCCACCGGAGCCACTGCCAGAGAGCGATCGAGTAGGTTGCTTGACCTTTTTTGGTGCGGCCGTGGTGAATATCTGCGCGGCTCGTCCTCCGGAGAAGACATCATTCTCTGTTTCATCTACTCTCGATCCAGTTTGGAGAACTACCATGTTGGGTCATCTATCGATCGCGGCAATCAGCGCCTTGATGCTTGTTAGCAATGAGCCATCCACGCCTGGAGCGTCGGTGGGCGTGGGCAACCCCTATCCGGTCAGCAACTACAAGTGCGAGGACGGCACGCATCTGGCAGTACGTCTCCTTGGCGATCGGGCTTCGGTATCCGTCAACGGCGCGACAGCGGTCGAGCTGCCCTCCATGGGGCCAGACGGAACGACTTTTTCGAATGGCCGACAGACGCTGAGTATCGTGCAGGGGAAGCTATCGTGGGGCGTCGGCCGGGCCGTTCCATCCGAATGCAATGGGGGTTGAGCGCTTCGCCGCCAGGGTTTGATCGGTCTTCCTCAAGCCGTCGCAATTAGAGGCAATACAGCCGGCAGCCCCTTCCCATCATGCTTCATCGGGATTTCGATCTTCACCGGTGAAGACGACCGAGGTAAAACGCCCGTGCGGAGGGGCGCTTTCGGTCGCGGGTCGATCGCCGCGCGCAGCAAGAAAGAAAATTCTCACATTCGCTCCTAGCTCAACATTGGCGCTGCGCTGCACCGGCCGGCCTCGAAGCAAGTGCCGCGACGGAAGTCACGCTTGGGCGAAGGTTACAGCCCAGACTTCTCCATGAGAAATTCATTCAATGCGTTTGATATGGTGGTGCGGCGTTGGGCCGCGTAAACCTTCAGGAATTTATGGTTTTCCTCATCGAGATACAATTGAACGCGAACGAGGTCCTTGACCGGCTTTCAATTTGGTTCCCGCGCCGGAACCACATTGGTTCTGGGCGGCGACGATGCCGGCGGCTCACTTGTTTACACCGCATTCGCCCTTCGCCCTGACCGAGCGGGCGAGCAAGACGTTCCGGCAGCCGCCCCGATGGGCGTCCGGAACGAGCAAAGGCAGAAGGCAAGTCGAGAATGGCGCGGCAAGAGACCAAAGCCCGGGCAATGCATGTTCGCTCTTGGCTTCCACTTTAGCAATGCCTGTCACCGCTCTTGCACAGGGGGCAAAAGGCGCCGCTTTCCTCCTGGTCCGACGGTGATGCCAAGGCAAGGATCATCGATTTCGTGAAGGCCGTTACCACCGAAGGGAATGCCGACTTCGTCGACCTCGACAACCGAATTGCCGTCTTTGACAATGACGGCACGCTCTGGGGCGAGCAGCCGATGTATGTCCAGCTCGCATTTGTCCTCGACCGCGTGAAAGCCCTGGCGCCGCAGCATCCGGAATGGCAGACCACCGAGCCGTTCAAATCTGTCCTTTCAGGAGATTTGAACGGTGTCGCGGCGTCGGGCGAGCGCGGACTTGTTGAACTTGTGGCGGCAACCCACGCCGGCATGACGAGTGAGGAGTTCAGCAAGATTGTTGCTGACTGGATCGCCAAGGCACGTCATCCCAAACTCGACAAACCGTACACGTCGCTCATCTTCCAGCCTATGCTCGAGGTCATCGACTATCTCAAACAGAACGGCTTCAAGGTGTTCATCGTATCCGGCGGTGGCATTGAATTGGGCGATCGGCTCGCGGAACTGCAGCAGGCATCGAAAGAACGCACGGAGCTGAAAGATCGCGATGACGGCGCCAAGGAAGTTATTCTGGGCAGCCGTGTCTGGCCGTTTCCGTTTCCACTGGTCAAGCACGATGCGGGATGGCAGTTCGACAC
>NZ_FORJ01000011.1:2500-5000 GCF_900113985.1 Phyllobacterium sp. CL33Tsu | reverse complement strand
TTCGATTCAAAGCTTGCACCTCTCCTCTTAACCTTCCAGCACCGGGCAGGCGTCAGACCCTATACGTCGCCTTACGGCTTCGCAGAGCCCTGTGTTTTTGGTAAACAGTCGCTACCCCCTGGTCTGTGCCACCCCCTTCTACTTGCGTAAAAAAGGGTCACGCTTCTTCCGAAGTTACGCGTGCAATTTGCCGAGTTCCTTCAACGCAGTTCTCTCAAGCGCCTTGGTATTCTCTACCAGTCCACCAGTGTCGGTTTCGGGTACGGTCTATACGCGGGAGCTATTTCCTGGAACCGCTTCGAAGCCCCTCCAATCCAATAAGGAGGAACAACATACGCGATCCGTCACTACCCGCAGGCCCACGAATATTAACGTGGTTCCCATCGACTACGCCTTTCGGCCTCGCCTTAGGGGCCGGCTAACCCTGCTCAGATTAACTTTAAGCAGGAACCCTTGGACTTTCGGCGAGGGAGTCTCTCACTCCCTTTATCGTTACTCATGTCAGCATTCTCACTTCCGATACCTCCACCAGCCCTCACGGGTCCGGCTTCAACGGCTTACGGAACGCTCCGCTACCACTTGCCTGTTGCCAGGCAAATCCACAGCTTCGGTGTATGGCTTGAGCCCCGGTACATTTTCGGCGCAAAGACCCTTATTTAGACCAGTGAGCTGTTACGCTTTCTTTAAATGATGGCTGCTTCTAAGCCAACATCCTGGTTGTTTTGGGATCCTCACATCCTTTCCCACTTAGCCATAACTTAGGGACCTTAGATGGTGGTCAGGGTTGTTGCCCTCTTCACGACGGACGTTAGCACCCGCCGTGTGTCTGCCGATCAGTACTTTCCGGTATTCGGAGTTTGGTTAGGTTTGGTAAATCGGTGAGATCCCCTAGCCCATCCAGTGCTCTACCCCCGGAAGTATAAAATCGACGCTCTACCTAAATAGATTTCGCGGAGAACCAGCTATCTCCGAGTTTGATTGGCCTTTCACCCCTAGCCACAAGTCATCCCAATCTATTGCAACAGATGCGGGTTCGGTCCTCCAGCAAGTGTTACCTTGCCTTCAACCTGCTCATGGCTAGATCACTCGGTTTCGGGTCTAATGCGACGAACTGAACGCCCTGTTCAGACTCGCTTTCGCTGCGCCTACACCTACCGGTTTAAGCTTGCTCGTCACACTAAGTCGCTGACCCATTATACAAAAGGTACGCTGTCACCCAGAACAAATCTTGGGCTCCAACTGTTTGTAGGCATTCGGTTTCAGGATCTCTTTCACTCCCCTTGTCGGGGTGCTTTTCACCTTTCCCTCACGGTACTGGTTCGCTATCGGTCATGCACGAGTACTTAGGCTTGGAGAGTGGTCTCCCCATGTTCAGACAGGATTTCACGTGTCCCGCCCTACTCAAGGACTTTCATTCGCATTACGTGTACGGGGCTGTCACCCATTCTAGCCGCCCTTTCCAGAGCGTTCCACTTGTCTCATAAAAGCCACTGGCCTGGTCCGCGTTCGCTCGCCACTACTAGCGGAGTCTCGTTTGATGTCCTTTCCTCCGGGTACTTAGATGTTTCAGTTCCCCGGGTTCGCTTCTAACCCCTATGTATTCGAAGGTCAGATACCTTATTAACGATACTTGGAAACCTGTGCAGTTGTCGGCGTCACGCCAGCGTTAATAAGGACTATTATGTCCTCACGCTGTCGCAATCCTTTCAAAGGATTGCTCGCTGCGGACGGCGCGCCAAACGATTGGCGACGGCCTAGCGGCCTGTATGGGAGACCCATACCAACGTCCCGACGCCGGCCAACTAAACAGATTTTCCAAGTATCTAAGGTGGGTTTCCCCATTCGGAAATCGTCGGATCAAAGGGTATTCGCACCTCCCCGACGCTTATCGCAGCGTATCACGTCCTTCATCGCCTGTGCATGCCAAGGCATCCACCAAATGCCCTTAAGACACTTGATCATTCTCATTGCCAATATCCATCTTCTTCGCCCTCACGCACGCACGTCCCTTGCGGGACCGTGCTCCGGGAGGCGCGTCACACGACGCGACGACCTAGCGGTCTGTATGGACACCTCCTTCGGATAAGTTCCAAGGAAGCGTTCCCCTACAGCACGATAGTGCGTCCGAGCCTGTGCGAGGCGCCCGCGCAGCGCCCGTCCCGGCAGGGACGATACGGCGCGTGAGCGAATAAAAAAGATATGACAAAAGACCAGCTTCTCGAGATATCTCCGATGGCACTGCGGTTAAGCCGCCAATCATCTTGCAAGGGTTTTGATGAGCATCCCTTGCGACGTCACCGGGCGTTCACCGATCCCGAAGGACCCATGAACATCCGGATGACCCGGACATATCTTCTCTTTACGATTTCATACAGAACAGGCAGCCACCCGGCCAATCGCCAGGCGCCTGCAAACTTTTGCTTTCATGATGTCTTTGGTTTCGGCCACACGTATCAGCCGCAGCAACCAGAACCTTGGTGGAGCCGGACGGGATCGAACC
>NZ_FORJ01000003.1:0-485093 GCF_900113985.1 Phyllobacterium sp. CL33Tsu | reverse complement strand
ATGGCTAAGAGCAAGTTTGAACGTAACAAGCCGCACGTCAACATTGGCACGATTGGTCACGTTGACCATGGCAAGACGTCGTTGACGGCAGCGATTACGAAGTATTTTGGTGAGTACAAGGCGTACGACCAGATCGACGCAGCGCCGGAAGAAAAGGCGCGCGGCATCACGATCTCGACGGCGCACGTCGAGTACGAGACGGCCAACCGTCACTATGCCCACGTCGACTGCCCCGGCCACGCGGACTATGTGAAGAACATGATCACCGGCGCTGCGCAGATGGACGGCGCGATCCTCGTCGTTTCGGCTGCCGACGGCCCGATGCCGCAGACCCGCGAGCACATCCTCTTGGCCCGCCAGGTTGGCGTTCCGGCCATCGTCGTGTTCCTGAACAAGGTCGACCAGGTCGATGACGCCGAGCTGCTCGAGCTCGTCGAACTCGAAGTGCGCGAGCTTCTGTCGAAGTACGACTTCCCGGGCGACGACATTCCGATCGTCAAGGGTTCGGCGCTTGCCGCGCTTGAAGACAGCAACAAGGAAATCGGCGAAGACGCGGTTCGCGCGCTGATGGCGGAAGTCGACAAGTACATTCCGACGCCGGAGCGTCCGATCGACCAGCCGTTCCTGATGCCGATCGAAGACGTGTTCTCGATCTCGGGCCGCGGCACGGTTGTGACGGGTCGCGTCGAGCGCGGTATCGTCAAGGTTGGCGAGGAAGTCGAGATCATCGGCATCCGTCCGACCTCGAAGACGACGGTGACGGGCGTTGAAATGTTCCGCAAGCTGCTCGACCAGGGCCAGGCCGGCGACAACATCGGTGCACTGATCCGCGGCGTTGGCCGTGAGGACGTCGAGCGCGGCCAGATTCTGGCCAAGCCCGGCTCCGTGAAGCCGCACACCAAGTTCAAGGCGGAAGCCTATATCCTGACCAAGGACGAAGGTGGCCGTCATACGCCGTTCTTCTCCAACTACCGTCCGCAGTTCTACTTCCGCACGACCGACGTGACGGGTGTTGTGACGCTACCGGAAGGCACGGAAATGGTCATGCCCGGCGACAACATCGCAGTCGATGTGACGCTGATCGTGCCGATCGCCATGGAAGAGAAGCTCCGCTTCGCTATCCGTGAAGGCGGCCGCACCGTTGGTGCCGGGATTGTTTCTTCGATTATCGAGTAAAATTAAGGTTTTATGCAGAGGCGCCTGTTACATGGCGTCTCCGCTAAACAAGGAAAAGATGAAATGAACGGTCAAAACATCCGCATTCGCCTCAAGGCGTTTGATCATCGGATCCTTGACGATTCGACGCGGGAAATCGTGTCGACTGCCAAGCGTACCGGTGCCAACGTGCGCGGACCGATCCCGCTTCCTACACGGATCGAGAAGTTCACTGTTAACCGGTCGCCGCACATCGACAAGAAGAGCCGCGAACAGTTCGAGATGCGCACTCATAAGCGTCTTCTCGATATCGTAGACCCAACGCCACAGACCGTAGACGCGCTGATGAAGCTCGATCTCTCCGCTGGTGTTGATGTCGAGATCAAGCTGTAAGGCTTGAGGACGGAAGGACGAACCGATGCGTTCAGGTGTAATTGCACAGAAGCTGGGCATGACTCGCGTCTATAACGACGCAGGTGAGCATGTGCCGGTGACAGTACTCCGGATGGAGAATTGTCAGGTTGTGGCTCAGCGTACAGTCGAGAAGAATGGCTACACGGCCGTTCAGCTCGGTGTTGGTCTGGCCAAGGTTAAGAATACGACGAAGGGCCTGCGCGGCCATTTCGCGACTGCCTCGGTCGAGCCGAAGGCCAAGGTCGCGGAGTTCCGCGTCTCTGCCGATAATCTTCTTGATGTCGGCGTCGAGATCACTGCGGAGCATTACGTCGCCGGCCAGAAGGTCGACGTGACCGGTACTTCGATCGGCAAGGGTTTTGCCGGTTCGATGAAGCGGCACAACTTCGGCGGTCACCGCGCTTCGCATGGTAACTCCGTTACCCACCGCGCACACGGTTCAACTGGTCAGCGCCAGGATCCGGGCAAGGTGTTCAAGGGCAAGAAGATGGCCGGTCACATGGGTCAGACCCGCGTGACGACGCAGAATATCGAAGTCGTTTCGACCGATCTCGATCGCGGGCTCATTCTGGTTCGTGGTGCGGTTCCGGGTTCGAAGGGTGCTTGGATCCTGGTACGCGATGCCGTCAAGGTAGCGCTGCCGGACAACGCTCCGAAGCCGGCTGGTCTCCGCCAGGCAGCAAACGCGACAGCCGCTGTGTCTGATGCAGAAGTGGCGCAGACAACTGAGGGAGCCGAATAATGGACCTTTCGATTACAACACTTGAAGGCAAGGAAGCCGGCAAGGTGGAACTCTCCGAGGAGATTTTCGGCCTTGAACCGCGCGACGACATCCTTCAGCGCATGGTCCGTTACCAGCTCGCCAAGAAGCAGCAGGGAACGCACAAGGCAAAGGGCCGTTCGGAAATCGCACGGACCGGCGCCAAGATGTACAAGCAGAAGGGTACGGGCCGCGCCCGTCACCATTCGGCACGTGCACCGCAGTTCCGCGGCGGCGGCAAGGCTCATGGTCCGGTTGTTCACAGCCACGAACATGCGCTGCCGAAGAAGGTCCGCGCCCTTGCGCTTCGTCATGCCCTGTCTGCCAAGGTCAAGGCTTCCGACCTGATCATCGTCGATGACCTGGCCGCAGCCGAAGGCAAGACCAAGGTTCTTGTTTCGCAGTTCGCCAAGCTTGGCCTCGAAAATGCGCTTCTCATCGGCGGTGCCGAGATCGATGCGAATTTCCGTCGCGCTGCTTCGAACATTCCGAACATCGACGTCCTGCCGATCCAGGGCATCAATGTTTACGACATCCTGCGCCGCGGCAAGCTCGTGCTTTCCAAGGCAGCGGTTGAAGCTCTCGAGGAGCGTTTCAAATGACTGATCTTCGCCATTACGACGTGATCGTCAGCCCGGTCATCACAGAGAAGTCGACCCTGGTTTCTGAAAACAACCAGGTCGTCTTCAACGTAGCCCGCAAGGCAACGAAGCCGGAAATCAAGGCCGCAGTCGAAGCGCTGTTCCGCGTGAAGGTCACTGCAGTCAATACAGCTGTGCGCAAAGGCAAGGTGAAGCGGTTCCGCGGCATCGTCGGGCGCCAGAGTGATGTCAAGAAAGCAGTCGTGACGCTCGCCGAAGGGCAGTCGATCGATGTTTCGACTGGTCTCTGAGGGGCCGTGGAGTAAAGACAATGGCACTCAAGAATTATAATCCAACCACACCAAGCCAGCGTCAGCTGGTGATCGTGGACCGTTCGGAGCTCTACAAGGGCAAGCCTGTGAAGGCTCTGACCGAAGGTCTCGTATCGAAGGGTGGTCGCAACAACACGGGTCGCGTCACTGCACGCTACCAGGGTGGCGGGCACAAGCGCACCTATCGCTTCGTCGACTTCAAGCGTCGCAAGCATGACGTCGCTGCCAAGGTTGAACGGCTTGAATACGATCCGAACCGGACCGCATTCATCGCGCTCATCCGCTACGAAGATGGCGAGCTGAGCTACATCCTGGCGCCGCAGCGCCTAACCGTTGGCGACAGCGTCATCGCCGGTGCACAGACCGACGTCAAGCCGGGCAATGCAATGCCCCTGTCGGCAATCCCGGTCGGCACCATCATCCACAATGTGGAGATGAAGCCGGGCAAGGGTGGCCAGATCGCCCGTTCGGCTGGCACCTATGCACAGCTCGTCGGCCGCGACCAGGGCATGGCGATCCTTCGCCTGAACTCGGGTGAACAGCGCCTCGTTCACGGCTCGTGCTTTGCAACGGTCGGTGCGGTTTCGAACCCGGACCATGGCAATATCAGCCTCGGCAAGGCAGGTCGCAGCCGCTGGCTGGGCAAGCGCCCGCACGTTCGCGGCGTCGCCATGAACCCTGTCGATCACCCGCACGGTGGTGGTGAAGGTCGTACGTCCGGTGGTCGTCATCCGGTTTCTCCGTGGGGCAAGCCCACGAAGGGCAAGAAGACGCGCTCCAACAAGTCGACGGACAAGTTCATCGCTCGTTCGCGTCATCAGCGCAAGAAGTAAGAGAGGTAGTCTGAAATGGCTCGTTCAGTTTGGAAAGGCCCGTTCATCGATGGCTATCTTCTCAAGAAGGCTGAGAAGGTACGTGAGGGCGGTCGCAGCGAAGTTATCAAGATCTGGAGCCGTCGCTCCACGATCCTGCCGCAGTTCGTCGGTCTGACGTTCGGCGTCTACAACGGTAACAAGCATGTTCCCGTTTCGGTCAACGAAGAGATGATCGGACACAAGTTTGGTGAATTCGCTCCGACGCGGACCTATTACGGTCACGGCGCGGACAAGAAGGCGAAGAGGAAATAACGATGGGCAAGGCTAAGGCTCCGCGCCAGCTTAAGGACAACGAGGCGAAAGCCGTTGCCCGCACGCTCCGCATCAGCCCTCAGAAGCTTAATCTGGTGGCTGCAATGATCCGCGGCAAGAAGGTCAACGCCGCTCTTGCCGATCTGGAATTTTCGCGCAAGCGGATTGCAGGCACGGTGAAAAAGACTCTCGAATCGGCTATCGCCAACGCGGAAAACAACCATGACCTGGATGTTGATGCTCTGGTTGTTGCCGAAGCCTATGTAGGCAAGTCAATCGTGATGAAGCGCTTCCATGTTCGTGGTCGCGGTCGTGCAAGCCGGATCGAGAAGCCGTTCTCGCATCTGACGATCGTCGTTCGCGAAGCACAGGAAAAAGGGGAGGCCGCATAATGGGCCAGAAGATTAATCCGGTTGGCTTCCGCCTCGGTATCAATCGGACCTGGGATTCGCGTTGGTATGCGAATACGGGTGAATACGGCAAGCTGCTGCATGAAGACCTGAAGATCCGCAAGTATCTGATGGACGAACTGAAGCAGGCTGCGATCTCCAAGGTTGTGATCGAGCGTCCGCACAAGAAGTGCCGCGTAACGATCCATGCCGCCCGTCCGGGCCTGATCATCGGCAAGAAGGGCGCCGATATCGAGAAGCTGCGTCGCAAGCTGTCAGAAATGACCAATGCCGATGCCGCGCTCAATATCGTCGAAGTCCGCAAGCCGGAGACTGACGCAACGCTCGTTGCCCAGTCGATCGCTCAGCAGCTCGAGCGCCGCGTTGCATTCCGCCGTGCCATGAAGCGCGCCGTTCAGTCGGCCATGCGTCTTGGTGCTGAAGGCATTCGTATCAATTGCTCGGGTCGCCTCGGCGGCGCGGAAATTGCGCGTATGGAATGGTATCGTGAAGGCCGCGTGCCTTTGCACACCCTTCGTGCCGATATCGATTACGGAACTGCTGAAGCTCACACTGCTTATGGCATTTGCGGCGTCAAGGTCTGGGTCTTCAAGGGCGAAATCCTTGAGCACGATCCCATGGCTTCCGAGCGCCGTGCTGTCGAGGGTGATAGCCATCAGGGTTCGAACCGTCGCCGCGAAAACGCTTAATTAGCGTCTTTCCGGATCGTGAATTTTGGAGTAGAGAACAATGCTGCAGCCTAAGCGCACAAAGTTCCGCAAGCAGTTCAAGGGCCGTATCCACGGCGCGTCGAAGGGCGGTACGGATCTTAATTTTGGTGCTTTCGGCCTGAAGGCCCTCGAGCCGAACCGCGTTACGGCGCGTGAGATCGAAGCCGCTCGCCGTGCAATTACCCGTCACATGAAGCGTGCCGGTCGTGTTTGGATCCGGGTATTCCCGGATGTTCCGGTCACATCGAAGCCTACCGAAGTCCGTATGGGTAAGGGCAAGGGTTCGGTCGATTATTGGGCAGCCCGCGTCGCACCAGGCCGCGTCATGTTCGAGCTCGACGGCGTTTCGGAAGAGCTTGCCCGTGAGGCACTGCGTCTCGGCGCGGCCAAGCTTTCGGTCAAGACGCGCTTTATTCAGCGCATCGCAGAATAAGGGGTGGATGTTATGAAATCCGCAGAAGTCCGGGCGATGAGCCTCGATCAGTTGAATGAAGAATTGGGTTCCCTGAAGAAAGAGCAGTTCAACCTGCGCTTCCAGAAGGCAACCGGCCAGTTGGAAAAAACCGCTCGCGTCCGGCAGATCCGCCGTGATATTGCGCGCATCAAGACTGTCGCCCGCCAGAAAGCGGTCGAGAGCAAGGCTTAAGGAAGAAAACCATGCCTAAACGCATTCTGCAGGGCGTTGTCGTGAGCGACAAAAACGACAAGACCGTTGTGGTCAAGGTCGAGCGGCGCTATTCGCACCCGCTCCTCCAGAAGACTGTGCGCCAGTCGAAGAAGTACAAGGCGCATGACGAGAATAACCAGTTCAAGGTCGGCGACGCGGTTTCCATCGAGGAATCCAAGCCGATTTCGAAAGACAAGCGTTGGGTTGTCGTAACGGACGCCCCGGCGAGCTAATTATCTGTATGTAAGTACGCAACAATCGCGAGGGGCAAGGAAAGCCCAGTCCGGTTGAACAAGAAGAAGGCGGCTAGTCATGATTCAGATGCAAACAAACCTCGACGTGGCGGATAATTCCGGCGCACGTCGTGTCATGTGCATCAAGGTGCTGGGCGGTTCGAAGCGGAAATATGCTTCGGTCGGCGACATCATTGTCGTATCGATCAAGGAAGCAATTCCGCGCGGCCGCGTTAAAAAAGGTGACGTGATGAAGGCAGTGGTTGTTCGCACTGCCAAGGACATCCGCCGCCCGGACGGTAGCGTTATTCGTTTCGACAAGAACGCAGCCGTTTTGATCGACAACAAGAAAGAGCCTATCGGCACACGTATCTTCGGACCGGTTCCGCGCGAACTTCGCGCAAAAAGCCACATGAAGATCATCTCGCTGGCTCCAGAAGTTTTGTAAGGAGCAGACGATGCAGAAGATCCGTAAAGGCGACCGCGTTGTCGTTCTGGCTGGTAAGGACAAGGGCCGTACCGGCGAAGTAATCAAAGTTTTGCCGAAGGATGAGCAGGCGCTCGTTCGCGGCGTCAATGTTGTCAAGCGTCACCAGAAGCAGACACAGAACCAGGAAGCCGGCATCATTTCGAAAGAAGCGCCGCTCCATCTGTCGAACCTCGCGATCGCCGACCCCAAGGATGGAAAGCCGACCCGTGTTGGCTTCAAGGTCCTCGAAGACGGCAAGAAGGTACGTGTAGCAAAGCGTTCAGGAGATCTGATCGATGGCTGATGCAAAAATCGAACCCCGCTTGAAGAAGCAGTACCAGGATGTGGTACGCAAGGCTCTTCTCGAGCAGTTCAAATATGACAACGAGATGCAGATCCCGCGCATCACCAAGGTTGTTCTCAACATGGGCGTTGGTGAAGCTACTGCTGACTCCAAGAAGCCAACTGTCGCAGCTGAAGATCTGGCATTGATTGCCGGTCAGAAGCCGGTTATTACGCGTGCGCGCAATTCGATCGCTACCTTCAAGGTTCGTGAGAATATGCCGATCGGAACGAAGGTCACTCTTCGTAAAGAGCGCATGTATGAATTCCTGGATCGCCTGATCACGATCGCGCTGCCGCGCGTTCGAGATTTCCGCGGTCTGAATCCAAAGAGCTTTGACGGTCGTGGCAATTTCGCCATGGGCATCAAGGAGCACATTGTGTTCCCGGAAATCAACTACGACAAGGTTGATCAGATCTGGGGCATGGACATCATCGTTTGTACGACTGCAAAGACGGATGATGAAGCACGCGCATTGCTGCGCGCCTTCAACTTCCCCTTCCGGCAGTAACGGCAAGCGTAGCGAGGTATTAGAAATGGCTAAGACGAGCGCAGTCGAAAAGAACAAGCGCCGTGGTCTTCTGGTGAAGCGTTTCGCTGCAAAGCGCGCGCGCCTGAAGGCTATCGTGATGAACCAGTCGCTGCCGCTGGATGAGCGCTTCCGCGCCACCATTCAGCTGGCAGAACTGCCACGCAATTCCACCAAGGTCCGCATCCGCAATCGTTGCGAAGTTTCGGGCCGTCCGCGCGGTTACTACCGCAAGCTTAAAATGTCGCGTATCGCATTGCGCCAGCTGGGTTCGTCCGGCCAGGTGCCCGGCGTCGTGAAGTCGAGCTGGTAAGGGAGCAAACAGATGTCTGTAAATGATCCTCTCGGCGATATGCTGACGCGCATCCGTAACGCGACGATGCGCAAGAAGGGCAAGGTTTCGACCCCTGCCTCCAAGCTTCGCGCCCGCGTTCTGGATGTTCTTCAGTCCGAAGGCTATATCCGCGGATACAGCCAGGTTGATTTCGAAAACGGCAAGTCCGAGATCGAAATCGAGCTGAAGTATTTTGAGAACGTACCGGTAATTCGCGAGATTACCCGTATTTCGAAGCCCGGCCGTCGCGTTTACGTTTCGGTCAAGTCGATCCCGCAGGTTGCAAACGGCCTTGGTATTTCGATCCTGTCGACGCCGAAGGGCGTGATGGCGGATCACGAGGCACGTGAACAGAATGTTGGTGGCGAGTTGCTCTGCCGCATATTCTAATGCGTGGGCTGTAAACAGGAAGAAACGGACAGGTTGAAAAATGTCTCGTATCGGTAAAAAACCCGTGGCAGTCCCGCAGGGCGTAACAGCCA
This sequence comes from Phyllobacterium sp. CL33Tsu, assembly GCF_900113985.1. Classification (NCBI taxonomy): domain Bacteria; kingdom Pseudomonadati; phylum Pseudomonadota; class Alphaproteobacteria; order Hyphomicrobiales; family Phyllobacteriaceae; genus Phyllobacterium; species Phyllobacterium sp. CL33Tsu. The sequence continues at coordinate 476,547 of NZ_FORJ01000003.1, read as the reverse complement.
GCGTAGACGGCCAGACCATCAAGGCCAAGGGCCCGAAGGGGGAACTCTCCTTCGTCGCCAATGACGACATTGTGGTCAAGTTTGAGGATGGCGCGGTAAGCGTCAATCCTCGTGACAATACGAAGCTCGCACGCTCGAAGTGGGGCATGAGCCGCACGATGGTCGTCAACATCTTCACGGGTGTTAAGGACGGCTTCGAAAAGCGTCTCGAGATCAGCGGCGTCGGCTATCGTGCGGCAATGCAGGGCAAGAACCTGCAGCTGTCGCTCGGCTTCAGTCATGAAGTGGTCTACGAAGTGCCAGCCGGCATCACTGTTGCCGTACCGAAGCCGACGGAAATCGTCGTGACCGGTATCGACAAGCAGCAGGTCGGCCAGGTCGCTGCCGAGATCCGCGAATATCGTGGTCCGGAACCCTACAAGGGCAAGGGCGTCAAGTACGCGGGCGAGAAGATCGTTCGCAAAGAAGGCAAGAAGAAGTAAGGAATTCGTGTCATGGCATCGCCGAAAGAAATCATTCAGCGTCGCGCTGCGCGTGTTCGCCGCCAGCTCAAGGCGGTTGCCGGTGACCGTCCGCGGCTCAGCGTCCACCGTTCTTCAAAGAATATCTATGCGCAGGTCATCGACGACGCGCGTGGACATACGATTGCATCCGCATCTACCCTCGAAGCTGACCTCAAGGGCAAGCTGAAGACCGGTGCAGATTCGGATGCAGCAGCCCTCATCGGCAAGCTCGTCGCCGAGCGCGCTGTCAAGGCTGGCATCAAGGAAGTTGTCTTCGACCGTGGCGCCTATATTTACCACGGCCGCGTGAAGGCGCTTGCCGAAGCTGCTCGCGAAGCTGGCCTTAGCTTCTAAGGTCAGACTTTAAAAAACCATTCGTGCTACCGGAAAAGAAAAAGGAATTAGGAGCATGGCACAGGAAAAGAGAAGCCGCGAAGATCGCGGCCGCAACGAAGAGCGCGATAGCGAATTCGTTGACAAGCTGGTCCATATCAACCGTGTTGCCAAGGTCGTCAAGGGCGGCCGGCGTTTCGGTTTTGCTGCTCTCGTCGTCGTTGGCGACCAGAAGGGCCGCGTAGGCTTCGGTCATGGCAAGGCACGCGAAGTGCCGGAAGCCATCCGCAAGGCAACCGAGTCCGCCAAGCGTGAGATGATCTTCGTACCGCTTCGTTCGGGCCGTACGCTGCATCACGACGTCGAAGGCCGTCATGGCGCCGGCAAGGTTCTGCTGCGTGCAGCAACGGCAGGTACCGGCATCATCGCCGGTGGTCCGATGCGCGCCGTCTTCGAAACGCTCGGCGTTCAGGACGTTGTCGCCAAGTCTCTCGGTTCGTCGAACCCCTACAACATGGTTCGCGCGACGTTTGATGCCCTCAAGCATCAGATGCATCCGAAGGACATCGCTGCACAGCGCGGTATCAAGTATTCGACACTGCAGGCTCGCCGCCGCGACGTGGTCGGTTCGGAAGAATAGGCCAGGAACTGGCGCAGCGGGGCAGGGGCCGTTGGCTCCGCCCACTGTAGACAAAGGACAAAGTCATGGTTGAGAAAAAGAAGGGTAAGACGGTTACGGTCGAACAGATCGGTAGCCCTATCCGCCGTCCGGTTGAACAGCGCGCAACGCTCGTCGGCCTGGGCCTCAATAAGATGCATCGCCGCAGCACGCTTGAAGATACGCCTTCGGTGCGTGGCATGATTGCCAAGGTTCAACATCTCGTCCGCGTCGTGGACGAGGCTTGATACCGGAGATATTCAGATGAAACTCAATGAACTGAGTGAAAACACAGGCGCCACCAAGGCTCGCAAGCGCGTTGGCCGCGGTATCGGCTCCGGTTCCGGCAAGACTGCCGGTCGCGGTGTGAAGGGTCAGAAGTCGCGTTCGGGCGTTGCCATCAACGGTTTCGAAGGCGGCCAGATGCCAATCTATCGCCGCTTGCCGAAGCGCGGTTTCACCAACATCTTCGCCAAGAGCTTCAACGTCGTTTCGGTCGGTCGTATCCAGGCTGCCATCGATGCCAAGAAGCTCGATGCGAAGGCGTCGATCACCCTCGAAGCCCTCAAGGCTGCCGGTGTCATCCGCCGCGCCAAGGATGGCGTTCGCCTTCTGGCCGATGGTGACATCAAGACGGCGGTCACGCTCGAAGTGGCCGGCGCCTCCAAGGCTGCGATCGAAAAGATCGAAAAGGCCGGCGGTACCGTCAAGCTTCCGGCAGCCCCTGCTGTTGCAGAATAAAATCTGACTATTCGAGCGGCGATCTCCCTGATCGCCGCTTGTACCTTTTATCAAGGGCACATATCTGGGTAGAGCCGCCGATTCCCGTTCGGGTGGCGAGGCCCCGTCGGGCACAGACCGGAGACTATAATGGCTTCAGCCGCAGAACAGCTCGCGTCAAATCTTAATTTCTCTGCTTTCTCGAAGGCTGAAGAGCTCAAGAAGCGCATTTGGTTTACTCTTGGCGCATTGCTGGTCTACCGTCTCGGTACCTACATTCCGCTGCCGGGCATCAATCTTGCCGCTTACGCACAGGCATTCAATCACCAGGCACAGGGCATCCTCGGGATGTTCAACATGTTCGCCGGTGGTGCCGTCGCCCGTATGGCGATCTTTGCGCTCGGCATCATGCCTTATATTTCCGCCTCGATCATCGTGCAGCTGATGACGTCGGTCGTACCGGCGCTGGAGCAGCTGAAGAAGGATGGCGAGCAGGGCCGCAAGGTCATCAACCAGTATACCCGCTACGGCACGGTGCTGCTCGCAACGGTCCAGGCCTATGCGATCGCAGTCGGCCTGCAGGGCAGCCAGGGAATTGTGACCAATCCGGGTCCGTTCTTCCTGTTCTCGACCGTCATCACGCTCGTCGGCGGCACCATGTTCCTGATGTGGCTGGGCGAACAGATCACTGCCCGCGGCATCGGTAACGGCATTTCGCTGATCATTTTCTCGGGCATCGTCGCCAACCTGCCGCAGGCAATCTCCGGAACGCTGGAACTCGGCCGTACCGGCGCTCTGTCGACCACGGTTATCCTTGCGATCATCGTCCTGACGATTGCCGTCATCGGCATCATCGTCTTCGTCGAGCGCGCACAGCGCCGCCTGCTGATCCAGTATCCGAAGCGCCAGGTCGGCAACCGCATGTTCCAGGGCGACACGTCGCATCTGCCGCTGAAGCTGAATACGGCCGGCGTCATTCCGCCGATCTTTGCCTCGTCGCTGCTGCTTCTGCCTGCAACGATCGCCGGCTTCGCGCAGAGCCACAATCTGCCGGCATGGGCAACGACGGTGCTGTCGTCGCTCGGCCATGGCCAGCCGATGTACATGGCGCTCTATGCAGCGATGATCGTGTTCTTTGCCTTCTTCTATACGGCGCTCGTCTTCAATCCGAAGGACACCGCCGACCAGTTGAAGAAGCATTCCGGTTTCATTCCCGGCATTCGCCCCGGCGAGCGTACGGCTGAATACATCGATTACGTCCTGACGCGTATTACAGTTCTTGGCGCTATCTATCTTGTCATCATCTGCATGCTGCCAGAATTCCTGATTTCGTGGGCGGGTGTTCCTTTCTATCTCGGCGGTACGTCGCTGTTGATTGTCGTGAGCGTGACGCTCGATACGGTTGCACAGATCCAGGGTCACCTGATTGCGCATCAGTATGAAGGGCTGATCAAGAAGTCGAAGCTCCGTGGGGGGAAACGCAACAGATGAGATTAATACTTCTCGGACCACCGGGGGCAGGTAAGGGAACTCAGTCTCAGCGCTTGGTAGAAAAACTAGGGATTCCACAGCTCTCGACGGGCGACATGCTGCGCGAGGCGGTGAAAGCCGGAACGGAAGTTGGCCTGAAGGCCAAAGCGGTGATGGATGCCGGGAACCTCGTTTCCGACGAGATCGTCAATGCGATCGTCTCCGAACGCATCGACCAGCCGGATGCGGTCAAGGGGTTCATCCTCGACGGCTATCCGCGCACGCTGGTACAGGCGGATGCGGTTGAGGACATGCTTGCGGCCAAGGGGCTCGAGCTGGACTGCGTGATCGAGCTTGAAGTGGACGACAATGTTCTCGTCGAGCGTATTTCCGGAAGATACTCCTGCGCCAAGTGCGGGACCGGATATCACGACACCAACAAGAAGCCGCATGTTGCCGGCGTCTGCGACAAGTGCGGATCGACCGAGTTCAAGCGCCGGCCGGACGACAATGCCGAGACGGTGCGCACGCGCCTCGAAGCATACTACAAGCAGACCTCGCCATTGATTGGCTACTACTATGCTAAGGGCAAGTTGAAGAAGGTCGATGGCATGGCCGACATGGAAGATGTCACCGCGTCTATCGAAAAAATTCTGTCGGATTTATAGATCTGACATAATTTCATCGAAGGAGTTGACTTTTTGCGGCGATTCCTTCAAGTACGGCGCAAATTCGCTTGGATATGAAGCGGTCGGCGCCGATCCGGTAAAGCAGGTTCGGGGCTGATCGTTTATGTTTGTCCCGGATATAAGTTTTCATCCCGCCATCTGGCTGCCGTGTTGGCACTCCAGCTCTGCCGGTCAACAAGGAGAATAGACGTGGCACGTATCGCTGGCGTCAACATCCCGACGAACAAGCGCGTTGTAATTGCGCTTCAGTACATTCACGGGATTGGTCAAAAGTTTGCGCAGGAAATCGTCGAGAAGGTCGGCATTCCTGCAGAGCGTCGCGTCAACCAGTTGACCGATGCGGAAGTTTTGCAGATTCGCGAAACGATCGACCGCGATTACCAGGTTGAAGGTGATCTGCGTCGTGAAGTTTCGATGAACATCAAGCGTCTGATGGATTTGGGCTGCTACCGCGGTCTGCGTCATCGCCGCTCGCTGCCGGTTCGTGGCCAGCGCACGCATACCAATGCGCGTACCCGCAAGGGTCCTGCCAAGGCAATCGCCGGCAAGAAGAAGTAAGTTCATGCCGGCGCGATCGCTCGCGCCGGCTCTGCCATTGGCAGATGCAGTGCTGGTTTCGCACTTTAACTGAAACCACGGTGGAGCCTCTGGAAATACGGAGGCGTCGAGATCAACTGAAAGGACTACCATGGCCAAGGAAGCCACGCGCGTTCGCCGTCGCGAGCGCAAGAATATTTCGTCGGGCGTTGCCCACGTCAATTCGACATTCAACAATACGATGATCACCATCACGGACGCACAGGGCAATGCGATTGCCTGGTCTTCCGCAGGTGCGCAGGGTTTCAAGGGTTCGCGCAAGTCGACCCCCTTCGCTGCACAGATGGCCGCTGAAGATTGTGCCAAGAAGGCACAGGAACATGGCATGCGTTCGCTCGAAGTCGAGGTCTGCGGACCTGGTTCCGGCCGTGAATCGGCTCTGCGCGCGCTCCAGGCTGCTGGTTTCACGATTACGTCGATCCGCGACGTAACGCCGATCCCGCACAATGGCTGCCGTCCGCGCAAGCGTCGCCGCGTCTAATCTTCGCGACAGGATTTTGACCGCATGAGCTGGGTTTCCAGCTCCTCTGCGGTTTCCACGCCTCAATGCCACGATTGGATGGTGGTAAAGGCAAGGATAGGGAAAAGCTAAATGATCCAGAAGAACTGGCAAGAACTTATCAAGCCGAACAAGGTCGAGTTTCAGACCTCCGGCTCGAAGACCAAGGCAACGGTCGTCGCCGAACCGCTCGAGCGCGGTTATGGCCTGACGCTCGGCAATGCCCTGCGCCGCGTGCTTTTGTCCTCGCTGCGCGGCGCTGCCGTGACGGCGGTACAGATCGACGGCGTTCTGCATGAATTCTCGTCGATTCCCGGCGTTCGCGAGGATGTCACGGATATCGTCCTCAACATCAAGGAAATCGCAATCCACATGGAGAGCGATGGTCCGAAGCGCATGGTCGTGCGCAAGGAAGGTCCGGGCGTCGTTACGGCTGGTGACATCCAGACCGTTGGCGACATCGAGATCCTCAACCCGGAACACGTCATCTGCACGCTCGACGAGGGCGCTGAAATCCGCATGGAATTCACCGTCAACACCGGCAAGGGTTACGTGCCTGCCGACCGTAACCGCGCTGAAGACGCGCCGATCGGGCTCATCCCAGTCGACAGCCTCTATTCGCCGGTACGCAAGGTTTCGTACAAGATCGAGAACACCCGTGAAGGTCAGGTTCTCGACTATGACAAGCTGATCCTTTCGATCGAAACCGATGGCTCGATCTCCGGTGAAGATGCGGTTGCCTATGCAGCGCGCATCCTGCAGGACCAGCTTGCGATCTTCGTCAACTTCGACGAGCCGCAGAAGGAAGTTCAGCAGGAACAGGTCACTGAACTTGCGTTCAATCCGGCCCTTCTCAAGAAGGTCGATGAACTCGAGCTTTCGGTCCGTTCGGCAAACTGCCTCAAGAATGATAACATCGTCTACATTGGCGATCTCATTCAGAAGACAGAAGCAGAAATGCTGCGCACCCCGAACTTCGGCCGCAAGTCGCTGAACGAAATCAAGGAAGTTCTGGCTTCCATGGGTCTCCATCTTGGCATGGAAGTACCGTCGTGGCCGCCGGAAAACATCGAAGATCTCGCGAAGCGCTACGAAGACCAGTATTAAGAACCCGGGCAGATCGCCCGACAGTCTAAAGCCCGGGCAGTGAGCCCGAACAAAGAAACTAAGGAGAAGGCTCATGCGCCACGGTAATTCAGGCCGCAAGCTTAACCGGACTGCCAGCCACCGCAAGGCGATGTTTGCCAATATGGCCGCATCGTTGATCGAGCATGAGCAGATCGTGACAACGCTGCCCAAGGCCAAGGAAATTCGTCCCATCGTTGAAAAGCTTGTCACGCTCGGCAAGCGCGGTGACCTGCACGCTCGTCGTCAGGCCATCTCGGCTATCCGCGATGCCAAGCTCGTTGCCAAGCTGTTCGATACGCTTGCACCGCGCTATGGCCAGCGCAACGGTGGTTACATCCGCATCATGAAGGCAGGCTTCCGCACCGGTGATAATGCACCGCTCGCAGTTGTCGAATTCGTCGATCGCGACACCAGCGCCAAGGGCTCCAAGGACCTGGCTCGCGTTGCTGCCGAGCAGGCCAACGAAGCCGAAGCGGCGTAAGCACACTGCTTGCTACCTAGCAGTTGATTTGGGGGCCTCGTGCCCCCTTTTCGCATTAAAGGTGCTGCCGAGCTAGGGCACCACGACCCGCTCCAAGACGGGCGTTGGAGTACAAAGGCTGGCGACGCTGGCGCTTGTCGGAAAGCCCTTTACAAGGTCCGGCTCGTCGTCAAACCTGCATCGTCGGAAAAAACACCACCCGTTGCAGAAGTCGGGCGCGATATGATCCCGATCAAGGGAGTTCCTTGGTTATGGCACGCTTTGTAATTGGCCCTGACGTTGCCTTGCATCTTGCGGAGATCGGCGCGGCAGTCCCTGCGAAACATAAGCTGCTCGCGCCAACGCTTTTAAGGTCGCAAGTTCTGGCGCTGCTCTATAAGGCCGTTCGACGTGGGGATATCGATCGCAACGCCGCCAACGCAAAACTTGACTATCTTCGGGCGCTGAAGCTCCGTTTGCTCGGTGATCGGGTCCTTCAGCGCGTTGCTTGGGACATTGCCCAGCAACTGGATTGGCCTGACACTTATCAGGCAGAATATCTCGCCTTGACCAGGCTTCAGGCCGATGCCTTCATCACGCTCGACCGTGATCTTGCGCAAACAGCACAGGCCATCATACCGGTGGCGTCAATAGAGGACCTCCTCAACGCACCCGACTGATCATTGTAGGAACGACCGCAGCCCACCGTCGTGCAAGGCTCTTTCGTGATCGTGTGCCCGGCTCGGGTAACCCTTTTACGTACTTGTGTTGAGGGACCCCGACCGGCAATCTGCCCTCGGTCTATTCCGAGGGAGGGTTCGATGAACGACGACCGGGAAGCAGCATTTCAAATAACAATCGGGCATTTGCAACGCAGCGCGGCTGCATTGGGTGCGTTCGTGGCGGCTGGTATGCTGTTGCTGACGCTTCTTGTCGGAACCGCATATGCGCAGCAGCCGACAGCGGCCCAGCAAAATGCCATCAAGTCCAACTGCCGCAACGATTTCATGGCGCAATGTTCGGGCGTGCAGCCTGGAGGGCAGGCCGCCCTCTCATGTCTGCAACAGCATAGTTCATCACTTTCATCTGCCTGCAAGAGTGCGGTTGCGGCGATCGGCGGATCAAGTGCTCCCGCGGCAGGAGCGACGACACCCGCGCCCGCTGCGACCGCGCCTGCTGCGGCAGCGCCCGCTGCCAAGGCCTTTACGCCGCGCGAGGAAATGGCGATCGCCCGGCAGGAATGCGGACCCGACTTTCGTGCATTCTGTCGATCGGTGGCGCTCGGTGGTGGTCGGGGAATTGCCTGTCTGCGCGAGAACATGGCGCGGCTTTCGCCCGGATGCCAGAAGGTGCTGAGCGCCCGCTAGCGGTCGGCCAGCGCAAGCTTCATCCCCAGCACGACGAATGCGCCGGCAAAACTCCGGCGCAGCCAGGTCAATATGCGTGGCCTGGCGATGACCTGATTGCGTACCGATGCCGCGAATAGTCCATAGAGCACGAAGACGACGAACGTCATCAGCATGAACACGCTGCTCAGCCAAAGCATGCGCAGCAGCGGATGCGGCTCGTTCGCGCTGACGAATTGCGGCAGGAAGGCGAGGAAGAAGATCGACAGTTTCGGGTTGAGGATGTTGATCAGGATCGCCTTCAGCGTAATTCCCGCCATCGAACTCTGACCGCCATCGGCATCGATCTTGAGCGAGCCGTTCTCGCGCAACGCGTTCCACGCCATATAGAGAAGATAGGCGACACCCAGATACTTGAACGTGTGAAACGCCAGAGCGCTGGTGTGCAGGATTGCCGCCAATCCGCCGATTGCGGCCGCCATATGCGGTACAATGCCGATCGTGCAGCCGAATGCCGCAGCGACACTCGCCCAGGCGCCGCGGGAAAGGCCGGTTGCCAGAGTATAGACCACGCCTGTTCCCGGCGAAACGACGATGATGAATGATGTAATGAGGAATTCGAGACCCACTTGTGTGCTCCTTTTGTGTCTCGGCCGAAACTGGAGCAAGCCGAACCTGGCGTCTTGAATGAGATTGCAAGGTCAGGCGTATGACGCCGCGTAGGCACCCGGAGAGATCCCGAATTTGCGAATAAAGAGCCGGGTCATGTGGCTCTGGTCAGCGAAGCCGCTGGCCGCTGCGGCTTCCGCAAGGCCGATGCGCTGAGCGATAAGGTGCCGCGCGAGGTCGAGCCGGCGTTGCATCAAATAGGCATGCGGTGAAAGACCCGTGGCCTTGACGAACCCGCGAAGCACCTGAAAGCGGCTGATACCACAGATGTCGGCGAGATCGGCAAGGCTGATATTTCTCGCAGGATCGTCATCGATCTTCGCCATGGCGCGCAGGACCGGGGCAGGGAACCTGTCCTGGCCCTTTCTTCGTTCGTGATTCATGCTCTTAAGAATGTGCAAGAGCAGTTCGTCGGATAGCAGCTTGCTGGTCCCGTGGCCGGTCGCAGTAAGCGCTTTGAACAGGCTGACGAACGGCACAGCAAATCGCGCATCATCGATCACCGGAAGCGTGAACTCGAAATCGCCATCCACACCCTCATCGAGTTCGCTTGTGGCTTCGGCAATGACGGCCGGATCAAAATAGAGCATGCGCCAGCTGCGCCCGGCATCGCCGATCGGCATCCCGTCATGGATCTCACCGGGATTGACCGTGATCATGTTGCCGGCCCCAGCTTCCACCATGCCGCGGCCGCTCGCGGATTTCTGTGCGCCTTGCTCGATGAGACCAAAACCGTATTGCTCGTGAAAGTGACGCGGAAAGGCATGGGCCGTGGAAGCAGCTACAGCTTCAACCCCGGCAATATGACTGGGGTAGATATGGAACTCGGCCTTTGCCATGCTTGTCTCGCTTTAAGCGTCCGCATTTGTTCTACGCCAAATCGCCGATCTGCAGAAGCGGCAATTTGCGCGGGGCAAGCGCACGCTTGCGTCTCAAATTTGCTTTGTTTCTTCGCTGGTATTCGGCTCTAAAAGCGCCACATTGGTCGAGAGTTTGACTGATTCATCACTTCAGGAGATCGCCATGAGTTCCAAGGTTGCCGCCTCGGCGCGGACCCTCATTCTCTGCACAGCACTGCTTTCCGGTACTGTAGCGCCCATTTTCGCGCAGACGGCGGCAGACACGACCAGGCAGCTGCCAGCGACGCGAAGTGACATGCAGCTTTCCTTCGCGCCTTTGGTCAAGCAGACGGCGGGCGCTGTGGTGAATGTTTATGCCGCCCACGCCGTTCAAAGCCGCTCGCCTTTCGCAGGCGATCCATTTTTCGAGCAGTTTTTCGGCGGTCAGTTCAATGGGCCGCCGCGCGTCCAGTCCGCGCTCGGTTCTGGCGTCATTGCCGATGCTTCCGGCATCATCGTGACCAACAACCACGTGATCCGCGATGCCGATACAGTGAAGGTTGCGCTGTCGGACGGCCGCGAATTCGACTCCAAGGTGCTGCTGAAGGATGAATCAACAGATCTTGCCATCCTCAAGATTGAAGCGGGCGAAGCACTGCCATCGCTTCAGCTTGCCGATTCCGACAAGGTGGAGGTCGGTGACCTCGTTCTTGCGATCGGCAATCCGTTCGGCGTCGGCCAGACGGTAACCAGCGGCATCGTCTCGGCGCAGGCTCGGACGCGCGTCGGCATTTCCGATTTCGACTTCTTTATCCAGACCGACGCCGCGATCAATCCGGGTAATTCCGGCGGCGCCCTCATCGACATGAGCGGCAAGCTTATCGGCATCAACACCGCGATCTTCTCACGTTCAGGTGGTTCGATCGGTATCGGATTTGCTATTCCTTCCAATATGGTACGTGCTGTTGTTGAGACGGCCAAGGGCGGCGCGGATACGTTCGAGCGGCCCTATATCGGCGCTGCCTTCCAGAACGTGACGCCGGATGTCGCCGAGAGCCTTGGCATGAAGCAGCCCTATGGCGCGCTTGTAACTGCGGTGACCAAGGATAGCCCGGCCGAAAAGGGCGGACTGCTGGTCGGTGATGTCGTGCTCTCCGTCGATGGCGTGCGCATCGAAAATCCGGACGGTCTCGGTTATCGCCTGACAACGGCGGGTATCGGCAAGAGTGTGAAGTTTGACGTGCTCAGCCGCGCCAAGGAAAAGACCGTCACCGTCGCGCTTGAAAAGCCGCGGCCGGATTCTGCCGACAACCAGATGCTTATCCAGGGGCGCAATCCCCTATCCGGCGCGCATGTGATCAAACTCTCGCCGAGCAGCGCGTCGCGCCTCGACCTTCCATCGGATACGGAGGGTGTGGCAATCGACAAGGTGTTTCCAAACACGCCGGCCGCGCGCATCGGGCTGCAACCCGGCGATATTGTTCGCGGTGTCAACGGCGCGGAGATTGCGAGCGTCTCCGACCTCAGCAAGGCGATGTCAGCGAAGCCGACGCTTTGGCGCTTCGATTTCGAGCGCGGCGGTGCCATAATCCGCCAGGTCATTCGCTGATACGGAAAAAGGAAACATGGCGGATCTCTTTTCAGTCGGCGAGGATCCGGCATTGGACAAAAGCCGGCCGCTTGCGGATCGCTTGCGGCCGAAAACATTGCAGGAAGTAACCGGCCAGGAACATCTTACCGGGCCGGAGGGCGCGTTGACGCGCATGATCGAATCCGGTTCGCTTGGCTCGATGATCTTCTGGGGGCCGCCGGGTACGGGCAAGACGACGGTGGCGCGGCTCCTCGCCAATGAAACCGATCTGGCGTTCGAGCAGATTTCGGCGATATTCTCGGGCGTCGCCGACCTGAAGAAAGTCTTCGACGCGGCACGTGCGCGCAAAATGTCCGGGCGGCGCACGCTGCTCTTCGTCGACGAAATTCATCGTTTCAACCGCGCACAACAGGATTCCTTTCTGCCTGTCATGGAGGATGGGACCATCGTGCTTGTCGGCGCGACCACCGAGAATCCGTCGTTCGAGCTTAACGCCGCTCTCCTGTCGCGTGCCCGCGTACTGGTATTTCACCCGCATGATGAGGCAAGCCTTAGCGCCCTGATGGAACGGGCGGAGATTCATGAGGGCCGCGAGCTTCCGCTGACCGAGGAAGCGCGCGCCAGCCTGGTGCGTATGGCCGATGGCGATGGCCGAGCAATTCTCACGCTTGCCGAGGAAGTGTGGCGGGCGGCACGCGACGGCGAAACCTTCGATGCGGAACGGGTCCAGCAGATCGTGCAGCGGCGTGCGCCCGTCTATGACAAGGGGCAGGACGGCCACTACAATCTGATCTCCGCGCTGCACAAATCGGTGCGGGGCTCCGATCCGGATGCCGCTCTCTATTATCTCTGCCGTATGTTCGATGCCGGGGAAGATCCGCTCTATATCGGCCGCCGGCTGGTGCGGATGGCGAGCGAGGATATCGGGCTTGCGGACCCGCAGGCTCTGGCGATCTGCAATGCAGCCAAGGACGCTTATGACTATCTCGGCTCACCCGAGGGCGAACTGGCACTGGCCGAGGCCTGTGTCTATCTGGCGACCGCGCCGAAATCCAACGCCGTGTACACCGCCTACAAGGCGGCGATGCAGGCGGCAAAGCAACATGGCTCCCTCGTGCCGCCCAAGCATATCCTCAACGCGCCGACGAAACTGATGAAGGGCGAGGGCTACGGCAAAGGCTATGCCTATGACCACGATCAGCCCGACGCCTTTTCAGGCCAGAACTATTTCCCCGAAGTCCTTGGCCGCCAGACCTTTTACGACCCGCCGGAGCGCGGGTTCGAACGGGAGTTGCGCAAGCGCATCGATTATTGGAACAAGCTGCGCAAGGAACGCGGCGAGGAGTGAATACAAAAAGGGCCGCTGAAGAGCGGCCCTTGATCGTTTCATGTCAATCTTTTCAAGCGGCTTCCGGCTTGCGCGGGAAGGGCGTGACATTTGCGATATCGTCGTCGAGCTTCAGGCCACCGGCCTTGAGTAGCGAGGTAAAGCGGCCGTTCTGGCGTGCAAGCTCGTCGAAGCTGCCCTTCTCGACGACTTCACCCTGATCCATGAAGAGCACCAAGTCGGCATCACGGACCGTCGAAAGACGGTGAGCGATGATGAAGGTGGTGCGGTTCTGGCAGAGCTTGTCGACTGCAACCTTGACGCGGGCCTCGGTCTCGACGTCGAGCGCACTTGTCGCCTCGTCAAGGACAAGTATCGGCGCATCCTTGAGGATGGCGCGGGCGATAGCGACACGCTGGCGCTCACCACCGGAAAGCTGTGAACCGCGTTCGCCGACGACGGTGCCGTAACCCGCCGACTTGGAGAGGATGAAATCGCTAGCATCGGCTGCTTCCGCTGCGGCCAGAACGTCTTCGTCGCTCGCCTTCGGCCGGCCGACGCGGATATTGTCCTCGATCGAGCGATTGAACATGCCGGCATCCTGGAACACCGTCGCGATGGCATTGCGCAGCGAGCGACGGCTGATCGTCCTCGTATCGATATTGTCGACAAGAATGCGGCCTTCCTTCGGATCGTAGACTCGCTGCAGGAGGTTGATCAGGGTCGTCTTGCCGGCCCCGGTCGGGCCGACGATGGCAACTGTCTGGCCAGCCTTGGCCTTGAACGAGACGTGCTTCAGGCCCTGTGTCGAATTGGCGAAGGCGAAGGAAACGTCCTCGAACTCCACATCGCCCTTAACATTGTCGATGTCGTGCGCCGACTTGGACTCGACTTCATAAGCTGCCGAAGCTTCCATCTCGAAGAAGTCTTCGAGCTTGGCGCGTGCCGCAAAGATCTGGTTGACGAAGGCGCTCAATTGGTCGAGGCGGCCGATGAGGAGGGCGGCGAAGCCGGTAAAGGCGACGACCTGGCCGACATTCATCTCGCCATGGGCGACGAAGTAGGAGCCGAGAAACAAGACGACGATCATCGAAATGGTAGCGGCCATGCGGTTGATGCCGCTGGCAAGGGCCCACCAGTTGAGGACCGGATACTGCGAATCGAGGAGCTGCTTCGCATAGGTCTGGAGCGCACGGGTCTCCTCGTCTATGCGGTTATAGCTCTGCAACACGGAAATGTTGCCCATCGAGTCGGTCACGTGGCTGAACGCCTTGATATGATGACGCTCGACCTGCGCCTGACCATCCTTGGTCTTGGCGGTGACAACGCGGCTGACGATGACATAGACAACGCCGAGCACGGCGAGAACCGAAGCAAGACGCCAATCCTGGGCCAATGCCAGCGGTATGAGGCCAACCAGGGCGACCATCGTAGCAAGGTGCGTGCGCATGAATTCGAGCCACAGACCAAACAGCGTCTCGATGGCGCGCAACAGCGTGTGCATGGAATTGGACGTACCGCGCTGATGATGCCAGGACAGCGGCATGCTGATGACGCGGTTATAGGATTCGGTCAACACAGCAAGCTTGCGCCGATGCGCCAGGCGATCTGCCTCGCGGGACACCAGTACGTTTGCGCCGATATGGAACAGGCCGACGGCGGCTAGCTGCGTCAGCGGAAACAAAACGTCCGCTTTCATAGAGATTGCATAGATGACGCGGCCTACAAGAACAGGCTCGATCAGCATGGTTAAGGCCAAGGCGATATTGACGACACAGATGAATACTGTCGCGCCTTTCTCTTCGCCAAGATATTGGAGCGATTTCCAATAGATACCTAACAATGACACTTTGCCACTCCGCTTGCTTGGGGACGCTACTCGCGCGCAGATTTGACTCTGCATCAGTCTCTTGTGCACCGCAATATTCAACACCCGAAAGTCTTCGTAGTTTCAAGCTCCAGGCAGGAACAATTTTCTACGTCGCGTAACGTCCCGTGAAGATTCAACCATTTGAGTTTGCAAAATAAAGAAGTGCGCCTGAATGTAATATGAACGAAATTATACTTGTGGTTTAGGAAGCGTGTGGCCCGCTGTTCGGCGGGTAATCGCACGAGCCTAGCATTATGGCTCGCAAGAGTTGCCGCATAGTGTTATGCGCATGCCTGAAAGGTCAGGTTTATGGCAGTTGTAGAACAAAAAACAGTCGATACAGGTGAGGCGGAGATGCGCCTCGACCGATGGTTCAAGGTGCATTATCCGGGGCTCGGCTTCGGCCATTTGCAGAAATTGCTACGGTCGGGGCAGATCAGGGTTGACGGGTCGCGGGCAAAGTCGGACACCCGCCTGCTGGCGGGTCAGAGCGTGCGAATTCCGCCGCTGCCAGTCGATTCAAAGGCCGAGGGCAACCTTACCGGCAAAAGCATACGCGGCCGTGAGGATGGCGACGTCCTGTCGCAAATGTTGCTATACGAAGACCCCAAGGTATTCGTGTTCAACAAGCCGGCGGGGCTCGCGGTCCAGGGTGGCTCCGGCGTCAATCGCCATGTGGACGACATGCTCGAAGCCTGGCGCAACAAGAAGGGCGAAAAGCCGCGTCTCGTCCATCGCCTCGACCGGGATACCTCCGGCGTTCTCGTCGTTGCAAGGACCCGCGGCGCCGCGCAGGCACTCACCGCGGCGTTCCGCGAGCGCGACACGAAGAAGACCTATTGGGCATTGGTGAAGGGCGTGCCGCGCAAGCGCGAGGACAAGATCACCACCTGGCTGGTGAAGGAGGCGACAGCCGATGGCGACCGAATGCGTATCGCCAAGCATGGCGAGCCGGATTCCGACCATGCCGTTTCCTACTACCGCGTCATTGAATCGGCGGGACAGGTGCTGACCTGGCTCGAGATGGAGCCATATACGGGACGAACGCACCAGTTGCGCGTTCACGCCGCCCATATCGGCTGCCCTATCATCGGGGATCCGAAGTATTTCGAAGCGGATACCAACTGGTCGTTCCCGGGCGGGATTCAAAATCGCCTGCATCTTCATGCGCGGCGCATCCGCGTTCCCAATCCATCGGGTGGGATAATCGATGTCACAGCGCCCTTGCCGCCGCACATGGTGCAATCCTGGAACCTGCTCGGCTTTGACGAGGCCGATGCGGACGAAGAGATGTAAGCGGCTTGCCCGCGCATTCTCTCGCGCCTATATCCGCCGCAACGAATTGAACATCAATGGGTAACGACATGCGCAACGATCTCTTCAACCTCGATGCGAGAGAGGGACTCTCCGACCCCGATCCGGTTCGGCGCGCCCAGATACAGTCGAAACTGCCGTTGCCGAAGCGGTTCTATAAGGAAGCGCAGGTCGCTGAACGCGACGGCAGGTTCGTCATCGAACTCGACGGCCGCAGGGTCAAGACGCCGGCGCGCCAAGACCTGGCACTGCCGACGCAGGCCGCTGCGCAATTGGTAGCAGACGAGTTTGCGGCGCAGGAAAAGGAAATCGATCCAGCGCGGATGCCGGCAACGCGCATCGCCAACACGGCGATCGATGGTATCGTGCACGATCCGCAGGCGGTGCTCGAGGATGTGCTGCGCTTTGCTGCGTCGGATATGCTGTGCTATCGCGCCGGTTCGCCCGAGCGGCTGGTGGCGCGTCAGACCGAACTTTGGGATCCGCTGGTGGATTGGGCCGGGGCCAGCCTCGGCGCGCGCTTTATGCTCGCGGAAGGTGTCATGCATATCGAACAGCCGCGCGAGGCACTCGCCGCTTTCAGCGTGCATCTCGGGCAGTTCAGCGATCCCTTTGCTATCGCCGCGCTCCATACGATCACGACGCTGACGGGATCTGCCATTCTCGCGCTGGCCGTCGCCAAGGGTGAAATCTCCGGCGCCGAAGCCTGGAAGCTTGCTCATGTGGACGAGGACTGGACGATCGAGCACTGGGGCGAAGATGCGGAAGCGAGCGAGCGCCGGGCGATCCGCGAGCGGGAAATGATGGCGGCCGTCCAAATGCTGGAAGCTGTCGCAAGCTGATTGGTCCAAGACAGGGCCAATAAAAAACCCCGGCCCAAGCCGGGGTTTTTCGTTTTTATATGAGGTGCTTACACCGAGTAATACATGTCATACTCGACCGGATGCGGGGTCATTTCAAAGCGCATAACCTCGGCCATCTTCAGTTCAATGAACGAATCGATCTGATCGTCGTCGAAGACGCCGCCGGCCTTGAGGAAGCCGCGATCCTTGTCGAGGCTCTGCAGGGCCTCGCGCAGGCTGCCGCAAACAGTCGGGATCTTCTTCAGTTCCTTGGCCGGCAAGTCATAGAGATCCTTGTCCATCGGCTGGCCGGGATGGATCTTGTTCTTGATGCCGTCGAGACCAGCCATCAGCATCGCGCTAAAAGCGAGGTAAGGATTGGCCGAAGGATCGGGGAAACGGATTTCCACGCGCTTCGACTTCGGCGATGAGCCGAAGGGGATGCGGCAGGAAGCCGAACGGTTGCGGGCGGAGTAGGCCAGCAGAACCGGCGCTTCGTAGCCCGGTACCAGGCGCTTGTACGAGTTGGTCGACGGGTTGGTGAAAGCGTTGATTGCCTTGGCATGCTTGATGATGCCGCCGATGAAGAACAGGCAGTTCTCGGAAAGACCGGCATATTCATTGCCGGCGAATGTCGGCTTGCCGTCCCTCCAGATCGACATGTGGACGTGCATGCCCGAGCCGTTGTCGCCGAAAACCGGCTTCGGCATGAAGGTCGCGGTCTTGCCGTAGGCATTGGCCACCTGATGCACGACGTACTTATAGATTAGCATCTTGTCGGCGTTGCGGGTGAGCGCATCGAACTTGACGCCGAGCTCGTGCTGGGCAGCCGCCACTTCGTGGTGGTGCTTTTCAACGCGCACGCCCATTTCGGTGAGGACAGTCAGCATTTCCGAGCGCATGTCCTGGCAGGAATCGATCGGCGGGACCGGGAAATAGCCACCCTTGATACGCGGGCGGTGGCCGAGATTGCCGGTCTCGTAGTCGGTGTCGTCGTTGGACGGCAGTTCGGTCGAGTCGAGCTTGAACCCTGTGTTGTAGGGATCGGCCTTGTACTTGACGTCGTCAAAGACGAAGAATTCGGCTTCCGGGCCGACGAAAATCGTATCGCCGACGCCCTGTGCCTTCATGTAGGCTTCGGCCTTCTTGGCGGTGCCGCGCGGGTCGCGATTATAGGCTTCGCCGGAAATCGGGTCGAGGATGTCGCACAGGATGACCATTGTCGACTGGGCGAAGAACGGATCCATGTGAACCGTGTCAGTGTCGGGCATCAGCACCATGTCGGACTCGTTGATGGCCTTCCAGCCGGCAATCGAGGAACCGTCGAACATGACGCCATCGGCGAACATGTCTTCATCGACTTCTGCAATATCCATCGTCACGTGCTGCAGCTTGCCCTTGGGGTCGGTGAAACGAAGGTCAAGGAACTTCACATCGTTGTCCTTGATCTGTTTCAGGATGTCTTTGGCGGTGGTCATGTTTTTTCCTCACTCGGTGACGATGATTGGATTTGCCGGCCCGAACGTGCCAGCAGATGGGAGAGTTAGCTTTAGATTGCGTCGATGCCGGACTCGCCTGTCCGGATACGCACGACTTCCTCGATGTTGGAGACGAATATCTTGCCATCGCCGATGCGGCCGGTTTGCGCGGCCTTACGGATCGCCTCGATGGCGGCCTCGACGGAATCGTCGCCAAGTACGATCTCGACCTTCACTTTCGGCAGGAAATCGACGACGTACTCGGCGCCTCGATAGAGTTCCGTATGGCCCTTCTGGCGGCCGAAGCCCTTTGCTTCGGTAACGGTAATGCCTTGAAGCCCCACTTCCTGCAGTGCCTCTTTCACCTCATCCAGCTTGAATGGTTTGATGATGGCTTCGATTTTCTTCATCA
This sequence comes from Phyllobacterium sp. CL33Tsu, assembly GCF_900113985.1. Lineage (NCBI taxonomy): Bacteria > Pseudomonadati > Pseudomonadota > Alphaproteobacteria > Hyphomicrobiales > Phyllobacteriaceae > Phyllobacterium > Phyllobacterium sp. CL33Tsu. The sequence continues at coordinate 457,802 of NZ_FORJ01000003.1, read as the reverse complement.
GAGAATAATCTCCCTATGTACACAAAACGAGCCTCTTGCCCGCTTGCCTCAACAAAAGCAGGAACTATGCCAATTCGGCGGCGTAGTCACAAATATCGACGTTACGGCGTAGCGGGCGGCGCATTTGTCCCCGCCGCATTATTCGAAGGTATCACTGCCTCGAAAACCGGCTGAGGAGGCAGATTAAAAAATAAGCACACTGCATAAAAATTATGCGGTAATCCGAGGGCAAGTGTCGGCTTACTGCTTGATTCGCTGTGCGAGTGCCTGAGCTGCCTGCGGAGCGCGCACTTTGCCTTCATGGATGAAATAAACAAACACGTCGCGTTGGCGCTTCTGTGCCTTCTCGTCGGGAGCGGCAAGCGGCAGATCCTCGGGTACGTTGCCGTTTGCCCAGTCCTTGGCGCGGTCGGCCCATTTGTCTAGCGCTTCCGTCGGATAGGCGGTTTCGACCGCATCGTCACCTTTCTGCAAACGCGCATAGACGAAATCCGCGGTCACGTCGGCGATTTCGGGATATTCGAAGTGCTCGGCATAAACCACCGCAACGTTCTTCTTGCGGGCAAGCGCAATGAACTCCGGATCGACGAAGGAGGGGTTGCGGACTTCCACGGCATGACGCAGGGCGCGACCCGCCTCCTTCTCCGGCAGAAGATCGAGGAACGCGCCGAAATCCTCGGCGTTGAATTTTTTCGTCGGCGCGAATTGCCAGACGAGCGGGCCGAGCCTGTCACCAAGTTCGACCACTCCGGACTTGCAGAAAAATTCGATGGATTCACCGGCTTCCGCCAGCACCCGCCGATTGGTGACGAAGCGATGGCCCTTGACCGAGAAGATAAAACCATCCGGCACCTGCGAGGCCCATTTGGCGAAAGTCGCCGGCTTTTGCGTGCTGTAGTAGGTGCTGTTGATCTCGATGGTCTGGAGGTGCTGGCCGGCATATTCCAGTTCCTTGGTCTTTGACAGGCCCTTCGGATAGAAGGTGCCGCGCCAGGGTTCAAATATCCATCCGCCGATGCCGGTGCGCACGGTGCCGCTGTCGGTCATTTATTCTCCTCCCGCTATGCCAATACGAAAAACCCGCCACGGCCGTGGCGGGTTCTTGATCACTCGGCGGCCGCCTGGGCCTTGTGGCCGGGCCGCCGGTTCAGAAGTTCCTTGAGGAAATGACCGGTATAGGAGCGGTCGACCTCGATAATGTCCTCTGGACGTCCGACCGCTACGATCTCGCCGCCGCCGTCGCCGCCATGCGGCCCGAGATCGATCACCCAGTCCGCAGTCTTGATTACTTCAAGGTTGTGCTCGATGACCACCACCGTGTTGCCCTGGTAAACCAGTTCGTGCAGCACTTCAAGGAGCTTCGCCACGTCGTGGAAGTGCAGTCCCGTCGTCGGTTCGTCAAGGATGTAGAGCGTGCGGCCGGTAGCCTTGCGCGACAGTTCCTTGGCGAGCTTGATGCGTTGCGCCTCGCCGCCGGAAAGCGTGTTGGCTTGCTGTCCGACGTGAATATAGCCGAGGCCGACCTTGGCCAGGGTTTGCAACTTGTCGCGAACGGCCGGAACGGCGGCGAAGAACTCCGCGCCTTCCTCGACCGTCATATCGAGCACGTCGGCGATCGACTTGCCCTTGAACAATACTTCGAGCGTTTCGCGATTGTAGCGCTTGCCGTGACAGACGTCGCAGGTGACATAGACGTCGGGCAGGAAGTGCATTTCGATCTTGATGACGCCATCGCCCTGGCAGGCTTCGCAGCGTCCGCCCTTGACGTTGAAGGAAAAGCGGCCGGGCTGGTAGCCGCGGGCTTTCGCCTCGGGAAGCCCGGCAAACCAGTCGCGTATCGGCGTGAACGCACCGGTATAGGTCGCCGGATTGGAGCGCGGCGTGCGACCGATGGGAGACTGGTCGATATCGATCACCTTGTCGAGATATTCGAGCCCGTCGATGCGATCGTGCTCCGCCGGGTGCTCCCGCGAACCCATGATGCGCCGCGACGCAGCCTTGAAAAGTGTTTCGATGAGGAAGGTCGACTTGCCGCCGCCCGACACGCCCGTCACCGCTGTAAAGGTGCCGAGCGGGATTTCCGCCGAAACATTCTTGAGATTGTTGCCGCGTGCGCCAACGACCTTGATGCGCTTCTTGTTCAGCTTGCGCCGCTCTGATGGCACGGCTACTTCGATCGCGCCGGAAAGGTATTTGCCGGTCAGCGATTTTGGGCTCGCCATGATGTCGGCGGGCGTTCCCTGGGCGATGATTTCGCCGCCATGGATGCCAGCCGCCGGTCCAATGTCGACGACATAATCAGCCGTCAGGATCGCGTCTTCATCATGTTCGACGACGATCACCGTGTTGCCGAGATCCCGCAGGTGACGCAGCGTCTTCAACAATTGCTCGTTGTCGCGCTGGTGCAGGCCAATGGACGGCTCATCGAGGACGTAAAGAACGCCCGTCAGGCCGGAGCCGATTTGCGAGGCGAGCCGGATACGCTGGCTCTCGCCGCCCGACAAGGTGCCGGAATTGCGTGACAGCGCGAGATAATCGAGGCCGACATCGTTCAGAAAGCGCAGGCGTTCGCGGATCTCCTTGAGAATGCGCGCGGCAATCTCAGTCTGCTTGTCATTGAACGTCTTGTCGATGTCGCGGAACCAGGCGTCGGCATGGCGGATGGACTTCTCAGTGACCTCGCCGATGTGCAATCCGCCGATCTTGACGGCCAGCGCCTCGGGCTTCAGCCGGTAGCCGTTGCAGGCCGGGCAGGGGGTGCCGGACATGAAGCGTTCGATTTCCTCACGCGACCAGGCGGAATCCGTTTCCTTCCAGCGACGCTCGAGGTTCGGAATGACACCCTCGAAAGGCTTGGTCGTGCGGTACGACCGCAGACCGTCATCATAGGCGAACTGGACTTCGCGGTTCCCGGTGCCATAGAGGATGGCTTTTTGGGCCTCTTCGCTCAAATCGCTCCAACGGTCGCCAAGCTTGAAGCCATAGGCTGCGCCGAGCGCGTCCAGCGTCTGGTTGTAGTAGGGCGAACTCGACTTCGACCACGGTGCGATGGCTCCGTTCTTGAGGGTCACATTCTCATCAGGCACGATCATGGTCGGATCGATGGCCTTTTGCGTGCCAAGTCCATCGCAGGTCGGGCAGGCGCCGAATGGATTGTTGAACGAGAACAGCCGCGGCTCAATCTCGGGAATGGTAAATCCCGAAACCGGGCAGGCAAATTTTTCCGAGAACATGAGCCGTTCATGGGTCTCGTTCTTCGACTTGTTGGCGGATTCACTCGCCGTCTCGTCAGCCGGCAACGGCTTGTCGGCAAATTCCGCAATCGCGATACCGTCGGCGAGTTTCAGGCAGGTCTCGAGACTGTCGGCAAGGCGCGCCGACATGTCCGGGCGCACGACGATACGATCGACCACAACGTCGATATCGTGCTTGTACTTCTTGTCGAGGGCGGGGACATCGGCGATTTCATAAAAGATGCCGTCCACCTTGACGCGCTGGAAGCCGCGTTTCTGCAGATCCGCCAGTTCCTTGCGGTACTCACCCTTACGGCCGCGGACAATCGGCGCGAGAATGAAAAGGCGCGCGCCTTCCTCAAGCTCCAGGACGCGATCGACCATCTGGCTGACCGTCTGGCTTTCAATCGGCAGCCCCGTTGCCGGCGAATAGGGAATACCGACGCGCGCAAACAGCAGGCGCAGATAATCATAGATTTCCGTAACCGTGCCGACCGTGGAACGCGGATTGCGACTGGTTGTCTTCTGCTCGATCGAGATTGCCGGCGATAGGCCATCGATCTGGTCGACGTCCGGCTTCTGCATCATTTCAAGGAATTGCCGCGCATAGGCCGAAAGGCTCTCGACATAGCGACGCTGTCCCTCAGCATAGATCGTGTCGAAGGCCAGCGACGACTTCCCCGATCCGGACAGCCCCGTCATGACAATCAGCTTGTCGCGCGGCAGATCGAGGTCAATATTCTTCAAGTTGTGTTCGCGAGCACCGCGAATGGAAATATACTTCTGATCGCTCATGAGTCTTGCCTTTGAGGCACGCCGTTTGGAAGGAGGGATTGCTCTCAGGCGAGAGACTTTCCCTTATTTAGAAAGTCTTTGGCGATTTACGAGATCAAACCCGGTCGGAATCACCATAGCCATGTTGACATTGCTTGGGCAAGTGATAGAACAAAAATAGAACAAAGGGCAAGGGACTTGCCGATCGGCGCAAAGCGCTTCGCGATGAAAGTGCATTGTGCGGCATCCTGGCGACAGGTTGCACAACAATCATATGCCAAACCTCCTGACAGATTTGGCAGGAGCCTGTCAGCTGGACGGCGAAGCGGGAAATGCGCGGGCTGTATATTGTGGATAGCGGTAATGAATTGCCCGCCGTCCATGCGCGTTCTGTATGATGGCCGAAATTTTTAGAACAGGGTTGATGGAGTTCATATCATGGCAGGCAGTGTCAACAAGGTCATTCTGGTAGGCAATCTTGGCGCTGACCCGGAAGTGCGGCGGCTCGGTTCTGGCGATCCTGTCGTCAATCTGCGCATCGCCACCTCGGAAAGCTGGCGCGACAAGAACAGCGGCGAGCGCAAGGAGAAGACCGAATGGCACAGCGTCGTCATCTTCAACGACAATCTCGCCAAGGTCGCCGAGCAATATTTGAAGAAGGGCATGAAGGTCTATCTCGAAGGCGCCCTGCAGACACGCAAATGGCAGGACCAGACCGGTAATGACCGCTACTCGACCGAGGTCGTGCTACAGAAGTTCCGCGGCGAACTCCAGATGCTGGATTCGCGCGGCGAGGGCGGTGGCCGGTCCTTCGACAACAATTCGGCGCGCGGGCAGGTTTCCGATAATGACTATGGCTCCGACTTCGGCCGTTCCAACGCATCGTCTTCGAGCAGTTCCTCCAGTTCTGGCGGGAATTTCTCCCGCGATCTCGACGACGAAATCCCGTTCTAGGCCGGAATAGTCGAGTATTTGTAAAGCAATCGCACCTACGAGCGGAAGGTACTCCTAATGCCGACGGCTATCGGCTGCGTAGCAGTTTCGGTTGCCAGATGCTCAGCGACGGGCAATCTTCGAACGCAGAGGGCTCAGATTGCCGACTCGCCTTGGCGAATTCTGAGTGCGGCCGCACGCCGATGGCCCTCCATGCCCTCCGTCCGGCTTTGCCGTACTGCCGGCGGGGCCACCGCAGCGACACCTCGCTTGTCGAGCCACTGGTGCGTGCAAACCTTGACATAGGATCCCACCCAAAGGCCGCCAGTGTAGCGTCCTGCGGCCATTGTTGGGAGGGTATGGTTTGTACCGCAGCACTTGTCGGAATACACTACACTTGCAAGCTTCCCGATGAAGAGAGAGCCGTAATTTCGTAGCTTTGCCGCAGTCGAATGGGGATCGCGGGTGTGAACCTCGAGATGCTCAGCCGCGATATGGTCGGAATATGCTATCATCGTGTCTTCATCGGCACAGACCGCGATCTGGCCGTAATCGCGCCAGGCGACGCCCGCAACGTCGGCCGTGGGCAGCGTTTCAAGCTGACGCTCGACCTCCTTCAAGGTTGCCTCGGCCAGCCCTCGATCAGTCGTGATCAGTCCCACACGGGTCCTGACATCATGTTCCGCCTGCGCCAGAAGATCGGTGGCTATCATCTCAGCGTCCCCGGTTTCGTCAGCAACCACGAATATTTCGCTCGGTCCGGCCAATTGATCGATTCCCACTTGCCCGAACACCTGCCGCTTGGCCTCATTGACATAGGCGTTGCCTGGTCCGACGATCTTGTCCACCGCGGGGATGGTTTCGGTGCCGAACGCCATGGCAGCAACAGCTTGCGCGCCGCCCACCTTGAAAATCCTGTCGACACCAGACAGGTGGCAGCCGGCAATCATGGCCGGATGGGCATTGGGCGGTAGGCAAGCGATGATTTGGTCGCAGCCCGCGACCTTTGCTGGGACGATTGTCATGACTGGCGCAGAGAGGATCGGATACCGTCCGCCAGGCACATAGGCGCCCACAACCTGCACCGGAATGATCCGATGTCCGAGATGCAGTCCCGGAAGCGCGTCGAATTCCAGGGGGAGGATGGTGCGCAATTGCGCCTCGGCAAACGCCTTCACCCGTTCGATGGCAAAGTCTGTGTCTTTTCTGGTCTGAGGGTCGAGGTTGGCAATGGCTTCCAGCCGCTCCTCCATGCTCACTTCGAACGTGGCAAGATCTGACCCGTCAAATGTCCGTGCATACTGTCTTACGGCCTCATCTCCCCGCGCCCTCACGTTCGAAATGATATCCTTCACCGTCGTCTCGATTAGGTCGGTGTCCGATGCCAAGGGCGGCTTGGGTGACTTGAGATGTATGATATTTTCGTCCATTTTTAATCTCTTGTTGGTTTGCGCCGTAGGATATTGTCACAATCCTGCACCCGCCGGTCGACTGCAATTGCCCCCAGAGTATTGTTCAGTATACTCACCAGAAGATGGAGGCGTCAGGTAGTCCCCCAAAAGTCCCTAGGCCTTTGCGTAAGGAGGATGTCATGCCAAAGATTGGCATTAAGCTGAGGGAAATGCGGCGCAGGCGCGATTTGGGCGTGCGTGAACTCGCCGCAAGATCCGGCATATCACACTCCACTATTTCCTTGATCGAAAGGGACAAGATGAGCCCGTCGGTCGACACCCTGAGTGCCGTCCTGGACGCGCTTGGAACAACTTTGCCCGGGTTTTTCAGCGATCTCCAATCGAGCCTTCCCTATACCCCCTTTTATAGAGCCGAGGAATTGGTGGAGATAGGCAAAGTCGAGACAATTTCGTACCGGGTCATCGGCCTCAATCATCCCAACAGGCAACTCTTGATGCTGCATGAGACCTACGCGATAGGAGCTGATACCGGGGAGGCTTTTGCGCATGCGGCGCAGGAGTCAGGTATGGTGATCAGCGGATCGGTCGAAGTGACTGTCGGCAGCCAGAAAAAGGTTCTGAATAAGGGTGATGGCTACTATTTCGATAGCCGACTTTTGCATCGGTTCCGCAATGTCAGTGAGGAGAAAAGCGAGATCTTGAGCGCAATAACGCCGCCGACATATTGATGGCATGACAGCTCAATTCGGTGAATTTAATCACCAACAAATTTAATCGGGCTTTCAATCAAATCAAACTGTGATTTGTTAGCTTGTCATACAAAAACAAGGGGAATGACAATGAAAATCCTGAACGCAGCATTGATTGCATGCGCGCTGACTTCAGTTGGAATTGCAGCAGCGGAAGCGCGTGACCTGACGGTGGTGTCCTGGGGCGGCAACTATCAGGACGCTCAGCGCAAGATCTACTTCGAACCCTTCGCGAAGCAGCTAGGCAAGCCGGTGCTGGATGAAAGTTGGGACGGTGGATACGGCGTGCTCCAGGCCAAGGTGAAAGCGGGTGTTCCGAACTGGGATGCGGTACAGGTAGAGGCTGAGGAATTGGCGCTCGGCTGCGCGGATGGCATTTACGAAAAGATCGATTGGGAAAAGCTCGGCGGCAAATCCAAGTTTTTGCCCGCTGCTGTCAGCGACTGCGGAGTTGGTGCGATCGTCTGGTCTACGGGTATCTCCTATGATGGTGACAAGCTGAAAGAGGCTCCCACTTCATGGGCAGATTTCTGGGATACGAAGAAATTTCCGGGTAAACGTGGCCTGCGCAAGGGCGCCAAATATGCGCTCGAATTCGCCTTGATGGCGGATGGGGTCGCTGCCGATCAAGTCTACACCGTTCTCGCTACCCCGGAAGGTGTCGACAGGGCTTTCAAGAAACTCGATGAACTCAAGCCGAATATCGTCTGGTGGGAAGCCGGAGCACAGCCGCTTCAACTCCTTTCTTCCGGCGAGGTGGTAATGACGAGCGCCTATAACGGGCGCATAACTGGACTGAATAGGACCGAGGGCAAGCATTTCGGTTTCGTGTTTCCCGGCAGCATATATGCAATCGATAGTTGGGTGGTCCTGAAGGATAGTCCCAACAAGGATGCGGCTTTGGACTTCATAGCTTATGCAAGCAAGCCGGATAACCAATCCCAGTTGCCCCAGTATATTGCCTATGGACTGCCTAACATCGAGGCCGGCAAGCTCGTGCCGGAAAAATATCAAGCTGAGCTTCCTACTTCGCCGGATAATCTGAAAGGCGCGATTACGCTGGATGTCGACTTCTGGACAGACAATTCCGAAGCCCTGACGCAACGTTTCAATGCCTGGCTAGCACAGTAATGTGGACTACAAAGGCGCAGGTTCGTCAGCGCCTTTGTATACACCGTCGTGACGGACAGGTGGGTCGTTTACAACGCCGTACCCGTCGCGCACTGTTTCGCGAGAGCCGAGGTGACCACGATGAGCAATCCTTTCATCCGGTTGGAGGAAGTCAGCAAATCCTTCGGCGCTTTGACCGTTGTCGAGGGCCTGAATCTGGAGATCGGCAAGGGGGAGTTCATCAGCCTGCTTGGACCGTCCGGTTCTGGAAAAACGACCATACTCATGATGCTCGCGGGTTTCGAGAATCCCTCACACGGTACGATCTGGGCTGGCGGTCGGCGGATCGATTGTTTGCCACCACACAAGCGGAACATGGGCGTCGTCTTTCAGAATTATGCGCTTTTTCCGCATATGTCCGTCTCTGAGAATGTGGCTTTTCCGCTAAAAATGCGCGGCTTCTCCCGCACAGAAATGAATGGGCGCGTCGGAAAAGCGCTTGATATGGTGCAATTGGGCGCGCTCGCAGACCGGCGTCCCTCCCAGCTCTCCGGCGGCCAGCAGCAGCGTGTCGCCTTGGCGCGGGCCCTCATCTTCGAGCCAGAGGTGGTTCTGATGGATGAGCCCCTTGGCGCATTGGACAAGCAATTGCGAGAGCAAATGCAACTGGACATTCGGGAACTGCACAGGCGACTCGAACTGACGATCGTGTTTGTCACCCATGATCAGTCCGAGGCACTGACGATGTCGGACCGAATAGCAATCTTCAATGGTGGGAAGATCGAACAAATTGGCACTCCTACGAACATCTACGACCATCCGAATACGCAATTCGTAGCCGAGTTCATCGGCGAGACGAATCTCGTCCGCGGGTCAGTTCAAGGCACCGAGGGTCTCACCACCCGCGTCCGATTGCAAAGCGGACGGGAGGTTGTCGTGGAGCTTGGTTCGAACCGTCTTCTGAAGGGTAACGTGTGCCTATCAATAAGGCCGGAACGGATAAAGGTGGGACGGGAGAAGATTTCCGGGAACATCATCACCGCGGTAATCTCGGATGTGGTCTATCACGGGGACCACCTACGGTTGATTGCGAAAACCGACGGTCAGTCGATTGTCGTCAAGACGGATCGCAGCCAGCCGGCACTCTCGATTGGCGAAGAAGTGCAACTCTTCTTTCTGCCTACCGATTGCTGGGTGGTCGGGCCATGAATCGATCAGGGCTTAACAAGCGACTTGTTTCGCTAATGCTTGTCGGGCCCCTCTTCCTCTTTCTTGTTTTGTTCTTCGCGGTTCCGCTCGTCTCGATGATGAAATCTGCAGTGTCAGACCCCGTGGCGGCGGAGGTGCTGCCCGCCACCGCCCGTGCGGTTTCGGGCTGGGACCGCACAAGTCCTCCATCTGATGAAATGAAGGCTGCTTTGGTTGCAGACCTACGCCAGATCGGGGAGGACCAGTTGTTCGGAGATCTCGTCCGACGCCTCAACAGCGCGAAATCCGGGTTCAGAACCCTGATGCCAAAGACACGCGCTGCGGCTTTGGAAGCGGGCGGCAATATCGACCTCGTCGCTTTGGACAGGCGATGGGCCGATCCTTCCTACTGGCAAGCCGTCACGGTAGCCACATCATCAACGATTACAGACCGCAATCTTTTGGCGGCAGTTGATCTGCAACGGGATGCATCCAACACAATCGTAGCGCTGCCACCCGATGCGTCTGCGAACAAGGCTATTATGATCAGGACGTTCGTGATGTCACTGACGGTGACGTTGGCTTGCGTTTTGATCGGACTGCCGTTCGCGATGATCACCGCGTCCGTCGACGGCTGGAAGCGACAATTGTTGCTGGGTGCAGTCCTGTTGCCGCTTTGGACGTCCCTCCTGGTGCGAACGGCCGCTTGGTTCATCCTGTTGCAGGACAGAGGCCCGATCAATTCCATGTTGACGTATCTTGGGATAATTTCCGCCCCGCTGCCGCTGATTTTCAACCGTACCGGCGTCATCATCGCCATGACCCATGTTCTACTACCCTTTATGGTGCTTCCCATCTTCAGCGTGCTTATCGGTATTCCCAAGAATCTTATGCCCGCCGCCGCGTCATTGGGCGCTCATCCCGTCAGGGCATTCTTGAGTGTCTTGTTGCCGCTCTCATTGCGCGGCGTTGTTTCCGGTGCATTGCTGGTGTTCATGAGTGCGCTCGGCTACTACATCACCCCCGCACTGATCGGCGGAGCCAAGGATCAGATGATCAGTTCGGTCATCGCATACTACGCTACGGGCGCGGCAAATTGGGGAATGGCAGGGGCGCTCGGACTGGTGCTGCTGGCCGCGACGATGATCCTCTATGCGATATACCTCAGACTCTCGTCAGACCGGGAGGCGCGTCCATGAACGTGTTGCGTGTTGCTAAGATCGTTTTCGGAGGCGCAACGATCTTCTTTCTGGTCGCACCGCTGATCGCCATCCTTCCGCTTGCCTTCACCGACAGCGTCTTCCTCAACTATCCGATTCCTAGATACTCGACACGATGGTTTGTGGAGTTGTTCACCGCTGGTGTCTGGCAACGTTCGATCGTGAACAGCCTGGTCATTGGGAGTGGCACAACGGTGCTGGCGACCGTTCTTGGCACCGTCGGTGCGCTTGGACTGCGCGACCGGCAGCTTTCGCCCGTCCTTGCGATCATCAAGACGATCTTTCTCTTGCCGATGGTGGTGCCCGCGGTAGTGCTGGGTGTCGGCATGCAATTGATGTTTGCCCGGTATGGCCTGACGAATACCTACCTCGGAGTGATTATCGCTCACACCGTAGTGGCAGTGCCTTTTGTCGTCGTCAACGTCCTTGCGGTTATCCAAGGAATAGACCGACGATTGGAGCAGGCTGCGGCCAGTCTCGGCGCGGCACCCATTACCGTGCTGAGACAAGTCACCCTGCCGCTGGCACTCCCGGGGATCATATCTGGCGCCGTTTTCGCCTTCGCAACGTCGCTGGATGAAGTCGTATTGACTTTGTTTGTGGCGGGTCCCAACCAGCGGACGCTCGCACGGCAGATGTTTTCAACGATCCGGGAAAACATCAGTCCCGCGATCGCCGCCGCCGCCTTCGTTTTTATTGTGGGCACGATTCTGATAGCGATAGTTCTAAATCTTTCTCGAAGAACCAAGGCCACTGCGGTATAAGCTCGGCTCGCCTCTGCGCACAGCCTATTTCTGACCACCAACTCAAATCCCGGGTCCGTTCAATTTGCCGCAAAGCAGTAGAACAGGTCGTCGCCCCCAGTGCATTTGAAAGCCTCCACCGTCCAGCGGCACGCGGGTCGGGTGTGAGGAATTCCAGGATTTCGACTCGGGCGGCCCTGAATCCTCGATGCTCTCGATCCACCTGTTCCAGTTCCGCGGCTACGACCTCGTCGCTGCAGTCGGGTTCGGCGCGCTGAAGGCGACGATGATGTGCTTTAGGCTGTCGAGTATCTGATTGAAGACAAAGAATATCGGATTTCTGAGGAAGTTGAGCAAGCTTTAAGAACCGGCGCATTGTCTAAGAGCGTGGGCTAACTGCGTGTTTGTCATCTTCTCCAAACTGTGACTTTTAAACAGCCGGGATTTCAAACCCGATCGCAGTTGTTACCTCAGAATGTGATCAGGGCGCGAAGACAATGATCGCGCATTCTGTTCGGCGATAGACATTCGGAAAAGTCACGCCCTCGTTGGCCTTTGGTCCAACTACCGTTGCAAGCGAATTTGATAGAGAATCGTTGAGCAATGCGCTTGGCTTTCACTCACGGAATACACGCATGAGGCGAAAAGGACACAACCTCACGTGTTTCTTGGAGGTGGCTTAGAAGCGGCTGGCTAATGTAGTTCTGGTTGATTACCTTGGAATACGCATAAAGAATCAGTTGCAACTCACTACACTGATTTTCTTTGACAGGGGATTTGGCGCCTTTATGGCGCACCGGTGCTCAGAAGGGGTTCGAACGTATCAGAGTATATGTTCTCAACTGTGCAGGTTTGGAATGGCCTTAAAGTCCTTACTTTTGCTTTCTACGGCTTTAATCATCGCCGGGTGCACAGTTGTTCCAAAGCCGCTCGATGAACTTGCTCTGAGCAAGATCGCCAATAGCAATTTGTCCCGTGTCGTGGCGGCACAGGAGCCGGTTAGCGGTTCCATCGACGTGTATGAAGCTACTGCCCGCGCATTGAAGTACAATCTCGATCAAAGGGTCGAGTTGATGCAGGAGGCAGTTAATCTTCAGGAACTGAACCTTGCCACTTACCAGGGGCTGCCAAACCTGGTTGTCAATTCCGGGTATACTGGCCGAGACAATGTGTTGGCGAGTTCGAGCACCTCGGTTCTGACCAATCAACAGTCTCTTGAACCATCGACCAGTACCGACAAGAACATGCTCGATTCAGACATCACACTGAGCTGGAATGTTCTTGATTTCGGCCTTTCCTATGTTCGCGCCCAACAGGCCGCGGACAAGGTGATGATGCAGCGCGAAGCGCGCCGAAAGGCACTTAACCGGATCGTCGAGGATGTGCGCACCGCCTACTGGCGCGCGATTGCCAGCGAGAAGTTGCTTTCCCGCCTCAACTCCCTCGAAGGTAAGACCCGCCGGGCGATAGCCGACTCGCGCGCGCTCGCAGCCGAGCGGCAGACCTCGCCGATCGTTGCACTAACACATGAACGCGAGTTGCTTGAAATCCGCCGTGACGCACAGCAAATCGAAGGCGAACTTCGCATTGCGCGCAGCCAGCTTGCAGCCTTGATGAATGTGCCGCCGAACTCGCATTTCCGGCTTTCCAGTGAGAGAACCCGCATGGGCAAGCCGCCCGTCGACGTGGATCCAAGCAGGCTCATTCGTGTTGCCATCATGAACCGTCCGGAAGTGCGCGACGTAGCCTATCGCCTGCGAAGCAACGAGAAGGAGCTTGATGCTGCGCTGCTCGAGATGCTGCCTGGTCTAGATGTGTTTGTCGGGCCAAGTGTCAGCACCAACTCGTTCCTTTATAACGACAATTGGGTTGGGTGGGGTGCGCAGGCGAGCTGGAACCTGTTGAAGGTTTTCCAGTATCCGCAAAAGAAGAAGCTGGTCGCATCGCAGGCAGAGTTACTGGATCAGCGCTCGCTGGCTCTGACCATGGCTATCATGACGCAGGTCTATGTAAGCCGCGCACGCTATGTGCATGCACAAAAAGAACTGTCGACTGCCGGCGAGTTGAAGAGCGTTCAGCACAGGTTGCTTGACCAGATTGCTGCGTCCACCACGACCGAACAGACCAGTGAACAGACGCTTATCCGTGAGGAGATGAACACCGTCGTCTCGGACGTCCGCTATGATCTTGCCTATGCCAATCTTCAGAACGCCTATGGCAACATCTACGCGTCGATTGGCCTTGACGCTTATCCGCCCGTCGATATTGAAAGGGCCAGCGTTTCGGAGATCAAGGATGCGTTGCGCAGAACATGGGTGGGCCGCGGCGATCTGACCACGGTGCTGGCCCAGGCGGACGCTGCCGCAACCCAATCTGCCCTTCAGTCGCCACCCGATGCCACGTCTAAACTCACGACCGGATCAGTCTCGACGGTGAAACCTTATGCAGCCGTTATGACGGCTCCCGAAACTTCCGTGGTCCAAGAGGTCGCGACGCCCGGACGAGCGATCAAGGTATCCACGACCTCACTACGGGATTGAGGCGGTGTTCCGCGCGCTATTCATCACTGGATGGATAGGCGTGGCGCTCCTTTCAAACGTAGGAACCGTATCTGCACAGGATGTGCAGCAGCCCGTGCGCGGTCTGGTCCGCGCAATCGACGACGCGCTCATTTCCACGGAGCTCAATGCCCGAATTGTGGAAATTACACGACGGGAGGGCGAAGGGTTCAAGAAGGGCGAAGTGTTGATCACGTTCGACTGTGGCAAATACCAAACCGAACTCAACGCGGCCCGCGCCGAAGTGGAGTTCAACAAGATTGCCCTCAATAACAGTATCGAGCTCGATAAGCGCAAGGCTATTGGCCGATTTGATGTTCAACAGAACCGCGCCAAATATGAGAAGGCGCAAGCTCAAGCGGGAACCCTCGCAGTTCAGGTCGCGGAGTGTACGATTTCAGCGCCATTCGATGGAAGAATCGCCGAAATGCGGGCCAAGGCATATGAGATGTCCAAGCCAAATGAGCCGCTTATGCGGCTTGTCAACACGGACCGTCTGGAAATCGAGCTGATCGTAACGTCATTGTGGCTCCAATGGATAAAGCCCGGTTTGAAATTTCGTGTTACTGTCGATGAAACGGATACCGTGCATGATGCGACCGTGCAGCGTATTGCGGCCACCGTGGACTCCGTAAGCCAGACGGTGAAAATAATGGCTGTTTTTGCTGAGAGCTCCCCGAACATATTGCCCGGCATGAGCCTCAGCGCGGAATTGAAACAACCCGGAACCCAGAGGTAGTGCCTTGACTATCCAAGCCGCGCCTAAAACGGTTGTTCGAATAGGTGGCGGTGCCGGTGCACCGACAGCCGCACCCATCGTGAGCAATAACCCCAACACGCCTGTAGCCCAAGTGCCGCAAGACGATGCCGTTGCGGCACTGCGTCATTTGTTACGCGTCGAAGGAGAGATTCGGGCTTGCCGAAGCGTCGACGAGCTCAGCGTTCTGCTCGTTAACGAGATCCGCAAGATGACGGAGGCCCGCATAGCGTATTTCCTTGATATTCGTTCGGGAGATCCCCGCATAATCAAGGTGTCGGGCGCCAGCGAGATCGATCGTAACGCGCCCGCTATTCGCTGGCTTCAGAAGGAACTCAAAACGCATCCACCTCCGCTCGGGTGGGAAAAAATGTCCCCCCTGACGTTAAGGAGCGGCTCCGCTGCTGAAGAACACGAGGCACGTACATTCCCGTTTGCGCAAGCATATTGGCTGCCGCTGAGCTACCCGAATGTGAAACCGGCCAGTGGCGTACTTGTCGTTGGGGAGCAGCCGTTCCAGGAGGGACAAATCGCCATCGGCGACCGGATTGCAGGAACGGCAGCGCACGCTGCGACTGTTCTTGTACACAAGGTGCCACGCCACAAGATGCGGCCCCATTTGCGTGGCCTTTTTTACCTTCTTTCAATCGCCGCTATTGCCACCATGTTCTATCCGGTGCCGATGACTGCGCTGGCGCCCATGGAAGTGGTTCCGCAAGATCCGTTCGTCGTCGCCGCGCCGATTGACGGTGTGATCGATAATATTGTTGCGGCTCCCAACTCCATGGTCAAAACCGGGGACGTGGTCGTTCAGTATGTGGACACCGTTCCACGCAACCAGTTGCGGATTGCTGAAGAGGAAGTCAGCGTTGCGGTCGCGAAGTTGCGGCAACTACAGCAAAGCTCATTTGTCGATGAGAGCGCAAAGCGCGAACTTGCACAGTCGCGTGCCGAACTGAAGCTCAAGATCGCCGAGCGCGACTTTGCGCAAGACACATTTGAAAAGTCGCAAATTCGTGCGGCGCGAGATGGCATCGTGGTCTACGCGGACCGCAAGGAATGGGTTGGCAAGCCCGTGGTTACCGGGCAACGCATTCTGGAAATCGCCGACGTGAACAAGGTCGAATTACGAGCCAACCTCCCGGTTGCCGAGGTGCTGAATCTTAAGCCAGGTGCCCCCGTCCGCGCGTTTCTTGATGGCGATCCGCTCAATCCTCTTGAGGCCACGGTCAGCTCCACCAGCCAACAAGCCCGAATGGTAGAAGGGCAGGGACTTGTCTATCGCATCGACGGGCAGTTTGACTCCGGTCGTCCGCTGCCCCGGCCGGGCGTACGGGGTACGGCCCAGCTATTCAGTGATAAAGCCCCGCTTGGCTACTATCTTTTCCGGCGGCCTCTGACGTGGCTCCGGCAGAAGGTCGGTTTGTGATGACGAATCCTCCCCAAGGCCAAGGGTCGGTTGTTGCTCCGGCATTGCGGCAGGACCTGCGTCTGCACTCGGGCTCGAGGGATAGCGGCGAGGGGCATTGGCTGGTCTACGATCCGATCGCACACCGCTATCACGAGGTCGATGAACGAGCGTACCAGATATTGCAGCACTGGCGCGGCAACGTGCAACTCGATGCGCTGGCTGTCCATTTGACCGCACAACTGGGTGATGAGGTCTCGCTTGAGGATCTCTATCAGTTGACAATGATGCTCGATCAGGCCGGCTTGTTTGCCGAACCCATTGCAGGCTGGAAGTCTGTCTATAAGAAGCAGCAGGACAGGCGGCGCGGGCCTCTCTCCTGGCTTTTGCACAATTACCTCTTTATCCGCGTGCCTTTGCTGAAGCCCGACCGGTTCTTGCAGACGACGCTGCCCGTTGCCCGGCTGTTCGCATCTCGCGTGGCCCTATCGACCATCGCCCTGCTCGGGCTTGCTGGCTTGTTCATGGCATCACGCCAATTGGACACGTTCTCTCACACGTTCCTGTTCTTCTTTTCGCTGGAAGGCGCGCTCGGCTATGCGGTGGCGTTGTTCTTCGTGAAGATTTTTCACGAATTGGGCCATGCCTACACTGCGAAGCATTTCGGCTGCCGGGTACCAACCATGGGTATCGCATTTCTCGTACTTGCTCCGGTTCTTTATACCGACGTAACCGACACGTGGCGTTTGCAATCCCGTCGGCAGCGCCTGTTGGTGAGCGGTGCCGGCATGATGGTTGAACTCGCCATAGCGGCGATTGCAACATTCCTTTGGGCATTGTTGCCCGACGGGATCCTGAAGAGTGCCTGCTTCTTCATTGCGACCGCGAGTTGGGTGCTGAGCCTTGCGATCAATCTCAGCCCATTGATGCGCTTCGACGGCTACTATCTGCTTAGCGATTATTGGCGGATATCTAATCTGCAACCGCGCGCTTTCGCTCTATTTCGCTGGGCAATACGGGAATTTTTGTTCAACCTTGAGGCTCCGTGTCCGGAGGACTGGTCATGGCGCCGCCGAGCAATGATTGTCTTCTACGCTCTCGCCGTTTGCATATACCGCCTTGGGTTGTTCATTGGTATTGCACTCATCGTCTACCACATGACGCAGGTCAAGATGCTTGGCATCCTCCTGTTTACCGTCGAAATCTTGTGGTTCGTCGCACGACCCGTCGCCAATGAAATCAAGGTCTGGTGGGCTCTACGGGATCGGATCGCCGAGCATCGCCGGTATCGGCTTTCTGGTGCCGTCGCAGTGCTCGTCGTGTTGTCGATCATGATCCCATGGCCGCATCGCGTCGAAATGCCAGCTGTGATGGAGCCGGTTTCGGTCCAACGCATCGCCGCCCCCGTCGCAGCGCAGTTGAAGCAGATCATGGTCAAGGCGGGGGTTCACGTCAAACCGGGCGACATCCTCTACAGGCTGGAATCGCCCAAGCTGACACTCGACCTCGTAAAGACACAGACCAACCTCGATTTGGCGTTGTTGCGCCGGGCGCGCCGGGTCGCTGACCAGCTTGACCGCAACGCCACGATCGTGATCGATCAGGAAATAGCCAGTCTTGACGAGCAGATGGCTGGCCACCGGCGTCTTGAGAACGACCTGACGATGAGGGCAACTGTTGCCGGTGTGATAGAGGACGTCACGCCTGATTTGCACGTGGATCGTTGGGTCGGCAAAGGTGAGGAACTGGCGCTAGTGGTTGCCGACGGCGGCCACCAGGTACGCGGCTACGTACCCGAGGATCTCGTCTTCGCAGTTCAAACCGGTGCGCGAGGCCAGTTTATACCGGACGAACCTTTGACGGCCAAATCCGGCGTTCGTCTGGCCTCAATCAGTGCCGGAGGCGTGTCGGCGCTCGATCTGCCTTATCTGTCTTCCACCAACGGTGGCGCGATTGCTGTAAACGAAGACAAGGAGAAAGGCGCGGTCCCGGTGGAAGCCCAATATCAGTTCATAATGACAACCGATGCCGCCCAGCCGGTCACTTTGCCGGTCCTGCGCGGTGTCGTGAGGATCGACGCCAATCCTGAAAGTGTATTCAGCAGGACGGCAAGGCGCGCCCTTGCCGTGCTCATTCGAGAGTCCGGTTTCTGAAGCATACCAGCATGACGTAGTTTGTGTTAAACCAGCGGGTCAAAGCAGGTTTTGGGGAACATGGCATTTGTGCTCCCAATGAGGTCTGCAACCCTTCGTGATCGATACGAGGTGTGTGATTATGTTCCGTGAGCGCGGTGTCAATACGTTCCCCGGTAATGGTGATCTTGGCGGCGAGAATGCCGACAGGCCGCGCAAAGCGACGAAAACGCCAATGCTGCGCACGCTCGAACCCCGCATGGTCTTCGACGCGGCGGCCGACGTTGCCACCCAGCACGCTTTGGCACCCGCACACCCCGAACCTGCCGTCGATGCAGGGCACCCTTCGATTGTCGAGCCGGCCTGGAACCATCTGGCGGAGGCACTGAAGGCCGCTCCGGTCACGCCGGTAGACAAGTCGGCGGATGCAAACGGTCCGGCGCCAATTACGCCTGTTGCAGCCCACCCAGCGGTAGCCAATAAGGCCATCGACACCGTCGCCAAATTGCCGCCGCTGAACACGATCATCGACGATGCAATCAAGCAAGCTTCTACGGCAGCCGGCGACAAGATCGCCGAGCAGGGGGAGTTAGCCAAGACGGCAGAGCTCCATGAAGAAGAAATCCACGGTGCGATTGAGGCCGCTGTGCAGAAAGCGCTGGCGGTTGCCAACGGGGAGGTCGTCCGCGCAACCGAGCGCCTTGCAAGCGTGCCTCCCACGTCAAATCATGGGCTGGAGTCGCTGAGTTCAAACCCGATTGCTCCAGCTGAAAGGGCGATCGATAACCTTGCCGCAATAGACCCTAAAGGCGCGCCATCGCAATGGGACGATGCCGGATTTGCTGTGTTGGGGGCTTCAGCAGACAGGCAGGAGGTCAGCCCCGCTCACGCCTTGACGGAACATTTAGCGAAGGTCGAACCGGCGCCTGATCACGCCGCGACTTCCGGGAAAGTACAGCCCACTGCGACGGTTGAGGCGACAACCGATCGACCGTCGGAGACGGCGAAACCAGATACGCACGCAGAGCCGACGACCGAAAACCATCTGCCGGTTGCGGCCGATCGGGTCGTCACTGATCCCCGTGCCAGCGACACAAAAAGTGCCGATGTCACCGTCGCGGCCGGAGCGACTGAAACGGCGTCGCAGGAGGTGTACTTCGTTTGGGACAATGTGAAGGACTGGCAACAGATCGTCGCGAGCCTCGGCAGCAGCGCGCGCGTTTACGTGCTCGATTCGACCAAGGATGGCGTGGAGCAGATCGCCGCCATTTTGAAAGGCGAGCGCAATATCTCTGCGATCCATCTTATATCGCACGGTTCGGAGGGTAGCCTGAGCCTCGGAACAGCGGTTCTGGATGCAGCCAGCATGCAGGGGCAATACCGCGACGAATTGACGACGATCGGCCAGGCGCTGTCGCAAGATGGCGATATCCTCATCTATGGCTGTGATTTCGCCGCAGGTGATGATGGTCTTCAGGCTGCGGTCATTCTTGGTGGTATCACACATGCAGATATTGCAGCCTCGACGGATGCTACCGGGGCTGCGGCACTCGGCGGCGACTGGGATCTCGAGCGGCAGACCGGAACGATCGAGACGGCGGTCTTGACCGACTACGCCTACCAGTCCTTGCTGGCGGCGCCTGCGATTGATCTCGATGGAGCCGCCGGGTCGACTGGCAGTTTCACAGCGGGCTACACTGAAAATTCCGCTCCCGTTCCCATTGTCGCCGATGGCGCCCTTGGCGCAACCGTTACCGACAGCGACAATGACATTCAAAGTATCGCCATTACCGCCGATGCCGCTCCAAACGGAAATGCTGAGCACCTTACGATCGGCGGCCAGATAGTGGGTCTGGGTAGTGACTTTACAGGTACGGTTGTGGTTGGGGCGACCACCTTTAACGTCGTCTACACGGCTGCGACGCGGACCTTTACCATCACCAACGCTTCCGGCGGAGCGATCCCGAGCGGCGGTGATACCAACACGCTGATACGTTCGATCACATACGATAACACTTCGGATGATCCGACCAACGGCGGGGCAAGCACCAGCCGGGTGTTTACCTTCACCGCGACGGATGCAACGGCCGTCACGTCGGCCGCAAGCACCGCGACCGTTGCAATCACTGCCGTCAATGATGCACCGGTGGCCGCCAACGACACCAACACAATTGCCGAAGATACGGTCGCGACCGGGAACGTGCTGGCCAACGATACGGATGTTGACGGTGCTCTTACGGTGACGCAGTTCGTGGCAGGCGGGACAACCCATCCGGCTGGCGAGACCGCAACGCTCGCGGGCGTTGGCACCCTCGTCATCAATGCCGACGGCTCGTATACGTTCACGCCAGAGGCCAACTATAACGGACCAGTTCCGGTCGCGACTTATACAGTATCGGACGGCAGTTTGACGGCGACGGCCACACTGACGCTGGACGTCACACCGGTCAACGATGCTCCCGTGGATGGCGATGAAACCAATACTGTCTCCGAAGACACGACCCTGACGGTGGCAGACGGTGCTGCGGGCGATCTTCTCAACAACGCCACGGATATTGACGGCGGCCCGCTGACGATCAGCGGCTTTGCGGTCGCGGGCCAGGCAGGCCCCTTTGTCGTCGGCACCGGCTATCTGATCGCTGGCGTGGGCACGATCACGATCAATGCCAACGGGTCATACTCATTTGCGCCGGCTGCCAATTTCGTCGGCACTATTCCGCTGATCACCTACACAGTGTCGGACGGTGCAGGTGGCACCGATACATCGACGTTGGCGCTGACCATGGTCGGGGCCAACGACGCACCCGCAGGCACCAATAATACTTTGACCATAAGCGAGGATACGTCTTACACCTTCACAGCGGCGTCGTTCGGCTTCACCGATCCCAATGACACACCGGCCAACGCATTCCAGGCCGTGATCATCACGACGCTACCATCGCCAAGTGAAGGCACGCTTCTCCTTAATGGCAATGCCGTGACGGTGGGTCAGACGATAGCCGTCGCCGATATCCCGAACTTGACGTTCCAACCTGCCGCCGACGTCAATGGCACCGGTGTTGGCGCGTTTACCTTCCAGGTCGTCGACAACGGTGGCACGGCGAATGGCGGGCAGGATACCGATCAGAGCCCGAACACCTTTGCCTTCAACATTACTGCGGTCAACGATCTGCCTGTTGCCACCGACGATACGGTGACCACGCCTGAGGATACGACGCTTACGGGCAATGTGCTCGCCAACGACACCGACGTGGATGGCGACACCCTGACGATTACAAGTTTTTCTGCACTCAATGTTACGGCAATACCCGGACAGACAGGGACGATACCGGGCGTTGGCCAGATCACCATGAACGCCGACGGCAGTTACACGTTCGTACCGGTTGCCAACTTCACCGGACCTGTACCGGTGATCACCTACACAATTTCTGACGGCCACGGCGGCACGGACACTGCAACGTTGAATATCACAGTCATATCGGTGAACGACCCGCCAGTTGACGGCAATGAGACCAACACCGTCATCGAGGACACGACGCTGACGGTTGCCGATGGCGGTTCGGGGGATCTCCTCAACAATTCCAGTGATCTCGACGGAGACCCGCTGACGATCACCGATTATACTATACCAGGCGTCAATGGCGGCAACCCGATCGCTGCGGGTACAGCGACCCTCATCCCGAACGTCGGCACGATCACAATCAACGCCAACGGCAGCTACTCCTTCGTACCGGTTGCAAATTATGATGGGCCCATTCCGGTCATCAGCTACACCGTCTCCGACGGTACGGACACTGACACGTCAACACTGACCTTGACCATGACGCCGGTCAACGATGCCCCAATTGCAGTGGATGACGCGGCAACGACACCGGAAAACACCGCTGTTTCGGGCAATGTGTTGGGCAACGACACCGATGTCGATGACCCGACGCTCACGGTGACGTTCTTCACGATCAACGGCACGACCTACGGCGCCGGCACGGCAGCGCCGATTCCGGGGGTCGGCACAATGCAGATCAACACCGACGGATCGTACACCTTTACCCCGGCCCCGAACTATGACGGTCCGGTTCCGCCTGTAACCTATACCGTTTCGGACGGCGAGTTGACCGACACGGCCATCCTGACGATTACCATCACCCCCGAGAACCAGCCGCCGGTTGCCGGCGACGATACCGGCACCACGCTCGAAGATACGACACTGAGCGTGCCGGCCTCGTCCGGCCTGTTGACCAATGACACCGATGTCGATGGTGATCCATTGACGATTACGGAGTTTACCGTCGCGGGCGATCCAACGGTCTATTCGGCCGGCGATACGGCGACGATCGCGGGGGTCGGCAATCTCACCATCAATGCCGATGGCAGCTACACATTCGTGCCGGCGCCAAACTACAACGGTCCGGTTCCTGTTGCCACCTATACGGTCTCGGACGACAGTGGCGCGACCGACCAGGCTACGCTTACGCTTGACGTTACGCCCGTCAATGATCCGCCCGTCACCATCGACGATACGGGTACGACACCCGAGGACACCCCCCTCAGCGGTAGTGTTCTGACGAACGACAGCGACCCGGATGCCGGTGATACGCTGACCGTCGTCGGCTTTTCCGTAAATGGCAATACGTTCTTTGCTGGTTCGACGGCGACGCTTCCCCAAGGCACGATCACGATCAACGCCGATGGTACCTACACACTGGTTCCGGCCGCCAACTATACCGGCCCGGTGCCAGTGATTACCTATGTAGTGGTCGATGAAAATGGGGCGACATCCACCGCGACACTGACACTCAATGTGACCCCGGTGAATGATCCGCCCGTCGCCAACGACGACAATGCCACAACGCAACAAGATACACCCGTTAACGGCAACGTGCTCGCCAATGACACCGATGTTGACGGCGATGCTCTGACAGTTACCGGATTCGTGGTTGACGGCACCACATATGGTCCTGGCGAAACGGCAAATATCCCTGGCGTCGGCAATCTGACGCTAAACGCGAACGGCAGCTACACCTTCGTGCCTGAGCCCGGCTACACCGGGCCGGTTCCTGATGTGACCTACACCGTTTCAGACGGCACTACATCAGATGATGGCACGCTGACCATAGACGTTATTCCGCCGAATGAGGTGGGTGCAAACAACGACGTCGCCACGACGCCGGAAGACATAACGCTTAACGGCAATGTGCTGGCGAACGACGTCGGTCCCGATAGTGCTCCGATCTCGGTTGTCGATTTCCAGGTTGCGGGCGATCCGACCGTATACACACCCGGCTCGACCGCAACCGTTGCAGGCGTTGGCGCACTGACAATCAACCTGGACGGCAGCTACACCTTCGTTCCGGCACCCAACTATTTTGGTCCAGTTCCGGTGGTAACTTATACGGCTACGAATGGTACGGTAAGCGACACGGCGACTCTGATCATTACGGTGACGCCGGTGAACGACCCGCCGGTGGCGGTGGATGACACAGGTGTCACGCCGGAAGATACGCCACTTAGCGGCAATGTGCTGAGCAACGACACCGACATCGACAGTGCGTTGACCGTTACGGGATTTTCCATCGGTAATATCAACTTCAACGCGGGACAGACCGCGCCGATTCCAAACGTCGGTCAACTGACGATCAACGCGAGCGGCAGCTACACCTTTGTGCCCGCAGCGAATTACAACGGTCCGGTGCCGGTGGCAACCTACACGGTCTCCGACGGCAACGGCGGCACAGATACCGGCACGCTGACAATTACCGTCA
Source organism: Phyllobacterium sp. CL33Tsu (assembly GCF_900113985.1). NCBI lineage: Bacteria > Pseudomonadati > Pseudomonadota > Alphaproteobacteria > Hyphomicrobiales > Phyllobacteriaceae > Phyllobacterium > Phyllobacterium sp. CL33Tsu. The sequence goes on along the minus strand of NZ_FORJ01000003.1, from coordinate 433,826 downwards.
CGCCGGTAAACGACGCACCAGCGGCCGTCAACGATACCGGCACAACGCAGGAAGACACGACACTCAACGGCAATGTGCTGACGAATGACACTGATGTCGAAGGCGCTACGCTGACAGTAAGCGGGTTCGAAGTCGCTGGCACCACCTACACGGCCGGCCAGACAGCGACGATAACCGGCGTTGGCCAGCTGACAATCAACGCAAACGGCGGCTATACCTTTGTGCCTGCATTGAATTACAACGGCCCTGTCCCTGTGGCTACTTATACAGTGTCCGATGGCACGTCGACCGCTACGGCGACGCTGACCATTAACGTCACACCCGTCAACGATGCGCCAATTGCTAACGACGACACTGCGACCTTGGCCGAGGACACGACGCTGACGGTTCCCGCGGCCTCCGGATTGCTGGCAAACGACACCGATGTGGAGAATGCGTCACTCACGGTGGAAGGGTTCGAGGTTGATGGTGTCCTCTTCGGCGCGGGCACGACCGCGACGATTCCCGGCGTCGGCCAACTGACGATCAATGCGAACGGAAGCTATACCTTCACGCCCGTCGCCAACTTCAACGGAACGGTTCCACCGGTGACCTACAGGATCTCGGACGGCAGTGACGGAACGGACACCGCCGTGCTGACGATCACGGTGACGCCGGTCAACGACGCCCCAATCGACGGCAACGAGACCAACACTGTCGTCGAGGACACGACGCTCACGGTTACCGACGGAGCCGCGGGCGACCTGCTCAACAATGCGACGGACATAGACGGCATCGATACGCTGACGATCACCGACTACTCGATTCCAGGTGTGAATGGCGGTAATTCAATCGCAGCGGGAACGGCAACCCTTATCCCGGGCGTTGGTACGGTCACCATCAACTCGAATGGCAGCTACACGTTCACGCCTGTCGCGGATTACACTGGACCTATACCGGTCATTACCTACACCGTCTCGGACAACGCCGGCGGCACCGATACCTCGACACTGACCTTGTCGATTACACCGGTCAACGATCCGCCGATTGCCGTGAACGATATCGTATCGACACCGGAAGATACGACGCTCACGGGCAATGTACTTGGAAACGATGTGGACGTGGATGGCGATACGCTGAGGGTCACTTTGTACTCGGTGAACGGCCTTGGTGGCTTCCTTCCCGGTGCGCCGGCGGTGATCCCCAACGTCGGTACCCTTACCATCAATGCCGACGGCAGCTACACCTTCGTACCCGTGGCGAACTACAACGGCCCGGTACCGTTCGCAACCTACACAATCGCCGACGCAAGCGGGATCCAGGATACCGCCGACCTCATCATTGTCGTAACGCCGGTGAATGATCCGCCGGTTGACGGCGACGAAACCAACACCGTTACCGAGGACACGACGCTGACGGTGCCAGCGGCGGGTGGCCTGCTTGCCAATGCGACGGACATCGACGGCGGCCCGCTTTCGATCACGGGATATACGGTTGCCGGCATTAACGGTACGGTGGGCAGTGCGGTGGCAATCGCCGGGGTTGGCGCGATCACTATCAACGCCGATGGCTCCTATACATTCGTGCCTGAGCCGAACTACACCGGCCCGATCCCGCTCATTACCTACACCGTCTCGGACGGCGCCGGCGGTAGCGATACCTCGACGCTGACCTTGACAATGGTTCCAGTGAACGATCCGCCGGTTGATGGCGACGAGACCAACACGGTCATCGAGGACACGACACTGACGGTTCCGGCCGGCGGCGGCCTGCTTGTCAACGCCAGTGACATTGACGGCGGCGCGTTGACGATATCGGGGTTTACCATTGCCGGCGTTACTGGCACGCAGCAGATCGGCAGTCCGGTGCCGATAACGGGCGTCGGAACGATCACCATAAACGCCGACGGCTCCTATTCCTTCGCCCCCGCCGCGAACTACACAGGACCGATCCCGGTCATCACCTATACCGTCTCCGATGGCGCCGGCGGCACCGACACTTCGACGCTGACGCTGACGATCACACCGGTGAACGATGCGCCGGTTGATGGCGACGAGGCCAACTCGGTCACCGAAGACACGACGCTGACGGTGGCCGATGGCGCGACAGGCGATCTGCTCAACAACGCCGTCGATGTCGAAGGCAACCCACTGACAATAACAGGCTATACGATTGCTGGCGTGATAGGCCCGCGGCCGGTGGGTACCCCGGTTGCGATAACGGGTGTCGGCACGATCACCATTAACGCCAACGGCTCCTACAGCTTTATCCCGGTTGCGAACTACGCCGGTGCAATCCCCGTGATTACCTACACCGTCTCTGACGGCAATGGCGGCACCGATACCTCGACACTGACCCTCACGATCACCCCGGTCAATGACGCACCCGCGGGAACCGACCATAGGGCAACGATCAGCGAAGATACGGCCTATACTTTTGCCGCTGCGGATTTCGGCTTTACTGATTCGAACGATAGCCCGGCGAATGCGTTGCAGGCGGTGATCATCACGACGCTCCCACCCGCGGCCGAGGGCACGCTGCTTCTGTCTGGCGTGCCGGTGACGACGGGCCAGGTCATTACACTGGCGCAGATCCCCGATCTCACCTTCCAGCCGGCGGCCAATGTAGCCGGCCTTGGCATCGGTGCGTTCACCTTCCAAGTCGTGGATAATGGCGGCACGGCGAATGGTGGCCAGGACACCGATCAGAGTCCGAATACCTTTGCCTTTAACATAGCACCGGTGAATGATCCGCCGGTTGATGGCAACGAGACCAACGCGGTCATCGAGGACACGACATTGACGGTTCCGGCCGGCGGAGGCTTGCTTGTCAACGCCAGTGATATCGACGGCGACCCGCTGACGATCACCGGCTATACGATCGCCGGCATCACCGGCACGCAGCCGGTCGGCAGTCCGGTCATAATCGCCGGCGTTGGCACGATGACCATCAATGCAGACGGTTCCTATTCCTTCGCACCTGCGGCGAACTATACCGGTCCAATCCCTGTGATTACCTACACGGTATCGGACGGCAGAGGAGGTAGCGATACGTCGACGCTGACGCTGACGATGACGCCGGTGAACGATCCGCCGGTTGACGGCGACGAGACCAACTCTGTCACCGAGGATACGACGCTGACGGTGACCGACGGTTCGACGGGGGATCTGCTCAACAACGCCAGCGATGTCGAAGGCGACCCGCTGTCTATCACCGGCTATACGATTGCCGGTATCGCCGGCAATCAGTCGCTGGGCACCCCGGTGCTAATTGACGGCGTCGGAACAATCACCATCAATGCAGATGGCTCCTACAGCTTCGTGCCGGTTGCGAACTATGCCGGCCCGATCCCTGTCATTACCTATACCGTCTCGGACGGTAATGGCGGTACAGACACCTCGACGTTGACGTTGACCATGATACCGGTGAACGATCCGCCGGTCGCATCCGACGATACCGGCACGACGCCGGAAGACACGACGCTGACCGGCAATGTGTTGACCAACGATACGGATATCGACGGAGGGCCACTGAGGGTGACGCAGTTCGTCGTTGGCGGCACCACGTACACAGCGGGACAGACGGCCTCTATAGCCAACGTCGGCTTGCTCACGATAAATGCACTCGGGACCTACAGTTTCGTGCCTGCACTCAACTACAACGGTCCGGTTCCGACGGCCTCCTACACAATCTCAGACGGCAACGGCGGCACCGACACGGCAACCCTGTCAATTACCATCACGCCGGTCAACGATCCTCCCGGCCCCGATCCAGACCGGGGTGCCCTTCCGCCACAGAGCAGTGTTGACGGTAGGGTCGTGGTTCCCGTCCTTGTAGCGGAACATTTCGCTGACGTGGACGGCGATGTGCTTACCTATTCCGCGCGCGGCTTGCCCCCGGGGCTCTCGATCAACCCGGTCACCGGCATTATCAGCGGCAGGCTCCCGAACGACGCCAGCCAGGCAAGTCCGTACATTGTCGTGGTAACTGCCACCGATCCCTCGGGGCTATCAGCGCGAGAAATTTTCGTCTGGACGGTTATTAATCCCGTTCCAGTTGCCAATGATGACGTCGGAACAACTGCAGAAGACACCGTCCTGACCGGTACGGTGATCACAAACGACAGTGACCCTGACGGCGATGCCATCAGCGTGGCGCAGTTCACGATTGGCGGCACAACCTATGCTGCCGGACAGACAGCGAACCTTGCCGGCGTCGGCTCACTGGTCATCAATGCCGACGGCAGCTATACGTTTACGCCAGCGCTTAACTTCAACGGCGTCGTCCCGATTGCAACCTACACGTTGCGGGACAATGACGGGGGCACAGATACTGCCACCTTGGCGCTTGTTGTTACCCCGGTCGATGACGTTCCGATCCTCGTCGATGACCACGCGAGCGGCAATGAAGACACGACAATAACCGGTAACGTTCTGACGAACGACAGCGATCCGGACGGTGACACGCTATTTGTAACGGGCTTCACGGTTAACGGAGATCCGACAAGCTACCTCCCCGGCGAGACAGTGACAATTCCAGGCGTAGGTACAATTTCCCTGCAATCGAATGGCGATTTTACCTTCATACCCGCGCCTAATTTCGATGGTCCGGTTCCCGACATCCTCTACAACGCTTCGGATGGCAATGGCGGCACTGGCCAGGCAAAGCTTGTGATCACCATCACGCCGGTTGACGACTTTGTACCCGTGCCCGACCAGAACGAGCCGAACTTGCCTGTCGGCCTCGATTATGGATTCGAACCGATCACGGCGGACGGCGCTGTGCTCGATGCGGTTGATGAACTGGGCAGCCTGAACGGCATAGACCACTTTGCCGATCGCCCGATTGATGCGCCGGTTAGGTATGCGCTTGAGCCTTTTCTCGGCGGTTCTTCAACCATTATCGTTGACCTGCCTCGGGGAGGGGAGGAGAAGATCCACGTCGAAGCGATCAAGCACTCCGGTGTCCTTTATTTGCAGATCATCGACGAGAAGGCAGATGGTGGCGAAACGTCCGTCCTGAACTACAGATTGCGAGCGCAGGATGGCTCGCCGGTCCCGGTTTGGCTCAGGCAGGTCGGGCCGATGACCTTTGCTGGCTACCCTGACGCCAATACCGGCACGCTCGATCTCATTTTGTCGGTTGTACGACGTGACGGGCAGGTGTCAGACTATCGATTGCAACTGGATACCGTCAGTGGGCATCTATCCAGACCGCCGGCCCCGGAAAATCACGGCTTTGAAGGCAGATTGGCACCCACGTTCGCTCAACAGATGAATGAAAGGCCACTCAACCAGAATATAGAGCTTCTGGAGCGGGCTTTGGGCTTTCTGTGATTGCAACTCAACGCCTTCGGCCGCAAAGCGATAAGGCCTATTTAGCCCTTATTGAGCGGCTGCCAGTGAGTTGATGGCCGTTGCGACTGCACTTCGGTCGATCGGCTTCAACAGATACCCTGCGGCGCCGGCCTTGATGCACTTCTCCCGCATCTTGGGGGCGTCGGCTCCCGTTATGATGAACGCCGGTATAGCGCTTCCTTCGGCACGCATTCGCGCCAACAGATCGATGCCATTCAGTTCAGGCATATGCAGATCGACCAGAGCGCAATAGATGGGCTCCTCATGAAGGCCCGTCAGAAACGCTTCGCCGGAAGAGAATTCAATGGGTCGAAAGGAGAGCGATGATATCAGCCGGCGCAAGGCTCGGCGTACCGAGGCGTCATCATCCACAATTGCCACGCGCAGGCCCACCGTCTCCATACCTGTTTATTACAGCATACTGGCGGCGTGGCGTAGTTGGACTTGGGGCCAATGCCTGTCGTCAGATTTTCGCCTGCGTCACCAGACGCACCAGTTCTGCGATGGTCTTGACGTCCATTTTGACCATCATGCGGCTGCGGTGAACCTTGATCGTCTTCTCGACCGTACCGAGGTCGCCCGCGATCTGTTTGTTGAGCTGGCCCGTCACGACATGATCAAGAACTTCGCGCTCGCGCGGAGTGAGGGTCGCCAGGCGCTGTTCGAACGATTTTCGCTGCTGACCATCGTGGCGGGAGCGCTCATCCTGAGCGAGTGCGGTATCCACCGCCGCAAGAAGCGCCGGCGCGTCCACTGGCTTGGTCAGAAAATCAATCGCGCCCGCCTTCATTGCCCTGACAGTCGTCGGAATGTCTCCGTGACCGGTGAGAAATATGACAGGACGCTCAAGATACCGAACCCATTCACACCAGGCAGGTTCAAATCGACAACTGCGCATCCTGGTCGTTCCGGACAATGTTGGTCCAGGAAATCTTCGGCATTGGCATAGGTTGCAACTTCGTAGCCTGCGGAGGCTAAAAGTCTGTGTAACGCGCGAAGCACACGCTCATCGTCATCGACCAGATAGATCAGGGGCGTCAAATCCATCATGTTTCGCCTCTATGCCGGTGGCAGCACCAATATAACACGTGCGCCCGGACTGTAACCTTCATCAAATTTCAGCGTACCGCCGTGGGCCTGAGCGATGGTGTTGCAGATCGCCAAACCCAATCCCAGGCTCTTTTTCTTGGTGCTGACGAATGGCTTGAACACTTGAGAACGAAGCTCCGGAGATACGCCGCGCCCCTTGTCGGAGACAGTGAGCTCGCGCGTGCCGTTCTCACGCGTCCGGGTTTCAATTTCTATCTGCCGCTCTGATGCCGGAAGGTGCGACATCGCATCTGCAGCGTTCAGCACGAGATTAAGAATAACCTGCTGCAGCTGCGGGAAATTCGCACGCACGCGGACTTCAGGCATCTCCTGCTGCAGCTCCACACCGGTTTGGCGTGCCATCAACTCGCTGCGGGCAAGAGCAAGTGTCGTTGAGACCACTTCATTGAGGTCTATGCTGTCGAGATGCGTTTCGCCTTTCAGCATCAATCGCCGCAACTGTACGATTACGGTTGCCGCTCTTTTGTCGTCTTCAATGATGTCGCCCAGAATGTCGCGGATTTCAGCGACATCGACCGGATTATTTTCAAGCAGAAGCGCTCCCGCTTGAGCGTTTGCCAGTATGGAGGTCAAGGGTTGATTGAGTTCGTGCGCCAGAGCGCCGGAAAGCTCACCTAGTTGGGTTGTTCTGGAAAGGTGGGCCAGTTCAAGCCGTTCGAGGACCAGTTCCGCCTGAAGGCGGCGCTTGCGGCGGTCTTGAATAATCAGCGCGGCGATAGTTGCACTCTGCAATACGATCACGGTCAGTGCCGCGATGATCTCGAGGTGATATTTTTCCCAGATCGATGGAGAATAATTGAGTATCTGTGAGCCTTTAGGGATGAGAGTGTGATCAATCCCCAATCTTTTGATCACATTCCAGTCGACGATTGGACCGTCCGGAACAAGCGTGGTTTGTGGCCCAGAGGTGTCTCCGTCGATAATCCGGGTTGCGATGGCCCCCATTTCTTCGCCGATGGCCTTGAACGTTCCGACGTATCCCCCGACCATGCCCGCTCCCATATACGAGCTATACACCGTGTAGACGGGGGCATTGGAGGCGGCGGCGATTTCGGCAGCTGCATCGCGCGGAACGAACTTTCGTCCATCGGCATCTTGAAACACCGTCAACACCAGGAGCAATGTCTGTCGGGGAAGATCGTGGGCCGCCTTTTTGAAACCATTGAGTGAGAGGCCGGAAAGGTAATTGACTTCCAGCCCACCATACCGATCACCCAGGGCTTGCCGGGCTGACTCCTCCCAGCTGCGGTCGAAGGCGGATGATCCAGTGATCACGACGACCTTTTTGGCATCGGGCTGTAGTTGGGTTGCAAGGTCCACTGTCTTGCGCACGTCGAAGTGGCTGATAACCCCCTTTGCGTCAGGGGGCACTTTCCGATCCCTCATGGAATCTTCGGTTACGGCGCCGAAGACCATTGGGACGTTCGCACCGATCTGCGCGCGATGATCCAGGAGAAACTGTACCGCCCCAGGTCCGATGGCCATCACGACGTCGAAGGATACCCCTTTGTATTTTGCAGCAATTGCATCTGCCAGCCGGTTGACGCGATCCACACCCGGAAAGCGCACCGTATCGAGGTATTCGCTGTAGGATTCAAGGTTGGCGGGCATCCGCTTGTGCAAGCTGTCGGACAGTCCTTGCGCGACTTCAATGGCGGCAAACAGGGTGCTCTCGTTCTCGTATATCGCAAGCACGCGTCGAACCGGTTCAGCATGCGAATGAGAGAAGGACAATATCAATACGGCGCAACAAAACACCAGCGCTCTTGTGGCGTCTCGAATTTTCTCAATCGCGGTTGCAGGCAAATCGAGAAAAAAACCATCCGGACGTGAGCGTAGCCAAGGGCTGACCCGGCGTGCTTTCAGTCCTCCGGAAGGTATTCCTCTCGCAATCTGAAGCAAACAACCGTTCTCCTTAGCGCGCAACGTCTGGATTCGTTCGTTGTTCCTCTAGGTAAAGGCCGTGCAACCCTAAGCTGCAAGTTACGATACAGTAACAAACCCACGTGGGTTTCTCCGAAACCGATGGCGACGTGTGTGTGCGCAAACAGATACGGCGCAGTGAATGCATTTTCGGTCGACCGAATGGCTCCTGTAGGCCCAAGGTCCAACTATCGCTGGATCAGATTCCGATAAAAAATATCCGGGTAGCGATCGAACCTGCGAGTGAACAATTCCCGTTTTCAATCGGGTCCGCGCACCAGAGACCTTCGGGGCCTTCGAGATTAGAGTCGCATCAAATATCCGAGACGATCTACCAGCCCATAATCCAGACTTTCTTGAATGACCCCAGGCGGTCTCAACATGAGGAGAAAACGATGGATACCAAAGGTGATATTCAAAAGAGCAACGCCGCCGGACAGAGCAATGAAGACAGCCAGGATCTCGCCTTGAGCCGCAGAAGCCTCCTGCTCGGAGGCACAGCACTCGCCGGAGCGGCATTGCTGGAGTCTGTCGCCACCAGGGAGGCCGTTGCGCAGACTCAAGCGCAACCTGCCGCATCAGGTCGGCCCCCCAACATACTCGTCATCTGGGGCGATGATATCGGCACCTGGAATATCAGTCACAACAGCCGCGGCATGATGGGATACATGACGCCCAACATCGACCGCATCGCTCAGGAAGGCGTGTCGTTCACCGACTATTACGGCCAGCAAAGCTGTACAGCAGGGCGCGCTGCATTCATCGGAGGCATTGTACCGGTGCGCGCCGGCATGACCAAGGTAGGCCTTCCGGGCGCAAAGGAAGGTTGGCAGAAGAGCGACCCAACAATCGCGGCCCTGTTGAAGGACAAGAATTACGCGACCGGTCAGTTTGGCAAGAACCACTTCGGTGACCGCGACGAACACCTGCCGACGATGCACGGTTTCGACGAGTACTTCGGCAGCCTCTATCACCTGAACGCTTCCGAAGAGCCGGAAAATCTCGACTATCCGAAGGATCCGGAGTTTCTGAAGAAGTTCGGCCCCCGCGGTGTCTTGCGCACGAAGGCGGATGGCAAAGGCGGCCAGACGATCGAAGACACAGGTCCGCTGACCAAGAAGCGAATGGAAACCATCGACGAGGAAACACTGGCTGCCGCGAAGGATTTCATTACGCGACAAAAGAATGCGGACAAGCCGTTCTTTTGCTGGTGGAATGCGACGCGCATGCATTTTCGTACTCACGTCAAGGCGGAACATCGCGGCATCTCCGGTCAGGACGAGTATTCCGATGGCATGGTCGAACACGACACCATGGTTGGTGACATGCTCAAACTGATCGACGATCTCGGCATCGCCGATGACACGATCGTCATGTACTCGACAGACAATGGCCCGCACTACAACGCCTGGCCGGACGCGGGCACCACGCCATTCCGAAGCGAAAAGAATTCCAACTGGGAAGGTGCTTATCGTGTTCCGGCATTCGTTCGCTGGCCGGGCCATTTCAAGGCCGGATCAACGCTCACCGGTCTTGTCGCACATGAGGACTGGATGGTCACGTTCCTGACCGCAGCCGGCATGCCGGATGTCAAGGAACGCCTGATGAAGGGCGATACATTCGCCGGGCGCCAATACCGCGCACATCCGGACGGCTACAACATGCTTGACTACTTGAGTGGAGACGCGAAGGAGTCGCCGCGCAATGAGTTCTGGTATGTCAGCGATGATGGTCAGGTCGTGGCTGCGAGGTGGCAGGACTGGAAGGTCGTCTTCCTGGAGAACCGCGGGGAAGCTTTCGGCGTGTGGCGGGAGCCATATGTCGAGTTGCGTGTTCCGCTGCTGTTCAACCTGCGTCGCGATCCTTTCGAGAAAGCACAGCACAACTCCAACACCTATAATGACTGGTTCCTCGACCGAGCATTCGTCCTCGTTCCGATACAAGGTCTTGCCGCGAAGTTCCTTTTAACGATGAAGGACTATCCGCCCAGCCAGACACCCGGTTCGTTCAATCTCAGTAAGATTGAGGAACAACTCAGAGGCGGCGGCGGCGATTAATCGCGTATTGCCAATAAAGTGGAGGGCCGGGTAACTGGCCCTTCTTTGCGCGCCACAACCGATCGGCATATCGCCTTGGATCGGTTCACATCAGGAGAGAACAGATGGGCGGGATATCAAGACGCTTTCTTTTGCAGACGACGCTCTTGGCTTCCACTTTAGCAATGCCTGTCACCGCTCTTGCACAGGGGGCAAAGGCGCCGCTTTCCTCCTGGTCCGACGGTGATGCCAAGGCAAGGATCATCGATTTCGTGAAGGCCGTTACCACCGAAGGGAATGCCGACTTCGTCGACCTCGACAACCGAATTGCCGTCTTTGACAATGACGGCACGCTCTGGGGCGAGCAGCCGATGTATGTCCAGCTCGCATTTGTCCTCGACCGCGTGAAAGCCCTCGCGCCCGAGCATCCGGAATGGCAGACCACCGAACCGTTCAAATCTGTCCTTTCAGGAGATTTGAACGGTGTCGCGGCGTCGGGCGAGCGCGGACTTGTCGAACTTGTGGCGGCAACCCACGCCGGCATGACGAGTGAGGAGTTCAGCAAGATTGTTGCTGACTGGATCGCGAAGGCACGTCATCCCAAACTCGACAAACCGTACACGTCGCTCATCTTCCAGCCTATGCTAGAGGTCATCGACTATCTCAAACAGAACGGCTTCAAGGTGTTCATCGTATCCGGTGGTGGCATTGAATTCATGCGTCCATGGACTGACAAAGTCTATGGGATACCAGCCGAGAATGTCATAGGATCGAGTATCAAGACCAAGTACGAAGTTCGTGACGGGAAGCCTGTAATCATTCGCCTGCCGGAGATCGATTTCATCGACGATAAGGCCGGCAAGCCGGTTGGCATCAACAGATTCATCGGGCGGCAGCCGATTGCAGCTTTCGGCAATTCCGACGGTGACTTCGAAATGCTGGAATGGACGACATCCGGTTCCGGCCGGCGACTGGGCCTTCTTGTTCACCACGATGACGGAGAGCGAGAATACGCCTATGATCGCAAGTCACACTTTGGCCGCCTCGACCGTGGTCTGGACGAGGGTCCAAAGCGGGGATGGACCATCGTCAGCATGAAGACCGATTGGAAAAGCATCTATCCCGAATAGGTTGGACTTGTGCCGATCAGGCCAACCAGAATGTGAGGAGAACCATGATGCCATTTCACAGGAATGCGATTGCTCTTATCGCAACGGCGGCCTTGATGCTGTCGGCGGCACCATGGTGCAGCGCCTTGGCTCAAACCCAACCTCCACCGGCAACGGCGACCGCCGCGATTGAAGAGCCATCCTTGCTGACGGAGGACGAACTGGAAACGCTTGTTGCGCGCATCGCCCTTTATCCCGATGATCTTGTCGCGCTGGTGCTCTCCGCAACAGTCAATCCATTGCAGATTGTGCAAGCCGCGCGATTCATGGACCAGGTCAAAAGCAAGCCCGAGCTCAAGCCCGATTCCAGTTGGGATGGCAGTATCGTTTCCCTGCTCAATTATCCGACCGTTCTGACCATGATGAACGACGATCTCGCGTGGACCGAGCAGCTTGGCGAAGCCGTCGCCAACCAGCAGAAGGATGTTCTCGTCGCAATCCAGCAGTTGCGTGACAAGGCGGTGGCCGACGGCACGATCAAATCGGACAGCAAGGTGATCGTCGAAACCAAGAATGACAATGTCATCATCCGGCCGGCGCAAAAGGAAGTAACCTACGTTCCGACCTACGATCCGATCATTTTGACCAACCCGACCTATGTCGCGACCGCGCCGATCGTCTACGGCGACCCGTATCCTTCCTATTATTATCCTTACGCTCCCTATTGGAGCGGCTTTGTCACCGGTGCGGTCTTTGGCGCAGCGGTGGACTGGGACAACTGGCATTCCTGGGGCGGCGATGACATCGATATCGACATCGACAACATCAACCGCAACGACTTCAACTTCGACAGGAACAACATCAACAACCTCAACTTCGACAGGAACAAGTTCAATTTCGATCGTGATTCCGTCGCCAATAACATTCGCGAGAACCGGGGCAACCGCCTCGATGTGAAGAACAATCTGCAGAACCGCGAACGGACGGGTAACCTGGCCGGTGCGAAATCCAAGATCCAGGCCAGCGATATCCGGCGCGATGTGCAACAAGGCCTTAAGCAGAAAGGCGGCGGCAACATCGCCAACAAGGTTCAGGGGCAGGTTGCAAACCGCGATATCGGGCAAAGAGCAGGAGCCAATCGCCCAAACAAGGGTCAGGTCGCCAATCGGGACCGACCCGGCAATGCGGGACAGCTCAAGAACGCCAACCGTCCGACCAACAGGGCGGCCGGGCGCATTGACAACCGTCCGAGGCAGCCAAGCGCGCTGGGCAACTACGGTGCCGGCCGCGACACCCGTATTGCGTCGCAGCGTGGCAATGTCAGCCGCAATGTCGGCGGCGGAGCGAGGGTCGGGCACGGTGGTGGTGGACCGCGCATTTCCCATGGTGGTGGAGGCCGACGGCAGGGCGGCGGCGGCCGAGGTGGCGGAGGTCGAGGCGGCGGGCGCCGTTAGCTCGAACGCTGCCAACCGAGTTTCGTTTTGAAGGGATTTCAAAATGTATCGCACAACTTTGAAGATGTTCGTCCTCGCCGCAGTGCTTGCAGCGCTGCCCGTGACCACGTCGTCCGCGGCAGAGCAGTCGCTCCAGCGCTTTGTCGGCCCGGAGGCTGAAACATTCAACGATCCGGGCGAGGCGCTCGATGCGCTGAAGAAGGGGCTGGAAGCCAAGGACGTTGATGCGCTGGCGAAGTTGCTCGGACTGAATGCCGAGCAGGCCAGGAAATCGGAAGATTTGGGCGATCGGCTCGCGGAACTGCAGCAGGCATCGAAAGAACGCACGGAGCTGAAAGATCGCGATGACGGCGCCAAGGAAGTTATTCTGGGCAGCCGTGTCTGGCCGTTTCCGTTTCCACTGGTCAAGCACGATGCGGGATGGCAGTTCGACACTGTTGCAGGTCTTGAGGAAATCCTCTCACGCCGGATAGGCGAGAACGAGTTGCAGGCGATCCAGACCGCTCGCGATGAAGTTCGCGCCCAGGATACCTACGCCGAGGAAGATCATGATGGGGACGGCGTTCTTGAATTTGCGCAAAAACTCATCAGCGAGCCCGGAAAACAGGACGGCCTCTATTGGAAATCTGATGGCGGCGAAGAAAGTCCGGCCGGCAGCTTTGCCGATCCGGCCAAGGTCGAGGGTGCAGCCGCATCGGACCATGGCTATTTCGGCTATCGCTATCGCATCCTTAAGTCCCAAGGCAGCAATATTGCCGGTGGCAAATACGATTTCGTCATCAACGGCAACATGATTGCCGGACATGCCTTGATCGCCTGGCCGGCAATCTATGGCGAGACCGGCGTGATGACCTTTGTCGTCAGTCATCACGGGACGGTCTATGAAAAGGACCTTGGGCCGCAAACCGCCAAGCTGGTCAAGCAAATCAACGTCTTCAATCCCGACAAGTCGTGGGAGGAAGTCGAAGAATGAGTGAAACCAGGGCGCGCATCGGCAAACAGGTTGCTCGCAGCGATCTCTTGCACGCTCAACCAAGCGCTGCCGCGGAACGGAACGACGCCATAAGCCGGGCAGGCATGGTTCGCATCGACGCAAAGACATTCCTGATGGGATCCAACGACCATTATCCGGAAGAGGCGCCAGCGCATCCCGTATACGTTGACGGATTCTGGATCGATATCATGCCGGTGACGAACAGGCAGTTCCTGGAGTTCGTCAACGCTACCGGGCATGTAACTGTCGCGGAGAAAAAACCGGTTGCTGCGGACTATCCCGGTGCGGCGCAGAAAAACCTCCGGGCGGGTTCCATGGTCTTCATCGCGCCGTCGCACATCGTCAGCAAGCCTGATATCTATCAATGGTGGAACTATCTGCTTGGCGCAAGCTGGCGCCATCCCTATGGCCGCAAAACCAGCATCGCTACCATCCTTGACCATCCCGTCGTCCACGTCGCCTATGATGATGCCAAAGCCTACGCGGCCTGGGCAGGCAAGGAACTTCCGACCGAAGCCGAATGGGAACTTGCCGCGCGGGGTGGACTGGAGGCTGCGGAGTATGCCTGGGGAAGCGAATTTATCCCCAATGGCCAACACATGGCGAACACGTGGCAGGGCCGTTTTCCCAACGAGAACCTCGAAGAGGACGGATTCTACCGAACCTCGCCGGTGGGGCATTTCCCGGCCAACTGCTATGGCATTCATGACATGATCGGGAATGTCTGGGAGTGGACAGTAGACTATTGGTCGGATGCCCATCCCGAGCCGGCCGCGAAGGCCTGTTGCATTCCGGAAAATCCACGGCGTGCCGAAGCGCAGGCGAGCTTTGATCCCAGTCAACCTGAAGTCAAGATTGCCCGCCGCGTTGTAAAAGGCGGTTCGCACCTTTGCGCGCCAAACTACTGCCGCCGCTATCGGCCGGCCGCGCGCCACGCGCAGCAGGAGGAATCGGCGACATCACATATCGGTTTCCGCTGCATCGTGAGGCAATAGCAATGGCGTACGCGACCTTGCGGCCGGCGCCTTACTATGCGGTTTAATCGATCATCAGTTTTTAATTAACGTTGGCGATCGTCGGCGGTCAGATTAGCGATAAGCCTTCAAGGGGCGGCCACCGATTCTTAATGGTCTTGATGACAGCACGGTTCAATTAGACCAAATCCAATATGTCGGGCGTAAGGTAACGCTCGAATTGCCAAGACCCGTACGAGTGGACGGTCGTCACTATGGGCGTGTCCGAATCGAGCAGGGGTTGGATTGCAGAGAATTCTAGAAAACACTCTGGGCGATATCGTGCTGACTGATACAGCGCCATGGCTAAGGGAGTCTGTTGATAGGACCCTGCTTACCGGCGACGGGACCGTGGCGAATCTTCGAATGGGCGAATTGTTCCGTGGTAGACTCACAGCGTCTTGTCAGTTGCGAAAGTTGTCCGGCAGTCGGGACTTGGGACAAGCTTTTTGTTCCTGGGTACCGCGCTTGCCTAGCATTCGCATCGCCTACGGCCATGGATTGTTGACTTTTTTGCTTGTAGCCAAGGTCTGAGTCGTTCAGTAAAGCAAAAAATTCGATACAAACATCATGTTTAGCAGTGTTTGGAGCGTGTCTTTACATTTAGCGTTCCACACAACCGTTCTGAGGAACACATCGGTCCGCAGCGGGGGAACACAGTTCAGAATGAAGTCTTAGGTCCTAAACGACAGTGCAGACTGCAATCGACTGAGCTTTTTCACTATCTTTGGCGCTTTGGCTTGTTCCCTTTGGCCCCGAAAGTGACATTCGCTCCTTCGTAGCCCGTTGCGCATAAAAAAAGAGGCTCGGTATTGATCCGAGCCTCGTGCCATTACGGGGAAATGTGCACGGGCAAATTCTGCAATGATTTCCGAAAGATAGAAATAGATCGAGCGCTCGGTAAATCGAACTACGACCAAGGGCCCGGGAGTGACCGACCTTAGTCCCAACCGATGCCGCCGGCCGTCGGCCCGTCGTATCCTGACAAGTTGCAATGCCTAGGTTGCCTGGAGCCTCCTGGAAAGCCCTGAGGTGTGGCGGCATGGCGACAGTATTGGCTTTCCATGCGTGGTATAGATTGTTCGATGTAGTTGGGATTAGCGCAACATTCGGGGGCGTCGCAGTTTTCCCGATTTTCGTTTGAATGTTGCCGGTACACCCTGGGGGACCTCATGGCTGTTCGAACGCTTCTTTTCTCTTCAGTCGCAGCGATTATAACGACATCGGCGGCATATGCAGCCGATGCGGTGGTCGTCGCTGAGCCTGAACCCGTCGAATATGTCCGCGTTTGCGATGCCTACGGCAAGGGTTTCTTCTATCTTCCAGGCACGGAGACCTGCCTGAAGGTGAACGGCTATCTGCGCGTTGATGTCGCCGGCGGCGATGATCCCTATACCGGCGGCCACATCGGGGGCGACGACGACACCTGGTATGCGCGCACGCGCGCCGAAATTCGCTTCGACGCCCGTTCCGAAACCGAGCTTGGCACCCTGCGTTCCTTTGCCGATACCCGCTTCCAATTTACCAACGGCAGTGACGGCGGCGCCTCGCTGCACCAGGGCTATATCGAGCTGGGCGGCTTCCAGATCGGCGTGAATGACGTCCTTTTCGGCTCCTGGCTGGGCTATGCGGGCGAGGCGATCATTCAGGATGACGTGATCCAATATGGCTCCGATAGCCTTTCCAGCAATCAGGTCAGCTATACGTTCAAGGGAGGCAATGGTTTCTCCGCGATTGTCGCCGCCGAGCAGGGCGAGGAGTTCAACGGCTACGATTACGTTATCGACGATTACATGCCGCATGTGCTCGCCGGCGTGAAGCTCCAGCAGGGCTGGGGCCAGATCGGCGCCGTCGTCGGCTATGATTCCGTGCAGGACGATGTCGGCGTAAAGGCTCGCCTCGACGTCAGTCTTACCGACTCCATATCGGCGTGGATTATGGCGGGATATCAATCCGACTACGATTCGGATTCCTTCAACACGAACCAGAACCGCAATTGGTACGGTCTGTGGGAGGGTAATTGGGCCGGGTGGGGCGGGTTCGCTGTAAAAGTTACCGAGAAGGCGACCATCAACGGCCAGGCGGCCTATGAAGAGCAGGGCACCTGGGCTCTTGCCCTCAACGTCAACTACGAACTTGTGCCCGGCTTTATCATCAGGCCTGAGATCGACTACACCAAGTTTGGCGGGGCCCGCAAGGAACAGGCGGAGAGCGAGTTCGGCGACGATGACGCGATCGGCGGTATTGTCCGCTTCCAGCGTAACTTCTAGATCCGCCTACGGAAAGTTACCGTAACGTACTTTTTTTAGCCGATCCAACGTGTAGGTTGTAGCTTGCGTGCGTGTGCTTGCACGCTTGGGGCCCGAACTTTCTGCATGTGGGAGGAGGCCGTCATGGCCGAAAAGATGAACCCCGCGGTGGTTGACCATCTGCCGTCGTTTATTCCTGTGCCTGGACACAGCGACTGGCTCTTCAACGCCGTCGTTGTCTTTCTGCTCATCGTGGTGCTGGTCGTCGGCAACCTTTATTTTCAGCTTCACGCAGTGCCGGAGCGCATGGCGCACCGCACGAGCAAGGTACAGATCGAGATTGTCGCGGTACTGGCGTTGATTTCGCTCTTTACCCACAATCACATCTACTGGATCATTGGCCTGCTGCTCGCGATGATCGAGTTTCCCGACTTTTCGACGCCGATAAGTTCAATCGCCCAATCGCTCGAGCGCATCTCGGGCCGTGAGAGTTCGGCGCTTACCGACGAAGATGCTGCTGCTACCGACGCCGAGAAAATCGCCGGCAAAGGCGAGGGGATCTGAGCCATGTTCGAGTTGCTGCTCTGCTCGATGCTCACTGTGTTTCCCGACTACCTTTTTCGCCGCTATGTCCAGGGCAAGCGCATCGGCCGCGAGATTACGCTCTACACGATGTGGTATGAACTGCGCTGGGGCATAACCGCCTGCCTGCTGCTGACGGTCCTCCTGATTACAACGATTTTCTACTTTCATCCGACAACGAACAACGTCACCGCCATTTTCCGCACCGTCACGATCCTGCCCGAGACCAGTGGGCGCGTCGCCGAAGTCTATGTGACCAACAATGAGACGGTCGCGGCCGGTGCGCCGCTGTTCAGGCTCGACAGCTCGGAGCAGGAAGCCGCCAAGGAAACAGCCCAACGAGGCATTGCCGAGGTTGACGCGGCCTCTGCGGTGGCCAAAACCGAACTTGCGGGCGCGGACGGTATGATCCAGCAAGCGCAAGGCGCGCTCCAGCAGGCCATTGATGAACTCAATACGAAGCAGGAGATCATGCGGCGCAACGCCAATGTGGTCGCCCCGCGAGAGATCGAGCGTCTGCAGGTCGTCGTGGATGGCCGCAAGGGCGCCGTCGATGCCGCTGTCGCCAACAAGGAGACGCTGCAGGCCCGCATCGCCGCGCTGCTGCCCGCGCAGAGATCGAGTGCCGAGGCTGCGTTGGCGCAGGCGCAGGTCGAGCTCGACAAGATGATCG
The DNA here is from genome assembly GCF_900113985.1 of Phyllobacterium sp. CL33Tsu. NCBI lineage: Bacteria > Pseudomonadati > Pseudomonadota > Alphaproteobacteria > Hyphomicrobiales > Phyllobacteriaceae > Phyllobacterium > Phyllobacterium sp. CL33Tsu. The sequence continues at coordinate 415,347 of NZ_FORJ01000003.1, read as the reverse complement.
TGCGCGCCGGCGTCGCGGGGACCGTCCACCAGTTCACGCTGCGGCCCGGAGATTTCGTCAATTCGCTCCTGCGTCCGGCCGGGATCCTCGTGCCAACCGAGGCCGGCCGCGTTGCTCTTATTGCCGGCTTCAACCAGATTGAAGCGCAGGTCATGAAGCCCGGGATGATCGCCGAGGCGACCTGTATCGGCAAGCCCTTCACCATCATTCCCATGGTGGTCACCCAGGTGCAGGACGTGATTGCCGCCGGCCAGTTGCGTCCGACCGATCAACTGATCGACGTTCAGCAGATCGCCCAGCCAGGAACTTTGACCGTCTTTCTCGAACCGATATTTGCGGGTGCCCTGGAAGGCATTCCTCCCGGAAGCAGTTGCATCGCCAATGCCTACACCAGCAATCACGCAGCTCTCGAATCAAAGGATCTCGGCACGCTGCATCGTTTTTTCCTGCATGGCGTCGATGCTGTCGGGCTTGTCCACGCAGCGATCCTGCGGATTCAGGCCATATTGCTGCCGGTTCAGGTATTGGTGTTCTCGGGACATTGACGCGGCCCATGACGTATGGAACGAGGTGCCACGCTTCTCGTGAAAACGGTCCCGATGTTTCGCATGCCTGAACAAAATACCCGGCTGTGGCTGGTCGAGCCGCGCGCATAGCGATGCCAGCAGATTTCGCGGTCTATGCCGGACTGTTCGCCATCGCCTTTGCGGCCGCAACAATCCTGCCAATGCAGTCGGAGGCGGCACTGGCCGGACTCCTGCTCAGCAATGCCTTTCCGTCCGCCGTTCTGATTGCGGTGGCGAGTGCCGGAAATATTTTGGGCTCGGTCGTCAACTGGGGTCTTGGACGCGGTATCGATCGCTTTCGCGACCGCAAGTGGTTTCCGGCGAACAGCGCGCAGCTCGACCGCGCCGCATCATGGTATCGACGCTTTGGGCGCTGGACGCTGCTTTTGAGCTGGATGCCGATCGTCGGCGACCCGCTGACGGTGGTTGCCGGTGTTCTGCGCGAACCCCTTGCCAGTTTCGTCATCCTGGTGGCGATTGCAAAGATCGGCCGCTACCTCGCCGTCCTTGGCCTGACGACCGGATTGTCATAGGCCGGCATTTGCCTTGCGGATCACGGGTGCATGCGCGCGCCCTTGGTGACCTTGTCGACCAGCTTCTTGTCGGCGCGCATGGCAATTCCCACGACCTTTGCGTCCGAAGGCGCGAATTTCGCAAAGATGGCGCGATTTGCTGCGTCATGACCGGTCGAGAACATTTCCTCGACATAGAGGCAGGTGCGGACATCGCGTTCGAGCGAGCGACGATGGATCGTGGAGATCGTTGCCTGGTCGGCCGCAAGGACGATGACGGGCTGAATGGATAAGGGACTGTAGATATTGCCGTCGCGGTCGCGATAGGGCTCGCCGATCACGTTTGGCGTCTCTGCAACGATGCCGCTCATCAGGAAAGCCGTGACATTCAGCGTCTGCCAAGGGGCAAGGTCATCGCGCAGAACAATTGCAATTTTCGTGTCGAACATAAATATACTAGCCTTTGCAGGTTCGGGTTGAGCGGATGAACAATGTTCTAGGGGAAGAGGCCGCAGAGCGTCTTGGACGTTTGTGCGGACCATCGCTGAAGGACGCGATCGTTGCGGCGCCTTCCAATCCGGGGCTCGAAAGGATCGAAGCGCGCTTTGCCGCCAATGCCTATGAACTGCATCGGCATGATACCTATGCGATCGGCCTGACGCTGCACGGCGTGCAATCCTTCTGGTATCGCGGTGAGCGCCGACGCAGCCTTCCCGGCAACGTCATCGTCCTGCATCCGGATGAGATGCATGATGGCGGGGCGGGCACCGAGGTCGGCCTGCGGTATCGTATGCTCTATCTGGAACCCTCATTGGCACTGGATTCGCTTGGTCCTGCCGGTTCGCTGCCATTCGTGCGCGATCCGGTGCTTAGCGATCCGATGATCGCGGCGGCTCTTTCGGCAGCGCTGGACAATCTCGATGAGGAATTGGACGAGCTTCTTGTCGATGATGTCATCTCGCGGTTGGCGCAGGGACTGTCGCGGGTCGCCCGCCAATCGCCCAAGCCGACCGACAAGCCCGCGCTAAGGCAGGTGGCACGCGTTCGCGATTATCTCGAGGCGCATGCCCTGCGTCTTGTGAAATCGGATGAACTGGAGGCAGTAAGTGGCCTTGATCGCTATGCTTTATCGAGGCAATTCAGGGCGGTGTACGCGACCAGCCCGCATCGGTTCCTGCTCATGCGTCGTCTGCAACGTGCCCGCGACATGATCCGGATGCGCGAGCCTCTTGCGGAGATCGCCGCCGATACTGGCTTCAGCGACCAGAGCCACTTCAACCGGCAGTTCAAGAAGGCGTTCGGAGTAACACCCGGCCGCTGGGCGGCGCTGGTTGGTTCGAACGCATAATTGTAGTTCGCCGGGCCCTCTGCTAGACAGGCATGCGGTTTGTCCAGCGGAGCCAACGATGACGGAAGTTCAGACTCCAGTGCAGCACCGTATCGTCGTTGTCGGCGGTGGTTTTGGCGGGCTCGAGACAGTCTACAATCTTCGCGGTGTCGATGTCGCGATCACTGTCGTAGATCAGCGCAACCACCATCTTTTCCAGCCCTTGCTCTATCAGGTGGCAACGTCGACTCTCGCAACATCCGAGATCGCCTGGCCGATCCGGCATCTGTTGCGGCGCTACAAGAATGTCTTGACGCTGCTTGGCACCGTGGAAGCCGTGGATACGGCCGCCAAGACGGTGATTACGGCGGACGGCGACGTTATTCCCTATGACACGCTCGTGCTCGCTACCGGTGCCCGCCATGCCTATTTCGGCCATGACGACTGGGAGCCATTCGCGCCCGGCCTGAAGACGCTGGAGGACGCCACCACGATCCGGCGGCGCATTCTTACGGCTTTCGAGATGGCCGAGCGCGAGCCTGATCCGCAAAAACGGGCACAATATCTGACGTTCGTCATCATCGGCGGCGGGCCGACCGGCGTCGAAATTGCTGGAACAATTGCTGACCTTGCCCGCGACACGCTGAAGGGCGATTTCAGGGAGATCGACCCAGCCAGCGCGCGAGTCGTGCTGATTGAAGGCGGGAGCCGCGTGCTTGGCGCCTTCAAGGAAGACATGTCCGCCTATGCCAAGATGGCGCTGGAAAAGCTCGGCGTGACCGTCCATCTCGGCAATCCGGTTACCGCGTGCCATGCAGACGGGGTCGAATTCGCCGGCCAGACGCTGCGTGCCCGCACGATTATCTGGGCGGCGGGCGTGCAGGCATCGCCCGCTGCCAAATGGCTGGGCGTTCCGGCCGATCGCGCCGGGCGGGTCGTCGTCAATCCAGATCTAACCGTGCCGGGCCACCCTGAGATTTTCGTGATCGGCGATACCGCAACGGTGGCGAATGGCGACAAGGGCACGGTGCCGGGCATCGCACCTGCCGCCAAGCAACAGGGCAAGCACATAGCAAAGACAATCAAGGCGAGGCTTGCGGGCGACAATGCGCCGAAGCCCTTCGTCTACCATCACGCCGGCGATCTCGCGACCATCGGCAAGCGCGCCGCGGTGACCGATTTCGGCTGGTTCAAGCTCAAGGGCTATCTCGCCTGGTGGCTATGGGGCCTCGCCCACATCTACTACCTGATCGGTGTGCGCAATCGCCTCGCCGTGGCGCTGAGCTGGCTGTGGATATCGGTGAGCGGCGTGCGCAGCGCCAGGCTGATCACGCAGCGCGACGCCGCGGAGGAAGACAAGTCAGCGTAGCTTGAGCCAAGGTCAGCCCTGGACGAGCGTCCGTATCCCATCGGCCACGAACTGGACCGCGAGGGCGGCCAGGATGACGCCGAGCAGGCGGGTCAGGATCGAGCGGCCGGTTTCTCCAAGGAAGCGGTCGACCCGCTCGGCGAGCAGAAAGACTACATAACAGGCGGCAATACAGACCAGAATAATGCCGATGAGGGCAACGCGCGACGTTGGTTCGGAAAGCGTGCCGGCAAGCAGGATGGTCGCCGAGATGGCGCCGGGACCGGCAATGAGCGGGATCGCCAGCGGGAAGGCGGCAACATTGCGGATGTGATCCTTGGTGATGGCAACCTCGGCGCTCTTTTCCTTGCGCTCGGTGCGCCGCTCGAAGATCATTTCGAAGGCGATCCAGAACAGCAGCAGACCACCGGCCACACGGAAGGCGCCAAGCGTGATGCCGAACAGCGCGAGTATCTGCGCGCCGGCGACGGCGAATATGGTGAGGATACCGAAGGCAATGATGCTTGCTCTTAATCCGACCTGGCTGCGCTCACTGCGGTTCATGCCGCGCGTCAGCGCCAGAAACAGCGGCGCCAGCCCCGGAGGATCGATGGTCACCATCAGGGTGACGAGGGCATTGAGAATGGTGTCGTAGAACGCCACGATTTTGCTTTTCTTCTCGGTTAAGAGCCCAGCCAACCTACCGGATTCGATATCCAACGTCGAGAAACATGCAATTTCACGCCCAACAATTTCACCGCATGAGAAAATCTCTTCTATCCATTTGATATCAAATGGTTTTCTGCTGTGAATTCTGACCCCGTTTGTTGGCTTTTCGCAATGAAAGCCGCTATAAGATCAAAGATTGATTCCATACGAAAGATGAGTGCCTCGTGTCTGACCTAACTCCACCATCCGGACCTGAAGACGATAAATCCGGGCCCAGTTCCGGTATCGAGCCGATTTCCATCATCGAGGAAATGCAGCGTTCCTATCTCGATTACGCCATGAGCGTGATCGTCAGCCGCGCCTTGCCCGATGTTCGCGATGGTCTGAAGCCGGTGCACAGGCGTATCCTCCACGCGATGAACGAGATGGGTCTGTCCTGGAACAGGTCGTACCGCAAGTCGGCCGGTGTCGTCGGTGAGGTGATGGGTAAGTTCCATCCGCACGGTGACGCCTCGATCTATGACGCGCTCGTCCGCATGGCGCAGGATTGGTCGCTGCGCGACCCGCTCGTCGATGGCCAGGGCAATTTTGGCTCGATCGACGGCGATTCACCGGCGGCGATGCGATACACCGAATGCCGCCTCGAAAAGGTCACGGAATCGCTACTCGAGGATATCGACAAGGAGACGGTCGATTTCCAGGACAATTATGACGGCCGCGAGCAGGAGCCGACGGTACTGCCGGCGCGCTTCCCCAATCTTCTGGTCAATGGTTCCGGCGGTATCGCCGTCGGCATGGCAACGAACGTGCCGCCGCACAACCTTTCCGAGGTAATCAACGGCTGTATCGCGCTTATCGACAATCCGGCGATCGAATTGCCGGAACTGATGGAAATCATTCCGGGTCCGGATTTCCCGACCGGCGGCCTTGTCCTTGGCCGTTCCGGCATCTATTCGGCTTACAGCACAGGCCGCGGCTCGATCCTGATGCGCGGCAGGGTTGCCATCGAAAGCATGCGCGGGGACCGGGAGGCGATCATCATCACCGAGGTTCCCTATCAGGTGAACAAGGCGGCGATGATCGAGAAAATGGCCGATCTGGTGCGCGAAAAGCGCATCGAGGGCATTTCAGACATTCGCGACGAATCCGACCGCGACGGCTACCGTGTCGTTGTTGAATTGAAGCGCGATGCGGTGGCGGATGTCATCCTAAACCAGCTTTATCGCTTCACGCCGCTGCAGACCTCGTTTGGCGCCAATATGGTGGCGCTCAATGGCGGCAAGCCCGGCCTGCTTAACCTGCTCGATATTCTGCGTGCGTTCGTCAGCTTCCGTGAGGAAGTCGTCAGCCGCCGTACCAAGTATCTGCTGCGCAAGGCGCGGGACCGGGCGCATGTTTTGGTGGGTCTTGCGATTGCCGTCGCGAATATAGACGAGATCATAGCGCTGATCCGCCGCGCTCCGGACCCGGCCACGGCCCGGGACCAGTTGATGGAGCGCCGCTGGCCTGCAAGCGAGGTCGCGCCGCTGATCCTGCTCATTGCCGATCCGCGCCACAAGCTTAATGACGACAACACCTACAACCTCTCTGAAGAGCAGGCGCGCGCCATTCTCGATCTGCGCCTGCAGCGCCTGACGGCGCTCGGCCGTGACGAAATCGCTGACGAACTCAACAAGATCGGCGTCGAAATCAAGGATTATCTGGAGATCCTCGCCTCGCGTCTGCGGATCATGAGCATTGTCAAGGACGAGCTCGCCGCGATCCGCGATGAATTCGGCACCCCCCGCCGCACCGAACTTACCGAAGGCGGCGCCGACATGGACGATGAGGATCTCATCGCCCGTGAAGACATGGTCGTCACCGTCAGCCATGCCGGCTATATCAAGCGTGTGCCGCTTGCGACCTATCGCGCGCAGCGCCGCGGCGGCAAGGGGCGCTCGGGCGTCACGATGAAGGATGAGGATTCGGTTACGCGCCTGTTCGTGGCCAACACGCATACGCCGGTCCTGTTCTTCTCGTCGCGCGGCATCGTCTACAAGGAAAAGGTCTGGCGCTTGCCGATCGGCACGCCGCAATCGCGCGGCAAGGCCCTGATCAACATGCTGCCGCTCGAACAGGGTGAGCGCATAACGACGATCATGCCGCTGCCGGAAGACGAATCGAGCTGGGCCAACCTCGATGTGATGTTCGCAACCACACGCGGCACGGTTCGCCGCAACAAGCTGTCGGATTTCATCCAGGTCAACCGCAACGGCAAGATCGCAATGAAGCTCGACGAAGAGGGTGATGAAATCCTCAGCGTCGATACATGCGACGAGTTCGACGACGTGCTGCTCACTGCCGCCGGCGGTCAGTGCATTCGCTTCCCGGTTACGGACGTGCGGGTTTTCGCCGGCCGCAACTCCATCGGCGTGCGCGGCATGAATCTGGCCAATGGCGACAAGATCATCTCGATGTCGATCCTCGGCCATGTCGATGCGAGCCCGGCAGAACGCTCGGCCTATCTCAAGCAAGCAGCGGCGGAACGCCGTGCGCAGGGCGCCGATGATGTCGAGGAGATCAATCTCGTCGGCGAAGAGGCGACAGACATTGCCGACCTCGCGCCCGAGCGCTACGCCGAACTGCGCGAACGCGAGCAAACCGTTCTCACCGTGAGTGAATTTGGCTACGGCAAACGATCGTCGTCCTATGAATTCCGTGTTTCGGGTCGCGGCGGCAAGGGCATCCGCGCCACCGACACGTCCAAGACTGACGAAATCGGCAAGCTGGTCTCGTTGTTCCCGGTGGAGTCTTCGGATCAGATCTTGCTCGTTTCCGATGGCGGCCAGCTCATCCGCGTACCTGTCAACGGTATTCGCATTGCCGGACGCTCGACAAAGGGCGTCACGATCTTCAATACGGCGGATGGTGAGAAGGTGGTGTCGGTCGAGCGGATTTCCGAGACGGAGACCGACGAAGTCGAGACTGAAGCGGCTGCGGAAGGCGATGTCTCAATACCGGAGGCCCCGGACGGCGCCGAGCCTAACTAAGGCTCAGGCAGGTCGAAACTTAAATGTCGCGGCGATGATGATAAACACCAAAGCGGGTGGTTCTGACAGGAGCTTCCCGCTTTTTGCTTTCTTCCACGATCATGACAATCGCCGAAACGACCATTGCAACCATCATGGCAATGCTGAGAAGAATAAACATCAATCTGTCCCTTTGCTCCTGGCCAACTTATGGATAGTAACGTGCTGACTTCGAAATGGTTTCATGCGAGCGTCTCACGCATAGTTGAACGCGGATGAATGCTTGCTGATTTATGTGTTCATCTATCGTTCATCTGGGTCGTGCGAGCCATTGAAAGCTCCAAGCAAAACCGATAGGAACCGGTCATGACAATCGCGATCTACGCCGGATCCTTCGATCCGATCACCAATGGCCACATGGATGTCCTGCAGGGCTCGCTGCGGCTTGCGGACAAGGTCTATGTCGCGATCGGTGTTCACCCGGGGAAGGCGCCTCTGTTTTCGTTCGACGAGCGGATGGACCTCGTCAAAAGTGTCTCGGCCGAGGTGTTCGGCAAGGACGGCGAGCGGATCGAAGTCATTTCGTTTGACGGTCTGGTGATCGACGCGGCACGCAAATTCGGCGCATCGCTGCTCGTTCGCGGATTGCGCGATGGCACCGACCTCGATTACGAAATGCAGATGGCGGGCATGAACGGCAAGATGGCGCCGGAATTGCAGACCGTGTTTCTTCCGGCGGACCCGGCGGTGCGCACCATTACCGCCACATTGGTTCGCCAGATTGCAGCCATGGGCGGCGACGTCCGGCACTTCGTTCCCGCGTTGGTCGCTGATGCGCTTGCGACCAAATTCAAACCCTGACCAAGTCACTGATCCCGGAGAGATTTTTCATGACCTTTACTCGTAGAGCCCTCATTGCGGCTGCAGTTTCATCGCTTATCTTTGCGACGCTGAACCCCGGCTTTGCCGATGACGCCAATACGATGACGATCAAGCTCAAGGATGGCGACGTCAAGGTCGAGCTATTGCCCAAGCTCGCACCGAAGCATGTCGAGCAGATCAAGGCGCTCGCCAAGGAAGGCGCCTATGACAATGTCGTATTCCACCGCGTCATTCCAGGATTCATGGCCCAGACCGGCGACGTTCAGTATGGCAATGCCGAAAAAGGCTTCAATGCGCAGGCCGCCGGCACCGGTGGCTCGACGCGGCCCGACCTTCCTGCAGAGTTCTCCAAGGAACCTTTCGTACGCGGCGTGGTCGGTATGGCGCGGTCGCAAAACCCCAACTCTGCAAATTCGCAGTTCTTCATCATGTTCACCGAATACCCATCGCTGAACGGGCAGTATACAGTCGTCGGCAAGGTCACGAGCGGCATGGAATATGTCGACAAGATCAAGAAGGGTTCGGAAGCAAACAATGGCGCCGTAGAGAATCCCGACAGGATGATCAAAGTTACCGTCGGCGCCGGCAAATAATTCATATCACAGGAGATTGGCGAAAATGGCTTATAAAGATCCCGAAAACACGATCCTGCTCGAAACGACCAAAGGCAATGTCGTCATCGAGCTTTACCCGGACCTCGCGCCGGAACACGTCAACCGCATCAAGGAACTTGCACGCGAAGGTGCTTATGACGGCGTCGTCTTCCACCGCGTGATCGACGGCTTCATGGCGCAGACCGGTGACGTCAAGTTCGGCAAGAAGGGTGGCGCTTCGTTCAATCCTTCGCGCGCCGGCATGGGCGGTTCGGACAAGCCGGATCTCAAGGCTGAATTTTCCAACGCCAACCACGGTCGCGGCGCATGCTCGATGGCGCGTGCGCAAAACCCGAATTCCGCCAACTCGCAGTTCTTTATCTGCTTTGACGATGCCGGCTTCCTGAACCGTCAGTACACGGTTTGGGGCCAGGTCATCGAAGGCATGGACAATGTCGACAAGATCAAGCGCGGCGAACCCGTGCAGGATCCGGATTCGATTGTTTCGATGCGCGTTGCTGCGGACGTTGAGTAAGATCGTTTCGTTGCATCATGCGTGTTGATCTTTTCGATTTCGATCTGCCGGAAGAGAACATCGCATTGAGACCAGCAGAGCCGCGCGATTCAGCGCGGCTTTTGCTTGTAAAGGCGGATGGCTCGGACCTAGGCGACGATACAGTACGCAATCTTGGCAATTATCTGCGTGAAGGCGACGCGCTCGTTTTCAATGATACCAAGGTGATACCGGCGCAACTTGAAGGCTTTCGCGAGCGTGAGGGGGTGCGCGCGCAGGTCGGCGCAACCTTGCATATGCGCACCGGCCCGGATCGTTGGAAGGCGTTTTTGCGTCCGGCAAAGCGTATCAAGGAAGGTGAGCGGATCGATTTCGGCCAGGGCAATAATGCGTGCCTGCTTGGCTCGCTGCAGGCAACGGTGGCCAAGAAGGGCGAGGCGGGCGAAGCCCTGCTCGTTTTCGATTTCAGCGGACCCGATTTGGACCAGGCCATCGCTGCGGTCGGGCATATCCCGCTGCCGCCCTATATCGCCTCGAAGCGGGCCGACGACAGCCGCGACCGCGACGACTACCAGACCGTCTATGCCCGCGAGGAAGGCGCTGTTGCCGCCCCGACGGCCGGTCTGCATTTTACGCCCGGTCTCCTTGACGATTTGAAGCAACGCGGCATCGAGGAACATTTCGTGACGCTGCATGTCGGGGCAGGGACGTTTCTTCCCGTAAAGGCCGACGATACCGCCGAACACAAGATGCATGCCGAAATCGGCCATGTCGACCAGGCCACTGCCGATGCGCTCAATGCGGTCAGGGCGCGCGGAGGGCGGATCGTCAGCGTCGGTACGACGTCGCTGCGGCTTCTCGAAAGCGCAACGGGCGAAGACGGGATTGTTCGCGCATGGTCAGGAGCGACCGACATATTCATTACGCCAGGCTACCGTTTCCGGGCCGTCGACATGCTGATGACCAATTTTCACCTGCCGCGCTCGACGCTGTTCATGCTCGTTTCGGCCTTCAGCGGCATGGATCGCATGCGGGACGCCTATGAATATGCCATCGAAAATCACTACCGCTTCTATTCCTATGGCGATGCAAGCCTGTTATGGCGATCAGAATGACCAGCACCAATTTTGAATTCAAACTGATTGCCAGCGATGGCAAGGCGCGACGCGGCGCGATCACCATGCCACGCGGCACGATCCGCACCCCCGCGTTCATGCCGGTGGGAACCGGCGGCACCGTCAAGGCGATGTATATGGACCAGGTGCGCGAGCTTGGCGCCGACATCATCCTTGGCAACACCTATCACCTGATGCTGCGCCCGACCGCTGAACGCGTTGCGCGGCTTGGCGGGCTGCACGAGTTCGCCAGATGGCCAGGACCGATCCTGACGGATTCCGGCGGGTTTCAGGTGATGTCGCTGGCGCAGTTGCGCAAGCTGACCGAAAACGGCGTCACCTTCCGCTCGCATATCGATGGCAGCGCCCACGAGATGAGCCCGGAGCGCTCGATCGAAATTCAGGGTCTGCTCGATTCCGATATCCAGATGCAACTCGATGAATGCGTTGCGCTGCCTTCGACGCCGAAGGACATCGAGCGGGCCATGGAACTGTCACTGCGCTGGGCCGAGCGATGCAAGACCGCATTCGGCAATCAGCCAGGAAAAGCCATGTTCGGGATCGTGCAGGGCGGTGATGTGGCGGATCTGCGTGTTCGTTCGGCGCAGGCCCTCAAGGCCATGGACCTCAAGGGCTATGCCGTGGGCGGTCTTGCCGTCGGCGAGCCGCAAGAGGTCATGCTCGACATGCTCGACATTACCTGCCCGGAACTGCCGGCGGAAAAGCCGCGCTATCTGATGGGCGTCGGCACGCCTGACGATATCCTGAAGTCGGTGGCGCGCGGCATTGATATGTTCGATTGCGTGATGCCGACGCGGGCAGGCCGGCACGGTCTCGCCTTTACCCGTCGCGGCAAGGTCAATCTGCGCAATGCCCGGCATGCGGACGATCCGCGGCCGCTCGACGAAGAATCATCCTGTCCTGCGGCACGTGACTACAGCCGAGCCTATCTTCATCACCTCGTCAAATCTGGTGAGGCGCTTGGCGGCATGCTGCTGACATGGAACAATCTCGCCTATTACCAGCAACTCATGCAAGGTATACGCGGCGCGATAGAGACTGGAACATATGTCCCGTTCTGTGAAGAGACGCAGGCCGAATGGGCGAAGGGGGATCTCCCCGCTTACCCATAGTCGAGATCAGGCGACGGCCGGCGTTTCCACCGGCGCGGGGTCGGCAGGTTCGAAGAGATTTTTCAGGCGGTCGATCGCGGCGATCTGTTCAGCCCGATCGAGAACGTTCATCTCGAACAGCTTGAGGCTGCGCAGACCCTCAATGGTCAGGAAAACCATCATCGCCAGCATTGGGTCGGCTGCGTTTTCACGCATGCGTTGCAGCAATTGCTTGTTGTAGCGGCGGATCGGCTCGAGAAACCCCGGATCGTTGGCGATAGCCGCAAGAATACCCGAAGGCTCGGGCTCGTTGCAGACGAATTCGGCACGGTAGACAGCGATGACGGCAAGGACGACGCTGTTCGGGCCGAAGTTGCGGGAAGCCTCTTCACGGCGAAGTGATTGGTCAAATTCCGAGACGTGCTGCTCTACCAGACCTTCGAGCAATTTGGCCTTGGTTGGAAATGTATAAAGCAGTCCACCCTTCGAAAGTCCCGCTCGTTTGGCCACAGCATCGAGTGAAAGATTCACCGGTCCCACCTCCTTGGTGATCTCCGCTGCCGCCTGCAGGATCTTGTCTCTTGTCGTTGGGATGTCCGCCACCATTCTGAAACTTTCGTCGTAGGGTTGTTGCCAAAACAATATTGACATTACCGTCCAGACGGTACAGTACTTCGCCCGCGGTAATCAAGTCCGCGTAAATCAATCCCCGTAAGAAAGGCTGGCAGACATATTTGCTGGCCATTGTTTTGTTTCGGAGCAGTCTCCTCATGTTCAAGCGGTTCCTACTTCCCGTTATCATCCTCGTCCTGGTCGTATTGCTGGGCGTCGGGCTGGTCGGATTCAATCTGTTCCGTGACAAGGCAATCAAGGATTTCTTTGCGACGATGCAGCAGCCGGCTGCGCCGGTTTCGACCTACACGGTCGAGCCGACATCGTGGACGCCGGAAATCGAGGCAATCGGCACGGTGAGCGCTATCCAGGGCGTCGAACTCTCCGTCGAGGTTGCCGGCATCGTCAAGGATATCCCGTTCACGGCGAATCAGGTCATCCAAAAGGGCGCCCCGCTGCTCCAGCTCGATGACGCGATCGAAAAGGCCGATATCGTTGCCGCACAGGCGCAGAATGTGCTTATGGACCAGACGCTCGAGCGCGCCCGGACGCTGAATACGCGTGGTGTTGGTGCCGTGTCCAACGTCGACGAGGCCCAGGCGGCATCGCTCGCGAAAAAGGCCGAGATTGCCAAGCTGCAGGCCGTCATGGACCAGAAGCTCATCAAGGCGCCGTTTACCGGCACCGTCGGTATTCCGCGCATCGAGCTTGGTCAATATCTCGCACCCGGCACTTTAGTCGTGAGCTTGCAGGACCTTTCGACAATGCGCGTCGATTTCACCGTTCCCGAGCAGACCTTGAGCCAGCTCAAAGTCGGCCAGCCAATCCGGCTCGGCCTGACCGATAGTGAAATCAACATCAAGGGTGAAATCACGGCCATTGAGCCGCGCATCGATCCCGCGACGCGTCTTGTTTCGGTTCGCGCCAAGGTCGACAATTCCGAAGGCAAGCTGCGCCCCGGCCAGTTCGCACAGGTCCGCGTCGGATTGCCGAAGGAAGACAATGTTCTGACCTTGCCGCAGACGGCGCTCGTTTCCAGTCTTTACGGCGACTACGTGTTCGTCGTCCGTCCGGCAGAACAGAAGCCCGAGGAAAAGAAGCCGACCGAACAGCAGCAGCCCGGCGCCGCATCTGCCGAGACGGCAAAGCCAGCCGACGAAAAGGCAAAGGAAGAGCCGAAGCTTGTTGTCGCTCAGGTATTCGTGACGCCCGGACGCCGATCCGGCCTGAATGTCGAGATCACCAAGGGTCTTAAGCCCGGCGACATCGTCGTCACCGCCGGCCAGAACCGCCTGAACCCCGGTGCTGCCGTCAAGATTGCCAACGATGTCAATCCCGCCAACACCAAAGACGCAGGGCTGCCCACAAAATGAACTTCTCAGAAATCTTCATTCGCCGTCCGGTCCTTTCGACGGTCGTTGCTCTGATGATCATTCTGCTCGGCGCGCAGGGGCTCGTGAACCTTTCGGTTCGCGAATATCCGAAGGTCGAGGAAACGGTTATCACGATCAAGACCGCCTATGCGGGTGCCAGTGCCGACCTTATGCAGGGCTTCATTTCGGCGCCGATCGCCAAGGCCGTGACCACGACGGAGAACATCGACTACGTAACGTCCTCGTCGGGTCCGTCATCGAGTACGGTTACCGTACAGATGAAACTCGGCGCCGATCCGGATGCTGCGCTTACCGAAGTTATCTCGAAGGTCAACCAGGTGCGGGGTGATTTGCCGGCCGAGGCTGACGACCCGGTCATCACCAAGGGCACGGGCCAGGACTTCGCGACGATGTACCTCGCGGTACAGAATCCGAACATGACCAGCGAGCAGATTACCGAATATCTGGAGCGCGTTATCCAGCCGCGCATGTCGACGATTCAGGGCGTGGCCGATGCGCAGATCCTCGGCGGCCAGGTGTTCTCTATGCGCGTCTGGATCGACCCGATCAAGCTCGCGGCTCGCAAGACGACGGCATCGGAAGTGCTGACGGCGATCAACCAGTCGAACTTCCTGTCGGCGCCGGGCAAGGTCGAAAACCTCTATACGGCCTCACCGATCACGTTGAAGACGACGTTGCAGACGCCGGAAGCCTTCGGCGCAATGCCGATCAAATCCGACGGCGACAATATTGTGCGCCTCAGGGATGTGGCGCGCATCGAGCTTGGTGCCGTCAACAAGGATACGATTGTGACCTTCAACGGGTCCAGCGGCACCTTCCTTGGCGTCTTCCCGACGCCCGCCGCAAATCCGATCGATATGACAGCAGCGGTCCGCGCCGAACTGCCATCGATCCAGGCAACCCTGCCTGATGGGATGTCGATCGTCCTGCTTTATGACGCGACGGAACAGATCAGTTCCTCCATCCACGAGGTGTTCAAGACCATCGGCGAGGCGGTTCTTATCGTCGTCCTGGTGATCCTTCTGTTCCTCGGCTCGTTTAGGTCGGTCATCATCCCGGTCGTCACCATTCCGATCTCGCTTGTCGGCGTGTGTTTCTTCCTGTTCATCCTAGGCTATTCGATCAACCTTCTTTCACTGCTCGCAATGGTTCTCGCGATCGGCCTCGTCGTCGACGACGCGATCGTGGTGCTGGAGAATATCCACCGCCACATCGAGGAGGGGCTGCGGCCGGTCGATGCCGCACTGAAGGGCATGAAGGAGATCACGGGTCCGATCGTGGCGATGACCATCACGCTCGCCGCGGTGTTTGCGCCGCTCGGCTTTACCGGCGGTTTGACGGGTGCGCTTTTCCGCGAGTTCGCTTTCACGCTCGCGGGTGCCGTTATCATCTCTGGCGTTGCGGCCTTGACCGTTTCGCCAATGATGTGCGCGCTTCTGTTGAAGCCTGGCAATCACAGCCGTTTCCAACGGATTGTCGACAACACTTTCGGTTGGCTGGAGCGCGCCTATGAACGCCGCGTCGCCGGGTCGCTGAATTTCCGTTTCCTGACGCTGTTCATCGTCATCGCACTGGTCTCGCTGACCGGCTTCCTCTTTACCAAGACCTCATCGGAGCTTGCTCCCGAAGAGGATTCGGGCGCCCTGTTTGCGATCGTCAACGCACCTCAATATGCGACTTCGGACTACACCAAGCTCTATGCCGATCAGATCGATGCGCTGACCAAGGACCTGCCGGAACTCAAGGCCCGGTTCAACATCCTCGGTCTCGGCACGACGAATTCGGCCTTCGCTATCTGGGTGTTCAAGGACTGGACCCAGCGCGAAAAGTCGCAAAAGCAGCTTCAGCAGGAACTGCAGGGGATGATCAGCCCAATTGCAGGTGCCGAAGCCTTCATCTTCGCGCCGCCGACATTGCCCGGTACGGGCGGTGGTCTGCCGATCTCGGTCGTCATTCAGTCTACCGGACCGGCCGACAAGGTCTACGAGGTGGCCGAGGAGATCAAGAAGCAGGCACAGGCATCGGGTCAGTTCATCATCGTCCAGAACTCGCTGTCGTTCAATGCGCCGCAGGTGACAGTCACGATCGATCGCGACCGTGCTTCGGCCCTTGGCGTACCCGTCAGCGATATTGGCCAGACGCTCGGCCTGCTCGTCGGTGGCGGCAAAATCTCGAAGTTTGACCGCGATTCCAACAGCTATGACATTATTCCTCAAGTGCCGCAGGATTACCGGGCCAATCCGGAAAGCCTCGGCCAGTACTTCGTCAAGAGCGCGTCGGGCGAAATGGTGCCGTTGTCTGCGGTGATCAAGATCACCGAGAATGCGTCACCGGCGGCGATCGAACAGTTCAACCAGCTGAATTCGGCGACGATTTCCGCGCTGCCAATGCCTGGCGTTACGACCGGTCAGGGATTGCAGACGATCATCGATACGGCTCGCCCATTGATGCCAGATGGGTTCTTCATGGACTATTCGGGTCAGTCGCGACTCGAGATCGAGCAGGGCAGCACGATCCTGATCGCGTTTGTTCTCGCCGTCGTGGTTATCTATCTCGTCCTTGCGGCGCAGTTCGAAAGCTTCCGTGACCCGTTCATCATCATGATGTCGGTGCCGTTGTCGATCTTCGGCGCGATCGTCCCGCTCAATCTCGGGCTCGGAACGCTCAATATCTATACGCAGGTCGGCCTGATCACGCTTGTCGGGCTCATAACCAAGCACGGCATTCTCATGGTCGAGTTCGCGAACCAGCAGCGCGAACTGCACGGCATATCGCGTCATGACGCCATCATCCTTGCGGCGAAGACACGACTTCGTCCCATTCTGATGACGACGGCGGCGATGGCGCTTGGTGTCATTCCGCTGATCACGGCAACCGGCGCTGGTGCCGCGGCGCGTTACTCGATCGGTCTCGTGATCTTCTCCGGCATCATCGTCGGAACGATCTTCACGCTCTTCGTCGTGCCGATGTTCTATACGTTCATCTCGCGCAAGGACGTGGCCGTCGAATCCGAGAAAACGCCGGACGCCCAGCCTGAATTCGGCCGGGCCTGATGGACTCATACTTAGA
The DNA here is from genome assembly GCF_900113985.1 of Phyllobacterium sp. CL33Tsu. Taxonomy (NCBI): domain Bacteria; kingdom Pseudomonadati; phylum Pseudomonadota; class Alphaproteobacteria; order Hyphomicrobiales; family Phyllobacteriaceae; genus Phyllobacterium; species Phyllobacterium sp. CL33Tsu. The sequence goes on along the minus strand of NZ_FORJ01000003.1, from coordinate 398,626 downwards.
AATGGAAAGGCCCCCGAACGGCAGCGTTCGGGGGCCTTTTCTTTTGATCGCTTCGGTCAGGCGCGTTTGAAGGCGCGCAATATGACGAGAAGGATGATTGCGCCGATGGCGGCTGCGATGATGGCGCCGAGAATGCCGCCGCCAAGGGAAATGTTGAGCGCGGGAAACAGGTAGCCGGCGATAAAGGCGCCGATCACGCCGACGACAAGGTCGCCAACGAGGCCGAAGCCGCCGCCCCGGACAAGCTGGCTCGCGAGCCAGCCAGCAATCAAGCCCACCAGAAGAAAGATAAGAAGACCTTCTGCACCCATCTTGGAACCTCCATGAACCGGTTTCGTTGTGATGGTTCGCCAGCCCGTGGATGCTTCAGTCCATGCTTGGCAGGAGAATCACCTGCCCGATGCTACGACGGCAATCGATCTTTGCACAACGAATCTTGCCAACGTGGTAACTGGCACCAGCGGCACACAAAAATACCGGCCGCGGACTGCCACGGCCGGTATGTTATCAAATTTGCAAGCCTTCTTACTGAACGGTCGTTGCAGCCGGCTTGGCAGGTACCTTCTTCGTGGTGGTCTTGTGAACCTTCTTCACGTGATGCTTTGGCATGACCTTCTGCGTGGAGGTCGAGGCGGTTGTGCTGGCTGCGGCGGCTGCATAAGCGCCAGAGCTGAGGACGGGAGCCGAGACGGCGAGGGCGACAGCGAGACCGAGAGCAGTGTAGAGGGACTTTTTCATGGCATCAGTTTCCTTTTGAAGCGGGCTTCGTGGATGCGGTCAATCATCGACCGGCCGCACCCCAAGCAGCTTCAACGCCTGGGCGTAATCTCTAATTCCCTGCGCCTGCTTGTTGCTCGCGCAGAAATTAGCCGCCTGCTTTTGAAGTGCTTTCGCCTTGGCCGCCCGTTTGGCCTCGGCATGTTCGGTGAGTGCGTGTTGAGTCTGTAGCTGAAGTTTGCCGCACAACTCTGTGCGGGTAAGCGTCTCGTCGGCGTTCGACTGTCCGGCCGAGGCGGAGAGGACGATCCCCCCGGCGAGGATGGCGGTCGAAATGGCAGTGAAGGAGTTGAAGAAAGCCATTGCGGTGTACCAGCATCCATTCTGCAAACAGTTGAAACCGACGCACCCTTTATCGGGCAGCACTGTTGCCCCGTTTTTTCTCCTTCGTGGTGTTTTGTTTCTGGAATGTTTCTGAAGCCACAATCCCGAAAATTTGCGTGGCTTTTCGGCCGCAACCGCGCGTAAGAGTCGAAGTGCAATGTCAGGTGGGAAGGACTTTGGGAAAAGATATGAAATCCGAGCCGCACATACTGATTGTCGATGACGACGATGCGATCCGCGATCTCCTGCATGAGTTCCTCAAGAAGCGCGGCATGCAGGTCTCGGTCGCTCGTGACGGCGAGGAAATGCAGGCGGTCATGGCGCGCACTCCCATCGATATCCTTATCCTCGACGTGATGCTGCCCGGCAAAAGCGGTATGGAAATCTGCCGCGAGATCAGGATGCATTCGCGTGTGCCGATCATCATGCTGACGGCGATTGCCGAAACCACGGATCGCGTTGTCGGGCTGGAGATGGGTGCCGACGATTATGTCTCCAAGCCATTCGATCCACGGGAATTGCTGGCGCGGGTGCGGGCGGTGCTGCGCCGCCTCGAGACGCCCGGAGCAGACCGCCGCGCGGAACCCAAGATTTACAAGTTCGCTGGCTGGAGCATGGATTGTTCGCGCCGGCGCCTCGTTTCGCCAGTTGAGGTGAGGGTGGAACTTACGACAGGCGAGTTCAATCTGCTTGAGGCGCTGGTGAAGAGTTCGCAGCGCATGCTCAGCCGCGATCAGTTGCAAGAGCTGGCCGGAAGCAGCACCGCTTATGGCTATGATCGCAGCGTCGACATTCTCATCAGCCGGCTAAGGCGCAAGATGGAAGACGATTCGCGATCCCCAAAGCTGATCTTGACGATCCGGGGCGGCGGTTATCAATTCGTGCCGGAAGTCACTGCCGAATGAACCGCTATCTGCCCCAGTCACTGCCAAGCTGGATATTGCTTGTCCTGATCGCCGGGCTTTTGACGTCCCAAGTCGCAACCCTTTCTATCGTTGCGCGCGACCGGGCAGAAAATACCGAAATCCTTGAGTTTTTCCGGCTGAACGAACGGGCTCATACGCTGGCTAAAGTGTTTTCCGCAGTACCGGCGGCGCAGCGCAAGCAGCTTGTCACCGCCTTTTCGAATTCAGCCAATACGATGAGCCTGTCCGCCGAGCCGGTCGTTAAGTCGGCCATTGCCGCCGACGACAGCCTGGCGGAACTTGAAGACGTTCTTGTCGCGCAGCTCCAGGAATTCGGCGTGACCGATGCCCGCATCGGCCGTGTGCTCGCACAGGTTCCGACTGGACAACTTGCCAATACCAACGCGCCGGACGATCCCGACGCCGGCCTTATCGAGCGTCAACTCTCGGATATTGCCGAGGACTTGAGCCAGAGCGACGGCCTCGCCGCATCGATACGTTTCAACGATGGTCAATGGCTGAACTTCGTCACGCCCATTACGCCGCCCCATCCGATATTTTCGGGTCAGTCATTGCCGCTCTTCGGCGGCGTTGCCGCGGCGGTCATCGGCATGTCGATATGGGCGACGCGGCGGCTCACTGCACCCTACCGTGCCCTTGAGCGGGCCGTGAAGCGCATTGGAGAGGATGTGAAGGCGCCGCCGCTGCCAGTTATCGGCAGCAGCGAATACAAATCAGCGGCGAGGGCGGTCAACACCATGCAGGCCCAATTGCGCGCCTACGTGGCGGACCGCGAGCAGCTTGCGGCGGCGCTTGCCCATGATCTGCGTACGCCTTTGACCCGCATCCGGCTGCGGCTCGAACTGCTGCGTAACGCGCCGGTTCGCCAGCAGATTGCCCATGATCTCAATGATATCGAAGGGATAGCCCGGTCGGTCATCGACTTTGCAAGCTATGAGATCGTTGACGAGACGCCCGAAAAAATCGACTTTTGGTCCCTCGTTGATGCGATTGCCGACAATTATTCGCAAGTCTCGTTCGAAACGTCGGTCTCACGCGCCTTTGTCTGTTCGGGGCGTCCCATGGCGTTGCGCCGATGCGTGACCAATCTCATCGACAATGCGGTGACCTACGGCAGCAAGGCGCACCTTGATCTAGCGCAGCGGGATGGCGACATCGTCCTCACGATCCGGGATGAAGGCCCCGGTATCCCGGCGGAGAAACTCGACGAGGTGTTCCAGCCATTTCGCAGGGTCGAGACGTCCCGCAATCGCCAGACAGGCGGATTTGGTCTCGGGCTGACCATAGCGCGCAATATCGCGCGACGCAGCGGCGGTGACATTACGCTTGCAAATGATCCTGCCGGGGGTCTGCGCGCGGAGTTGCGTATTCCTCGCGCTGCCTGAAGCGAAGGGGCAAATCCGTCAATGCGATGTTATGAAGGCCTTGCGGATCTCGAACAGCGCCTTGGCGATGGCAATGTCGGCTTCCGAGCCTGCATTTTCCGCCGTCGTCTCGACGAGTTGTTCTCCAAGTTCGGAGAGCGCGAGGGCGACATCATACTGGTCCCAGCCGGCGCTTAGGGCCTGGCTTACAAGATCCTCAAATCCGGCACGGAGCGCTGCCTTGCATTCGGCAGCCTGGCTCAACGGATCGTCGGTTCTTTTGGGCGGCGAAATAGTCATGGCGCTGATAGTAAAGGCGAACCGGCGACAGGCAATCCGGCAGAAAGTGGTAGGTCCTGTTCGATTGGATTAAGTAGTGCCCGGCAACGCGTAGTCGCCGCAATAAATACACCGCGTAGGAAAACGGCCGGGGGAGGCGCGCGATTTAGATCGTCACTACTCCCCTTGCACCTTTTCGAGGCTTGATGAGTAGAATGCCCGCGCATCGGCGCTCAGCGCCTGCCTTGAACCGGTGCGCGTGTAGAACATGTGGCCGCCGCGGTAGAGCTTGAGCTCCACCCTTCCTGCGCTCAGCGTCGCCGGCAGGTGATCTATGACGTATTTGTTGATCCCGTAAGGCGTGAGCGCATCGCTGTAGCCGTGGGCCACGAGCAGGCGAAACGACGGGATGACCGACAGAAGTTCGCGTATGTCGCCTGCCGCGCTTGCCCGCGTGCGGCCGCCGCCGTTCTCGTTCTGGCTCCATTTCCACTTTTCGTTGACGTTGTTGGCAAGCAGATTGTAGGTGAGCTCAGTCTCGAAGCCGAGTTCGTTGCGGGCGTAGCTTGCGAAGGCTGCGCCATAGGCGCGGGTAAAACCATCGAGAACCGGGTCGCCCCCCTCTTCGGAGTCGGATTCAGGATAAGGGTCCGGCGCTGCGAGCGACGCATCATAGCGGCTGACGACTTCGGACGAGGCGCTTTTCGAGTTTTTGACATAGACGTCGGTGAGAAAGCCGCGGGCGCGCGTCACCAGCGCTTCGGGTATGCCGGTCATCTGCGCGATTCGGGCATAGAGGTTTTTTGCGGCATCGCCCGAGGGTTCCGGTCCGGAAAGGGCGACGAGATAGTCGGTCATTGCAAATTTTTCGGCCTCTGCAACAGCGGCCGGATCGAAGGCGTTCTTGCGCTCAAGCTCGCCGGCGGCAAGGGAGGGCAATTGCAGCGCCGCCCATAGCGGATAGCGCCGATCGCCGAAGAGGAGATTTCCCTCGATGAGCGGCGACAGCATTACGATGCCTGATACCAGTATGCCCTGACTGTCCTTTAGCCGCGTCGCGACCTTTGCGGCGCGAAAACCGCCATAGCTTTCGCCAAGTATGAATTTCGGCGCGGCCATGCGATCATTCTGCGCAACGTAAAGCGCGATCGCCTTGGCGATACTGTCGGCGTCTTCGCCGATCCCGTAGAAGTCCGCAGCGACTTTGTCGTTGCTGGCGCGGCTCCATCCTGTTCCCACCGGATCGATCAGGACGAGATCGGTGAAGGCGAGCCAACTGTCCGGATTGTCGGTAAGAACCGGATTGGTGCCGCCTTCGCCATGTGGCCCGAACTCCAGAATGCGCGGTCCGACCAATCCAAGGTGAAGGTATGCGGACGCGGCACCCGGTCCGCCATTGAAGGCAAAGGTGATTGGCCGGCCGGGCGTGCGGTCGCGCGCGGCATAGGCGGTGTAGAACATCTTCGCCATCGGCTTGCCATCCTGCCCATAAAGGACCAGCGTACCCGCGGTCGCCGTATAGGGCAGGTCGCCGGCAGCGGTCTTCAGCACGTGCTCGGTTACCGAATTTGCCGGAAGCAGGCCGAGGATGCCTAAACCGGCCGCGGCAGCGCCTGCCTCGGGGCCTGCATCGGCGGCGCTGGGATTATCGGTCTGGCTGCCATGGGGCGCATGGTCCTGCGGGGCAGCGGGCGTTGCCAGAAACATCGACGCAAGTGCTAGGCACAAAAGAAAACGTTGGAGATACAATGGCTTCGTCCTTTGAAAACAGAAATACAGGGCGAGTGTATTGCTGTTGATCGGCAGGAGGAAACTCAAACTAAATTGATCCCGGCCAGATGGCGCCAGTTCGCTATAGCAAACTTTCGCTGCCGAACTCGCGGCTATATTGCTCCTGGGTGATCTCCTGCACGGTGCAGGCCTTGTATTCCGGCGTATCGAGCCCGAAGCCCCGGGCGATGCATTTGCGCTCCACCGCGCCGGCAAGCTGCCCCAACTGCCCGTAGGACATTTGCTCCAGCGACGGCCGGCTCGCGCAACCCAATAAGGCAAAGGCACCGAGCAGCGCAAGCATGATCGCGTTGGCTTTCATGCGGCGAGGGTGGCGAAAAGGAGTAAATGAAGGGTTAAGGGAATTCGATGTTGGTGAGCGCGCAGGGATTCGAACCCTGAACCTACTGATTAAAAGTCAGCTCAGATACCCTTTCATACCCGTACAAATCAGTTCACCCGCCTCAAGCTAAGTGTCGAAAATTCTATGCCTTTCTCGGAATGTATGAGAATGTAATGCACATCAGGTAACAAGCCATATCACCCGCTTTTTGTTACCTGCGTGTTACCTCGTGGGGGATAGGCCATGGCAGAGAAGGCAAGGAAGATCACACAACCGGCTATTGATCGCGGCGACTACAAGCCCAAGCTGGGCGCAGATGGAAAACCCAAACTCACCTATTACCCCGATGCCGGAAAACCCGGTCTTGTCTTGGTAGTCCAGCCGTCCGGCAAAAAGTCGTGGGTCATCTTCTATCGGCGGCTCAGCGACCGCAAACAGCGCAAGTACACGCTTGAAGGCTTTCCGTCGCTGGGGGCGGCCCACAAGCTCGCACAGGACAAGCTGGACGATATTTCCAATGGGCTTGACCCAGCCGCCCAGAAGCAAGAGGCAAAGCGGGCAGCCAAAGAAGGCACCCCAGACCGCGATCTGTTCAAGACTGTCGTTGAACGCTACATGCGCGTTTATCGGCAAGGACGCGCCACGCAGCGAAAGAAGAAGAAAGACTACAAGCCCAAGGAGCGCACGGTGCTGGAGACTGCCCGCCTGCTCGGGCTCAAGCCCGATCCAGAGAACCCCAATGGTTGGGCCGTTATCGAAGGCGGTCTTGTAGAGAAGTGGGGTGATAGGCGCATACAGGATATTCGCAAGCGCGACGTGCGGGATCATCTGGACGGGTTGCTTGAAAAAAGCGAGCGCAAGGCTAACGGCGCGCCTTATGTAGCCAATCGCACCTACGCTGCACTCGCGCCCTTATTTGCGTGGGCGGCACAGCAGGACGATGACCTTATGATCGAAGCTGCACAACTCAAGTGGAACAAGGCCGCCGAACAGAAGCGCGAGCGTTTCCTGAACCAAGATGAAATTCGCTGGTTCTGGCAGGCTACGGGCGAAAAGCCTGACGGCATCGGCTGGCCGTTCGGTTCACTTTTTCGGCTTTTGCTTTTGACCGGCGCACGTAAAAGCCAAGTGGGTGAGGCGACAGATAGTGAGTTGGACCTCAGCAAGCGGCTCTGGACGATCCCAGACCGCGAGGGCGGGAAGGGCAAGGTCAATAAACTGCCGCTCACTGATGAGGTTTTGGCGATCCTGAAAGGCCTAAAGCGAGTTAAGGACACCAAGCTGCTGTTTACGATGCGCGGCGACAAACTCAATCCTACCAGCTATCGCAAAGCCTATCTCAGGTGCCGCGACTTAATGGAGCAACAGGCGCGCAAGGAAGCCGCAGAGCGTGGCGACGACCCGCAGGCGGTCAGCATCGAGCACTGGAGCGTTCACGCACTCAGGCACACGGTTGAGACGCATATGCGCGACGATGAGTTGCGTATTGGCAGAGAGCAGGTGAACGCAGTCCTGAACCACTCAGAGGGCGGAATGTCTGGCGTTTATAATCACGCCGAGGGCATAGAAATGAAGCGGGAGGCACTGGAGAAGTGGGAGCGTTATGTGCTCCGGCTTGTGAACGGCAATCCGCCCGCAGAGAATGTAGTGCCGCTCCCGCTGCGCGCGAGGGAGTGAAGACATGTGGGCATTGGTGTTTGCGCTGGGGCTCGTCTGGATTGTTACGCGCCTGCCGCTGCTTTTGCAGATTATTGTCGCGTTTGTGGCGGGGTGGGCTGCGCTGGGTCTTTGGCTCGGGCTTGTGTGATGAGACAGGCGTCAGAGCCGACCTGTGGGGGTGCTGCCTGCTAAGTGTTTGAGTTGCTTCGGGTGTTGGTTCCGACCAGAAGCGAGAGGAATTCGCTCATCGTGGCAGGTAAAATCCGCAAAAAGCCCGCAGAACGGCCCCTCAGTGGAACGTCCACAGCCCGATTGGCGCGCCATACTGACAACAGATCAGTTATGCGGGGGTGAAATACGCTAGTTAGATCAGATAGTTAGGTATGGAATTGTATGGGATTGTTAGGCCTAAGTAACAGACAGGTAACAGGCGGGGGGGGTATAAGCAAAGGCCAAGGCCCTAGGTGGGGGGACTTCCCCCTTCGATCTCGCGTGGAGTACCGGGACTTTGTGGGTCCCATGGCATTGATTTTGGCTGTGAAGATAAAAAACTAGCCAGAAACCCAACTCCCACCAAAAGGCAGCAAAATCAGCCGGTTGCAGGCGGGGCCCGCTCGGACGGGGACGGTTTCAGGCCCTCTGCAACTTTTATTTAGATGTCTTTTGGCTGCTCCCGCGCTTAAGGGCCGTTTCTATAAACTCCACGTCATGTTGCAGCTTTGCGATTTCGCGACGGTCGTTCTCTATCAGTTGTGTGTACATCGCAGTCGTGGTGGCGTCTTCTTCGGGTCGTTGCTCAGAAATTCTCATCTGCGAACTTGCGATTTGCTGAAGGAGAACATTGATCTTGTTTTTTAATGAGGCAAGGTGCTTTTGAACATCGTCCATATGGATTTTCTCCCTATTGCGACAGTATGGTGGCGTTACCCCTGTTTTAAGGATGGCAGATTTTCTAGGTCGTCGCACAGAACGAGCAAGTCATCAATTATGGACCTAAGGTCCTTAAGCAGGGCATTTCCTTGACCGAGAATATCTTCCGGCCTGAGTTTCGGGTGCAAGGGAGCACCGTGGCTAGGCGTAAATTCTTGGGAAGTGTGGTACATCGCCCAAGGGGTATGAACGAACCCATTGCGTTTACCGGAGGCCCTGCCCAGAGCATCAAACGTAGTTTTGATCCGGTTGAGTAATTCCAATTCTTCTGGACCTTTCAACCGGTCTGTTAAGACCGATAGCGTAATCTCTCGCTGCCCCTTGTCGGCACGTAAGGCGTAGTAAAGCGTAGCGGCCTGCTCGCGTTCCATCTTAAGGACAATACGGAAAATCTCGAAAACGAACCAATGGGCCGTGCTGCTTTCGGCGGCTATGAGCCCAATCAGGCTGTAGAGCTAACCCCATTTTTCAGGTGGCCCGCTAAAAGTGTAATGATCTGACATCGGCTTAACCTTGGTCCTTAGTCTGAAATCTGTTGCATGTAGTTCGTAAGCAACTGGTTGCATAGCAAATCTGCTAGCTCCACTGTGCGAACGAGGGCACTGGTCCCGGTACTCACCATTGACTGCATGATCGCAGACTTTGCAGCCTTAACCGCTGGGTCAGGCATTCGATATGCGGTTCCTATAACGTCTTTCTGAAATCCAATACCTTTGGTGTACAGGAGTTTCATGTTTATTGGAGCGTAGGAGAACCCCAAGTAAATTACTTGTTCCGCATTGAGCAGCAGATTGTTCATCTGACCGATTACCGGGTCCTGCTGGTTCCATTCGGTGAAAGTGCGAAGTTGTTGAGCAATGGGGAGGAGAATGTCCCACGTTGGTTCTTCGCCGTAGGCACACCCACTGCCATCGTCCACCTGCCAAGGGAGCTTGCCCACCTGACCGTAGGGGTGAATGACCACAAATTGTTTTGTAAGTTCTTGCGCATCTTGCAAGGTTATTCCGAAGTAGTTTGACAAAGAATGAGAGACGTAATGCTCGATGCATCTGTCATAATTAAAAGTTATAATTGCTACATTGTCAAATATAGTATCCAAATCTTCCTTCAGAACGTTAGCATGGGCCATCTTACAAAATGTATTATGCCAACTATCTCCAATCTCGCGAAAATTAAGCTTGTCGCCTTGCCCGTGTTCAAAATAGATACTACTTTCACGCTCTGCTTGCAAAATGCTGGCAGCGATCCCTATTTTTCCCATCAACACGATCTTCTCGTTTGTGGAGTGAGTGTGGAGAAAATTGTCGATTGACAGTGCCTGCGGCATTGCCGATGCGATATGCCGTCCGGCCGCCGCGTAGGGATTGATGTCAACCGGACTTCCACCGGACTGGAGCATATCCCGAAGAGCGAACACAATCTCTTCATCACCACGAGATAACTGACCACGGTCGAAAAAGATATCCACCTTGTCGGCGATAATGCTTTTCAGCTCCACCCCCACGGGCAGATTGACTTCTTTACTTGCGCCTGCACCTACTACAAATACGGTCTTCTTCTTAAACACCGAAAACTCCGCGCAATAGTTCGATGGACAAGGAGACCACGAGCACGGTGGGTCTTCAATGGGTAGTAGGCGCTCTACACAGAATACAGGCTTTGCCCTCTCGTGGCTTGTGCCCTAAGCGGCGGTCTCTGGCTCTCCCTCCGATCCCGCCGCTTGTGACACGTGTGACACGTGTGACACGTCCCTGACATACCACCCGTGACAGCCGGTTTTTACAGGTATATATAGAAAATATATAATAATATCAACAACTTAGCTTTCAGCGTCGTTCTTCCAGCTGTTCCCGCGTTAGTCCCAATACATCCGTCACATCCGTCACACGTGTCACACGAGGGCCTTTGGCGATCCCATAGCGCTGCCAATGCTCATCAAAATGCTTGATCAAATAGCCGCGCGCTTGGATGCGTTTGCCTGTGGCGTCCCTGCCAGTATCTCTCATCTCCGATTTGACTGAGAAGGGCGTGAGCAACCCACTCAGCCTGCGCGGGTCAAGGCCAGCGCCGTCGCGATAGCTGCCCCATGGCCAGTGTTCGGGCTCGTTGAGCAAGTCGCATAAGTCCTTGGAGCTGACGAACTCCTTCTCGCTGTCACCAACTGAGGAGTAAATGTCCGTAAGTAAAAGAAGTCCCGTATCCGTCTGGGGTTTCTGTTTTTCAAAGGGCACAGCAACGGCATCGAGACTAAGGTGCCATTTGCCACTCGGGTCAGCAATGTCGGTTACGGCGTAAAGCGGGTACCAGTTGTCTCCGGCGCGGTTCTTAAACCCAGCGGGAAGCTTGGGCTCGGCCAGGAGCAGCGCTTCGTGGTTTTGTTTGGCCCAAAGTGCTGCTTGCTCCCGCAAGGTGTCCAATTCAGGTTTGTGTATGAGTGTCTTGAGTTTTTCATAGCCGCCGTCGCCCATTTGCATCGTCACGGGGAGGCTTCGGTCAGCAAGGTCGTCAGGAAGCCGTTTTCCTTTGCTGGCTATGACTACAGGGCCGAACGGCTTGAACGCTTCCATCTCGTCCGTGTCTTTGTTGAAACGCGGCACGGTGGCGTCCCGGGTCCAACCCGCGTTGAGCGTCATGTGGATATCGCCCGGCAGCTTGCCGTTGCCCAGCATTTTGTCGAACTCGTCCATCAAGAGCGTGTGCTGCTTGTTGATAAGCCGAAAGATGCCAGCTTGGGTGATATTGGCCACAACACTGCCATTGGGCAAAAGATAGCTCATAACGCGGAGAAGTTCGGATTTCCCGCTGCCGGGCGTCGGCGACCAGATACTTAAACGCGGCGCATGGTCGAAGGCGTTATAGGCGTGTGAATAGAGGGCATAGACAGCGAGCAGCGGATAGTCTTGCTCGTGAGGTAGGCCGATAAATCGACGGAGTGTTTTCTCGATGTTATAGAGTAGTTTAGCGCCGTCTACTGGCGGCTGTTGCTCTTGAACCTGAGCAGAGGGTGTACTATATTTATCCACGTGGTTAGGGCTCTTAGTTGATCTGATTTGCCTTCCATAGTTTGCTCTCTTCCTTAAGGCCCGTTCGTAGCGGGCCTTTATCTTTTCCTACATATGGTGTGCCGGAGAGCGGCTTGCTAGGGCTTCCGGGGCCACGGCTCATGCGGAACGGGATCGCGCCCGTATCTGTAGCTCGTGTACCTTTTGTGGCGCTCCGCTTTCCAGAGGCCCACGTCCCACCCGGCGCGCGCGGCTTCCTCCTCCGAGACGGGCAGTCGGTCCTCGCCACGCCACCAACGCGCGGGATCGCGAAAATCCATCGACACGCCGTTGATACAGCCAATCTTGCTTTCTGGCTCTGTGCTCATGCTTTTACCTCCTTTGGATCAATAACCAGCATGTGCTGCTCGATCATCGAGCAATCGGCATCCCCTTTGGGCTGTGCGCGTTCGAGCCTCTGCAACTGCTCATCGATTGAGGCCTTAAACGCCTCAGCTTGCTGCGCTATACGTTCCAGTCCGGCCTGCTTCTCCGCCTCAGACCAGCGAGAAGTTGCGAAGGTGAAGACCTCGGGATAGTGCCGCATTACCGCCAGCTCGTTCCCGACGATGACCGTGTTTAGCTTTTCAATGTCCTCCTCGCTGAGGGAAGTCAGGGAAAGCCCTATAGTGGCTTCTACAGGGGTTTTCTGTGCTTCTGAGTGTGTCTGAGCCTCTAACGCAAGAAGCTCTTCCACGGGGTTTTGTGGGGCATTCTGAGTATAGTTTGTCATTTAGGCTGTTCCTTCTAGGCTGTGAGTTCGAGGCGGCCAAGCTGCACACGAGCGGCGTCACGGCCACGGCGTAGTGCGGCGGCACGGTCACGTTGCTGCTTGGCGACTGCGCGCATGGAGGGATGAATTCGAGACTGGCGATCCCGCTCCCATTCCAACCCTTCCGCTACGGGGATGAGAATTTGCTGGCGCGCGTAACCCGGGGGTTGAAGCACGACGCGGGGCGGTCCCGCTTGCCTGCGCCACAGTTTGTAGAGCCTCACCTCGGAAATGCCGATCCGGGTGCAAAAGCCCTTCACGGTTAAATATTCTGGATTTGTGTCTGGCATCGAGTTTGTCTCTGGAGTGTTTAGTTTGAAAACAATAGCGCCATGGCGCTCCGATTGTTATGTTATACTATCACGCGCAGCGATATGAGCAAGCAACTCGTGTCGTTGAATGCCACCACCGAGACCTAACGATGCCCAAGCTGCCCGATCTGCACCAATTGCCCAATAACCCGTGGGATGGACCCGTTGACCGCCCCGATCCCAAGGTGATCGAGGAGCGTCGGCAGGCGATGACAGACATTATTGACGCCTTGCCAGCGGGCAGCTTGAGCAGTGGGGTTGTTGCGTATGACCCGAGCGATCCCAGCACAATGTGGGCTTCCGACGATCCCAAGATGCGGCAGTTTCCCGTGATGGCACCAACTGGTTCGCGCTGAAAAATACCAACAACACCCCAGCTGCGATTAGCCTCGCAGCCGCTTCGAATGCCGCCGATACGATCCGCGAAAACCCGCCCTTTATCCGTGTTGTCGTTGCTGGCGGGACTGCGACAATTACGATCACGGCTACAAAATAGCCCCGCGCGTCACCACTTGTTTTCCGGCGCAATCACGCGCCCCGCTATGTGGAGGAAAAAATGCCCGTGAGTGAAACCGTCAGCGCAGATTTTAGGGGTCTGTTTGCTGCCAACTTCTTGAGCCGTGCTGTCGGGTCTTTGTTTAAACAGAGCACTAACTATGCCTGCCAGATGCCCAGCGCCGATCCCGCAGACGAGCGTTACTTGACTGCGAAGCAGGTGAGGGCGCGTTACGGGGACATAACCAGCGTCACTCTTTACCGGTGGAGCCACGACGAGCAGAAGGGCTTTCCCAAACCAGTGAAGCTGTCGGAACACAACTATTGGCGGCTGAGCGAGTTGCTTGCGTGGGAACACGCTAAGATCATCGGCTAGAGAGGTGCGACAAATTGGCAGCCGCGATTTGTTACCTCCAGCGTTACCTCAGAAGCGAATTTGAGTAACAGCCGGAAAGCTCTAGTTTCATAAAGTCTTGATTTTCTTCGGGTTTTTGGTGAGCGCGCAGGGATTCGAACCCTGGACCTACTGATTAAAAGTCAGTTGCTCTACCGGCTGAGCTACGCGCTCCCAAAACGAGGCGCGTTCAATCGCCTCGGGAAGTGCGGCGGAACATAGGGGCGGGACAGCCATCGGTCAACAACTAACATGCAGATAATTTGCGGAAAAAAGCCTTGATTTTGCGCGATTCGCTGCTTTTCCGGCGCGCTGTGGTCTTTGAACCCGCGAGCGAAACCGCGCCCGTTCGCCAATCATGGCGAAACTGGCGAAAAGGTGATTGGCCTTCGCAGGGGATTCGGCATAATCCGCGCCCAACGAAATGCCATTTTCAAGGAGCGCGCATGGCGCTTGATGTTTCCTACCTGACGGCCGTCGGCGCCGGCGCCCTGTCTTTCCTTTCGCCCTGCGTGCTGCCACTCGTCCCGCCCTATCTTTGCTACATGGCGGGCGTGACGGTGGAAGATTTCCGTTCCGATTCGCCGCAGGCGCGCATCTCGCCCGTGCGGCAGGCGCTGCTCATGTCTTCGCTGGCCTTCGTCCTTGGCTTTACCACTGTGTTCGTTCTGCTCGGCGCCGGCGCTTCGACGATCGGCGGCTTTTTGCGCATGTGGCAGCAGGAGATCGCCATCGCTGCCGGCATCATCATCATCCTGATGGGCCTGAATTTCCTCGGTGTCTTCAAGCTTGCTTTCCTTTCGCGCGAGGCACGATTCCAGACGCAGGGCAAGCCCGCCAATCCGCTTTCGGCCTATGTCATGGGCCTCGCTTTTGCCTTCGGCTGGACACCTTGCATCGGTCCGGTGCTGGGGCCGATCCTCGCCCTTGCCGGCGCGCGCGATACGGTCGCCGACGGCGCAATTCTGCTTGCCGTCTACTCGCTCGGCCTCGGCATTCCATTTATCGTCGCCGCGCTGTTTTCGGGCCTGTTCATGAAGTTTCTCGGCCGCTTTCGCATGCATCTCGGCAAGGTCGAAAAGGTGATGGGCGGGCTTCTCGTCGTCACGGGCATTCTGTTCCTAACCGGAGGACTGCAGACTTTCTCGTTCTGGCTGCTTGAAACATTTCCCATCCTCGGCCAACTCGGCTAAAGGTGCTTCAAATGTTCATTCAAATGGCGAAAGGGCCCGTGCCGGATCAGGCATGAGAATGCCCGGCCAAAACTGATCTGGAAGTCCGACATGACATCACGCTCCTGCCTCACCGTCATTCTCGCTGCCGGCGAGGGCACCCGCATGAAATCAGAGCTGCCGAAGGTCCTGCACATGATCGCGGGCCTGCCGATCGTGGCGCATGTGGCCAAGGCGGTCACGGGGGCTAGCGGCAGCGACATTGCGCTCGTCGTCGGCAAGGGCGCCGAAAAGGTGGAAGCTGCGGTGCGCGCGATAGCGCCGAATGTCACCGTGCACGAGCAGACCGAGCGGCTCGGCACAGCCCATGCAGTTCTGGCGGCGCGCGACGCGATTGCACGCGGCTACGATGATGTGCTGGTCGTCTTCGGCGACACGCCGCTCATCGAAACTGCGGCTTTGGCGCAGGCGCGGGCCAAGCTTGCTGACGGCGCCGATGTGGTCGTCATGGGCTTCCGTCCGGCTGTGCCGAACGGCTATGGCCGGCTCATCGAGAAGGACGGCCGTCTCGTGGCGATTCGCGAGGAGAAGGACGCGAGCGCCGAGGAAAAGCAGATCGGCCTGTGCAATGGCGGGCTGATGGCGCTGCGCGGCAAGAGTGCACTCAGCCTGCTTGACCGGATCACCAATAACAATGCCAATGGCGAATATTATTTGACCGATGTGGTCGAGATCGCCAATGCCGGCGGCCAGAGCGTCGTTGCCATCGAGATTTCTCCGGACAATGTCATCGGCATCAATACGCGTGCCGAACTCGCGGAGGCCGAAGCCATCTGGCAGAACCGCAAGCGCCGCGACATGATGATGGCCGGCGTGACGATGCATGCGCCGGAGACAGTGTTCTTCTCGCACGACACGCTGGTCGAGTCTGACGCCATCCTTGAACCCAACATCGTTTTCGGGCCCGGGGTTACGGTGGCGCGAGGCGCGGTTATCCATGCGTTCTGCTATTTCGAGGGCGCGAAAATCGGCGCGAATGCCAATGTCGGTCCATTCGCACGGCTGCGCCCCGGTGCCGATCTTGCGGAAAAATCCAAGGTCGGCAATTTCGTCGAGGTGAAGAATGCCATGGTCGGTATCGGCGCCAAGGTCAATCATCTGACTTACATCGGCGATGCGACGATCGGCGCAGCGGCCAATATCGGCGCGGGGGCGATTACCTGCAACTATGACGGCTACAATAAACATTTGACGGAGATCGGGGCCAACGTCTTCGTCGGGTCCAATACCTCATTGGTGGCACCGGTGAAGATCGGCGATAATGCTTATGTCGCATCGGGCAGCGTGATTACGGCAAATGTGCCCGCAGATGCCCTCGCTTTCGGGCGCGCGCGTCAGGAAATCAAGGAAGGACGCGCGATCGAACTGCGTGCCCGCTATGCCGCCGCGAAATTAGCCAAGAAGGCTGACTAGATCGCATTCCATTGTTCGTGCAAGATTGCGCAACGGAAATTGACTTCCGGCCAGGGCGATTCCGCCCTAAGGCAGGAACATAAAAAGCTTGGGGCATCGGAGTTTTGCATGTGCGGGATTGTTGGAATTATCGGCCGGGAGCAGGTCGCGCCGCTGCTCGTGGATGCGCTGAAGCGGCTTGAATATCGCGGATATGATTCTGCCGGTGTCGCGACCCTCAACAATGGTGTCCTCGACCGCCGCCGCGCCGAGGGCAAGCTCGCCAATCTCGACAAGCTCCTGAAGGAGCAACCTCTCAACGGCACGATCGGCCTCGGTCACACCCGCTGGGCGACCCATGGTGCGCCGACCGTTCGCAATGCCCACCCGCATACGACGCCGCGCCTCGCCGTCATTCACAACGGCATCATCGAGAACTTTGCCGAATTGCGGACCATGCTCGAATCCGACGGATATAAATTCGAGACCGAGACCGATACGGAAACCGTCGCACATCTGGTGACGCGCGCGCTCGACCGCGGGCTTTCGCCCATCGATGCAGTACGCCAGACCTTGCCGCAGCTGCGCGGCGCATTTGCCATCGCCATCATGTTCAAGGGCGAGGAGGACCTTCTGGTTGCCGCCCGCAATGGCCCGCCGCTTGCTGTGGGGTATGGCGACGGTGAAATGTACCTGGGCTCGGACGCGATTGCGCTTGCCCCGTTCACCGACAATCTCTCCTATCTCGAAGATGGCGATTGGGCCGTCCTGACGCGCGAAGGCGTCGTGATCTACGATGAGACGGGCATGGAGGTCGAACGCCCGGTTCAGAAGTCGGCGGGAACCGCCTTCCTGGTCAGCAAGGGCAATCACCGCCATTTCATGGAAAAGGAAATCCATGAACAGCCGGAGGTGATTTCGCATACCCTTGCCAATTATCTCGATTTCGCCAAGGGAACCGTTCGCACCGATGCAACGCCCCTCGATTTCAGCAAGGTGGACCGCATCGCGGCATCTGCCTGCGGTACCGCATTCTACGCCGGACTCATCGGCAAATACTGGTTCGAACGGATCGCGCGGCTCCCGGTCGACATCGATGTCGCTTCCGAGTTTCGCTATCGCGAGATGCCGCTGTCGAAGGACAGCCTTGCGCTCTTTGTCTCGCAATCGGGCGAGACCGCCGATACGCTTGCCTCGCTGCGCTACTGCAAGCAGCAGGGGCTGAAGATCGGCACGATCGTCAATGTCCGCGAATCGACGATGGCGCGCGAATCGAACACGGTGTTCCCGACGCTCGCCGGTCCTGAGGTCGGCGTCGCATCGACCAAGGCTTTCACCTGCCAATTGGCGGTTCTGGCATCACTCGCAGTCGCCGCCGCCAAGATGCGAGGCACGATCGACGAGCAGGAAGAACGCCAGCTCGTGCGCGAGCTTTCGGAGATTCCGCGCTTTGCCAATCACGCGCTGCGCCTCGAAGAACAGATGGAGACGATCAGCCGTGACCTCAGCCAGGTCAAGCACGTGCTTTACCTTGGCCGTGGCACCAGCTACCCGCTTGCGCTCGAAGGCGCGCTGAAGCTCAAGGAAATTTCCTACATCCATGCAGAAGGCTATGCGGCGGGTGAATTGAAGCACGGGCCTATCGCACTGATCGACGAATCGATGCCGGTCATCGTCATTGCGCCGTATGACCATTGGTTCGAGAAGACGGTTTCGAACATGCAGGAGGTCGCGGCGCGCGGCGGCAAGATTATCCTGATCACCGACGAGAAGGGAGCGGCGGCGAGCACATTGAATACGATGCACACGATCGTGCTGCCGGACATGCCGGAAATCATCGCCCCGATCATCTATGCATTGCCGATCCAGATGCTGGCATATCATACGGCGGTGTTCATGGGGACCGACGTCGACCAGCCCCGCAACCTTGCAAAATCCGTAACGGTCGAATAGTTAGCCGGCGCGCAAAAGCCTGACAGCCTCGTCGCGCTCGAAGAGATAAAGCAGTATGCGCAGCGCCTTGCCGCGCTCGCTTTGCAATTCGGGATCGCGCGCAAGAATATAGCGCGCATCCTTGCGGGCAATCTCCAGGAACTCCTGATGCGCCTCGATGCTGGCGAGGCGGAAGCCGGGCGTACCGGATTGGCGCGTGCCGAGAAGCTCGCCTTCACCACGCAGCTTCAGATCTTCCTCGGCAATGCGAAATCCGTCTTCCGTTTCGCGCATGATCTTGAGCCTTGCCTGCGCCACTTCGCCGAGCGGCCCCTTGTAAAGCAGAAGGCAGGTCGAAGGCTTGTCGCCACGGCCGACCCGGCCGCGCAACTGGTGCAGCTGGGCAAGGCCGAAGCGCTCGGCATGCTCGATGACAATGATGGTGGCGTCCGGCACGTCGACGCCAACCTCGACAACCGTTGTGGCGACAAGAAGCCGGGTATCGCCATTCTTGAACGCCAGCATGGCAGCGTCTTTTTCCGGACCGCTCATCCGGCCGTGCACCAGGCCGATGCTGCTGCCAAGCAGGGGCTTCAGCGATTCGAACCGCTCTTCGGCCGAGACAAGGTCGACGACCTCCGATTCTTCGACAAGCGGACAGATCCAGTAGATCTTCTGGCCGTCGGCAATGGCGATCCGCATGCGCTCGACAAGGTCGCTCAACCGGTCCATCGGCAGGATCGCAGTGGTGATCGGCCGCCGGCCCGCCGGCTTTTCCGTGAGTTTCGATACGTCCATATCGCCGAACGCGGTGAGGACGAGGGTGCGGGGTATGGGGGTTGCAGTCATCACCAGCATGTCCGGCGCGTCACCCTTGGAGGTGAGGAGCAGGCGTTGATGAACGCCAAACCGGTGCTGCTCGTCGACAATGACGAGGACAAGGTCGCGGTACGAGACTTTTTCCTGGAAGAGCGCATGCGTGCCGACAACGATATTGATCGCCCCGGAACGCAGTCCTTCGAGAACGTCCTCGCGCTCACGGCCCTTTTCGCGCCCAGTGAGAAGAGCAACGCGCAGCCCGGCCTTCTCGGCGAGGGGCGCTATCGTGGCGTAATGCTGGCGTGCCAGGACTTCGGTCGGCACCATTAGGGCCGACTGGCCTCCGGCTTCCGCGGCATGCGCCATTGCCAGCAGGCCTACGACCGTTTTGCCGGAGCCGACATCGCCTTGCAACAGGCGCAACATGCGATCGGGCTGGCGCAGGTCCGCGATGATTTCCTTGATAGCCTCAGATTGGCTATTGGTCAGCGAATAGGGCAATGCGGCAATGATCCGCGCCTTGGTCTCGCCGTTGCCCTCGAGCTTGCGGCCAGAAAGGCGCTTTGCCCTTAGCCGCACAAGCGCGAGCGCCAGCTGGCCAGCGAGAAACTCATCATAGGCAAGACGCTGGCGGGCAGGGCCGTCGAGCGCGATGTCTGCCGGATCGGCCGGCCCGTGCATGATCCGCAGCGCTTCGCGATGTAACGGAAGCCGGTGGGCGGCAAGAACCGGCGCGTCGATCCATTCCGGCAGCTCCGGCACTTTGGTCAAGGCATCCTCTACGCCGCGCGCCAGAACTTTGGGCGAGAGGCCGGCGGTCAAGGGATAGACAGGTTCAACGAGCGGCAGCGATGCGGCGTCGTCGAGGCGGGCGATATGGTCGGGATGGACCATGGTTGGCCGGCCGTTGAACCACTCCATCTTGCCCGACACGATCACCGTTTCCCCGACAGGCATCGCCTTTTCGAGCCAGGCCTGCTTGGCGTGAAAGAATGTCAGCCCGATCTCCCCCGTATCGTCATGCGCATAAACCCGGTAAGGCGCATTGCTGCGTCCGCCCGGGAGGTGGCGGTCAATACGCACCTCAAGAGTAACGATGGCCCCCTCGGGCGCATGGGCTATGCCGGGCCGGTGGCGCCGGTCGATGACGCTGTGCGGGGGAAGGTAGACAAGATTGGCGACGCGCGGGTCCTGACCCGGCGGCGTGCCGAGCAGGGTTGCGAGCAAGCCGGTTACCTTCGGGCCGATGCCGGAAAGTGTGCGAACCGAAGCAAAGAGGGGATCGAGCAGGGATGGGCGCATGGCAAAGGTCTAGAATGTTTCGGGTTTGGAGACCAGTCTCGTTGCTGCGTCTCCGTTGTCATGGGGCCTTATCCCGAGTATCCATTCGCGGAACTGGCGACCGTACCGGATTATTGGCAGCACATTGCATGAGCAAGGCTGACACGGCCGCCGGATGCGGCTATACCCTCGCCAAAATGCGCGCATTGGTCTGAACACGGAGCCGATTATGACAGGAAGCAGTCGCACCACCGCCGACCTGCCGCCGCGACAGCGCAAGCTGTTGTTCCGGTCGTGGCACAGGGGCATGCGCGAAATGGACCTGATCCTCGGGCAATTCGCCGACGTCCATATCGAGACCTTGTCAGAACGCGAACTTGACCAATATGAAGCACTCATGGAAGCTTTGGATCGCGATCTTCTAAAATGGGTCACGGGCGAAGCCGATGTTCCTGCCGAATTCGATACGCACATCTTCCACAAGATCGTCGCGTCCCGCAAAGAGATGAAATTCTGAAAATTCAATGACTGCGTTTTCCAAGCTTGGATTGAAGCCCGGTACAGCGGGCCATGTCGTTGTCGACGGTGTCGTCGATGGCTATGAGGCGTTTGCGCTGGCCAAGGTCGTTGCCGAGGCCGGGGCAGGCGGCCCCGTGCTTTTCATCGCCCGTGATGGCCAGCGCGTTGCCGATCTGGAACAGGTCCTGAGTTTTGTCGCGCCCGAGCTCCCTGTGCTGCAATTGCCGGCCTGGGACTGCTTGCCCTATGACCGCGTCTCTCCGGGCGCAGATACATCGGCACGCCGCCTTGCGGCGCTTGCGGGTCTTGCCGCATTGCGTGAACACAAGCATCCCGGTGTGATCCTCGCTACGGCCAATGCGATGCTGCAAAAGCTTCCGCCACGCGAGGTGTTGGCTCAGCAGCTTTTCATGGCCAGGCCCGGCAATAGAATCGACATGAACGCGCTCGTGCAGCGTCTTGAAAACAATGGGTTCGAGCGCGTACCAACGGTTCGCGACGTCGGCGAATACGCGGTACGGGGCGGCATTCTCGATCTCTTCGCGCCGGGCGCTGAAGCGCCGTTGAGGCTCGATTTCTTTGGCGATACACTGGAGACGATCCGTGCTTTCGATCCGGCAACGCAGCGGACGCTGAGCCAGAAGACCGAGTTCACCATGCAGCCGATGAGCGAAATCACGCTCTCGCCCGAGGTGATCAGCCATTTCCGCTCGCAATATGTGCAGACGTTCGGTGCGCCTTCGCGTGATGACGCACTCTACCAGTCCATATCCGAGGGTCGCCGTTTTGCCGGAATGGAACACTGGCTGCCCATGTTCTACGACAAGCTGGAAACCGTGTTCGACCACACCGGCGACATGCCGGTCGTCTTCGATCATCTTGCGCATGAATCAATGGCCGAGCGCCACAAGATGGTGCTGGACCATTTTGAAGCGCGCAGGCGTCAATCGGACGGCAAGGAGCCTGGCGATGCGGTGCCCTACAAGCCTGTCGCACCGGGCCTGCTCTATCTGACGCCGGAAGCGGTGGAGGTAGCGGCGCAGACGTCCGGCATGCGCATTGATTTCACGCCCTTCGATGCGCCGTTTGCCAGCGGCCGGTCCATCGTCCATGCCGGCGCCCATCGCGGGCGGACTTTCGTCGAGGAGCGGACTGCCAAGGATACCAATGTCTTCGACAGCGTGGTGAAACATATCGCGGACGAGCGCGCGGCGGGCAAGAAGGTGCTGCTTGCGGCCTGGAGCGAGGGCACGCGCGATCGCCTCATCCAGGTGCTTAACGAACATGGCCTCGAAAAGATCGAGCTTGTCGACGATCTGAGGACGGTCAAGGCTCTGTCGCGCGACAAGATCACCGCCGGCGTGCTTTCGCTGGAGACCGGTTTCGACGCCGGCGAACTCGTCGTGATCGCGGAACAGGACATACTCGGCGACCGGCTCATTCGACATTCGAAGCGGCGCAAGCGCGACCGCGACTTCATCAGCGAAGTATCCGCGCTCAATGCCGGCGATATCGTCGTGCACGTGGATCACGGCATCGGCCGGTTTATCGGCTTGCGCACCATCACTGCCGCCGGCGCCCCGCACGACTGCCTGGAATTGCACTATGCCGGGGATGACCGGCTGTTTCTTCCGGTCGAAAATATCGAGCTGTTGTCGAGGTTTGGCTCGGAATCCTCAACCGCCATCCTCGACAAGCTTGGCGGTGGTGCGTGGCAGGCGCGCAAGGCAAAACTCAAAAAGCGGTTGCTCGACATTGCCGGCCATCTCATCAAGATCGCCGCTGAACGGCAGATGCGGGGCGCACCTGTCCTCACGCCGCCGGATGGGCTCTACGGCGAATTTGCTGCCCGGTTCCCCTATGACGAGACTGAAGATCAGGACCGCGCCATCGATGCAGTTATCGATGATCTGGCCCTCGGCAAGCCGATGGATCGCCTCGTATGCGGTGATGTCGGCTTCGGCAAAACGGAAGTGGCGCTGCGCGCCGCCTTCGTAGCGGCGCTGAACGGCGTCCAAGTGGCTGTCGTTGTTCCGACGACTTTGCTTTCCCGCCAGCATTTCAAGACGTTTTCCAACCGGTTTCAGGGGCTCCCCGTCAATGTGGCGCAGGCATCGCGGCTGGTTGGCTCCAAGGAACTTGCGGAGAACAAGAAGGGCATCGCCGAGGGAAAGGTGGATATCGCGGTCGGTACCCACGCGCTGCTCGGACAAGGTATAACGTTCAAGAACCTTGGTTTGCTGATCATCGACGAGGAGCAGCATTTCGGCGTCAAGCACAAGGAACGGCTCAAGGAACTGAAGTCGGACGTGCATGTGCTGACCCTTTCGGCAACGCCCATCCCGCGCACGCTGCAGCTTGCGCTGACCGGCGTTCGCGAATTGTCGCTTATCACAACGCCGCCTGTCGACCGCATGGCCGTGCGCACCTTCGTTTCGCCCTTCGATCCGCTCGTCATCCGCGAAACGTTGCTGCGCGAGCGCTATCGTGGGGGCCAGAGCTTCTATGTATGTCCGCGCATATCGGATCTTGCCGAAATCAAGGAGTTCCTCGACGCGCAGGTGCCGGAACTGAAGGTCGCCGTCGCACACGGCCAGATGGCGCCGGGCGAACTCGACGACATCATGAACGCCTTCTACGACGGCCAATATGATGTGCTCCTGTCGACGACGATCGTCGAGTCCGGTCTCGATATCCCGACGGCCAATACGATGATCATCCACCGCGCCGACATGTTCGGCCTGTCGCAGCTCTATCAGCTGCGTGGCCGCGTCGGTCGCTCGAAGCAGCGGGCCTATGCACTGTTCACGCTGCCCGCGCACAAATTGCTGACGCAGACGGCCGAGCGCCGCCTGAAGGTGCTGCAGTCGCTCGATACGCTCGGCGCGGGCTTCCAGCTTGCCAGCCACGACATGGATATCCGCGGCGCCGGCAATCTTCTGGGCGAAGAACAATCGGGCCATATCCGTGAGGTCGGGTTCGAGCTTTACCAGCAGATGCTCGAAGAAGCGGTCGCCGAGATCAAGGGAACGGGCGAAATAGAAGACAGCCATTGGTCGCCGCAGATATCCGTTGGCACGGCGGTGATGATTCCCGAAGCCTATGTGCCGGATCTGCAGTTGCGCCTCGGCCTTTATCGCCGTCTCGCAGATCTCGAGGAACTGCAGGATATCGACGGGTTTGGCGCCGAACTGATCGACCGGTTCGGCCCATTGCCCGAGGAAGTGCAGCACCTCCTGAAGATCGTCTATATCAAGGCGCTCTGCCGCCGCGCCAATGTCGACAAGCTCGATGCCGGCCCGAAGGGCGTGGTGATCCAGTTCCGCAACAAGACGTTCAACAATCCCGCAGCGCTGGTCAAGATGATCGGCGAGCAGGGCTCCATGGCGAAGATCAGGCCGGATCAGAGCATCGTGCTCGTTCGCGACTGGCCGACGGCGGAAAAGCGCCTGAACGGCGCTGCGGTGGTCATGTCGCAACTTGCGAAACTGGCGGATGCCGCCTAGGCGGCTCCGCTTCCAGGCTCGAAACCGTCCGCCGTCTGGCGGATCGCGTCGGCCAACGTCTCGGCCGATTGCGCACCCATCACCGCGTATTTCTGGTCGAGGATGAAGCAGGGAACACCGCGCACGCCAATCTGGTTTGCCGTATCGATCTCCTGCCGCACACCAACTGCATCAGCATCCGTTGCCAGGAGGCTCGCGACGATGGCAACATCCATGCCAGCCTCTGCAGCGGCTTCAAGCAACACCTCGGCGTCGCCAATATCCTTGCCTTGCTCGAAATAGTAGGAAAACAGGATGCCGACGAGCGTGTCCTGGACATTCGGCTGAGCCTGCGATGCCCAGCGGATCAGGCGGTGCGCGTCGAGCGTATTGGGGCTAATCTCGATCGAATCGAAGTCGAACTCAATGCCGACCTCCTTGCCGAGTTCAGTAAGCTGTTGATGGATCTCGAAGATCCGGTCCGAGCTGCCGAACTTTTCCTGCATGTAACGCTTGCGGTCCTTGCCTTGCGGCGGGATCGTCGGATCAAGCTGGAACGGCCGCCAGTTCACCGATACATCGATGTCGGGGTTGAGCTCGAGCGCCTGTTCGAGCCGCTTTCGCCCGACGAAGCACCAGGGGCAAACGACATCCGACACCACGTCGATGGTGAATTTCTTTTCGGGCATAACTTCAACCTATCGTTTATCAGACCACCACGTGTTCAGCTGGTTTCCCACGAGGGAGGTCTTTTCGGGATGATGCAGGTGCGACCACCGCGCAACCCATTGCTCCGGCTGATAATAGATCGGAATCATATAATGGCCGGAGATCAAAAGCCTGTCGAGAGCACGGACCGTGCTGGTAAACTCTTCCTGTCCGCGCACCGCCAGCATCTTGTCGAGGAGGGCGTCGATGGCGGGATTGGCAACGCCGGCATAATTGAAACTGCCTTCGACATCCTTCGACTGGCTGCCCCAACGATAATATTGCTCATAGCCGGGTGACAGCGAACTCGCATAGGCACCGAGTATCATGTCATAATCGAAGGTCTGCAGCCGTTTCTGGTACTGGGCGTCATCGACGGTCCTGATGGTGACGCCGATACCGAGCCGCTCAAGGGTGCGCTTATAGGCAAGGCCCAAGCGTTCCTCGCCAACGGATCGCGTCATGATTTCGAAGGTGAGGGGAGTTCCGTGTGGATCGAGCATCCGTTCGTTCTCGATCCTGTAGCCCCGCTCGGTCAGGATATCGAAGGCACGCTTCATTTCCTTGCGGTCGCGCCCCGTGCCGTCTGTTTGCGGCGGCACGAACGAACCGTCCATCACGTCCGGCTGGAGAGAATCCGCAAAGGGCGCAAGCCACTCGCGCTCCATAGCATCGGCAGGACGTCCCAGCGCCGAAAGTTCCGATCCTTGCCAATAGCTGCCGAGCCGCCGGTAACGTCCGGCATAGAGATTGCGGTTCGCCCATTCGAAGTCGAACATCAGGGCCAGCGCCTGGCGAACCGCTCGATCCTGAAATTTTGGGCGGCGCGTATTGAACAGGAACCCGAACATGTTGGCAGGCGAGTGTTTTTCGAATGTATCCTTGATAACCCGGCCATCTCGTATGGCCGGGAAGTCATATGAAGTTGCCCATTTGTTGGGATCGCCCTCAAGGAAGACATCGAAAACACCTTTCTTGAAGGCTTCGAACTGCGCCTGGTCGTTGCGGAAATATTCAACGGTCACCCTGTCGAAATTATTGAAGCCGATGCGGCTCGGCACATCTTTCCCCCAATAATCCGGATTGCGCTTGTAGACGATGCGCTGACCCGGCTGCACCTGTGAGACCGTATAGGGTCCGCTGCCCACAGGTATCGAGAGAGGCGAACTGTCGAAGGTGTCGATGTTGATGGCATGTTTGGGAAGAACTGGCATTAATGAGAGGATCAGCGGAAATTCGCGGTTGGCCTGGTCGTTGAACGTAAAGCGAATGCCGCGCTCGCCAATCTTCTCGATCTTCGAAATGAGCTTCATCCGGCCGCTGAAGGGTGGGCGGCCCTTTTTTGTCAGGAGGTCGAAGGTGAATATCACGTCGTCGGGCGTAACCGGCTCGCCATCAGACCATTTTGCTTTGGGATTCAGCGTAAATTCGACCCAAGTCCGCTCATCGTCGGTTTCGACTTTTTCGGCCAGCAGGCCGTACATGGTGAACGGCTCATCGGCGTTGCGTTGCATCAGCGATTCATAGACGAGATCGCCGAACTCGCCGTCACTGAACAGGCCACGCGCATATGTCCGCATGCTCTTGACCAGAAACGGGTTGAGGCTGTCAAACGTGCCGACGACACCATAGGTGATCGAGCCTTCCTTGGGGGCATCCGGATTGACATACGGGAAATGCTTGTAGTCCGCGGGCAGGGCCGGTTCTCCGTGCATGGCGATTCCATGCCTCGGTTCGGCAAATGCGCCGCTTATTGTACAACAAATCGTGGCAAGTATAGTCAGCGCCTGGGTAGTTTTCTTCAACATCGTCTCGACCTAGCATTCCCGGAAGCCGGGAATTCATTCTGATTCGTGACAGAGACTACCACTTGACGACGATTCTGCGGCGTGCGCCGTAAATCCTCGAGGGGAATCCCCAACTAGTCCAAAAGGTGGCTGGATTTGAGAGAACATGCAGTGTAACACGGCCTTCGATATTCAAAGGGTCACTCTCTTGCCGCATTTGGCAACCAAAGCCAGACAAGCAAATAGAGATGATCGAGATACACTTAGGATAAGTGCGCTGAAAGGAACCAGTTGACCATGTCCAACCCGAAGTCCATCGCGGCAACCGCATCATTCGCTGGTGCCATCGCATTGCTCGCCGCCGCGGCAGTACCAGCAGCAGCCCAGCAGCAGAGAGCGCCGCAAGGTTGGTTCAAGGTCTGCTCCAAGCAGGAAGAAAACGATATCTGCAACACCCAGAACATCGTGACTGCCGATAGCGGCCAGCTCCTGACCGCGGTCAACCTCATCGAGATCAAGGGCAAGATCAACCGCAAGATCTTCCAGGTATCGGTTCCGACCGGACGTCTCATTCCTCCGGGCGTCGGCCTCCAGATCAATGGCGGCAAGACCCAGAAGATCGAGTACGCGATCTGCTTCCCGGATCGTTGCATTTCGGAAGTCGCCTTGTCGGACGATCTGCTCAACTCGTTCAAGAAGGGCAACCAGCTGACGCTGACTTCGGTCAACTTCCAGAACAAGCCTAATCCGATCAATGTCGCTCTGACCGGCTTCAGCCAGGCCTATGACGGCCCCGGCCTGCAGCAGAACGAACTCGAACAACGCCAGAAGACGCTGCAGAGCGAAGTTCAGAAGCGCCAGAAGGAATTTGAAGACAAGATGAAGGCCGAACAGGAAAAGGCGAAAGCCGGCAACTGATCAGTTAGCGCACACAAAAAGGGACGCGGTGACGCGTCCCTTTTTTATTGTTCGGCTTCGGTGCGGGGCGTTAGTTGAGATGCGGCCGCTTGACCCGATAGACGCCATCCTCGATCTTTTCGAACACGTTCTTGATCTGCGGGTGGCGCAAAGGTGTTCCGGTCGTATCGGCAACGAGGTTTTGTTCCGAAACATAGGCCACGTATTCTGTCTCGGAGTTCTCGGCAAAGAGATGGTAGAAGGGCTGGTCGCGATGCGGCCTGATCTCTTCGGGAATGGACTGATACCATTCTTCGGTGTTGCTGAACTCGGGATCAACGTCGAAAATCACGCCACGAAACGCAAAAATGCGGTGGCTGACGACCTGACCGATCTGAAATTTGGCATGCCGTATCTGTTTTATCATCGTCATTCAGGATAGATATCCGTTTCTGTCCAATCCCGCGAGCCTAAAGCGTCCTTGCTCTTGTTTCCGGCGCGGCAAACCTCAAAGCCTGCTTATGCTTGATGTATTCAACCTGGTCTTACCTTTCTTTGGGCTGATTTTTCTTGGCTTTTTCGTGGCCAAGGTAAAACATCAGCCGCTCGAGGCGCTCGGGTGGATGAATACGTTCATCGTCTATGTGGCGCTTCCGGCGCTGTTTTTCCAGATTTTGTCGAAGACGCCGGTGGCCGAATTGACGCAGTGGGGCTTTATCATTGGCTGCACCGCATCGACCTTCCTGATCTTCATGGCAATGTTTGTGGTCGCGTTCGTGCGCACACGCCGCATTGACGAGAGCACCATTCAGGGGCTAGCGGCGGCCTACGGCAATATTGGCTACATGGGCCCGGCGCTGGCGATCCTTGCTTTCGGCGCGCCGGCAGCCGTGCCGGTCGCACTCATCTTCTGCTTTGACAACACGCTGCATTTCGTGATGGCGCCGTTGATGATGGCGCTTTCCGGCAACGACAAGCGTTCGCCGCGCGATCTCGCCGCCGGGGTGCTCAAGAAGATATTTGGCCACCCTTTCATCATCGCCACCATTTTCGGGGTAGGAGCGGCCATCACCGGACTGGAGCCGCCTGTGGCGGTCGACCGGATGATCGATTTTCTTGCCCGCGCGGCGGCGCCTTGCGCGCTCTTTGCAATGGGCGCGACGCTGGCGCTGCGTCCCTTACGACGTGTGCCGAAGGAACTCTATTTGATTGTTCCGCTGAAGCTCGTCGTCCAGCCCGTATTGATTTACTGCGTCTTGCGCCTGGCCGGCGATTTCCCACCGGTATGGGTCTATACGGCAATGCTCATGGCGGCCTTGCCAACCGCGACGAATGTCTTCGTCATAGCCCAGCAATACGGGGTCTGGGTCGAGCGCGCGTCGAGTTCGGTGCTCGCGACCACCCTGTTTTCGATCGTGACATTGACGCTTTGGCTCTACGCCATGACACATGGGCTGGTTGGTTGAGCCTTCATAGCTCCGCACCTGTAGTCCCCTTCGCGCCCGGCTGCTCGCTATCGGCTAGCTAGTTTGTATCAATTCTAAAGTTTTGTGGGCCACCCCCCTTGCGGCTGTAGCGTCCATCTGTTTATATAGTTGCGAATGATTTGCAATTGCGTTTCGGAGAATTCATGGATCAGCTAGCGCAGCACACCCCGGCGGCCGATGGATGGCGGCATGCCCGGGGCGAGGCATCTTTGTCCGACGTTCATCGTTCGGTCGCTGTGCGCTCGACCGGACCGGGCTGGCGGCGTGCCGCGGCATTTGTCGGACCGGGCTATCTCGTGGCGGTCGGCTACATGGATCCCGGCAATTGGGCGACATCGCTCGCCGGTGGTTCGAAGTTTGGCTATTCGCTGCTTGTTGTCGCGCTGATCTCCAACATCATGGCGATCGTTCTGCAGGCTCTCTGCGCGCGTTTGGCGATCGGATCGGGCAGGGACCTTGCGCAGGCTTGCCGGGATGCTTTTCCAAAGCCCGTTGCCTATACGCTGTGGTTCCTTGCGGAGATCGCCATCATCGCAACCGATATTGCGGAAGTCATTGGCACAGCGATCGGCCTCAATCTTATTTTCGGCATTCCGCTCGAAATCGGCGTCCTCATCACTGCGCTCGATGTTTTCCTTATTCTGTACCTGCAGAAATTAGGCTTCCGCTGGGTGGAAGCGTTGATCATAACGCTGCTCGGCGTGATTGCTGTCTGCTTCGGCATCCAGATTTTTCTTGCCGATCCTGAATGGGGCGCGGTGATCAAGGGCTTTGCCCCGACGACTGAAATCGTGACCAATCCGGAAATGCTGTATCTGGCGCTGGGTATCCTCGGCGCCACGGTGATGCCGCACAATCTCTACTTGCATTCGGGTATCGTGCAGACGCGCGCCTACGGCGATACGCTGCCCGAGAAACGGCAGGCGCTCAAATACGCGACGATCGATTCGACCGCGGCGCTGATGTTTGCACTTCTTATCAACGCTTCGATCCTGATCCTCGCCGCAGCGACCTTCCATACGACCGGCCGCACGGAGGTTGCGGAACTTGGCGAAGCACATTCCCTGCTTGCGCCCTTGCTCGGTCTTGCGATTGCTCCCACCCTGTTCGGCATTGCGCTCTTGTGCTGCGGCATCAACTCGACGGTCACAGCCACGCTTGCAGGCCAGATCGTCATGGAGGGCTTTCTCCACATCAAGCTCGCACCATGGCTACGCAGGCTGATCACCCGCGCGATTGCGATTATCCCGGCTGCGATCGTGACGATCTGGTATGGCGAAAGCGGAACGGCGAAGCTGCTCGTACTGACTCAGGTGGTGCTCAGCCTGCAACTGTCATTTGCGGTGTTCCCGCTCGTCATGTTCACGGCAAGCAAGGCCAAGATGGGCGCTTTGGTCTCACCGCGCTGGCTGACCACGTTTGCCGTCATCATTGCGATCGTGATCGCCGTACTCAATGTGAAGCTGCTTTACGACTTCGTTCTTGCCTAAAGTTCCGGGCCAGTGTGCTTGCGCGTAAAGCGGAAGCCGCTGCCCGGACGAAGCCCTTCACGCATGACGAAGCCGCGCAGGGGCGAAAATACGCGCAACAATTCCAGGCCCCCACTGCGGACCATCTGCACCGGAAGGAAATCAGACAAGAGCGATCTGTTCAGTGCATCGACCGCACCCGTCCGCGCAAAGATGTCAGGGCTGCGCTTGCGGTTATAGGTCGAGATGACCCGTGATGAGCCGAGATCGGCCCCGTCCGTCGGGAAGGTCTCGAGCAGGGTCTCGACGTCCCTTACGCCGAGGTTGAGACCTTGCGCGCCTATGGGCGGGAAAACATGAGCGGACTCGCCGGCAAGAAACACGCGATTTCGAGCGAACGATGTCGGAACGAGGCCGGAGAGCGGCCAGCTTTGCGGATCGACCTCTACGGTCACTGCGCCGAGCATGGACTGCATGCGCTCTTCCACCCGCATTGCGAGCTGGTCGCGAGTGAGTTCAAGCAGTTCAACCGCGTGCGCCGGCGTCGTCACCCATACGAGGCTCGACCGCTTCCCCTGGAGCGGGACCTGTGTGAACGGTCCGTGCTCAGTGTGAAACTCCGTCGAAATGTCGTGGTGGTCGCGCGTGTGGCTGAAGCTCAGCACGATGGCCGTCTGGTTGTATGACCAGGTCCGGGCGGAAATGCCTGCCGCTTCGCGAGCAAGCGAGGACCGGCCATCCGCCGCAATCACAATGTTCGCAGTAATGCTCGAGCCATCATTGGCTTCCACCGTAATTGCGTCGTCGCTCGGGTGGTAGTGGCTGGCCGAGGCGGCAATGTGCCTCGCGCCTGAATGCTGGAGTGCGTCAGCAAGGACAGACGTCAGTGTCGTATTGGGAATATTGTAACCAAATGCCGGTTCATCAATCTCGCTGGCCTCGAACGTGACGGCAGGGCTGCGGATCAGACGCTGCGTGCCATCGAGGATGCGCATCGTGGTGATCGGGGCTGCGTGCGGTTCGATCGTTTCCCACAGGCCGATCTTTTCCAGGAACTTGATGGCTGGCATCATCAGCGCCGTGGTGCGCTTGTCGGAGGCTTCAGGCACGACGCCGAGGCTGACGACATTGTCGAACGAGCGGGCCGTGGCGATCGCAGCAATCAGCCCGACGTGCCCAGCTCCGGCAATGACGATCGGATCGGTTCTGGTGCTGGTCATATCTGTCTCCCATTTGCGGGCCCGTGCGGGGCTTTCAACAGTTTATATGAGTTTCATTGCTTGCGCTTTCAGCCAATTTCAAGAAAAGCTGATCGCAAATCGTTCGTCGTTGCCAAGATATAACGGCAGGCGTTTAATTGTGATGCAGCAGATTGGCGCGGACCCTTGAAAAAACCTACCATGCCCAAGGGCGTCAAGCCCAAGAAAGTGACGGCGCCGCAAGCAAAGGCTTTCTCGGTCCATCTGTTGACGGCGTCCGGTTCGTTTCTGGCGTTTCTTTCCGTCGTCGCCGCCAGCGAGGAAAGCTGGACGGCCATGTTCTGGTGGCTCGGACTTGCCTTGTTCGTTGACGGCATCGATGGTCCCATCGCCCGCAAGCTGGAAGTCAAGTACGTCCTGCCCAATTGGTCGGGAGAACTCCTCGACAATATTATCGACTACATGACCTATGTGCTCATCCCCGCCTTCGCGCTCTACCAGCGCGGCTTCATGGGCGAGGGCCTGTCGTTTCTCGCAGCGGCCATCATCGTCGTATCGAGCGCTATCTACTACGCTGACACAGGCATGAAGACGAAGGAGAACTTCTTCAAAGGGTTCCCGGTTGTCTGGAACATGATTGTTTTCACTTTGTTTATCGTGCGGCCCGGTGAATGGGTGGCTTTTGCAATCGTGCTCGTTGCCGCAATCGTTTCCTTCCTGCCGATCTATTTC
Organism: Phyllobacterium sp. CL33Tsu; assembly: GCF_900113985.1. Taxonomy (NCBI): domain Bacteria; kingdom Pseudomonadati; phylum Pseudomonadota; class Alphaproteobacteria; order Hyphomicrobiales; family Phyllobacteriaceae; genus Phyllobacterium; species Phyllobacterium sp. CL33Tsu. The sequence continues at coordinate 366,302 of NZ_FORJ01000003.1, read as the reverse complement.
CTGCATCCGGTGCGCGTGCAGCGTTTGCGCAACCTCAATCTGACGATATTTTTTCTCTGGTGCGGCTTTGGGGCGTTCTCGCTGTTTCAAGAACTTGATTCGCCGCTTTGGGTGCGCATTGGCATTTCCGTTACAGGGATCTATCTTTTCTTCATCGGCGCCGTAATGCAGTTGTTCCCCAATTTGGGGCGGACGGAGAAAGCGTGATGGTCAAGGCTGTTCGTATTCATCAAACCGGCGGGCCGGAAGCATTGACTTACGAAGATGTTTCGGTTGGGGCGCCAGGACCGGGCGAGGTGCGCATCCGAAATGAAGCGATCGGCCTCAACTTTCTCGATGTCTATTATCGAACGGGTCTCTACCCGTCGCCAACTCCGCTGCCGCTGATTCCAGGCCACGAGGGCGCTGGCGTTGTGCTTGCCGTCGGCGAGGGTGCCGGATTGCTGAAGCCCGGCGACCGCGTCGCCTACACCAGTCCGATCGGTGCTTATGCGCAAGAGCGGCTTATTCCGGCCGATCGCCTAGTCAAAGTCCCGGATGAAATTCCGCTGCAACAAGCGGCAGCGATGATGCTGAAAGGCCTTACGGCCCAGTATCTCTTGCGCCAGACTTTCCCGGTGAAGAAAGGTGACACGATCCTCTTTCACGCGGCTGCCGGCGGAGTCGGTCTCATCGCCGGACAATGGGCAAGACACCTTGGCGCGACGGTCATCGGCACCGCCGGTTCAGAAGAGAAGGTGAAGCTCGCCCTCGATCATGGCTACGACCATGTCATCAATTACCGCAGGGAAAATTTTGTCGAGCGGGTGAAAGAGCTTACGGGCGGCAAAGGCGTCGATGTCGTCTACGACTCCGTCGGCAAGGACACGTTCGACGGCTCGCTGGATTGCCTGCGTCCGCGCGGAATGATCGTGTGTTTTGGTCAGTCATCCGGACCGGTGCCGCCATTCGACCTGGGCATTCTCTCGCGCAAGGGATCGCTCTACCTTACGCGTCCGACGCTCTTCGTCTACGTCGCCGCGCGCGAGGCGCTCGAAAGCGGTGCCAACGAACTTTTCGACCTCGTTGCAAAGGGCGTCATCCGTATTGAAGTCGGCCAGACCTACCCGCTGAAGGATGTCGCCAATGCGCACCGCGACCTTGAAGCCCGTAGGACGACCGGCACGACCGTGCTCATTCCTTAAGCCTCTGATGTTCGTGCACGATTAATGTGCGCAAATGGCCGCAACCACTCGTTTTGCACTTTCCAAGTTTGGCCGGGGTAGCATAGGATCAGGAACGGTCTTGGCCGCGGGGAACGATGACACAAAAAAGAATAGACGGCTCTGAAACACCGCTACTGGAAGCTGACAAGCTCACCAAAATTTTCGGCACACTCAAAGCCTGCGACGAAATCGACCTGAGAATTAGCGCCGGCGAGATTCATTCGCTGCTCGGCGAGAACGGCGCTGGAAAATCGACGCTGGTGAAGATGCTCTTCGGCGCATTGCAGCCAAGTTCCGGCAGCATTTCCTGGAAGGGAAACGCTGTCACGGTGACCAATCCAGCCATGGGAAGATCGCTCGGTATCGGCATGGTTTTCCAGCACTTTTCGCTCTTTGATGCGCTGACTGCGGCAGAGAACATCGCCCTTTCGCTCGACGAAAAAACGCCGCTCGATACGATCGCCGCGCGTGCTCGCGAAATCGGCGATGCCTATGGGTTGCCGGTCGATCCCTATGCGCTTGTCGGCGACCTTTCCGTCGGTGAGCGGCAGCGAATCGAGATCATTCGCTGCCTGTTACAAAACCCTGACCTTATCATTCTGGACGAACCGACATCGGTGCTGACACCACAGGAAGCAGACCTACTTTTCGTGACACTGGAACGGCTTCGCTCTGAAGGAAAATCCATTCTCTATATCAGCCACCGGCTGGAGGAGGTCCGGCGCCTGTGCGATCGGGCAACCGTTCTTCGGCACGGCAAAGTTGTGGGCCAATGCGACCCCCGGGCCGAGACAGCCGCTTCCCTGGCGCGGATGATGGTAGGCAGCGACATCCACGTCATCGAGCGTAGTCCGGTGCAAAAATCTGCTGAACAGAGCCTGCCGCTTGTCGAGGTCAACGGATTGTCGCAGCGGCCGCGCGGCCCCTTTTCGGTTTCGCTGCACGATATCCGCCTTGCCGTCCAGGCTGGCGAAATCCTCGGCATCGCAGGTGTCGCCGGAAACGGGCAGGGCGAATTGTTCGAGGCAATTTCCGGGGAGGTTCTGCAGGGGCGGCCCGACGTAATCCGGCTTCGCGGCAAGGATGCTGGCAGGATCGGTATTTCGGCCCGGCGCAAGCTTGGTGCCGCTTTCGTGCCGGAAGAGCGCCTTGGCCATGGTGCTGTGCCAGATATGTCGCTGACCAACAATCTCCTTCTTTCGCGCCATGCGACGGATCGCAAGGTGTTTCTTGGCGGCGGCGCGCTCAAGCTCGTCGCAGAGTCCAGTCTTGCCTCGGCGGCTAAGCGCATCATAGGCCGCATGGACGTCCGCAAAAGCGCAGAAAACCCCGATGCATCAGCGCTTTCTGGCGGAAACCTGCAGAAGTTCCTGATCGGCCGCGAGCTTGATCGCAACCCTTCGGTGATGATCGTCAACCAGCCGACATGGGGCGTGGACGCTGGCGCGGCCGCGCATATCCGCCAGGCGCTCGTCGACCTTGCCAGGAGCGGTTCGGCCGTGATTGTGATCAGCCAGGACCTCGATGAGCTTTTCGAAATTTCCGACCGCATCGCCGCGATGGTGCATGGCCGGCTTTCTGAATCCGTGCCTATCGAAGCCATGAACCGCGAACGCGTAGGGTTAATGATGGGCGGTGCCGAGCACGCCGCACCCCTGGCGAGTGCAGGGGCAGCATGATGCGGATAGAAATCGTCAGACGCCCGCAACACTCGGCGCTTTTCAGTGCGCTGTCGCCCTTCATCGCCCTGTTTCTCACGGTCATTGCTGGAGCAATTCTTTTCTCGTTGCTCGGCAAGAATCCATTTGCGGCGCTCTATTCCTATTTCGTCGAGCCGCTCACCGAGGTCTGGTCGATCCACGAATTATTGGTGAAAGCCGCGCCGCTTATCCTGATTGCAGTCGGCTTGTCGGTCTGCTTCCTTTCGAACAACTGGAACATCGGCGCCGAAGGTCAGCTGATCGCAGGCGGGATAGCCGGATCGATCCTTCCGGTAATGTTTCCGGATTTTCAAGGCTGGTACGTTCTGCCGTTGATGCTGCTATTCAGCATGGCGGGTGGAATGGCATATGCGACGATCCCGGCCTATCTCAAGGTACGTTTCAATACCAACGAGATCCTGACGAGCCTCATGCTCGTCTATGTCGCGCAGCTTTTCCTCGATTGGCTGGTACGCGGTCCGTGGCGCAACCCGCAAGGCTACAACTTTCCCGAGACGGTGCAGTTCAACGACAGCGCTATCCTCCCGGCCATCTGGGCCGATTCGGGCCGAGCGCATTGGGGCTTCATTATTGCGCTGATCGCAGCTGTCGTCGTCTGGTTCATGCTGTCGCGCACGCTCAACGGCTTTGAGATCAAGGTGCTCGGCCGCAGTTCGCGGGCAGGGCGCTTTGCCGGTTTCAGCGCGGGCCGGCTTACCTTCTTTGCCTTCCTTGTATCCGGTGCGCTTGCCGGCCTCGCCGGCATTGCTGAAGTCTCCGGCGCCGTCGGCCAGTTGCGGACGACGATTACGCCCGGATATGGCTTCACCGCGATCATCGTCGCGTTCCTCGGACGGCTCAATCCGCTCGGCATCGTTGCCGCGGGACTGGTTCTGGCACTTTCCTATCTCGGGGGCGAGGCGGCGCAGATCTCGCTTGGTATATCGGAAAAGTCAGCCCGCATTTTCCAGGGCATCATCCTTTTCTTCGTGTTGGCCAGCGACACGCTGATCTACTACCGCATAAGGTTCGTAACGCGTCTCGGCGACGCCGTGGCAAAGGGCGCCTGAGATGTCCATGTTCGAAGCCATTCTTCTAACGGTTGCGACTGCGGCGACGCCGCTCCTCATTGCCGCCCTCGGCGAACTCGTCGTCGAGCGCTCCGGCGTACTTAACCTCGGCGTCGAAGGCATGATGATCATGGGCGCGGTCTGCGGCTTTGCGGTTGCCCAGACGACCGGATCCGCCTGGCTCGGCATGGGCGCGGCCATTTTGGCGGGCGCCGCCTTTTCGCTGCTCTTCGGGTTTCTTACGCTGACCCTTGTGACCAACCAGGTCGCGACCGGCCTCGCACTGACCCTGCTTGGCCTGGGCGCTTCGGCGATGATCGGCGAAAGCTTTGTCGGCCTGCCCGGGGTCAAGATGGAATCGCTCTATATTCCCGGGCTGACCGATATTCCCTATGTCGGCAAGTTCCTCTTCGGCCAGGATCCGATCTTCTATATCTCAATCCTTTTGACGATCGCCGTCGTCTGGTTCCTGTTCAGGACCCGCGCAGGCCTTACATTGCGTGCTGTCGGCGACAACCACACCTCCGCGCATGCGCTTGGTGTTCCCGTTGTGCGCATCCGTTACCTGGCGGTTCTCTTCGGCGGCGCCTGTGCGGGGCTCGCCGGCGGCCAGCTGTCGCTGGTTTATGTGCCGCAATGGGTGGAGAACATGACGGCGGGACGGGGCTGGATCGCCCTTGCGCTCGTTGTCTTTGCGTCGTGGCGGCCATGGCGGATTCTGGCGGGCGCCTATCTTTTTGGTGCGGTGAGCATCGGCCAGTTGCACGCGCAGGCGCTGGGTATCGGAATACCCTCCCAGTTCATGTCGTCGCTGCCTTACCTTGCGACAATCGTCGTGCTCGTGCTGATCTCCAGAAACAAGCGGCTGACGTTGATGAATACCCCGACTTCGCTCGGCAAACCCTTCGTACCGGACCGCTAGGGCGGCCTGAAACGAAACTCGATACGCATTAACAGAGAGGTGAACCTAAATGAAAAAATTGATGATGGCGCTGACTGTCGCCGCCAGCTTTGCATTGGCGGGTGCGGCGCACGCCGAGGATAAACTGAAAGTCGGTTTCATCTATATCGGACCCCCCGGTGATTTCGGATGGACCTACCAGCACGACCAGGGCCGCAAGCAGCTGGAAAAGGAACTCGGCGACAAGGTCGAGACGACCTTCCTCGAAAACGTACCCGAAGGTGCGGATGCCGAGCGTGCCATCGAGCGCCTCGCACGCGCCGGCAATCAACTGATCTTCACGACATCGTTCGGCTACATGGATGCGACGAACAAGGTCGCGCAGAAATTCCCCAAGGTGAAATTCGAGCACGCGACCGGCTACAAGACCGCCGAGAATGTCGCTGTTTACAATTCTCGCTTCTATGAGGGGCGATATGTGCAAGGCGTGATCGCCGCGAAGATGTCGAAGACGGGCGTTGCCGGCTATATCGGCTCGTTCCCAATTCCGGAAGTCGTGCAGGGCATCAATTCGTTCATGCTTGGCGCACAGTCGGTCAATCCGAACTTCAAGATCAAGGTGATCTGGGCCAATTCCTGGTTCGATCCGGCCAAGGAGGCTGATGCCGCCAAGGCGCTGGTCGATCAGGGTGTCGACATCATCACCCAGCACACGGATTCGACCGCGCCCATGCAGGTTGCGTCGGAGCGCAAGATCAAGGCGTTTGGCCAGGCATCGGACATGATAAAGTTCGGACCGGAAACACAGCTGACGTCGATCGTCGATAATTGGGGCCCATATTACATCGAGCGCGCCAAGGCAGTCCTCGACGGCACCTGGAAGTCGCACAACGTTTTCGAAGGCATGCATGAGGGCCTTGTCGTCATGGCGCCCTACACCAATATGCCTGACGACGTGAAGAAGCTGGCCGAGGAAACCCAGGCGAAGATCACATCCGGTGAACTGAAGCCGTTCACTGGCCCGATCAAGAAGCAGGACGGCAGCGAATGGCTGAAGGCAGGTGAAACCGCCGACGACAAGTCCATTCTCAGCATGAATTTCTACGTTGCCGGCGTGGATGACCAGCTTCCGAAATGAGCTCTTTATGAAAAAAGAAAAGGGCGCCGCTGGCGCCCTTTTTTGTGTCCGGCAAATTCTGGTTCAATCGACGTCGTTGGCCGAAGCAGCATTGAGCTGGCCGTAGCGCTCGACGCCGATTGCGTTCAACAGATCGATCTGCGTCTCGAGGAAGTCGACATGGCCTTCCTCATCCTTCAGGAGTTCGTCAAAAAGCTCCTTGGAGACATAGTCCCCGAGCTGATCGCAGATTTCGCGCGATTTCTTGTAGGATTTGACCGCATCATATTCGCCGGCAAGATCGGCTTCGAGCACTTCCTTGATGTTCTGGCCAATGCGCAGGGCGCCGATCGACTGCAGGTTGGGATGGCCTTCGAGGAAAATGATGCGCTGGATGATCTTGTCAGCGTGGTGCATTTCCTCGATGGATTCTTCACGCTCTTTCTTGGCCAGCTTGGTGTAACCCCAATCGTCAAGCAGGCGATAGTGAAGCCAATATTGATTCACGGCCCCCAGTTCGAGGAACAAAGCTTCGTTAAGCCGCTCGATGACCTTTATGTCGCCCTTCATGTCGTGAACTCCCGTATTGGTGACGCAATTCCCGAACACGGTCGATGAATGAAACTGCAACAGAATCATCCGAACCATGGCGGAGGTGATATTCTTCCGTCACCTTTATGATGGTTTCAACGACATTTGGGAAGCAGCCACAGCAGCGTCCCCGCTTCTTCATGGCATGGTAAACCTTTGCAGGAACAACGAGTTGCCACGGATCGGCGTCGAGAAGTTCAATGATAGTATTCTCGACTTCCTTCTGGGTAATGATATTGCAATGGCAAACTAGCATTTCGGGTCGACGCCGTATTCTTGAGAAGAAAGGGGCCCGGCCTTCGACACCAAATTGGCATCAAAGCTTAAATAAGCTATTGAAATAAAAGCGTTTTGTACGCAGAGACCTGAAAATACTGTCCCGAAAACGGGGGATACTATCGAACCAGACAATGGTTCCTCCAATCGCAAGGGTTCAAGGCCCAAACATCAAAGGTCATGCGTCACCGTAACGCTTGGTACATAAAACCGGCTATCGCGATAAGTGTCAAATCTATGTGGTGAGATTATGTCATGTTTTCAAGCAGTTAGAATAGTTCTAAACTAGACAAATAACCTAACCAATTCAATCAGGTTAAACCACCAGTGGTCATTTGCACCGCAAATTCCCCGCGAAATCCGGTTATGTGTCAAAACGTCTCATGCGCCTTAATGATAGGCTTCTTCTCTGTCGGAGGTCCGTCACAGCATGCCCCGCGAAACCAAAATCCGGGTCGGGCTCACGTAGAATTGGTCGATCAGGCGCACGACCGGTGCGCTCCCGCGTAAAGACGCAATGCTGGATGAAAAACCGTGCGGCTAGCTTGCCGCCGCCAGCCGCTTCTCGATGATGTCGATACCGAGGAGGGCGCGCACGTCGCGCTTGTCCACGATATCTTCGATCGTGTATTGAGCGAGGACTTCGAAGAACGCGTTGAGCGCCTTGCGCAGCGCGGAATTCAGGCCACAGCTGTCGATCAATGGGCAGTCGGCGCCATCATTGTCGAAGCATTCGGCCATAGAGAAATTCTCTTCGGTCACCCGAACCACGTCGAAGAGGGTGATGTCCTTCGCGGGTTTGCCGAGCTTCACGCCGCCATTGCGGCCGCGTACGGTCTCGATAAAACCATTCTCGACCAGCGGCTGGAGGATTTTGAAAAGAAAGAGTTCTGAGACTGTGTATGCTTGTGCGATCTCGCCGATCCGGCTCAGATTGCCCTCGTTGGCAGCACAATACATGAGAATGCGGATTGCGTAATTCGTCTGTCTTGTCAGGCGCATCGGATTACTTCTCTTTCAACCTGAGCCAGGGACCGGTGCTGAACTATCGCATAAAACCGACAGCTGGCAGCGCCACGGATTCAGGCATGCACTTTGAATCTGAGCCGCAGTTTAGAATTATTCTTGATAAAGTAAACGATAATATGAAGCCCGGTTTCATATTATGCGCGAACCGAGAATCGGGCGCGTTACCGTACGAGTACGACGACCGAGGCCGTGATCAGTGCCGTCGTGACGAGCAGCAACAATCCGTAAAGACGGGGCTTGTCGAACAGGACCGCAAAACCGGCGGACCATGCCACCACCGCGGCGCCCAAGGCATAAAGAAAACCTGCCTTGTGCGCCCAGGCAATATGAACAGCCATAAGGCCACCGATAATCAGGGCGCCAAACACAACCATGATGGCCAGAGCGTACTTCTCAAAATTGTCCATTCAAGGAACCCACTCTCAATACAAGCTCGAGACGGCCCGCTGGCGTCAAAACCGAACGGCCAGGCCGATAGCCAGACCTTCATAGACCGTTCGCACCCTCGAAGGCAATCGGATACGCTGACGGACGCGGAATGCAGCGAACATGTGTGCGATAGGCAACAAAAAAGGCCGGGAATTCCCGACCTTTCCGAATTCGCCTCGATACCAGTGCCAGTACATCCGTGGTCAAAAGCAGAAGCGAATTTCTGGAAGTTAGATAGGTAAGCGAATGCCAATATACAAGGGCAAGCCAGCCCGCTTATTTCCAGCAGCCATTGTTCTGGCCGTTGAGATTGTGAGAATCGATATCGATCCCGGCAGCAAAGTCGTTCTTGGCAAGATAGACCGCGGTTTCAGGCTTGAGGCGGATCTTGTTCCAGCCGGCGCAACTCGAATTGTGCGCGGGCGGCTGGCTCATCCAGCGCATGGCGCCGCAATTGGTTACCGCGAATGCGCAGGGCAAAAGGAGGGCCAGGCTCAGTTTCTTCATGTTTCGTACTTTCGACGCGATGTCAGAGCGCGTGCAATCGAGAATGTCCGCGCCCTCATCGCATAATTTGAACGCGGCTGAAATTGGACCTTCGGGTGATGAGCGCGCTTCAACTTAGTCATCATTGCTGGCGTTGAGTTCTTGCGGCCTCAACCCCTCGGCAGCCCGCGCGGTAAGCGATTGTGCCAGGATCAAACGGCGCGATTTGAGAAGCGGTGCGTTCATCGCCTGAAGCTTGGGCATGCGGGGATTGTTCTCGTGCGCCGTAACCGCCGCCTCGTTTGCGTAAAGTTCGTTGACGATCACCTTGTTCGGGATCGGCGTTCCGTCACGTTCGATCGGCTTGATCACTTCAAATCGCAAGCAACCCGTTTCCTCTTCGAGGGTCCTGCGGGCATGTTCACGAATAATCGCAGTAAATTCCTCTTCGCAGCCCTCATTGGTTTCGAATTCAACGATAATAGTAAGTGCAGTCATAAAATTGATCTCTCCCATGCATTTTGAGGCTAACAGCCGTTATTCAACAAATCCAGACGCAAGGCCAATGGAGCCGCATTAACCAACGGCTTTTCTGACGTCAGCGCCTTCTCGTGACGAAAAACAGGACGCCTCCGAAGATCATGGTCAACAGACCGATATAGAGCCAGCGCGTCTGCCCCACCATGAAGCTCCCGCCGAGGATGCTCAGTCCCTGCAGCGCCCAGATACCTCCCATGATCACAAGGAGAACCGAAACGATCGAAAGGGCGATCTTCATTGCGTTACATTCCTTTTCAAATGCTTAGGGGTGCCAAGTAGAACGACTTCGGAAAAAAAGCAGGAACTTTCCGCTGCCGCAACCCGTTGACCAACGTCCTCGCCGCACCACCACCAGGCATCAGCTAAAGAACTCGCTTGGTCATTGTGCACATTTCCAACCACACGAAACTCCAGTAAAAAGGAATTCCAGATGACAACATATCAGTCGGAGTCCGCGATGGTGAAGGTCATTTTGAACCGCCAGACCTGGGTTCTGGTTGCCGACGGAGAAAAGGCACTTTTTCTGCGCAACAAGAACGATATGAACAATGTTCAGCTTGGCATTATTCACCAGTTGAGCCAGGCCAATCCGGCTACACGCGAGCAGGGCACCGACAAGCCCGGGCGATTTTCCAGCGGACCCGGCCTTGGCCGTGCGGCGGTCGACGACACCGATTGGCATGAAATGGCGAAGAAACGCTTTGCCAAGGAAATCGCTGACACACTCTATGCCCACGCTCACAAGGGTGAGTTTGAGAAACTCGTCATCGTCGCGCCTCCGCTTATGCTCGGAGAGATGCGTCAGGAGTTCCACAAGGAAGTGTCGGACCGGGTGGTGGTCGAAATCCCCAAGACCCTGACGAACCATTCGACGACAGATATTCAGGCCATCGTAGAAGAGAATTAAGTATCTTGTCGTGGGGGGAGAGCGGCAGTGGAAGCAAGGTTTATACGCCTTCAATCCAGCTCTTCCTACACAAGCAAAACCCCTGCCTTGACGGTAGGGGTTTCGCGGGTTGAGGCTTGATTTGGCTCTAGCAAACTGGATTCTGGATAAAAATATCGCGCATCGTTTCAGTGCGGCTCAGGCTCAAGGCACCGCTACACTCAACTTGTGGAGATGCTACCACAAGTATCGCAAATTTCAAGAAATAGATGCCGATAACGTTATTTCGATGAACGTTTTAGACGCTCTACTTCTTCTTCCAGATGTTTAATTCGTTCTTCCAAGGCATTGATTGCCTTAAAGACAGCAACGCCCATGCCTTTGAAATCACCGCTATGGATCGCGGCTTCGATCGCATGTCTGGCATTTTCAATCGACATCTCTACCTCCACTTGTGCCGGGGACGGTACATGCAGAAAGCCCAATCCTCAAGGGGCATGAGGATTGGGCCATGTTGGCTTGTGGGTTAGCCAAGGGCTGGTTTGGGGGAACCAGTACATTTAAAACGCGAGATCGCGAACTTGGTTCCGGAATTTTCTAAAAAATCTTCTAATCGGTTGCTGCGCTCAAGGGCGGGTAGTCGGTGTAGCCTCGTTCACCGGACGTATAGAAGGTGGATTTGTCTGCTGCACTAAGACCCGCGCTCAGTCGCCACCGTTCCGGCAGATCGGGGTTGGCAATGAAGGCCTCGCCCACGGCAACGAGATCAGCAGCGCCCGACGCCAGCACGTTTTCTGCGTCAGCGCGCCCATAGCCACCGGCAACAATGAGCGTTCCGCCGAATGTATCGCGAATGCCTTTCAATGTCCGCGGCTGGCCAATCGACTGCACTATCGGCTCGACGATGTGAAGGTAGGCCAGTCCGAGCGGATCGAGCAACGCGGCAATCCCGGCGAAATTGCCCACAGGATCGCTGTCGCTCATCCCCTGATAGGTATTTGTCGGGGATAGACGGACGCCAACGCGGGCGGCCGGCCAATGCATCTGGGTTGCAGCGATGATCTCGATGAGGAGGCGAGTCCGGTTACTGACCGAGCCGCCATAACGATCGGTCCGGATATTGCTGCTGTCGCGCAAGAACTGATCGATCAGATAGCCATTGGCGCCATGGATCTCGATACCATCGAAACCCGCTGATCGCGCCCGTCTTGCGGCGGCCGCAAACTCGGCGACGATCGTGCCTATTTCCGGGATTTCGAGCGCGTGCGGTGTGGCGTAAGGCTCGGGACCTGTCGACGTGTAGATAGTCCCGGATGCGGCGAGTGCCGATGGTCCCACCGGTTGCCTGCCGTCAAGCAATTGCGAAGGATGGGCCGTGCGTCCCATATGCGACAATTGGGCGAAGATCTTTCCGCCGGCGCCGTGAACGGCATCAGTCACCAGGCGCCAGCCGGATTCCTGGTCTGAATTGGTGAGCCCCGGCCTCGTCGGAACATCGATTGTGCTGAACGGATCGACTTCGATCGATTCCGAAATGATCAGTCCGGCGCCGGCACGCTGGCGATAATAAAGGGCGTTGAGTTCGCTGGGGATCTTGCCGTGCAGCGCGCGGCGGCGCGTCATCGGAGCCATGACGATGCGGTTCGAGAGGGAAAGGTCGCCGAACGTCATCGGCGCAAACAGGCATGGAGCAGACATTGTCACATCAGGAATGAATTAAAGAGGCAAGGAAAATTCGAGCGGATGGTCAGGCCGGCAGCAGGTTGAACAGGATCGCCAGGTGGAAAGCGACTGCTGTTGCAAAAAGCAGGATACCGGGCGCTCGTTCCCGGACAAATCGGCGAGCGGGCCGGGCCAGGGTTGTGCGCTGGGCGAAGTCGATGGAGGCCATGAGGAACCGATTCTCCGTTTGGTCATGTGCCTATCTTGACGCATTGATTACACGATTAACACGATAGAGATTACGATTTGCGGCTGCCCTCCGGTAGGGTTTTGCGCCCCGGCTGTGTTCGGTAGGATTAAATTTCGTCTGAACCCTCCAAGTCAAAAGCGGATATCTCTACCAAGACAGTCGTCTAAAGCGTCTCACTAGATTGGATTTCTCCAAACTGTCGGGATAGGCAAAACAAAATCGCCAAATGGTTGTATCGGGCGCAAAGCAAAAGCTGGCTGCCCGGGTGCCTGGTGTGGTGCAATTGCGGCACGACCTTCATTCGCGATCCGCGACCAACCTATGATGAGGAAAGTATGTCCGTATTTTATTCGGGAGCGGGCGCGGCCCGCCGCGAGCTTTCCGTTGAACCAGACCTGTTCAAGGATTCCATGCGGCATCTCGCCGGTGCCGTGAGCGTCGTTACCGTCGGTCGCGGCGACGACCGAACCGGATTTACCGCAACATCGGTTTCATCGCTGGCGGTCGATCCCGCTTCGGTAATCGTTAGTCTCAATCGCGATTCGTCCTCCTGGCCGGTGCTGCAGCGCCACGGCACGTTTTGCGTGAACGTTCTCGCCCACGATCAACGCCACGTGGCCGAGAGTTTCTCCGGGCGCGGCGGGCGAAAGGGGATCGACCGCTACAAAGATGCCGAGTGGCTGGAACTTTCGACGGGCACCTTGGCGCTCGCTCATGCCCTGACGGTGCTCGATTGCGAACTCGATGACGCGATCGAACGGCATTCGCACGGCATTTTGATCGGCAGGGTAAGAGCAGTCACACTGCGCGCAAATGCCGAGCCGCTGCTCTACTGGCATGGAGCCTATCGTCAGATCGCGCCGCAGTCCGGGAAATGAGAGGCGTCAAGTAACGATTGCGGTTATCGAACAGCCGATGAGCGCGACCGAGACAAAAAGAATAAGCCCGTAAAGACGTGGCTGGTCGAAGATTACAGCAAAGCCAAGGAAGAAGGCGGAGCAGCCCGAAGCCAGTGCGAACAGGAAGGCCGGCTTATCGCCGGTCGCAATTGCGAACGCCATCAGGCCGGCTACGATCAACGCCCCGAAGACGATAAAGATCCAGGTTGCGAAGGTTTCGTAGCGGTCCATCTTCGGTACTCCAGCATTCAACGGCATTCTGATCATTCCAATTACAGCGAAACATGGTGTGTCAGTCAAATCAATCGATGGAGGCCAAAACGTGACCCAAAGGCTGTGGCATCGCACAATTGCGCCATATTTGTCACAGCGCAGCGCGAACTGAAACCTGCGGTTGTAGAGTGTGGCGGTGAAATATAGGTTGGGTCTGGAGCGTCTTCCAAAGAGCCAGCATAGCAATCGAGTTGTGCCAGCTACTGTGTCAGGTGAGGGGAAGCATGAAGTTTCATGGTGTACGCACACGACTTCTCTGGCCCTCCATCATTTCACTTCCCCCAATTCTATTAGCGGGCCAATCGGCACAAGCGGCGTGTGTCCTCGTCCCAAATCCCGGCAACAATACTTATACGTGCGACAGCGGTGTTGGCGGACCGCTGATCGATACAGGCGGCAACAACACCCTCATCATGCCGGCTCGCGGAACGGGGTTTATCAACGGTCCGGTCGTATTCGGCGCGGGCGCGGATTCGGTCTTCATCGAATCCGGCACCATACAGGGCAACCTCGACACCGGTGCAGGCAATGACACCGTCGAATTGAGGGGAGGCTTCGTCAACGGAACGATAACCCAGGGCGCCGGCGTCGACACGTTCAAAATGACCGGGGGCACAGTCCAGCGCGTCGAGCAAGGCAGCGATCTCGACACCGCTGTCGTCTCTGGCGGAAGAATCATCGGGCAGTTTTTTGCCGGTGACTTTTTTACGATGACCGGAGGTCAGATCGGGGAGGTCAATCTCGAACAGGCCAATAATGAAATGCGCATGTCGGGGGGCACGATCGACCGGTTTGTGATCGCCGCGCAAGGGCGCGACCTTTTGATATTGTCAGGCGGTTCGATTGGTACCTTCGTAGACCTCGGCATTGGTGATAATCGCGTCTTTGTCTCGGGTGGATCGATCGGCAGCACGTTGACGACCGGGACGGGAAACGACCAGTTCACCTGGACCACAGCAGGCACGATCGGCGGTGCCATAAGCCTCGGCGGCGGCAATGACACTGGAACCCTGCAAAACCTGACTGACGCTGTGCTTTCCTCAACGCCGTTGCTGAACGGCGGTGCTGGCACCGATACGCTGACATTCGCTAGCACGACCGCGACCACATCCGCTCGCTATGTGAACTGGGAAAACGTGGCTCTAACTGCGGGCTCGGTATTCACGCTCGACAGCACGTTCATTCTTGGCGATAGCGGCACGGGCACCGGCAGTTTCTCGATAGATGACAGCAGTACGCTCCTTGCCGGTAACGGCGTCAATGCAGCGATCGCGCCTTTCGATGGTGTCCGGCCAGTTTCGCTCACCAATGCCGGCGTCATCGATCTCACCAATGGCACCAGCGGAGCAACGGATACCTTCACTGTCATCGGCAATTATACCGGCAGCGGCGGCGCCATTCGGCTGCAGACGGTCCTCGGGGACGACGCTTCGCCCGCGGACAAACTTGTCATTTCGGGTGGCGCAGCAAGCGGGACGACAGGGCTCGCCGTCACCAACCTCGATGGTCCGGGGGCGGCAACCCGGCAGGATGGTATCCTCGTCGTGCAGGCGATCAACGGTGCGACCACGGCCGGCACGGCGTTCGGCCTAAGCAATGCGGTGGCAGCCGGCGCCTTTGAATATGCGCTCTTTAGAGGTGGCGTTTCGGCAGGTTCGGATGAAAACTGGTACCTGCGCTCGGCGCTCATTCCCGGATCGGAACCACCGGCGCCGCCCATCGATCCCGATCCCGCCGTCGAAGAACCGGGAGAGGAAATCATCCTGCCGCCGGCACCGGGAGTTGAACCGCCCACGCCTGGCGCAACGCCCATCGTTGCCGATGATCCAACCGAGGCCATCCCGCTCTATCGTATCGAGGTTCCGACCTATTCGGTCGTTCCGCCGGCAGTGCGGGAAACCGCGCTCGCCACGCTCGGAACTTTCCACGAACGCCGCGGCGAACAGAGTATCGCTACGTCGAATTCGAATTTTTCCGCAGGTTGGGGCAGGGCTTTTGGCCAATCGACCGATCAAAGCTGGAACGGTACTGTCAATCCCGCCGTCGACGGACATCTTTACGGTATTCAGGCCGGCCTCGATATCCTCGGCCATGAAAGCAATGGCGGACATTATGACATGGCCGGACTGTTCTTCGGCTATTCCAACTTCGACGCCGACGTAAAGGGCGAAGCCGTCGGCTGGAAAAATCTCCAGGTCGGTTCGATGAATGTCGATACCACCAGCTTTGGCGGCTATTGGACCCATATTGGCCCGTCCGGCTGGTATGTCGACGCCGTGCTGATGGGCTCGTGGTTCAACGGGGATTCTACGTCGTCGCGCGATATTGGCGTTGATATCGACGGAACGGGCATCACGGCCTCGCTTGAGGGCGGCTATCCATTCGCGCTCACGCAGAGCTGGAATATCGAGCCGGAAGCGCAACTGATCTGGCAGCATTTGTCGCTCGACGATCAGCCCGATGCCTTTTCCGATGTATCGTTCGAAACCGACGATGGGTATATCGGCCGCGTCGGGTTCCGCCTGCAGGGCAAATACGAGACGGCCTCCGGCCTGTTTCAGCCCTATTTGAAGGCCAATCTCTGGCACAACTTCAGCGGGACAGATTCTGTTCTGTTCGGCGCGGATGCGATCAACACCGAGCTCGAATCAACGTCGCTCGAACTTGGCGCTGGCGTAACCCACGATTTCACCAAGAATGTCAGCGCCTTCGCTGTGGCCGATTACACTTTCGACGTCGATGGCCCACATCAAGAGATTGTCGAAGGCAATATCGGCCTGCGGGTAAAGTGGTAACCATTTCCGGGTTGTCCCGAGGGCGCTGCTATTTTGTAAGGCCCTCTGAATAATAGCGCCGTTTCGCGTGTTCAAAGGCATGTGGGAGGAACGGCCGACCGTCGCAAGGCGTTATAGCAGGTGACCCATCCCGCGCGTCAACTGCCTCAATTCCGATCAGAATTTGGCGCATTGTTTGAACAGAGGCGAGCGGCTTGGTTCGCCAAGAAAACGGGCTCTGCCGACATTCTGCCGGCAACCCTGAAGAGGGAGTACATAAAATGCGGACTATACTCGTAGCAATGGGAATACTTGCAGCCACGAGCCTGTCTGTCTTCGCTGCAGAACCGGTGAAGATGATGGATACAAAGATGGGGAAGGTTATGACAACCCCCAAGGGCATGACGCTTTATACGTTCGACAAGGATGCAAAGGGCAAATCCAACTGTGATGCGAAATGCCTGAAGAACTGGCCGGCCTTCCACGCCGATACCGGTGCCAAGGCGGAAGGCGAGTGGTCGCTCGTCAAGGACGCCGACGGCAAGGAAATGTGGGCCTATGATGGCAAGCCGCTCTACATGTTTGCCAAGGACAAGAAAGCCGGCGATATGAGCGGCGAAGGCGTCGGTGGCGTTTGGCACGTCGCAAAGTAAGATCAAATTCTTTGCAAATGAGAAAGGCGGCTCTGACGGGCCGCCTTTTGCTTTTCACGCTGTGATTGCAAGTGCATGGTAAACATGCTGATCTTCAACCTGGAGTATTGTTACGACAATCAGGAGGACAATCATGCACTTCAAGTCGTTGATCTACTCTCTTGCAGTTCTTTTCGCTCTTACCACCAGTGTTTTCGCCGCGGAACGGTGGGAACAGCTTCCCGAGCCGCAACCGATGCCGAAGGCAGACAAGAGCGGCAAGGCCCCGGTAAACGGTATCGAGATGTATTATGCCGTTTACGGCAAGGGACCGCCGGTTCTGCTCATCCACGGCGGCCTCGGCTATGCCGATATCTGGGGTGCGCAAGTTGCCGATCTTTCCAAGGACCATATGGTCATCGTTGCTGAAAGCCGCGGGCACGGACGCTCGACGCGCACCGCCGATCCCTATAGTTACGACCTCATGGCTTCCGACTACGTCGCCCTTCTTGATTATCTCAAGGTCGACAAGGCGGCGATCGTCGGCTGGAGCGACGGCGGTATCATCGGTATCGATATCGCCATGAAGCATCCCGAGAAGCTGACGAAGGTCTTTGCCCAGGCGGCAAATACGAAGGTCGACGGTGTGAAACCGGACGTCATGCAGAACAAAACGTTTGCCGGCTACATAGATCACGCGGGGCAGGTCTATAAGAAGATTTCGCCGACGCCGGACCAGTACGACGCCTTTGTCGAGCAGATCAGCGGCATGTGGGCAAGCCAGCCAAACTGGACCGACGACGATCTGAAAAAGATCAAAACGCCTATTGCCATCGTGCTTGGCGATCACGACGAGGCGATCACCCGCGAGCATACCGATTACATGGCCAAGACCATACCCGGCGCGAAGCTGATCATTCTCGACAATGCCAGCCACTTCGCCATGGTCCAGGATCCGGAAGGGTACAACAAGGCCGCCCGCGATTTCATCGACAATTGATCAAGCGGTCTTCTGTTCTTCGACCCCGAGCTCATCCGCCATTTGTCGGCGGATGAGGAATTTCTGGATCTTGCCGGTCACCGTTAGCGGAAACGCTTCGACGAAACGGACATAGCGCGGCACCTTGTAGTGCGCGATCTGTCCTTGGCAGAACATGCGGATTTCCTCCTCGGTTCCTGTCTCGCCGGTTTTCAGGATAATCCAGGCGCATAGTTCCTCGCCGTATTTCAGGTCGGGAACACCGACGACGGTCACGTCCTTCACTTTTACGTGGCGGAAGAGGAATTCCTCGACCTCGCGCGGATAGATGTTCTCGCCGCCACGAACCACCATGTCCTTCTGGCGGCCGACTATGTTGCCGTAGCCTTCTTCATCGATGGTCGCGAGATCGCCGGTGTGCATCCAGCCATCCGCATCAATGGCTTCAGCGGTTTTCTCCGCATCGTCCCAATAACCGATCATCACCGAGTAGCCCCGGGTGCAAAGTTCGCCAGGGGTGCCGCGCGGCACGGTGTTGCCGTCCGTGTCGATTACCTTGCATTCGAGATGCGGCTGGACACGCCCGATGGTTGAAACGCGGCGCGACACCGGGTCTTCGGCCGAACTCTGAAAGCTGACCGGGCTCGTTTCGGTCATGCCGTAGGCGATCGTGACGTCGCGCATGTGCATGCGCTCGATTACCTGCTTCATGATCTCGATCGGGCAGGGCGAACCTGCCATGCAACCGGTGCGCAAGGAGGAGAGGTCGAATTTGTCGAATTCCGGGTGTCCGAGTTCGGCGATGAACATCGTCGGCACGCCGTAAAGCGCGGTGCAACGCTCTGTCTCGACCGCTTGCAGCACGGCGAGCGCATCGAACCCTTCGGAAGGGTAGACCATGGTTGCGCCATGAGCGACGCAGCCGAGATTGGCCATGACCATGCCGAAGCAGTGATAAAGCGGCACCGGTATGCAGAGGCGGTCACCGGGCTGGAGACCGACGCTGCGGCCGACAAAGAACCCGTTGTTGAGAATATTGCGGTGGGAAAGCGTTGCGCCCTTTGGCAGACCTGTGGTTCCGCTGGTGAACTGGATATTGACCGCGTCCTTCGGACTGATGACCCTGTGCCGACGTTCCAGTTCGACGTGGTGTTCTCTTTCTGCAAATGCGGGCACTGCGTCGAAGGCAAGCCAACCCGGACGCTTTCCTTCACCAATACTGATCACGTGCCGCAGATGCGGCAATTTCGTTGAAACGATCGCATGTCCCGCACGAATTTCAGGTGCAAGCGTTTCCACCATTTCCGCATATTCGCTGGACTTGAAACGCTCGGGGGCGACAAGCGCCTTGACGCCGACTTTGTTCAGCGTGAATTCGAGTTCCGACAGGCGGTAGGCGGGATTGATGTTGACGAGGATCAAGCCGGCTCGGGCGGCGGCAAACTGCGTCACGGTCCATTCGGCGCGGTTGGGAGACCAGATGCCAATTCGTTCGCCAGGCTCCATGCCAAGGGCGATCAGCCCAGCCGCAAATGCGTCCGCCCTTGCCTTGAGCTCACGATATGTCAGGCGAACGCCCTGATGTACGGCGACGAGAGCATCGACAACCCCCCAGCGCTCTGTAGCATCATCGAGCGCCTGCGATATGGTCTTGTCGAGAAGCGGCGGCTCGTTTGGGCCGCGCACGTGGCTTAAACGTGAATCGTCGCCCGTAAAGGCTGCAGCCGGGCTCATGACGTTTCCTCCCAGGGTCAACGGCACAGACCCGGTAGACTAGCCGAAAGCCGAGAAAATACCCACGCTGATTTTCGCTCAGGCGCTGATGGCGGTGCGTAGCTTTTCGGCAAGCCCGCTCAACTGATCGACAGGGTTCCGACCGACGAGCATGTAGCCATGGGCGGCATCGGCCCAGTAAACCACATTCATGCCGTAGCGCTTTTCGACCTGCGGCGCGAAGGCGCCGCGTGAAGACTTGACGATGCACAGTGCAAGCGGTCCATGCTCCGGATCGAGAAAAGCAAGCTGACCAAGCGGCCTGCCGTCATATTGCAGAAGCTGCGCGCGCTTGAGCGGTATATCGGGAAGCGTCAAAGCGGAGGCAGGCAATTGAAGGCCAAGCCTGTCGCTGATCAACTGCAATTGCGCTGTCTGTACTCCCGGATCGTTTGCCAGATCCGCCAGCGTATCGGCGGTATAGAGACTGAGGTATTCGGCGACGACCGAGCGCCATTCCGAACCGTCTGCTTCCTCGTGATCGTCCTTGATGCGCAGATAGGCGCGGTCGATCGCGACGCCGACAAAAACAGATGCAACTGCTGCAGCGAGGAAACCACGGCGTGTCCAGTTTTGGCCCCTTGGCTCGGCGGCGTTGGGTGAGGGAAGGCGCGCAAGTATCGCTTCCAAATCAGAAGCAGGTGCATTCTCCAACAGCGGAACGAACGCGTCGTAGAATGGCATCTCGCTGCGCGAAAGGAATTCATAGCGCGCAGCCACCTCAGGATCGCTCTCGACCAGGGCTCCGATACGCCGCCGTTCCTCGCCGCTGAGTTCGCCATCGAGGAAAGCAACCAATAGTTCGTCGGAGGGCATTTCAGGATGCTTGTGTTCGCTCATCAACTGCCCCCTTTCGTCCGTCTGGCAACCGCGTCCTCGTCCATGTTCTCGGCAAGTTTCGCGCGAGCCGCAGCAAGGCGGCTCATGACGGTGCCAATCGGAACATCCAGCACATCTGCGACTTCGCGGTAGGAGAGGCCCTCGACATAGGCAAGAAACACGGCCGTTCTTTGCGCTTCGGGCAGGGCGTTGACCTTGCGCAAAACCTGATTGGCCATAACATGGGTTTCGGTATCCTGTTCACCGTCGAATGTCAGCGTCAGGTCTGCATCAACGAAGCCGTTGCCCATACGAATGCGGCGCGAGCGCACTTCGTTCAGCCAGATTGAATGCAGGATAGAAAACAACCAGCGGTCGAGGCGCGTGCCGCTGGTAAACTGGTTCGCCCGCTCAAGGGCACGCACGCATGTTGCCTGGACGAGATCGTCGGCCACGTCGCGCTGACGTGACAGCACGATCCCATAGCGCCAGAGCCGAGCGAGGTGCTGGCTCAAACTCGCCCTGATTTCGTGTTCGCTCGCGATGATTGCCTCCGCGCCAACTCGTTCTTTGCGAACGTCGGGCAGCGATGATGCGCCCGTGTCCGGGCGACTATAAGCATAAAGTTGAAGATGAGCGACAGGCACTTTGTGCTCCTTTGGTGAACCCGGCATGCCGCTCATGCTGTTTTCCTAAAGCCGTGCGTGATCGGGATCAGATTTTAGAGGGCTTTTCGATTGCCTCGTGCAGGTCGCGATATTCTTCGCAACTTGTCCCGCAGATCGATTTGATCGTCGTCAACTGTTCCTTGGCGAGGTCGATCTGGCCCTTGATGACATAGGCTTCACCGAGATACTCGCGAACTTTCGCGTATTTCGGATCGAGCGCGACCGACTTTTTGTACCAGGAGATGCCCTCATCGGTGCGGCCGAGCTTGCGTGTCGCATAGCCTCGATAGTTAAGCGCCTCCTTGGTGTTCGGATCCTTCAATGTATCGAGCATGTCGAGCGCTTCCTGGTAGCGGCCGGCCTTGGCCAGCGTATAGGCATATTCGGTGCGGTCTTCGTCCGGAACATTGCTGGTGGTCTTATCGACGCATTTCTTCGACTTCTTTTCGTAAACCTTGCCCTTGGGGCAGGTCGGCGTCGTTGCTGCATCGTCGCTGCCTCCGCCTCCCGCGGCGAGGCTTGCGCCAGGAAGCATCGCGATCGCAAGTCCGGCACCAAGCAGGGCGGCAGGCGCCTGCCGGTAGAGTGTGTTGAAGATGTTGCTCATGAGATCAGTCTCCGCTGGAAGGGAACGTGCGACCTAAAGAACACTTGGAGAGGTGGTTTATTCGAAGCGCCCACGCAGTATTCGGCGAAACGCCGCTTTGCAATTCAATTTCAGAACCGCTCCGCTCGCGGGAATCGCTTGCTCCATTCGCGGCGAATTTTGATCGGATATACGTTCCGGGCGTTGTCGCGACCTTATAGATTAAGGAAAATCACAAGAAGCTCAACCTCACGAAAACACATGAACTGCAGAACGGCTGAACCCATGACCTCCGATATTGCCAGCGCCCCGCTCGTGCAATCATTGCTCGCAGGACTCGACATGCGTTCAAACAAAGCGCGTGAGCAAGAACGCGCACCGCGAAAAGTCGTATCTGCCGTCGAACGTGCGAGCAAACATGTCGAAGCGGCGAGACGCGCTGCCGACGCGAGCCTGGCGCGGGCCAAGGCGGCACCCCGACCGCACGAGATCACCAATCCCGTCTTTGTCGCCTTGTTCGACGCGCATCAGCAGGACAGGGAAGCGCTCTTTGCCGCCATGCGTGCGCTCGACGCGGCACGGACAGCAGAGTCCGCCGAGGATCTGGTTTGAGCGGCAGTGCTCTGCGCACGATTTTGTTACCGAAGCCTGGAGCGGATTTCAAAAAACCCTATGGCCTTTGCAGCCGCGCGCTAATATATCAATTCCGTTCCTGCGAGCCCCAGCGCGTCTTCCCAGCCGTTGAGCCGTCGCGGCGCAATCGGTCCCAATCGAAAGAGCTGTCTTAAAAATGTCGGATCAGACTTGTCATGTTGCTGCGACCTCTCAAGGCGCGCTTCA
The DNA here is from genome assembly GCF_900113985.1 of Phyllobacterium sp. CL33Tsu. Taxonomy (NCBI): domain Bacteria; kingdom Pseudomonadati; phylum Pseudomonadota; class Alphaproteobacteria; order Hyphomicrobiales; family Phyllobacteriaceae; genus Phyllobacterium; species Phyllobacterium sp. CL33Tsu. Next base: position 343,917 of record NZ_FORJ01000003.1, on the reverse strand, counting down.
GAGACCGGCGCCGAACTTCCGTATCATTGCGATGATCATTGCCAGTGCCATGTTCATGGAGCAACTCGATGCTACGGTGCTTGCAACGGCGCTGCCGACAATGGCGCGTGATTTCGGCGTCAGCGCGCCGGCGATGAGCATCGCGCTCACATCTTATCTTTTGAGCCTTGCCATTTTCATACCGGCGAGTGGCCGGGTTGCCGACCGGTTCGGATCCCGCACCGTTTTCCGCACGGCCATCGGCGTATTCATCCTGGGTTCCGTGCTTTGCGCCTTCGCGCCGAACCTCACTTTCCTCGTCTTTGCGAGACTGGTGCAGGGCCTCGGCGGCGCCATGATGATGCCGGTGGGCCGTCTGGTGCTGATGCGCAGCGTCGAGCGCAAGAATCTCGTTTCGGCCATGTCGTGGTTGCTGGTACCGGCCCTGATCGGCCCGATCCTCGGTCCGCCTGTTGGCGGCCTGATCGTGACTTACCTCGACTGGCGCTGGATTTTCTACATCAATGTCCCGATTGGCATACTGGGCTTCATCCTCGTCAGCCTGTTCATAGAGGATTTCAAGGGCGAAGCGCGGGGACCCTTTGACTGGACCGGCCTGTTCCTTTCCGGCATATCGCTCGGCTCCCTGCTTTTCGGCTTCGAAATGGCAAGCCGCAGCGGCGAGGCCGGCCTTGCGGCTTCGCTGGTCGCAGTCGGCGCAATGGCCGGCATTGCTTATCTGCGTCATGCACGGCGGCACCCGTCGCCCATTCTCGATTTTTCGCTGATGCGCATTCCGAGCTTCAGCGCCTCGGTGGTCGCGGGATCGTTGACCCGTATTACGCAGGGCGCACAGCCGTTCCTGCTGCCGCTGATGTTGCAACTTGGCTTCAACCTCTCCGCCGCATCGGCCGGCGCGATCGTCATCGCGACGGCACTCGGGTCGATGACGATGAAGGCGGTTGCACCAAAGATCCTGAGGCAGTTCGGCTTCCGCAACAGCCTCATCGTCAACGGCATAATCTCGACATTCGGCTATGCGCTGTGCGCGGCGTTCCGGCCGGATTGGCCGCTGCCGCTGATCTTCGTCATTCTCTATTTCTGCGGCTTCTTCATGTCGTTTCAGTTCACGGCTTATAATACGGTCGCCTATGACGAGATCGGACGCGATCAGATGAGTTCGGCGACCAGTTTCTATACGACGTTCCAGCAGTTGATGCTGTCGCTGGGGATTTGTGTCGGCGCGCTTGCGCTGCACGGATCAATGCTTGCGCGCGACCACGATGTGCCGGAACTCGGCGACTTCTCGGTCGCTTTCATCATCGTCACGGCGATCTCCATCACCGCAACGGTCTGGAACATGCGGTTCTCAAATTCCGCGGGCGCCGATATCAGCGGGCATCAGGTAAACACATCGCCGCGAAAGGCGTGATCTTACGTCGTGATCATCCATCGATGGTGAGAGAAATGACGCTGTTGTGATGGGTCTTGCAGACGAAGGGCGTGTTGCCGTTGGCCTTGCCCTGGATCGTCATCCACATGCCCTTGCCGAAATTGGTGGTGACCGCGGAAGCAGCGGGCGGTGTGAGCCCCTTTTTCTGGAGCGCTGCGCTGCAGGCGGCGATAGATCGTGGCTTGTTGGCTGATTCCCCCGGCATCGGTGCGCTGACGATGAAGGCGCAAACCGGGACGATGAAGATGAGATAGCTTTTCACGATTCCCTCCCCAAAGAATGTGATCAGTAGGGGAGCTTACGCTTATTGCGGGTGGACAACCATCCAGCCAAAATCTCTAGCTCGAATGAATGGGTCTTCTGGACGGGAGTGCAGGTATCTCGGTCGCTCAGGCCGCTTCAGCCATCTGCACCAGACGGTAAAGCTCGCGCTCAAGCGTTGCAATATCGGCAGCGTGTTGCGTGCGCCCGCCATGGTGGAGCAGGAAGACCGCGCCGCTTTTCTCAATGCAGCAAAGACCGTCAGCATAGACATAGCCTTCACCGTCGCACAGGCCTACAGCGAAAAGATCGTCGCAATAGTCCCGCGATTCTACGAACTCTTCGAAGCTCAGTTTCATTCCGGTCATCCTTCAAGACGCCAATGTCAGTGATCGGATTTTGAGCCGATTCGCCTGAAATGCCTAGAAGGCGACGCGTTTGACCCCAATATTTGCGCTGCGAGGCCCGAAGTCCGCTAGATGTGGAGCAAGCCCAGCGTTACGCCAAGGCTGAGGCCGATCGTGAATACGGTGAAACAATTGAAAGCTGTCAGGCGCATGAGGTTTTTCCCCCGTCATTATTATTCGATCGCCAATCATCCAACAGATCGGCCATGCTGACAATCGCCCTAAAAGGATGAAGTGCCGCGCGATACACCGCGTCTGGCTTCACGCCCCGTCGGTTCGCCTGTAGTGGGCTGATTTGCAACCAAGACAGGGATGGGTATGGGGAAGCCCTGGCAACCCATCGAGATCATTGGGCCATTCTCTCAGGACGACAAGATCCGCGTGGGCTCGGGTACCGAAAGCTCCGCTATTTGTCCTTGCAGGATTTTTTCGACCTCGATTGCGATGCGCGCGGGATCGCTCAAGGTCACGGCCCGGAAGCGTCCGTTCTCGGCGTTGGCATCATCCGGCTGATCGATGGTCTCGACGATCGCGGAACCCAACCGCTCAGGATCGTGCTCGGCGATCAGGTACCCGTAGCGCCTGTCGGTAATCACTTCGCCGAGACCGCCGTGCATCACGGACGCTACCACCGGGATGCCGTAGGTCATCGCCTCGACCGGCGTATTGCCGAAGGCATCCCAATCGGAATTGAACAGCAGGACATCCAGGCTGAGATAGAAGTCGCGCATATCCGCAATCCAGCCGAGCCAATGGATACGGTCGGCGATACCGAGTTCCTGCGCCAGAGCCTGCAGCTTCTCATTTTCGGGACCAGAACCCGCGATGGCGAAACGCACGTCGGGCCGCTTTACGGCAACGACCGCGGCGGTTCGCAAGAACACGTCAAACCGCTTGCGATCGATAAGCCAGCCGGCATTGCCGACGATTTTGGCTTGTGGCGGCAACCCGTACCGTCGCCGTGCGGCCGCCTTATCCTCCGCAGAAGCCTTTTCCGGCACCGCCAGCGGATTGCGGATCGTGCGGGTTATGGATTTGACAGAAGGGACGATGGTTTCAGCCTCGAGCCGTACAAAATCCGACGGGTAACTGATTGCATCGAAGCGGCGCTTTGCCAAACCATAGAAAAGCTTCCACTGCCAATCGGGACGCACCGAATGGTGGAAATGCATGGCGAGCAGGCGGCGACCGCGCGCAATGCCGCCCAGCGTCAGCATTGCCAGGAGATTGCTCCCCGTCATCATCAGGGCATCTGCCCGCTCGCCCCGCAGGATCCGGTAAAGCGTGGGCAGGCTGCGCCAACCCAGGGCGCCCCGATACTCCATCCCGACCGCCTCGATGCCTGACTTGTCCAAATGCTCCTTGAGGGCACCGAGCGGATTGAGCGATATGACTTTAATCTCGTGGCCGCGATCCTGAAGGCATTGCATCAGCCGCAGCGAGGCCTGCTCCATGCCACCGAGTTCAGTGCACTGAATGATATTGAGAATGCGCATACCTTGCCCCGATCGGACAGCGCCCACATTGCGAGCACTATTTGTTAGAGGCGATGATCTTATTCCTCGGTAACAAATGAAAGTTATCCATCCGGATGAACTCCGCGAACCATTCACCGGTTGTATAAAAATAAGCAATCCGATGCGTAATCCTAATTGGGTACGGGACAGAATCGAAGAACAAGCGCCTAATATCGCCCAAAGCCGCAAAGGCAAAAGGGGGCGAAGTCACTATGGTGCCAATTTCTGTTGCGCTGGTCGATGACCATCCGCTCATGCTTGCAGGCGTCGTCAATCTCTTCGAAACCAACTCAGAATTTTCGGTTGTGGCCAAGGGCGCATCGGCCGATGACGCACTCCAGATCAGCCGGCAATTGCGTCCCGATGTCATGGTTCTCGACCTTTACATGCCGGGCAATGTCTTTGAAGTCATCAGCGAGATAGGCGCAAATCCGGGAGGCACCAAGGTTGTGGCGTTCACTGCGATGACTGGCAGCGACTATGCTGTGCGCGCGCTGCACGCCGGTGCAAAGGGCTACGTTCTCAAGGGCAGCAGCGCCGATGAGCTCATTGAGGGCGTGCGTGCCGCCCATTCGGGCGAAACCTACATTACGCCGGCTTTCGCAATCAAAGTCATCGAAGCACTGCGCATCGCCTCCCTGCGCAAGAGAGCTGCGGGACCGATCAAGCTCAGCATCCGTGAAGAACAGATCGTAAGCCTTCTACTCCGGGGCCGTACCAATCGTGAGATCGCGATCGGGCTCGGCATAGGCGAAAAGACGGTCAAAAACTATATGACGATCCTCATGCAGAAGCTGCATGCGCGAAACCGTCTTGAAGTGCTGATCGCCGCGCAGAAACTTGAAGTTGCCAGCCGCGACGAGCGCGAATCCGTTTCGCGTCATTAGTCGAAGCGATTCCAATGCCTAGGCGCTGTTGCTTTCGAGGGGAACGGCGACAATAAGGCTGGTGCCTGCACCCGGTTCATGCACGATCCGCACCGTGCCGCCAAATGCCTCCACCCGGTTGCGAATGCCCTGAAGTCCGAGTGGGTGCCGTCGCCCGGCCGAAGCAATTGGCTGGTCGGGGCTCGGGCCCTTGTCGCTGACAGTGACGGTGATGACGCTGCCATCGGCGCTCACTTCCACCCGCTGTCCGCGGGCTCCAGCATGGCGATAGGCGTTGTTGAGCCCCTCCTGCACGACCCGATAAAGACATATTTTCAGCGGATGCGCGACCTTTTCCGGCAGATTCTCGTAATGTGCCGCGACAATTGACCCTGTCGCGTATTCGTGGCGTTGCGCTGCGAGCTTGAGCGCTGCTTCGATGGACAGGTTTTCAAGTTCCGGCAGCACGAGACCCGTCGAGAGCTCGCGCAGTTCACTGAGTACCTGGCTCGCAAGCCGCGACGGGTCGAGCTCATCCCGCTGGTTGCCTGCGCCCGACGTTTGCCCGAGGCGCAGGATCAGCAGGCTTAAGACCTGGACGGGACCATCATGCAGATCCGAACCGATACGATTGAGCAATGTTTCGTTGGACTTTGACGCGTCCATGCGCGCCTTGTCGGCGGTTCTGCGCAGTGAACGGTTCTGATCGGCAAGCGCTTGCGCGTTCTCCAATTGCGATTTCAAGGTTTCACGCTGCGTATTGATAATGCCGCTGGCGCGCCGCACGATCAGGTAAAGCAGGGCCATGATCGTCAAGGTCGTCGCCCCGACCAGTGCCCATGTGCTTCGCTGGACGCGCGATCGCTGGGCAATGAAATCCTCCGCTTCCTCGTATAGCTCTCCAACCGCGATCACATCATGGTTGCCGGGTCGGTAGATAGGTGCGTAGATTTCGATCAGCGGACGCGCCGTTTGCTCGTTGGCGATACCCTGATCGTCATGGTGCTCTTCGAGTTGAGCGACGACGGTTCCGGCGAACGCCCGTTCAATGTCCTCGGATGGCAGCCGTTTTCCCATAAGTGACTTGTCTGTGGTGTAGACAACAGTTCCGTCCTTGTCCCAGATTCTGAAGCCTTCCACTCGCTTCGCAAGATCCGTGCCGATTAGAAGGTCATCGAGTTCCTTCTGCTTTTCCGGAACGACCAGCGGCCTGCCATTTTCCTCGTCGACATGGCGGGCAAGGAATCCTTCCATGTAAAGGGCCCCCGATTCTGCCCGGCTCCGCAACTGGTTGGCCGCAATCTGGGAACTCAGCCATTCTCCAAGGATCGCCATGGATCCCAAGAGGATGAGCGCGGCTACGACGAGGAATTGCGATTTTAGATCAAGGCGTTGCCAGTACCGTACGAGCTTGCCGATACCGAACCGCCCACCCTCGTGGTTGAGGTCATAGGTCATGTTGGCGATAAGGCCAAAAGTCCCGAAACTCTCTTGACCAAGGTTTTTGTAATTGACCGGACCTTCCGAACTACCAAGTTCGCTCCCCCCACCACATCATCCGACTATCGAAACTCGTGTCGACGTTTTTGGTGAGTTTGTCCCGGAGATCCGGGTCTGGTCAAGAAAAACACGTCGCGGGAGGGGGATGGCGCCTGCCTAAGTGCAGTCGCGGCAACAAAACACCGCGCATGAAAGCGGTCCAGGAGGGCAATTATGGTAACCTACATTCGTTCGGATCAGGTCTATTATCTTGCCGACGTCATCGCTCCGGCAGATGAACTGGAAAAGCTCGGTGACGGGAAGCTTCTGCACGGCATGCCGGTCGAGGTCTTCGTTTCGACAGAAGAGCGCACGGCGCTGTCATTTCTTGCCAAGCCGCTCGCCGATCAGTTCAGCCGCGCGTTCAAGGAACAGTGATGTTTCTTGTTTTCAAGCAAGGTGTTAACGGCGTGTATTGAGGTTTGAACTTCGCTTGGTAGCGATCAATTCTGTCCTGCCCATGACGCATGCCGGGGTATTCCGCCGCCGTCTTGTGGATTGCTCGTGACGCACCCGCTCAAGGCCAATGCGAGGAACGCAACAATATAAAGTCGCATCGCCGCCTCCTGAAGTTTTGGATGATACGAGAATAAGCTCAAAAATCAGGAATGGTATGTGATCGCCTTCACCTTTGCTTGAGCGGAGGGTGATTGAGATGCGACCGCTACCCTTGAAACTGGCGAGCGCCCCAATTCGACACTGAAACGTGTCTGCGATTGTGCCCCCACTTTTCTCAACGTACAGCAACCTAATTTGTGATTTTCAAAGTGGGCTGTTTGAATGGTAGAGATCACAATAACCACGCTAGAGCGCATCCTAGGACTATGCCAAGCAGGACCAGTGCGAGGTGCATATTGGTCCGGCGGGCCTGAACTGCCTCTTCTTTAGATACGACTCGAAGCGCCTCGGCGGTCGCATCCTTACCAAGGTTGTTCAACTCAAAGTGGCGTTTTGTCTCGTTTTGGTAGAACATCTTGGCACTACTCCGGCCCCCAACGGGGCGGATTTCTTCGCGAGATTGCGGGATTATGGCGCATGGATCAAGGCTGGATGGCCGCCCTACCGAATTGCAATTCATGGTCGAGGCCACCGAAGACGTTCGGGCCATCCGTGCCACGTTTAAGGAACAGGTAACCATTTATAATAAGCTGCGTGGCCCCGATGATGACCGCTGCAAAGATGGCATTGCCGACCGCCTTTACAGCGAAGTTGACGACATTTCCAAAAATCAAAAGCACAAAAAACCACCGGCCGCTATGGCCGAGATCGTGCAGGCGTCGAACGTAGAGTGACGTTATCGCGACAATCATACTGATGCTAATCAAGCAACCAGCTCCTAGTACTATGGCAATCACTAAGGGCGGTGTCCCTGAAATCTCCTACCCACCAAGCTCAAATCCAAGGGGGGTACAGACGATCAAAAACGCCAAGAACCAGACCAACTGTCGCCAGAAAAACGGCCAGCGCGAAATCCGTCCACTAAAACGAAACTGATCGACTAGAAATTCTTTCATTTCGGTAATTCCCCCAAAGTACCGTCCCCGTTACTTCGGGCAAAATGATTGCCTCAACGCAAAGTTGTCAACGCCGTGCGTGCGAACTTCACAAAGAATGTTTACGCCATTGTTCGCATGCGTTGTCTGCCTAGCATCCTGCTGCGAAATGTAGGTCCTTGGGGTGCACAACCGGCAGCGAAGGATTGAGAAGTTATCAGTGCCGACCCATTCGGCTATTGCGGGCCGCACAGCGCGATTTAAGGAAGGGAGATGTGAAAAGGCTACCGTGAACAAAAATCGAACATTGGGTAGCACGGTAGATTTGCAATAGAAGGATTTGATGGCGTTATTGAATTGGGCCATGAATTAAAGAATGAGATACATATCATATTTTTGATTTATTTTATGTAATAAAATCAGGTACTTACAGGAGTTATGGCGGAAGAGGTGAGATTCGAACTCACGGTACGGTTCCCCGCACGACGGTTTTCAAGTGCGTTTCCTGGACAATTGATCGCTTCACTTCACAATCGTTAGCGTGTCGAAAATTCAGCAAAAATATTTGCTTATGGGCATTTCCTCTAAATTACTGCCTATCACTCGGCGTTACTTTTTTGCACTTATGTTGCACTTTCTGTTGCACTTTTGATGACCGCTGCCATCGTTTCAGCGGCGGCGCGATCGCGCTCATCGAGCGCATGCGTATAGAGGTCAAGTGTTATGGCAACACTAGAATGCCCCAGACGCGAACTGACGGTCTTTATGTCGGTACTTCGCGCGATCAAATGAGTTGCCATTGTGTGCCGATGACCGTGCACCGGTTGTCCTTTGACCTTGGCTCTGCGCAGAACCTGACGCAGACGACGGGTCAATGCATCAGGTTTATATGGGCACCCGCCTGCATCGGGAAAAGCCAAAAGCGGCCCATCAAAGTAATCCCTTCCCCATAACAACTTTTGTTCTGAAAGCCACGCTCGTCGGCTTTCCAATCGCTCCATGACGGCAGCGGGTAGGCTGATAACACGGTGGCTTGCACCAGTCTTAACCACGTCCTCGCGAAGGATGGGTAGGCCTTCGTAGTCTTGTACCACTGATCGCCGGACAGTGATTGTACGCGCCTCGAAATTAATCGCATCATAAGCGAGTCCCAATAATTCGGACCGGCGGAGCCCCGTCATCAGAAGCATGATGACAACCAGGTCAAGTTCCGGGTACCCTTCCTTGTTGTCTGCCTTGGCTTTCCGGAGTGCTTCGAGAATTCGGGCTATTTCTGCTTCGGAAAATGCCTTAGCCTTAGAAGCCTGTGGGCTTGGGGGCTTGGCATCTCGCGCAACATTTTCAGGTACGAGGCGCCATTTTCGAGCCTGTTCAAGTGCCGTGTGAAGTACTCTGTGCGCATGGTGCACGGTTCTTGCGCTTAGGGGCGCAGGATCGCGGGCGCCGTCTGCCTTCTTCTTCTTGGATTTCCCGCCTGAAACCAGCATTGTTGTATATGCTTCGTCGAGGTCGCGCGTTGTCAATCTATCGAGTCTTATGTGGCCGATGTGCGGCACAAGAAGTTCCACCTTTTCAACGTAGCCTTTGATTGTTGTGATTTTGAGCTCGTTGCGCTGCTTCAAGCCTGCGAGCCAGCGTTTTAGGAAGAGTTTGACGGTGTGTCTGTCGGGGTCACCGACGCCCCGCCGCTCAACTTCAGTTTCCATACGACGCGCGAATGCTTTTGCCTCGCTCGCCTTGTCAAAAGCCTTTGTCTTTTGCCGGCGGGTACCGTTCACTTGTTCGAACCAAACAGCCCGCCAAGTTGGAGAGCCATTCTTGTGCGCTCTACCCGGACGTACGGTCGCCATTTAGATTTCTCCCTTTCGTCTTAATGATGCTTTGATGTTGCATGCGTTCGAACAGAAGCGGGCTCTGGCGTGGCTGGCATCGAACCAATGCCCACATTCCACACAGCGGCGCATGGGCGTTCGATCGCGCAATTGGCGATAAGCCGAAAACAGCATAAAGGCATCAAGGGACCGCGCACGATGGAACGTGTTGTATGTTTTTAGATCGATAACGGGATTGACGTCCCAGATAGTCAATTCGCCTTCCGCTCGGTGGCTAATTCCAAATGACTTAGAAAGTGTGATTCGTGTAGTGTCGACGGTTACGTGGGAAATCCCGCGATCATCGACCGGATCCCATGCCGTTGCCGGCACTTGCAGCAGTTCCTGTACTTTGCGCCAACTTGGAAGGTAGCTCTGACCCGGTAACGCACCGGTTGGATCACCGTACCGACCAGCAAACATCTCTACGTTAAATGAACTGCTTAGGTCCATTTCAGCGAAAACTCGCCAGAATGCGAGCGGCTTTTGGGTGCTCCACCTTCTTCCGGTGCCTCTTGCGGACACCAAGGTATCGACAACGGAGACACTGTTGAAAGCAGTCCCGTCAAAAACAAGTGGTTCGGCTTTCATTGATTGCCTTTTACTGATGTTAACTCACCAAACGTATCACGAAAGTCAAAATACCGCAATGTTAGCTGTTGACGATAGAATGTTAACGTATTTTACTTTTGACATGATCTGCATATGGAGTCCGAAGGTATGAAAACGCGAGTCAACCACGGGCTGCGTCCGTATCAAGCTGCTAGAGAACTTGGCGTGTCCTATCCAATGTTCAAGCAAGCAATGGACCAGAACCATGTTCGATATGTCGAGTTTGGCAACGCCAAGCTGATCACGCCAATGGAACTCGAACGTCTCAAACGGATGTTTCATGGTGAGCTCGGGGATGTCGGGAGATAGCTATCGCCCGCCGTGGTCAGTCGCGCCCCCAACGTAGGAGCACATAATGAACGACACGTTGCCCATCGATGACATCGAAATCGGTCCGCGGATTAGAAGTGACCTTGGCGATATCGATGGCCTCGCCGTGTCAATCGGTGCCATAGGACTACTTCATCCAATCGTCGTTACGCCGGACCATCGTCTCGTTACGGGCGAGCGTCGCTGGCGCGCCTGCAAGAAGTTGGAATGGACCGACATTCCGGTCCGCATCTTGGAGACATCCAATGACAGTTGATCCCAGCATACTGGCAATGTTGCCTCTAGAGCTCCAGGCTGAAATTGCCGAGAACTTGTTCCGCAAGAACTTGCTTCCGAGTGAAATGGACGAACTACATCGTCGCCTTGAGGCTGCGTTGGTCGATCGTCGAAATCTTCGTGATGGAAAATTTCACCGCGCCGTTTGCAGTCAGATTGGCGAGATATTGGGAATCTCCGGCCGTACGCTCGAGAAAATTAGGGCCATTCGTGAAGCTGCCCAGAACGAACCTGGAAGATTTGGATACCTTGTAGAGGAAATGGATCGCACTGGTCGCATTGACTTAGTATTCAAGCAGCTCGGAATTGCACGCGAGAGGGCAGTTTATGCCGCGCGAAAGGAACGTGGCGGCCGCATTGATGATCTCACCGCCCTCGCGGCAACGGGATACCGTGCCCGAGTCATTTACGCAGATCCGCCGTGGCCATTCAAAGTCTACTCCGGCCGCGGCAAACAGCGCTCCGCCGACCGTTATTATGACACACAGCCGTTGGCGAGCATCATGGCACTGGGGCCTGCCGTTGAGGCGTTGGCGGCAAAGGACTGCGCTCTGTTCCTATGGGCCGTATCGCCCGAGTTACGCGGCGCCCAAGAGGTCATCGAAGCCTGGGGGTTCAACTTCAAGACGGTCGGTTTTGTGTGGGTCAAGACAACGCAAGCCGGCGAGCCCGCTACCGGCATGGGTTACTGGACGCGATCCAATGTCGAGCAGTGTCTGTTAGCGACACGCGGATCCCCAAGCCGGATAGATATGGGCGTGTCTCAGGTCGTCATGGCACCCCGTGGTCAACATAGTGCGAAACCTGAGGAGGTGGCATCACGCATCGAGCAGCTGATGAACGGACCTTACCTCGAGCTTTTCGCACGTCACCCCCGACCTGGTTGGCACGTCTGGGGTGACGAAACGCCAATGTCCAAGTCAATTCTGTAGGAGGGGTCAGTGTGCGGGCTAGGTTCCTTCTCCGATTTGGGCAATAGGACTGTTACTGCCCTGCCTGGGGGAATGCAACGCGGCCTCTGGCACGATTTTGCCTCAGCAACGGTGGGCAACGTCCTGAACCTTGTCCCGGGGCTGCGGAAAGCTCGCGAGGCCGACTGAAATGGCCTCGCTCGAAAAGATTGTACTTTTGCTGGGCAGCGACCAGCCTTTCGAAGCTCTGGCCGCACGCGACGCGCTCATAAAATACCTCGCGCGTAAGGGGCTGGATTTGTATTGGTTCGCTCAGCAGGCAGATCGGTGCATAACTAGTCTTCACGGGAGTCACGAAGGTACTGCATATAACGTCGAAGCTGAAGAAATCGACCACCAAGCCGCGGCGCACTGGCTGCTAGATAATTTCATTTCTCTGCTGAGCACGAGGGAGCGAGGTTTCCTCGAAAATATGACCACTTGGGTCGGCGAACCCACAGAACCGCAGGCGAACTGGTTGGAAGCGCTGGTCCGTCGACATGGGTATCGGCCATGATCCCCCTCGATCTCGCACTTTCCTACGCGTCGCAGGGTTTTACGGTCTTACCCGTCAACCCAGTCAATAAACACGCACTGACAAAGAACTGGACCAACGCGACGGCAAATGGTGTCCCGGGGTCGTCGAAGGATCCGGATCAGGTACGCACTTGGTGGGAGCAATGGCCTAACGCCTGCATCGGTCTGCGCACCGGAAAGATCAACGGTTTCGTGGTCGTCGATATAGACAAGCACGGACTGTCCGACGGGTTCAAGACGATCAAGGCATTCGAAGACGTCGATCCGAACTCTACAGCTACCGTACTTACAGCCGGCGATGGGAATCATATCTACTACTCCTATGCGGGCGAACTGAAGTCAATGACGCTTGGTGAAGGCGTCGATTTCCTTGCCGAGGGGAGGATGGTGATCGCCCCCGGCTCAGTGCGTAGTGATGGCAGACATTATCAGTTCGTGAACGGTCGTGACCTCACCACCTTGGCACCGCTGCCCAATTCTGTCCTGGCGAGGTTGAAACGTTCAGCGGGACAGAAGCAACTGGATACATGGTCGGCGAAAATCGAAGCGACGCGAGAAGGTGATCGACACAATGTTGTGCGGGACGCGAGCTGGGCACTAGCCCACGAGGTTGTCAACGGGAGGCTAGATGAGGGCGAGTTCCGCCAACGCATCGTAGACATGGCTGGGACCTGTCTTCCCCCACTTGATGGGCTGGATACCAAAAACCTGATTGAAAGCGCGCTGCGGAAAGCCCGCGACCCCAAGGTAGACAGTCGTAAGGATGTCCGCTTCACACTACCCGATTTTGAACCGATCGAGGAACCCGTACAGGCGGCCGAATTGCTGGTTGGGATCGGCACAGCTTTGCAGACCTACGTGTCTATCTGCGGCGACCAAATCGTCGCTGCAGCATTGTGGATCGTCCATACGCATTGCATCGAGGCGACGGACTACACACCCAGGCTGCTCATCCGCTCGCCGACCAAAAGGTGCGGCAAATCCACACTCTTAAGGATTATCGGCAAGCTCGTGCGCCGCCCGCTCCCCCTGTCCGGCCTAACGGCGGCGATGTTGTTTCGCTCCATCGCCGCCTTCAGCCCGACCCTGCTGCTCGATGAGGCGGACAATGCCGGACTGACGCACAATGAGGAACTTCGCGCTGTCTTCAACGAAGGTGTGTACCGGGAGGCAGTGATAGGCCGCACGGTCGGCGATGACCACGAGCCAAAGCTTTTCCCTATCTTCGCCCCGGCGGTGCTGGCGGGGATCGGTAACTTGCCGGCTACCCTGATGGATAGATCGGTCATCATCGAAATGCGGCGCAAGCTGAAGTCGGAGAACAAGGAACGGTTTGACCGCCGCCGGATCGATCACCTGACAGCGCTCGGCAGAAAGGCAGCAAGATTCGCCGCCGACAACATGCCCGCATTGTCCGCTGCAGATCCGGAAGTCCCGGAAAGCCTGAACGATCGTGAGCTTGATGGTTGGCGGCCACTACTGGCAATCGCCGACTTGGCAGGTGCAGCGTGGGGCGAGAGGGCGAGGACAGCGGCAGTCAATCTATGTGGGTTGGCCGACGACAACGATGATGAAGAGCCGGCCCTGACGCTGTTGGCCGACTGCTTCAGAATTTTCGAAGACCTCAAAAGCAGAGGCAGGGCCGGCTATGAGCCCGACCTGACTAGTGGCGTTGAGGCCGAGATTCCAAGTGTGGAGCTGATGCAACAACTGCACATGCTTGAGGACCGACCGTGGAGTGAATGGGGGCGGATGCGTAAACCTATTACCCAGCACGCGATTGCGCGTCTGCTGAGACCATACGACATCAGGCCCGGCAATGTCGGTTCGAGGCAAAGCCGTGCCAAAGGATATCTCTGGGCAGCCTTCGATGATGCATGGAAGCGCTACGGAGGCCGACCATGAGCGTACTGCCCCTTCAATCCGTACAACCGTTCACGGCGTTGATTTCATTGTCGTTTTTGGCTTTCGCAACCGTTCACCGACAGTGTTTCGCGTACGCTTTGAATTGACGAAACTCCAATCAAATCAATGCTGTGAACGGTTGTACGGATTGAGAAGCAAAAAGGGCAAATAGGGGCGATAGCGGCACCTGCCAAAACTGGAACCGCGAACAAAAAGGATATGATGATGAAAGTCTCTCAAGACTATGCCAGCTCATTTATGTCGGCAACCTGGCTGGCCGCCTTTTTGAAGGAACACGGCCTCAAAGAACTCATCGTGACCATAAAAAGTGTGCGCCAGCACAAGTTCAACCCGGGTGAGAAGCCCAAGTACGTGCTTTCCCTGGTCGACAAGACAATGGAGGTGCCAGTTAACAATACCAATGCCCATGTCCTCGCCAACGACCTAGGCGACGACGCAGCCAACTGGCCCGGTAATAAGGTCGTGCTGACTACCAGTTTCGGCCAAACGCCAAATGGCCCGGGCCACATCATGAACATGCGCGGCATCCTGGCAGTCCAGCAGTCCACTGTACACGTTACGCCGACACTCCAACCCACACAGGGCAATGGCTACGCAGCGGCATCTCAACCCGCGGTTGACCAGCAACCGCAACCGAAGAGCAACGCATCCGCCGAGCTCAACGATGAAATCCCGTTCTAATGCGTTGTTTGGTGCGCGTGGTTGTTAACGCAGCCACGCGTACTGGCCGAGCAGGATACCATGTTTGCTCGCGGCCATGGAACAAAGCTCTCAACGAACGGCGTGCCCGTAGACACAAATTCACGATGAGGTATTATAATACCACAATGCTTACCGCCAGACAGGAATCTTTCTGCCGAGGTCTTACTGAGGGGCTCTCGCAATATGAAGCCTATCAGAAGGCGGGCTATCGATCGAAAGGGCGAAACGCCACCGATGCCCATGCCGCACGGCTGGTAAGAAATGGCAAGGTGAAAAATCGGCTGAATGAGTTGAAGTCGGAAGCGGCGAAACAGACCGTCGTCACCGCCCAGTCGATCGCCGCCGAGCTCGATATCGCATTCCGGTTGGCGCTTGACAACAGACAAGCCGCGGCCTGTGTTGCCGCTTCCATGGGCAAGGCCAAACTGTTCGGGCTCATCGTCGACCGGGCCGAGGTCGAACAGATCAAGCGCAAACCCGTCACCGATCCCGATGCGCCGACCGAGATGTCTCTCGAGGTTTGGCAGAGAAAGTACGGCAAAATCTCGGAGCACTGACCATGAACGAGGACGTCAAGGTCGAGATCGTCAAACCGCAGAAGGGCCCACAGACGGCGTTTGTCGAATGCACCAGCGTTGATATCGTTTGCTTTGGCGGTGCGAGAGGGGGCGGAAAGAGTTGGGCCATGGCACTCGATTTCTTCCTCCACGCCGAGCGATACGGCCCCGACGCGAAGGGCCTCATGTTGCGCAAGACCCGCGAGGACCTGAAGGACTTCATCGACCTTGCTTCGAGCATGTACGGGAATGCGGCCCGCTACATGGAGAAGGGAAACACGTTCCGCTTCGCCAACGGAGCGAAGCTCGTGTGTGCCTATCTGGAGAACGAAAGTGATGCCGCCAATTTTCAGGGATGGAGCCTGACACGCGTCTATTTCGATGAACTGACACAACTCAATTCGCTCGACCCGATCCTGGCCCTGTTAGCCACGCTGCGATCGGCAAAGGGCATCCACGGCCAGCTCAAAGTGAGTTGCAATCCGGGCGGTCCAAGCCATTTTGGCGTGAAGTCGATGTTCGTCGACAACGGTCCCTATAACGTCGTTTTGGATCCGGACACCGGACTTACACGGGTCTTCATACCCGCCAAGGTCAGCGACAATCCTGCCCTGCTCAACGCCGACCCGCGCTATGTCGATCGTCTGAAAAGCGTTGGCTCACCTGAGCGCGTACGAGCCTGGCTCGAGGGGGATTGGGATGTCATCGAAGGTAGCTACTTCCCGGAGTTCTCGATGGCTCGGCACGTCATCCCACCGTTTCCGATCCCCAGCGGCTGGATCAAGTTTCGTTCAATGGACTGGGGCTCAGCTCGGCCATTCTGTGTCCACTGGTGGGCCGTCTGTCAGGAAGATACCGAGCATGATGGACGATTGATCCCGCGCGGTGCGCTGATCTGTTACCGCGAATACTACGGCATGCAGCCGGGTAAACCGAATGTCGGACTGAAGCTCACGGCGGAAGAGGTCGCTCGCGCAATTGTCGAGCGCGAGACCGTCAACTGCCGGCGGGAGCACATTAGCTATGCCGTCCTTGATCCGGCCGCTTTCGCAGTGATTTCGGGGCCGTCGATTGCAGAAACCCTGTTACGCCATGGTGCTGCGTTCCGGCGGGCGGATAACCAGCGGGCCAATCACGATAAGCGCACGGGCGGCTGGACCGAGTTAAGGGCCCGGCTGAAAGGAAATGCCGATGGCGTTGCAATGGTCTTCTTCATGGATCAGTGCCGCAACGTCATCCGTACGCTGCCCATGTTGCAGCATGATCCCCACAACATCGAGGACCTGGATACGGAGTCTGAGGACCATGCTGCCGACTCTGCCCGATATGCTGCGATGAGCAGGCCCTATCTTGCGAGGCCTTCGGTCGATCCAAACTTCAGAAGCCCTTGGCTCGTCGCAAACGCGTTTCGACTTCATGAACTTGGTGATTGAGTCAGTTGCGCTAACCTGCGACCCAAAGATAAGTGGCGCGAATTAGGCAGTCAAAGCATCTTCAAACTTACGTTGCCCGTATCGCAGGAAGCTCTTCGACCCGCCAACGGCACTCATGTCAGCGATGATGCCTCTGCCTAAGCAAATGACCGCGATGCACGCTGACCGGAATTGCAAAAGATCGCTACCTGAGGCCGTTACAAGTTCGGAGAACAGAACGCGTCCATCAATGGCGGATGTAAGCTCCTGCTGTAGGGCAGATGTCTTTGCTTTTCCCTGGTAGGGATACCACACACCTTCTGCTTGACGGTAGTGGATGTCGTTTCTCATCTGAGATGGCCAAGAAACGTTGTTTCCATTTTTTGAAATGAGCGCCGCAAATGCTTTTATTTGCTTTTCGACGTTTTCCCTGTCGGCGGCAAGATAGGGTCCGTTCTTTACCTCCACTAGAAGCTCAGAGAGTGCACGATGAAATTCCCTCCACGCTGACTCATGTGACCCACTGCCACCGCTATCCACCGCGACGTTTACTGCAGATCCCCTCATGTCAGCAGATAGAAGATATTGACCTGTCTGGATTTTGAAAGGTGGAGCTATCCCGTAGGCGTCGAGCATGTTCCTCAAACGCATTAACTCCAGCGTGCGGAAATAACTTGGCGATCTGCCCCAGAGACGTAGCGTCGCGTGCGCGTAAAAGAGCGCGGCATAGTAAAGTTTGACATAGGGCCACGCTAAGGATTTGGTCAAACCGTCGATCTCAATGATATTTTTGATCGTTTCACTTGCTGCAGAAGCTGTTCGGTTAATATCGGCTCCCAGTGCTTCAAGAAAATCTTGGTTGTTGATGCCTGAAAGCATCAATTCCTTTTTGCTCGCAGAGGGCGCATAAGTTGCTGTCATGAGCCAACTATGGACAGTACCCTGTGGGTGCCCTGTTAGTTGAGCCAAGCCAGGGCACCACATCAACCTGCTGGATTCGACGACAGTCAGCGCCATTTAAAAGATAGATTTCGTCTTTAGCCCGTCCGTAAAGACCTTGGCATAAGCATTCACGCTGCCGCCAACGTTTTTCACTGAAGAGGGCTTCACATTACTCAGCATATTGGACAGGATCTCAGAAAAATCGTCCGCTGAGTACCGTGTCCCGAAACGATCCCGAACACGCTGTGCTATTTCGGGGAAAATCGATAAAATCGCACGAAATACAATGGGTAAAGTCGCATCGATATCGAGCTTTCTCTCGTTTGCATGACTCATAAAGGCCGTAAGGTAGGCCGCCATAACTCGGTAAATTTCGGAGGGCGACGCTTCTCCAAAAAGCCCCAGTATAGGTTTCATGGCCGCATTGAAAGTTACGCGAGAGATATGCGCCTTCTTACGCTTAGAGGGTGACATCGATCCAAGTAGTGGACTTGTTGGCTCTGTGGCAAAGAGGTCAAATATATCTCCTAGACGAGTTTCAACGTCGTTTCGGTATTCCGCGAGTTTGCGAATATCGAGAAGCAACTCGTTCGGCACGGGCTTTTGCTTAGTGTTGATGTCGATGAAAAGACGAGACTCATCGACCCGTGTAAGCTCGTTGTAAACTACCACCGGAACGCGAAGTTCAGATTTAGCCAAATGAAACCCGTAAATACGATGTTGCCCATCGAGAACTAAGAAAGACTTCGGACTATCTCGGAATCGTACGGTTCTCTTCCTGCTGTCGTAAGTAAATTCCGACACACTCTGTGCCGAAAGCACCACAGATGTTGGAATAGTACCAAATCCTGCATCTATGTAGTCAGCAATTTGCTGTGCGCGATCTCTGTCCAAAAGACGTTGGAACCCTGCGATAGGGTCTTCGTCCCTATCAACGACGAAGCAGGTTCGTGCAAGGACATCCGAGGGTATAGTCAGGCTGTAGAAACGGTGATTTCCTTGGGTGATTAGAGATGCAGTGTAACTAAGAAACTCTTCTACTTCAGTCGCGTCAGCCACCGATTTCCCCCAACTATCGCTACGATTCAGATATCCTTTTATTCGGATCCTTCATTGACGACAAGCGGGTGAAATTTAACAACGATCCGACACGCTGCTGTATGGGACATAGATTGGAAAAGTGTGCGCGGGAAAGAGCTCCGTACAGAAAAGTACACTTTTTAGCACATAGCCGCTTGCGCGTATTCTTTGCGTACACTAATACTATGTTTAGTGTTCTTTTAGAGGAAAGTGTACGGAAATGCAGATTATCGGCTATGCGCGCGTGTCCAGCGTCGGGCAGGATCACGCGGGACAGGTGGAACGGCTGAAAGCGGCCGGCGCGACTAAAATCTTTCAGGAAAAGCGCTCGGGCGTTGATCGCGAGCGCGAAGAGCTGAAAAAATGCCTGGACTATGTGCGGGAGGGTGACACGCTGCTGGTAACGAAGCTCGATCGCTTGGCACGCTCGGCCGTCGATCTGCTCAATATCGTTCAGGAAATGCAGGCCAAGGGTGTCGCCTTCAAGGCGCTTGACCAAAGCCTCGACATGACGACGCCGGCCGGCAAGCTCCAGCTCCAGGTTCTCGCGGCCGTTGCCGAGTTTGAAACCGCCATCCGGCGCGAGCGGCAAATGGAGGGCATCGCGCGGGCCAAAGCTGAGGGTCGGACCGGCGGGCGGCCGAGGGCGGTTACGAAAGCAATAGCCAAGGACATACAGGCCCGAAGGACCGCTGGCGAAAGTTTTCGCTCGATCGCCAAGAGCGTCGGATTTAGCGTGGCGACGGTGCAGAATGTTTTGAAAGACGCTCCAAGGGCCGACGAAAGAGCCGCGCCTTCTTAGCTCCGCTTCACTTCAGATTTGATGGGGATAGGGAGAAGGCCCCTGGCGCAAGTTGGGTGATCCACTCGAGGGCGCGGACTGAAGAGACTCTGTGGCCTCGTAGCGGTCGCGAAGCCCGCGCTTTTTAGCGTTCGAGAGGTACCGATTCGCTAGCCGATGCTGGCTTTTTATCCAGCACCGGAACACATTTGCTTGAGGTGCAGTCTCTCGCATGCTCGTTTGAACAACCCGAAAAAAACGGCGCCATAGCTTGACCTGCGGCCCAATCCTGTTGTGGCAGCCGCTGCCGTAACGATGCCGCCAAAGCATCGACATCGCGGGTCTCGCACTCCCAGATGACCAAAGGATACCAACCAGCAAAACCTAAATCTGCGATGTTTCGTCGATCACGTTGAACATTCTCGTCGAATTTCTTCTGCCAGAAGTCGACCCGCGTTTTCGGGGTTGTTGTTAACCGGCAACCGGGATGACGATGCCAAAAGCAGCCGTGAACGAAGATTGCAACTTTGTGTTTCGGTAGAACGATATCGGGTTGGCCAGGAAGATCACGTCGATGCAATCGGAAACGCCGTCCCATGCGATGGAGTATCTGCCGAACTCGAATCTCCGGCTTTGTATTCTTGCCCTTGACTTTGGCCATGAGGGAACTGCGTTCCTGACTGGGCGCCGCTTCTGGTCCAACAACAGCCAACTGGAAAATCCTCCTTTTGAAAGGACAGATAGATCAGAGATCTGTGGCCGGATATTGGCCGAGGTGAATCTTGATCGACTGCGCGATCGCCCTTCCAAGCAATACAGGCACGGCATTTCCAATCATGCGTCCAAGTCCCTTGAAGTTGACGACGTCCGTAGGGCGGACGAACTTGTACTCCCGCGGGAAGGATTGGAGAATAGCGCCCTCACGGAGTGAAAGCGCTCGATCTTGGGACGGATGCCCGAAGCGCCCGTTTCCAAACCCGAAGAACTGGGTCGTGATTGTCGGAGATGGCTCGTCGTGTTTCATGCGGCCATAGACGGAAACATAGCCGTCGCCGGTGGTGGCCTGATGACATTTTGCAATAAGGTTGTCGTCCCAATCGCGCCACGTTCCGCCGGGTTTCGACGCCCGAATTCGCTTCATGTTGATGTCTGATAGCCTGCTGGCCCGATGGAGGGGATCTTTCGCATCTATCATGCCTGCCGCGAGCTCTGGCAACGAACCGATCACATCTTGAACAGAAACGTAACTCTCCGGCGCGTGCGTAGGATTAATCAGCTGGATTGGTCCTAACCGCGATGCCAGCATGACGAGGCGCGATCGGCTTTGGGGAATACCAAAGTCGGGCGCATATACGATCTTATGGAAAACCTTGTAGCCAGCGTCCTCTAGCGTCTGAACAAAGTCCGCGAAAACGCCTCCTCCGCGAAAGTTCATTAAGCGCGGCACGTTCTCCATTGATATGACATGTGGCCGGAGCGACAGAATCAGGTCGGCAAACTTTTCAACCAGGCGCCACTTAGGATCGTCGTTCTTCTGATTGTAGCTAGAGAACGGCTGGCAAGGCGCGCACCCGACTAGAATTTTCGGCTGCCCCGCTTGAAAGAGACCATTGAGCTCCGCCGCGTCCACAGCACCGACATCGCGCTCAAGGAACCGCGCATCGTTATTCTCTTCATACGGGTATCGGCACGCAGGATCAATGTCGATGCCAGCAGCGACATCGAAGCCTTCAAGGCGAAATCCGTGCGTGAGGCCCCCCGCGCCACAGAAGAGATCTACGACAGAGCCACTGACTTCGGAACCGGTCAGCTGGGTTGAGGCGGGCATTGAAGGTTCGCTAGATAACATGTCTATCCCGATTGGCGAATCGGCCGAACCGACGACGCTGCTTTTTCCTATCAAATGTACCACTTTTTTCAATGAGCCAACGATTGTTCGCTAGTGGACACGACGCGATATCTGATCGTCTCTTGCATATTCACAGTTGCAAATCCGCAACTCGTTCCTAAACTGCGAATCGTGCATCAGCACGTTTTATGCAGCAGTCTGAGGAACGAAATAGTCACGCTATCCGGGAAAGAATGGAACCGTCGGCTAGCGAGCCACTACCTTTCGTCGGACGGCCCGTACGGAGGAACGCCGATGACGTTCCTCGACGCCACGTCTCCGGAGCTCGCTGCTGCATCCGGCCTCTCCGAGCTTGGGCCGGAAGAGGCCCTACGATCGTTCCTGAAACGTTTTGATCCCGCGCTCGTGACCTACTATTTAGATGGAGTGGACCAGCTCAATCTCGCTGAGGACGAACCGGCATTCTTCCGGTACCTAGTCCTGACATGCGCAATTGCCGTCAACGAAATGGCGGGCGTCGACGATACTCACAACTTCCGCATTCGGCTTGGGCAGGCGCTCGGCGTCGGCGAGCTGCACTCCGTTGGCGGCGTGAACAAACTATGGCGGTACCTGGCGGTCTGGAGCGAGAGGCAACGGGCAAAGGGGCGTCCGGTGCGGGAAGTGATCCTTCCCGATCCGGGGAGCATGACGCTGATTGGCTATGCTGTTCGAATGGCGTTTCCGGCTTGGCGCGACCGAGCGCAGTTTACTGCGGTGTTGAGATCGATATCCGAAACGATCCGGAGGTCGCCGAATCGGCTGGTGCGGGAATTGCTGCGATCACATCGCGATCTCGACATACCGGCGCCAATACGGGAGGCATTGAAGGATTTCTCTCTTCGTCTGGCACGCGGACAGACTATGCTTGCCGGTCACCGTTTCTGGTCGTTGGTGACGAGTATCGAGGAATCACTTACCGCTGAAACTGGGCCATCCCGTGGTGCGCCTCTTTCGATTGAGTTGCGATTCGGCGGCTTCGAGCAGGATATCCCAGAGTTCGATATCCTCACGGCTCCATTGGGGAGCAGGAATGTGCTTGTTGCGCCCGGTCTCGACGGGGGCTCATGGAATGGCGTAGTCTCGCTGTCCCGCCAATACCCCCAAAGTCCTGTTGCTCGCTCCATTGAGCGCGGATACGCGTTCTTCAGGCGGTCGGCGGGATGTTGGGTGTGCGACGCAGAGGGGCCTGCTCCAGATGATTTCTGTGTGATCGTGGCACGCCTTTTGTCGCCAGCGAAAAGCTGGAAGCTCAATACCACATGGCGCGAGATAGACCCTGAATGGTACATTTCGGGACGAATTGATGCCGCCAATTTGATGTCGCAGGTCGTGGCCGCTGGGTTTGTCCCTGCCGAACTAGATAGCCCGTCTCTGGCGGGAGGAGTGCGACTTAAACGCAACGTCTATCTTGGCCGTTCAGAGTTCCTCCCCGAGCTGACCCGACTCCCGCGAGGCGACCTTTCGCTTGCTCGACTTAGCGGAACGAGGGGAAAACTGGCCATAGACCAATCCGGCACTCTCAAGAGTGACACCGCCGTCGAAGGCATCTGGCGCATCGGTCTCATTGAGGGGAGCAACAGACTAGATATCTCGTTGGCATTGGAGCCTGACGCCCCTGAGCCTCCAGCGTATGCCGATTTTGGGGAAAAGCGGCAGTGGCAACTTGACCACGAAATGCTCGACGAGAGCCCAAGGGACTTCCCGGGCAAGTTGAACGAGCGTTTTGTGGCGGAAACGGCCGATCCAAATAGGATGGAAGGCCTTGGGGAGGCGATCTTCACGAAAGCCGGGACCGGCTGGCGGGATGGAGAGCTGATTGCGTTGATAAGCGGTGCCATACCCTCCCCCAAAATGGTCTGGGACGTACTTCGCACCTTTCAAGAAGCGGGCTGGTTGGACCTTCATGTCTCCAAGGTTTGGCGGAGTCGTGTTTGGTCGTGCCGCCCTCCAAGTTTACTGATCTTGTCGGAGAGCGAGGCGGTCGTCGACGGTGCAACACCAAACGTCATAAGAGCGAAGGTCTCGGAAGCCGTGGCCCGTATGGGCGGTAGGGTTCGATCGATTGCCGGAATGTCCGACTATGCGCCGAGTACCCTTTTTATTCACCAAGCCGAGGTTCGAAAGTTAGCCGACGCGCTTGAATGGCCATCAAGGCAGCTGCCGGGCTTGCCTGTCGCTGATTCCATGAGCCAATGGGTGGAGGATCCGAGGACGGCCGACGGCAGAAAACTCGCGAGCTCCTGGTCGTATAGACATGGTCTTTTCCTTGACCGGCCCGATGGCGGTGCATCCATTTCGTTGGAACGGTGGGTGCGGGAACGAGGCGACGAGGCCGATTTATACTTACTTAAGAGGGCAGGGGAAATCGTCAAGAAGACCGCATCGCGCGTCGCGGCGATACTTGAGGGACATAGGCTGAATGGGATTCCCCTCTTCGCCGCGAGCGGCGACGAAATTATGCGCTTAGGCAAATCAGGATATCTGCCCTGCGCTATTGCTCGACAGACGCGGTTCCGTTCTCTGCGGACACCCGGACCAGTTCTCGCTGCCGATGGGTCGTGGCGCTACGCCTACCAGTCAGACGCCGCTACACTGGTCTGGCTGCGACGGTACCTCGGAGAGGGCATTTCTGTCCCCGAGCGACAAACGCCGAAAACCCAATCGAATATGGTCGAGTGGCGCCACAGAAGCGGACGACGGCCGGGCTGGAACATTATGACATCTGGATCGAAGTGATGACGAACTGGTTCTTGGGTAAATGCATGTACGAGCCGCGCCCATTTACGCGCATTCTGCCGCTCGCTTTTGCTCGGGACGGTTCATGGCTTTCTTGGACGGCGTGGGAAGAGATCTTCCCGAACGATGGAAAGGTCTTTTCCCCGCGACATCCTGGCGTCACAGCGAATACTCTCTTCGCGTTTGATTCGGTTGAAGTGGCAGATGCGTTAAAGACCGATCAATTTCATCTCGGCGAGATACAGAAAATTGAGGAAGTGCTCGACTACACGGACTTCGATCCCGAGCAGGCCAGGCGAGAGCTAGTGGAGACGGGAATCTTTCGTAGTCCCGGCGGGAGGGAGAACGTGATCGTGGCGTTGGCCGGAGACCAGTGCGTTCGGATCACACTTATACCCCATAGTGCAGGAAAAAATAGCTTCGCCGATCTCTCTGGTCTCGACAGGCTCGTCACATTCGATTTCAATTCCTCACTCTTCGACGGGGTGAAGGTGGAGGGACGATGGTTCACGATCCCCGACGTCACCGTTGGACAGCAACGCGGTGTCGTGGATTGGTCGGTCGACAAGGATTTCCTCGACTCGCTTTTGAAGAAACTGAAACGTATCGCGACGCCGGAAGACGGTACCGTCCCCTTTCCCAGCACAAAGGCTCAAGTGCAGGCGATCTTGACGACGCTAGACCGCTTCGAGCTGTTTCCTTCGCAACAGACGGGATGGCAGGTTGCAAACGATCGCATCAAGCGGTTTTCCGCGGATCTGAGTTTGGGCGTCGAAAAGATCGATCAGATCGTCTCTGTTTTAAGTGCTCTGTCACCTATCGAAGAAAGACTTCGCGCCGAGATCAATGCCAGACGTGAGCGGATCACTATGGAGCTACGGAACCGAGTTGAGAACGAGGTCCGAAGGGAAATTGAGGAAAAGCACTCGTCTCTGGTTGTACGGAACCGTGCTCTTTCAGAGGAGAATGAGAAACTTGCCGAGGAAAGTGCACGACTTTCGGAAGAAATCAAAGAACGGTCTTCAAAACGAAGCGACGTCCTACGAGAGGTTGAGGCAACCATCGCGGATTTAGCACTAGTTCTCGGCGAGCCTGGCATCGCGATCAGCGAACCTGTACGAAGACTCGCGTCAAATCTAGACAACATTCTGGAAGACAAGGGCCATCTCATCGAAATGATTGACGAGATGCCTATGCCGTGGATTCAGCCGCGCCGTTTCGACAAGAGAGTTATGCCGACAGAATGGCGAGAGCTGGCCTCGACATTACGCGATGCGGCTTCGCTCCATGGCTTCGATGGGTCAGAACTGACCGGCATCGACATATTGGTTAGAGCCGGCGAGGCCATCCTCCTATCAAACGACATCGCGATAAGTCTAATACGATGCTATTCTTCGGTAGTGGCGCAAGGCCACTTCTCGGTCCAATCGCTTGACCCTTCGACCTTCGGGCACGACGATATCTGGCGAATGCCTTCCACCGGCGCGGCAACCGCATTTTCTCGGGCCTGGAAGAGTGCCGAGCAGGATCGGTCAGCGATGAGGATCGTGCTTCTAGAAGGAATCGATCGAACGCCGTTGAACTTGTGGATCCGATCGTTTGTGTCGGTGCTCACAAGTCCGGAGCGGCCCCCGAACCTACTGGTGTTTCTGAGTATGGGAGGTCGCGTCATTGACAGTGAACGGAACGTGGGAGGTCTCGGAGAGCTAGTGATTCCGATCAAGCCAACACATCAAGCAGGCCTGACGGGTGATCAGCTCCAGCGGATCTTCCGGGAACAGACCGCGAAAGGGTGGTTCGATCATCTTACACAGCCCCGCCCATCGAAGTCCGAGTTCCAGACGTTGCTACAACGATGTTTCGAGTGGAAGATCTCAGATGATGTTGGACTGCCATTGCGCGCGCAACTTGCAGCATGGCCGATGCAGTCTCCCGAGACCGATGTTTTGATCAGGACTATATGGGGTGACCTTCGTGGCAAGGAGCCCGTCGGCGAGGTTATGAAAATGATTTGTGCGGGCCGAGAGTGGCTGAAGTCGATTATAGATTGAGGAGAAAAAACCAATGCTTGACCCGCTTGGTGCCTTCGAGCGTATCCGGGAGTTGTACATATCGTATCTTGATACGGCCTTTCGTGTGCGGCGTCCCGACCTCGCAGCTACACGCCGCGAGTTGCTCAGACAGCCCGGAAGCTTGGCCACAATGCCATTTCTTGAGCCGGTGCCCCGCTATGAGTCAGCCGAGCAGGGCTTTGAGGACCTTGTAGACATGGTGTCCGACGAAAACCCGCTACGCGACTTGTCGCGAGCCGGCCGCATAGCCTTTGCCGAACTCGCTCTATCGGGCTTGTTCCCGGGGATCGCGAACGATGACGAAGTGCGCCGCAGAAGCATCTATAAGCCGTACACGCATCAAATGGATATGCTTAGGCGCGGCTCACGACCGGGGTCGCCGGGTATCGTCACGTCGGGAACAGGTTCTGGCAAGACCGAAGCCTTTATGCTGCCGATCCTGGCAGCGATCGCGCAGGAAGCCGTGCGTTGGCCCGCTCCGGGCCCCGGCTATCTTGCCGGCTCTTGGTGGCGCGACAGCCCGACGACATTCCGATACCACCGGGCAGGCGAACACGAGGGTCGACCGAAGGCGGTCAGAGCGTTAGTGCTTTATCCGATGAATGCCCTTGTCGAAGACCAGCTCAGCCGCCTTCGGAAGACCCTTACGTCTCCCGAGGCGATCGCGGTAATGGATGAACGTTTCGACGGCAACAGGATATTCTTCGGGCGCTATACGAGCGCTACGCCGGTCGCCGGCCATTTGTCCCATCCTCGACGAAACGAACGGGACAAGACTGAGCGGCGGATTAAGCGCGTTTCTGATGCTATGGCGCGCTATGAGGACGATCAATCGCTGGCGCGACTACACGATATCGCTCACCCGAAAGACGAGCCGACGCGCTACCTCTTCCCGTCAGTCGACGGGAACGAGCTCGTAGCTCGGTGGGATATGCACCGCACGCCGCCGGATGTTTTGGTCACAAACGTCTCAATGCTCGGCACCATGCTATCGCGAGAGATTGAGGCGCCGATCTTCCAAGAGACGCGGCGCTGGTTGGAGCGAGATGACGACGCCTATTTCTTCTTGGTTCTTGACGAGCTACACCTCGTAAGAGGTTCGGCCGGCACCGAGGTCTCAGGTCTTGTCCGTGCTCTCGTTGAGCGTCTTGGTCTCGACCGGCCGGAGCATCGGTATAAGCTGAGGATCCTCGCCTCCAGCGCGTCTCTACCGCTGGAGGGAGATGAGAAGGACAGAAGCCTCAAGTATTTGCACGACTTCTTTGGCCCATTCGGTACGAGTGCGGTAGCTGGCGATCCCGGCGCAAGCACTGCGGCCGAGTGGGAAGGGGCTATCGTGTCCGGTAAACAGCGGGATCCGCAAGTCGAAAGGTCATTCCCTCTGGACAGCCGACCGTTTAATGCACTCACCGAACTGCTATCGCCCGCCGGGCAGCTTGTCGGCAACATCGACGAATGGTCTCCGGAACTCGACGCAGCAGTCTTGGCTTGCGGCCGGGCCTTAGTCGCGGCGCCTTCCGAGGAGCCGAAGCTTGGGGTTAAACAAGCGATCGAGGCGGCGGCTGCGGTACTCATGCGCGCCTGTTGGTCGCCGCACGAACAGAGGCTACGAGCGACCGGCATTGATGCCATCGCCGAGCGGGTGTTTGGGGATCGTTCATCGGAGACGCATCGTGCGCTGCGCGGCCTCGCGATTCTTCGCGGATTGGGTGATCGGACCGAAGAGCTGCTCGACATCAAGATCGACGGTGGCACAAACAGCTTTCGCGAACACATCTTTCTTAGAAGTATTGAGGGATTATTCGCCACTCCGGTCGTGCGTGGCGAGACGGTCGACTTCGATGGCGTCACCATTGAGCGCGGTACAACCTACGGGTCCGTGGGGGAAATCAGCGAGCGCGTTTTCGAGCTAGTCTACTGCGAATCGTGTGGTGAGGAATACATCGGGGGCAGGCGAGGAGAGTCGGAAAGAAACAGTGGCATTCAAGTCGAACTGTTGCCTTCGTCGCCCGAGTTGGAGAGCCTTCCCGAGGTAGGTGCAAGCGGGAACTACGAAGATCTGAGCTATCATGACTTCGCGGTCTTCTGGCCGAGTCGGCGGCTCCCTCAGCAGGGCGACCAGCGAGAAGAGCGCTGGATGGAAGCTACCTTGGACACGCGAAACGGGGTTGTCCAAGGAGCCTGGAGTGACAGGCCGAATGCAGTACCCGGCCGGATCTTCTGCCTGCCCCCAACCGCCGGAAGCTCCTTGAGGGCGCCCGGATCCGCTGGGCCAAAATGCTGCCCCGCCTGCGGCATCGACTATAGCGGACGGAGCTCAAAATTTCGTCAATCGCCAGTCCGGAGTTTCCGCACTGGTTTTGCTAAGAGTTCCCAGCTGGTCGCCACGGAGCTTTTTTCGATCCTGCACGCAAGTGGCGACAGTCCGAAAACTGTCGTATTTTCTGATAGCCGACAGGACGCGTCACGCGCCGCGCTTGATATCGAGCGCCGCCATCATCAAGACAGTCGGCGTCAGCTACTCGTCGCAAGCTTGAAGGAGTTCGCCGAGAAAGATCCCGGCCTTTACGACGACCTTATGGCGCAAATTAACGAGGCCCTTCAAAAGGGAGACATGGCGACGGTGGCGGCTCTATCGGCGAGAGTCGCTGGCATGCGGCAGACTTCCAGCGAACCAGGTCGAGTTCCGTTGAGGTCGGTAGTCGAAACGACCTTTGTGCCGGGGCAACTGGTAACGAGCGCAACCGGGCCCCTCCTGTCGAAGATGGTTAGGATGGGAATGCATCCGATAGACGATATTGGAATCGCCAGAATCGGGGAGCAACAGGGCCGATCGGGGTTCGAATGGAACGAGCTTTTTACCGCTAAGGATGGAACGATCAATTGGCGCGAGCGCGGTGATCCGCTGGCGATCCAAGAGGCGCGCAATGAGGTCGTTGCGAATATGAAGCCCCTGATCGACGATGTGTTGTTCTCTAAGACATACTTCGCACTTGAGGAGACCGGATTGGGCTACCCGTCGCTCTTCCCAGCCACGGGGCCTGACCACGATCTAATGGATGCATACCTGCGGGTATTCGCGGATGCGTATCGTGTTCGTGGGAACAAGTGGGTTGAGATAAACGAACAGCGAAAGGAGTGGCCGAACGGGTATACCGTCCAGAACCGGCGCGTGCGGAAGTTCGCTGAAGCTGCGGACCAATGCGATCGGATAGAGGCGCTTGACCGTGTGTTAAGGCGCTTGGAAAGCCTTGGACATTCGAATGGTTTCATAGAGCCGGATCGGTTGTTCGTCCGCCTGGTTGATGAGGAACACGAATACTTCGCTTGCACGAACTGCACGCGCGTCCACCTTCATCGCGGGGCCGGCATTTGCACGCGTTGCACGGCCGCACTCCCTGTCGAACCGACTGGGCGAACCCGCGAGATCCGAGAACGGCACTTCTTGGCCCGTAGCATCGCCCATAGCGACGAAAAGGGCACCGGTGCGTTCCGGCTGCGTTGCGAGGAACTGACAGGACAGACCGGCTCGCCGGCGGACCGTCTTCGCCGCTTCAAGGGCATCTTTGTCGATGCCAACCCACAGCACGATAGTAACCTGATCCGGAAGGCAAAGGAGATCGACGTCCTATCCGTGACGACGACTATGGAGGTCGGAATCGATATCGGCGCCCTTCAAGCAGTATATCAAGCCAATATGCCCCCGCAGCGCTTCAACTACCAACAGCGCGTCGGCCGTGCCGGGCGCCGGGGACAGGCATTCTCCATGGTGGCGACCCTTTGCCGGAGTCGTAGCCATGATCTTCATTATTTCCAACATCCGGAATCAATCACGGGCGACCCTCCTCCGCCACCATTCCTGACGTCCGAGCATCTGGCTATACCGCTCCGCTTGCTGCGAAAGTTTTGGCTCATTGCGGCCTTTGATCTGCTTAGACGCGAGAGCGGACCGAACTACCCTGGTGACGACGCAGCTGCCGACGTTCACGGTGAGTTCGTGCCCTGCGTCGTATACTTCGCTGAAGGCTCTGAGTGGCCCGATCGCCTACGTGACGCTTTGGACCGGACCGTTGCGAAACGAGACGGTTTGGCGCGAGCACTCGGACTTGGTAAGGACCGCCGGGCCGAAAACCTGATCTCGACGCTGACAGGCGATGTGCTAATGGCTGAAATTGCTGCCTTGCGAGAGAGTGGTATGGCGACGGCCGGCAATTTGGCGGGATTTCTGGCCGAAAATGGACTGTTGCCCATGTATGGGATGCCCACCAGGGTTCGCGATTTGCTTCTGGGTGCGGCGGAGACCGATGTGGGATCCTTGGATTGGGACACGGTGGACCGCGATCTCGATATCGCGATCTACGAGTTCGCTCCTGGCCAAAGCCTCATCAGGGATAAGCGCAAGCATACGTCCATCGGG
Source organism: Phyllobacterium sp. CL33Tsu (assembly GCF_900113985.1). NCBI lineage: Bacteria > Pseudomonadati > Pseudomonadota > Alphaproteobacteria > Hyphomicrobiales > Phyllobacteriaceae > Phyllobacterium > Phyllobacterium sp. CL33Tsu. Next base: position 313,310 of record NZ_FORJ01000003.1, on the reverse strand, counting down.
TTCACGGCTCCAATTGCGATGCGCGTCAATGAGCGAGACCAGACGGTGGTCTTCCAGAAGAACTCGCCAAGCCCGCAATGGTACACCGATCGGACGAGCATAGCGGTCTGCACGGCATGTGGTGCGACAAATACTAGGTCTCCCGACTCCTTGGAGGCGGGACGCTGTGCCGACTGCAGTACGGAGATACCGGGGACTGATTTCACGTTGTATCATATGCCGGCCGGCTTCCGCACATCTTTCCGGCCGTCTCCGCTGGACCAGGATGAGAAACTCTCGCGACCGACGCGCCGGGAGACCTCCTCGGAGGTTGAAGATCTCACGACATCCGCATGGGAGGGAACAAATCTAATCTTTGCGACGGGTGACCTTGCGTCGATTATCCGAAGAAACGATGGTCCCCTTGATGTCGACGGGGAGGCGCACGGCTTTGTCGTTCAGGAAGCGGTGCAGAAGAACGTCATGATGCGCCGCTCGCCGGCCCTATGGGCGAGGAACCTGAAGCACCAATTTGTCGTTTCCGACACATTTGCCGACGTTGCGAACTGGACTGCCGCGCGCGACCCATCGGGAATCACTTCCACTCCCGAGGCGGTGCGCCTAATGTCTCGAAAGCGAACGGATTCGTTCTATCTCGGAATGAAATCGGTACCGGCAGGATTGGCCTTCGACCGCCTCGGCGGGAGGAGCGTCCACAAGACAAGCATGCGCGCTGCGGCTGTGTCCGCTACTCAACTTCTCATGCAACGGGCTGCCCTTGAGATGGATATCGGCCCCGAGGAGTTCGAAACTCTTGAACCGCGTCTCCGAGATGGACTTCCATTGCTTCAAATCGCTGACAGCCTCGTCAATGGGGCAGGCTTTTCCCGACGATTGGCCGAGTCGGTCAGGGAGGCGCCCCTCGCTTATGATTTGATCCGGTCAATGGTGGAGAACCCCGCCGATAAACTGGTGTCCGCATACTTTGAAAACGATCATCCAGAGACTTGCACGCGATCTTGCTACCGTTGCATGCAGCGTTACAACAACAGAGGATATCATGGGTTGCTTGATTGGCGTCTCGGCGTCGGGTTCCTGCGCGCGTGCATCGAGGAGAGGTGGCTGGCTGGATTGGACAACGATTGGACCGCTCGCGAGATTGCGGACTGGCGAAAGATCGCGCAGCGGACGGCTGAGGAGTTACAACATCTCAATCCAGTCAGTCGGACACTCAATGCAATCGGTTCAATGGGGCTTCCGGTCGTGCAGGATCTGCGTGACGGTCGATCAACGGCTTATGTAATGGTTCATCCGTTCTGGAGACTTGATGAACAATCTATTGCCGCAGGTGAACTTGGGCGGGCTCTAAGGGAAGTCGACGGGATGGAAACCTACTTCATTGATACGTTCGATGCGGCACGCAGGCCAGTCAAAGCTATCGAGTTTGCGCGGTTACGACCGCCTGGCATGGCTTGAACGGTGAGCACGGCCCGGGATAAGACTGCCCGAAAAGCTGACGCAAGATGTTGGGTACATTTTTCACATATTCTGAAAATGTGCTTGACAGCGACAAAATGCTTGCAACATTCGTGAGTGGTACATGGGAGGCGCTTATGCGGGATAAACGGGGCAAGTTTGTCCAACTGGCTAACCAGCGTGTTACTAGTGCGCTGGAACAAATTCGTTTGATCGGAAATCTGTCCAACCGCGCAGCCTATGATTTTACAGAGGAGGATATTAAAAAATAATCAAGGCACTGCAGAGGGCGGTAAACACTAGCAAAACCCGCTTTTTGCAAAGCGGCGTCGCAGCCGAGCCAACTTTCTCTTTGGACTAAGCGCCTCAGTGGTTGATGAGATTTCTTCCGACCGTTGAAGTGCGCTGATGTCGCATACTAGGCAGCGCCATCCTGCGGTGGAGCTGGCAGTTCGTCATGACTGTTTGCGCGGATGGCGGTATCGATTGCATCGAACGGGCCACCACGTACCTCAGATATTGTGCTCCCAAAGTTGCGGGCGGTTAGGGTACTCTTGGCGCGGACATGATTGCCATCTCCGTCGCAGGCAGAAGTCCGTCCAGAGTATGGGGCCCAAGATTGAAGAAAACAGATCTCGCGATGGCGAGCTGCCAAGCCGGTTGGCGCGTCATGACGGTTTGGCAATGTAGCTTCCCGAATTATTCGGATGCGCTTGCTCAGATTGAGGATTCTTACAAGGGACTCGCGCTGTCACGGACACGCGTGCATCGAAGGTTCAAAGGGGGCTAGATGGCGAAGGTTGCGAAAGCCAAAGCGATGAAGGCATCGCTTGAATGGATATTTGAAAACAATCCTCCCATGGGAGGTGCGGCCGGTGAGGCTTTCACAAACACGCTTGCTTCCTCGGGAATGCCGCCTGAGGCAGTGCTCGCGCGTGAGGCGATCCAAAACAGTGTCGATGCACGAGCGTCAGGTGAACAGAAGGTAGCCGTAGATTTCATTATGAAGGCCCTCACTGGAGCCGAGAAGGCGCAGTTCGTTGAGACAGCCCGGCTTAAGTCAATCGACGACCGGGCAAGTGAACTCGATCTTAAGCAGCCCAATTGTCTCACTAGTTTAGATTTAGCAGGTGCACCGCTCAATCTACTTTTCGTGAACGACTACAACACGACTGGCCTTGCTGGAGATCCATCCAATGCGGACTCGAAGTTCTTTAGGTTTCTTCTGTCGCTCGGTGATGGCGGTAAGGAACACGACGAACACGGCACTGGAGGATCGTATGGTTTTGGCAAATCAGTCTATAGTTCGAATTCTGGGATTTTGACGATCTTCGCCTATAGCCGGACCCAGGATGAGAAGGGTCACCCATTATCATTGCTTTTTGGATGCGGTTACTACCGAAAACACAAGCACGAAGATGAGTATTTTACTGGGCGCGCGTGGTTCGGATACGATACGTCTCCTGGCTACGTACATGCACAGCAGATCGTCATTCCGTTACGCGGCGAGGCTGCAGACGAAACAGCAAGGAGACTTGGATTCGACGTCCGTACACCAGACCAAATTGGTACCTCGGTCCTGATCGTTGACGCAATGGTTGACCTGTCGGGTATTCTGCACGGCGTGGAAGACTGGTGGTGGCCGCGGCTGCTGGCCCATCAGCTCGATGTCCGCGTGGTCGACACGAGCGGTAAGGTGTCTCTACCGCGACCGCGGAAGCGGGCGGATCTACAACCCTTTCTCGACGCATACGAACTTGCGACAGGGAAATCGCCTCAGGACAGCAAAACCGGCTTCCGCCGGCCGTTCCTCAAACTTGACAACGTTGCAATAGGACAGGCGGGGTTCAAGGTTCTCGAAAAAAACGAGAACGATGAATTTGTTGTTGGGGAGGCGAGGATTGACTCCGTCGCGCTTATTCGGTCGCCCCTTATGGTCGTTGCCTATCACCGTGCCTGGAATGTGGCTGCCCCTGCGATGGCCGGCGCGTTTCTAGCTGACCCCGAGATCGACGATATATTGCGCGCCGCAGAACCGCCTGCTCACGATCGATGGGACGTTGATGCGCGGCGCCTACAGGATCAAACCGGATACAAACGAACCGTCGTCAAACGTATTCTCGATAACATTCGCCGCAACCTTAAGAGTTGCCAGGGAACAGCCTCACCACCGCCCCCTCCCAGACCGAAACGGTTAACAATGTTGGAGCGCACGCTTGCGAGTTTTCTTGCTCCGGCAAAAAAAGGAACAAAATCCCCTGAGCCGAGCGCGGCGCCGATTCATTTGACATACGACCAAGAACCGAAAGCGGAAGCGGTCGACGGTAAGCTGCGCTTGACGACAAGGTTCAGTGTTAGGCTGAAGGCGGACGAAGACGTACAAACGCTACGTGCGCGGGTACGTATTAGTTGTCCCGTCGTGGAAGATGGGCAGGCAGGCGATTCGATAGGACTCACCATGTCGAGCTCGATTGCGCTAACTGACGACAAGACCAGGGAAGGATGGAGAGCTTTTGAGCTGGGCGCCACCGCAGTGAAATTTGAATGTGTCAGCGAACCGTACGACCCACTTTGGACCGTTAGATTTGTGCCGGAAGTCGAAGCGGTCGAGGGGGTATGATGGCGCTCTCATCTTGGCATCGTGAAGAACCGCGCGAGGTGCGGCCGTTCTTCGAAACGCTCCAGGCTGAAGAAGCCCTAAATGGGTGCGGTATTCGTCTATTCGATGGCGCAGAGGTTTGGGAAGAAACGTCATTTGATCTGGATGAAATTGACTTCAAAAGGTTGGCTCCCGCGGTTCAGCTTGTGCTTGTACGGCCCGAGGCTTGGTTGCCAAGCGGACTAACTGTCGAAACCCTCGAACTTGTGTTGATTGCTAGGCATTCCTTTTTGAAGCGAGCGGCAGCCGTGCAGACCGCGACCTTAGACCAGGAGCTCCCTAAAGAATGGGTGATAGGTCCGGAAGTGCTTGAACACTTCGGTGGAGGCAGAAATCTTGAACTGACGATTGCACTGTGTCTCCGGACAGACCGACCACCGGCGCCGGGAACACCGTTCGTCGCAGGACACTGGATTGCGAAAAAGTCTTTTCATTTTCGGTCGCGGACAATGCCGACGCTGTTCGACCTTCGGACCCGGAAGGACGAGGAATGGGTCGCAAAGGGCTACCCACCGAAAACCTTCTATGCAGTTGAGTATATAGGCGGTATCGATTCAGAGCTGGACGAAGGCGCGTCGGTTGCAACTGTATGGATTCATATCGATGCCCATAATAAGTTGGTGTCGTCGTCCCTCGGCGAGAGCCTCCAACCGGTGCTTGCGACGGAGATTATCACCACTATCCTATTGGAAAGTTTCAGGGAATGGAAAGATTCCGACAGTATCGATTCGACGAGTCCCTTAACGACTTTGATGAAGCAGCTCGGAAAGGAAAAAACGATCACGCTCGCCGACCTGAAAACGTTGGTAGCGAATCCGCCATTGCTTAAGGCAACGCTGCAAGATCGCCTGTTTGTTGTCGGCACGCTTAAATAGGAGATTGTCATGCCCTATCCGATCCTTGGAAAGAAGGAAGCGCGCCTCTACTTGCAAGTATGTGAGGACGTGGCTGGCGAGGAAATGCCCGCTTTGCCGGATGTGCGGCAATCCGACGGCGGAGGAGAGGAGAACTGGGATGCGATCGCAGCTGAGATCGTGGCTACGCTCGATAAATTGATTGTTCAGTCCAGCGTCCAGGGCGAGGTCAAAGGTAGCGCCTTTGAGGCAGCGGCGGGTCCAATGATTCATACGCTTCTGCCGGAGCACCCCGCGTTAGCCGATCCGGAATTCTGGATCTGGCTGGCCCTAGTGCATTGCCTGTCGATTATTGATAGGCGCTATCCGGGCAAACGGAATCTGAAGAACTTCGGTATCGGAGGTGCGGGCGAAAATCTGCTTTACCGATTGTGGCTCAGGGCAGAAATCGCACATCAGCCGACTGCAAAGGATGCATATGAACTTGCACGCTTCGGAGACATTGATTTCTGGCGCAGCCATATATTCAGGCAGGGGTATGGCGAGGTTCGCCACTTTGCGCGGGCCTTGGTAGAATTCCAGTTTCCGTCTGACAGAGGCCGGAGATCGCGTCTCACGATCGAAGAAATTCGCTCTTTAGCAAAACAGCTCAAAAGAGCGCGAACCAATTTGATGTTTGAGGTAATGTCTGAGTCTCGGGCGGCTCACTTCATCGAAACCGAATGGGAGCGGCTCGCATTGGAAATTCGCTGAGTTTGATACATTGAAACAGACTTTTTCCCGCAAAAACAAAAAGATACATAGGATATTGAATGTTCGTGAGGCGACCCACGAGACGGTGATCAACGATATCGCCGATATGGATCTTGAGGCAGAGGCAGCTTGGTGGCAATCTCTGCTGCGCGGCGAACAGCCAAATTCGATCGATAATCCGTCACCAATTAGGATTGTCGATGCGTTTTGCGGGTCCGGGGGCTTGGCTTTGGGAATGCGCTCTGCCATCGAAGCGATCGGCGGAACTGCAGAATTTTCTGCCATCATTGACACCGATGCAGCGGCACTCGAAATCCATCGGCATAACCTGGGGGCTCAGCGCTATATCTCGGCGAGTGCTCCATCGCTCGTCGACTTCCATGTACTCGGCTTAGGTCAAGAGGCGACTTTTGGATATGAGCCGGAAATCGTGCACGAAAGCCTCGCTAAGGTCGGTGCGATCGACTTGTTTATAGCAGGCCCGCCCTGTCAGGGACATTCGAATCTCAACAACCACACCCGCCGCCAAGATCCTCGGAACGATCTGTACATAACTGCGGTCGCTCTCGGGGTCGCTCTGGGTGCCAAGATGATCGTCATCGAAAATGTTCCTACGGTCCAAAACTCACATTCTGCTGTTGTCGCCACGGCGGAAGGGTTGCTGAAATCAAGCGGATACGGCGTATCGATGGCTGTCTTGAAGGCCGATGACCTGGGAGCCGCACAACGTCGGACGCGGCATTTTTTGATCGGCGTCCTGGGCCGGTCGATTGAAGAGGATTACTTGTCGAAAGTCGCTATCAGTCTTGCTGCGCCTGCTATGCCGTTGTCGTGGGCGATCGGTGATTTGCTTGACAAGGACGGCCGCGACGTGATCGATACTGCCCCCACACCGACCGCCATCAATATTGCCCGGATCGACTACCTGTTTGATAACGATCTTTTTGATCTCCCTGACGACCAGCGTCCCGACTGCCATAAGAATGGAACGACCTACACCGCCGTCTATGGTCGAATGCATTGGAATCGACCAACTCAGACGATCACCACGGGCTTCGGCACTCCTGGGCAAGGAAGATACATACACCCGTTGAGGCGCCGTGTTATCACCCCGCATGAAGCTGCACGTATTCAAGGCTTTCCCGACTGGTTCGACTTCGCGCCCGACCAGATGTGCGTGAAGCGCAAAAATCTGGCTAAATGGATTGGTGACGCGGTTCACCCGATCTTGGGCTATGCCGTAGGCCTTTCCGTGCTTACTGCCCTTGAAGAGGCTGCGTACAGCAAATTTGAGGATGCCGCGTAGGGTGAGGCTCTGCTAGATTTCACTCTCAGCAGTGCCGCTTAAGTACTCGAACACGTGACCCCATCATTACGATGATGGAGCCTTCATTACAAAGATACTCCTGTTATGCGCTAATAGCGCTTTGTCTGTTGCTCTTAGATCCCAGCGGTTTCGTTCGCTTTTGCGCTCGTTAACGGCCAGAAACATAGCCTGTCCACAACGTAGCAGCGCAAGTGCATCACGCGCGAAGCTCGGTAAAACATAAAGCCAAGCAGTCCAGCGGGGCTCGCCACGAACTTTGTTGATGAGTCCCATTCCGTTTGGCGAAATGTAAATGCGTACTTGGCGACCGCGATATGCGCGATATTGGGCGAACCATGTTCGTCGCGCGCCTGCACATCTTTAAGGGTTGCGCGAATGGGGAATCGAACCCCTGTTTCCGCCGTGAAAGGGCGAAGCATAGCAGAAGACGATCACAAGAGGCATTGTCCGAGCGGTACTTCTAGTGGATTTCCTCGCGGGATCCCACGGCGCCCTTCTGCCGGTTTCAAAATTGGGGTCCATGAGATATCTAAAAAGCAGCGCAGAGACACCGTTCGCTATGGCTACTTAGCTAATTCCGGCGGATCGCGGCTCGGGTAAACTGGCTACACGCTCCGTTTCACTACGAAGTTAAATTTTGACAAGTATTCGCGAAAGCTAGTTTTACAGGTTTGTGGATGATATGAGCGTGACTAGTGCGCACCGACCTGATTGGCTCTTCGCGCGGGACTGCCCCCGAATTCGCTGCTAATGGAGCTAACCCAAAATGCCGGTAACAAGAGGTCACGGCAATCCGGATTGGACGCGTGATGAGACAATTCTCGCGCTCGATTTACTCTATCGCTTCGGCAAACCGCTGGATCGAAGACACGACGCTGTCGCCGAGCTATCTAATCTCCTGCGGCATTCCCAGTTGCACCCTCCTGAAAAGAGGACCGAGACCTTCCGTAATGCGGATGGGGTCGCTCTCAAGCTCCAAAACCTGTTCTCAGCGGTCGAGCCCGGCCGCGGACTTACCTATTCCAAAACTGACTTTGAGGTGGTTGCGGACTTTCCCAGGAGCGGGGCGGGCAAATTGGCTGAGATCGCGCGCACGTTGCGAACTTCGTTGGAAATGGTTGATCCGCGACTTCCTACCGTTGACCCGTCATCGGCGACGATGAGGTTTGTTGAAGGGCGTTGGCTGACAATCCGACATCGACAGCGTGATGCCCGTTTGCGACGACGGTTGCTCACTCGCGCGAAAGGGACTGCCCTTCGCTGTGAAATGTGCGACTTCACGCCTCCGGAATTTGACCTACCTGTCAGAGAGAGCTTCTTCGAAGCGCATCACAGAACACCGCTAGCAGAGGCAGAGCGAGAGCGCGAGACCAAGGTTTCCGACATGGCATTGCTGTGCGCCTGTTGCCACCGGCTGATCCACCGATTGATCGCGTGTCAGAAGCAATGGATCGGAGTTGAAGACGCGCGAAGCTATCTCAAGTCAGCCCTCTAGAAGCTAAAAAAGACGCGCAACAGCAACAGCCTTGGCGGAAGCACAAACAATCGGTCAGACCATTATCGCGATCTAGGCCGAAACACGGGCGGACCGTTGCGGCTAATTCTTGAGGGGACGGCGTTTTGATATAAGCCGGTTGATCCCGAACCAAACGCATGCCGCCACCGAAAGGCGGAAAAAAATTGGCGGAAGGGGTGGGATTCGAACCCACGGTACAGTTCCCTGCACGGCAGTTTTCAAGACTGCTGCCTTAAACCACTCGGCCACCCTTCCTATAAGCCCTCAGAGAATGTTGCACTTTTGTTGCGCTTTTCCAGAGGTCGCATTTCCAACTACATGTATTCCCGAGCGTTTGTGGCTTCCTGCACCCGGTTTTCAAGACCGTTGCCTTAAACCACTCGGCCACTCTTCCAGCCTCAGCACAGCGAGCGAAACTATATAAAATTCGCCTCGAAGCATCGACGCGGCTTTTATAGCTCTTCGCATTGCCGCGTCAACGGTTGCGCCGCATCTTTTGCCGTGGACTTGTCCTACAGCGTGCCTTCAAAGTAGAGGAAGCGCAACGGTAGCATAGTGGGAAGCCGCAGATGTCAGAACTCAAGATCCGCACCAGGGCCGTTGGAGCCACGGCAGTGCTCAAGGGCAAGGTACTGCCGGTTATAACGTCCGAGACAGGCGGCGAAATCAACATCGTCACCTCCGTCTCGCAGCCGGGGTTCAATCCCCTCGACCTTCTTTACGCGTCACTCTCGGCTTGCATCGCGCTCAGCGCGCGGATTGCGGCAAACAAGCTCGGTGTCTCGGAAAAGCTTGCGGGAGTGCGTGTCCATGTCACCGGCGAAAAGGCGCATGACGAGCCATCCCGCGTTGCGTCGTTTAACATCGACATAGAGATTGATGGCGATCTCGACCCCGGCACGCGGCGGCAGATCGTCGATAAAGCCGAGGAAATCTGCACTGTGTCCAATACGCTGCGTGGCGACGCGCAATTCGTAACGACCCTTCGCGACTGATCTTCAAGAGGCCGCGCTATCGCCGGCTGCGGCGTAGCGCGCAAGCTCGGGATCGAGATCCACATTGACAACATTGGTGAAAATGGTCGTCGCAATCATGATCCCCGCAAAGGCGACGAGGTTGACGAGCGTGGCTTCATCATAGCTGGCAGCGAGCTTGTTCCATAATTCGTCCGCTACGGCATTGGAGTTTACGACAATGGCCCTTCCGAAATCGATCAGCGCTGCTTCGCGGGCCGTCGGCACCACGGCTTCCGGCTCCAATCCGGACTCGATCAAGGCCCGGCGAAAAAAGGTGGCGGGAACGCGCGCCTGGCTCGCTTCGGAAATCGCCAGCGACAGGAGCCAGATTTCCCGGTCGCTCAAGGCCGGCCGCAGCAAATCGCGCAACGTGAACCACTCGGCGTAGATGCGGTGGGCGACCGGAGAATGCAGCATTATGCGCTTCATGTTGGTCATCCGCCCGCGTAATTGCAGCTCACGGTCGTGTTCGGCGCGTGTTTCGGGGGAAGCGGCGGCATAGTCGATTGCAGATATGCGACTCATGGAAATATCCATATTTTTGATAGGCTTGCCGCACTATAGGGCCTGTTAAGGGCCTATCAACCTATCAGTGGCAATTTCATATTGGTGCATCCCGGATGGGCGTCGGGGTTTGCGTCAACGTTCTGATCTGCTATCGATACATCACCATTCCTGGGGACGGTCCGCGCGGCCGATGGTCAACATTGTCAAAAGCCAAAGCTTTTCAAGTTGTGGGGGTTGTTGCCGTGGGCGCTCTGATGACCGCCTGTGCTTCCCCTAAAGTGACAGTCGCACGCAAGCAGCACCCAAAGGAATATTTCGCCGAATCCGCCTATGGCGTGAAGGCGAGCCCGCGGGTCGTAACCGATCTGCGCCACATTCCGCGCGGTGGCGGCCGCAATCTTGTCGGCCAGCCCTACAAGGTTGCCGGCAAGTGGTACTATCCCAAGGAAGAGCCAGGCTATCGGCGCCAGGGCAAGGCATCCTGGTACGGCTCTGCGTTTCATGGCCGCCTGACCGCCAATGGCGAAATTTACGACACGACCCGGCTGACGGCGGCGCACCCGACAATGCCGCTGCCCAGCTATGCGCGCGTCACCAACCTTTCCAATGGCAGTTCTGTCATCGTCCGCGTCAATGATCGCGGACCCTATCATTCCGACCGCCTTATCGATCTTTCGCAGAAGGCCGCGATGGTGCTGGACTACCACGACACAGGCACCGCTAGCGTCAAGGTCGAGTATGTTGGCCGTGCACCGCTCGAAGGCAATGATGACAGCTTTCTCATGGCCTCATATCACGCGCCTGGTGTCGATCCTTACGGCCAGCCGGCATCCGGGGTGATGATTGCCATGAACGGCGGCACGCCGACGCGGCGCGCGCCGATGCCGATACCCGGCATGCAGCCGCAGCAGCCCGCCGGCATCCAGGTGGCGAGCCTTGGCAATCAGGCGTTTTCGCTTGAGCAACAGGCGGCGCGGATCGACGGGGGGCAGCCGCAGCCTGTGCCGATGGCGGCAGCCATGAACTTCAGTATCGATATCGACCCGGTCTTGCCCTTGGTTGGGCCCTATATCGACGACAAGCCGACGATCCTTATCGGCTCGCTGAAGGGCGGCAAGGCAGGATCGCCATTCGTCAGTTCCTATGCCAGTGAGCGTATTGAAACCGCCAATGCGCCGATCGAGGCGACTACAGGCATTCTCTCCTCGTCGGCGATTTCCTCTTCATGGAAGAGCATGAACGGGGCGGTCGTCAGCAGATCATCCGGCGAATATGTCGAGATCGGCCTGTTTGCCAGCAAGAGCGCGGCCGGACGGATGGTCGCGGCCGTTTGGGCGTTCGGCAAAGTCGAGATGACCGAAGTCGCCAGCCCTGAAGGGCGCAGGATAGAGCTCATTGCCCGTGCCGATTCCGGAAAGAATACCGACCGGTTGCTCAAGGCCGCCTGGGCGGCCGGGGCGGGCGATGCATTTGTCGTTCGCGATGACGGGAACTGATTGCCGACGCCTTGTCGTCGCGTTGAAAGCGCCCATCCGTTCTATTGTCCTTGGCATTGCAGTGGTAATGGTCGCAGGCTTCGCTGCCGATGCGCAGGAGCAGCTATTTGACACCAAGGCCAAGCAGGCGTTGATGGTCGAAGACCAGACCGGTACGGTGCTCTATTCCAAAATGCCGGAGACTCTCATCGAGCCTGCAGCGCTCGCCAAACTGATGACGATGGAAGTCGTATTCCATGAGTTGCAGGCCGGGAGGATCAACCTTTCGACGCAGTATACGGTCAGCGAACACGCCTGGCGCACAGGTGGTGCACCATCGGGTGGGTCAACCATGTTCGCCAAGCTCAAATCGGCGGTCAGCGTCGGCGATCTCATACAGGGCGTTATCGTTCAGTCGGCCAATGATGGCTGCATTATCCTTGCCGAAGGCATTGCCGGCTCGGAGGAAAAATTCGCCGAAATGATGAATGCGCGGGCGAAGGAACTGGGGCTCAACAGCTCCACCTTCGTCAACTCCACGGGATTGCCGGATCCGAAGCAGCGCGTTTCGCTGACTGACCTCGTCGCGCTTGCCCGCCATATAAAGCGCAGCTATCCCGAATTCTATCACACCTATGCGCAGGACAATTTTACCTGGAACAATATCTTCCAGCGCAATCGCAACCCGCTGCTCCGCCTTGATATTGGTGCGGACGGCATGGGCACCGGCTACACCGAACAGTCGGGATACGGCATTGTCGGCGCCACGGAGCACGGCGGCCGGCGTTATGTCGTTGCCTTGAGCGGGCTTGCCAGCGACAAGGAGCGGGCCGAAGAGGCAAAGCGCATCTTCGAGTGGGTCTATCAGGCGTTCGAGGAAATCGATATCTTTGCTGCGGGCGAAACGATCGGGGAAGCGAGTGTCTTTGGCGGCACGAAGTCCAGCGTACCGCTGAAAGCAACCGAAAAAATCAGCCTGCTGGTTCCTGTTGCCAATCGCGACCGGCTGAAAGCGCATGTTGTCTACAAGGGACCACTCGTCGCGCCCATAAAGGCGGGGGAAGAGGCGGGCGTGTTGCGGATCTGGATTGGCGACGAGCTTGTCCAGGAAACGCCCGTGTTCACGGCCGAGGCCGTGGAGACCGGCGATCTGAAGAAGCGCAGCATTGATGCGATGCTGGAGCTGACCACGGGCTGGACGAGGCAACTCAAGTTCTGAACACGCCTCGACCTTTTAATTTGCGGGCGCTAGAACCATCTTTAAAATGACTCTGCATCGAAAGACGGCGGCGGCGTGCAAGGACTATTCATTACATTCGAAGGCGGCGAGGGCGCTGGCAAATCAACGCAGATTGCGCGGCTGGCCGAACATCTGCGCGCAGGCGGCGATGACGTGCTGGCGACGCGCGAGCCCGGCGGCTCACCCGGCGCCGAGGCACTGCGTCACGTCATCTTGAGCGGTGCGGCGGAGCCATTCGGGCCCGCGATGGAAGCGCTGCTTTTCGCTGCGGCCCGCAATGATCATGTGGAGCAGGTCATGCGTCCGGCGCTCCGGTCGGGCCGGATGGTGCTCTGCGACCGCTATATCGATTCGAGCCGGGTTTATCAGGGAGTGACCGGCGACCTCGACCCTGATCTCATGCGCGCCATCGAGAAGGTGGCAATCAACGGGCTGGTGCCAGATCTTACGATCGTTCTCGACCTGCCGGCGGAGATCGGTCTCCAGCGCGCCAACGCGCGACGCGGCGAGGGCACCGCCGACCGCTTCGAGAAGGAAACGGTCGAAATGCATGCCAAGCGGCGCGATGCCTATCTCGCAATTGCCGATGCCGAACCCGAGCGCTGCAAGGTGATCGCCGGCGACCGGCCGGCAGGCGAGGTTGCCCGCCAGATCGCCGAGCTTGTCGACGACCTCAAGGCAAGCCGGGGCATGAAAGCTGTCCGGACTGCCGAGGTGGCACGATGACCGACGCGATCCTCGACGTTCCGGCTACCCATGACACAATAGACGGTGTCCCGTCACCCTCTGCCAATTCTGCCCTGTTCGGACACGAGGTGATTAGATCGTTTCTGGCGCAGGCCTATCAATCCGGCCACATGCACCACGCTCTTCTCCTGGAGGGGCCGCAGGGCGTCGGCAAAGCGACTGTTGCATTCCATCTTGCCGGGCACATGCTCAGCAATCCGCAAGCTCACGCTGCGCCGCCGGCACTTGCCGAGCCGGATTTCACGGTTGCGCCTTACCGGCAGATTGCGAGCGGCACGCACCTTGCGCTCTTGCACATCACGCGGCCGGTCGATGCCAAGACGGGCAAGTTCAAGACCGGCATCACCATCGACGAGATCAGAAGGGTCACGCATTTCCTCAACCGGACATCGCATGACGGTTCCTGGCGCATTGTCATCGTCGATCCCGCAGATGACATGAACCGCAATGCCGCCAATGCCTTGTTGAAGACGCTTGAAGAGCCGCCGCAGCGAACACTCTTCGTTCTGATATCGCATTCATCCGGCCGTCTCCTGCCGACGATCCGATCGCGCTGCCAGTCGCTGCGGTTTGAGCCGCTGGAGCGGAACGATCTGATATCGGCGCTAAGCGCAATCAAGCTCGATTCCGCGCAAGCCGGCGATGTCGAGGCGCTCATCGCGCAAGCCGATGGCAGCGTGCGCAAGGCGGCGTTGCTTCTGGCGTTCGGCGGCCTTGAAATTGCCGAGGCCGTGGAAGGCGTTCTCGCCAAGGCAGTATTCGATGTGCCAAAGGCGCATGCGCTGGCCTCGGCGCTATCGGCCCGCGAAGCTGAAATCCAATACGATCTCTTTCTGGAAGGTCTCTTCGACCGGATCGCGCTCAAGGCACGTCTGGCGGCAGAGCAGGGCGAGACCTCAAGGGCAAGCAGGTGGTCCAACCTCTGGAACGAGATGCAGAACGAGGCGAGGGATGCCGCCGCCTACAATCTCGACCGCAAGCAGACTGTACTGATCTTCCTCGAGCGAATGCATCGCGCTCTTGCAGACGCCAGATAGGGCTTTGGTGGTCTGGCAATCGCGCCGGACATGAGTTATGTCAAAGCCTCCCAAGCTTGCGATACAAAGACGAAATCAGGTCAGCATGAGCCGCGAAAAATTCTATATAACCACTGCCATTTCCTACCCGAACGGGAGCCCGCATATCGGCCATGCCTATGAGCTGATTGCGACGGACGCGATTGCCCGTTTCAATCGCCACGATGGCAAGGATGTTCTGTTCCTCAGCGGCACCGACGAACATGGCATCAAGATGCTGCAGACGGCACGCAAGGCGGGGATTTCCCCGCGTGAATTGGCCGATAGAAATGCAAAGCTTTTCCGTGACATGGGTACGCTCCTTAATGCTTCCTATGATGATTTTATTCGCACCACCGAGGAGCGGCATTACGCTTCATCGCAGGCGATCTGGAAGAAGATGGTTGAGGCGGGGGACATCTACAAGGATTCCTATGCCGGCTGGTATTCCGTGCGCGACGAAGCCTATTATCAGGAAGAAGAGACGGAAGTGCGTGCGGACGATGTGCGCTACGGCCCGCAGGGAACGCCTGTCGAGTGGCTGGAGGAAGAGAGTTATTTCTTCCGCCTGTCCGCCTATCAGGATCGCCTGCTTCAGCTTTATGCCGACAATCCTGGTTTTATCGGACCGGAGGAACGCCGCAACGAGGTGATTTCCTTCGTCAAGTCGGGATTGAAGGACCTGTCGGTCTCGCGCACCACCTTCGATTGGGGAATCCCGGTACCCGGCGATGAAAAGCACGTCATGTATGTGTGGGTCGATGCACTCACCAACTACATTACGGCAGCCGGCTACCCGGACACGAATGCCGAGCGCTGGCGCTATTGGCCGGCAGACGTTCACGTCATCGGCAAGGACATCATTCGTTTCCACGCCGTCTACTGGCCGGCGTTTCTGCTTTCTGCTGGAATCGAGCTGCCGAAACGGGTCTATGGACACGGCTTCGTCTTCAACCGCGGCGAGAAGATGTCGAAATCGGTCGGCAATGTCATCGATCCGATCTCGCTCGTCGAACATTATGGGCTCGACCCGCTGCGCTATTTCCTCCTGCGCGAAATCCCGTTCGGACAGGACGGCAATTACAGCCATGAGGCCATCGTCAACCGGACCAATGCCGACCTTGCCAACGATCTCGGCAATCTCGCGCAGCGTTCGCTGTCGATGATCGCGAAGAATTGCGGCACCAAGGTGCCGCAACCCGGGGCGTTCAACGATGCGGATCAGGCGATCCTCAACCAGGCGTTGACAGCCCTCGACACGGCGCGAAAGGCGGTGTCTACGCAGGCGCTGCATCTCGCGCTTGGCGCAATCTTCGCTGTCGTGGCTGAGGCAAACCGCTACTTCGCCGGGCAGGAGCCATGGGCGCTCAAGAAGACCGATCCGGCGCGCATGGAAACAGTCCTCTATGTGACAGCCGAAGTCATCCGCCGCGTAGGCATTCTCTGTCTGCCGTTCATTCCAGGGTCCGCAGCCAAGTTGCTCGACATCCTGGCGATCCCGACCGACAAGCGCAACTTCGCCGATCTGACTGGCGGCGAGCTCGTTCCGGGGGCTGACTTGCCGGCACCGCAGCCGATCTTTCCGCGCTACGTAGAAGCCGACAAAGAAGCCTGAGCGGACAGCGAATGACGATGCTTGTCGACAGTCACTGCCATCTCGACTTTGCCGATTTCGAGGAAGAACGGGATGCCATCGTCCAGCGGGCGCTTGATCACGGTATCAAGCGTCTGGTGACGATCGGAACGCGTGTCCGGCGCTTCGACACGATCCTTGCCATCGCCGAACGCTATGACAGTGTCTATGCTTCGGTTGGCACGCATCCGAACAACGCGCATGAGGAACTCGACGTAACAGCCGACGAGCTGATCCGTCTGGCAGAGCATCCGAAGGTGGTGGCGATCGGCGAAGCGGGGCTCGACTACCATTATGACTACGCGCCACCGCAAGCGCAGGCGCAGGGACTGCGCACGCACATTCAAGCGGCGCGCGTCACACAGCTTCCACTGGTCATCCACGCGCGCAACGCCGATGACGATATGATTTCGATCCTCAAGGAAGAATCGGGGAAGGGGGCCTTCCCTTTCATCCTGCACTGCTTTTCCTCTGGCGGAGAACTCGCCAGGGTTGGTGTGGATCTTGGCGGTTACGTTTCCTTCTCAGGCATACTTACCTTCAAGAATTCGCCCGAGATACGTGACATAGCCCGTAATGTCCCGCGTGATCGCCTGCTGGTTGAGACCGACGCGCCCTATCTTGCGCCAGTGCCGCATCGCGGCAAGCGCAACGAGCCGAGTTTCGTGCGCCATACGGCAGCCGTCCTTGCCGAGACAATCGGCGTCAGCGAGGAAGAGGTCGCCCACCTGACGACTGAAAACGTGTTCCGGCTTTTCACCAAGATGCCAAGGCCCGCCGATGCCTGACCGCTTGCGCTTCACGATTCTCGGCTGCGGCTCTTCGCCGGGCGTGCCGCGCATCAATGGCGACTGGGGCAAATGCGATCCGGTCAATCCGAAGAACCGTCGCCGCCGCGCCTCGATGCTGGTCGAGCGCATTTCCGAAAATGGCGGTGTTACCACCGTTATCATCGACACCGGCCCGGATTTCCGCTCGCAGATGATCGATTTCGGTTCGGGCAAGCTCGACGCTGTCGTCTATACACATCCTCACGCCGACCATATTCACGGGCTTGACGACCTGCGCACTTTTGTCATCGATCGCCGCGATCTGTTCGATATCTATGCGGATGCGCAAACCCTGACGAGGCTCTATGACGCCTTCGGATATTGCTTCAAGACACCCGAAGGATCGAGTTATCCGCCGATATTGCGGCCGCACGAGATTATCCATGACGAGAGTTTCGCGATCGAAGGTGCGGGCGGAGCGATACGCTTCCTGCCATTGCCGCAGATCCATGGAGACATTGTTTCGCTCGGCTTTCGCATTGCCGATATTGCCTATTGCTCCGACGTGAGCGCCTTTCCTGCGGCGACGGCCTCTGCCTTGGCTGGCCTCGATACGCTGGTGATCGACGCTCTGCAGTATCGGACGCATCCAAGCCATTTTTCTTTAGAAGAATCAATTGAATGGATCGATAAGCTCAAGCCGCGTCGAGCAATCCTGACCCACATGCATGTGCCGCTCGACTACGAGACGGTCATGCGCGAAACGCCCGATCATGTCGAACCCGCGTTCGATGGACTGACATTCGAGGTCAACCTATGAGCAAGAGCGTCGAACGTGTTCGCCAGGCAGCCCATGCCGCCGGCTTCGAGATCGAGATTCGCGAGATGCCGGATTCGACCCATACGGCCGAAGACGCGGCTGTGCAATGCGGCGTGACCGTCGGTCAGATCGTCAAGTCGCTGATCTTTCAAGGCGCTGAGACCGCGAAGCTGTATTTGTTTCTGGTGTCCGGTCCGCGGCAACTCGATCTCGGCAAGGCCGCGCGTTTGACGGGCGAAGCATTGCACCGTGCCGATCCGAAGCACGTGCGCAAGGAAACCGGCTTTGCTATTGGTGGCGTTGCACCCATAGGCCATCTCATCGACATAGCGGCTTATGCCGACGAGCATTTGATGCAGTACGATGTTGTCTGGGCGGCGGCAGGCGGCACCAATTTTGTGTTTCCCAGCGATCCCAAAGCCTTGGTAAGGGCTGCAAAGGCCCAAATTACGGATATTGCCGGCTGATTGTATCTATATGTTAGTTCCATAATCTATCTTATGTGACTTTTTTATTTAGGATGGTGGGTTCAAGTTTGAAGTGCGACACGTACAAAACCCTCCTCGTTTTCACGAGGATGCAATGCCCCGCAATTCAAGGCATATGAAGTCCGGAGAAAAGTACTGAAGATGAAAAGCGACGATCGTGAACTCCAATCTGCCAAAAAGTTCGATAGCTCGCGAGCGGATGAATACGAAACGCAGAGCCGGATAGCGCTGGCTGGTTATGAGGCATGCCATGAGCTTGCCGCCTGCATGTTGGCTGCCACGCTCGGACCTGGAGGCAACCGTCGCATTCTCATCGTTGGTGTGGGTGGCACTGCTCAGGAAATAACCGCAGTTTCCAGAATCGAACCCACTTGGCGCTTCGTTGGCATTGACCCTTCGGAACCGATGCTTGCGCGCGCTGCGCAGCGCCTTGAGGAGCAAGGCCTAAGCGACAGAACCGAACTGCATCTGGGCACATTGGACGGGCTCTCGACAGATGCAACGTTTGATGCCGCCATGATGCTAGGGGTGCTGCATCACCTGCCCGGTGATGATGCAAAGAACGCCATACTGAACGATATCGCAAATCGGATCGCGCCGGGTGCGCCTCTCATCCTTGCGTGCAACCGTTATGTTTATGCCAAGAAGCCGCACTTGCTTGCCGCATGGGGAGAACGCTGGCGGATGCATGGTGCAACCAGCGAGGACGTCAAGGTAAAGCTTGGCAAAATCCTGCAGGGTGCCGACCCACCTGCATCTGAAGATGAGGTGTTCAGCCTGCTTGCTAATGCGGGTTTTGAACGACCGGAAGGATTCTTTTCAAGCTTGTTTTGGGGTGCGTGGATCGCCTGGCGTACAGCGCTTTAGAGTGGTCGTCACCTACGAAATCACCTGTTGCGGCCCCGCTCCCATTACGACGGGGCCCCCTAAGGCGTCCTTATCCAGATGTTGTGGACAAATTTCGCTTGCGATCCAATCCGTCATGTTCGGCAGCACTGGCGTGGCCTATGCTCTATCCATGAAACCATCACGCGATATCTCCCGTCTCCTCGATATCATGCAGGCCCTGCGCACGCCTGTCACCGGCTGCCCATGGGATCTTGAACAGGATTTCAAATCCATCGCGCCTTATACACTCGAAGAAGCCTTCGAGGTGATCGATGCCATCGAACGCGACGATATCGACGATCTGCGCGAAGAACTCGGCGATCTCCTGCTTCAGGTTGTCTTTCATGCCCGCATGGCCGAGGAAATGCAGGCATTCGATTTCGGCGACGTGGTTCAGGCGATCACGCACAAGATGATCCGGCGGCATCCGCATGTGTTCGGCGAGGAAGCGGCGCGTGGCGCCGGCATGGCCAAGGGCATGTGGGACAAGATAAAGGCCGAGGAAAAGGCGGAGCGGCGCGAGCGGCGCGCGGCGCTCAATCTCAGTCTTGCCGAAAAAGAGGGCTTTCTCGACGATATTCCGCACGGCTTCCCGGCGCTGATGCGTGCGCTGAAGCTGCAGCAGCGCGCCGCCAAGGTCGGTTTTGACTGGTCGGAGGCTGCGCCCATCCTTGACAAGATCGAAGAGGAAATCGGCGAGTTGAAGCAAGCGATCGCCAGCGGCGAGCATAAGGATACCGAGGAGGAATATGGCGATCTTCTCTTTGCCATCGTCAATCTCGGCCGCCATCTCAAACTCGAGCCGGAGAGCGCGTTGCGCGGGACGAACGAGAAGTTTCGCAAGCGCTTTCACTACATTGAGCGCAAGCTCGCCGAACAGGATCAATCGCTTGGCGCGGCTACGCTCGAAGAGATGGAAGCGCTATGGCAGCAGGCGAAGAGCGAAAAGTAAGCGCCCTACCGCGCATTGAGGCCAAGCTTTTCCTCGAGCATCTGGTTTGAGGCTACCGTCATGTCCATGGTCAGCGCGATCGATCCGTCGTCGAGGTCCTTGCGCTTTACATTGCTGGAATGCTGGTAAATCCAGTCCATCAAGCGCATCTGGTCATGCTTGAGCGTGACTTTGACCCGGGAAAGTGTCCCGGAGATGCGGCCCTCGATCTCATGTAGCAGGGCGTCCACGCCCTCGCCTGTGATCGCCGAAATCGGGATCGGATGCTCGATTCCGGAAACCGCGGCGCTCTGGCGCAATGCTGTCTCGCGGCCAGCCTCATCAAGGAGATCGATCTTGTTCCAAACCTCGATGATGCGCTTGGAGTCGCCGCGTTCAATGCCAAGACTTTCCATGATCGCATGAACGTCTTCAGCCTGAGCGGCCGTGTCGGGGTCGGAGATATCGCGCACATGCAGGATAAGGTCCGCCTCCACCACCTCTTCGAGCGTGGCACGGAAGGCCGCTACCAGATGTGTCGGCAGGTTCGAGATGAAACCTACCGTATCGGAAAGGATGATCGTCTCGCCATGTTCGAGGCGGATGCGGCGCAGCGTCGGGTCGAGAGTGGCGAACAGCATGTCCTCAGCTACCACGCCTGCTCCCGTGAGCCGGTTGAACAAGGTCGATTTGCCGGCATTGGTATAGCCGACGAGCGCCACGACCGGATGCGGCACCTTCTTGCGTTTGGCACGGTGCAACGTGCGCGTGCGGACAACCGTTTCGAGTTCACGCTTGATGCGCAGGATCTTTTCCTGCAAGGCACGCCTGTCGGCCTCGATCTGGGTTTCACCGGGACCGCCGAGAAAGCCGCCGCCACCGCGCTGGCGTTCAAGGTGGGTCCAGCTGCGCACGAGCCGGCCCTTCTGGTAGGTCAGATGCGCAAGTTCAACCTGCAGCGCGCCTTCCTTCGTCTGCGCCCGGCGCCCGAAGATTTCGAGGATGAGCCCGGTCCGGTCGAGGACCTTGGCATTCCATGCCTTTTCGAGATTGCGCTGCTGTACGGGCGTCAAAGGATGATCGACGATGACGAGCTCCGCATGCGACGCTTCCACGAGTTCGCCGATCGATTCCACCCTGCCCGTTCCAAGCAAGGTCGCCGGTCGCGGGTTGGGAACCTGGACGATATCGGAATGGACGATGTCGAGATCGATGGCGCGCGCCAGGCCCTCAGCCTCTTCGAGACGGGCTTCGTCGCTGCGCTGGAATTCATGCTGGAAACTGCTGTGATTGCCCGCATCCCTGCCGCCATCGGCAAAGCGTTGCGGAAGGATCGGCACAATCACGATAGCGCGCGTCAGTTCCCTGGCCGTTTCACCGTTGTCGGTAATCGGGCTGGACTTCTTTGCGTTACGCCGGGTTTCTTTGGTCAAATTGGTTTCAGTCGCTCTCTTCAACTTCGAACATTTGCACGGGCTGGCTCGGCATTATGGTCGAGATCGCATGTTTGTAGACGAGCTGCGAATGGCCGTCACGGCGTAAAAGCACGCAAAAGTTGTCAAAAGAAGTGACAATGCCGGTCAGTTTCACACCATTGATGAGGAAAATTGTCAGAGAAATCTTTTGTTTTCTGACTGAATTCAGAAAAAGATCCTGAAGATTCTGCGATCGTTCAGCCATTGTTCTTGTCCTTTTATGCGATCAGCAAAGCGTCTCATACAACATTCGGCAGCAGGAGTGGAAATGAATCGACTCCTACGGGAGGTGAAAAAGTGCGTCTGTTAGTCCCCTCACTCTCCGGTTAACAGGCTGGCGTTCTTTCCGCAACGTCAAAAAACGCTTCCCGTAAGGAAAGTGTAGTCTCTCCAGGATGGCCATTTGCCACCGATTCGCCGTCAATCGCAACGATTGGCATGATAACAGTGGTCGCAGCCGTCATGAAAACCTCCTTGGCTTTCTTGGCTTCGTCCACTGAAAACCCCCGCTCCTCGATCTTCAGCCCCAGCTTTTTCGCCACATCAAAGATGGTTGTGCGGGTAATGCCGCGCAAGATGCCATTTTCGGCCGGCCGGGTCACAAGCGTACCGTCCTTGGTCACAATCCAGGCATTGGTCGCCGCGCCCTCCTTAACGGTACCGTCGGGATCGATGAACCAGGCTTCCTGTGCACCCTCCTCCTTCGCCTGTTGGCGCGCAAGCACGTTGGGCAATAGACCGATCGACTTGATGTCCACGCGCTCCCAGCGATTTTCGGGCACGGTTATCACCTTGATTCCCTTGGCCGCTCGCGCCGCCGAGGCTTTCGGATCGGTGCGCTTCGCGGTGACGACGATGGATGAAGGCGTGCCGGCAGCGGGAAACACATGATCGCGCCTGGCGACGCCGCGCGTGACCTGGACGTAGACGAGCCCGTTATAAACGCGGTTGCGCCTTACCACCTCCTTGATCACGACGATGAGCGCCTTGCGGTCCATCGGCCAGGCGATGCGCAGTTCCGAGAGCGAACGATTGAGGCGATCGAGATGGCGGGTCATGTCCATGATATTGCCGCGCGCAATCTCGCACACTTCATAGACGCCGTCAGCGAACTGATAACCGCGGTCCTCGATATGAATTCCCGCTTCCGAATGCTGGACATACTGGCCATTGACATAGGCAATGCGTGACATCTGCTTGCAACCTCAACCGAACGTGCCGAAGACGATGCGCATCGGGTTGGGCAGGTCGACCCGCTTGCCGGTATCGGAAAGCGCACCCGTCGCAACATCGCGCTTGAAGATGGCAATGCCGCCGCCCTTCTGGTTGGCGACAAGCATAAACGCACCGCTCGGATCGATCGTAAAGTTGCGCGGGCCGATACCCTGCGACGGCGTCCAGCCGATCAGCGACAACTCGCCGGAAGGTGCAACGGCATAACTGACGATGCTGTTGTGGCCGCGATTGGATCCGTACAGGAACTTGCCATCGCTGCTGATCGCAATTTCCGCACAGGTGTTCGTATCGGTAAAATCGTCCGGGAGGCTGGGCAGCGTCTGAAGGATCGAAAGCTCGCCATCGGTTGGATCGTAGTCCAGTGCGCTGACGGTGCAGTTCAATTCGTTGATCACGTATGCGACCTTGCCGTTTGGATGAAACGTCAGATGGCGCGGGCCCGCACCGTCCGGAAACTGAACGAACGGCGCTGACGCGAGTGTCATCGCCTCACCTTGCTTCGGCAGATTATAAGCGACAATCCGATCGAGGCCGAGATCGCAGACGAAGAGGTAGCGGTTGTCAGGGCTTGCCACGGCACAATGGCCATGCTGGCGCTTGTCGGTGGCAATGATGGCGTGCTTGCCCTCGTGTGCCGCGGCGGCAAAGGCCGGCTCCAGCCCACCGTCTTCCCGCAGGGCGAAGGCCGCCACCGCATTGCCGGGTTGCTCGCCAAGATCGGCCACGGTGTAGTTGGAGGCAAAGATGGTCTCCCCCCGCTGATCGAAGCCGAGATGGCACGTCGTGTTGCCGAGCGTCGGCTGCATGTTGATGTAGGAGAGTGCACCCGTCTCAGGGTCGATATCGAAGGCGACGGCCATGTTCTCATTCCAGGCGGGGATCTCGACGGCGGCGTAGAGACGCTTGCGCGTCTCGTCGATAGCCAGATAGCCCGGATTGTCGATGGCGAGATATTCGCTGGCGAGGGTCAGTTCTCCAGTCGCGCTGTCAAAGCGATAGACGCTGATCCCTGTGCCCTGGCCGTTGCGATTTTGCGTTCCGACGAATGCGAATGTGTTTGGCATGGATGGTCTCACGAAGTGGGGGCTGTCAGATGGAGGATTTCTCCATCGTCGGGGATGATGAGTCTATGCTTATCAACCGACCGGCTGTTCGCATAGGCCCGAAGCTCTTCCCGCGATGTCGTCGCGTGGTCGAGCGCTTCCATGTGAACGGCAATGACCCTGGTATGGGGAGCCGCGATTTCGCACACGTCGCTGGTTTGCTCAGCATCCATGACGATGAATACGTCGTCCCATTTGGCGCCGCAGGAATGGGTGATGATGATATCTGGCTCAGCCGTCTCGATGGTCTCGCGCACCGGGGGATAGAGAATCGTATCGCCCGCCCAATAGATTGACGGCTCGCCCTCGCCCTCGATGGTAAAGCCCATCACTTTTCCCATCTTTTCGAGAACCGGACCCGATCCGTGGTTCCCCTCGCGGCGCTTCACGTAAATGCCGTCGATGGTCAGGTCATCATAGAGCGGTGTGACGTCGAGAAACCCGAACGACCTGATCGTGTCCTCGTCACCCGGCTGGCAAATAAGCGGCAGGTGCTTCGGTACGCGGTCCTGTGCGACCTTGTCGAAATGGTCGGCATGAAGATGCGACACGAGGACAAAATCGACACCTTCCAAAATCTCGTCCGTCGATGCCGGCAGTTCGACCATCGGATTTGGAGAGCGCCCGGTGAATGACGGCCTGCTGTGTTTTGGTCCAAAATCCGGATCGATCAATATGACCGAGCCGGCATAGTCGAGCTTGAGCGTGGCGTTGCGAAAGAGCTGAAGTTTCATGATATCTGCCTTTCTGGGGGTCAGAAGAATTCGAGGCTGACGCGGAACATCTGTTCGACCTGTTTGACCGTCTCGGCCGTGGCAAATAGAACGACGCGGTCACGCGGCTTGATCCGGGTACTGCTCTGCGGCTTAATAAGTTCGCCGTTACGATAGATCGCGCCGATGCGCAGTCCGTCAGGCAGATCGAGTTCGCCAAGCGTCGCGCCAACCAGCGGCGACGTTTCAAGCGCTTCGGCTTCGATAATCTCGGCTTTGCCATTTTCGATGCTGTGCACTGCACGAATGCGGCCGCGCCGCACATGCTGGAGCACGCGCGAGATGGTGACGCTGCGCGGGCTGATTTGCGCGTCGATGCCAAGCGATTTCGCAATATCGAGATAGTCGGGATTGTTGATGAGCACGAGGTTGGATTTGCACCCGAGACGCTTGGCCATGACACTGGCCAGCATGTTGACCTGGTCGTCATTCGTCAGCGCAACGATCAGATCCGCATCCTCGATTTCGGCCTCGCGCAATAGCTTCTGATCAAGGGCACTGCCGTGGAGGACGAGTGAGCGATGCAGATCATCTGCGATCGAATTGGCCCGGCGGAGGCTTGATTCGATAACCTTGACCTTCGTCCGTGGCTGGCGTTCCTCAATGGTCTGGGCCACGTAAAGGCCGATATTGCCGCCGCCCGCGATGACAATCCGCGTCGCTTCAGGCTCCTCATGGCCGAACAGGGCCAGCGTGCGCGTAATCTGCGCTGAAGGTGTCGCGACATAGGCGACATCACCGGGCATCAATTGGTCGCTTGAATGCGCTACCGCCAGCTTGCCATCGTGGACCACTGCCATCACCGTGGCATTGAGATCGGGAAACATGCTGGTCAACTGCGCTAGCTGGGTATGGACGACCGGGCAATCCTCCAGGCATTCGATGGCCAGCACCGCGACCTTGTCATCGCAGAGGCGGACGACGTCGGTGACGCCCGGCAGCGCGATACGGCGCAAGACCATTTCCCCGACTTCGAGTTCAGGCGAAATGATGACGTCGATCGGCATGTGTTCGCGTGAGAAAAGGTCCTGGTAGTGCGACTGCAGATAGGATTGAGCGCGGATACGCGCGATCTTTGTGGGGACGTTGAAGAGCGCGTGGGCGACTTCGCAGGCGACGATGTTGACTTCATCAAACAGCGTTACCGCGATGATCATGTCGGCCTGATCCGCCCCGGCCTTTTCAAGCATGTCGGGATGTGCACCATGGCCAACGAACCCGCGAACGTCGAGTGTGTCACCGACAATCTCGATGAGATCGGATGACATATCAATGACAGATACGTCATTGCCCTCGGCCGCTAGCCTCTCGGCAATGCCGTAGCCTACCTGTCCAGCGCCGCAGATGATGACGCGCATTTTGCGATTAGACCCCGAGGGATTTCAGCTTCCGGTGCAGTGCTGAGCGTTCCATACCAACGAACTCGGCGGTGCGCGAGATGTTTCCGCCGAAACGGTTGATCTGGGCGACGAGGTATTCCTTCTCGAACCGTTCCCGCGCTTCGCGCAGCGGCAACGCCATGATGTGCTGATCGGACTCGGTCGGCGCTTTGGGCAAGGTATCGCCAATCTCCGCCGGCAAGAGATCCGCAGTGATCACCGCTTCCGGATCGTCGCCCCGGGCAAGGATGATCAGGCGCTCGATGTTATTGCGCAACTGGCGAATATTGCCGGGCCAGGAGTGCGACTGCAGCACGGCCATGGCGTCGGGGCCGATCTTGCGGGGCTTGATGCCGGCCTGGTCGGCGATCTGGGTCATGAAGAACTCGACGAGAGCCGGGATGTCGTCGCGCCTGTCTGCGAGCGGCGGCACGATGACGGGAACAACGGCGAGACGATGGAACAAATCTTCGCGGAAACGCCCCTCGGCAATCATCGCCTCGAGGTTTTGGGCGGTGGATGAGATGATGC
Source organism: Phyllobacterium sp. CL33Tsu (assembly GCF_900113985.1). NCBI lineage: Bacteria > Pseudomonadati > Pseudomonadota > Alphaproteobacteria > Hyphomicrobiales > Phyllobacteriaceae > Phyllobacterium > Phyllobacterium sp. CL33Tsu. Next base: position 286,679 of record NZ_FORJ01000003.1, on the reverse strand, counting down.
GGACATCGACCTTTATCCGCTTCGTACCCCCTACCCGTTCGAACTGCTGATCGACAAGGACGCGCAGGATTTTATTCTGCGTTTCGCGCGGCATGTCGGCGATTTCGTTGAGGTAGAGGATGCCGCCGTGGGCCTCTTCCAACGCGCCGACCTTGCGCTCGCCGCCATCGGATTCCGTCCCGAACAGCTCGATTTCCATTCGCTCCGGGGTGATCGTCGCAGCATTGAGATTGACGAATGGTCCCTTGGACCGGATGGACAGCGCGTGTATCGCGCGTGCCGTCAATTCCTTGCCCGCGCCCGATGGACCCGTGATCATGATGCGACTGTTTGTCGGTGCGACACGCTCGATGGTCTGGCGCAAATGATTCATCGGCAGCGACGAGCCGAGCAGTTCGAAGCTCTCACTGGACCGCTTGCGCAGATCCGAAACTTCGCGCCGCAGCTTTGAGGTTTCGAGCGCCCGCTCGGCGACGAGGATCAGCCGGTCCGCCTTGAAAGGTTTCTCGATGAAGTCATAGGCGCCGCGACGGATCGCAGATACGGCGGTTTCGATATTGCCGTGCCCTGAAATCATCACCACCGGGATCTCTGGGTGGCGCTGCTTGATCTCGTCGAGCAGTGCGAGGCCGTCGAGACGGCTTCCCTGCATCCAGATATCCAGGAAGATCAGACGCGGAATTCGGTCGTCGATGGCAGTCAAGGCACTATCGGCGTCGGAGGCTACACGGGTTTCGTAGCCCTCGTCGCCAAGTATCCCTGCAACTAGTTCGCGGATGTCGATCTCATCATCGACGACAAGGATGTCAGATGCCATCTCAATTCACCTGCTTATTATTTGCGGCCTCGGTCGAAGCCTTTGCGGTAGGAAAAATCATTCGGATCATGGCGCCTCGCCCGGCGTAGAAATCGTCCGGCGCGTCATGCAGTTCGATCTGGCCACCGTGGTCCTCGACAATCTTCTTGACTATAGCAAGACCAAGCCCGGTCCCCTTTTGCCGGGTGGTCATATAGGGCTCAAGCAGGCGCTGGCGATGCTCGCGCGGGAGGCCTTTGCCATTGTCGAGGATCTCGACGATGAGTTGCTGGTCCTGATGTTTGGCACGGATCAGAATATGACCATCAGTTATGCCATCTTTTATTGCAGAATCAATGGATTCTGCAGCGTTCTTGATAACATTTCCGAAGGCTTGCCCAAGCAGCCTCCCGTCGAACTCACCAGAAAGCGGCTCATCGCCGAAATGACGTTCGAAGCGAACATCACTGCGGCTGACCTCAACGAGAAAGGAGGCTTCACGCAAGGCTTCGCGCAGGTCCATCGTCTTGATTTCCGGCTTCGGCATGCGGGCGAATGACGAGAACTCATCGACCATTCGGCCGATATCGCCAACCTGGCGGATGATCGTTTCCGTGCACTGATCGAAGACTTCGCGGTCCTCTGTGATGACCTTGCCAAACCGGCGGCGCAGGCGTTCAGCCGATAGCTGAATGGGCGTCAGCGGGTTCTTGATTTCATGGGCGATGCGCCGGGCGACATCAGCCCAGGCCGAAGAACGCTGTGCCTCGACGAGATCGGTGATGTCATCGACGGTGACGACATAGGAGTGCTCGAGCGCTTCCGCGTCTTCCAGGGTAATCTGCACGTTGAACGTGCGGGCACTGCCGCGCCGCGACATGCTGACCTGTTCCCTGTAAACCGAGCGTCCGGTGGCATGCGCAACCTCGAAGACAAGGCCGATTTCGGGGACGAGCGCGGTAAGGTTCTTCCCAACCGTATCGACGGCGTCGAGTTCGAACATCGCCTCGGCGGATCTGTTGACAATGCCGATGACGCCATCGCCGTTGACGCTGATCACGCCCGCCGTCACGCCTGACAGCACAGCCTCGGAAAAGCGCCGGCGCTCGTCGATCTGATCCTTGGCGGTGACGAGTTCGCTGCGCTGAGTATTCAACTGCTCGACCATTGTATTGAAGGTTTGCGACAAGGAACCCACGTCGCCATCGGAGCGGCGTACCGGCACCGAAACATCGAGATTGCCTGTCGCGACATTATCCGCCGCGCCAATCAGCAAACGGATCGGCCGTACCAGGCGATCGGCGACTGCAATACCCGTCCAGATCGCGGACAGGAGCAGCGTCAGCGTCAGGCCGAAATAGAGAAGCGCAAACAGAATCTGCGTTGTGATGCCCTTGCCGTCGTTCTTCTGTGCATCCTCGGCCCGCTGCTCCATGAGGCGGCTGGAACTCAAAATATCGGCATCGACAGGCCTGACGGCATAAAGGAATAGGCCCGGTATTTCCCTCAGCTTGATGACAGCGCTCAGGAGATTGGTCTGTTCCGGCGGAATGAGAACGGGTTTGCCGTCGGCAGCGGTGTCGAGCACCGATCTGGCCACCGCAGGAATAGTCACCTCGGTCTTGATATCGGCACGGACCGCGATATCACCATTCGGCCGAATGAGCGCAGCGCCGATCAAGCCGCGTCCGAGCGCCTGCTGCGTCATCAGCCGGGTAAATCCGGTGCGGTCGAGGTTATAGAGCGTACGCATCCCGTCGAGGTCGTTCACCATTTCCAGTGTCGTACCCTGCAGATTGCGAGCACTTTCCTGGATATACGAGTTGGCGAGGCTTATGGATGAATTGACAATCGTCGTGGTTCGCATTTCAAACCAGCGGTCGAGGCCAAGATCGAGTGTGACAGACGCAACGATGGCAACGATCATTGCCGGCACGGCCGCCACCAGCGAAAAGAGCACGACCAGCCGCACATGCAGTCGGGAAGCCGCCTTTCCGCGGCTGCGCGCCTGGGCAATGCGGTAGATTTCACGGCCGATCAGGATCATCAATGCCAGAATCAAAACGGCATTGATGCTGGTGAGAAGTAGCGTGACCTCGCTGTTCGGATGAATCGGCGTCATATCGGTCAGGATCAGGAAGGTAACGCCGGTGGTCAGCAGGGCCAGGATGACGGTTGCAATACCTGCACGCGAATAAAACCGCTGGTTGCTGCCACTACGTGCAACTCCAGTCCCCGACGTCTGAAACAGATTGACCGAATTCGATAAGAGCATTGTTATGTGATTCCAACCACGTGGCAGTGATGCAACACATTGTGGCGGAAATGCAACGCTCTCCCGCGACATCGTGCAAAGTTCGGATTGAAATCAGGTTTCCACAGGCTCAAATATGTTGTCGTCAGACACCAAAGTCAGAATTGGAAACTCGCGAAATCCCTCGGCCAAGGAGTAGTTGGCGCTAAGTTTGGTCTGATTCCCGGTCATCAAGTGCCGGAGGGTCACGCCACGTAATTGCGCTGGAAGCGCCAGCGACGTCTGCTCCCAGTCCGATAGCGGTAGGAATGGACTGCTGAACTGTTTCAGCATGGCAAAACACAGTCGCGGAACCGCAACGATTAGATATTGCCCTTCAAATTCCCGATAGAACGCGACGACGTGGTCCGCCAGATCGCCGTTTACATGCAGTGGGATATACTGGCCACGCAAGAACAGGTCGGCTCGTTGCTGGCGCAGCTGCAAATAGGTCTGCACCAAACGCAGCTTCACCGCGCCCGAATGCCAGTCTTCGAGCAGGACATTCAGTTGCGTCTGGCTGGCGTTGGCCAATCCGTTTCTCAGTTCACCGAAGTCGACAGGGTGCGAGCCGAATTGACCGGTGGGCGAAATGTCCCAGGTTTCGGAGCCAGCGCGTATGACCGGAACACCCGGTACGGTAAGTTTCAAGACGGTTTGCGAAAGGCCGTTCAGCGCACCGGCAAGCCAGAACGGCCTTGCCGTTTCGACAAAACCTCCCAGGAATTCCTCGTCGGCGAAAAGACGGTCGATATAGTGTGTTACAGCCTTGCCGTAGGGCTTGTCAGTGCCCGTCCAGAGGGACAACCAATCGGATTCGCGAATAGCGCTCGACATGAACTCCACGAGCTCATCGCGAACCAAGGCGAGACCAGCCTTGTCGTGCACGAGCAAGGAGGCAGGCCAGATGGCGGCAAGCGTTTGATAAAGCAGCCACTCAGCCTTGGCGTCCGGGACAACGGCATTCTCAATCGTGACGAGGTTGCCGGCCTGGTTCTGTCGCCAGCGCTCGACGGCGGACGCCCACCGTTCAGGTGCTTCGGAGAGCGCGAGAAGCCTCATTCGTGCATCCTCACCGAACTTGGTGGCATAGCTGTAAGAGGTCGCCAGCATGCCAGAAGGCTCGGTCCTCGCCTTTTCATGCATGGAGTGATGAAAGGACCCGACGGGATCGGGTTTGACGTTTGATTTCAGGATAAGCTCATCAAGGGCGATGGGCCCCCGCGTATATTGGTAGGACTTCTCCAATGAACTCGCCGTCACCGCTGCCGCCAACTGCTGAAAGCGTCCGGAAAATGTCTCGGCGATCGCGGCGTTCACGGTTTTTTCCGGCGATTGCATGACCCCCAGGACAAAGCTCAAAACGTCGTTCTCTTCAGGGGTCTGGCCCTCTCTTTTCGAGACCTGGGCAGCAGTGGAACGCAGCGTCCGCGCATAGAACGGTGATATACTTCCATTCTTGGAATATGCGCGAAAGACCGGGAGCGCCGTTGCAAGGTCGACAACGGCCCGGCTAAGCATCGTCGGCTCGCTTGGCGGCTGCAATTCCGTCAAAAGTTGCACCAGCTGGGCGAGATCATCGGCAAAGGCCGCGTGCAGAATGTTTGCTTTGACGTGGTTATGGTCGCCAGCAAATTCAGTTGTTGGATCAAGGTCCGACCAATGGCGTTGCAAAATCGACAGGCCTTGCGGGTCGATCAACAGATCTGTCACCGTCCCGATAAATTCATAGCCTGCCGTACCATTTACCTGCCATTCCGAGATGGCGCTTTCGCCCTTGAGAACTATCTTGTCGGCAATAAGGAACGCATCTTCACCAGCCCGTTGACGCAAAAGCCTCGTATAGAACTCCGGGTCAGCCAACATATCGATGTCGTTCACCCTGAAACCCCTCACCTGAGTCCTTTGCAGCAATGAAAGCGGTTCACGGTGAAAATCTTCGAACACATCAGGTTGCTCGTGGCGCAATCCAACCGTCAGGCTCGAATTGCCTGCGTTGCGCGCAGCTGGTGCTTCGTTTTCCACCAACCGCCAATTTTGCAAATCCAAGATCGCATCGCGCCACCCCGCGTCACCGGCAACATTGTTAAGATGCGCAGCCAGCTCGATAAGCGCGGCTGTGTCAGCCTCCTTGAGAATACGGGCGATTTCTCTGTGAAACTTAGTGGCTGCTTCGGGGGTGGCTTTGTCCGCCACCCCCATCAGCTCGGCCGCCAGTGCGGTTTCATTGCGATCGAGCACGGCGGCGTAAGAAGACGGTTCGAAGGGGTAAAAGACGCCTCCATAGCCAATGCCGATACTTGCAAGGCGCCGATTGAAGCAAATTGTGAGAAGGCGGGCCTCAATCTCCTCACCCATCGGCCGTTCAAGGACTGGCAACAGGACCGGTCCAGCCCAGTCTATGTCAAAATAGCCGGCATAGGTCGCCCCGCTTCCCCATTCGAGGACATCGAACCACCATGAGTTTTCGGACGACGCCGGCATCCGGCTGGGGTTGAGATCGATGATCAGAGCCAAGCCGGCTCCGGCGAGGCGGGAATTCAGTTCGGCAAACCCACTCTCTGCACCCAATTCCACATCCAGAACCGCAGGGCTGACGGTCGCCAGACCATGCTCACCGACCTGCACGCTTTGGAATGGCGAGGACATGCTGAGGGCATCCACTCCCAGGTCGCTCATATAGCCGGCCGCATCCGCAGCGTGCCTGAAGGTCGTCCCGTGGCGAAGTTGGATACGATATGCTGATTTGGGTGTGTACATGCTTTCGCTCGACAGCTCTCGCAGTTCAATGCCGGCTGTTGCTCATGGTCCCCATGCCGGGCTCTTTGCGCCACTTCGCGTGTGACGAGAGTTGCGCGCGTTGAACATTGGGCTCGACCGACCGCAGCGCCGCAACGTAGCGGCGCTGCCAAAGATCGGCATTGTTGGTCGAGATCTGACTGAAGAGGTTTCGGTGACGGGCCTTGCGTTCATCCATAGGCATCGTCGCCGCCTTCTTGATGGCTTGCGCAACCTCGTTAACGTCATAGGGGTTGACGATGAGCGCATCGCCAAGCTCTTCGGCGGCGCCCGCAAACCGCGACAGAATGAGGATACCGGGATCCTCATTGTCCTGGGCGGCGATGTATTCCTTGGCGACGAGGTTCATGCCGTCGCGAAGCGGCGTGATAAGCCCGATCAGGCTACAGCGGAACAGGAGCGCCAGCCGCTCCCGTGATATGCTCTGATTGATATATTGGATGGGAGCCCAATTAATATCGGCGTGCTTGCCGTTCACCGCCCCGGAAAGCTGTTCGAGTTCCCCGCGGATGTCGGAATAAGCAGTGACGTCCTCGCGAGAGGGTGAGGCCACCTGCAAATATTCGGCATGTCCGCGATATTCCGGGGATGTATCGAGAAACTTTCGAAACGCCTTCATGCGCTGCGGCAGTCCTTTGGAATAATCGAGGCGATCGGCCGAAATGACCTGGAAGCGCTTGAGCAGACTACGCCGCTTCCGCTCGAGCTGGATCTCCTCGTCGGTCTCCTGCGCCATGGCAGCAAACTGATCGACGTCTATGCCGATCGGAAAGTGACCGATCTTGATTGTCCGGTCGTGCCACCTGATCCTGTCGGGGCTAAGGAACTTGACGTCCGAATTGCCTTTCAGATAGCGGCAGAAATTGTCTGCATCGTTCTGTGTCTGAAACCCGATCAAGTCGAACTGCAGCAGGCATTCACGCAGCCATTGGTGCCGTGGGATTGCTGAAAAAATATCCGAGGGTGGAAAGGGTATGTGCAAGAAGAAGCCAATCTTGTGATTGCAACCCTTGGCGCGAAGTTCGGAAGCCAGGGGAATAAGATGGTAGTCATGCACCCAGACCAGATCGTCGTCGCGCAGATGGGGATGGAGAATGTCGGCAAACTTGCCGTTCACCCGGGCATAGGAGCGCGCAAACTCGGTTCGGTAATCCATAAGGTCGAGCCGATAGTGGAATGTTGGCCACAGGACCTTGTTGGCAAAGCCGAGATAGTAGTTGTTATGCTCCTCTTTCGTCAGAGGCATGGTTAGGGACGCAACATTATCGTAGGTCTCGACCCGCGCATCCATTGAACGGGACTTGTCGACGATGTCACCGTTCCAGCCCATCCACATCCCGCCGCTGCTTTTCAGCGCATCGACAATTCCGACTGCAAGCCCCCCGCTCAGTGTTTTGCCTCCCAGATCGGCTGTCCGATTTGAGACAACAACAAGGCGTTCCATATCAATACCCCAGTTTCATGAGAGTAGGGCTAACTTCTCGACCCACGATTGGTTCCCGAAATATTTCGCAATGGAACGATCCGGGAACTAATCGGTTTGGTGAGAACAGCCAAAAATTCGAATGAAATGCTTCAGCGAAGGAACGGGTAATGTACGATGTCAGCGAGGTGCTCCCGGCAAAAATCGGCTCGTGGGCACTCTTCCTTGATGTCGATGGAACGTTGATCGACATTGCTGCGACGCCCGATAGTGTCGAGGTACCTCCTTCTCTTCCGCATGAAATCAGCCAGTTGGCGGCCCGGCTAGGCGGAGCATTGGCACTGGTCAGCGGCCGCTCAATCGCATCAATCGACGCGCTGTTTAAACCTTGCAGGTTTGCAGCAGCAGGATTGCACGGCGCAGAACTCAGAAGCACGCTCGATGGGTCCGTAAAGCGCATTCCCGTCAATGATACCGATCTGGACGATGCGCGCCGCGAACTCGACGACCTCGTGCGGACGTGGCCAGGTATCATTATCGAAGATAAGGGGATCAGCCTCGCTGTCCATTACAGGCAGGCGGAAGCGGCGCATGGTGAAGTGGACCAGCGGGTTTCCGATCTTCTGAGCGAGCTTGGCCCGAACTGGGTCCGGCAGGACGGAAAGATGGTTGTCGAAATTCGGCCGAGCGGCACGAGCAAGGGCGAAGCCCTCATACGGCTGATGGCCCACCCACCGTTTCAGGGTCGACTGCCCATTGCGATTGGCGATGACATCACCGATGAAGCGATGTTTGGCTATGTCAATGAGGTCGGCGGACGTTCGGTCAAGGTGGGAACGGGGGATAGCAAGGCCCAGTTCACCGTCGGTACACCCGACAACGTACGCAAATGGATCGCCAAAATTTCAGCTACAGTTTGAGCGCTTGATTTGAAATTCCCGGCGGATCGATGTGCGCCGGGAATTGGATGTCGCAGGCCTATTGCGGCGGTTGCTTTTAGAGGCGCAGTTGGTTGCCAGCCACTCAGTCGTAAAAAGCCTCAACAATCTTCCTTTTGCCGAGCAGGAAGGCGTCGGCCACGTGCCGCAGCGGCGATAGATCGACATCCGATTGCCCAGCCTTGATGATTTCGGCAAAGCGGCGGTAGAGCTGCGCATATTCCTGTTCAGGCTCGGCGAACTTGAGTTCGCCATTGACGGAAAGCTTCGCGCCTCCTTCCGAGAGCACCATTGTGCCAGCCTCGGTCTCGGCGACGATGTCCCACGTCTGTTTTCCAGTCTGCCGCCAATCGAAAACCGCATGAACCGGCAGATTGTCGGCGTCCTTGAACTGCAGGTCGGCAGCGATGGGTGCGTCGCAATTCTCAGGAAATTCAAGCGTGGCGCTGGTCAGAAATGCCGCGCGTGGGAGAATATGGGTCACGATCGACAGCGCATTGATTCCGGGGTCGAAAACGCCAAGTCCGCCCGCCTGCCAGATCCATGCCTGGTTGGGGTGCCAATGGCGCACGTCCTCTTTCCAGTTCACTTGAACGCTCGTGATCCTCGTTGCAGCAAGAAATGCCTTGGCCGCTTCTACGGCCGGAGCATAGCGCGAATGCCAGCTTGCAAATAAAGACAGGCGCTTCGCCGCAGCCGTGGCTTCAAGGTCGGCAACTTCCGAGAGAGTGGCGCCAGGCGGCTTTTCAAGGAACACATGCTTTCCTGCCGCGAGTGCCTTGTGCGCAGCCTCGTAGCGAAATTGCGGTGGCATGCACAGCGATACGGCGTCGATCGTCGGCACCGCGTCGAGCATGGCGTCGATCGTCTTATAGGCGTCGATACCCTCAACGGTGCCGTTGCGGCTTGCCGTGGCAACGAGCTTGAAATCGGGATTTCTGGCGATTGATGGAAGATGTTGGTCGTTGACGATCTTGCCAACGCCTACGATGGCGAGATTGATGGCGGACATGGTTTTCACTCGCGTTGGGGCATTCTGTTCTTCTCGGAAATCGAAGCTTCTCACTGCTTCGGTTTCCACCGTCATGGACCTTTTTTCATATAGGCTTGTCAATCCAAAACACGAATTGCGCAGGCAGGCCTCGGCGTGTCCGATTTGAAAAATTTCCATGCGTGTTTCGCAAACGCCAACTCAACGTGTAGTCTTGTATCGCTAGCAATGTTCAAACTCACCGGAGGAAGACATGCCTTATGTTGACGGTTTCCTGGTCGCAGTGCCTAAGGACAGAATCGAAGAATACAAGGAACTGGCCCGTAAAGCGGGCGATGTCTGGATGGAATATGGCGCGCTTTCCTATGTTGAATGCCTGGCCGACGATGCCCCTTACGGGGAACTTACCTCCTTCCCGCGTGCCGTTCAGGCCAAAGATGATGAAACGGTCGTATTTTCTTGGATTACCTATGAATCCCGCGAAAAGCGGGATGAGATCAATGCCAAGGTCATGGCGGACCCGCGCCTCAAGGGCGACATGGACAACATGCCTTTCGACGGCAAGCGCATGATCTACGGTGGCTTCAAATCCTTCATGGAGCTTTGATCTTCGCCTTGAACGAGATGTGGCGCGTGGGGCCCTCGCCCCACGTTTCGAGGAAATGCCAGGGCACTTAAAATTTGCAGCATTAGCAAAGAATATTTTTCATAGCTTTGCGCTGTACTGTCCTTTGGTCCTAAGCGTGCGGCGAATTGCTATGACTACCTACGATCTCTGGATGACCAAATTTGGCGACTATTCTCCGATCAAGCAGATCGCGATTATGGTTGGTATGGCCGTTATATCGGCGGATATTCTTGCCGCAGTCTTTTTCCTCGCGATCGGGCTCGACCGCCTTTCGACGGTGCTTCTCGTCACCACGTTCATTGTCGTGATTGTCAGCGTTCCGCTTGGAGCGTTTCTCATCGGCCTGAATTTTCGGTTGAAGCAGATAGCGATCGAACGCGATCTTGCTGCCCGCATGGATGACCTTACCGGTCTTGCGAACCGCAACGAATTTTACCTGCAAGTCGAGCGTTTGATCGAGGGTTCCGCCCAGAACCTGAGTGCAGGCGCTCTGCTCTACATCGATGCCGACTACTTCAAAACCATCAACGATCGCCACGGACACGCGGTCGGCGACCGGGTCCTGCGCGAAATCGGGCATTTGATGCAGACAGTCATCAGCAAGGGTGATTTTGCAGCCCGCTTCGGCGGCGAGGAGTTCGCGGTATTCCTGAAGGATGCGGATTTTGGTCGCGCAGACTGGTTGTCACAGAAAATACTGACCGGCGTCCGTAACATATCTCATCTACTGCAGATCAAGGATCTGGAGGTAACGGTCAGTGTTGGCATCGCCATCCACGAGCCCGGTCAATCGTTGGAGACGGCCCTCCTCGCGGCCGATACATGCCTTTATGCAGCCAAGAACCAGGGCCGGAACCGTATCGTCCACGCGACCAGCGACACCAAGGTTCGCCACGATAACTATATGCGGACGTTTTAGAGCATTGCAGCAGAGTGCTCTTGAAATCGTATCCCATCGGCGTATTTGCGTTTGGCAGCAAGCAATGTCGCCACTGCCTCAAGGAGCGCCCCATGGCACTTAATATGTACACGATCTCGGTCCCGGCCTATCTGCGCGGTTTCGCCGTTCTCGCCAGTCTGATCGAAAAAGCCGAAGCATACGCCGAGGAGAAGAAGATCAACCCCACTGTGCTCGTCAACGCGCGTCTCGCCCCGGACATGCTCTCGCTTGCCGGACAGATCCAGCGGGCAAGCGACACGGCCAAGGCGACGATCGGCCGGTTGACGACACTTGAAATTCCGAAATTCGCCGATGAAGAGGCGAGCCTTGCAGACTTGCGCGAGCGTATTGCCAAGACCGTGGCTTTTCTTGAAAGCGTGGATGCCGGTGCGCTCGATGGCGCGGAGACCAAGGACGTCGTTCTCAGCGCCGGCCAGCTCAAGGTGACCTTGAGCGGCGAGGAGTATGTGCAGAAGTTCGCGCTGCCGAACTTCTATTTTCACGTGACGACCGCCTATGACATCCTGCGCCACAACGGTCTTCAGGTCGGTAAGCTCAACTATATCGGCGCGTTGAGCTGAATCTGAACATCAGGCGACGAGATGCTCGATCTGGTCGGCGGTTAGCTCGCGCTTTCTGCCGATTTCGTCCCAGCGCCTTAGCATCTTCCGGTACTGGTCGAGTTGCGCCTCAGGCTGATTGTCGGCGCTTCGCGATATTTCCTGCGGGAAATTGAGAATCTTGGCAAGGAAGTCCGCATAGGCAAACTGTTCATGCGGCTGAGCGGCTCCAAATCCGACAAACTTGCTCTTGTCAGGATTGGTGTTGCCGGCCGCGACGCTCGACCCGCGGATCGCCCGGAAAAGCCCGAGTATGTCGTTCATCTCCTGCGCCGCTGCGGCGCTGACGGTTTCCTCGGTTATGCCGAGTTCCTGATAAAGATCCTCGAAACCGCGTTCGACCACTTCCTGGTGCCGGCCATAAAGGCTCGACTTGTCAGGGTCGAGTTTCTTCAGGATCTCGTACTGATTGAACAGAATCAAACGTTCCGCAAAGCTGAACACGATAGACCTCCATACTCCGCCCGCTGCCTTCTTGCGGCAGCAATGATTACGGGATTTTCGATGGTCACTATGCGCCTAGTCCTGTTAAGAACGGTCTATTCCACTCTCTACAATTTTAGCTTTCCGGGTTTTTCTGTTCTCAGCGGTCGCTCTTGCTGCTCTTGTAGATATTGACGCCGAGTTCGCGAATTTTCTTGCGCAGCGTGTTGCGATTGAGACCCAGCAGTTCCGCCGCCTTTATCTGGTTGCCATGCGTCGCCGTCAGGCAGGAAAGGATCAGCGGATATTCCATTTCCTCCAGCACGCGCTGGTAGAGGCCGGCAGGCGGAAGCTTGTCGCCGTAGGACATGAAATAGCGCTGCATGTTCAGTTCGACCGCCTGGCTGATGGTCAGTTCTTCATTCGCAATCGCTGTTGGAGCCGATTCTGCCGGCCGAAGGTCGGCCTTCAGCTCGGATTCGATCACATCCGCATTGATTTCGTCCTGCGGATAGAGAGCGGCGAGACGGCGCACGAGGTTTTCGAGTTCGCGTACGTTTCCGGCCCAGGGATAGCGACGCATCAGGTCGAGACCGTCGGCGGTGATCCGCTTTTCGGGCAGACCGTCCTTCGCCGCCAGCTTGAAGAAGTGGCGGACGAGATCGGGAATGTCCTCCCCACGCTCGCGCAGTGGCGGCAGGCGCAGCGGCACGACGTTGAGCCGATAGTAGAGATCTTCCCGGAATAGTCCCTGATTGATCAGGGTCCTGAGATCCTTGTTGGTTGCGGCAACGATGCGCACATCGGTCTTGATCGGCGTGCGACCGCCCACCGTCATGTATTCACCCTGTTGCAGAACACGCAAAAGCCGGGTCTGCGCCTCCATCGGCATGTCGCCGATCTCATCGAGGAAAAGCGTGCCGCCATCGGCCTGCTCGAAGCGACCGCTTGACCGGTTCTGTGCGCCGGTAAAGGCGCCGCGCTCATGACCGAACAGTTCGGATTCAATCAGGTCGCGCGGAATAGCTGCCATGTTGATCGCAACGAAGGGCCCCTTGCGGCGCCGGCCATACTCATGCAAAGCGCGCGCGACGAGTTCCTTGCCCGTTCCGGACTCGCCCGAGATCATGACCGTCAGGTCGGTCTGCATCATGCGGGCAAGGACGCGGTAAATATCCTGCATTGCGGGCGAGCGACCGACGAGCGGCATCGTATCGGGCTGCTCTTCGCCATGCCATTTTTCGGGCTTCTTTTTCGGTTCAGCCAGCGCGCGGCCGACAATGCTGACGAGTTCGGTGAGATCGAACGGCTTCGGCAGATATTCGTAAGCGCCCGCCTCCGAGGCCCGGATGGCTGTCATGAACGTGTTTTGTGCGCTCATGACAATGACGGGAAGATCCGGGCGCGATTTCTTGATGCGCGGCAGGAGATCGAAGGCGTTTTCATCCGGCATCACCACATCGGTGATGACCAGGTCGCCATCGCCAGCCGATATCCAGCGCCACAGCGTCGCCGCGTTGGAGGTGATGCGAACATCGTAACCCGCCCGCGAAAGCGCCTGATTGAGGACCGTCCTGATCGCCGCGTCGTCATCTGCAACGAGAATGCTGCCCAAACTCATGATCAGGATCCTGCTTTATTGGAATAAGGATTTTCGTCTGCATGCGTTCCGTCGGCTGAGCCGCTGTCCCATGCAGGCATAAGAATGCGAAACGTCGTCTTGCGCGGCACCGAATCGCATTCGATAACGCCGCCATGGTCGCCGACGATCTTGGCCACAAGCGCCAGGCCAAGGCCGGAGCCGTTGGGCTTGGTCGTCACGAACGGGTCAAAGAGATGCGGCATGATATCGGGCGAAACGCCAGGCCCAGTATCCTGCACCGTGAATTCGAGCGGAAGGGAGACTCGGTTGCGCATACCCGGGACCGAAAGACGAATACCGGGGCGGAACGCGGTCGAGAGGGTGATCTCGCCCGGCTCGTTGGGGCCGATCGACTCCGCGGCATTCTTGACGAGGTTGAGGAAAATCTGAACGAGCTGGTCCCGATTGGCGAAGACATAAGGCAGCGAGGGATCATAGTCCTCGTGGAACTTGATGTGGCTGGCGAACCCGTTTTTGGCAATCGCCTTCACGTGATCGAGGACAACGTGAATATTGACAGCCTCGCGCTCGATGGGTCGCTCGTCGGAGAACACTTCCATCCGGTCGACAAGGGAGACGATCCGGTCGGTTTCATCGGTAATGAGGCGCGTCAGCGCGCGGTCATCATCGTTCAGCCCCGTTTCCAGCAACTGAGCCGCACCGCGAATACCGGACAACGGGTTCTTGATTTCATGCGCCAGCATCGATGCGAGCCCGGTGACGGATCGCGCGGCGCCGCGATGGGTCATCTGCCGGTCGAGCTTCTCGGCCATGGAGCGTTCCTTGAACAGGATCACGATCGATCCAGGAGCTTCACTGACCGGAGTCACGTAGAGATCGACAATGCGATCCTGTCCGAGGCGCGGCGATGAAACGTCGACGCGGTATTCATTGACCGGCGACGGGTTCTCGCGGACCTGCTTGACCAGCGCGAGAAGCGGGCTGCCGAAGGGCAACAGCATGTCCAGCGTATTGCGGCTGAGAATGCTTGCGCTGGAGCGAAAGAAAGCCTCGGCGTCGGCATTGGCATAGGATATATACCCGGCTTCATTGAGCATGATCACCGGATGGCGGATCGAATTGAGCACGATGCCGGCCAGCTTGTCTTCGAGCACCGACTTGTCTGCTGAGGTCATCAGGCAACTTTCTTCATATCTGTAGAGCAACCGCGCGAGAGCGCAGCATATAAAAGGCGCGATACGTGACCGGGATTGGTTTCCGTCATGATCGCACCGCGTTCACTCGCGGTGACGTCAAGGCCGTGGCGGTCGAGATACCAGCCAAGATGCTTGCGCGCATGCCGGCTGCCCGTGGTCTCGCCGTAGTGGGCGAGCATCGCCTCATAATGCGCAACCGCATAGTCGGCGATGATATCGCTCTCCGCACCCTTTCCATTGACGATACTGCCGGGGAGCCATGGTTGACCGTAGGATCCGCGCCCTACCATGACGGCATCCGCTCCGGATGCTGCGAGAATCGCCTCCGCATCGTCACGATTCAGGACATCGCCATTGGCCACCAGCGGTATCGATATAGCTTCCTTGACCGCGCGAATGGCATGCCAATCCGCCCTGCCCTCATAAAATTGGCAGCGCGTCCGTCCATGGACGATCACCATCTTGACGCCGGCCTGCTCCGCCCTTGCCGCGAGTTCCGGCGCGTTGATTGTTGCATCGTCCCAGCCAAGGCGCATTTTCAGCGTCACGGGAACGTCGACGGCGCCGATCGTCGCCTCGATCAATGTCATGGCGTGGTCGAGATCGCGCATCAGCGCGGATCCTGAAAGACCGCCTGTCACCTTCCTTGCCGGACAGCCCATGTTGATGTCGACGATATGCGCACCCTCGCCTTCAGCGATCCGCGCGGCCTCGGCCATCCACCTTGGCTCGCGTCCGGCGATCTGCACGACATGAGTCCCGAGCCCGTCGCCCTTTAGACGCAGCAAATTGCCGCGCTCGCGGGTGCAGAGCTCGGCGCTCGCGACCATCTCGGAAACAACCATGCCGGCCCCCGCCTGCCAGGCGAGTTGGCGAAAAGGCAGATCCGACACACCGGACATCGGCGCAAGGAACACGCGATTGCGCAGAACGACCCCGCCAACGTGCAGTGCGTCCGCCAATTCAACCCGCGATTTTGCCTGTTTCGTATGCAGTTTCATAATAGCCTATGCTTTAGACAGGATCGTGCCTCTTCGCAAGGCAAAGTGCGGCGTTTGTTGCTCCTATTTTGACATTGTGGCGATTCAATTCTCTGGCCTTTCGCCGTTGCAAAGGGTAACGGAGTTGCCATTACGGAGAGACATGTGGCGGGAAAGACTGAAAACAAGCAGGCGCGGGTCGCAGCCGTCATCGTCGCGGCCGGGCGCGGAGAACGTGCCGGCCAAAGCGTTGAAGGACCGAAGCAGTATCGCAAGATCGGCGGCGAGGCCGTTCTTGCGCATACATTGCGTGCGTTTCTCGAATGCCCGCTGATCGATGACGTCATTGTCGTCATCCACAAGGAAGACGACACGCTGTTCACGCAGGCGCTCGGCGATCGGGCCGGCCATGTCGTTGCCGTCACCGGCGGCCCGACGCGCCAGGAGTCGACACGCCTTGGACTTTTGGCTCTCAAGGACATTTCCCCGGATCATGTCCTTATTCACGACGGCGTTCGTCCGTTCATTTCGGCTGATCTGCTGGAACGGGTTGTCTTCAATCTGACACCGCATATCGGCGTTCTGCCGGTGCTTGCCGTTTCGGACACACTCAAGGCTGCGGGCAATGATGCGATGGTCAGTGCCACCGTGCCGCGCGCCGGTCTTTACGCCGCGCAGACCCCGCAGGCCTTCCCGTTTCTTCCGATCCTTGCCGCCCACGACGCCGCCTTTGCCGTCGGACGGTCGGATTTTACTGATGATTCCGCAATTGCCGAATGGCATGGCCTGCCCGTCCGGATCGTGGAAGGATCTGCCGACAACACAAAGTTGACCTGGGCGAAGGATATCGAAATGGCAGACGAACGCTTGACCAAGCAGCATTCCGCCTTTCCGGATGTACGCACCGGCAACGGTTACGACGTGCACGCATTCGAGCCGGGAAACGGCGTCACGCTCGCAGGCGTATTTATCGCCCATGACCGCAAGCTTTCGGGTCATTCGGATGCCGACGTCGCCCTGCACGCGCTGACCGACGCTCTGCTGGCCACACGTGGTGCCGGCGACATTGGAACGCACTTTCCGCCGTCGGATCCACAATGGAAGGGCGCGGCCTCGCATATCTTCGTCGAGCATGCCGTCAAGATCGTCAGGGAAGCAGGCGGCAGGATCGCCAATGCCGATATCACCCTCATCTGCGAGGCACCGAAAGTGGGCCCTCATCGCGAGGCGATGACGGCGGCACTCTCGACTATGCTCGGCATTTCGCCGGATCGCATTTCGATCAAGGCGACGACCAATGAAAAACTTGGCTTCATCGGTAGGCAGGAGGGTATCGCCGCCATAGCGACGGCTTCAGTCGTCTATCCGGGAGGTTTGCCGGAATGAGCGGACTGATTGCCGAGGCAAAGGCAATTGCAGTGCTCGAAGCCTGCCGCCGCAAGGGCATTCTGCTAGCCACGGCAGAATCCTGCACGGGCGGCATGATCGCGGCCGCGCTGACCGACATTGCCGGCTCTTCGGACGTTGTCGACCGCGGTTTCGTGACTTATTCGAACGAGGCCAAGCAGGACATGGTCGGCGTGCCTGCAGGTGTAATCGCGGCGCACGGCGCAGTGTCGCAAGAAGTGGCGCTCGCCATGGCGGAAGGCGCGCTCGCCCATTCCAGCGCCGGCATCGCGGTTGCCGTAACGGGAGTCGCGGGTCCGGGTGGAGGATCAGCGGAAAAGCCGGTCGGGCTGGTCTGGTTCGGCCTTGCACTCAAGGGAAAGCCGCCAATAGCGGAGCGGCACGTTTTTGCCGATGGCGGGCGCGCTTCGATCCGGCTCGCAGCCGTGAACACCGCGCTGGACATGGTCATTAAGGCTCTATGCGACTGAGCGTTTTTTGCCTGGCAAGAGACGCACTACATTTCGTATTCGGACGGGCGCCTGATCTCGATGGCCATGCCGATCGACTCGGGCATTACCGGCCTGAACCCGAACTTCGCGTAAAGATATTTTGCGGGACCATCAGCGATAAGGCTGACATAGGCACCGTCCGGGGCTTCCGCCTGCAGGTAATCAACAAGCCGCGAAACAATGATCTTGCCAAGGCCCTTGCCCTGATGCGCGGGATCGACGGCAATGTCCACGACCTGAAAGAAACATCCGCCATCGCCGATAATTCGACCCATGGCGACCGCGTTCGACTGATATTGAACGGTTGCCGCATAAACGGTGTTCGGAAGGCCGCGCTCCGCCGCCTCCTGGCTCTTTGAGCTCAGGCCGGCAATGTCGCGCAGCCTGCGATAGTCCTCTACCGAGGGTGTGCCGATTTGAACTTGATATTCCGGATCTTCGTGCTGCATAGCAGATTACCTTCATGCACTCAGGCGACTATACGTTCCTGCCATAGATCGCATCGGCACGCTTTTCAAATGCTTCCGTGAATTTTCGGAAGGCGATGTCGAACATGGATCCCATGACGAAACCGAGCGTGCGGCTCTTGAATTCGTAGTCGATGTAGAATTTGACGACGGAATGTTCGGGGTTTTCCGCCGGAATGAACTGCCAGCGGTTGTCGAGGTAGCGGAACGGTCCGTCAATATATTTGGTGAGGATCACCTTTTCCTGCGGTTTGAGCAGAACCTGGCT
This sequence comes from Phyllobacterium sp. CL33Tsu, assembly GCF_900113985.1. Classification (NCBI taxonomy): domain Bacteria; kingdom Pseudomonadati; phylum Pseudomonadota; class Alphaproteobacteria; order Hyphomicrobiales; family Phyllobacteriaceae; genus Phyllobacterium; species Phyllobacterium sp. CL33Tsu. The sequence goes on along the minus strand of NZ_FORJ01000003.1, from coordinate 268,416 downwards.
GGTGAAGGTCTCACGGATGAGCTTGTAGCCCACGGTCATGTCGGCAATGAGCAGGGTCTTGCCGTGGCTTTCCTTGCGTGAGCGCACCTTGAGGCTCTCGCACATGGGCAGAAACTGCGGATAGGTTTCGACGTCCGCGACGAGATCGAACATCTCCTCGGCGCGGTGGACGACAGGACGGCTCGTCTCGAATTTCGGCATCAGCTACGATTTGCGTGCATCGCCTCGCGTGCAGCCCTCAATCGTGCAAAATCTTCGCCGGCGTGGTGCGACGAGCGGGTCAAGGGGCTCGATGCAACAACGAGAAAACCCTTGGTCTTGGCGATCGTCGCATAGGACTTGAATTCGTCCGGCGTCACATAATTCAGCACCGGATGGTGCTTGCGCGTCGGCTGGAGATACTGGCCGATCGTCATGAAATCGACGTCGGCGCTGCGCAGATCGTCCATAAGCTGCAGGACCTCGTTACGCTCTTCGCCAAGCCCGACCATGATGCCCGACTTTGTGAAGATGGTCGGGTCAAGTTCCTTGACCCGCTGCAACAGCCGGATGGAATGGAAATAGCGCGCACCCGGCCGAACCTTCAGATAGTTGGACGGCACGGTTTCGAGGTTGTGGTTGAAGACATCGGGACGGGCAGCGACAACGATCTCGAGCGCTCCCTCCTTGCGCAGGAAATCGGGCGTGAGGATTTCGATTGTCGTTCCGGGCGAAATGCGGCGAATCGCATGGATCACGTCGGCAAAATGCTGGGCGCCGCCGTCCGGCAGATCGTCACGATCCACCGACGTGATGACGACGTGAGAAAGGCCCATCTTCTTGACTGCCTTGCCCACATTCTCCGGTTCGTGCACATCGAGAGCGGTCGGCAGGCCCGTGGCGACATTGCAGAACGCGCAGGCGCGGGTGCAGATTTCGCCCATGATCATGAACGTCGCGTGTTTCTTGTCCCAGCATTCGCCGATGTTCGGGCAGCCGGCTTCTTCGCAAACCGTAACCAGGTTGTGCGAGCGAACAATATCGCGCGTCTCCGAATATCCCTTCGACACGGGCGCCTTGACCCTGATCCAGTCGGGCTTTTTCAAAACCTCCGAATCCGGGCGATGCGCTTTCTCCGGGTGGCGAAGGCGCCGCTTCTGGTCGATCGTGTCGAGTACCGTTACCATTATGTCTTCCTAGTTCGCGGTCCTGGCCTTGCCAAAAATCCACAGAATGAGAATTGCCCCGACGGTGGCGACGATCAGATTTCCCAGAAATCCATAGAACTGGAATTTCAGAAGGCTGGCCAACGTGCCGCCGACGAAAGAACCGGCAATACCGACGAGAATGTTGGTGAGCAATCCGTGATCGCGGTTCATCGCCTTTTCGGCGATATAACCGGCAATGAAGCCGATGACCAGCATTCCAAAGAAACCTACACCGGGCATGCCCATGATACCGACTGGCTGATCCATATTCTTCTCCCGCTAGCGCCCGGATGCGATGGCAACGGCGCGCAGCACCAGAGCCCATATAGCACCGAAAAGAAACCCGCCCAAGCCGCACGCAAGCGTGACAACCCAGACCCCAGTCCACCCGCCGATTGCCGTTCCACTCACCGATATGGTGTTACCCGACAAAAGACTCAAGGCAGACGACAAGAAGCCGACCAGCAGGCCGACAATGGTCGACCATTTGAGGACCGCCCATGCAAGACTGGTCCAGGACCTGCTGTCGCTGATGTTCAATCGCTCATCGTTCCTTTAGGCGTTCAGCACACGACCATAGGCGTCGAGTACACTTTCCTTCATCATCTCGGACAGAGTCGGATGCGGGAATATGGTGTGCATCAGCTCTTCTTCCGTGGTCTCTAGGTTCATGGCGATGACGAAGCCCTGAATGAGTTCCGTCACCTCCGCGCCGACCATGTGGGCGCCGATCAGCTGGCCGGTCTTCTTGTCGAAGATCGTCTTCACCAACCCCTGGTCTTCGCCGAGCGCGATTGCCTTGCCGTTCGCGGCGAACTGGAACCGCCCAACGCGGATTTCGCGTCCGCCTTCCTTGGCTTTCGCTTCCGTTAGCCCCACCGAAGCCACCTGCGGCTGGCAGTAAGTGCAGCCCGGGACCTTGTCCTTCTCGAGCGCATGGACGCCCGGAACATTGGCGATCTTCTCGACGCAGATAACGCCCTCGTGCTCGGCCTTGTGCGCGAGCATGGGCGGGCCGGCGACGTCGCCGATCGCATAAACGCCGGGCACATTGGTCTTGCCGTAGCCGTCGGTTACGATGCAGCCGCGATCCGTCTTGATGCCAAGCGCCTCCAGGCCGAGATTCTCGATGTTACCCTGGACACCAACGGCGGAAATCAGCCGTTCTGCCGTGATCTTCTCGACCTTGCCGTCCTTGGTTTCGACATGGGCGGTGATGGAATTGGCTGCCTTTTCGACCTTGGTCACCTTGGCATCGGTGATGATCTTCATGCCCTGCTTTTCGAACTGCTTGCGGGCGAAGGCGGAGATTTCGGCATCCTCGACAGGCATGACTGTCGGCAGAAGCTCGACCACAGTCACATCCGCTCCCATGGTCCGGTAGAACGAGGCGAACTCGATGCCGATGGCTCCAGATCCCATAACGACCAGGGATTTCGGCATTTCCGGCGGGACCATAGCTTCAAAATAGGTCCAGATCAGCTTGCCGTCCGGCTCGATGCCCGGCAAGGCGCGCGGGCGTGCGCCGGTGGCAATGATGATGTGCTTAGCCGAATAAGTACCTTCGCCAAGCGTGTTCTTGGGCACCGGATTCTGCGGCTCCATAGGCTTCTTCGAAGACTTTGAGACCACGATTTCGCCGGGCTTTGAGAGTTTCGCTTCGCCCCAGATCACGTCGACCTTGTTCTTCTTCATCAGGAAGCCGACGCCGCCGTTAAGACGCGCAGAGACGCCGCGCGAACGCTGAACGACGGCCTTGATGTCGGCCGAGATCTTGCCTTCGATCGTCAGGCCGTAATCCTTGGGATGTTGGCCGTAATGGAAGATCTCCGCCGAGCGCAGCAGAGCCTTCGTCGGTATGCATCCCCAATTGAGGCAGATGCCGCCAAGATGCTCGCGCTCGACGATGGCGGTTTTGAATCCGAGCTGCGCGGAGCGGATCGCGGTGACATAGCCGCCGGGGCCAGAACCAATGATGATCACGTCGTAATTATTGGCCAAGACCTTGGTCCTCCTGGATTAGAGATCGAGTATGTCTCGAACGATGGGAGCGACGGCTTTTCCGATCGCCCTAGTGTTTTCGGCATCAAGATGAATGCCATCAATGCTTGACGTTGCGGCGACCGAGCCGGCATCGAAGAACGCGCAACGGGCAAGCTCCGCCGCGTCGCGGTAAAATTCCGCAAGCAGGTGCGATTGTTCAGCACCGCCCTCGAAGATCAGCCTGAATTCGCTCCATTCGTTGGCGCCGAATGGTGGCGGCGACATGATCAGAACAGCCGGCGCCTTGGTGTCGAACTGATAGGGCGCCGTGCGAACGATCTCGATCAGCCGCTGCATCCCCCGCTTGGCGCCGTAGGCGTTGCCGCAGAGTATATGCTTCATGTCGTTGGTGCCGAGCATGATGATGACCAGATCGAGCGGAAAATGCGTGCCAAGCGCCGTCGTCAGCGTCTTGGCAGCGTTGCGCTCAAAGCCCGAAAGGTGATCGTCGAACGCCGTCGTTCGCCCGTTCAGGCCATCGCTGATCACGTGCACGGCTTCACCAAGTTCAGCCTGCAAGACTTCCGGCCACCGGTCCTTGCGTGCATGGCGCCCCGAGCCGTCGGGGCGATAGCCCCAGGTCAACGAATCGCCATAGCAGAGGACGGTTTTCATCGCGTTGCTCAGACCAGCATGCCCATCGGATTTTCGATGTGCCGCTTGAAGGCTTGTGCGAGTTCGGCTCCAAGCGCACCGTCAACCGCGCGATGGTCGGTAGACAAGGTCACCGACATGATTGTCGCGATCTTGATCTCGCCCTTGCGGACGACCGCCCGCTCCTCGCCCGCTCCAACTGCAAGAATGGTTGCGTGCGGCGGGTTGATGATCGCGGCGAAATCCTTGACGCCGAACATGCCGAGATTGGACACGGCCGTGGTGCCGCCCTGATATTCTTCGGGCTTCAGCTTGCGGTCGCGGGCGCGCTTGGCGAGATCCTTCATTTCGTTGGAAATCGTCGAGAGCGTCTTCTGCTCGGCCTTGCGAATGATCGGGGTGATCAGGCCGCCTGGTATGGAAACGGCAACGCCAACGTCGGAATGCTTGTGCTTGACCATATTCGCGTCTGTCCAAGAAACATTCGCTTCGGGAACGTCGCGCAACGCCAACGCCATGGCCTTGATGATCATGTCATTGACCGAAAGCTTGTAGGCGGGAACGTCGCCCTTTTCGGTCTTGATCATCGGCGAGGCCGTGTTGATCTGCGCACGAAGCGCAAGCAGCGCGTCGAGTTCGCAGTCGATGGTCAGGTAGAAATGCGGGACCGTCGTCTTTGCCTCGAGCAGGCGTTTGGCAATGGTCTTGCGCATGCCGTCATGCGGCACGAGTTCGTAAGAGCCTTGCTCGAAGAGCTTGAGCACGGCATCGTCGGACATTGGCTTGGCCGCTGCCGGCGCCGGGGCTGCAGCGGAAGCTGGAGCCGCCGCCGCGGGCTTTGCGCCGCCGCCCGAGATGGCAGCTTCAACGTCCTTTTTGACCACGCGCCCATGCGGACCGGAGCCGGTGACGCCGGACAGATCGATGCCTGCTTCCTTGGCGATGCGTCGTGCAAGCGGCGACGAGAAGGGCCGGTCACCCGACTTGGCAGGTGCACCAGATGCAGCAGGTGCGACAGGCGCTGCGGCCGGTGGAGGGGCAGCGTCCACCTTTGGCGCAGGCGCGGCCTCCGTCTTCTTCTCTTCCTTTGGCGCTTCCGCCTTGGGCGCTGCACCATCGGCCTTTGCGGCTGCGGCGGCGTCCTCGCCCTCACCCGCAAGTATGGCGATGAGCGCGTTGACCTTTACGCCTTCGGTACCGGCGGGAACGACGATCTTAGCGACTGTGCCCTCGTCGACCGCCTCGACTTCCATCGTCGCCTTGTCGGTCTCAATCTCGGCGATGACATCGCCGGGACCAACCTTGTCGCCTTCCTTGACGAGCCATTTGGCGAGGTTGCCCTCTTCCATCGTAGGAGAGAGCGCCGGCATGGTGATATTGATCGGCATATCGGTTTCCTCCCCTTAAGCCGTGTAGGTCACAGCTTTGACGGCATCGATGATTTCCTTGACGCTTGGCAGCGCCAGCTTTTCAAGGTTTGCCGCATAGGGCATGGGCACGTCCTTGCCGGCGACGGTGAGAACCGGCGCATCGAGATAGTCGAAGGCCTGCTGCATGACGCGTGTGGCAATTTCCGTGCCGACGGAGGATTGTGGATAGCCTTCCTCGATCGTGACGCAACGCCCGGTCTTCTTCACCGATTCGATCACCGTCGGCATATCCATCGGGCGGATCGTGCGCAGATCGATGATCTCGGCGTCGATGCCGAGCTTGGCAAGCTCCTCGGCGGCCTTGACGGTGTAGTTCATGCCGATGCCGAACGAGACGAGCGTAACGTCATTGCCCTTCTTGTGAATGCGGGCCTTGCCGATCGGCAGGACGAAATCGTCAAGCTTGGGCACGTCGAACGAATGGCCGTAGAGAATCTCGTTTTCCAGGAAAATCACCGGATTGGGATCGCGGATCGCCGCCTTGAGCAGGCCCTTGGCGTCGGCGGCCGTATACGGCATCACGACCTTGAGGCCCGGAATGTGGCTGTACCACGCGGCGTAGCACTGCGAGTGCTGGGCGGCGACACGGGCGGCGGCGCCGCTCGGTCCGCGGAAGACCATCGGCGCACCCATCTGGCCGCCCGACATATAGAGCGTCTTTGCCGCCGAATTGATAATCTGGTCGATCGCCTGCATGGCGAAGTTGAAGGTCATGAATTCGACGATCGGACGCAGCCCGGTCATTGCAGCACCGACGCCGACGCCTGCAAAGCCGTGTTCGGTGATCGGCGTGTCAACAACCCGGCGCGGACCGAACTCGTCGAGCAGGCCCTGGGTGATCTTGTAGGCGCCCTGGTATTCGGCAACTTCCTCACCCATGATGAAGACATTCGGGTCGCGGCGCATTTCTTCAGCCATCGCGTCGCGCAATGCTTCGCGCACCGTGGTCGAAACCATTTCGGTGCCGGCCGGAATGTCGGGGTCGGCCGCAACTTCGGACTTGGGAGCAGCAGGAACCGAGGCGGGAGCCTGTTCGGCCGCTGGCTCTGCCTTTGGAGCTTCGGCTGCTTGCGGCGCCTCGGGCGCGGCCTTCGGCGCATTGGCGGCATCGGTGCTCTCGCCATCGCCCAGCAACACGGCGATGACAGAGTTGACCTTTACGTTGTCGGTGCCTTCCGGAACGACGATCTTGCCGATCGTGCCTTCATCGACGGCCTCGACTTCCATCGTCGCCTTGTCGGTCTCGATCTCGGCAAGCACATCACCGGAAGTGACCTTGTCGCCTTCCTTTTTCAACCACTTGGATAGTTTGCCCTCTTCCATTGTCGGCGAGAGCGCGGGCATAAGAATATCTACAGGCATTGGTCGCGCCTCCCCTTAGAGCAGAATATCGGTGTAAAGCTCGGACGGATCCGGCTCTGGATCGGACTGTGCGAAATCGGCGGCGTCGGCCACGATGTCGCGAACGTCCTTGTCGATCTTCTTCAGATCGTCCTCGCTGGACCAGTTATTGCCGATCAACCGGTTCTTCACCTGCTCGATTGGATCGTGCTCGGAGCGCATCTTCTGCACTTCGTCTTTCGACCGGTATTTCGCCGGATCCGACATGGAGTGGCCGCGATACCGGTAGGTCTGCATCTCGAGAATGATCGGGCCCTTACCCGAACGCGCGAAGGCGGCTGCTTCCTCGGCTGCCGCGTTGACAGCGCGCACATCCATGCCGTCGACCTGGATGCCTGGAATATTGAAAGAAACACCACGCTTGGAGAAATCGGTCTCAGCCGAGGCGCGCGATACGGCGGTGCCCATGGCGTAGCGATTGTTCTCGATGATATAGATCACAGGCAGCTTCCACAGCGAGGCCATGTTGAAGCTTTCGTAGACCTGGCCCTGGTTGGCCGCACCGTCGCCGAAATAGGAGAGTGAGACATTGCCATTGTCGCGATAGCGATTGGCGAAGGCGAGACCCGTACCCAGCGAAACCTGGGCGCCGACGATGCCGTGGCCGCCGTAGAAATGTTTCTCCTTGGAGAACATATGCATCGAGCCGCCCTTGCCCTTGGAAAGGCCGCCGCGCCGTCCGGTCAATTCAGCCATGACACCGCGGGCACTCATGCCGCAAGCAAGCATATGGCCGTGATCGCGGTAACCGGTGATGACCTGGTCACCTTCCTTCAGGGCCATCTGCATGCCCGTGACAACGGCTTCCTGGCCGATGTACAGATGACAGAAACCGCCGATGAAACCCATGCCATAAAGCTGACCGGCCTTTTCCTCGAAACGACGGATCAGCAGCATCTGGCGATAGGCTTCGAGTTCTTGCTCCTTGGTGAACTGGATGGGTTTTGGTGCTTTAACAGCAGAGGTCTGCGCAGAACGCGCAGGGCTTTTTTTCGCCCTCGTAGCCATATCTCACTCCCTGTGACTTGGTCGCAAGAGAATAGCAGCAGGGGCAGAAGTTACAATATGCAGAATTGAATAAGTGCTATGCAAATAAGCTGTTAAAAATACAGCATAAAACGGCTATTAACTAGAAATCAGTTAATAGCCAAATCGCCGGAGCCACGCATTATGGTGACTTCGTCCGGGCGGGACATGTTCAATGCCTTGCGAGCCTGTTCGTCCAACATATCCTTCTCAATCGTGCCATCATGCATAAGTTGGACCTGTCGTTCAAGCTCCGTGCGCGAAGCGGTCACGGCCTCGAGTTGAGCTTGCAGGAGCTTGGTCTGCTCCTGCAGCTTGATGGTCGAATAGAGACCGTATTCACCGTGGTAGGCGTGAAATCCGAAATAGCTGAAGAATAGCGCTGACAGGAACGGAACGATCAACCGTCCCCGTCGCGTTTTTCGTCTTTGTTTTGTCCACATGGAAGCCGGTCCGAATGCTGCGGAATCAGGCGACAATGCCCGATCTCTGGCAATCAATAAGACGATGTTTTGCTTAACAGGGTCTTACCGCCAGCCTTGAAAAGCAAAATGGCGGACACCAGGCCCGCCATTTTCTGTTGTCTTGCCAGTTTGCTGTCAGGCGTTGCGGAAGATGCCGCGGCCGGCATAGCGCGCCTGCGGTCCGAGTTCTTCCTCGATGCGGATGAGCTGGTTGTATTTCGCGACCCGGTCGGAGCGTGCCAGCGAACCGGTCTTGATCTGTCCGCAGTTGGTGGCGACAGCAAGATCGGCAATTGTCGAGTCTTCGGTTTCGCCGGAACGGTGCGACATGACGGAGGTGTAGCCCGCGCGGTGCGCCGTATCGACCGCATCGAATGTCTCGGACAGAGTGCCGATCTGGTTGACCTTGACGAGGATCGAGTTGGCGACACCCATCTTGATGCCATCGCGCAGACGTGCCGAGTTGGTCACGAACAGGTCGTCGCCGACGAGCTGGCACTTGTTGCCGACGAGGTCGGTCAGATATTTCCAGCCCTCCCAGTCATCCTCGGCCATGCCATCTTCGATCGTGATGATCGGATAGTCGCCGACGAGCTTGGCGAGATACTTCGCCTGTGTTTTCGGATCGCGCGACTTTTTCTCGCCTTCGTAAACGTAGTTGCCGTCCTTGAAGAATTCGGTCGAAGCGCAATCCAGACCAATGGCGATTTCCTCGCCCGGCTTGTAGCCGGCCTTCTCGATCGATTCGACGATGAAGTCGAGCGCAGCCTGGGCCGTCTTGAGATTGGGCGCAAAGCCGCCTTCATCACCGACATTGGTGTTGTGGCCGGCATCCTTCAGGCGCTTCTTCAGGGTGTGGAACACTTCCGAACCGTAGCGCACGGCTTCGGCGAGCGACGATGCGCCGACGGGGAGGATCATGAACTCCTGGAAGTCGATCGGATTGTCGGCATGAGCACCGCCGTTGATGATGTTCATCATCGGCACGGGAAGCACATGAGCCGACGGGCCGCCAAGATAACGGTAGAGCGGCAGGCCGGATGCTTCCGCAGCAGCCTTGGCGACGGCAAGCGAGACGCCGAGGATGGCATTGGCGCCAAGACGGCTCTTGTTCGGCGTGCCGTCCAGATCGATCATGGTCTGGTCGATGTGGATCTGGTTCTCTGCCTCAAGACCGCCGATAGCGTCGAAGAGTTCGCCATTGACCGCATCCACGGCCTTCTGAACGCCCTTGCCGAGATATCGACTGCCACCATCGCGCAGTTCGACTGCTTCGTGCGCACCGGTGGAAGCGCCGGAGGGAACGGCTGCACGACCCTTGGACCCGTCTTCGAGAATGACATCGACTTCAACAGTCGGATTCCCGCGACTATCCAGAATTTCGCGGCCAATGATATCTACAATTGCAGTCATGGAATTCCCTTTCAATGAGCTCAGTGCAGCGTTGGGCTGGCCACTGATAGCGAATGAAGATGACAAGGAAAATCCCCAGCGGGACGAAATGTCGCCTAAAAAGACAAAAGGGCCGCCGGTGGCGACCCTTTTGCGCTGGCCTCAGGGCGAATTACGCCGCCCTGTCGACCTTGTAATAAGAAAATGCGTTGTCGCGAACGCGGCGACCGTCATTCTCGGAGAGTTCCGAAATGGTGTGCGCCGGAGCCTGCGTCAACTGTTCCTTGGTGAACGGGACGACATAGCCGCCGGTGCTTTCGTCGTAGTTCAGGAGTTTCCACGGAACGGCATGGTATTTTTCACCCATTCCCAAGAACCCTCCAAAGCCGATAACCGCAAACATGATGCTATCGGAGGTCTTGTCCAGCATCACATCTTCGATCTCGCCGATCTTATCGTTGGCTTCGTTATAGACGTTCGTGCCAATCACACGGGTGGCGCGAATTGCTGTAGTATGTCCGGATTTGGTCGGCATATTTCTTCCTCCTTGTTTGAAGCTGCCATGGAGGAGTAATGAGCAACCCCGCGTGAGGGTTGCATAAAAAGTTAATTTCTCGGGACGGAACTTCCGCCGCTATCTATGCCCTTTTGGCAATCCGATCGAATTCCAGCAGTGTTTCGAGAAGTCTAGGCATCTGGTCGATCGGCACCATATTGGGACCGTCCGAGGGCGCATTATCCGGATCCTGATGGGTCTCGATGAAGACACCGGCGACGCCGACTGCCACTGCAGCGCGCGCCAGCGTCTCCACAAATTCGCGCTGGCCACCCGTGGATCCGCCTTGCCCGCCCGGCTGCTGCACCGAGTGCGTGGCATCGAATATGACGGGAGAGCCGAGACCGGCCATGATTGGCAACGAGCGCATATCGGAGACAAGCGTGTTATAGCCAAAGGAAACCCCACGTTCGGTCAGCATGACGTTGGGATTGCCGCTCTCGGTGACCTTTGCCGCGACATTCTTCATGTCCCATGGCGCCAGAAACTGGCCCTTCTTGATGTTGACGACCTTGCCGGTCTTTGCGGCCGCGATCAGAAGATCGGTCTGGCGGCAAAGAAAGGCCGGTATCTGCAGAACGTCCACCACTTCACCGAGAATCGCGCATTGCTCTTCGGTGTGCACGTCGGTCAAGGTCGGTAGGCCGAATTCCTTCCGGATGTCGGCAAAGACCGGCAAGGAGTTCTCGAGCCCAAAACCACGCTTGCCGGTGAGCGACGTGCGGTTGGCCTTGTCGAAGCTCGACTTGTAAACAAGACCGATACCGAGCTTGCCTGTGATCTCCTTGAGGGTGCCCGCCATGTCGAAAGCATGCTGGCGGCTCTCCATCTGGCACGGACCGGCAATGAGTGAAAACTGCGACGCGTTCGAAAACGCCACATTGCCAGCTTTAACGGTCGAGTTCGGGGTCATCAGACTGCCTCAAATGCGATGGCGGCGCCCTGCCCTGGTGCCTTGTGCACGATCAGGCGGGAGCCGCGCGGTTCGAAGGGTATATCGTTGCTGCGAAGGAGCGATTCAACGGCGACGAGATCGCGAACGCCAACGACGAAGGCCCGAAGGCGCAAGCCCCGTTCGACGCCCGGTGCTTCAAGGCCGAAGAACGAATGCAATCCTTGCGGCGAAAGCACGCTGACGTTGGCATTTGCTGCGCGCAAATCCATGCCGAACGAGTGTGCATTGACGTCGCGCTGGTTGACGACTTCCTGCAGGAGATACTGGAAATCGGTCGGATTTACCTCAGAAAGGACTACTTCGCGCAAGCTGACGGCGCCATTCGCATGGGCCTGCAACTGGCTGCGATCGGCATTTGGCGCATGTACGCGCTCGCAGGTGAAGAAAAACGCATCCGGCGCTCGCAGGTCGGCGGCAAATGCCAGCCTGAAGCTTGCCCTGTCCTCCTTGCCGTCCGGGGTAACGAACGGGCGCGAGAAGTTCAGAATTGCGCCTGCGGATATGCCAGCCTCCACGAAGGCCAAGTGATCACGCTCTGCGTTCCTCGTTCCCATGACGAGGGCCGAAAAGCCTTCATTGCCACACCGGAACCGATAGGCCTGATCGCGCGCAACAAAGACATTGCCTGCCCTGGCCTCGGCCTCGCAGACTTCGCGCTGACCGATGGCAAGGAATTCGAGAAACGCATCGTCGCCCAGGAAAACGCAGACATTCTCGGTCCCGAACGGGTGCTTGCCGACCGGAGCCACGGTAAAGCCGAGCTTGCCCAGGCGGTCGCGCGCCACATCGAGATCCGCAGTCGGCAGCACGAGGTGGTCGACCGGGTGGGGCGTGCGCGGCGACTGCGTTGTCATGGTGATGGGTATGCCTCAAAACAATGCAACGTCATACCCCTCCAGCGGTCAAACGAGCCGGCTTTGAGCCATGGCAGCGTTGATGAACGACGCAAACAGCGGGTGCGGCTCGAACGGGCGCGACTTCAATTCCGGATGGTACTGGACGCCGATGAACCAGGGATGATCGGCATATTCGATCGTCTCCGGCAGGACACCATCCGGCGACATGCCGGAGAACACCAGACCGCAATCCTCAAGCTTCTGCTTGTAGTCGATATTGACCTCGTAGCGATGGCGATGGCGCTCGGAAATATCGGTCGAACCGTAAATGTCGGCGATGCGCGTGCCGGATTTCAACAGCGCTTCATAGGCGCCAAGCCGCATCGTACCGCCGAGGTCGCCGGCCTTCGTGCGTTTCTCAAGCATATTGCCCTTCAGCCACTCGGTCATCAGACCGACAACCGGCTCCTTTGTCGGGCCGAACTCGGTAGACGATGCATGTTCGACGCCGGCCAATGACCGTGCAGCTTCCAGCACAGCCATCTGCATGCCGAAACAGATGCCGAAATAAGGCACCTTCCGTTCGCGTGCGAATTTCGCCGCGAGGATCTTGCCTTCCGAACCGCGCTCGCCGAAACCGCCGGGAACGAGAATCCCGTGCACCTTCTGTAGATAGGGCGCCGGATCTTCCTGTTCGAAAATCTCGGATTCGATCCAGTCGAGATTCACCTTCACCTTGTTGGCCATGCCACCATGGTGCAGTGCCTCGATAAGCGATTTGTAAGCGTCCTTGAGGCCCGTATACTTGCCGACGATGGCAATGGTGACTTCGCCTTCCGGATTATGGATGCGCTGGCTGACTTCGTCCCAGCGCTCCATCCGCGGTTTCGGGGCAGGATCGATGCCAAAGGCCGCGAGCACCTCGGAATCGAGGCCTTCCTTGTGATAGGCCATCGGCACGTCATAAATCGTCTCGACATCGAGCGCCTGAATAACCGCCGAAGCGCGGACATTACAGAACAACGACAGCTTGCGACGCTCGGATTCGGGAATTTCCCGATCAGCGCGGATAAGCAGGATGTCAGGCGCAATGCCGATCGAGCGCAACTCCTTGACCGAATGCTGCGTTGGCTTGGTCTTGAGTTCACCGGCAGCCGGAATATAGGGCATCAGCGTCAAGTGGATATAGACGGCCGAACCGCGCGGCAAATCGTTGCCAAGCTGGCGTATCGCTTCGAGGAACGGCATGGCTTCAATGTCGCCTACCGTGCCGCCGATCTCGCACAGCACGAAATCATAGTCTTCATTGCCTTCGACAACGAAGTTCTTGATCTCGTCGGTGACATGCGGAATGACCTGAACTGTCGCGCCGAGATAATCGCCGCGGCGTTCCTTTTCGATGATGTTGCGATAGATCCGTCCGGTGGTGATGTTGTCCTGCTTGTTGGCAGGACGCCCCGTGAAACGCTCATAGTGACCAAGATCAAGGTCGGTTTCCGCACCATCGTCGGTTACGAACACTTCGCCGTGCTGATAGGGCGACATCGTACCGGGGTCGACGTTGAGATAAGGGTCGAGCTTGCGGATCCGCACACGGTATCCACGAGCCTGCAGAAGCGCCGCCAAAGCGGCAGCAGCGATGCCTTTTCCGAGGGAAGAAACCACGCCGCCAGTGATGAAAACATATCGGGCCATGGGCTTATCTCGTTAGTCCTTTGCGAGTGATTTGGCCACAAAAAAATTGGCGGGCCTGCCAATTTTCCCATTCCAAAGATTGTTTATTCCAAACAAAACGGCCAGACGCGAGGTCTGGCCGTTCCAGTGAATTAGACAATAGTCTTTACAGCACGATAACTTGAGTGCCGACGCTAACGCGGTTGTAGAGGTCGATGACATGGTCGTTGACCATGCGGAAACAGCCGTTCGAAGCGGAACTTCCGATGGTCCAGGGCTGGATCGTGCCATGGATTCGCACATGCGTATCGCGGCCGCCCTGCGACAGGTAGAGGGCGCGTGCGCCAAGCGGATTGCCGGGGCCGCCATCCATGCCATTCTCATACTTGGCATAGTGTGCCGGCTCGCGTTCGATCATTTCCTTGGTTGGAATCCAGCGCGGCCACTCGCGCTTGGTCTGGATCTGGGCGGTGCCCTTGAACTCCAGACCTTCCTTGCCGACAGCGATGCCATAGCGGCGCGCCGTAAACGGCGATTCGATCAGGTAGAGGAACTTGTCCTTTGGATCGATGACGATCGTGCCGGTCTTGTAGCCGGTAAAGGGCACATCCTGCGGCATGTACTTGGGATCGATGCCGTATTTGTTCTTGGCCTTGCCCGTGGCGGGCTTGCGCACTTCAGCGACTTCAATCGGCGTTGCAGCAGCAGCGGCATCCGGATTTACGACAGCTTCCGGCGCGACCGGTTGCGGCGCATCGCCGGTAAACGGATTGAGGATCCGCTTCAGAAATGGTTCGGCTGATGCCGGGCCGGTCAAGGCCAGGACTGACATGCCAATGAGTAAGGAGCGACGTGAAAGCATATTTGAAATCCCGCGTAGATTGCACAACGCCATCACGGCGTTTGCGAGGCCCCCGAGGCCAACTTTTATGGCGATAACCGAAGACCGGTTTCTTCTCAATGCAAATCGCTGTGAAGAACAACGTCCGACGATTCTTCACACACAACGGTTGCGGAAGCGCAACACTTTATTGCGCTTACCGCGAAAGACGTTCAAACGGTGCCCGATTACTGCGAATTCGGGACCGGGTTTGCCGGCTGTGCCGGAGCAGGTGCAGCCGGGGCTGTATTGGCCGGGGCTGGCGATTCGGGCGTTACCGGCGCGGTCGCTCCGGGAGCGGCGGGCGCATCCGTCGGCGCGGTTGCCGGCTTCGACGAAGGACCGCCAAGCTGGTTGAGTATACCACCGCTCGTCGGCGGCTGCTGGCCCTGCTGGCCGGCCGGCTGCGTGCCCGTCGTCTGCGGGATACGGTTCAGAATGTCCGTCGGGTTTTCGCCGTAGCGCGCCATGATGCCGAGCGCCAGCGAAGTGATGAAGAACCCCGCCGCCAGAATTGCCGTCGCACGGGTCAGGGCATTGGCAGCGCCGCGCGCTGTCATGAAACCCGAGCCGCCACCGATCCCGAGACCGCCGCCTTCCGAGCGTTGCATAAGCACGACACCGACAAGGGCAAGTACAATCAGAAGATGAATGACGATAACGACGGTTTGCATGGGGTATTTTCTGCTTTCTAGAAATCGGACGCGGCTCTTTACACCGTATCCTTCAATAAACCAAGCCCGTCCGCAGACAGATTTCCTGGTTCAATAGCATGTCTAAGCCGATCAGAGGGCGTGATACGCCTCACAGATGGCGAGGAAGTCCACCGCTTTCAAGCTTGCGCCGCCGACCAAAGCGCCGTCGACATTGTCGATGCCCAGCAATTCGACTGCGTTTGAGGGCTTGACCGAGCCGCCATAAAGGATCCGCATCTTCGTTCCGTCCTCGCCAAAGCGCTTGGCAAGAGCCGCGCGGATCGAGCCATGGACGTCTTTGACGTCGTCCGGCGTGGGTGTCAGTCCGGTACCGATGGCCCATACGGGTTCATAGGCAATAATCGTATTGCCGGACCGCGCGTCCGCCGGAATCGACCCTGCGAGCTGCGTCGCTATGATTTCGAGCGTCGAACCCGCGCGGCGCTGCGCTTCGGTTTCACCGATACAGATGATGGTCGTCAGTCCGGCTTCCCAGCCCGCCTTTGCCTTGGCATTGACGATCTCATCTGTCTCCGCGTGATCTGTGCGCCGTTCAGAATGTCCGACAATGACATGGGACGCGCCGGCATCGAGCAACATATTCGCTGCGATATCGCCGGTATGGGCGCCGGATTTCTTGAAATGACAGTCCTGGCCGCCAATCGCCAGCGCCTCGCCTTCTACAAGCTGGGCTGCGCGGAAGACGAGCGTAGCCGGCACACAGATCAGTCCGTCGATCTTCTCGCCTATGGCGGAATTCGGCCGGTTGACGATCGTACGCAGTTCGTCGAGCGACTCTGCCGTACCGTTCATTTTCCAGTTTCCAGCAACGAGCGGACGCACATCAGGGGTCATTGGGTGTTCCTTGGACGTTTGTTTGGTCGATTTTCTCAGTGATTTGATTGCCTGACTAGCAAATTCAATTGATAAAGCAATCGACACATGCCCTGCATCACGCTATTCCCGCGTGGATTAAATTATGCTTCTTGACTGACACGGTGATTTTTCATGCTCGACTCTCTCCGCAATGTTGCACAGACCTGGGTGGTCAAGGTGCTCATGGGCCTTCTCGTCATCAGCTTTGCCGGATGGGGTGTATCCAATACGATCCTTGGTGCAATCGGCGGCGGCGCGGCAATCCGCGCAGGCCATTCCGAGGTTTCTCCGGTAGACTACCGCCTCGCCTATGACCGCCAGCTTGCTGCGCTCTCGCAGCAGTTCGGCCAGAGGCTGACGCGCGAACAGGCTGACGCCATCGGCATCGGGCACCAGGTCCAGGGACAGCTCGTTGCAGGCGTCGTTCTCGACGAACAGGCACGCACCATGTCCCTCGGCCTCTCCAAGGACCGCCTCGCCCAGCTTGCGGCAGAAGATCCAGCCTTCCATGGCCCGGATGGTCGGTTCAACCAGGCGCAGTTCAATGCCGTGTTGCGCAATGCCGGCATGAACCCGCAGAGCTACCTCGACAATCGCGCGCAGGTCGCGCGCCGCCAACAGATCGTCGAGGCGGTCGCCGACGGCATCAAGGCCCCCGATGCGCTGCTGAAGGCCCTCGCCATGTACAAAGGCGAATCGCGCACCATCGACTATGTCGCCATGCCGGCCGACTTCATCAAGGACGTCGCCGATCCGAGCGATGACGCGCTGAAGGCCTATTTCGAAGCGAACAAGGAGGCCTACGGCGCGCCGCAGTATCGCAAGATCACCTATGTAAAGCTCGAGCCGAAGGACATCGCCAACGCGGCAACCGTCGCGCCGGAAGAAATCAAGGCGGAATACGACAAGAACATTGCCCGCTACACCACCCCGGAAACCCGGACGATCGAGCAGCTTACCTTCGCCAATGAGGAAGCGGCAAAGGCGGCGCACGACAAGATCGCAGCCGGAACGAGCTTCGAGGACGTTGTAAAAGCGGAAGGCAAGACGATGGATGACGTCCGGCTCGGGACATTCCCGAAGCCAGCCCTCCCCGATCGCTCGATCGCGGATGCCATCTTTGCGCTGCAGCCAAATGGCATCAGCGACGTGCTCAAGGGTACTTTCGGACCGGTGATCGTTCGCGTTACCGCGTCGACGCCGGAGGTCATCAAGCCGCTTTCGGAAGTCGAAAACGACATTCGTGAGAACCTCGCTCTCGCCCAGGCGGCATTGACCATCGGCGACGTGCACGACGCCTACGAGAATGCGCGCGCTGACGGGCAAAGCATGGCGGAGGCCGCAGCCAAGCAAAATCTCAAGGTTGTAACCATCGACGCGGTCGACCAGGCTGGTCGGGGCATGGACGAAAAGCAGCTCGCCGATCTTCCTTTTGACGAGAACCAGCTTGCCGCTGTCTTCCAGGCCGATGTCGGCTTTGACAACGAACCGTTCAATCTCGGCACCAATGGCTATCTCTGGTACGACGTGACCAGCGTAACGCCCGCGCGCGAGCGCCCGCTCGACGAGGTGAAGGCCCGCGTCGTCGCCAACTGGAAGAAGGCGGAGATCGAAAAGCAGCTCAATGCCAAGGCGGAAGAGGTACGCAAGCGCGTGGCCGATGGCACTTCGCTGGATGTGATTGCGTCCGAGTTCAAATTCACCAGGGATACGAAGCGTGGCGTCACGCGCGAAAGCAAGGATGCGGATCTCGGTCAAGGTGGTGTTGCCTCGGTGTTCGACGGCCCGGAAGGCGTGGTCGGCGTCACGGAATCGGCGACCGATGGCTCGAAGCTGATCTTCAAGGTGACGGAATCGATCGAGCCAGCAAATGTCGGACCAGATGCGATTACCACGGTCGAGAAGAATGCCATCGGCAATCGTCTTGCCGATGATCTGCTCGACCAACTGGTTTCGCAGTTGCAGACTGTCTATCCTGTTTCCGTCAACCAGTCCGTCATCGACAGGGCCCTGGCCCGCTAAGCCGCGAGAAAGAGAATGGCTGAACTAAAGCGCTTCATCGGCATTGCGGCAGCAGGCAGGGCTCTTACCCGCGAGGAAGCGGTCGAGGCCTTCGATATCATGATGTCCGGACAGGCAACGCCGGCGCAGATTGGTGGCCTGTTGATGGCGCTGCGTGTGCGCGGCGAAAACATCGACGAGATCACCGGCGCCGTTTCTGCCATGCGCTCAAAAATGCTGACGGTGACTGCACCGGCAAACGCCATCGATATCGTCGGAACGGGCGGCGATCAGTCCGGCTCCTATAATGTGTCGACTTGCGCTGCCTTCGTTACCGCCGGTGCCGGCGTTCCTGTTGCCAAGCATGGCAATCGGGCGCTGTCCTCGCGTTCCGGCGCGGCCGACACGCTCGCGGCGCTAGGCATCAATATCGAGATCGGGCCGGAACTGATCAGCGATTGTATTGAGCAGGCAGGCATCGGCTTCATGTTTGCGCCGATGCATCACCCGGCCATGAAACATGTCGGGCCGGCGCGCGTCGAACTTGGCACACGGACGGTTTTCAACCTGCTTGGGCCATTGACGAATCCCGCCGGTGTCAAGCGCCAGCTCGTCGGCGTGTTTTCCCCGGAATGGGTCGAGCCGGTCGCGCACGTGCTCAAGGCGCTCGGATCTGAAGCTGTCTGGGTCGTTCACGGGGATGGCCTTGACGAAATTACCACTGCGGGCGTCACGAAAGTCGCCGCGCTGGAAAACGGCGTCATTCGCCAATTCGAGATTGACCCGGAGTCCTTTGGCCTGCGTCTCGTCGATCCCCAGGACCTGAAGGGCGGCTCGGCGGATGAGAATGCCGTGTCCCTGCTCTCCGTCCTCGATGGCGCCCATGGCGCGTACCGCGATATTACGCTGTTCAATGCCGGCGCGGCGCTGGTGATTGCCGGCGCGGTCCCAGATCTGAAAGCCGGCATTGCCATGGCTGCCCAATCGATCGACAGCGGCGCGGCGCGAAATGTGCTAAAGAAGCTGGTTCACGTATCCAATAGCGGGGCGATCTGACCATGGCTGATATTCTTCGCAAGATCGAGGCCTATAAGCGCGAAGAGATCGCGGCCGCCAAGGCGCGGACACCGCTCGATGAACTGCAGGCGCGGGCGCGCGACGAGGATGCGCCGCGTGGCTTCCTTGCTGCTCTGCGCAAAAAGCGCGATGCGGGCCAATTCGGCCTCATTGCCGAAATCAAGAAGGCGAGCCCTTCCAAGGGGCTGATCCGGCCGGACTTCGATCCACCCGGGCTCGCCAAGGCCTACGAAGAAGGCGGCGCCGCCAGTCTCTCCGTTCTCACGGACCAGCCATCGTTTCAAGGCGCACCGGAGTATCTGGTCGCTGCGCGCGCCGCTACCAGTCTGCCTGCACTGCGCAAGGATTTCCTGTTCGACACTTATCAGGTGTATGAGGCGCGCAGCTGGGGGGCGGATTGCATCCTCATCATCATGGCCAGTGTTTCCGACGATCTCGCCAAGGCGCTTGAGGAAACGGCGCTGGCGCTCGGCATGGACGTGCTGGTTGAGGTTCACGACGAGGCCGAGATGGAGCGGGCGCTGAAACTCACCTCCCCGCTCCTTGGCATCAATAACCGCGACCTGCGTACGTTCGACGTCGACATTGCCACTTCCGAGCGGCTGGCTGGCATGGTTCCAGCGGACAAGCTGCTTGTCAGCGAGAGCGGGATCTTCACGCACGCGGATTGCGAGCGGCTTTCCCGCTCTAACATCGGAACTTTCCTTGTCGGTGAAAGCCTGATGCGAAAGGACGATGTCGCGGCGGCGACACGGCTCCTCCTGAACGGCGCGGCTTCACAACAGAACGACGCGGCATGACAAGGCTTAGCCATCTCGACGAAACGGGCGCGGCCCATATGGTCGATGTGGGCGGCAAAGGCGAAACCGAACGCGTGGCGATCGCCGAAGGTTGCGTCAAAATGCGGCCCGAGACATTGGCGCTCATCCGCGCTGGCAATGCCGCCAAAGGCGACGTGATCGGTACAGCCCGCATCGCCGGTATCATGGCAGCGAAGAAGACGCATGACCTCATTCCGCTCTGTCATCCGCTGCTTCTGAGCAAGATTGCAGTCGATATAGAGGCGGATGAAGCATTGCCCGGCCTGAGAGTGTCTGCAACGGTAAAGCTGATGGGCAAGACCGGCGTTGAAATGGAGGCGCTGACCGCGGTCTCTGTTGCCTGCCTCACTATATACGACATGGCGAAAGCCGCTGACAAAGCCATGATTATTCAGGATATTCGGCTGTTGCGGAAGACCGGCGGCAAATCCGGCGACTGGTCGGCCGATCCAATCAACGGGAACTGATATGGCAGCCCTCCTCCCCGTCAACGAAGCGCTGGCGCGGATTCTGGCCGGTGTCGAAACGCTCGATTTCGAGATCGTTCCCCTTGCGGACGCAGGCGGCCGCGTCCTCGCCGAAGATCTTCACGCCAAGCGCCAGCAGCCGCCCTTTGCCGCCTCGGCGATGGACGGTTACGCCGTACGCGCCGCGGATGCCGCGGCCGTGCCTGCGACCTTGCAATTGATCGGTCAATCCGCCGCCGGGCATGCATTTGCCGGTGCCGTCGGCCCAGGTGAGACAGTGCGGATCTTCACGGGAGCCCCGCTTCCCGACGGCGCTGACAGCGTCGTCATCCAGGAAAACACTGTTGCGCATGGCGATCGCATCGAGATCGCTGAGCCTGTCGAGCAGGGCAAGAATATCCGAAAGGCCGGGTTGGACTTCAATGAAGATGACGTGCTGCTTGAGGCAGGACGCGTGCTCGATGCGGGCGCGCTGGCTCTTGCCGCATCGGGCAATCATCCGGCGGTCCCGGTCGTGCGCCGGCCACGCATCGCAATCCTTGCGACTGGCGACGAACTGGTTGCTCCCGGTGAAGATATGCGACCTGACCAGATCGTCGCATCGAACAGTTTCGGCCTTGCCGAAATCATCCGCCAGGCGGGCGGCTTCGCCATCGATCTTGGTATTGCCGAAGACCGCGCCGAAGCCCTGAGCGCAGCTTTCGACCGCGCCACGGCCGCCGACGCCGATGTCGTCGTGACCCTCGGCGGCGCATCCGTCGGCGATCATGATCTCGTCCAGCCCGCGCTCGCTGCGCGCGGCATGGTTCTCGATTTCTGGAAGATCGCGCTGCGGCCCGGCAAGCCGTTGATGTTCGGCCGTCTTGACGGCACCCGGATTCTCGGGCTTCCCGGCAATCCCGTATCCAGTCTCATCTGCGCGCATATCTTCCTCGTGCCGCTTATCCGCGCGTTCAGCGGTCTTGCACACGAGCCGAATATGCGCAGCGCCGAACTCGGAACCGACATGGCGATGAACGACCAGCGACAGGACTATGTGCGGGCTCGCGTCCTACGGCAGCCGGACGGCACGCTCGTCGCCACGCCATTCGCGCTGCAGGATTCCTCGATGCTGAAGTTTTTCGTCGAAGCGAACGGCCTGATCGTGCGCAAGCCGTTTGCGCCGGCGGCACCTGCGGGGTCACCCTGCGAAGTCTTGATGTTGCGCTAGGGCAACATCAATGGTTGTTGCAAGGGTGCACGCATTGCCGTCTATGGACCCGGCAAACTAATTTTGTTACAACTTCATAAGTTGATTCGATGTTTTTTTAAGTAGTACAACCATCGGTTGTAGGCATACAGCGATACTAATAAAGTAATACGCCGCATCCGGGGCATTTTGAATAATTATTGGAAGGGTTTTTAGCGCTTTGTTGTAGCGCTTATCAGAAATTGTTCTTCTTTACGCGAGATTATTTTGCGCGGTATATGATTTATTGCCCGAAGGTTATTTACATTGATTTTATTTATGAGAGTTGCCCGTTTTTGGGCCAATTTATCTAAGTATTTTCTGGCAATTACCTTTGCAGGGCTCCTGACATGGGTGTTCCCGGGCGTCGCCCAGGCCCAGGTGCAGCGAAGCATGATCAATCAAAGCTTCGAAGACCCGGTGATTGGGCTCTTGCCCTGTTATGCGACTTTTCGCGAAGATCTCGTTCCCGGCTGGAACACATCCCACACTAAAAGCGGTAATCCTTCGGGGACTTGCTTGTCGGTCTTGCCCGGCGGAAGTCTTACAGGGGGAACCGGTGGATTCATGGAGTTCTGGCGATCAGGTGAAGGTGGCGTATTTGCGTCGGACGGTCTTCAGTTCGTCGAATTAAACGCTAATGAGTCTTCGCGACTCTTCCAGACCGTTTGTCTCGTTACCGGAGAAACTTTCAACTGGCGATTCAGTCACCGCGCCCGCGGAAACGGCAATGAAACACTGTTTTTCAACATATCGCCGACCTCAAAGCCTGCCGGGTTGCCGGCTGACAGCTCGACAACGGAAATTGTCTCTGACGTTGTAAGAAAGGCGGATGGTTGGAAAAAACGCAGCGGCTCTTTCAAATATACGGGTGACTCCGGCTTGCAAACTCTGGGGTTCAGATCGAGCGACCCCGGCAGTAGCGGAAACTTTCTTGACGACGTTCAAATAGAGCTGGGGCCATATATCGAGTTCCAACCCGCCGAAGGCAGCGGCGCGGAAAGCATCGAATCAGCAAATCTGCCGACGCTACGTCTCGCCGGAACCCTTACCAAACCGTTGGCCGTGACGGTCATCGTCAGCGGTACGGCGACGCTCGGAAAAGACTTTACGACGCCCAACGGGACAAACACATTCACCATCAATATCCCAGCCGGGGACTATGACGGCACCAACGGCGTCCCAACCGGCATCAAGGTCGCGAACGACAAGGATCTTGAGCCCAACGAAACGATTCTCCTCACCATCAAGCCGAATAGCGCCGCGTACACGCTCGCAAGTACGACGTCGTGCGGTGGCAAATCGACGACCACCACGACGTACACAATACTGGATGACGACGCACGGCTAACCCTCAAGAAGGAACTGACCGCGAATCGTGGCAATCCAGCCGATCAGTTTGTTTTAATGATCGCAGACGCCAGCAAAGTCGTGCAAGTGACCACCACTACGACGGGCGCGGGTTCTGCCGCTGAGGGTATCGCACAACTAACCAACGTTGCAGTGGGTTCGAAGTATACCTTTTCTGAATCCGCGCCAAACAAATCGTCTGCGGAGTATCTTCCAGAATACTCTTGCACAAACGCAACTGGCGGCTCCACCGAAGGTCTTCCTTCTGGGAAAAGAACTAGTTTCGATCTCACTCCTGTAGCGGGCGACGACATTACCTGCATCTTCAAGAATACGCCGTATCGTTACGCCATGACGGTGGCGAAGACCATCACAAGTGGCGATCTCTACTCGAATGTTGGAGATAAGATTAACTACAGTTACACGATTACCAATTCCGGCAACGTTGCGATTACAGATACGATAAATATTAATGACGACAAAATCAGTAGCGTCACCTGTCCTTCCCTTCCGGTCGGCGGACTTTTACCAAACGCGTCGATCGCATGCTCGGCGTCCTACACGGTCGTTCAGGCCGATCTCGACGCCAACAAGGTAACCAATACCGCAGCCGCCGCTACCAGCAAGTTCTCATCTCCAAAAGTGTCGGCCACGGCTTATCGTCTTCCTGTCATGGGCTTGGACATAAAGATCACACCCAATCCCTATTCGGCCGTCGGCGAGAAGATCGTCTATAAATACACCGTCACCAATACCGGCAATGGGACGATCACCAAACCCATTGTGGTCACGGACGACAGATATACGGTAAAATGCGATCCGCTGCCGCCCGGCGGGTTGCCGGCAAAGGCCACGCTGACCTGTACCGCCGAATATACGATCAAACAGGACGACCTCGACACCGGCAAGATCGTCAATACGGCGACGGCCAGCAGCGAAGGCGTTCCTCCCTCTATTCCGGTATGCTTACCGTCCGATCACAAATGACCGGCTGAACGCCCTCTTCAAATATACGTGGCTTTATGATCTTCCGGGCGAGGATCAGGTCAGCGCGGTGACCGGCGACGAATACGGGCCAGCACAGCGCAGCAACATTCTTTCCGCCGATTTCACCTACGATCTCGTTCCCTGGCTGTCCGTCGGCGCGAAATACGGCTTCCGCTACGGTCAAGTGCGCGAGCGGCTTCAGGACGATCTCGACGCATTCTCCGATTGGCAGACTTCCTCAGCGCATCTCGGCATTGTTCGAACCGATTTTCACATCGTCAAGAAATGGGACGCCTTGCTGGAAGGGCGGGTTATGCACATGGCCGAGGCGGATACGACAGATCTTGGCGTGCTCACCGCCGTTTATCGCCACGTCGGTGACAACTTCAAGGTCGGCGTCGGCTATAATTTCGGGAATTTCTCCGACGATCTGCGCGACCTGACGCTCAACGACCGCGGTGTGTTCTTCAACGTCGTCGGCAAGTACTGACGCATCGGCGTTGTTCATCGCGCATGTGCCGGCAACGGGCCAGATGCGCTATTTGGATATCGGCGCACTCCTTCTACACGACATATTAATACTTGTGGAACACAACTGGAACAGATAGTGTTTGTTCTGGTTTTGTTTTTCCGATTCCGTTTCGAAGGATCGCCGATGCTCACGCGTAAACAACACGAACTTCTGCTCTTTATCCATGAGCGTCTTAAGGAAACCGGCATCCCTCCATCCTTCGACGAGATGAAGGATGCATTGGACCTTGCGTCCAAATCAGGGATACATCGGCTGATAACAGCGCTCGAGGAACGAGGTTTCATTCGACGGCTTGCTAACCGTGCGCGGGCGCTGGAAGTCCTGCGCCTGCCGGATTCAATTGCGCCTGGTCTCAATGCGCAAAAGAAATTTTCGCCAAGCGTGATCGAGGGCAGCCTCGGCCGCAATGTCGCCCCCCCCCGCCCGCAGCCACGCGCTTCGGATGACGACGGTGCGCCGACGATCGTCAACATACCCGTCATGGGCCGGATCGCGGCCGGTGTACCAATCTCCGCCATCCAGAATCAGACGCATATGATTGGCCTGCCGCCGGACATGATCGGCAGCGGGGAGCATTATGCGCTGGAGGTCAAGGGCGATTCCATGATCGAGGCGGGCATCTTCGACGGCGACACGGTCGTCATTCGGCGCGGCGACACCGCCAATCCCGGTGAAATCGTGGTTGCGCTTGTCGATGACGAAGAGGCAACCTTGAAGCGCTTTCGGCGCAAAGGGGCATCGATTGCTCTCGAGGCCGCCAATCCGGCCTATGAGACGCGCATATTCGGGCCGGATCGGGTGCGCGTGCAGGGCAAGCTGGTCGGTTTGATCCGCCGTTACTGACGTATCGGGTTTTCCTGATCGTCTGCCGGTGGCTTGGTCTTTGCGGCACGCCGCTGCGGTTTTTGCTCCGCAAGATTACGGGCGGTGCGGGAGAAGACCCGATAGGCGTTCCAGGGGCGCTGCGGGGAGCCTACTGCGTAGATAATGTTTGCAGACTGGAGGCGTGCCTGCAGTTGTTCTACAGCAAATGCAGCCGCATCAAGGCCGGACGGTGGATCGACCTTGTTGTCGCCGAACTTGATTTCTGCGGAACCGCGTAGCGCCAGGTCCTGCGCCGTAATTACAAGAACGTCCCCCGGCTCGCAGGTTGCTGTGGGACCGGTAAAGGCAAGGACGACGATATCGCCCTCGGCACAAGCCGTTGATTTTTTGGTCGGATCGTCCGTATAGGCGACGATCAGGCCGCCGGCTTCCCTCGCCAGGCACACGCCGTCGGCGCACTCAAATTGTCCATCGGCCGGCGATGCGCCATTCTTTGCCGGCGTGAGCACTCGAATTGCGCCGTACCCCTGCTGCCAGTTATCGAGGGTGAACCGGCTTGCCGTGGCACGGTTCACCGTCAGCGTGTCATCGGGGGCGCTCAAGGCGACGAGCCTGCCCTCTTCAGCAATCACTATATCCGGCGGACGTGCAGAGCGGAGCGGCACTATGGCCAATGCCATTACTGCAAATCCAACGAGCCGCAGCCGCGTTGTCAGCAACATGAGCAGGACCAGTCCCGCGGTCATCAAAAGCAGGCTCGTTTGCGGCATTGATCCGAAATTGCCGCTTGGCGAATGCGCGCTGACCATCTTCGCGATCGCAATGACCCATTCGATGCCGCGTTCCATGACAGCAAACGGCAGCCAATCGAGATCAAATGGCATCGCAAGAACAGCAAGCACCGCAAACGGCATCACAAAGATCGAGACAACGGGCAGCGCCAGCGCGTTGCCCACAAGCCCAAGCGGCGCTGTGTTGTTGAAATGGTAGGCGGCGAAGATCGAGCTCGCCGTCCCGGCAACCAACGAAGTCATGGCGATAGCGCCGACATGGCTTGCCGCCATCATCGGCAAACGCAGAAGCAATCCCTCGCCTTTCGTTCGGTTTGACCTGTTCTTTCGGCGCGATCTCCAGCCGTAATATGCAATGAGCGCGCCTGTCGCCGAATATGACATCTGGAAACTCGGTCCGAGAATTTCATGCGGAAGCAGCGCTATCGCGATCAAAGCGCCGATGGCGAGATTGCGCATGGAGATTGCCGCGCGATCGGCCATCATGGCAATGAGCATCACCGCCAGCATCACGAAACTGCGCTGTGCCGCTACGTCGGCGCCGGAGAGCAGGAGATAGAAACCGGAACCGGCAAGGGCGACGAATGCCGCCAGTTTTTTCATTGGATAGCGGGCTGCAAAGCCGGGAAAGAGGGCCATGCTGGCGCGAAGCGAGCCGACGATGATGCCGGCCACCAGCGCCATGTGAAATCCGGAAATCGAAAGAATATGCGAAAGCCCGCTCAGTCGCATTGCGTCATTCGTCG
This sequence comes from Phyllobacterium sp. CL33Tsu, assembly GCF_900113985.1. NCBI lineage: Bacteria > Pseudomonadati > Pseudomonadota > Alphaproteobacteria > Hyphomicrobiales > Phyllobacteriaceae > Phyllobacterium > Phyllobacterium sp. CL33Tsu. The sequence goes on along the minus strand of NZ_FORJ01000003.1, from coordinate 241,582 downwards.
CCTCACTGATGCCGTCGCGCTGGCCGGTAATCAGCGAAGCCGCAATATCGCCGGGTTCCCCCTTGATGCGGGAAAGCACACGCTGCGTAAGTTGCTGGCGGATATTGGCGACCGTCTGCCAGGCTTGAGACGCAATCGCCTCATCGACCGGCGTTGCGGCCAGTTGAGGTTTGCCAAGGAAAAACCCATTTGCGCCTACGCCCTTATAGTAATTATTGAACGCAAAATCGTAATTGCCGGGCCGTACCGGACCTCGCTGCGGACGCAGGTGGACGAGGCCCTGCAGTCCCGCGCCAATTTTCATTCCTGCCGGCACGGATCGCGCCGACACGACAACCCGTTGCGGCGAATAGCGGAGTGTCGGCCGCTCGGTTGCGATAATGTCGAGGGTGACGCGCCAGCCGCCTCTTGCGTCTCTAGCCATGGCCACGACGCGTCCGGTCAAACGGGTGGTAATGTCCGACCCAAGCATTTTCGTATCTGCGCGCATGGTTTCGAGCTTGCCGGCGACCATTCCCGCGACAACGGCAACTGCAAAGTCGAGCGCCAGTCTGGTCCTCGGACGGGAATGGGCGAGCTGCATCAGCCCGACAAGCAGGGTCAGCCCAAACAAAATGGCGCTCAGTCTTGGCTCGGCCGACGCGCTGAAATAGATGATGGCGCCGATGCCGCAACACACCGGGAGAAACAGAAACAGCGTGCCGCGCTCGATCTCCTGGCTAAAAAACGTCGGCGTTGCGACGAAGGCGCGCCTTATCGCCGCCATGGCGATCGCCATGGGTCGCCTACCCGCAGAGAGTTCAGTCCCTCGCGTTAGAACGCCTGTTTCTGTGCCTGGATAGGTCGCAACGGCGTTGCCAGTGTCCTGAACACTGAAAAAGAATAGCCGCTCATCGATTTTTGATCTGGTCTGCGGCTCCTCCATTTGCCCCCAAGCACCAATACCCTTGCACCTCAGCGGTGCTATGCTACATGAACGCCAGATCAATTCGATTGGACGTTCGGCTAATAGCGCGACGCGTCCCTGGAGCTCCCATGTCGTCCCCTGTCGTTACACGTTTTGCCCCATCCCCTACCGGCTACCTCCACATTGGCGGTGCCCGCACGGCACTGTTCAACTGGCTCTATGCAAAGCATACGGGCGGCAAGATGCTGCTGCGGATCGAGGATACGGATCGCGAACGTTCGTCGGCGGCGGCGGTAACCGCCATCCTCGACGGCTTGACCTGGCTCGGCCTCGATTGGGATGGCGAGGCTGTATCCCAATACGCCCGCGCCGGTCGCCACCGCGAGGTCGCCGAGGAACTTGTTGCCAAGGGCAAAGCCTATTATTGCTACGCATCGCCGGCCGAGCTTGAAGAAATGCGCGAGAAAGCCCGCGCCGAAGGCCGGCCGCCGCGTTATGACGGACGCTGGCGCGACCGCGATCCCAAGGAAGCACCTGAGGGCATCAAGCCGGTCATTCGGGTCAAGGCGCCGCAGGAAGGCGAGACTGTCGTGCACGATCAAGTTCAGGGCGACGTGCGTTTTCCCAACAAGGATCTCGACGATTTCATCATCTTGCGCTCCGATGGCACGCCTACCTATATGCATGCTGTGGTCGTTGACGACCACGACATGGGCGTTACGCATATCATTCGCGGTGACGACCACCTGACCAACGCAGCGCGTCAGACCGTTATTTATAATGCCATGGGTTGGGATGTACCGGTTATGGGCCATATTCCACTCATTCACGGCGCGGATGGCGCCAAGCTTTCGAAGCGCCACGGTGCGCTCGGGGTTGAGGCGTATCGCGCAATGGGCTACCTGCCCGCCGCACTGCGCAATTATCTCGTCCGCCTGGGCTGGAGCCACGGCGACGACGAGATCATGTCGGACGCACAGATGATCGAGTGGTTCGAGATATCGGACATTAATCGGGGCGCCTCCCGCTTCGATTTCCAGAAGCTCGAGGCAATTAACGGCCATTATATGCGCATCACGGACGATGCCGCGTTGGTCGAGGCCATGATCGCCATCCTGCCCGAGATGGAGGGCGGCGAAGCAATTCTCGCCCGGCTCAACGATACGACCAGGCAACAGCTCGTGGCGGCCATGCCAGGCCTCAAGGAGCGTGCAAAGACGCTTGTCGAACTCGCTGACAGCGCGAAATACCTTTTCGTTGAACGTCCGCTGACGCTCGACGACAAGGCAGCGGCACTGCTGAATGACGAAGGTTTGGGCGTGCTGGCCGGCGTGTTGCCCGAGCTTGCTGCGGTCGATGACTGGACGGCGCCCGCGCTCGATACCGCAGTGCGGGTCTATGCCGAAAAAACCGGGCTCAAACTCGGCAAAGTGGCACAGCCGCTGCGTGCCGCATTGACAGGAAGAGCAACGTCTCCGGGTGTTTTTGACGTGCTTGAGGTGCTCGGAAGGGACGAATCCCTCGGCCGGATCAAGGACCAGGTAAAAGGATGAGAAGTGCGTCCTTCAGGCGCATTTTTGCATTGCAACATCGCGCCGTTTGAGTACGGTGTCGTGCCTGAGGAATTCACGATCTACGGCCTCGCTTGAGGCAAGTGCTTTTGCGCTGGATCAGCGCAAGCTGAAGCAAGAAAGGAACGGCAATGTCTGAAAACAACGTCAACATCGATCTAAATGGTCACCAGTTCTCAATGCCCGTGCGCAAGGGGACCATTGGACCGGATGTCGTGGACATTGGGACACTCTACAAGAACACGGGCGCCTTTACCTATGATCCCGGTTTCACGTCCACGGCGTCCTGCGAGTCGCAGATAACCTATATCGACGGCGATGAAGGCATCCTGCTGCACCGCGGCTATCCTATCGAGCAACTGGCCGAGCATGGCGATTTTCTAGAAGCCTGCTATCTGCTGCTTTACGGCGAACTGCCGACGAAGAGCCAGAAGGCCGATTTCGACTATCGCGTAACCCATCACACGATGGTGCACGAGCAGATGTCGCGTTTCTTCAGTGGTTTTCGCCGCGACGCGCATCCCATGGCCGTCATGGTCGGCTGCGTCGGCGCGCTGTCCGCGTTCTACCACGACTCGACCGATATTTCTGATCCGCATCAGCGCATGGTCGCCTCGATCCGCATGATCGCCAAGATCCCGACCCTCGCTGCCATGGCCTATAAGTACCACATCGGCCAGCCATTCGTTTATCCGCGCAACAACCTCGATTTCGCGACGAACTTCCTGCACATGTGCTTTGCCGTGCCCTGTGAAGACTATGTGCCAAATCCAGTGCTTGCACGCGCGATGGACCGGATCTTCATTCTTCATGCGGATCATGAGCAAAACGCGTCGACGTCGACCGTGCGTCTCGCGGGCTCTTCCGGCGCAAACCCGTTTGCGTGTATCGCAGCAGGCATCGCCTGCCTGTGGGGTCCTGCCCATGGCGGCGCCAACGAAGCCGCACTCAACATGCTCGGCGAAATCGGCTCGGTCGACCGCATTCCGGAGTTTATCGCCCGCGCCAAGGACAAGAACGATCCGTTCCGCCTGATGGGATTTGGCCACCGGGTCTACAAGAACTATGATCCGCGCGCGAAGATCATGCAGCAGACCACCAAGGAAGTCCTTGGCGAACTCGGCATCAAGGACGATCCTCTGCTCGACGTTGCCATGGAGCTCGAGAAAATCGCGCTAACGGATGAATATTTCATCGAAAAGAAGCTTTATCCGAATGTCGACTTCTATTCGGGTATCACATTGAAGGCACTCGGGTTCCCCACCACCATGTTCACCGTGCTCTTCGCTGTGGCACGTACGGTTGGCTGGATCGCCCAGTGGAAGGAAATGATCGAGGACCCGCACCAGAAGATCGGTCGTCCGCGCCAGCTCTACACCGGTGCAACACAGCGTGACTATGTAAGCGTCGAGAATCGCAAGTAATCTGCCTGCACACGTAATGAAACAAGGGGCGCCGTTTGGCGCCCTTTTTTGCTGGCCGGATTTCTAATTGCGCTTTGCCAGCTCGAGCACTTTCTGCGCTGCGATTTCACCCGACGGGCGCTCAGTCTGCATCAGGCTGGCAATCTTGTCGAAACTTTCGAGCTGGGCGCTGCGGCGATGGCCGGGAACCAGCAATTGTTCGAGCTGGCGGGCCAGAGATCCGGCCCGAACAAACACGTTGAAATATTCCGGCACGACCGGTGCATCTGCGATGATGTTCGGCAGGGCTGCGCTCCAGATGGTGATGCGCGGTGCCAGAAAGGTGCGTGCGAGCCAGTCCGGCCGGTAAGAGAGAACGGTCGGGATGCGGGCGAGCGCAAGCTCAAGCGACACGGTGCCGGACGCCGCAAGCGCGGCATCGGCGGCCGCAAAAGCATGTAGACGCTGCGCCTCGCCGACGACTATGTCCGGCTGGATTTTCCAGCCCGCTGTAAGCTCCCTGACCAGTGGCTCGATCTTCGGCAAAGTGGGCAGCGTCACCTTGATCCGATTGCCACGTTTGGCGAGAAGTTCGATGGCTTCTCCAAACGGCTCTGCGAGGCTCGTTACCTCGGACCGGCGCGATCCTGGCAAGACAACGAGATTCTTTTCGGTGCGTTCGCCAAGCTGCGCTTCGCGCGAGCGGTTCTGCCGCGCAGCTTCAAGAAGCGGCGCGTGCGAAACGAGCCGATGGCCGACATAGGTCGCAGGCGGACCGTCAAGATCCTTCAAGGCCTCCACTTCGAAAGGCAGGATTGCAAGCACATGGTCGATATAGGATCGCATCGCCTTGGCCCGTTCCGGCCGCCAGGCCCAGACCGAGGGGCTTATGTAGTTGACGATAGGGATCGAAGGGTCGGCGGCCCTCACCTTGCGCGCCACACGATGGGTGAAGTCGGGGCTGTCGATGATCACCAGGCAATCGGGTTTGGCGGCGACAATCGCATTGGCAAGTTGAGATATGCGCCGGATGAGTTGCGGCAGCTTCTTGACGATGGCACTCAAGCCTACAAGGGCGATTTCATGCTGGTCGAACAGGCTGTCGAGACCGAGCGCCGCAAGATGCTCGCCGCCAACGCCTGTCAGCGGCACGTCGCCGGGGAAGCTGCGACGCAGCGCCTCGACGAGATCGGCACCGAGCAGATCACCGGATTCTTCGCCTGTGACGATCGCGAGGCGCAGCGGTTTTTCAGCTGGCATCGGTGCGCGTCTCCTGGACAAAGGTCTCGACAAACAGGCCGGCCTCATTGGCGGCCTTTATCGTTTCCTCGTAGCCGAGGATCAACGTACGCCCGCTCTCGATGGCGATGCCCTTGAGGCCGGCCTTTGCAGCATTCTCAATGGTGCTGATGCCGATCGCCGGAAGATCCGCCCGCACCTCCTGCTGCGGCTTGGCGCATTTGACCAGCACGCCTCCCGTGCTGTGTATGCGTTTCGCCAGACGCAGCTCGGCGACGCGCTGCAGCATCGCGTCGGTGCCTTCGACCCCCTCGAGCGCAACCACGCGGCCACCCACCGCAACGGCCCCCTGGCCGATATCGAGCGCGCCGATGGCGGCAGCAGCTCGCCGAGCGGCCTGCATATTGGCGATGCTGTCCTGATCCGGCTGTTTGCGCGTAAGCGTCGATGGCTCAGGCGTTACAATATCAGGGACGATCTCATGGGCGCCCACAACCCGAAATCCATAGGATTCGATGGTTGCGATAACGGCGCGCAGCAGCCCATCGTCGCCAAGCCGGAACGCGCGCAGGAAGCGGTAGAGGGCCACAAGGTTGCCGTTGCCCGGGCGCAGAGCGTGGCGAAACTCCGGGCGGTGCCGAACGCCGCCCGCCAGTACCACGTTCGCGATGCCTTCGGCCTTCAGGATTTTGACGAGGCCGCCGAGTTCGACGATGGAAATCTCGGCGTGTTTTCCCTGATAGATCGAAGGCTCCGCCTCGCCCTTGATGGCGATCATCAACGGATCGGCGCCTTGTTTTCGTAGGCTCTCCGCCACGGCCAGAGGCAGTTGGCCATTGCCAGCGACGATGGCTGTCCTGCCTGAAATCGCGGGCGGAACTTTAGCTGTTGTCGTCACTGTCACTGATCTCGATAGCGGAATCGAGCGGCGGCGTGCAGTAAGCGCGCTTGGTATCAGTGGTGATGAAGTCGATCAGGTCCGCGACAGCCGGCGAATCCGGATAGGCAGCGCGAACGTCGTCTGCCCTCGCCCTGATAGACTTCGTGCGATCGAATAGCATGCGCACAGCGTGACGGAGCTTGTGAATCTCCGGACGGGCCATGCCAGACCGCTTCATGCCAATAATATTCAGTCCGCCAAGATAGGCATGGTTGCCGATTGCCATTCCATAGGGCACGAGATCGCTCGCCAGCGCCGCAAGCCCGCCAATGAAGGCATGGTGGCCAACGCGCACAAACTGATGAATGCCGGCGCCGCCGCCGATAATCACATTATTGCCGATGGTGACATGGCCGCCGATCATGACATTGTTGGAAAAAGTCACGTCGTCGCCGATGATGCAATCATGCGCCACATGCGCATAGGCCAGGAACATGCAGTTATCGCCGACCGTGGTTATGCCGCGGCTCCCGTCCGTGCCGCGGTGCATGGTGACGCCTTCGCGGATGACGCAGTTCTTGCCGATGACGAGGGTCGTGCGACCACCCTTATGCTTGGTGTTCTGCGGCTCGCCGCCGAGTACGGCGTTCGGATAGACCTTCGCGCCATTCCCCAGCGTCGTCGGGCCCATGATGACCACATGGCTCAGGAGTTCGACATCATCGCCGATAACGGCATCGGGACTCACATGGCAGAACGGGCCGATCGAAACCCTCTCACCAATGACTGCGCCCGGCTCGATGATCGAGGTCGGGTGAATAATGGACAAGGACATCAGGCGCCGGTCTCATCTTCATCAGGGAAACTGACCATGGCGGCGACTTCGGCTTCCGCCACCTTGAAACCGTCAACCTCGGCGATGCATCCATATTTATGGATGTTGCCCCGCTGCTTGAGCTTGGTGACGCGCAGTTTCAACTGGTCGCCCGGAACGACCGGCTTTCTGAACTTGGCATTGTCGATGGTCATGAAGAAGACCTTGCCCGGCTTGCCGCTGCCATTATGGAATAGCACGATTGCGCCGGCTGTCTGTGCCATGGCTTCGATGATCAAAACACCAGGCATGATCGGCAGTTCAGGAAAGTGTCCGGCAAAATGTGGTTCGTTGATCGACACATTCTTGATACCCGTGGCCGAAACGTCGCGATCGATATCGACGATGCGATCGATCAGCAGAAATGGATAACGATGCGGCAGGTTCGCAAGAACCTTCTGGATGTCGGCAACGCCGAGACTGTCCACCTTCACATTGTCACTCATCTGAACCGCTCTCCTTCTTGGTCCTCGTCATCGCACGAACGCTGGCGATTTCACGAAACCACTGCTTGAATGGCTGGGCGGGCGCGCCGGCCCATCTCTCGCCATCCGGAATATCATTCATCACGCCGCTCGCCGCCGCAATCTCGACGCGCGATCCAATGTTGACGTGATCAGCAATGCCGACGCTTCCTCCAAGCCTCGTCATATCGCCGAGTTCAACGCTGCCGGAAATGCCACATTGTGCGGCTATAACACAATGACGGCCGATGCGTACATTGTGGGCAATCTGCACCAGATTGTCGATTTTAGTGCCTTCGCCGATGACCGTATCCGCTAGTGCCCCCCGGTCTACCGTGGTATTCGCGCCAATCTCTACATTGTCCTGGATAATGACGCGGCCAAGCTGCGGCATCTTTTCAAGTCCTGCCCTGCCGGCGACATAACCGAAGCCATCCTGTCCGATACGCACGCCAGGATGCAGCAGCACGCGATTGCCAAGAAACGCATACTGGATGGACGAATTTGGTGCCACGTAGCAATCGCGGCCGATCTTGCAGCCATTGCCGATAACCACGTTTGCCGCAATCACCGTGCCCGACCCGATCGATACATTACTGCCGATAATCGCGCCGGGCTCGATCGTTACATTGTCTTCGATTTCAGCGGAAGGATCGACGATTGCATGCTCGGAGATACCTGTCTGGCCACTCCACAAATGCGCTGTGACGGCATTCGGGTAGAGCGCACGGCCAATCGCAGCAAAATCCTGTTGGGGATGCCGCGTCACAATGACAGCGACGTTCTTCGGGACACTGCCCTTGATCTCATCGGTGCACAGGATGCCCGCAGCCTTCAATCCCGCGAGATTGTGCGCATGTTTCTTGCTTTCGACGAAAACAAGCGCATCAGGCCCCGATTCTGTGATGGAAGCCAAACGCTTCACAAGGCGATTGGCTAATGAGCCATCCACAAGTACGCCATTGGTCAGACCAGCGATCTGACCAATAGTCACATTCTTGAGTGGCTCATAAAAGATCGGATCGGCCATCGACTAACTTTCTCCCCCGGGGAAGTTTGTCCCCCGGGAGGTCAGCAATCTATCAGAATTTGCTCGACATGCCGAAGTTGAAGTTCTGCTCCTGATCGCCGTCAACCTTCTTGACCGGGACCGCATAGTCGAAGCGCAGCGGGCCGAAGGGCGAGGCCCACATGATGCTGGCGCCAAGCGATGCGCGCCATTCGGAACCAGTGGTACCCTGCGCTTCCGGAAGGTCGTTACCATAGAGCGTTGCCGCATCCGCGAAGACCGCGCCACGGATGCCGAGGCTTTCCGGTATCACGGGCATCGGGAACTGCGCTTCCGCCGAAGCATTGAAGTAAGTCGTGCCGCCGAGGAAGCTGCCCTTCGAATCGGTAACGGTGGTATCGCGAGGACCGATACCGGCATATTTGAAGCCGCGGATCATTTCCGAATTGTTCTTGAACAAGTCGAACACGCGCAGATCTTCGTCGCCGAAGCCGGCAATATAGCCAGCACCGACACCGAGGAGGCCGACAATGTCCATTTCATCCGACAAGGTCTTGTAGTACTGGCCCTTGAAGGTCGACTTCAGGAAGTTCGCGTCGCCGCCGAGACCTGCATATTCCTGATTGAACTTCGCATAGATACCGTCATGCGGGTTCTTGGTGTCGTCAATGGTGTTGTAGGTCAGAGACCAGCTTACGGACGACTTGATCCACGGGCTCTCTTCAGCCGCATCGATGAACGCCTGCGAGATTTCGGTCGGATCCGGGATGTTCGTACCCGGGATCATCGCTTCGTCGTCGATCGTGTATTCTTCGCGCGACAGGTTATAGGCAACGCCTGCAACCAGTGCCTCCGAGATCGGCAGTCCAAAACGGATCGTGCCACCGGTGACATCGGTTTCATACTTGTCGCTGACGCCGGACTGACGCTTGTAGATATCGAAACCCGCTGCAATGCGCTGACCGAGGAAGTAGGGTTCGGTGAATGACAGCGAGTAGGAACGGTTGTTGTCGAGACCGGCACCGGCTGCAATGCGGATATACTGGCCGCGGCCAAGGAAGTTGCGCTCGGTGATCGAGCCTTCCACCGTCGGGCCAGGATTTTCGCCACCGGTCGTATAACCACCACCGATCGAGAATTCACCGGTCGATTTCTCAACGACGTCCACAACAAGTATGACCTGATCCGGCTGCGAACCGGGAGCGGTCGAAATGTTGACGGTGGTGAAGAAATCAAGGGCTTCGAGCCGGCGCTTGGCGCGCTGGATGAGAACCTGATTGAAGGCATCGCCTTCACTGACATCGAATTCGCGGCGAATGACGAAGTCACGCGTCTTTTCGTTGCCGCGGATTTCGATGCGCTCGACATAGGCGCGCGGGCCCTGATCGATGGCGTAGGTAACCGAAATCGTATGATTCTCGAAGTTGCGGTCGCCGCGCGGCTCAACCTTGGCGAAGGCATAGCCCTGACCGGCAACGCGCTCCGAAACCTTGATGATCGAATCTTCGACGTCCTTGGCGCTATAGGTATCGCCTTCGCGCGTCTTTACGAGACCATTGAGCTGCGAGGTATCGACACCTTCAACCGAGCTTTCGATCTGGATCGGGCCGAACGTGTACTTCTCACCCTCTTCAACCGTGATGGTGATAGTATAATCGTTCGTCGCCGGATCAAGATCGGCAGTCGAGGACACGACGCGGAAATCCGCATAGCCGCGGTTGTAGTAGAACCGGCGCAGCGCTTCTTCGTCAGCGCGCAGGCGGTCTTCACTATAGACGTCGTTGCGGGTCAGCCAGGACAGCGGATTGGAACGCTTGGTCGAGATCACGTCGCTGAGGCGACGGTCGCCGAATGCCTGGTTGCCGACAAAATTGATTGCAGTGATCTTGGTGCGATCGCCTTCGTTGATCTCGAAAACGACGTTAACGCGGCCTTCGCCGAGATCCATCGTGCGGGCATTGACGGTCGCGTCGCTGCGGCCGACATTGCGATAGGCAGCGCGGACGGCTTCCACATCAGCATCAAGCGTTGCCTGATCGAACGAAGCGCGCGGCTTCAACTGAACGGCATTCTGCAGCTGCGGGTCTTTGATCTTCTTGTTGCCCTGGAAAATCACCTGGTTGACAACCTGATGCTCGGACACTTGCACGATAAGCGCGCCGCCTGCCTGGCTGATGCGCACATCGCTGAACAGGCCGGTCGCAAACAGACGCTTGGTGGCCTCATCGATATCAGCGTTGGTGAAAGGCTTGCCTGGGGTAATGCCGAGATTGTCGCGCACCGTCTGGGCGTCGACACGAGCATTACCACGCACTTCAATGCGGCTAACTGTTGCTGCCTGCGCGACTGTTACGCCTGCAACCGTGGTCACGATTGCACCAGAACTTACCAGCGCCGCTGATATGGCGAGCGCCGACGCTGCACCAACAAATCTTGAACTTGCCGCCATAGGCCTTATGAACCTTCGTTTTCTCGTTGTCCCCGGGCGAGATCCCGGACTAAGCACTTACTCGCACACCGTCATAACCGGTTTTTACATACACGCAAGGCTTACGGTTAAAATCTGTTTACTTCACGCGAAAGCGTGGCATCCCTGCCACGCCAATAAGGGCTTATAGTAAACAGATCATGTCCATTTGCCAGCCCAAGCCTCTAATTTTCATCAATGTTTAATCTTTGTCACCGGCAGGCGAAGAGATCGTTGAAGATGACGAATCCCATGAAACCAAGCACAAGAAAGAAGCCAAAGCGGAAGAACAGCTCCTGAACTGCCGGTTTCACGGGCCTGCCGATGACTGCCTCGGCGGCGTAGAAGACAAGATGCCCGCCATCGAGCGGCGGCAACGGGAAAAGATTGAGGAGGCCAATTCCGATCGACAGCATCGCTGTCAGCTGTATAAGCCAGTCCACTCCCTGGCTTGCCGCCTGCCCCGCCATTGTTGCGATCTTCACAGGGCCACCGAGCTGGCATTTATCCTCGCGTCCGGCGAAGAATCGGCCGAAGAACTGCCCGGTGCGGGCCATGATGAAGCCGCTTTCCCGCACGGCCTGCACGACTGATTCGACCGGGCCGTACTCAATGCGCCGGAAGTTGCCGAGTTCCTGGTTGTTGACGACGCCGATCACTGCGATTTTGACAGTGTTCCCAAGCGGGTCCTTTTGTTCAGTCAATTCGGGCGTCGCCGTCAGCTTTACATCCTGTCCGTTGCGTTCGACGACGAAATCAAGCGAATCGCCGCCGCGCGAGGAAACGATGCGCTGAACATCGGCAAAGGTTTCAACCTTGTCGCCATCGACGCTGACAAACCGGTCGCCAGGCTGAAATCCTGCAATGGCTGCCGGACCTCCCGGTCGCACTTCCGCAACCATCGGATCGGCTACCATCTTGCCGTAGAGGGCAAAAAAGACGGAGAAAATCGCAATGGTGAGCAGGATATTGAACGCGGGTCCGGCAAAGACGGTCGCAGCACGCTTCCATACGGGCTGCGTATGGAAGGAAACGGCGCGCTCCTCGGCGCTCATCGCAGCGGCAGGCGCCGCGAGCGAACTCGTTACCCCTTCGTCGCCGGCGAATTTGACATAACCGCCAAGGGGAATGGCGCAGAGTTTCCAGCGCGTTCCCTTGCGGTCGTTGAATCCGATGAGCTCCGGTCCGAAGCCGACAGAGAAAGCCTTGACGCCGATTCCGCACCAACGACCGACCAGATAGTGCCCCATTTCATGGACGAAGACGACGACCGTCAAAACTATCAGGAATGGCAGGATGGTGCCGATCAGTACGCTTTGTGTGCCAAAAAGGGTGTGCAGCATGTCCGTCTATGTATCCTCCGGGCTGCAACACATTGGCACGGCCCGTATCGGGCCTCAAAGCTCAGCCGTCTAGAAAAGTATGTCGTATGGCGTTTCCGGCGACACCAGAACTGCCCCGATGACGTATAGTAATGCTGCCGCAGCGACAAGCCCGTCGACCCGGTCCATCACGCCACCGTGACCAGGTATGAGGCGGCTCGAATCCTTGACGCCGAACTTTCGCTTCATCCACGATTCCCCAAGATCGCCTATCTGGGCGACCACGGACAGGAGCAGTGCGATGAGCGGAATTGGCACGCCGCCGGCAGGACCGATGAATGCCGCGCAGGCAACGCCGGCGGCGACACCGGCAGCCGCACCACCAATGGCACCCGCCCAAGTCTTGTTCGGTGAAAACCGCGGGGCAAGTTTGGGGCCGCCGAGCGCCTTCCCGTTGAAATAGGCAAATATGTCGGTCGCCCAGACCACCGCGAACAGGAAAAGAATGGCGGCAAAGCCATCGCCCGTATCGCCGCGCAGCAAGGTAAGCGCGATGCAAGGCAGCCCCGCATAGAGGAGACCCGCCGCCGGCCAGTAGCCGGTCTCCCGTCGACCGACAGCGGCGATGATGAAGGCACCGCCGAACAGGATGACCATCATCACGAACGTATCCCGTGCAAAAAGCAGCACGACCACGAGCAGCAGGAGGCCACCCCATGCCAGCCCCCGCGTCAAAGGAGTCGATCGGTTCGCAATGATGAGCTGCCATTCATAGAAGACGCTGATGCCGATTGCCGAGGCCAGGAGACCGAAGGCGAATCCGCCCATCCAGGTCATCGCCACGGCGATGATAATCAGGACAATCGCGCTAATGATGCGTTTTTGCAGGTTGGAAAGGCCGCTTCCGAAGAAGGTCACAGAGCGATGTCCTGGGCTGTCACGCCGCCAAAGCGCCGTTCGCGCATCTGGAATGTCTCAATCGCCTCGGCGAGATTCGACGGGCGGAAATCCGGCCAATAGCAGGGAAGGAAGACGAACTCGGAATAGGCGGCCTGCCAGAGCAGAAAATTCGAAAGGCGCATTTCGCCGCTCGTGCGGATAATCACGTCGGGATCCGGGATGCCGGCCGTATCCAGGCGCGCTGTGATCGCCTCCGGCGTTACCGCATCCGCGGCAAGAACCCCGGCAGAGACGTCGGCTACCAACCGTTGAACCGCACGGGCAATCTCGTTGCGCGAGCCATAATTGAAGGCGATGACGAGCGTGAGACCGGTATTTGCGTCCGTCAGCGTCTCGGCTTCGGTCAGGAGCGCGCGAATGTCTTTCCCCAGCCCTTCGCGTTCACCAATGATACGCACCCGGACGTTCTCACGGTGCAGATCGGCCAGATCGCGCCTAATGAAGAGCTTGAGCAAGCCCATCAGGTCGGAAACCTCGGAACGCGGCCGCGACCAGTTTTCCGACGAGAAGGCAAACAGCGTCATGAACGGGATGCCCATCTTGCCGGCAGCCCGGATGGTTTCACGCAGCGTCTCGACGCCAGCCTTGTGGCCTGCCGTACGGGGCAGACCCCTCGCCTTTGCCCAACGGCCATTTCCATCCATGATGATGGCAATGTGGCGTGGGATGGACATAGGCATTGACCTCCAGTTAGCGGATCGAGCACATCTCTTGCGAGATATTAGACCTGCATGATTTCCGCTTCTTTGGCTGCAACGACCTTATCCATTTCGGCAATGGTCTCATCGGTCAGCTTCTGGACTTTTTCGGACAGGACGCGATTGTCGTCCTGGCTGATCGCGCCATCCTTTTCGAGCTTCTTCAACTCGTCCATGCCGTCGCGGCGGACGTGGCGCGCCGCAACCTTGGAATGCTCGACATACTGATGGGCGATCTTGACCAGTTCCTTGCGGCGCTGCTCGTTGAGCTCCGGCAGTGGAATACGAAGATTGTTGCCGTCGGTAATCGGATTGAGGCCGAGCCCTGCATCGCGAATTGCGCGCTCCACCTTGCCGACCATGGATTTGTCCCACACCGACACCGACAACATGCGCGATTCCGGCACCGTAATGTTGGCAACCTGATTCAGCGGCATCATCGAGCCATAGGCATCGACGGTGATCGGTTCGAGAAGACTTGCGGAGGCACGACCGGTGCGCAGACCGTTAAGATCATGCCTCAATGCCTGGATGGCTCCGTCCATGCGACGTTTCAGGTCATTTAGATCGAGTGCGTCACTCATAGTCACTGCTCCTTATTCTCGGCGAAAGGCCCGGCAGATACGATCAACTAGTCCGATACGACGGTTGCGCGTCCTTTACCCTGCAGGATTTCCGCAAATCCACCCTTCTCGTGGATTGAATAGACGATTATTGGGATATTGTTCTCGCGTGCAAGAGCAACAGCAGTGGTATCCATCACTGCAAGGCCGCGATCAAGCACATCTTTGTGGGTAAGGTGGTCAAACCGAACCGCGTGCGGATCCTTCTTGGGATCGGCGGAGTAAATTCCATCGACCTGGGTGCCCTTGAACAAGGCGTCGGCACCGATTTCCGCTGCACGGAGCGCCGCGGCCGAATCCGTGGTGAAAAAGGGATTGCCCGTGCCGCCGGCAAAAATCACGACTTTCCCCATGTCCATATAGGCCGTGGCCTGACGTTGGGAAAAGGTCTCGCAGAGTTCTGGCATTGCTACAGCCGATAGAACGACGGTATCGATCCCAAGCTTCGCCAGGGACGTGCGCAATGCGAGCGAGTTGATGACGGTTGCCAGCATGCCCATGTGGTCGCCAGTAACGCGGTCGCCTCCCTTTGAGGCAACAGCCACGCCGCGGAAGATATTGCCGCCGCCGATGACGACGCCGACCTGCACGCCGAGTGCGCGCGCTTCGGCAATGTCGCTGGCAATGCGATCGGCCACTGCCACATCAATTCCAAACCCCTGGTCGCCCATCAGAGCTTCCCCGGAGGCCTTCAGCAGAACGCGTTTGTAGACAGCCGTGCCAGCCATGGGACCTCCTTGGAGTTGTTGCAAGTTTTTAGCAGAGTTCGGATACACGAAGGGCATCGCGTTGTCACGCGATGCCCTTTGAATTCAGTTGCGTAAGATTACTTCTTCACAGCTGCGGCGACTTCTGCTGCGAAGTCGCTTTCTTCCTTCTCAATGCCTTCGCCAAGAGCGAAACGGACAAAGGCCGTGATCTTGGCCGGAGCGCCGATCGACTTCTCGGCTTCCTTGAGCGCCGCCTCGACCGTCAGGTCGGGATTGATGACGAAAGCCTGCGAGAGAAGCACGACTTCCTCGTAGAACTTGCGCATACGGCCGTCGACCATCTTCTCGACGATGTTTTCCGGCTTGCCCGACTGGCGGGCCTGATCGGCGAAGATCGCCTTTTCGCGTTCGACGGCGACCGGGTCGACTTCCGATGCGGTCAGGGCGAGCGGGTTGGTGGCGGCAACATGCATGGCGACCTGGCGGCCGAATGCCTGTGCTGCTTCCGCATTGCCGGCCGTCTCGATGGCAACGAGAACGCCGAGCTTACCGAGGCCGTCGGAGACGGCGTTGTGAATATACGTCGCGACGACGCCCTGGCTGACGCTCAGAGCAGCGGAACGGCGGAACGAAAGGTTTTCACCGATCGTGCCGACGGCGTCCTTGATCGAGTCGACGACCGACTTGCCGGTCGAGGGATAGGTCGCGGCGCCAACTGCGGCGGTCGTACCGTCGGTCGTCAGCGCTACGTTTGCGACGTTGCGGACGATATCCTGGAAAGCGTCGTTGCGGGCAACGAAATCGGTCTCCGAGTTGACTTCGACGACAACCGACTTGGCGCCGTTGGAAGCCACGCCAACGAGGCCTTCGGCGGCCGTGCGGCCGGCCTTCTTGTCGGCCTTGGAGATGCCCTTCTTGCGCAGCCAGTCAACGGCAGCTTCCATGTCGCCATTGGTTTCGGCAAGGGCTGCCTTGCAGTCCATCATGCCGGCGCCGGTGAGTTCGCGAAGTTCTTTTACCTGTGATGCAGAAATGCTCATTAGATCGCCTCTTCTCAAAGCGAAGGCACACTGGTGAAACCAGCATGCCAACTTTGCGGCGCGTCATGCGCCAATCGAATCATTTTTAATCACCCGATAAGACGGGTGTATGAAGCCTCAAGCGGAGGCTTCACCTTCCTGTACAGGAGCGGCCTCAAGAGCCGGTTCGGCCGGAGCCTCTTCCTGGGCGCCAAGATCGACACCGAGGGAACCCTGCTGACGGGCGATACCGTCGAGCGCTGCCTTGGCGATCAGGTCGCAGTAAAGCGAGATCGCGCGGGATGCGTCGTCATTGCCCGGGATCGGGAAGTCGATCTGGTCCGGATCGCAATTGGAATCGATCACGGCAACGACCGGAATACCAAGACGCTTGGCTTCCTGGATCGCGATGGCTTCCTTGTTGGTATCGATGATGAAGATGAGGTCCGGGGTCGAACCCATGTTCTTGATACCGCCGAGGGCGCGGTTGAGCTTCTCGCGCTCGCGATCGAGGTTCAGGCGCTCCTTCTTGGTGAAGCCCTGGGCGTCGCCGGCGAGAAGTTCGTCGAGCTTGCGCAGACGCTGGATCGAGTTCGAGATCGTCTTCCAGTTGGTCATCATGCCGCCGAGCCAGCGTGCGTTGACGTAATACTGGGCCGAGCGGGTCGCGGCATCGGCAATGATGTCCGAAGCCTGACGCTTGGTGCCGACGAAGAGAACGCGGCCGCCACGGGCTACCGTGTCGGAAACCTTCTTCAGGGCCGTATGCAGCAGCGGAACGGTCTGGGCGAGATCGAGAATGTGAATATTATTGCGGTCACCATAAATGTATGGTGCCATTTTCGGGTTCCAGCGATGTGTCTGGTGGCCGAAGTGAACGCCAGCTTCAAGGAGCTGACGCATGCTGAAATCAGGCAATGCCATCTTTATTTTCCTTTTCCGGTTTAACCTCCACAGGAAAGAGGCGGGAGACCCGCCACCGGAGGCCATATCGGATTTCTCCCGATATCAACCCAAATCCCGTGTGTGGAATGCTGCGGCTGTTAGTCGATAATTGCGGCAAGCGCAAGTGTGTCGGCGATAAAAGCCGCCGCATCAGACGATCTTATGCGGCAAGCAGGACTATTTCTTGCACTTTGGCGTGTCGAAAAGCTGCAGATTGACAAGCTTTCCGGTCATGGAGAAATCGCCGTAATCCATTTTCAGATCACGGGTTACGCCGTTCCGGTACATCTTGAAGTTGATACGGTAGCTCGGCAGGCCTTCAGCCTTTTCACTTTCGTCGAAATAGGCGATCGAGACCGGCCAGGTGTTTTCCTTGGCAAGGGGGCCCATGTGCTTGGTCTCGTCCTCGCCATCGGAGAGCGAGGATTTGCCGATCACGACCGTCGTTGCCATGACCTTGTTGGCATCCTCGGAACCGTCGAAGAGCTTCGTCTGGTAGAACACTTCACCGGCAAGCGCCTTTTCGATCAGTTCCTGCATGTGCCGGGTCGGGAACTGCGATAATTCCAGATCCTGCTTGAGCGCCTCGGGTTTGGTCAGCGAAATTTCCGTCTTGTCCTTCAGGAGGGCAGCGTTGCCGCGCACCTCCTTGGTGAGGCTCTGATCGACGAATGTCTTGTTGACGAAGCGAAACTTGCCGCCGTCGCCGGATTCATAGGTGGTAGTCTGCTGGTCGGTGACGCGTTGCGGCTGCTCTTCCATGTCGACGCGGGTCACAAAACGAAAGTTCGTGGTATAGCCCTCGCAATCCGAACCGTTGAACTCATAGACCATACGGCCAGTCAGTCCGGTAATGCCGCTGCTATCCTGGGCACTGTCGAGTTTCAGGTCATAGATGGCGCGATGCGGAACAAGGGTCGCCGTTCCGGCAGCCATAGCCATGGTTGAGGGGGTCAGACCAAGGGCACCGAGGCTGAAAACGAGAGCGGACAAGACGCGCATAGACAAGATTCTCCATATTAGAACGCGCATATTAAAAAAACTCTTGGCGGAAGCGAGGCAAAAATCGCACCTTGCGTCACATTCATTACGATTCCGCTTGATAAGGATGAAGATATCATGACCAGCACCATCGAATCCCGCCTGAAGGAACTCGGCATAGAATTGCCGGTCGCCGCGGCGCCCGCTGCAAACTACGTGCCCTTCGCACAGACAGGAAAACTGCTGCTGACCTCCGGACAATTGCCGCTCTCGGGTGGCAAACTCATCCACACCGGCCTTCTTGGCGCGCAGCTCGCCGTCGCCGACGGCCAGGAAGCCGCAAGGGCTTGCGCCATCAATATTCTCGCGCAGGCCAAAGCCGCGCTGGGTGATCTCGATAAGATCGCGCGCATCGTGAAAATCACCGTGTTCGTGGCTTCGACGCCGAATTTCACCGAACAGCACCTTGTCGCCAACGGCGCCTCGGATCTGCTGGTTGCCGTCCTTGGCGATGCAGGCCGCCATGCCCGCTCGGCGGTGGGGACAGCAGCCCTGCCCCTGAACGCGCCCGTCGAAGTCGAAGCCATCATCGAGGTCCGCTGATCATGACATCGGCTGACTGGCTCAAGGATGTGCCGATCGCCCATCGCGGTTTGCATGATCTCAACAAAACCCGCTGGGAGAATACGCTCTCCGCATTCGAAGCGGCCGCGAGCGCGAGGTACGCCATCGAATGCGACGTGCATCTTTCCGCCGACGGCAAGGCCATCGTCTTTCACGACGGAACGCTGGATCGGCTTATCGGCCGACAAGGCAATATCGACGAAGTGACTGTCGAGGCGGCGAGGGCCATGCGCGTCGGCGGCACGGACGATCATGTTCCGACGCTCGTCGAAGCGCTGGAGCTGATCGACGGGCGGGTTCCGATCGTCATCGAACTCAAGGGCATTCCTGGCCGAGACGACGGCCTCGTCAAGGCGGTTGCCTCTGACCTTGCCGGCTATGCGGGAAAAGCGGCGATCATGTCGTTCGACCATCATCTGATCCGGCTTTTCGGCACGGATGCGCCCGGCATACCGGCCGGCCTGACTGCTGAAGGATTGCGCGACGCCGATCTTGAAGCACATTTTTCCATGCTCGCTCACGAGATCGATTTCGTGTCCTACAACGTCCACCATCTCGACAATCGCTTCGTCAAGTTCGTTCGCGGCAAGCTCGGACTGCCGGTGATTTCCTGGACGGCAAGGAGCCTCGCCGACAAGGCGACGAGCTATGCCTATGTCGATCAGATCACCTTCGAGGGTTTCGAC
This sequence comes from Phyllobacterium sp. CL33Tsu, assembly GCF_900113985.1. Classification (NCBI taxonomy): domain Bacteria; kingdom Pseudomonadati; phylum Pseudomonadota; class Alphaproteobacteria; order Hyphomicrobiales; family Phyllobacteriaceae; genus Phyllobacterium; species Phyllobacterium sp. CL33Tsu. The sequence goes on along the minus strand of NZ_FORJ01000003.1, from coordinate 222,200 downwards.
CCGCACGCCGCATAGGATGCGCCCTGCCCCTTGCATCGCAGGATGAAATGCCTAGCTTTAGCTTAAGCGGTTGCACGGGTCGGCGCGTCGCCGGCTCGTAAGCTTAGGCTAAGCCAGGAACCAACCCAACGATGCATGATACTCATCGAGGCGATTTTACCTTGCGCGCTTGCGAGGGCGTTGGCGCATTTACGCGCGACGAATGGGCAAAGCTGAGCGGCGCCGATCGCGCCATGCCCGACTACAACCCGTTTCTCTCGCACGGCTTCCTGTCGTCGCTCGAAGATTCGGGGTGCGTCGCGCGCCGGGCTGGGTGGCTGCCCCAATTCCTGCGCCTCGATGACGACAGCGGCAATCTGATCGGCGCGATCCCGTGCTATCTGAAGGGCCACAGTCAGGGTGAATATGTATTCGATCACGGCTGGGCCGATGCTTTTGAACGCGCCGGCGGTCGTTACTATCCCAAGCTGCAGGCGAGCGTCCCCTTCACGCCGGTGACCGGTCCTCGGCTACTGGTAAATCGGGACTGGGACCACGCGGCCGTGCGAACCGCTCTCGCCAATGGCCTGCGCCAATTGGCCAACCAGATGGGTGTTTCGTCGGCTCACTCGACCTTCGTCAACGATGACGATCTCGGCGCCTTCACAGAAGCCGGTTTCCTGCATCGCACCGATCAACAATTCCATTTTTTCAACGAGGGTTATGAAAGCTACGACGCTTTTCTTGAAACCCTCGCCTCTCGCAAACGCAAGGCGTTGAAACGGGAGCGCCGCGAGGCCGTTGCCGACGATATCACCATCGAGCGTTTGACGGGCGACGATATCACCGATGAGGTTTGGGACGATTTCTTTGCGTTCTATATGGATACTGGCAGCCGCAAATGGGGTCGCCCCTATCTCAACCGCGAATTCTACGCCTTGATCGGCGAGCGCATGCCGCAAGACATCATGCTGGTGATGGCAAAACGGGCGGGCAGATATATTGCCGGCGCTATCAACTTCATCGGGTCCGACCGGCTCTTCGGCAGGCATTGGGGCTGCATCGAGGATCATCGCTTCCTGCATTTCGAAGTCTGCTACCATCAGGCCATCGACTTCGCCATCGAACGTAAGCTCAGTGTCGTCGAGGCAGGCGCACAGGGCGAGCACAAGCTTGCCCGTGGCTATCTGCCGGTTACCACCCACTCTGTCCATTACCTTGCCAATGAAGGGCTGCGGCGCGCGGTGAGCGATTTCCTTCGCCATGAGCGCAGTGAAGTCGCGCTCCTCAACGAGGCGCTGAGCGAGCACGCACCGTTCAAGAACTCCGATCGCTGACCGGCGTTGCTCGAACCGCTTGACTAGCGCGCCCGCCTTGGCAAACATCGCAGCCGGTTTTCCAAAGGTACAGGTGCGGGATGACAGAGCCCTACGACGACAACAACGTGTTCGCCAAAATCCTGCGGGGTGAAATTCCATCGCATAAATTGTACGAGGATGGGGACACCTACGCATTCATGGATGTCATGCCGCAGGGCAAAGGCCATTGCCTGGCTATCACCAAGGCTCCATGCCGCAACTTGCTCGACGTTGAAGCCGAACCGTTGGCTGCGGTGGTCACGACCACCCAGAAACTTGTTCGGGCGGTGAAAAAGGCCTTCGACGCGGATGGTGTCACGGTTATGCAATTCAATGAGCCGGCCTCCGGCCAGACGGTCTTCCACTTGCACTTCCACGTCATTCCCCGCTTTGAAGGCATTCCCCTGAAACCCCATACGGGGCCGATGGAAGATCAGGGCGTTCTAGCGGCAAACGCAGAGAAGATTCGGCAGGCGCTCGCGCAAGGCAGTTGACGCACCGGAACATGGAGCCGGTGCAATTCTAATGAGACTCCGCGGCGAGTTGTGCCTTCACTTCGGACCGACCAAGGCCAAGAACTGTGCGCGCCGCAAGGAGCGCAAGGGTGAACGCCGCGACGCCGCCAAACAGATCGACGATGTTGTGTCCGCCATGAACGATGATGGCAGGGACCATCAAAATATTGATGACCGCGATGACTGGAAATATTTTGCGAAAGTCCATCGTGAAGTAAACGGAAAGACAGGCCATCACAGTATGGAACGATGGAAATGCGATAAGGCCGAGCGTGTCCTTCGGCGAGATATAGGCTGCGCCTTCCCGATATAGCCGCAGAAGTTCGAGACCATACGCGTGGTCGGCAATCGCCCCCAAACGGTTAGCGACCTCCGACGGCAACGGATAATATGCGGCGGGTCCCGCACTTGGAATGATGCGCCACACCAGAATCGTCAAAAGTGCCGACAAGGTGCCGGTAAGCAGGAAGAGGTGCAGCGACCGTTTGGATCCAAAAAAGCCGACAAGGAGAATGACGCACGTGATCTGGATGAGCGAACTGCCGTATATCACGCGCAATATAGTCGGAAGGTAGGGAACCTCCACGACGGCCTGGACGAAATCCGGCCAGTAAAACCCAAGAGCGCGATCCCACTCGATCAGCATCCGGTCGTAACTCTCGCCTACCGGCAGCAGCAGATAATTGAACACCGACCCGACGAGCGAGAAGAGCAGGTAGAAACCCGTTGCCGTGGTCGGAACAGCGATTTTCTCGTCGTGACGGTAGAGCCGATAAAATTGTCCGATCGCGATGGCGGCGAGCCCCATGCTGCCGCCAACGGCATAGCCAAGCCAATCGACGGTGACGCCCTTCGCGCTGGCAAGTGCAATGTTGATCATAAGCAGCACAGCAATAATGCCACCGACGATTTTTTCGGCCGGATAGAGAACCATCGCTCACCCTTGTCTCTTTTAGGGATTTTAACCCGGTCCAATTAAGGATCGCTGAATCAACGCCGCGCTTACGCGAGGACAAGTCCGGCAATCAGGATAATCTCGGCAACAATAACGCCGACGATCACACGCCGGCCAAGGCTGAGATAGGCAAAGAAACCTGCTGCCGCCGCGCCGATCCGCAAAAACACCGACGATTCGGCAAGCGAACCGCTCGGATAGAGGATCAGTTGAGCGATAACGCCTGCGACAAGGGCGGTTGCCACTGCCCGCACGAGGACGAGGGCTTCGGAGTCCTCGCGAACCCTTCCGCCAATAAGTACGCCGATCCACCGCCATACGTCGGTCGGAAGCCAGCCGGCGAGCAGTATGAAGAGGTAGGGCCACCACCAGGCGGAGATGCTGTCCCAGGTCATGGCGCCCTGCCCCGTGCTTTTGTCCAGTGGAGGTAGGCCATCGTGGCCGCACCGCCGGCAAGACCTGTGAGAAGCAGGTCATAGGCCGGCGCGATATGGTGGATCAGCGGAAACAGCAGCAGACCTGATACCATGGCGACGTGCACCGTACGGTCACGCGCCGAACCCCAGAGCGAGGCCAGAAAATACATTGGCGTGAGGAAAAATAGCGCGGCGAATACGAGCGGAGGAAAATCGGTCGAAAGATAGTAAACAAGGCCGACAACAAGCGTATTGGCTGTGGTCAGCGTCATGCCAAGGCCGGCGAAATAGGCCGTACGCATTTTGACGGGTACGTTGCGCAGATGCTCCATTCCCAGCACCCAGGCGGTTACCGCGATGAAGTGGGAGAGAAAAAGAAGCACGATCTTGCGTGTTTTCGCCCCGCGCATTTCGGGAACGAAGGCGGCGACCATCGGAACAAATCTGATCGAGGAGAGCGCGACCGCGACTGCGGCGCCGAGGATCGAGTAGCCCGCGCCGATTGCGCCGATGAGCACGATATTGGCGGGCAGTGCCCAGATCGCCGCAACCATGAACATGGCTTCCCCAACCTTCACTCCGCTCTGGCTGGCAAGGCCAGCAAATCCAACATGCGCGGTCATCAGGATCAGTGCAGGGATGGTGCGTATCATGGCCGCGCCGGAGAGAAACCACTTGAGGTGGCTCCTCGGATCTTCTTCTCGTTCCGGCAGATGGGAGGGCAATGCGGAATCAGCCATGGGTCCAGCGATAAAGGCAAGCAGCACAGCGGGCAAGAAAAAGGCCGCCCGAAGGCGGCCTTTTCATCATTTCTTGCGTGGCACTTTTGGCACCGACGCCTTGCGCAGCACGTGCGGCTCGCTCGTTGCGAGACCGGCACCGGCCTTTTCGAGCGCTGGCTTCTTCGGCGCCGGCTTGCGCTTTGCAACCGCCTTCTTCTCGACCGGAATTTCCTTCTTTGGCTTCACGACGACTTCGTCGGCGACATAGTCGAGGACGAGGCCACGCGAACCATCGGGCTTCTCGGCAACCGAGACGCGAACCGTGCCACCCTTCTTCAGCTTGCCGAACAGTACCTCGTCAGCGAGCGGCTTCTTGATGTGCTCCTGGATGACGCGCGCCAGCGGCCGCGCACCCATACGGTCATCGTAGCCCTTCTCGGCAAGCCAGGCGATTGCGTCCTGCTGCAGATCGAAGGTTACACCGCGATCGGCAAGTTGCGCCTCAAGCTGAATGACGAACTTCTGTACGACCTGATGGATGACCGGAACCGGCAGCGGTCCAAACGGAATGATCGCATCGAGACGGTTGCGGAACTCCGGCGTAAACAGCCGATTGATCGCTTCCATGTCGTCGCCTTCGCGCCGCGAAGACCCGAAACCGATCGCAGCCCGCGCCATATCCGAGGCACCGGCATTGGTGGTCATGATCAAAATCACGTTGCGGAAGTCGATCTGCTTGCCGTTGTGGTCGGTCAGCTTGCCGTGATCCATGACCTGCAACAGGATGTTGAACAGATCCGGATGCGCCTTCTCGATTTCATCGAGCAGCAGCACGCAATGCGGATGCTGATCGACGCCATCGGTCAAAAGGCCGCCCTGGTCGAAGCCGACATAGCCGGGAGGTGCGCCGAGCAGCCGGGAAACGGTGTGGCGTTCCATATATTCCGACATGTCGAACCGCAGGAGCTCGACGCCGAGCGAATGCGCCAACTGCTTGGCAACCTCGGTCTTGCCGACGCCGGTCGGTCCCGAGAACAGGTAGGAGCCAATCGGCTTTTCCGGTTCGCGCAGGCCTGCCCTTGCAAGCTTGATCGACGATGACAGCGCTTCGATGGCCAGATCCTGGCCGTAGACGACACGCTTCAATTCAGCCTCGAGATTGGAGAGGACCGCTTCATCGTCCTTCGATACGGACTTCGGCGGAATGCGGGCCATCGTCGCGATAGTCGCTTCGATCTCCTTCACGCCGATTGACTTCTTGCGCTTCGATTCGGGCAGCAGCATCTGGCTGGCGCCTGTCTCATCGATCACGTCGATCGCCTTGTCCGGCAATTTACGGTCGTTTATATAGCGGGCAGAAAGTTCGACGGCGGACTTGATCGCCTCCACGGTATACTTGACCTTGTGGAAATCCTCGAAATACGGCCGCAGCCCTTTCATGATCTCGATTGCATCGGGGATCGAAGGTTCGTTGACGTCGATCTTCTGGAAACGGCGAACGAGCGCCCTATCCTTTTCGAAGAACTGACGGAACTCCTTGTAAGTGGTTGATCCTATGCAGCGAATCGCCCCTGATGAAAGCGCAGGCTTCAACAGGTTGGATGCATCCATTGCACCGCCAGACGTAGCGCCGGCGCCGATGATCGTGTGGATTTCGTCGATAAAGAGGATGGCACCCGGATACTCTTCGAGTTCCTTGATGACCTGCTTAAGGCGTTCCTCGAAATCACCGCGATACCGCGTTCCGGCAAGCAAGGTGCCCATGTCGAGCGAAAAGACCGTCGCATCCTTGAGGACGGTCGGGACCTTACCTTCGACGATGCGCTTCGCAAGACCCTCGGCAATAGCCGTCTTGCCCACGCCGGGATCACCCACATAGAGCGGGTTGTTCTTCGAGCGGCGGCACAAAATCTGGATCGTGCGGCTGATTTCCTGGTCGCGGCCGATCAGCGGATCGATCTTTCCAGCTTTTGCCCGTTCGTTGAGATTGTTGCAGTAGGCCGTCAGGGCGTCCTGCTTCTTCTTGGTGCCCTCATCGGATTCCGAAGCGTGATGTTCTTCGTTGTTGCTTTCGGTCCCAAGGGGCGTGCGCGGCTCGGATGCGCCGGGGCGCTTCGAGATCCCGTGCGAAATATAGTTGACCGCGTCGTAGCGGGTCATCTGCTGTTCCTGCAGGAAAAACGCCGCATGGCTTTCGCGTTCGGCAAAGATCGCAACCAGGACGTTTGCTCCGGTCACTTCCTCGCGGTTCGAAGACTGAACATGGATGACAGCACGCTGAATGACGCGTTGAAAAGCAGCGGTTGGCTTGGAGTCCTCGTCATAACCCGTCACGAGGTTGTCGAGCTCATGATCGACATAATCGGTCACCGTACGCGTCAGTTGAGCGAGGTCGACATTGCAGGCGCGCATGACACTACTCGCGTCCTGATCATCGATGAGCGCAAGGAGCAGATGCTCCAGCGTTGCATATTCATGATGATGCTCGTTCGCGATTGTCAGCGCCTGATGGAGGGCCCGCTCGAGACTAGGTGAGAAAGATGGCATGAAACCTCACTTTTTCTCCATCACGCATTGCAGCGGATGTTGGTTTTGCCGCGCATAGTCCATGACTTGGGTCATCTTGGACTCCGCGACCTCATAGGTAAAGACACCACATTCTCCGACTCCATGATTATGCACATGGAGCATAATGCGTGTGGCATCCTCTCTGTTCTTCTGGAAAAAACGCTCCAGAACATGAATGACGAACTCCATTGGAGTGTAATCGTCATTGAGAAGCAACACGCGATAAAGGCTGGGTTTTTTCAGCTTTGGTTTAGTCCGGGTAATGACAGCCGTGCCACGTCCGGGACCATTGCCGCCACCCTTTTCTTCATCTTGCATAATGGGTGATAACCGCATCATCTCTTCAGACACCCGCATTCCTGATAGCTATTTGTCGCTTCATGCATTCTATGTAGGTCGCACCAAGCAGATTTTAAGCCCTCTCCTGAAGCTTGCAATATCAAGTTGCCGTTGCAAAGGGCCATTTGGCCCAGCGGAACAAAAAAAGTCCGGTTGCGTGGGCAACCGGACTTTTAAACCGTGTCAGCAGCAAGTTCAGGTTTATTTGCCGACCTTGGCGACAGCCAACTCGAAGGGGCGGTAAGCCTCTTTCGCGAGATCGGCATAAAGTTCACCGAACTTCGCAGCCTGCGAGACGAAGCCCTCATAGGCCTTCTTCGAAAACAGGCTCTGCGCAGCGAACGCCTGCTCTGCCGATTTCGTCGAGGCAAGCTTTTCGAGGAGGATCGAGCCGTCATTGAACGAACGCTTCGAATAGTCCGCAGCTTCGGTTGCAATTGCCTGCAGACCCTGGCTGAGCGCGTTTACGCTCTTCATCGTGCTGTTGATGAATTCCTTGCTGGATTCATTCAGTGCTTCAAACGGGGTGGCCATGATGCATCCTTCACATATATTGTTGTTGGGCTTCATTTAGTGTGCAATGCACAAAAAGTCAATTTTTTGCTGCACTGCAGCATTCCGGTAAATTTTTCGATAAAGGCGGAGGAAATCGTCAACACGGCGGTTACCATAAACATTTTGGTAACGCTGATGCGGATAAAGTTCACGAAATCAATCTGATGCGTCAGATCAAAGAGAACCCACCCGCATATCGAACAGGTGTTGATTGTGCTCCATCCGGCCCGCCAAACAAATAAAATAATCAAAAAAGTGGCTCATGCATTCCTGGCTCTCTCGATGATCTCCGGCATCAGCGCTGCCGGCACTTCGGCAGCGTCGGCTGAAACCAAGGCGGCAGCCATCGTTGTCGATGCTAACACCGGCAAGACGCTTTATTCGTCCAACCCTGACGCCCAGCGCTTTCCGGCCTCGCTAACGAAGATGATGACGCTCTACATGCTGTTCGATGCAATGGCGGCAGGCAAGGTCTCCAAATCGACACCCATCCCGGTTTCCGCTTACGCCGCCGGCCAGCCGCCGACGAAAGTCGGCTTTCGCCCCGGCCAGACGATCAGCGCCGAAGCCGCCATCCTGTCGCTGATCACCAAGTCTGCCAACGACTCGGCAACCGCCATCGGCGAGTATCTCGGCGGATCCGAGCAGCGGTTCGCCGTGATGATGACCAACAAGGCGCGCCAGCTAGGCATGCGCAACACGCAGTTCCGCAATGCGAACGGCCTGCCTGATCCACAGCAGCGCTCTTCCGCCCGCGACCTCGCCCTCCTCGGCATCGCGCTGCGTGAGCATTTCCCCCAATACTACGATTATTTCTCCACACGCAGCTTCACCTACAACGGGCGACGCATTGTTGGGCACAACCGCTTGCTCGGAAAAGTACGTGGTGTCGATGGAATCAAGACCGGTTACACGCGCGCGTCCGGTTTCAACCTCGTCAGTTCCGTCAATGTCGACGGCAAGAAGCTTGTCGCGGTCGTCATGGGCGGCACGAGCGGCGGCGCCCGCGACGCGCAGATGGCGCAGCTCATCGACAAGTATCTTCCCAGCGCTTCGCGCCGAGACGGCGGCAACCTGATCGCCTCGCGTCGCAACAGCAAGGTCGAAGTCGCTGCTGTCGATCTGCCCGATACCGCGCCCGTCCCCGTGCCGGCCCGGCGCGAGGAGGTGGCGACCACCCAAGCCGCCGAAGTCGTCACGGCCTATGCCGATCCGAAGCCGGTTCCATCGGTGGCAGCGCGCGTTCTCCAGGTTCCGGCGCCCCAGCCAAAGGCCGAGATCGGCGAAGGCGATGTTTCCGAAGTCGATCCAGTGACAACCGCTTCCGCGCCGTCGGCGGGCGGATGGATGGTGCAGATTGCTTCGGTCGGCAGCTCCGAAGAAGCCAAGGCGATGCTTGCCAAGGCGGCGGCCCAGGTTGGCGGTCCGATCGCCTCGCTCTCGCCCTATACGGAAAAATTCCAGAAGGGTGCGCAGACTTATCATCGTGCCCGCTTTGCCGGCATTACCAACGCCAAGGCGGCCAACAATGCCTGTGCCGCACTGAAACGTCAGAATTTCAACTGCTTTGCAATTGCACCACAATCGTAAGGCATCAACCCGACAGACCCAAATTGTACAGTGTAGAGGGTTTTGCGAATGTCCAGCACCACGGAAATACATGACCCGGCGGGCCTGACTGCCAAGGAATCGAAATCATCACTGTTCGGCATGCACGCCTTGCAGCAGGCCGCTTTGCGGATCGCCGATCTTCGCCACGGCAATGCGGCATTCAAGACGATGGACCTCGTCAATGTGCTGCTTTGTCAGGCTGCCCGCACCCGCCGCGCGGCGATGCCGCCGGTGCGCCTGCGCATTCACTCGGACGGTCGTAACGGCGTCAGTCCGGTTCGGCTGCGCCTCTTCTGATCGAGAACAGATTTAGAGTAGGCCCAGCGAGGCGAGTTCGTTGCGCAGTTCCGGCGGGAGTTTCGCACGGCCGGATTTGCCCTGTCCTTCATCCATGGGGACATCTTCGCTGGAAAGATACCGCCATCCCTGAAACGCACGGCGCGGCTGCCATTCAGTTGGGACGATGCGCGGCTCGAGGACCAGATGACAACGCGAAATGCCTTGATCGTCCGTAAACGTGCGGATGTCGGTTAGTCGCTGGCGGCACTGGATATTGCCCTTGATCACCCAATAGAGCGAGCCGCCGTCGAGAAGTTCGTCGATGCGCTTGGGCACCATCCGGGTTGTATGAAACTGCTCGATGGAGAGTCCCGCCTGCCGGCGTTCGTCAAGGCGGAAGTCGATCCAGGCCGCGAGTTCTTCAATTGCACTGCAGCCGACGCAAAGTTTGACGAGATTGAGAGCCATGTGAGAAGCATTTACGCTTTCATCAGCCAAGGTCAACCATTGCCTAGGCTTCTCCACAGGGCCACGGTTCACGAGGCGGTGGCCGGGCTTTGCGCCCGGCCCTTTGCGATCAGTGACTACTTCCGGCAACGGCCGCAGGTGCCGGATCGAACTGCCGCTTCGACGGCGCTGAGTGATTATCTGGAGCCACGACCGGCACTTCCACGCCGTTAGCATCGTAAAGCTTGCCGTTGAGGAAGTAATCGCCGTCATGCAAATGCGCGATGTCCTGGTAGCGCAAGGTCCGCTCGGTTCCGGCGACGAATACGGACTGCTGGTCGGAATTGCCCGCCGTGAGATGATTGAAGACCAGGTTCAACACGATCGCCATTAGGGCTGCGGAACTGATCCCCGAGTGGAAGATGGTCGCGAACCAGGCCGGAAAGTGATCGTAGAAGTTCGGTGCGGCAATCGGGATCATGCCGAAGCCAATCGAGGTCGCTACGATGATGAGGTTCATATTGTTGGTGTAGTTGACCTTGGAAAGGGTACGGATGCCGCTTGCGGCAACAGTACCGAAGAGCACGATCCCTGCCCCGCCGAGAACCGCGCTCGGCACGGCGGCCACGACCCGGCCCATGATCGGCAGGAGACCGAGGGTTACGAGCACCAGACCGCCCGTCGCCACGACATAGCGGCTCTTGACGCCCGTGACTGCCACAAGCCCGACGTTCTGGGCAAAGGCGCTCTGCGTGAACGAGCCGAAGATCGGCGCGATCAGGCTCGAGAGCATGTCCGCCCGCAGGCCATCACCGAGGCGCTTCGAGTCGACCTTGGTTTCGATGATCTCACCGACCGCCAGAATATCGGCCGAGGTTTCGACCAGCGTCACCATGATGACAATGAACATCGAGATGATCGCCGCCAGATGAAAGGTCGGAAAGCCGAAATGGAAGGGGGTCGGTATCGCGACGATCGGCCCTTCGGCGACTTTGGAGAAGTCGGTCATGCCCAGCGCGAGCGCTATGGCGGTGCCGATGATGATGGCAAGCAGGATCGAGAGGCGCGAGATCGTGGCGCTGCCGAGCTTGCTGAGCAGCAGGACAACGACGAGCGTTACCGCAGCAAGCTGAATATTGCCGACGCTGCCGAACTCGGGGGAATTGCTATTGCCGCCCATGGCCCAGCGCACGGCAACCGGCATCAGTGTGAGGCCGATCGTCGTGATGACGATACCCGTGACGAGCGGCGGAAAGAAGCGCGTGATGCGCGAGAATATGGGTGTGATCAGCAGGCCGACCAGCGATGCCGCCATGACGGCGCCGAGCACCGCGTCCATGCCGCCACCGCCGCTGACGATGGCGACCATGGTGGCAACGCCCGAAAAGGAGACGCCTTGTACGAGCGGCAGCTGGCATCCGAAGAAGGGGATTCCCATCGTTTGCAGTATGGTTGCAAGGCCGCCGGCAAAGAGCGAGGCGGCAATCAGGAGACCGATCTGATCAGGCGCAAGGCCTGCGGCCTGACCGACGATCAGCGGCACGGCAATAATGCCGCCATACATCGTTAGAACATGTTGCAGGCCATAGGCGAGATTGGCGCCGAGTCCAAGATTTCGATCCTCTGGCCGCTGATCCAGCGGCCGTCCGATTGTGTTTGCTTCCAAGGTAAAGTCCTCCCAATACCTTTGATGCCCGGCTTTTCCTCCTCGCCGGGCGGGACGAAGACTATGACAACCTTTTCAAGACCTGACTTTAGCCGATTTGATGAAACTGTTTTCAAGAAATCCGCGCCTATTGCAGAGGGCTGACCATATCAGCCGCGCTGCCAAGGCGCTGCGGACATAATATAGATATTCTGAAACTGGAGAGGCGTCAGCACTCGACGACGTTGACGGCAAGCCCGCCGAGGCTGGTTTCCTTGTAGCGCTCGTTCATGTCCATGCCCGTCTGGCGCATCGTCTCGATGCACGCGTCGAGCGGCACGAAATGCGTACCGTCGCCCTTGACGGCCAATGAAGCGGCGGTAACGGCCTTGACCGCGCCAAGCGCATTGCGCTCGATACAGGGCACCTGCACAAGCCCGGCCACGGGATCGCAGGTCATGCCAAGGTGATGCTCCAGCGCAATCTCCGCGGCGTTCTCGATCTGCTCCGGCGAACCGCCGAGCACGGCGGCAAGGCCTGCGGCGGCCATGGCGGATGCCGAACCCACTTCGCCCTGACAGCCGACTTCGGCGCCCGAGATCGAGGCGTTGTGCTTGATCACCCCGCCGATGGCGGCAGACGTCAAAAGGAAGTCACGAATGCCATCGGCATCCGCATCCTCGTGGAAATGCAGATAATAGCGCAGCACGGCGGGAACCACCCCGGCGGCACCATTGGTCGGCGCGGTCACGACACGACCGCCAGCCGCATTTTCCTCATTTACCGCCATGGCGTAGACCGAGAGCCAGTCATTGGCGAGGAGCGGATTGATCCGGTTCTGCCGCCATTCCTCCTGCAATCGGTCATGCAGATAGCGGGCGCGGCGCTTGACCTTGAGGCCGCCGGGCATGATGCCCTCCTGAGCGAGTCCGCGATCGATGCATGAGCGCATGGCCGACCAGACGCGGTCGAGACCTGCATCGAGTTCCTCGCGGCTCATGAAGGTTTCTTCGTTTTGCCGCTTCATTTCAGCGATCGAAAGTCCGCTCGCCTTGGCCATGCTCAGCATCTGCGCGGCATTGATAAACGGAAACGGGACGGCAGCTTCAGCCTTTGGCGCGGAGCGGGTCTTCGCGGCTTCCAGTTCTTCCTCGGTGACGACGAAACCGCCACCGATCGAATAGAATATGCGGCGCAAAAGCAGCCGCTCGTCGGCGTCATAGGCCTCGAAGGCCATGCCGTTCGCATGTCCGGGAAGCGGGGTGCGCCGGTCCATGATCAGGTCGGTCGCGGGGTCGAAGCGGTAGGAAGGATGCCCCTCGGGCGAGATGCGCTTCGTGCGGCTCACCGTCTCAAGCATCGTATCCATTGCGTCCGGATCGACAGTGGCCGGAAGGTAGCCGCAGAGGCCGAGGATGACGGCGCGGTCGGTCGCGTGGCCGACGCCGGTAAACGCCAGCGAGCCATGCAGGTGAACGCGCAAATGATCGACCTTGACGCCGCTCGGCCGTGGCCACTGGCCGCTCTTTAGTTCTTCAAGAAACAGCCCGCCTGCTGTCATCGGACCCATCGTGTGGGAGCTCGAAGGACCAATGCCGATTTTATAAAGATCGAAAACCGACAGGAACATGCGGTTACTTACCCCGAGCTGGATCGCTTCCGTTGATAATGGCCGGTTGCCGGCAAACGTCAAAGCCAGCTTCCGACCTTGCGTTGTGTTTCTACGACATAGGCGCGCTGTTGCAAAAGTCAAAGAAAAACGCCGTATCGCCTGGTTTGCGGCAGTTCCAAAAATACCCTCCGGCCGGTTTGCCAAGCGCCGGAATTTCCGTACATTCGCGGTTGCCGCCGCGCGTCACAGAGGACCGAAATGGAACCTGCCCAAAACACATCCTATTGGCTCGACGCCGTGGCGGTCGTCTATTTCTTCGTTGTCTGGATGGTCTATTCCTATACGACCGCGAAGGGCTTTGGCGGCAGGAAATCCCTCACCTACGAGATGAACGAAGCGCGACGCCAGTGGATGGCGACAATGGCGACGCGCGAGTTGCGCATGATCGACACCAGCATCATGATCGGCCTGCAGCAAGGCACCGGTTTTTTCGCCTCCACATCCATCCTTGCGATCGGCGGCTGCTTCGGGCTTTTGAATTCCTCAGGCCGCGTATTGACGCTGTTCCACGAGATTCCTTTTCTCAACGAGACGACCCAGCAATTGTTCGAGACCAAGATACTCGGGCTTCTCGTCCTTTTCGCCTACGCCTTCTTCAAGTTCGCCTGGTCGTATCGCCTGTTCAACTACTGCTCGATACTCATCGGCGGCGTGCCCATGGCACGTGACAAAGGTCCCGATGATCCGCTCGTCCTTGCCAGCATCAACCGCGCGGCGGGCATCAATATTCAGGCGGGCCAGCACTTCAACAGCGGCCTGCGCGGCATCTTCTTTTCGATCGGCTATCTCGGATGGTTCCTGCATCCGCTCTTGTTCATGGCGACCACGACATTCGTCGCCATCGTCCTGCTGCGGCGGCAATTCTTCTCGACGGCACGCGACGTTTTGATGCGCAACAGCGTAAGCGAGCTATAGGCTTCGCGGCAGATAGCGCCAAACGAAGAAGGATGTGAATACCATGAGCCCGGCGAGCGCGATGAAGATCGCGCCGAGGTGGAAGAACGTCAGGATGATCGAATAGGTGAAGGCCGGTAATATCTCGGAAAAATCGAGATAGGTCCGGTAGACCGCGGTCATCTGCGCGCGCTCATGCGGATGGACGGCGCGGATGAAGGTTGCTGAGCCGAGCGTATCGATCGCAACGCAGAAAAACGCGCCGACAAGCAGCATGATTGCGGCAATCATCGGGAATTTCTCACCAGCGAGGCCTGCCCCGATCAGGGAGACCGCGAGGAGCATGAAGACCGCGGAAATCGTCCGCATGAGGCCCTTGGACATGCCGACCTTGCCCCAGAGGATCGAGCCGAACAGGAAGAGGTTGCCGAGCGAGACGAGAAGACCGCCGGCCAGCGTTCCCTGCCCCGTCGCCACCATGAGGATCGGGCCGTAAACGAAGAACGTGCTCCAATAGCAGGAGCGGGAGAACGCGATAAGCCAAGCCAGACGCAGGCGCGGCTGCACGACGAAGCGGCGCACATTGGCAATGGGGTTTGCAGGACGGCTCGGCCCTCTTTGCAGCGCCGGGTTGTCGCTGAGCCGGAAGTACCAGAACAAGGCCAGCAGCACGAGTGAGAAGCCGATCGACAGCACGAACGGCGCAACCATGCCCACGTGCGTATAAAGGAACACACCGAGAAACGGTCCGCCGGTCCAGGCGATCGTCGCCGTTGCCATGCGCACCGACTCGGCGCGGACGAGTTCGCCCTTCTTGATGTGGTCCATGATGTAGAGGCTGAGCGTGATCGACAGGGTTCCCGCCCCGAAGGTGCGCAGGAACAGCCCGGCCGCCTGCCCCGGCAACGTATCGAGGGCAAAGGCCATGCAACCGATGATCAGTGATGTCACGCCGGCAGTATAGACCCAGCGGCGCGGGATACGGACGATCAGCAACGGGATCGACAGGGTCGAGATCAATCCGAACAGCGACATGCAGGTGTAAAGGATACTGACGCCGCGCTCGCTCTGCATCAGGTCATAGGTCTGGATCGGCACGACGCTGGTGATGATGGCACGCGCCATCGATTCAACGCCGAACAGGATCGCAAAGACCCGCGCCGCCGGACGCTTGGCCGTTGTAATCCAGATAGGGTAGCGGACTTGGCTGATCACCGGAGGGACTTCGGAGGGATTGATTCGATCGTTGCAGCGAGTTTCAATCGTTGCGCCGTCATTGGCCGTCGATGGAGCGACATATTATGTCCGTTTCATGGAAACCGTTGAAACAAGTAATAAAAAGCCCTGATTGATCAATGTGAAATGCAATGGATTTTGCCGGCCATGTCGCATAGCGTGCGCGGGATAGCACACCACATACGAGCATTCTCCGCATGACCGACAACCTCAGTTCGATTTCGCCCGCGAAGCCGCGTCTTGGCAGGCTCGACGTGCTGCGCGGCATCGCGCTTATCGCCATGGCGACTTACCACACGGGCTGGGATTTCGAATTCTTCGGTTATCTCGAACCGGCTACGACCGGCCAGGGAGCCTGGAAGCTCTACGCGCGTATTATTGCCTCGACTTTCCTGATGCTCGTCGGCTTCAGCCTCGTTCTTGCCCATGGGCGCGGTATAAGATGGCGGTCGTTCCTCATGCGGTTAGCGCAGGTCGTGCTGGCGGCAGCGGCGATCACCCTCGTCACCTGGTACATGACGCCCGAAAGCTTCGTATTCTTCGGGATCCTGCATGAAATAGCTGCAGCGAGCCTACTTGGACTGCTTTTCCTGAGCCTTCCAGCGATCATCGTCGCGCTTGCGGCGGTGGCAGTCGTGGCCCTGCCATTTTACTTCGTTTCGCCGGCATTCGATCCGCCCGTGTTTTGGCCGCTCGGGCTTTCGGAGGTATTGATTCGTTCCAATGACTATGTGCCGATCTTCCCCTGGTTCGGCGCGGTGCTCTTCGGGATGGCGCTTGCCAAGGTGATGCAGCAGACGGGTGCTATGAAACTGCTTGCCGGTGATATCGCGCCGGCCTGGTTGAACCGGGCGCTGCAATTCATTGGCCGTCACAGCCTTGCATTCTATCTGATCCATCAACCCGTGCTGATCAGCTGCGTATTCCTGATCTCGCATGTCTTACCGCCGGCGGTGGCAACGCCCGAGGAAATCTTCGGCAATGCCTGCGTGCAGAGTTGCTCGATCGACAACGACGCGGCGTTTTGCGAAAAGTTCTGCTCCTGCGTCATCAATGAGAGCAAAGCGCGCAATATTTTCGACGACGCGTTCACCGGAAGGCGGGATCAGAACGATCCGGAGATGCAGGATATTGCCGGGCTGTGCACCCAGCTCAACATGCCGCAATGAGGTGGCTAAGTGTTGACACCGAGTTCAGCGAGACGCTCGATGCAGGCTTCCTCAACCTGGTCGAGCTCAGTCAGCGTCTCCTCGATATCGCGGCGCTTCTGGCGAAGATCCCCACGCTTTTCCTCGACCCGCTTCATCAGCAGATGCAATTGCCCCATCTCCCCCGGGGGCTCACGGTACATCTGGACGATTTCATGAATTTCCGCGATCGAGAAGCCGAGCCGTTTGCCGCGCAGGATCTGCTTAAGGAGATGCCGGTCCGATGGACGAAAGAGCCGCGTGCGGCCGCGCCTGATCGGATGAATCAGTCCCTCGTCCTCGTAGAAGCGCAGGGTCCGTGTCGATACGCCGAACTCGCGTGTCAATTCGGTGATGGAATAATATTCGCGCATACCCGACACTATTGCTAGTTCCCCCACTATATCGATTGAATGTTTTGCCCACGCAATTACGTAAAAGTCAATTGGACGATTGTATAGGGTTGTGAACTTAAGTGCAAAATCAGGTAAGTTGCTGTTACTTAAAGCCAAACCACCAGGTGGCGAGGCCAAGGAATGATGAAAACCCGACAACGTCGGTCACGGTCGTAACAAACACGGCAGAGGCAATGGCGGGGTCCGCGCCGAAACGGTGCAGGAGCAGCGGAATCAGTATTCCGCCAAGTGCGGCGGCGAGCATATTGATGATCATGGCAGCCGCAATGATGCCGCCGAGATTGGCGTGGCCGAACCAGAGCCCCGCGACAAGTCCGATCAAAATGGCGAAGACCACGCCGTTGATGAGCCCGACCGACGCCTCGCGTCGGATGATACGCCCGGCATTATAGATATCCATATCGCGCGTCGCGAGAGCGCGCACGGTCACGGTCATCGTCTGCGTGCCGGCATTGCCGCCCATCGACGCGACGATCGGCATGAGCACGGCGAGCGCGACCATCTGCTGGATCGTGGCATCGAAGAGCCCGATGACGGAAGCCGACAGGATTGCTGTAAAAAGATTGACGACAAGCCAGGGCACGCGCGAACGCGATGTCGATACGACGGAATCCGAAAGCTCTTCATCGCCGACGCCGCCGAGGCGGAGGATATCCTCCTCTGCTTCCTCCTGGATAACGTCGACAATGTTCTCGATGGTGAGAACACCGACAAGGCGCTCGTTCTCATCCACGACGGCCGCAGAAAGCAGGTCATATTGTTCGAAGATCTGCGCAGCCTCTTCCTGGTCCATCGTGGCCGGAATGGCATGGCGCGTCTCGTGCATGATCTCTTCGACCTTGACGTCGCGCCTTGTGCGCAGGATGCGGTCAAGATCGATGGCGCCGAGCAGCCGGAACATCGGATCTATGACGAAGACCTGCGAAAAGGATTCCGGCAAATCGTCATTGTCGCGCATGTAGTCGATCGTCTGCCCAACGGTCCAGAACGGCGGAACGGCGACGAACTCGGTCTGCATGCGGCGACCGGCCGTTTCCTCGGGATAGCCCAGCGAACGGCGCAGCCTGACGCGTTCAGTGAACGGAAGCTGCGCCAGAATCTCGTCGCGATCTTCCTGGTCGAGATCTTCGAGAATGTAGACGGCATCGTCGGAGTCGAGTTCCTGGACAGCCTCGGCGATCTGCTCGTTGGGCAGGGCATCGACGATCTCCATGCGGACTGCTTCGTCGACCTCGGTCAACGAGGCGAAGTCGAATTCGTCACCGAGTAGTTCGACGAGTGCGGCGCGCTGCTCCGAATGCAGCGCTTCGAGAACATGGCCGAGTTCGGATTGATGCAGCTTGCCGACATGCGAGCGCAGGAACAGGACGTCGCGATCGGCGATCGCAGCGCCGACACGGGCGAGATAGGATGTTTTTACCGCACCGTCATCGCCGTAGATGTCGGATTCATCATTGTCGGACGCGGCCTCCGGTAGGGTCTCTAGATCATCCATTCTGTCCGCACCCGTTTTCTGACAAGTCAAACGCGACGGGCGACCAACGCCGTCTATTGTCAGTTAGAGCAAAGCATGCCCAAAGGAAACTAGCGGGCATGCTTTGCGCTTATTTTCAGGCGGCGGTGTCTTCCCAGCCACTAATGGCCTTCACTTCGAGGAAGTCTTCAAGGCCCCAATGGCCGCCCTCGCGGCCAATTCCCGACTGTTTGTAGCCGCCGAACGGTGCATCGGCCGCATGGGAAGCGCCATTGATGCGGACCATGCCTGCCCGCAGCCGCTTCGACACGCGTTTGATTCGTTCCGGATCACCCGACTGGATATAAGCAGCCAGGCCATACGGCGTATCGTTGGCGATCTCGACGGCCTCCTCTTCCGTGTCGAAAGGAATCATGGCGAGTACGGGTCCGAAGATCTCCTCGCGCGCGATTGTCATGTCGTTGTTGACGTCGGCAAAGACGGTCGGGCGCACGTAGTAGCCACGGTTGAAGCCCTCGGGACGCCCCGTACCGCCTGCAATCAGTCGCGCGCCTTCCTTGATGCCCTGTTCGATCAGGCCCTGCACCTTGTTGAACTGCATTTCGGAAACGAGCGGGCCCATGTGGTCGCCATTCTCTGACGGATCGCCAACCTTGGTGGCCTTGGCCGTCTCGGCGGCAACCTGTGTCGCCGTGTCGTAGACCGAACGCTCGACGAGCATGCGCGTCGGGGCATTGCAAGACTGCCCGGTATTGTTGAACACGTGTGCCACGCCACGCTTCACGGCCGCCTCGACGTCCGAATCGGCAAAGACGATGTTCGGAGATTTGCCGCCAAGTTCGAGCGAAACGCGCTTGACCGTATCAGCGGCCGCCTTGGTGACGGCGACACCAGCGCGCGTCGATCCGGTGAACGACATCATGTCGATGCCGGGATGGCGCGACATGGCCTCGCCGACGGTCGGTCCGTCGCCGTTGACGAGGTTAAATACACCGGCCGGAAGATCCGAAGCATCGATGATTTCCGCGAAGATGACCGAGGAAATCGGCGCGAGTTCGGACGGCTTGAGAATGACCGTGCAGCCGGCAGCAAGCGCCGGAACAACCTTGAGCACAACCTGGTTCATCGGCCAGTTCCACGGCGTGATGAGGCCGCACACGCCGATCGGCTCGTAAACGATGCGCGACGACGTGTTGTGGGCGTCGAGTGGACGCTCGAATTCAAAGTTCTTCAAGGCGCGGATGAAGGCCTTGATGTGCGCGGTGCCGGAAGCTGCCTGCTCGTCGAGCGCCATCTTGATCGGCGCGCCCATTTCGGCGGAAATGGCCTTCGCCATGTCATCGATGCGTTCCTGATAGGCGGCAAGCAGGCGCTGCAGCCATTCAAGGCGCTCGTCGCGGCTGGTCACGCTCCACGTGTCGAATCCCTTGCGCGCAGCGGTGACGGCCTTGTCGACATCGGCGGCCGAGCCGAGCGAAATCACGGCGAAAGCCTGTTCATCGGCCGGGTTGATAACCTCCAGCTCTTTGGCGACCGTCGGAGCTATCCATTTGCCATCTATATAGAAATCAGTCTTGCGAAGCATGGTCTGTCTCCTGCCTGTAAATGCGGATTGTCCGTTGATTTGCGGTCGGCGATCGCCAACGCATGATGATTGCAGTTGTAAAGGACGATTGCCGGTACGGCCAACAGGAATATCCAACAAAGAGGCGAAAATAGCGTCGCCCTCCCTGGCCTATGTCGTCCTGTCGCCGCCATTGAATGCGCGCGCCAGCCGCAGGAAGTTTCCGAGCATGGCATGGCCATATTCCGTAAGGACCGACTCCGGATGAAACTGAACGCCGTATGTCGGGTGAGTGGCATGGGCAAGGCCCATGATTTCATCCGCCTCGGAGCGCGCCGTAATGCGAAGGTCGCCATCCCCCGGAAGGTCCTGAACGATCAGCGAATGATACCGCCCGGCGCGGAAGGGGCTTGGCAGTCCCTTGAACACACCTCGTCCGTCATGTTTTATCGCCGACGCGCGGCCGTGCATGGGATCGCGCGCCCGCACCACATGGCCACCAAAGACTTCGCCCATGCACTGGTGGCCAAGGCAAATGCCAAGCATCGGAGTGGCGCCGCTCAGAGCCTCGATGATCGCCATGGACTGCCCCGCCTCGCGTGGACCACACGGTCCGGGCGACAGGACGATTGCCTCCGGGTCCATGCGCTTGACGTCGGCAACCGAAATCGCATCGTTGCGGACCACCTGCGTTTCGACGCCAAGCTCGGTGAAGTAGCGCGCGACGGTAAAGACGAAGGAATCGTAATTGTCGATGATGAGGATCATTCCGGCCCGCCCTCATCGAACACGGTGAAGATGCGCGCTGCCTTGTCCAGCGTCTCCTGGTACTCGGATGCGGGATCTGACAGGGCGGTGATCCCGCCGCCCGCCTGGAATATCGCCATGCCGTTTTGAAACAAGACCGTACGGATGCCGATATTGGTGTCGAAGTTGCCGTTGAAACCGATGAAACCGATTGAGCCGCAATAGACACCGCGCGCCTCACCTTCGATCTCGGTGATAATCTCCATTGCCCTGAGCTTGGGAGCGCCGGTGATCGACCCACCGGGAAAGGCGGCGCGAACAAGGTCCATAAGGCCCTTGTCCTCCTGCAACCGGCCGGTCACGACCGAGACGAGATGATGCACGCTGGCATAGGTTTCGAGGCCGCATAACACAGGCGTCAACACCGAATGCGGCCGGCACACGCGGGAGAGGTCGTTGCGCATCAAGTCGACAATCATCAAATTCTCGGCGCGGTCCTTCTCCGACTTCAGAAGAGTCTCCGCCAGTGCCTTGTCTTCATTCGGATCAGACGAACGCGGGATTGTCCCTTTGATCGGCCTCGTCTCGACCTGGTCGCCGCGGGCGACGAGGAAGCGCTCCGGCGAACTCGAGGCAACGACAATCTCGCCATGATCGAGATAGGCGGCGAAGGTCGCGGCATTGCGCTTGCGCAGCGCCTTGTAGAAACGCCACCGATCGAAACCCTGCGGCAGTTCGGCGGTGAAGCGCTGGGCGATGTTGGCCTGGAAAATATCCCCGTCGAGTATGTACTCAACGACTCGGGTGACTGCCTGCATATAGGCGGCGCGGTCGAGATTGGACCGCCATGAGGATCTTGCTATGCGCTGCGCCGTCATCTCAACGGATGGCTGAGCAGCGGAACGACTGATCGCCTCTATAAAATGGTCCGAGCGCTCCTGGCTTCGCCGTTCCCGGGCCGGCCCAGCCATTTCGGGAAAACCCGAGGAAACAAGCCAGACCCGCTGTTCCGCATGATCGAAGGCAAGCACGACATCGTAAAAGAGCCAGGCGGCGTCCGGCATCGCGCCTTGTGGTGGTGTTCCGGGCTGAGGCAAGCGTTCGAGCAGCCGGCCGAACTCGTAGGAGAAATAGCCGATTGCACCGCCTTGAAACGGCGGCAGCCCAGCCTGGACCTCCATCCGGTATCGCCCGATATAGTCCGCAATCGCCGTGAGCGGCTCGCCCTCGACCCTTTCGCCGTTCCAGCTGACCTCGCCACCGGCAACGATCAATCTCGCGAACGGATCGGCAGCCACGTAGGAATAGCGGCCCAACTGGTCATGGCGCATGGCGCTGTCTAGAAAGCTCATGCCCCCCAACGGCCGCAGCCGCCCGGCAGCTTCGACAGGTTCGAGCCATGGAATCTCACGAACGTGCAAGCGCCGATCTCCCTTCAACCTTTGAGATTATCCGCTCTTGCGGGTCGATAAAAGAATACTTGTCTCCGTCGACGTGATTCCGTCAATATGACGGATGTCGCGAAGCGTGCGGTCGAATGCCTCCAGCGTCTCCACCTCGATTTCAGCGACGATATCCCACCGGCCGTTCGTTGTGTGCAAAGCGCGAATCTCCGGAAAGCCCTGCAGGCGGCGGATCACCTTCTCGGCGCCCTGTCCCGCTACCTCGATCATAGCCACGGCGCGCACGCCATAAATCCCGGCGCCGGCCTTGAGCGTGACCGTGAAGCCCTGAATCGTTCCATCGGTGGTCAGCTTGTCGATGCGCGTGCGGACAGTAGCGCGCGATATGCCGAGCACGGTCGCCATCGATGAGACCGGCAAGCGGCAATCATCGCGCAGCAGCGACAGCAATTTGCGGTCCACGTCGTCCATTTGGCTCTCACTGTGCATAAAGTGCTTGAGCAAAATGCTCAATTCCTTGCGCATTTCTATCAAGATGCCGTCTATTTGTCACCGCGCCGAAATGCCAAAATCATTGCGGGACATAATATTCTCTTTCAATTTCGGAACGAGACCATCCAAACGCGAAAGTGGCGGTTGTTTATGAACATGCACAGCAATTTTGAGGACACGCACAAGCAGAAGCTGACGATCATCGGTGCGCCAATCGAGGAAGGCGCGGGTCGCCTTGGCGCGCTCATGGGACCGGCAGCCTTGCGCACTGCCGGACTCGTCCGCACGCTTGAGGAATTTGGTCATCCCGTTGAGGACCGCGGCGATCTGCAACTGCCTCCGGTCTTGCCTGTGGTTCCAGCCGTTGATGGCCTCGCCCACCATATCGAGCGCATTGCCGCCTGGTCGCGTATGCTCAGCAGCGAAACCTATGACGCAATGACCAGGGGTACATTCCCGATCACTCTCGGCGGCGATCACAGCCTTTCCATGGGCTCGGTGAGCGGCGTTGCCCGCTACTGCGAGGAACATGGCCGCGAACTCTTCGTGCTGTGGCTGGACGCCCATTCCGATTTCAATACGCCCGCCACCTCGCCTTCCGGCAATATGCATGGCATGTCGGCGGCACTTCTTTGCGGCGAACCTGGCCTCGAAGGCGTTTTCGGCGAAGAGCCACGCGGTTTCGTCAAGCCAGAGAATTTGCACCTCTTCGGCATACGCTCGATTGATGCAACGGAGCGTGTCCTGCTGCGCGAACGCGGAATCGATGTCGTCGACATGCGCCGTATCGATGAATTCGGGGTCGCCAAGCTGATGCGCCGCATCATCGAGCGTGTGCAGAAGGCCAATGGCATCCTGCATGTCAGCTTCGACGTCGACTTCATCGACCCGTCCCTTGCTCCCGGCGTCGGCACCACAGTGCCGGGTGGCGCCACGTTCCGCGAAGCGCACCTGGTCATGGAACTTCTGCACGATTCCGGCGTCGTCGGCTCACTCGACGTGGTCGAACTCAACCCATTCCTCGACGAGCGCGGCCGAAGCGCGCTGCTGCTCGTCGATCTCGTTGCCAGCCTGTTCGGCCGGCAGATCTTTGACAAGCCAAACCTTGCTGACCAGAGCGCCGGCGCGCTCAGCATTTGATTTTGGCATTAGGAGGATATTTTGCTGCACACAGCCGCTGATCTGATTTCAACAGAATCCCGTCTCGGGGCCCATAACTACAAGCCCCTCGACGTGGTGCTGGAACGCGGTGAAGGCGTTCACGTCTGGGACATCGAAGGCAATCGCTATCTCGATTGCCTCTCCGCCTATTCCGCCGTCAACCAGGGCCATTGCCATCCGAAGATCCTCAAGGCGATGACCGAGCAGGCGTCGAAACTGACGCTGACGTCCCGCGCCTTCCGCAACGATCAGTTGGCATTGTTCTATGAAGAACTTGCTGCCCTTACCGGCTCGCACAAGATTCTGCCGATGAACAGTGGCGCGGAAGCTGTCGAGACCGCGATCAAGGCCGTGCGCAAATGGGGCTACGAGGTCAAGGGTGTGCCGGAGAATGCCGCCGAGATCATCGTCTGCTCCGACAATTTCCACGGCCGCACCATGGGGATCGTCGGCTTCAGCACCGATCCTTCCGCCCGCGACAATTTCGGTCCGTTCGCCCCGGGCTTCAAGGTCGTACCCTTCGGCGATATCGACGCTTTCACTGCAGCGCTGAGCCCCAATACCGTCGGCTTCCTTGTCGAGCCGATCCAGGGCGAAGCCGGCGTCCTCATTCCGCCAAAAGGCTATTTCACCAAGGTGCGGGAACTGTGCACTGACAATAATGTCACGCTCATCCTCGACGAAATTCAGACGGGCCTCGGGCGCACCGGCGCGCTGCTCGCCGAGGAGCACGAGGGCATAGAGGCGGATGTGACGCTGATCGGCAAGGCGCTTTCCGGCGGCTTCTATCCAGTCTCGGCTGTTTTGTCGAACAGCGATGTACTCGGCGTCCTCAAGCCGGGACAACATGGCAGCACGTTCGGCGGCAATCCGCTCGCCTGCGCCATTGCCCGCGCGGCGCTACGCGTTCTCACGGAAGAGAACATGATCGAAAACTCCCGCAAGGAGGGAGAATACTTCCTCGAACAGCTCAAGGGCATTCGCAGCAATATCGTGCGGGAAGTGCGCGGTCGTGGCCTGATGCTTGCGATCGAGCTCAATCCGGAAGCAGGCGGCGCCAATCGTTTTTGCTACGAACTCAAGGAACGCGGCATCCTCGCCAAGGATACGCACGGCCACACAATCCGTATCGCGCCGCCGCTCGTCATCAAGCGCGACCAGGTCGACTGGGCGCTCGAACAGTTCGAAACCGTTCTCACCAGCATGAATTGATGGCTGCGAGGCGCGTGGTTGGTGCAACCACGCGCCTCTCTTCTCAGTCTACATGCGGACGCGCTCAGCCTTCGGATCGTACATCGGCCTCAGGGAAGCCTCCGCCTTCACGCGCTCGCCGGCAATCTCGATCTCATATGCGGAAGCCAGGACCTCGTCCGGGCTCTCGCCTTCACTCGGAACGTAGCCAAGCCCGATCGCACCGCCGAGATGGTGGCCGTAATTGCCGGACGTTATGGTTCCGACAATGTTGCCGTCGCGAACAATGGCTTCGTTGTGGAACAGCAACGGTTCAGGATCGCTCAGCTTGAACTGCACCAAGCGGCGATTGAGGCCCTTGTCCTTCTTGCGAAGCACCGCTTCCCGGCCAATGAACTCACCCTTGTCAGCCTTGACGGCAAAGCCCAGACCAGCCTCGAGGACATGATCCTCGTCGGTGATGTCATGGCCGAAATGCCGGAACGCTTTCTCGATGCGGCAGGAATCGAGCGTGTGCAGGCCGCAGAGCTTCAGACCGAGATCTTGGCCGGCCTCTTCGATGGCTTCGAAGACATGCGCCGTCTGATCCGTCGAAACATAAAGTTCCCAACCGAGTTCACCGACGTAAGTCACGCGGTGCGCCCGCGCCAACCCCATGCCGATCTCGATCTCGCGCGCTGTACCGAAAGGATTGGCCTCGTTGGAAAAGTCATTCGGGCTGATTCTCGTGATCAGTTCGCGCGCCATTGGCCCCATGAGGCAAAGCACCGATTCCGCTGCCGTCACATCGGTTATGACGACGAACTCATCGCCAAGATGCTTGCGCATCCATGCGAGATCGCGCTGCAGGGTTGCGCCCGGCACAACAGCGAAGAACGCGGTTTCCGAAAGCCGCGTAATGGTAAGATCGCTCTCGATGCCGCCGTGATTGTTCAGCATCTGGGTATAGACGATACGGCCCGGCTCTACATCAAGCTGGTTGGCACAGAGCCTTTGCAGGAACGACAGGGCATCGCGCCCCTCGATCCTGATCTTGCCGAACGACGTCATATCGAAGAGGCCGACGCCATTGCGCACGGCGAGATGCTCGTCACGCTGGTTGTCGAACCAGTTCTGCCGCTTCCAGGAATAGCGATATTCCGTTTCCTGGCCTTCGCGGGCAAACCAGTTGGCACGTTCCCAGCCGGCGACCTCGCCAAAGACCGCACCGCGCTGCTTCAAATGCTCATGGATCGGCGAGCGCCTAACATTGCGCGACGTTGCCATCTGCCGGTACGGAAAATGGTCGGCGTAGAGCAGCCCAAGCGTTTCGGAGACACGCTCCTTCAGGTATCGCCGGTTCTTCTGGAACGGCTGCGCCCGGCGGATATCGACCTCCCAAAGGTCGAAGGGCGCCTCGCCGTCGTGGATCCACTGCGCCAGCGCCATGCCAGCCCCGCCCGATGACACGATGCCGATGGAATTATAGCCCGCGGCAACCCAATAGCCGCCAAGTTCCGGTGCTTCGCCGAGATAGTAACGATCGTCGGGAGTGAAACTTTCCGGACCATTGAAGAACGTATGAATGCCTGCCGTCCCGAGCATGGGCATGCGGTTGACGCCCATTTCGAGGATGGGTTCGAAGTGTTCGAAATCCTCCGGCAATTGATCGAAGCAGAAATCTTCGGAGATGCCGTTCATGCCCCACGGCTTGGCAACCGGCTCGAACGCGCCAAGCATCATCTTGCCGGCGTCTTCCTTGTAATAGGCGCATTCATCGGGGACACGCAGCACAGGCAGCCGACCAAGTCCTTCAATCGCTTCCGTGACCAGGTAAAAGTGCTCGCAAGCGTGCAGCGGTACAGTCACACCTGACGTGGCAGCAAGATCGCGTGCCCACATGCCGGCGCAGTTGATGACGACATCGGTTTCAATCGTGCCCTGCTCATCGCCCTTCGACCAGGAAACACCAGCGACACGGCCGTTCTTCTTCAGAACGTTAGTCACCTTCACGTTTTCTACGATCCTTGCGCCGCGCTGGCGTGCGCCCTTGGCAAGCGCCATGGCGATATTGGCCGGATCGCACTGGCCGTCGAGCGGCAGGTGCACTGCTCCGACGACATCCTCGACATTAAGATGCGGATACATCTCCTTGACTTCTCTAGGAGAAATCTCCCGCACATCTACATCGAAGGCGCGGGCCAGCGATGCTTGCCGGTAAATTTCGTGCTTGCGCTCCTCGGTGAGCGCGACCGTAATCGAGCCGACCTGGCGCATGCCGGTCGCGACCTCAGTTTCGGCTTCCAGCTTAACATAGAGGTCGGCCGAGTACTTTGCGAGGCGTGTCATATTCTGCGATGCACGCAACTGACCGATCAGACCGGCGGCGTGCCATGTCGTGCCGGAGGTCAGCTGCTTGCGTTCGAGGAGGACGATGTCGGTCCAGCCGAGCTTCGCCAGATGATAGGCAACGGAGCAGCCCGATACGCCGCCGCCGATGATGACGGCCCGTGCCTTGGTGGGAAGCGAACTCATGCGCGGATTCTTTCGTTCTTGGGATCCCAGAGGGGCTGGTCAGGATGCACAACAGCCTTGCGGCGCTCGCCGAAGATTTCGACTTCGATCTCGGTGCCGGGCTCGGTCAGTTCGGTCTTGAGCATGCCGAGCGCGATCGACTTGTCGATGCGGTGGCCCCAACCCCCGGACGTCGTCTCGCCGACAATATTGCCGTTGTGCCAGAGGGTCGACATATAGGGCGCGTCGCAATCACCGGCATCGACGGTCAACGTGACAAAGCGTTTGTCCACGCCGCGCTGCTTTTCGCTCTCAAGCGCAGCCTTGCCGAGGAAGTTGGGCTTTTCCCATTTGACAAATCGTTCGAGCCCGCTTTGCAACGGCGTATAGTCGGTCGAAAGATCGCCTTTCCAGGCGCGATAACCCTTCTCGAGCCGCAACGAGTCGAGCGCGAACATGCCGAACGGCTTGATCCCGTATTTCTGCCCAGCCTCCCAGATCGCGTCGAAGATCGCCGCGGTGTCCGCAACTTTTGTATGAACTTCCCAGCCGAGTTCCCCCGCGAATGAGACGCGCACCAGCTGGCAGTAGCGTCCGGCGATCTGCGCCGACTGGTGCGTCAGCCAGGGCCGGTCGAGTTCGGCATCGCACACATCCTTGAAGAGGTCCCGTGCCTTCGGACCGGTGACGATCTGGCAGGAGAACTGCTCGGTCACATTGTCGATGCTGATCGCGCTTCCCGCGGGCAGGTGTTTGACCAGCCAGTCGCGATCATGCCACTCCGCAACGGCCGCCGTGATAAGGAAGAAGATATTTTCGTCGATTGCCATGATCGACATTTCCGTGACGACGCGGCCCTTGTCGTCGGCGAAATAGGCAAGGCCGATCCGGCCGGGCTTGGGAACGATACCGGTTATGAGCGTCGCGAGCCATTCACGCGCGCCCTCGCCGCTCACGCGAAAACGCGTGAAACCCGGCAGATCGAGGATTCCGACTGCGTCGCGCACCGCGTGGCACTCCTCGCGAATACGCTCGTGCCAAGGTCCATTGCGCGAGAAGGTCTGGGTCGCTTCCTCGGATGTGTCGTCACCGGGCCTCGCATACCAGTTCGCGCGTTCCCAGCCGTTGTAAGGCCCGAATTGACCGCCGAGCTTGGCGACACGGTCATGGAGTGGCGAGAGCTTCTTGTTGCGGCCCGCCGGCCAGGTGTGGCGCGGAAAATGGATCGCATATTCGTGGCCATAGACTTCGAGCCCCTTGGCAACGCAATAATCGGGATCGGTGAAGCCGGTGAAGCGGCGCGGATCGCAGGACCACATGTCCCACTCGGTGGCGCCTTCCGTCACCCATTCGGCAAGCACCTTGCCGGCGCCGCCTGCCTGGGCGATGCCGAAGGTGAAGACGCAGGCCTCGAAGGCATTGGGAACGCCCGGCATCGGCCCGATCAGCGGATTGCCATCCGGCGCATAGGGGATGGGGCCGTTGATGATCTTGGAAAGGCCGGCAGTGCCGAGGATCGGCACGCGGGCAATGGCATCGTTCAAATACCAGTCGAGACGTTCAAGATCGTCCGGAAAGAGCTGGAACGAGAAATCGTCAGGCATCGGATCATCCGGCGTCGCCCAATGTGCGCGGCAGTTTCGCTCATAGGGCCCGAGATTCATGCCGTTCTTTTCCTGGCGCAGATAATAGGACGAATCGACGTCGCGCAGCAGCGGCAACTTGTGGCCATTCTCGCGCGTCCAGGCGGCTATCTCGGGAATTTCGTCGAATAGCAGATATTGATGGCTCATGACCATCATCGGCACGTCACGGCCAAACAGCTTGCCGATTTCCTGCGCGCGGTAGCCGGCGGCGTTGACGACATATTCGCAGCGGATCTCACCCTCCGGTGTCGCGATCACCCACTCGTCCTTGTCGCGGCGCGCACCCGTCACGGGGCAGAAGCGGATGATCTTCGCGCCCATGTCACGCGCGCCCTTTGCAAGCGCTTGCGTCAGCTGCGCCGGATCGATGTCACCGTCGTTCGGATCGTAGAGTGCGCCGGCAAGTTCGTGCGTCGCGATGAACGGATAGCGCCCGTTGATTTCATCGACGCCGAGCACGTCGATATCCATGCCCTGATAGCGGCCCATGCTCTTGACGCGTTCGAACTCGCGCATGCGCTCCTTGCTATGGGCAAGGCGCAGCGAGCCGGTCACATGATAGTTCATGGGATAATCGACTTCGGCGGCAAGATTGCGATAAAGCTGCGCCGAATAGCGCTGCATGTTCATGACCGACCACGAAGCCGAGAAAGTTGGAACGTTGCCGGCGGCATGCCATGTCGAACCCGAGGTCAATTCATTCTTTTCGAGCAGGACGCAATCGGTCCAGCCGGCCTTGGCGAGGTGATAAAGCGCGGAAACGCCGACCGCTCCGCCACCGATGATGACGACGCGCGCCGACGTTGGAAACTCAGACATGTAAATTCTCCCGTGGTCTCATGCCATTTTCGGGGCCGGGTTCAAGCCCGACCGATTTCATCGAGGTACCACTGGATGTACCGCAACTCGTTATATTCCATTGGCGCAATCGGGCCCGGCACAAAATAGTTCGACCGCACGCCCCGCGCCGTATGTTCGATGATCGTCTTGTCCTCTGCCGTCGTCACTTTCCACAGCCAGGTCAGCTTTTCGAGATCGTAGTCCTTGCCTTCCTCGGCATCGCCGCGCACCAGCCAGATCAGTTCCATCTCGCAGGTATCGACCGTCTTCGGGATGAAGCGGTAAATCATGCCGTGATCGGGATAGCAGACGAGGAAGCTGGTGCCGCCGAGGTGAATGGAGGTCACGCCGCCATCGAACTCGGTGAAACGGCCCATGAGCGGCGCAACGGGTGATCCGTCTTCGCTACCGCTCTTGACGCCGTCGTAGAGCGCATAGCGGAACGTGTGGATCGCTTCCTTGCCCTGCGCGGAATTCTGCCAGTTGTCGCCGGTCGCAATGTCTATGCCGAGCGCGCAGGTGCGCTGCTCCATCTTGGCATTGAGTTCGACGATCTTCTCCGCCGGCTGTTCCAGCGCATGGGTCTGCGAGTATTCCGGATGCGCTGGACCGCAGTGGTAGCATTCCACATAGTTCTCGACTGCAAGCTTCCAGTTGGCATCGACGGCATAGGTTTCGCGATACGCCACCTTGGCGTCGCCCCAGCCATATTGACCGCAGGTGGTGCGCAGCGACTGCTCGATAATCGAGAAGTCCAGAGGTTCGTCGGCAAAGCAGATGAAAATCAGGCCATCCGCAACGCGGACATGCAGCTTCTTGAGGCCGTGCGCCGTACGGTCGAAGTCGCGCGGCATCAGGCGCGCGGCGCGAAGGCTGCCGTCATTGGCATAGGTCCAGGCATGATAGGGGCAGACGAAGAATCGGGCGTTGCCCTTCTGCTTGGTGCAGACCTCCGCGCCGCGATGGCGGCAGACATTCAGGAACGCATGGATCGAACCATCTTCGGTGCGCGAAACGATGATCGCTTCGGCGTCGATCTTGAACAATTCGAAATCACCCGCGTTCGGGATGATGCTGGCATGGCCGATGCAATGCCAATGACGCCGAAAGACCCTCTCCATATCAAGGGCATAGACGTCCGGATCCATGTAGAAGGCGCGCACGAGGCCATGCCCTGGCCGATGATCGGCCACCAGACGATCAATCTTGTCCAGAGCCGGTGCAAGTTCTGCAAAAGCCTGTTCCGCCGCCATTTCATTCTCCGAAAAAGATTGTTTCTGGACGCTTATTGTTTCTCAGGTGCGTCGCAGTTTAGAATGATTCCGCATTGAGCGGCATTCAAGCGATGGTTGCTCATAAAGACATGAATTATTCTCACGCATCTGATTTCGACAAGGTTTCTCCGCCATGATGTCCAAACCCCGGATACCCCCGCTCGGCTCCTTGCGGGCATTCGAGGCATCGGCGCGGCTGCTGAGCTTCCGTCTGGCAGGCGATGAACTTGGGGTCACGCAGTCGGCGATAAGTCACCGCATCTCGGAACTCGAGACGATCCTCGGGGTCAAGCTTTTCGAGCGGCTGCCGCGGGGCGTTTCGCTTACCGACGCCGGCACGCTCTACTACCCCTACATGCGCGATGCCTTCGAGAAGATCGCGCGTGGCAGCGCGCTGATCAATCGGCTCGGCACGACGGACGATCTTGCGATCGAAACCTACTCGACCTTCGCAATACGCTGGCTCATCCCGCGCCTTTCCGATTTCCGCAAGGTCAATTCCAATCTGGCCATCCGCATCGGCACCAGCCAACTCGATTGGGAGCTCAATATCGACAGTTCCGATATCGGCATCATCCATACGACGCGGCCGGAGCGGCTCAATCTGCACTACCGGTTGCTGGCCAAGGCGGAGATGTTTCCGGTCTGCAATCCGCAGGTGGCGGCACGCATGGGTGGAGGCGACGCCAAGGCATTGAGCAATGTGCCGCGCCTCGCACTCTATACCTCGCCGGAAGATTGGGGGACGTGGCTCGAGGCCGCGAACATCGCCGATACGGGCCGCGCTGTCACATTGAAATTCGACACCTACCTCGCCGCCTTGCAATCGGCCCTCGACGGCCAAGGCGTGTGCGTTGCACCGGATTTCCTGGTCGCCGACGACCTCAGGGCCGGACGCCTCGTCGCGCCATTCGCGCTGAGGGTGCCGCAGCCCGGCGCATGGTACATGATCTGCCGCAAGGAGCGGGTCGGCGAGGCCAGAATCCGGCAATTCGAACGCTGGCTCGTCGAACAATTCGGCGGTGAACCTATTTCTTCTTGATGCCGATCGCCCGGCCGACGCGATCCGGCGCCGGCAGTTGGGCGTGTTCCTTCATATAAAACTCAAGCTTGGGCAGCACGTCTTCCGGAAACGGCGTCACTTTCGGCCCGCTCATGTCGACATGCAGCGAGAGCACCTCGCACGTTGCCGCAACCCAGCCATCCTTATGGATGATTTCGAGATAAGTGTGCAGTCGCTTGCTGTCATAATCGATGAGCTGGTTGGTGACGGTCACGACATCATCAAGGTGGAGTTCCTGCACGTAGCAGATGTGCACCTCGGCCGTGTAGATCGTCAGCTTCCGCTCGGCCGCGTATGTTGGGCCAAAACCGAGCTCCGAAAGGAATTCGTCGCCGCCCCTGTCAAAGACGACATTGTAATAAGCCATGTTGAGATGGCCGTTATAGTCGATCCATTCCTTCTCGATCGGGATGGGCGCCGAATGATAGAGTTCAGCGTCTCGATTGGTTGCTAGCATGTTATGGTCCTCGTTCTTGGCGAGCCGACGCCTGTCGATCGCTGGATTTGAAACATGGGTGCCTCGCCTTCCGCTGTGCCAAAAGCGACGAGCCATGGCGGTTCCCACATCAATGGTTCGGCCGGAAAGCGCTTGGCGGCTTACCCTCGAAACTCCTGAATGTCCGTGTGAATGCAGCAGCCGAGGAAAATCCCGTCCGCGCAGCGATATCCGCCAGCGGCGATTTCGTGTCGGTAATGAGCCGCCGCGCCACCTTGAGCCGCAAGCGCAGATAGTATCGTCCGGGCCCCTCGCCGACCGCTTTTGCGAAGATCTTCTCAAGGCTGCGCGCGCTGAGCCCGCAACGCCGGGCGATGGCGCCGACTGTCAGGGGCGCATCGATATGAGCTTCCATGAGGCGGATCGCGCCCGCAAGCTTGGGATGCACATCGTCGAGCCGGCCCAACGAAACCAGCGGCTGCGCGTCGCTCGACGTATGCGCCTCGTCATAGATGAAGACGCTGGCGACATCGAGGGCGACCGACATGCCATAGCGCGAGCGAATCAAATGCAGCATCAGGTCGAAGGTCGGCGAGGCGCCGCCACTCGTGAAGACAGGACCGTCGATGACATAGCGGTCGGGCCTGATATCGGATTCCGGGAACTCCGCCGTAAACTCCTCCATGTCCTCCCAGTGGGTGGTCGCCTTGCGCCCGGCGAGAAGACCAGCACGGCCAAGCAGCCAGGACCCTGCCTCGATCCCGCCGATCATCTGATAGTGATGGACGGCGCGCCGCAGGTTGGCGGTAAAGGTCGTGCGCGCGATGTCTGAAGTGCCAAAACCACCGATAACCAATAACATATCGCCTTTTACGGAAGCATCGAATGAACCAGAAACCGCAATCGGCAAGCCGCACGTCATCATGGCCGGCTCGCCGTCCAGCGAGACGATTCGCCATTTGAAGAGTATGCTCCCGGAGACGCGGTTGGCCGCGCGCATCGGATCGATTGTCGATGCAACACACATAAGCGAAGCGCCGCTGAAAACGAGGACGGTCACATCCAGCGGTTTGGTGTCGGGCAAAAAGACTGGCGAAGTTTCGCTTTTCATCAATTTCAATTCGTATATCGCAAAGCATCGTTTGGCAATCGGGGCATGATCACGGCAACGAAAAATATGGGAGCAGAACTATGGGACTTACCCCCAATCGCGAAGTATTCATCACCTGTGCCGTGACCGGCGCGGGTGATACGACAGGTCGTTCCGACAAGGTGCCGGTCACGCCGCGCCAGATCGCCGACGAGTGCATTGCCGCGGCCAATGCCGGCGCTGCAATCGCGCATATTCATGTCCGCGATCCGAAGACCGGCAAGGGTTCTCGCGATGTCGCGCTTTATACCGAGGTCGTCGAGCACATCAAGGCGTCGGGCGTCGACATGGTCTTGAACCTGACCGCCGGGATGGGGGGCGATCTGACACTCGGCAGTGTCGAGCAGCCAATGCCGCCCTCCGCGATCGGCACCGACATGGCGGGCGCGACCGAGCGCCTCGAACACGTCGCCAAGCTTCGTCCGGAAATCTGCACGCTCGACTGCGGCACGATGAACTTCGGCGAAGGCGACTACGTCATGACCAATACGCCGGCGATGCTGAAGGCAATGGCGGCGCAGATAACGGCACTCGGCGTTCGCCCCGAGGTTGAAATCTTCGATACCGGCCACCTGCTTCTCGCCAAGTGGCTCTATGACCAGAAGCTGCTTGAAGATCCGGTCATGGTCCAGCTCTGCATGGGCATTCCCTGGGGCGCCCCCGACGATATCAATACGCTTTTGGCGCTCACCAACAATCTGCCCAAAAACTGGACGTTCTCCGCTTTCTCGATCGGCCGCAACCAGATGCCCTATGCGGCGATGGCCATGCTTGCCGGCGGC
The DNA here is from genome assembly GCF_900113985.1 of Phyllobacterium sp. CL33Tsu. NCBI lineage: Bacteria > Pseudomonadati > Pseudomonadota > Alphaproteobacteria > Hyphomicrobiales > Phyllobacteriaceae > Phyllobacterium > Phyllobacterium sp. CL33Tsu. Next base: position 187,690 of record NZ_FORJ01000003.1, on the reverse strand, counting down.
AATATCCGTGTCGGTGTCGAAGACAATATCTGGCTCGACAAGGGCGTGCTTGCCACCAACGGCCCACTGGTCGAGCGGGCAGTAAAGGTTGCCGAAGGCATCGGCGCAAAGATCCTCGGGCCGAACGACGTCCGCGAGCGCATGAAACTCACGAAGGGCTGGTGATAGAATGGCTGGAATTCGCAAGGCTGCGGCGGTTGGCGGCGGCGTAATTGGTGCGGGCTGGGTGGCGCGCCTTCTTCTCAACGGCATCGACGTTTCGATCTACGATCCGGATCCCGAGGCTGAGCGCAAAGTCAGCGAGGTGATGAAGAATTCTCGCCGCGCCTATAAGACCATGGTGCCGGACGGCTTGCCGAAAGAAGGAAAGCTGACATTCGCCAAGTCCATAAAGGAAGCCGTCGACGGCGCTGACTTCATTCAGGAAAGCGTTCCCGAACGGCTCGAACTGAAGCACAAGGTACTTGCCGAGATCGACAAGCATGCCGCGACGGATGCCATCGTCGGTTCATCCACCTCGGGCATTCTCCCGTCCGACATGCAGACCGCGATGAAGCACCCCGAGCGTCTTGTCGTCGGGCATCCCTATAACCCGGTCTATCTTCTGCCGCTCGTCGAAATCGTCGGCGGCAAGCAGACCTCGCCAGACGCTGTCGAAAAAGCGCGCGAACTCTATGCCTCCATCGGCATGAAGCCGGTGGTCATCCGCAAGGAGATCGAGGCTTTCGTCGGCGATCGCCTGCTCGAGGCGGTCTGGCGCGAGTCGCTTTGGCTGATCAAGGACGACATTACCACCGTCGAGGAACTCGACGATATCATGCGCTATTCATTCGGCATTCGCTGGGCGCAGATGGGCATGTTCCAGGTCTATCGCGTCGCCGGTGGCGAAGCGGGCATGCGCCACTTCATCGCCCAGTTCGGTCCCTGCCTGTCCTGGCCGTGGACCAAGCTCATGGACGTGCCCGAACTTACCGAGGAACTGGTGGACAAGATCGCCAACCAGTCGGATGAGCAGGCGCACGGCCTTTCGATCCGCGAACTCGAACGCATCCGCGACGACAATCTCGTGGCGATCATGGAAGCGCTGTCGCGCCAGAACAAGGGCAAGGGCTGGGGCGCGGGCGCCCTCTACAAGGATTATACGAAGCGCCTCTCGAAGCTCGCCCAGAAGCCGGCGACCTCCAAGGCCGCCGAGAAGGCCAAAGCCAACAAGCCCAAGAAAAAGAAGGACTAACGCACATGGATTTCGGTCTTTCGGAGGAGCAAAGGCTGATCGTCGAAACGACGCGCGCCTTTGTCGAGAACGAACTCTACCCGCACGAAGCGGAGGTGGAACGCACCGGCGTGTTGCGCAAGGAACTCGCTGAGGAGCTCAAGCAGAAGGCGATGGAAGCCGGACTCTATGCAGCCAACATGCCAGCCGAAGTCGGCGGCGCGGGGCTCGATACCGTCACCTGGCTGCTCTACGAAAAGGAACTCGGCCGCGCCAATTATGCGTTGCACTGGACCTGCGTCGGGCGCCCGTCGAATATCCTGCTTGCAGGTACCGATGCGCAGAAAGAGAAATACCTCTACCCCTGCATTCGCGGCGAAAAGTCCGACTGCCTGGCCATGACCGAACCCGGCGCGGGCTCGGACTTGCGCGGCATGAAGGCGACCGCTGTCGAAAAAGGCGGCGACTGGGTCGTCAACGGCACCAAACATTTCATCAGCCACGCGCTCGAAGCCGATTTCGTCATACTCTTTGTTGCATCGGGCGAAGAAGAGACGCCGCGCGGCAAAAAGAAGAAAATCACCGCCTTCTTCGTCGACAAGGGCCACCCCGGCATGACGATCCGCGAAGGCTACCGCAATGTCTCGCATCGCGGTTATACCAATGCCATCGTTGAATTCGACGATTGCCGCCTGCCGCAGGAAGCGATCCTCGGCGAAGTCCACAAAGGCTTCGAGGTCGCCAACACCTGGCTTGGAGCAACCCGCTTGCAGGTTGCGGCGACGTGCCTTGGCCGCGCGGAACGTGCGCTCGGCCACGCCATTGAATATGCTGCCCAGCGCCAACAGTTCGGCCAGCAGATCGGCAAGTTCCAGGGCGTTTCGTTCAAGCTCGCTGATATGGCAACCGAGCTCAAGGCGGCGGATCTTCTGACCTTCGAGGCCGGGTGGAAGTTCGACCAGGGCACGGTGACTGACCAGGACATGGCCATGGCCAAGCTGAAGGCGACCGAGACGCTGGCCTTCGTCGCCGACGAGGCGATCCAGATTCACGGCGGCATGGGCCTTATGGATGACCTGCCGCTCGAACGCATCTGGCGCGATGCCCGTGTTGAGCGCATCTGGGAAGGCACGTCCGAGATCCAGCGGCACATCATCTCGCGTGCCCTGCTCCGCCCGCATGGCGCATAACGGAGCATTTCATGGCACCGCATAAGCTCGACCGGCTGCTTCGGCCAAAATCCATTGCTGTCTTCGGTGGCCTCCAGGCCATCGAAGTCATCAAGCAATCACAGAAAATGGGCTTTACCGGCGAGATTTGGCCGGTCCATCCCAAGCATGACGAGATCCTCGGCCTCAAGGTCTATCGCTCTGTGGCCGATCTCCCCGGAAGTCCCGATGCCGCCTTTGTCGGCGTCAACCGTTTTGTCACGCTCGATATCGTGCGGCAGTTGCGCGATGCCGGCGCCGGCGTCGCGGTCTGCTATGCCTCGGGCTTCCTTGAAGCCGGCGCGGACGATGCCGATGGCGCACGCTTGCAAGAGGAGCTCGTCGAAGCGGCAGGCGACATGCCGATCATCGGGCCGAACTGCTACGGCCTCATCAATTATTGCGACGGCGCACTGCTCTGGCCTGACCAGCACGGCGGACGCCGGCTTGCTGCCGACGAGCGCGGCGTTGCGATCATCACGCAATCTTCCAACATCGCCATCAACATGACGATGCAGAACCGCGGATTGCCGATCGCCCACGTCATGACCGCGGGCAACCAGGCGCAGACCGGCCTTCCCGACATGGCGATCGCACTTCTCGAAGACGACCGCGTGACTGCGCTGGGTCTGCATATCGAAGCATTCCAGTCGGCGCCGAAATTTGAGGCTCTGGCAAAACGGTCGCGCGAACTCGGCAAGCCGATCGTCGCCATGAAGGTCGGCCGGTCGGCGCAGGCACGCGCGGCGACGGTCTCGCACACCGCATCGCTAGCAGGGTCGGACGCTGCATCCGACGCGTTCCTGAAGCGGCTCGGCATCGCCCGCGTCAACTCAATTGCCTCGTTCCTCGAAACGTTGAAGTTCCTCCACGTCCATGGCCCTCTCGATGGCAACACACTGTGCTCGATGAGCTGTTCAGGCGGCGAGGCATCGGTGATGGCAGACAGCGCCGAGGGCCGCTCGGTGGAATTTCCGGCGCTAACACCGGAACACAGGGCGCGCGTCAAGGCAACGCTCGGGCCACTCGTCGCCGTGGCGAACCCGCTCGACTATCATACGTTCATCTGGAACAACGAACCGGCCCTGACAGAGACCTTCACCGCCATGGTTTCCGGCGGCTTCGCCTTAAGCTGCCTCGTTCTTGATTTTCCCCGCAAGGATCGCTGCTCCGACGTGGATTGGTGGTCGACGGTGCGCGGTTTCGAAAGTGCGCTCAAGACCAATCGCGCCAAGGGAGCGATTGTAGCGTCCTTGCCCGAAAACATTCCCGAAGAGTACATGGCCGGGCTGATGGAAAGCGGGATCGCGCCTCTTTGCGGCATCACCGAAGCGTTCGACGCCGCCGAGGCTGCCGCGTTCATCGGCCGTGCCTGGAAGCTTGCCGCTTCCGCACCCGTCGCAGCACCGGGCGGTTCAAACGCTTATGAACCCGCCTCTCCCGATGAGGCGGACGCCAAGGCGCTGTTGCGCAGGCTGGAACTCCCCGTACCGGAAGGTCGCCGCTGCCAGACAGCCGATGAGGCAGTCCTTATCGCGAACGGTCTCGGCTATCCGGTTGCCTTGAAGGCGCTCGGCATCGCCCACAAATCCGAGCATAATGCGGTGCGCCTGAACCTAAAAAGCAGCGACGAAGTTCGAAGCGCGGCGAATGACCTTGCCGGCCTTGGAACAGGACTTTACGTGGAGCGCATGGTAACGGGTGCTGTCGCCGAACTCATTGTCGGCATAGTCGATGATCCGCAGTTCGGCCCGGTCATGACGCTTGGAACCGGCGGCGTTCTCGTCGAACTGCTGCAGGATACGGCGACGTTGCTGCTCCCATCGAGCCGTGAAGATATCGAGGCGGCACTGCGTTCGCTCCGCATGTTCCCGCTACTCGACGGCTATCGCGGCAGGAAGCCGGCCGATCTTGATGCCGCGATTGATGCCATTGCGGCAATCGCCACGTTTGCCTTGAAGAATGCAGGCCGCATATCCGAGCTGGATATCAATCCGCTGCTCGTCTGCGGCAAGGGAGACGGCGCGTGGATTGCCGATGCGCTGCTGGTCACAAAGGGAGAGCTGAATTGAACGACGTTATAAGGACAAGGCGCGAGGGCGGCATTCTCGAGGTCACGCTCGACCGCCCGAAGGCGAATGCGATCGATCTGATCACGAGCCGCCTCATGGGCCAAACGTTCAGAGAATTCCGCGACGATCCCGAATTGCGCGTCGCCATCGTCCAGACCGCCGGAGACAAGTTTTTCTGCGCCGGCTGGGACCTGAAGGCAGCTGCAGGCGGTGACGCCGTCGACGGCGACTATGGTGTCGGCGGTTTCGGCGGTCTGCAGGAGTTGCGCGATCTGAACAAGCCAGTCATCGCTGCGGTCAACGGCATGGCCGTCGGCGGCGGCTTTGAGCTCGCGCTTTCCTGCGACATGATCCTCGCATCCGATCATTCGAGCTTCGCCCTACCCGAAATTCGCGCCGGCACTCTTGCCGACGCCGCGACCGTCAAATTGCCCAAGCGCATTCCCTATCACGTCGCGATGGACCTGCTTCTGTCCGGTCGCTGGATGGATGTCGCCGAGGCGCATCGCTGGGGTCTCGTCAATGAGGTTCTGCCCAAGGACAAGCTGATGGAGCGTGTTTGGGAGATCGCCCGCCTCCTCGAAAGCGGTCCGCCGCTCGTTTTCGCCGCGATCAAGGAAGTCGCCCGCGAGGCAGAGAACATGACATTCCAGCAGGCAATGAATATGATCACCAAGCGGAAGTTCCGCACGGTCGATATCCTCTATGCCTCGGAAGACGGACAGGAAGGATTCAAGGCCTTTGCCGAGAAGCGTGAACCTGTCTGGAAGGGTAGATGAGCACAGACTATTCCGTCCTGATCGATAAAGAGACCTGGGCGTTCATCGACAGGACCAACAGTTTCTATCCCCCGGACGCAATAGACCTGACTATCGAAGAGCAGCGCGGCGTCTATAACACGATGTGCCGCGCATTCTTTGCCGGCTATCCAGAGGCAGTGTCATCGATGGATGCGTTCATCGATGCGCGCGACCACCGGATACCGGTCCGTGTCTATGACAAAAGCGGCTCCAAGCCCGAAGCTGTCTGCCTCTATTTCCACGGTGGCGGCTTCGTCGTCGGTGGGCTCGACAGCCATGATGACGTTTGCGCCGAGATTTGTGATGCCACGGGCTTTCGCATCGTCTCCGTCGATTATCGCCTTGCGCCCGAGCACCTGCACCCCACGGCCTTCCGCGACTGCCTCGCAGCCTTCGAGCACGTGGCCGACACCTCGGATCTTCCAATCATTATTTGCGGAGATAGCGCCGGCGGCAATCTGGCAGCGGCAGTCACCCATCACGTCCGCCGCCAACGCGCACCGATCGGCCAGGTTCTCATCTATCCGGGGCTCGGCGGCGCGACCGATCAGGGCTCCTATCTCACTCACGCCGAAGCGCCGATGCTGTCGACGCGTGACACCGTCTACTACGCCAATATTCGTGGCGGCGGCTTCAACTGGTCCACTGATCCGCGTTTCGCGCCCCTCAACGATCCCGATTTTGGCGGGCTGCCGCCGACAGTTGTCATTTCGGCTGAATGCGATCCGCTCTCGGACGATGGCCGGCACTACCGCGACAAGATTCTCGCAGCAGGCGGCAAGGCGATCTGGAACAATGAGCCGGGCCTGATCCACGCTTATCTGCGCGCCCGCCACAGTGTCGAGCGGGCGCGGTCAAGCTTCCGGCGGATCGTTACCGCCGTGCATCTGCTCGGGCAAGGCCGCTGGCCCGGTCAACTTTGATTCATCTAATTCCCGGCGCTCGCCATGCGCCGGTTCTTCATCGCGCCTTCGAGCCAGCCAAGCTCCATTTCCGGAACCGACGACAGCAGCAGATCCGTGTAGGCGTCGAAAGGCGGCTTCAGCACCTCGGTCTTCGGACCGTAGCGCACCACTTCGCCGCGATACATGACTGCGATCGCATCAGCGATGGATTTGACCACGGCAAGATCGTGGGTGATGAAGATATAGGCGACGTTCTCGTCCTTCTGCAGATCAAGCAGAAGCTTGAGGATGCCGTCCGCCACCAGCGGATCGAGCGCGCTCGTCACCTCGTCGCAGATGATAAGCTTGGGCTTGGCGGCAAGCGCGCGCGCAATGCAGACACGCTGCTTCTGTCCGCCTGACAGCTCGGCCGGGTAGCGATCGGCAAAGCCCGTCCCCATCTCGATCTTGTCGAGCAGTTCGCGAACACGAGCGTCGCGCTCCTTGCCTCTCATGCCGAAATAGAATTCAAGCGGACGGCCGATAATCGTGCCGATGGTCTGGCGCGGGTTCATCGCGACATCCGCCATCTGGTAGATCATCTGCAACTCGCGCAGATCGTTGCGCGTCCGGTTGGCGAGGCGCGGCGACAGCGTACGCCCGTTGAACGTGATGCTCCCTTCCATCGGCGGCAACAGCCCGGTGATGGCGCGCGCCAGCGTCGACTTGCCGGAACCGGACTCGCCGACGACGGCCAGCGTCTGGCCAAGATGGACGTCGACGGTAACGTTCTTGAGCACCTTGACCAGTCCGCCCCCATAGGCCGCGGTAATGTTGTTGACCGCCAGCACAGGCGCATCGTTCGGGTTCTTCTGCTCGTGCGGAATGTGATGCACGGAAACAAGCTGGTTGGTGTATTGCTGGCGCGGCTCCTTGATGATCTGGCGTGTATCGCCATATTCGACGAGCTTGCCATGGCGCAGCACCATGATGTCGTCGGCCACCTGCGCCACGACTGCAAGATCATGGGTGATATAGAGCGCAGCGACGTTGGTGTCGTGGATGGCCTCCTTGATCGATGCCAGCACGTCGATCTGGGTGGTCACGTCCAGCGCCGTCGTCGGTTCATCGAAGACGATGAGGTCGGGCTCCGAGCACAATGCCATGGCAGTCATGGCGCGTTGCAGCTGGCCGCCGGATACCTGATGGGGAAAGCGCTGACCGAAGGTCTCGGGATTCGGCAGTCCAAGCTTCTTGAACAAGCCAATCGCACGCTTCTCGGCTTCTGCCCTCGAACATATACGGTGCAGAAGCGCTGCTTCTATGACCTGGTCCATAAGCTTGCGGGCGGGATTGAACGAGGCGGCAGCCGACTGTGCGACGTAACAGACCTCCTTGCCCCGGACCTGGCGCAACAGGCGCGGGCCACCTTTGACAAGATCGCGGCCGTTGAGGATCACTTGCCCGCCAGTAATGCGCACGCCTCCCCGGCCATAGCACATGCTTGACAGGCCAATCGTGGATTTGCCGGCGCCCGACTCGCCGATAAGGCCGAGCACCTTGCCGCGCTCGAGCTTGACCGACACGTCGTCAACGATGACGACGTTGCGCGGCGGCTCACCGGGTGGGTAGCTGGTGGCCTCGATGCGCAGGTTCTGGATATCGAGCAGGAGACCGGTCTTGTCCTTCCTTGGTGCCTTAGCCATTGCGACCTCCCTTCAGACTTGTCGTCCGGTTCAATATCCAATCGGCAACGAGGTTGACCGAGATCGCGAGAACGGCAATCGCCGCTGCGGGAATAAGCGCCGCCGGCACGCCGAAGACGATGCCTTCCTTGTTTTCCTTGACCATGCCGCCCCAGTCGGCATCCGGCGGTTGCACGCCGAGCCCGAGGAAGGAAAGCGCCGACAGGAAAAGCACCGCAAAGATAAAGCGCAGCCCGAGTTCAGCGATAAGCGGAGTGAGCGCATTGGGCAGGATTTCGCGAAATATGATCCATACCCGCCCCTCGCCGCGCAGCTTTGCAGCCTCGACAAAGTCCATGACGTTGATATCCACCGCGACGGCCCGCGCCAGTCGATAGACGCGGGTGGCGTCGAGCAGGCCCATAACGAAAATGAGCGTGACCACATTGGCAGGCAAGACCGAAAGCACGACGAGCGCAAAGATCAGCGTCGGGATTGCCATGATCAGATCGACAAAGCGTGACATGAGCTGGTCGAACCATCCGCCGACGACGGCGGCGGCGAACCCCAGCACCGATCCGAGAATAAAGGAAAGGGCCGTCGCCATGGCGGCGATGAAGATCGTGATGCGTGCACCGTAGATCATACGCGACAGGAGATCACGGCCGAGATTATCGGTACCGAGCAGATACTTGGCCGACGAGGGCTCCCATACGTCACCTACCGTCTCGCCGACGGGATATGGCGCGACCCATGGAGCGAATACAGCCGCAAACAGGAACACGGCGGTAATGATGAGGCCGATCCATGCACTGATGGGAATAGCTTTGACGTTCAGCATGGCGCGCCCCTACTTCGGATGCCGGAGGCGGGGATTGGAAACAATCGCCACGATGTCAGCAATGATGTTCAAACTTATGTAGACGGCCGCGAAAACCAGCCCGCATGCCTGCACGACCGGAACGTCGCGCTTGGCCACGTGGTCGACGAGATACTGGCCCATGCCCGGATAAACAAAGATCACCTCGACCACGACGACGCCGACCACAAGAAATGCGAGGTTTAGCATCACGACGTTGACGATCGGCGCAATCGCATTGGGAAACGCATGCCGGGTAATGATCTGAAGCGGCGAAAGCCCCTTCAGTTCGGCCGTTTCTATATAGGCAGACTGCATGACGTTGAGGATTGCCGCACGCGTCATGCGCATCATATGCGCGAGAACGACGAGCGTTAGCACTGTCACCGGCAATGCAATCGCGCTCAGCCGCTCGCCGAGCGGCATGCCTTCATAGACAGTCGATACGCTCGGGAACCACTGCAGCCGCACCGCCACGAAATATATGAGCAGGTAGCCGGTGAAGAACTCCGGCAGCGAGGTCGAAGCGAGACCGAGGCCGGAGATCAACTTATCGACGAAGCCGTTGCGGTAACGCACCGCCAAGAGCCCGAGCATGATGGCAAGCGGAATGGAGACCACGGCCGCCCAGAATGCCAGAAACAGCGTATTCCATAGCCGCTCCTTCAGCGACGTCGCGATATCCTGTCCGCTGGAAAGTGCCGTCCCGAGATCGCCGGTCAGGATCCCGCCGAGCCAGCGCAAATAGCGGATATAGGCAGGGTCGTTCAGACCCATGTCACGCCGCAGGTTTTCAAGCGCCTGCGGCGTGGCCGATTGGCCGAGGATGGATTGGGCCACGTCGCCCGGCAGGATTTGCGTGCCGGCAAAGATGAGCACCGAGACCGCAAGCAGGAGCAGAAGGCCCATCGCAATGCGCTGGGCCACCAGTTTCAGGACAGGTGCACTCATCCGCCCGGCGCCGATCAGGCGTTCAGCCAGCAGCGCGACAGAGCATAGCCGCCGCTCATCTCCTGATTGCCGTCCGGCACCCAGCCGCCGACCTTGGCGCTGGTCGCGTCGATGAAGTCGTTGAACATCGGCACGATGACACCGCCTTCATCGCGAACGATGATGGCCATGTCGCGGTACATCTGCTTGCGCTTGCCCTCATCGAGTTCGCCGCGCGCGGTGATCAGCATCTGGTCGAACTTGGGATTGAAGAAGCGCGTGTCGTTCCAGTCGGCCTTCGAATAGTAGGCCGTGGAATACATCTGGTCCTGTGTCGGACGTCCGCCCCAATAGGATTCCGAGAAGGGCTGCTTGTTCCAGACTTCCGACCAGTAGCCGTCGCCAGGCTCGCGCTTGACTTCGATCTTGATGCCGGCCTTGGCAGCGCTCTGCTGATAGAGCTGTGCCGCATCGACAGCGCCCGGGAAGGCGACATCGGATGTGCGCAGGAGAACGGTGCCGTCATGGCCTGACTTCTTGAAGTGGAACGCAGCCTTGTCCGGATCGTAGGTGCGCTGCTCGATATCGTCGGAGAACAGCGGATAGGCCTTGTTGATCGGGAAGTCATTGCCTACGGAACCGTAGCCGCGCAGAATCTTCTGCACCATCTCTTCGCGGTTCATGGCGTATTTCAGCGCAAGACGCAGATCCACATTATCGAAGGGCGCCGTGTTGCAATGTGCAATGAACACGTAATGTCCCTTGCCGGCCACGTTCTGGATGGTCACGCCGGGGACGCGCTTGACGAGGTCGACAATCTTCGGCTCGACGCGGTTGATCATGTGAACCTGTCCGGACTGAAGAGCCGCGGTACGGGCGGTCGCATCGTTGATGACGATGATTTCGATCTGGTCGGCATGGCCGCGCTTGTCGCCGTTCCAGTAGTTGGCGAACTTTTCGCCAATGTGACGTACGCCCGGCTGATCGGTGACGACCTTGTATGGTCCCGTCCCGATACCTGCGGTGGGCTTGTCCTTGCCACCGTTCGGCTGGATCATCAGGTGATAGTCGTCCATCAGGAACGGCAGGTCGGCGTTGGCTTCTTTCAGAGTGAAAACAACGGTATCGCCGTCCTTCTTCACGTTCTCGATGCCGCCCATGATACCAAGGGCGCCCGACTTGGAATTCGCGTCCGAGTGGCGTTCCATGGTGGCGACAACGTCGTCCGGCGTCATTTCCTTGCCGTCGTGGAATTGGACACCCTTGCGGATCTTGAAGGTCCATACCTTCGCGTCGTCCGATGAGCCCCACTCTTCGGCGAGTTTCGGCTCAAGCTTGCCATCGGGCTGGATCTCGACAAGCTGCTCGCCCCACTGGCGGCCGAATTTGTAGGGCACCTGGCTTTGCCAGGTCGCAGGGTCAAGACTGTCCGTGGATGCACCGCCCTGCATGCCCGCCTTGAGCGTGCCGCCCTTTACAGGCCCTTCGGCAAGTGCAGCACTGGACAAGAGGGAGTTGGCAAATACGGTCGTAACACCAAGTGCTGCGGCCCTGCCGAGAAAGTCGCGGCGGGAGATGTGACCGCGTGCGACCTTGCGGCTGAGATATTCGAGTTCTTTAGACATACCAGTTCCCCTTCTTGCTCCGGCGCAACGCGCCCGGATTGGTTTTTGTGATAATGTGACTTGATACCCGTGGATTACAACTGTTGATTGCTAAATAGTCCTCCCCGGCTCATCTGAATCTCAAATGAAGCTTCGTTTGATCGTTTCTGCGAAGTCGTGCTCGAAGACGACATTGTCGTTTTCGTAGGCCTCGATACGCCCCGTCAGGTAGAAATTGTGCTGGTCCGATCGCATCGTCGTGTAGGTCTCGGTGCGCGTACGCCAATTGTCGCGTCCGGAAATCTCGGTCCAATGCGTCTCGCCGCAGGCCGACAGCGGATCGTCAGGATGGATCTCCCAACGCTCGCGCGCTACTCCGCCATGGATCAGCCCATGATCCTTGTCGCGCGCCTCGCCAAAATCATCCTCGATCAGCAAGGTGATCTTGCCGCTTACCTGATCGTGTTCGATCGTCCGGCTATTGCCACCTTCGCGCAATGCTTCAATTTGCCATGGCGATGCGCCTTCCGGCTCGGGGAAAGTCCACTCGTCGCCGAGCGCAAGCGGGCGCGAGGGAATTGCCACGCTGCCGGCGTTGATGCTGAGGCTGACATGGGATGGCGACGGCCAGACAAGCGGCCAATAAGACGTTGAAACAGCCACGCGCAAGGTGTGCCCGGCCGGGACCCTATAGGCAATATCGTCGAGCTTGAAGGTAATTGTCACTTGCTCGCCCGGCACCAGTGGCTCGGCATTGTCATGGCCATGGCGGTGACAGAGATTGAAGACGCCATAGGTGATACGGGTCGAGGCGCCATCCGCATGCACGTCACACAGGCGCACCGCGACCATGGCCACCGGCTTGTTGCTCGATAGGGTAAGTGTAATCTCTGGCGCTCCGACAATGTCGATTGCCTCGTCGAGGGACGTGTCATAGCAAAGCGAAAGCGCGTCGTCGCGGCGCTGGTCGCCGGGCATTTCCGGTCCGAGCCAGATCGCACAATATTCGCCGCTCATCATGCCGCAATCCTGCGGCGACGCGACCAGATGCGAAAAGCTTTCGCTTGCTTCCGGCGCCAGTGACCGATCGCCTGCAAGGTGAAGTACCTTGCTGCCGATACGTTGCGATGGCCACTCATTTTCGGCAATCCAATAGCCGCTGCGTTCCGTGTACCAGCTTTTCGGACGGACCGAATCCATCAGGTAGCCACGGTACGTAGGATCGTTCTCGACGCCGGTGTCGATATCCTTGAGCCAGCGATCCCACCAGCGCAACGCCTCCTGCAGGAAGCCGATGCGCGGTTCCGGCACGGCAAAGTGCGGGTATTTGTGTACCCATGGACCGATGATGCCTTTGACCGGCGCGGTTATACCTTCCATCAAGCGCGGCACGGCGTTCTTATAGGCATCGCCCCAGCCGCCGATCGCCAAGGTCGCGGCCTTGATCGCCGAAAACTCCTCGCAGACGGAGCCACGCCGCCAATAGTCGTCGCGCGTCTGATGCTTGAGCCATACAGCTGGCAGGAACGGCTCGTTGTGGAGACGCTCCAGCCACATCTCCCGCCATTTTGCACCGGCATGCGCCGGGTCTGGCGGACGCGAGGAATAGGCAAGCATTGTTGCGCCCCAGCCGAGATTCTCATTGAGCAGCAGGCCGCCCTTGTAATGGATATCATCGGCGAAGCGATCGTCGGTCGAGCACAACGTGATAATGGCCTTGAGCGGCTCGGGCTGGAGCGCTGCTACCTGCAACGAATTGAAGCCGCCCCAGGATATGCCCATCATGCCAACCTTGCCGGTGGACCATGGCTGCGCGGCGATCCAGTCGATCACCTCGCACGCGTCGGCAAGTTCCTGTTCGGAATACTCATCCTCCATGAGCCCTTCGGAATCGCCATTGCCGCGCATGTCGACACGCAGGCAAGCATAGCCGTGGCCGGCAAAATACGGATGGGTGAGATTGTCGCGCGCCGTCGTTCCGTCCCGCTTGCGATAGGGCAGGAATTCGAGAATGGCGGGAACCGGACTATCGTTGGCATTTTCCGGCATCCACACCCGCGCCGAAAGCCGGCAACCATCAGCCAGGACGATGCCCATATCGGCATGCTCGATGACATTCTGAGGAAACGTTTCGACTGTCCGCATTATCGCCTTTCATCTCGCGCAGAGTTGAAAACAGACAATGCCCGCCGAAGGCGTGACGCCCGGCGAAAGCCAGAATCCCATTTTCTCGTCTTTGCGAGGTGTTCCTTTGCCCACACTATGCGCATCTGCTCGCCAGCAGGCATAAAACAGCTGCGACATAACTCACACAATTTGCGCCACACCCGAGTTTTTCATCCGAGCTTCGAGGGGATCATTCTTTCAACGCGCCTGAAGAGCATCACGATAATGCCGGTGATCACGAGATATCCCGCGGCAAGGAGGAGCAACGGCTCGTAGGTCAGGAACGTATCCTGCCTGACACGCGAAGCGACCGCGTAAAGATCGACGACGGTAATGGTCGCTACGAGCGGCGTCGACTTCAGCTGCAGGACAGCCTCGCCGGCAAGCGTCGGCAGCGCCCTATGGATCGCCTGCGGTAGCCATATCCGCCTGAAGATCGTAAAGCGCGGCATGCCGAAGGCGCGTGCGGCTTCCAATTGCCCCTTGGGAACGCTGGCGAATGCGCCCCGCATTACCTCGCCCTCATAGCCCGCGTAGGACAAGGTCAGCGCCAGCACCGCATAGGGCCATGCCTGCCGCAAATAAGGCCAGAGTTCCGATCCGCGTATCCACGGATATTGCGGGAAGAGCGAACCAAGGCCGTAATAGAGCAGCCAGAGTTGCAGCAGCAGCGGCGTGCCGCGGATGACGGTGCAAAACATCTTGGCCGGAACAGCGAGAATCGCCGGCCCGGACGCCTGGGCGAGTCCAAGCGGCACCGCCAGCAGGAAGCCCAGGATAACCGTCACGATCAGGATCCAGATCGTCCGCCACAGGCCCTGAGCGATAAGGTCGCCGTAGTTTTGCAGCCAGTCCCAGCGCATGAAGAAAACGGCGGACGCAATCAACGCTAGACCGATCAGCATCATGACGATGCGATGCGGCTGCAGCAGGCTTGCGATGCGGATGCCGTCTGTTTCCTTGTGGATCGGAAAAGTCTCGATCGGGATTTCAATAGGCGTTTCGGACATCAATGCGCCTCCTTGACGGAGGGCATGCCGCGTCGGGCCCAGATTTCAACCCGGCCAATAATGGCGTTTGAAAACAGCGTGATGAACAGATAAAGCGCGCCTGCTGCCATATAGAAGAGGAAATAGGCCTTGGTCGCACCCGCCGCCTGGCGCGTCTCGAGCGTAAGCTCGGCGAAACCGACGACAGCCAGAAGCGATGTGTCCTTGGTGGCGATCAGCCAAAGATTGGCTAGTCCCGGGAGCGCATGCGGCAGCATCGCGGGCAGCGTAATGCGCCGCATCATCAGGCTCGGCGACATGCCATAGGCCCTCGCCGCTTCGATCTCGCCCTGCGGAATGGATTTGATTGCGCCGCGCAAGACCTCCGTTGCATAGGCGCCCTGGACAAAACCGAGGACGACGATACCGGCGACAAGGCCGCTAATATCGACCCGGCTATAACCGAGGGCCTCGAATAGGCGATTGATGAGGTCCGTGCCGGCATAATAGAGCAGCAGGATTAACACCAGTTCGGGAATTGCTCGCACCATTGTGGTGTAGATAGCGGCAATGTCGCGGACAATCGGGCCGCCATAGAGCTTGCCGTAGGCGCCGAGCGTTCCGATGATAAGCCCAATGCCGAAGGAACCAAGTGCGATCTGCAGGGAGTGAAAGAGCCCGCGAAGCAGATTGCCGCCCCACCCAGGTGGATTTGGCGACAGGAGCCCGAACATGCCGGATATGGCGGCGGGAAGGATCGATGCGTCGGCCAAGCCGTCCTCGATTCAGTATCGGATAGAGTTTTGAACAAGTTGGCCGGAACGGGCTGTCCCGCTCCGGCCGGACAGCTTAGCCGCCATAAATATCGAAGTTGAAATACTTCTTTGAGATCTCGTCATACTTACCATCTGAGCGGATCGCCTTGATGGCAGCGTTGATCTTGTCCTTCAGCTCGGTATCGCCCTTGCGCATGCCGACGCCGACACCGGGGCCGAGTATCTCCAGATCATCGGCTACCTTGCCCTTGATCTCGCAGCACGCCTTGCCGGCATCGGTCGCAACGAAGGTTTCGAGCGCGAGCGAGTCGGCCTGCGTCGCATCGATGCGGCCTGCGGCGAGATCCTGGTTCGCTTCATCCTGCGTCTGGTATTCCTTGATTTCGGCTGCGGTCGAAGCGAAGTACTTCTTGGCGTAGGCCTGGTGCACCGTCGAAACCTGAACGCCGATGATCTTGCCCTTCAGGCCTTCCGGCGTCGGCTGCATCTCCACGCCCTTGGCGCCCATGATCACAGTCGGAGTGTTGTAGTACTTGTCGGAAAAATCGATCGTCTTCAACCGCTCGTCGGTGATCGACATGGAGCTGGCGATCATGTCGATTTTCTTCGTGGTCAAGGCAGGAATGATGCCGTCCCAAGCTACAGGCGTAATGACGCAATCAAGCTTGGCCTGCTCGCACAGCGCGTTGATGATATCGACTTCCCAGCCGTTCCACTTGCCAGATGCGTCGGGCGACGTGAATGGCGGATACGGCTCGGCAGCGATACCGACTTTCACCTGCTCGGCGCTTGCAGCGCCCATGCCGGCGACGACCAGGACAACGGCGGCTACCGTTGTTTTCAAAAACGACTTCATTCTCATCTCCATTCTTTCAATGTTCCCCAGGATTGTTTCCTGTTGCTTGCTTATTTTATGAAACAGTCCGGATAAACTGTTTCAGACGTTCAGATTTTGGCGATCCGAACAATGCTTCCGGCGGACCCTCTTCCTCGATGATGCCGTTGTGCAGATAGATGACGTGGCTCGCGACCTCGCGTGCGAATTTCATCTCGTGCGTAACGAGAAGCATGGTCCGGCCTTCCTCGGCGAGATCGCCGATCACCCGCAGCACCTCGCCGACAAGTTCCGGATCAAGCGCGGAGGTGGGCTCGTCGAACAGCATGACGCGCGGCTGGATTGCAAGCGCCCGCGCAATTGCGCCGCGCTGTTGCTGGCCACCGGAGAGATAGGCAGGATAAACGTCGCGCTTGGCCGACAGGCCGACGCGCTCGAGCAGTTGCTCGCCGATGACCATGGCCTCGTCGCGCTTCATGCCCAGCACATGGACCGGAACTTCGATGACATTCTGGATGAGCGTCATGTGCTGCCAGAGGTTGAAATTCTGGAACACCATGCCGAGACGGCTGCGGATGCGCTCGATCTGGCGCCGGTTGGCGGGATGCAGGCCGCCATGGCCGTCGCTCACCATTTTTACGTCTTCGCCATTGATGCGAATAATGCCGCTGGTGGGATTTTCGAGAAAGTTGATGCAACGCAGAAACGTGGATTTACCGGAGCCACTGCCGCCGATCATGGCGACCACATCGCCATCCCGCGCCGTCAGGGACACGCCCTTCAGAACTTCGAGCGCTCCGAAGCGCTTGTGAAGCTTCTCGATATGAATGGCTTCAGCTTGCTCGCCTGTCGCCCGTTGAAGTGGATCCGTCGAAACGGTTGCCGCTTCCATCGCCGTCATTCCGGGATACCTGCTCGTATTGGGCTTGCACGTCTTATCATGACAGCCTTTGATCCGCCTCATTATCTGACAGGGTCTAAATTGCCCTCTTTGGCTGCATCACACCACTTGCGCTCTATTTATGCAAGCGTATAAATACTCCCAGAAACAATTTTTTGAGAGCAGCGCAGATGCAAGCATTCGGTTCCCAGTCCATGGCCCTCCCCTTGAAGCGCGTCATCATGCGCAAGCCGGACCACGTCATGGCAGGGGCCGAACGCGACGTCTGGCACTATGGGCCGCAATTCGATCCACGCAAGGCTTCCGAGCAGCATCGCGTGTTTGCCGATCTCGTTGCCCGTTCGGGCGCGGAGATCACGTGGATACGCGACGGCAATGACGGGCTGTCCGATTCCATCTTCACCCATGATCCATCGTTGGTGACTGACAAGGGCGCCGTTATCCTGCGCATGGGAAAGCCCCTGCGCCTTGAGGAAACGGACTTGCACCGGGAGACCTATCGGCAGATGGATGTGCCGGTCCTCGGCCGCATCGAGGCGCCCGGTACCGTCGAGGGCGGCGATTGCGTCTGGGTCGACGAAAAGACCCTGGCGGTTGGACGCGGGGTCCGTACCAATCAGGCGGGGATCGAGCAGCTCGCCGATATTCTCAAGCCGCTTGGCGTCACGGTTCTCGGCTTCGACCTGCCGCTCTGGCACGGAGAAGAAGCCTGCCTGCACCTTATGTCGATCATATCCCCGCTCGCCGAAGACCTTGCGCTTGTACACATGCCGCTGTTGCCGGCAGCGTTCTACCAACTGTTGAAAGAGCGCGGCATTCGCCTGGTTGCCGCTCCTGAAGCAGAATTTGCGGCCAGCAATGGTCTCAACCTCAACGTCCTGCCGACAGCACCCTATGAGGTCATTGCCGTCGCGGGCTTCGAGGGCACGAAGGCCGCCATGGAAGCAGCAGGCTGCACTGTCACAACCTTCGAGGCCGATGCGCTCTGCATCGCCTGCGAAGGCGGCCCGACCTGTCTCACCCGCCCTGTCTGGCGCCAATGAACGCTGAAACCGCCACCCGCAAGAGCTTTCGCCGCGAGGGCGAGGACAAGCGCCGCGAGGATCTTATCGCGGCAACGCTAGAATGCGTGGCCGAGCGCGGCCTTGCTGGTGCGACGGTACGGGAGATTGCGCAACGTGCGGGCGTCACCGCCGGGCTTATCCGCTATTATTTTCCGACCAAGGATGAGCTGATAGGCGCGGCCTACCGTGCCGTCATGCAACGCATGACCGTGCAGGCGAGCGACGCTCTCAGAAGCGCGAATGACGATCCCCGCGCCCGCCTTTACGCCTTCGTGACGGCCAATCTCGGCCAGCCGATCATGGATCCGCACAATCTTTCGCTCTGGGCGGGTTTCATTGCGCTCGTCCACGCGGATCCGGC
Source organism: Phyllobacterium sp. CL33Tsu (assembly GCF_900113985.1). NCBI lineage: Bacteria > Pseudomonadati > Pseudomonadota > Alphaproteobacteria > Hyphomicrobiales > Phyllobacteriaceae > Phyllobacterium > Phyllobacterium sp. CL33Tsu. The sequence goes on along the minus strand of NZ_FORJ01000003.1, from coordinate 169,343 downwards.
CATGGCAGCGGCACATCGCGACGGCTATCTCGGCTTCCGCGACGAACTCGAAATCCTGATCCGCGACGCACTACTGTCGGCACGCGCACCGGCCGAGTCGCGCCACACCCGCAGCCACGCCATTGCCATCAATGCGATCATCGACGGGCTGTGGCTCGAAGGCTGCCTGGCCGGCGATATTTTCTCCGATGGCGAGTTGGCCGAAACCGGCATAAGCGCTATCGAAGCCGTACTTGGAATTTCTCTCAAAGCTGAAGGAGGCGCGCCATGATGCGCTATGCGTCTGTTACGAATCGTCTCGCGGGGCTTGGCTCTGATAAGTGGGCGGTGCACATGCGCGCCCGCGAAATGAAGCATGCCGGCGAAGACGTCATCGAACTCACGATCGGCGAGCCGGACATCCCGACGCCGAACGATATGATCGACGTGGCAGAACGCTCGATGCGCGCCGGACGCACCGGTTATTCCAATGGCCGCGGTGAACCTGCAGTTCTGGCCGCGCTTTCGGCCAAATATACTGCCCGCACCGGTCGCCCGATCGATGCCGAGCACATCATGTGCTTTCCCGGCACCCAGACCGCCCTCTCCCTCGTCATGCTTGGCATCGCCGAGGAAGGCGACGAAATCATAACGGGCGATCCGCTCTATGCGACCTATGACGGCGTCGTACGTGCAACCGGCGCAATGCGCGTCTCAGTACCGCTGCGTCCGGAAAAGGGTTTTCGCATGCAGGCGGCCGACCTTGAAAAGGTCATTACGCCGCGCACCAAGGTGTTGCTGTTGAATACGCCGCACAACCCGACGGGCGCGGTACTCAGCGCCAGGGAAATCGCTGAAATCGGCGAAGTCTGCCGGAAACACAATCTCTGGATTGTCTCCGACGAGGTCTACGAGCAGCTCATATTCGACGGTACCTTTGCTTCGCCGCTCGATCAGCCGGAACTTGCGGACCGCACTGTCGCGGTCTCCTCCATTTCCAAGTCGCATGCGGCGCCGGGCTTCCGCAGCGGCTGGTGCGTCGGGCCGAAGGACTTTACCCGCCGCCTGCTGCCGCTTTCCGAATCGATGCTCTTTGGCGGCCAGCCCTTCATCGCGGATATGACCGCTTATGCGCTCGGCCAGCCTTCGGCCGCCGCATCGACGATGCGTGAAAGCTATCTTCGCCGGGCGCGTTCGATCGCCAACCGCCTCGATGGCGTTGCCGGCATCGACTGCAAGATCCCACAGGCCGGAATGTTCATTCTCGCCGACATCCGCGCCACTGGTCTCAGTGGTGATGAATTTGCGATGCGGCTCCTCGAAGAAGAACTCGTCGCGGTCATGCCGGGCGAATCGTTCGGCGAAAACCTCGCCGGTTATCTTCGCCTCAGCCTCAGTGTCGCCGACGACAAGATCGACGCAGCCTGTGCCGGCATCGTCCGGCTCGCATCACGCCTTCAGAAACGGAAATCCGCATGACCACGGTTGGTGAAGCTCTCGTTCATTTGCTCGAATCCTACGACGTCGATACCGTCTTTGGTATCCCGGGCGTCCACACGATCGAGCTTTATCGCGGCCTTGCCGGCTCGAAGATACGCCACATTACCCCGCGCCATGAACAAGGTGCCGGATTCATGGCGGATGGCTACGCACGCGCGACGGGCAAGCCGGGCGTCGCATTCGTCATCACCGGACCGGGCATTACCAATACGATCACTGCCATGGGACAGGCGCGCGCCGATTCCATTCCGATGCTGGTCATATCCGGCGTGAACCAACGCGACTCGCTTGGCAAGGGCATGGGTTACCTGCACGAACTTCCGAACCAGCGCGCCATGCTGCAGACGGTTGCAATGTTCTCGCACCGGATCGAAAAGCCCGATGAACTGCCCATCGTGCTTGCCCGGGCCTTTGCTCTTTTTGCGTCTCGCCGTCCAGGCCCCATTCACATTGAAATTCCGCTCGACGTCATGGCGCTACCGCTTGAAGGCGCGCAGCGCGAGCCTTCCGATGCGCCGGTGCCGCACGCATCAACCGAAACCATAGCCGAGTTGGTTCGCCACTGCCTGTCAGCGGAACGGCCCGTCATTCTCGTTGGCGGCGGCGCAAAGTCTGCGGCGGACGGCCTTAAGGTTCTCGCCGAGAAGCTCGATGCGCCGGTAGTCGCCACCACGAACGGGCGCGGCATCATGCACAAGCATCCGCTGCTCATCCCGGCGAGCCCGAGCCTCAAGGCGGTGCGCGAGCTCCTAGCCGACAGCGATCTCGTCATCGCCATTGGCACGGAAATGGGACCGACCGACTATGACATGTATGCCGATGGCGGTTTCCCGGAATTGAAGCGCTTCGTGCGAATCGACATCGATGCCGGACAGCTCGATCGCTGGCCCGCATTCATGCCGATCGAAGCGGACGCGAAGGAAACCGTCGGGTCACTATCTGCAGCCCTGCCGGACCGCAGAAACGGCCGAGGCGGCGAAGAACGGGCAAAGCGCGTGCGCGACGCGTCCTGGGCCGATGTCGGCGCGCGCATCCAGGGTCAGGTGCGTTTCCTCAATACGTTGCGCGATACGCTGCCCAATTCGCTTATCGTCGGCGATTCGACGCAGACGATTTACTCCGGCAACCTCTATTACGATCACGACCGCGTCGGCGGGTGGTTCAACGCTGCCACAGGTTTCGGCGCGCTCGGCTTCGGGCCGCCTGCAGCCATTGGCGCAGCCCTTGGCAAGCCCGAGACCTCGACGGTCTGCATTGTCGGCGATGGCGGCTTTCAGTTCGTGCTCGGTGAAATCGGCGCAGCCGTCGATGAAAACGTGCCGATGATCTTCATCGTCTGGAACAATCAGGGCTATCAGGAGATCGAGCGCGCAATGGTCGATGTGAATATCGACCCCGTTGGCGTTCGCCCCTCCGCTCCGGACTACATCAAGATTGCCGAAGCCTATGGGGTACCGGCCGAGCGTCTCAGCGATATCGGAGAGCTCCCGGCATCGCTGCTGCGAGGCAAGGCGAGCAACAGCCCGTACCTAATTGAAATCGATGAAAAACTGGTTGGCTGACGGCTTGCAGCCGTCAGCGCCTCTTCCGTCTTATGGGCGGTGGATCGTTTTCACTTCAAGGAAGTCCTCGAGGCCGAACCTGCCGCCCTCGCGGCCATTGCCGGACTGCTTGTAGCCTCCGAACGGACTGCCGTAGCGATGCGGCCCGCCGTTGATATGTACCATGCCGGCCTTAAGCCTTGCAGCGACACGCTCGGCACGCTTGGCGTCGCCGGTCTGCACGTAGGCCGCGAGACCGTAGGGCGTATCATTGGCAATGGCGATCGCTTCTTCCTCCGTGTCGAAGGGTATCAGCGCCAGCACGGGGCCGAACACCTCTTCGCGCGCAATACGCATGGTATTGCTGACATCGGCAAAGATGGTCGGACGCACGAAATAGCCGGTCTCGTAGCCTTCAGGCTTGCCTGCGCCACCGACGACGACGCGCGCGCCCTCTGCAATTCCCGCCTCGATGAGGTCCTGCACCCTTCCATACTGGACATGGCTGACGAGCGGGCCGATATGTTCACCCTCCTCCTCCGGATTGCCGACGCGCGCCTGCTTTCCGGTTTCTTCGGCAATCTTCACGGCCCGGTCATAGACGGAGCGTTGGACGAGCATGCGCGTCGGAGCATCGCAGGACTGACCGCTATTGTTGAAGCATTCAAGCACGCTTCCGGCGACGCGATCTTCGAGATCCGCGTCCTCGAAAACAATGTTCGGCGATTTGCCGCCAAGTTCGAGGGTCACGCGCTTCACCGTTTCCGCCGCATCCTTGCTGACGGCGATGCCGGCGCGGGTCGATCCCGTAAAGGACATCATGTCGACATCCCTGTGCCTGGAGAGCGCCGCTCCCACAGTCGCGCCATCGCCATTGACGAGATTGAATGTGCCAGCCGGGAAGCCCGCCTCGTCGATCATTTCGGCGTAGAGCATGGCGTTGAGCGGCGTAAATTCGCTCGGCTTCAGCACGCAAGTGCTGCCCGTTGCGAGCGCCGGAATGACCTTGAGCGCAATCTGGTTGATCGGCCAGTTCCACGGCGTGATCAAGCCGCAGACGCCGATGGGCTCGCGCACCAACAGGTCGCCATTCGGCAGTTCCTCGCGCATATGGAGGTTCTTCAGGGCATCAATGAAGCCCTGAAGATGGCCGACGCCGACGTCTGCCTGCTGCTGCGTGCTCATCGTGATAGGAGCGCCGAGTTCGAGGGTGATCGTTGTGGCCACCTCGTCATAGCGCCGCTTGTAAATGGCGAGCAGCTTTTCGAGCAGCGCAAGGCGCTCGTCCACCGACGTCTGGCTAAAAGTTTGGAAAGCCTTCTTGGCCGCACCCACCGCGCGATCGATATCGGCGGCCGTGCCCATGGAAATAACCGCAATCGGCTGTTCAGTCGCCGGATTGACCACTTCCAGATCGTTTGGCTCAAGCGGCTTCACCCATTCGCCATCGATATAGAAGTTGCGTTTGTCGAGCATGAAACTTTCCTCCGAGAACTTAGCCGTAGACCCATTCTGACCAACAATCGGACGAAGGCAAGAACTTTATACGGTTGTATAATTAGGTGGCGCGGAGAGCGACATCACGTCAAGGCGACCGAGTGTGAGCGCTACGTCTAGTCCGCGAAAAATTCCGTCGCATAATTCATGATGGTTGTTCTCGATCCACAAATTGGCTAGAGGAGTAAGGCATACTTTTTATATTTTGAATTACGGCAAAAAATATGATTTCCCAGTCCACGTTGGGCCTCCGCCCAGGGCTTTTCCTTGTCGCTGAACGCTTCATGCCGTCGCTAGTTTGGAGGACGGCATGACCGACGGCGACACTTTTGATCAGGAATTTGTCGATTTAATTGTCAGATTCGGAAACGTGCGGTTCGCGCATCGGGATACATGATCGTTAGTTGGTTGCTTCTGCATTATAATCAGTTGGGCTTGCAGAGCAGTTGGGGCTTGCCTATAGCCTTTGGAATTCTGGGCTTCGCGTCGTCAAGCGCCCGGTTGGCTCAATTGGGGCTAGCTGCTTTACTCTGTATGGCTCTGTTGCCGATGAGTGAAATCAAGTCGATCATCAGCACGTTCATGTGACCAAGATCCGATCATTCGCCAAACTCATCCTCACGGGTGGCATCTATAAGCAATATGGCGGCCGAAGCCGCCATATTTTGCTTAAGATTCAATTATTTGAGAGAAAATGGTGCGGTCGAGAAGACTCGAACTTCCACGTCTTGCGACACAGCGACCTCAACGCTGCGCGTCTACCAATTCCGCCACGACCGCACTCTGTGGTAGAAGCCGAACCAGTCGGCTCGCGGCATGTAGCAAATAGGTTTCGGTGAAACAAGCCCTATCTACCGATAATCCGATTGTTTTTTAGAAAGCCGGCATAAACCTTTACGCAGCCGCGCAAGACTGGAAATTCCGTCCGAAAAGGTCCATATGCGGCACACCCAACGCAATCGTGGAAACGAAGCCACACCGGCTAAGCCATCTACGATTCTGGCGCAGGCAGATACAACCGGACCGACATCCATACCATGAGAACCATTCGCGACGACCTCGTCCCCGATTTCCTGCCCGAGGGCGAATCGTCACCCGTCGAATGGCTCGTTACCGATGGACTGACAGACTATGACACCGCCCTCGGCTTCATGGACGAGCGCGTGGCAGCCATTCGCGACGGCAGGGCGCGTGAGCTTGTCTGGCTCGTCGAACATCCGCCGCTCTATACAGCCGGCACCAGTGCCAAGGCGGCCGATCTACTCGTCGCCGATCGCTTTCCGGTCCATGCAACCGGACGGGGCGGCGAATATACCTATCACGGCCCCGGCCAGCGCGTTGTTTATGTCATGCTCGATCTGAAGCGACGCCGCGAAGACATACGCGCCTTCGTGACCGCTCTCGAACAGTGGATCATTACCACGCTTGCCTCATTCAATGTTCGCGGCGAGCGCCGCGAGGATCGGGTCGGCGTCTGGGTCACCCGGCTTGAGCGCCCGCCCCTGCCCGATGGTTCGCCCGCTGAAGACAAGATCGCCGCCATTGGCATTCGCCTGCGCAAATGGGTAAGTTTTCACGGCATTTCCATCAATGTCGAACCGGATCTCGCACATTTCGACGGGATAGTTCCTTGCGGCGTGCGCGGTCACGGCGTTACCAGCCTCGTCGATCTTGGCCTGCCGGTCGACATGCACGATGTCGATCGCGCCTTGCTGGAGGCCTTCGAAGATGTGTTTGGACCAGTTGTGAAGGTCGCGGCGGCCTAGCTGGACCTCACGCGAATTCCATGATGACTGCATCGACGGCGAGACTGTCGCCGATCCTGGCATTGATCGCCGAAACAATGTGGTCGCGATCGGCGCGCAAAACGTTCTCCATCTTCATCGCCTCGACGATCGCAAGCGTTTCGCCGGCCTTCACTTCCTGCCCCACGGTCACATTGATCGACACGATCAGGCCGGGCATCGGGCAAAGCAGCAGCTTCGAGGTGTCAGGCGGCACCTTCACCGGCATCAGCTTCTCAAGTGCGGCGACGTGATTTTGCATGGCGTGGGCGGTAACCGACATGCCCTTCCAGTCGATACGCATGCCATTCAGCACCGGGCGAAGCTGCGCCTTGACGGAACGCTCGCCGATATAGCCGTCCCAGACCGCATCGCCGGGCTGCCAGTTGGCGCGAACCGTAACCACTTTCTCGCCATGCAGCCTGAATTCCATTTTTGATGGCGGATGGGCCGTGCAGGCGTCGATATGGACAGGGACGTAGTCGTCGCCGATGCGGACTTCCCAATCCGCCCGAATTTTGCCTGTGTGCGGCCGCAGGCGATCGTTGAGGCGGTCGAGACGCTCCTTGCGCACGAGTTCAACGGCAAGCGCAACGCAGGCAAGGATATCACGATCCTCGTCCGCCGGGACCACGGGCTTGAAGCCATCGGGGAATTCTTCAGCTATGAACCCGGTGGAAAGTCGGCCCTCGCGCCAGCGGGGATGCTGCATCAGCGCGGCAAGGAAGGGAATATTATGCTCGATGCCGTCGACGACGAACGCATCAAGAGCATCGGCCATTGCGTCGATGGCCTCAAGTCGGGTCGGCGCCCATGTGCAAAGCTTGGCGACCATCGGATCGTAGAACATGGAGATTTCCGACCCTTCGGTGACGCCCGTATCGTTGCGGATGATGGCTTTGCCCACTGGGCCTTCGCTGGGGGGCCGGTAGCGCGTGAGCCGGCCGATCGACGGCAGGAAGTTGCGATAGGGGTCTTCGGCGTAAAGACGGCTCTCCACCGCCCAGCCGTTGAGTTTGACATCAGCTTGTTCAAGGCCAAGCCTTTCGCCGGCGGCAATGCGGATCATCTGCTCGACCAGGTCGATGCCGGTGATGAGCTCGGTGACGGGATGCTCCACCTGCAGGCGCGTGTTCATTTCGAGGAAATAGAAGTTGCGGTCCTTGTCGACGATGAATTCGACGGTCCCGGCGCTCTGGTAGTCGACCGCCTTTGCCAACGCTACCGCCTGTTCGCCCATGGCCTTGCGGGTCGCCTCGTCAAGGAAGGGCGACGGCGCCTCCTCCACGACCTTCTGGTTGCGCCGCTGCACGGAGCATTCGCGCTCGCCGAGATAGATGCAGTTGCCGTGCGCATCGGCCAGCACCTGGATCTCGATATGGCGCGGATCGACGACGAATTTCTCGATAAAGACGCGATCGTCGCCAAAGGAATTACGCGCCTCGGAGGTTGCCCGCTCAAAACCATCGCGCACCTCGGACTTGTCCCAGGCGATGCGCATGCCCTTGCCGCCGCCGCCTGCCGAAGCCTTGATCATCACCGGATAGCCGATCTCGCCGGCGATCTTCTCCGCATGCGAGGCATCCTTGATGATATCGAGGAAGCCCGGGACAGTGCTGACCTTCGCCTCGTTGGCGAATTTCTTCGACTCGATCTTGTCGCCCATGGCGATGATCGCCCTGGGCTTCGGCCCGATGAAAATAATGCCCTGCTTTTCCAGCGCTTCGCAGAAGGAAGCGCGCTCGGAAAGGAACCCATAGCCCGGATGTACGGCTTCGGCCCCGGTGGCCTTGCAAGCCGCAATGATCTTGTCGGCGACAAGATAGCTTTCGGACGCGGCGGAAGGGCCGATATGCACAGCCTCGTCGGCCATCTCCACATGCACCGCATCGCGATCGGCGTCCGAATAGACAGCTACAGTGGCAATACCCATCTTGCGTGCGGTCTTGATGACGCGGCAGGCGATCTCGCCACGATTGGCGATCAGGATTTTCTTGAACACGTAAGTCCTCCCCGGAGCATGTTCCTGTTTCTATTGCCAATCGCGCACTTGCTCAACAGGTTCTTCGGCAATCGCTCCGGTTGCGTTGCGCTTCTTGCCCTCGCGCCAGACCACATAGGCCCCAGAACCGATAATGATCGCAATGCCCAGCCACTTCGAGGCGGACGGAAATTCGTTGAAGACGACAAGCCCGATGATTACGGCCATGACGATTTCTAGATATTGAAATGGGGCGAGCAGCGACGCCGGCGCAAGACGCGATGCATGCACGACGAGCAGGTGCCCGCCGGTTGCAATCGCGCCGATCGCGAAAAGAAGCAGCCATGAGAGCCCGGCCGTCGGTCTGCCAAGCGTCATGTCGCTCACGCCGAAGATTTGGCCGAGCACCAGGGCAATGATAACGGTGATCGTGCCGCCGATGCCGGCATAGAGCTGCATGACGAGCGGCGTGTCCGCATCGCCATAGCGGCGGTTCAATATCAGGTAGAAGGCAAAAAGCGTCGCGGTGGCGAGCGGCAGCAGCGACACCCATCCAAAGAGTTCCCAGCTCGGCTGGATGACGATCAGGGTGCCGACAAACCCAATCGCGACAGCGATGCGCCGGCGCCAGCCGACCTCTTCCTTGAGGATCAGGGCTGAAAGCAGGGTCAGCATCAGCGGTTCGACGAAAAAGACGGCCATTGCATCGGCAAGGGGCATGTATTTCACGGCTGCAAAGAAGCAGAGGCTGCCAATGCCCATCAAAAGGCCACGAAACATATTGCCCCAGAGCTTTACCGGTTTCAGCGAACGGGCGCCGCTGAGCGCGACGATAATCAACAGGGTCAACAGGGTTTGGACGACGAAGCGCGACAGGGTTACAGTCGCGGGGGGCATGCTGTCGACGGTCGAAAGCCATTTGGCGATCGCATCCATCATCGGCAGGAAAAACATGGCCGCGGCCATTGCTGAAACGCCCCTCAACTGTTGCGAGGTCGTGTTTTCCATGGCTTTGACCTTTCCGGATGAAGCAGGCGGGCGAGATGACTGCTGGCATATCGGCTCCGCAGAAAAAATCAATTGCTGGAGTGCGCCGGACATGTTCGTTCGTGGACCTCCTGACGCAGGCTGGATCCGAAAAGGTGAGTTGGAGGTAGAAAGTTGCTTGATACGCCCACGCGCATGGCATAGTCCTGTGGGTGAACACCAGAACAGACAGCGAACTCCCATCGCCTTTCCCCTCGGGGCATGCAAGGATTGCAGGTGATTCGAATTGAGATAGAATTGGCCGATCAAGACCATGGATGACAGCAACGATCTATTTTCTGCAGTCGTAAAGACAGCCCGCGAACGCCAGGCGGCGGTACAGTCGCGTCCGGAAACGAGCGTCCCTGCGTCATCCGAGCGATCAGTGCCGAGCGCGAGACTGCCGCAGAAGCAGGCCGCAGAAAATAGTTACAGCGCTGCCGACATTGAGGTTCTGGAAGGGCTGGAACCGGTACGTCGGCGTCCCGGCATGTATATTGGCGGCACGGACGAGCGGGCGCTGCATCATCTCTTTGCCGAGGTCATAGACAATGCCATGGACGAGGCGGTGGCGGGCCACGCCAATTTCATCGATATCGAGCTCGACGAACACGGATATCTGTCGGTAACGGACAACGGCCGCGGCATCCCTGTCGACCCGCATCCCAAGTTCAAGGACAAGTCGGCCCTCGAAGTGATCATGACGACGCTACACTCGGGCGGAAAGTTCGACTCCAAGGTCTACGAGACCTCGGGCGGCTTGCATGGGGTCGGCGTCTCGGTCGTCAACGCGCTCTCCGATCATCTCGAAGTCGAAGTAGCACGCAATCGCAAGCTCTATCGCCAGCGATTTTCGCGCGGCAAACCGCTCGGCCGGATCGAAGAAGTTGGCGACGTTCAGAATCGCCGTGGCACCAAGGTGACGTTTCACCCCGACGCGGAAATTTTTGGACAAGGCGCAAAATTCGATCCGGCGCGCATCTACAAAATGGCGCGCTCAAAGGCCTATCTTTTCGGCGGTGTGGAAATTCGCTGGAATTGCGCGCCTTCATTGCTGGATCCGAAGGACCCGACGCCGGATAGGGCGGTTTTTCATTTTCCCGGTGGGCTCAAGGATTACCTCAGCAACTCGCTTGGCAAGGAATTTCAGGTCACCCGTGAAATGTTTGCGGGAAAGACGGAAAAGTCCGGAGGACACGGCGCGCTCGAATGGGCTGTGACCTGGCACGGCGGCGACGGCTTCGTCCACTCATATTGCAACACCATTCCGACCGGCGAAGGCGGCACCCATGAGGCGGGCTTGCGCATCGCCCTCACCCGCGGCCTGAAGGCCTATGCGGAGCTTGCCGGCAACAAGCGCGCCTCGATCATAACCACCGACGATGTGATGATCTCCTCTGCCGCAATGCTCTCCGTATTCATCCGGGAGCCGGAATTTGTCGGTCAGACCAAGGACAAGCTCGCGACGGTCGAAGCGCAGCGGATCGTCGAGAATGCCATTCGCGACCCGTTCGACCATTGGCTTGCCGCCTCGCCGCAAGAGGCGTCCAAGCTTCTCGACTGGGTGATCGACCGCGCGGACGAGCGGGTCAAGCGCCGGCAGGAAAAAGAGGTCAATCGCAAGTCCGCGGTCAAGAAGCTCCGGCTTCCCGGCAAGCTGGCCGATTGCAGCCAGACAGGAGCGATCGGCGCTGAACTTTTCATCGTCGAAGGTGATTCCGCTGGCGGATCCGCGAAGCAGGCGCGTGATCGCGCGACGCAGGCTGTGCTGCCCCTGCGTGGCAAGATCCTCAATGTCGTCAGCGCCGGCCGCGAGAGGATGACCGCCAACCAGCAGATCAGCGATCTTATCCTGGCGCTGGGCTGTGGCACGCGATCGAAATATCGCGATGAGGACCTGCGCTATGACCGCGTCATCATCATGACCGACGCCGATGTCGACGGCGCGCATATCGCATCGCTGCTCATCACCTTCTTCTATCAAGAAATGCCGGATCTCATCCGCAACGGCCACCTGTTCCTCGGCGTGCCGCCGCTCTATCGCATCGCGCAGGGCGGCAAGGTCGCCTATGCCCGCAATGATGCGCACAAGGACGAACTCCTGAAGACCGAGTTTACCGGCAAGGGCAAGGTCGAGATTGGCCGGTTCAAGGGCCTCGGCGAAATGCGCGCCGACCAGCTCAAGGAAACGACGATGGACCGGCGCAAGCGTACGCTGCTTCGAGTCCAGATCGACGAGGAATGGATCAACGAGACCAAGCTTGCCGTGGACGATCTCATGGGCACCCGCCCCGACGCCCGTTTCCGCTTCATTCAGGATCGCGCGGCATTCGTCGAAGAACTCGATATTTGAGCTGAACTGAACTGATTCTGCTCTTTTTTGGCCTGCGTCGCGGGCCCTCATGTGCTGCGACGCATCTCCGATGCTTGTCACATATCTATTTTATAACAATGCAATATTCAGCGTCTCGGAGCTCATATTCGCCGAGCAACAACTTAATCGATCACAATTTTATTTAAGGAATTGCCATGGGCCAGAAGATTGATCAATTCACCGAAAGCCTCCGTCTCAAGCTGACCGCTGCCAGCGAAAATCTGGATAGTCTCAAAGCCAAAATTGACGGCAAAGTAGATGATGCCGAGCAGGATGTGCGGACCCGTCTCGATGATGTGAAAAGCCGTATAGACGAGGGCAAGGCCTCGGTTGCAGCGGCAAACTCCCGGATCAAGAACTGGGTCGATGCCAAGAAGGCGGCAACGGACGAGCAGATTTCCGCGTGGAAGACGCAGCTCGAAATCGACCGCCTCGAGGATCGCGCCGTACTGGCCGAAGAATATGCGCTCGCTGCGCGCGAAGTTGCAGCCGCTGCTATCGACGATGCGGAAGAAGCGTCACTCGAGGCATGGCTTGCCCGCAAGGACGCCGACACTGCAGCCAGCAAGTAACGCTCGTCGGTTAAGCCTGAAGAGTTTCATCCGGCGCTGATGCGCCGGATGGGCCTATCCTGTGTTTGTACGTTAAGAACCTGCGATCCTTCGAGCAGGCGGGGCTCCTGTTTAGATATGCAATGCGTGCCCGAGCGCCTTCAGGCAGGCTTCGTGGAAGCCCTCGCTCTGCGTCGGGTGCGCATGGATCGTACCAGTGATGTCTTCGAGGCGAGCGCCCATTTCGAGCGCCAGCGCAAATGCTGCCGAAAGCTCCGACACGCCCTTGCCAACCGCCTGGATGCCAAGGATCAGGTGATTGCCTGCGGCTGCCACCACGCGCACGAAGCCTTCCTCGCCTTCCTGCGTCATGGCGCGGCCATTGGCAACGAAGGGAAACAGTCCCACCTTGACCTCGTGACCGGCGGCCTTTGCCTCGTCCGGCGAAAGGCCGACCGATACGATCTCCGGATCGGTGAAGCAGACTGCGGCGATGGCCCGCTTGTCCCAGCTGCGATTTTCGCCGGCCACGATCTCAGCCACCATTTCGCCCTGCGCCATGGCGCGATGTGCGAGCATCGGCTCGCCGGTCACGTCGCCGATCGCATAGATGCCACGCATCGACGTGCGGCATTTGTCGTCGATGCGGACAAAGCGTCCATCCATGTCGATGTCGATCTCCTCAAGCCCCCAACCCGAGGTCACCGGCTTGCGGCCGACAGTCACCAGAACCTTGTCGGCCGGGATCTTGTCGTCATTGCCATCGGCGGTTTCGATCAGGAGCGCATCGCCCTTGGCGCTCATGCCCTTGGCCTTGGCGCCGGTCAGCACCATCACGCCAAGTTCCGAAAGGCTGCGCGATACCGGCCGTGTCAGCTCCGCATCATATTGCGGCAGGATTTTTGGCAATGCCTCAACGACAGTGACCTTCGAGCCAAGTTTTGCATAGGCCGTGCCGAGCTCAAGCCCGATGTAACCGCCGCCGACCACGACAAGCTTCTCGGGCACATCGCGCAGGGCGAGGGCCTCGGCCGAGGAAATGATGTTTTCGCCAAACGGCAATGACGGAATCTCCACGGGCGCCGACCCGGTGGCGATCACGATATTTTCAGCGCGAATGATCTGCTGCCCGGTCAAGGTCTCGACTTCGACCGTCTTGCCGTCGCGGAATTTTGCCTTGCCGGTAACAATCTTGACGTTGGCCTTCTTCAAAAGCCCAGCGACGCCATTGTTGAGGCGGCTGACGATGCCGTCCTTCCAGGCAATGGTCTTCGAGAAATCGATGGATGGTTCTTTCAGTGAAATGCCGAGCGGGGTTTGCCCGGCGGCAAAATGCGCGACCTTGGCAAACTCGTCGGCTGCGTGGATCAAGGCTTTCGATGGTATGCAGCCGACGAGCAGGCACGTTCCGCCCACCTTGACCGCTTCTACGATCACGGTATCGACGTTAAGCTGGCCGGCGCGAATGGCGCAGACATAACCGCCCGGCCCTGCCCCGATCACCAGCAATTTGCAGGAAATGTCCTTCATAGGTCAGCCCTCCACGAAGATCAGCGCAGGCGTTTCGAGCAGCGTCTTGATCCGCTGGATAAAAACTGCGGCGTCCCAGCCGTCGATGACGCGATGGTCGAAACTGGATGACAGGTTCATCATCTTGCGCGGAACGAAATTCGTCCCGTCCCAGACCGGACGCACCATGATTTTGTTGACGCCGATGATCGCGACCTCCGGATAGTTGATAACCGGGGTCGTCACCACGCCGCCCATGCTGCCAAGGGATGTTATGGTAATCGTCGAGCCGGTCAGTTGTTCGCGCGTGGCAGAACCCGTCTTTGCGGCATCCGCAAGCAGATTGACCTCAGCCGCGCAGTCCCAGAGCGTGCGCGCCTCAGCATGCTTCACCACCGGCACCACCAGCCCGTTCGGGGTCTGCGCCGCAATGCCAATGTGAACGCCGCCATACTGGTTGATGATGTTGGCCTCGTCGTCATATAGCGCATTGAGGTTTGGTTGGTCGGCGATGGCCTTGACCATTGCCCGCATCAGGAACGGAAGAATCGTGAGCTTCGATTGCTCGGCGCGCTTCTTGGCGTTGAGCGTCGCGCGTAGTTCCTCGAGCGCGGTGACGTCGATCTCCTCGACATAGGTAATGTGCGGGATGTGAGACTTGGCGATCGCCATTTTCTCGGCAATCTTGCGCCGAAGACCGACAACCTTGATCTCCTTGATCGAATTGTCCGGAGCAAGCGCCGCAACGCCGGGGCGCTGCGAGCCGCGGGCGAAAAAAGCCTCCAAATCCTCATGGGTGATGCGTCCGGCGGGCCCAGTACCGCTTACCTGCCGCAGATCGACACCGGCTTCCCTGGCGCGCAGCCGGATTGCAGGCGAAGCGAGCGGCTTTTCGCCCTCGCCGCGCGGCGCAATTCCGCTGACGGGCGGCGCTGTCACGCGGGGCGGCTCGGCGACTGCTGCCGGCTTGGCCTTGGGCTTTTCTATCTCTGCCTTCGCCGGTTCGGACTTCTTTTCCGGCTGCGGGCCTGCAGCCTCGCTTTTGGCGGGCTTGGCCGGTTCAGGTGCATGACCCTCACCTTCAATCTTAAGGCGCACCAGCGGCGAACCGATGGCTATCACCTCGCCGATTTCACCGCCGAGCCAGAGGATTTCGCCATCCACGGGCGAAGGAATTTCGACGGTTGCCTTGTCGGTCATGACGGCGGCAAGCACCGTATCCTCGCGCACGAGGTCGCCGATCTTTACGTTCCATTCGACGAGTTCGGCCTCCGCAACGCCTTCACCGACATCCGGCAGCTTGATGACATATTCTCCCATCTTCTGCTCCTATCCTTCCAGCGTTTCGACAAGGGCGCGACCGACACGCGCTGGACCCGGGAAATAGTCCCATTCCTGCGCATGCGGATAGGGCGTATCCCAGCCGGCGACCCGAGCAACCGGCGCTTCCAGCTTGTAGAAGCAGTGTTCCTGAACCAGAGCTGCTAGTTCCGCCCCAAAGCCGGACGTCAGGGTCGCTTCGTGAATTATGACACAGCGCCCCGTCTTGCTGACCGATTCGACGATCGTTTCGAGGTCGAGCGGCAGCAGCGTCCTAAGATCGATGATTTCGGCGTCGATGCCGTGCTCCTCGGCAGCAGCTTCTGCGACATAGACCATTGTACCGTAGGCAAGGATCGTCATCTGTTTGCCCTCGCGCCGCTTGATAGCCTTGCCAAGCGGCACAGTATAATGACCGTCCGGCACGTCGCCGAGATCATGCTTGGACCACGGCGTGACGGGACGATCATGGTGGCCGTCAAACGGTCCGTTATAGAGGCGTTTCGGCTCGAGGAAGATCACCGGATCCGGATCCTCGATCGCGGATATGAGAAGTCCCTTCGCATCGTGCGGGTTGGACGGGACCACCACCTTCAGGCCCGATACATGCGTGAAAAGAGCTTCCGGACTTTGGCTATGCGTCTGCCCTCCAAAGATGCCGCCGCCTGTCGGCATGCGGATAACGATGGGGCAGGTAAAGCCGCCATTGGACCGGTAGCGCAAGCGTGCTGCTTCGGAGACGATCTGGTCATATGCCGGATAAACGTAATCGGCGAACTGGATCTCGACGCAGGGCTTCAAGCCATAGGCGGCCATGCCGATCGCAGCGCCAACGATACCGGCCTCGCTGATCGGCGCATCGAAGCAGCGTGTCTTGCCGTACTTCGCCTGCAGCCCTTGCGTACAGCGGAAGACACCGCCGAAGAAGCCGACATCCTCGCCGAAGACGACGACGTCATCGTCGCGCTCCATGGTGATATCCATCGCGTCGCGGATGGCTTCGATCATCGTTTTGCGGGCCATGGATCAGACTCCTGCCTGCTGGCGCTGACGACGCAGATGCGGCGGCATGGTTTCGTATACGCCCTCGAACATATCGCGCGCCGAAGGCTTGCCGCCTGCATGCAACGTACCGTGGCCTTCAGCCTCCTTCTGCGCGGCAATAACCGTGTCGAGGATTTCGGCTTCCGTCTGCTTGTGACGCTCTTCAGTCCACGCGCCGCGCAAAATCAGGTGATTCTTCAACCGCATGACCGGATCGCCGAGAGGCCAGGCATCGGATTCCGTTTTGGGTCGATAGGCGGAAGGATCATCCGAGGTCGAGTGCGCGCCGACGCGATAGGTAACGTATTCGACAAGCGTCGGACCGAGATTGCGCCGCGCCCGTTCGATCGCCCATTTCGCCACCGCATAGACCGCGAGATAGTCATTGCCGTCAACGCGCAGGGCCGGGATGCCGAAGCCAAGGCCACGCGCGGCAAATGTACCCGATCCGCCGCGCGCAATACCCTGGAAGGTCGAAATTGCCCACTGATTGTTGACGATGTTGAGGACGACTGGCGCCTTGTAGGTCGATGCGAAAACCAGCGAGGCATGGAAATCCGACTCGGCGGTCGAGCCGTCGCCGATCCAGGCTGCCGCAATCTTGCTGTCGTTCTTGATGGCAGACGCCATGGCCCAGCCGACCGCCTGGATATATTGCGTCGCAAGGTTGCCCGAGATCGAGAAGAACCCATGCTCTTTCGACGAATACATGATCGGCAGCTGGCGCCCCTTCAGCGGATCACGCTCGTTCGAGTAGATCTGGCACATCATCTCGACCATGGGATAGTCGTCCGCGATGAGCAGGCCTGCCTGGCGATAGGTCGGGAAATTCATGTCGCCAGGCGCAAGCGCCTTGCGAAAGGCACAGCTTACCGCTTCTTCACCAAGATGCTGCATGTAGAAGGACGTCTTGCCCTGCCGCTGCGCTATCTGCATGCGGGCATCGAAGGTGCGCAGCGTCATCATGTGGCGCAAGCCCTCGACGAGTTGCTCGTCGGTCAGCATGCCGGCCCACGGACCGACCGCCTCGCCATCGCGGGTCAAAACCCGGATGATCGAAAAGGCGAGATCGCGGAAATCCTCGGGATTGGCGTCCACCTCGGGCCGCCTGACCGATCCAGCCTCCGGAATATTCACATTCGAAAAGTCCGGCTCGCCGCCGTGCCGCACGGCCGGCTCCGGCACATGCAGGCTTAAAGGACCAAATTCTCCAAGGGGACCGTCATTCGACATGCCATCGCCTCCCAACCACTGACATTTTCCACGCAGTCTACCATGAATTATTAGGTCAGTAATACTGTCTTAAAACAGCAGGCTCCAGATACGGCATCGTGCTTTGCTTCAACGTGCGATCACATCATATTGAAAAGGTTGGGCATCCATGCATCAGATGCGGCCCAAAGGCCCGTCACGTCCGAGCAAAAAAGCAACAATGCTTCAATTCGGGTTACGACCGCCGGCCTATTCGTTCGCAAGCGGCCGCGATTTTGCAATCAAATGCAGATGATGCTCCATTCACGTCCTACGCGGCAGTGATGGCGAGAACCTGTTCGCGCGCATTTTCCCGGATGGCATCGAGGTGGATGCGTTTGAGCAGAGACAGCATATCATCATTTGCGGCGGCGGGAATCGTGCCCGCATCTCGACCGATTGGCTCCAGATGCTCGATCATGCGACGGATGATTTCGGGCGAACCAACGTCCTGTCTGCCGTTGGCAACGTTACGCCAGCCCTCGAGCGCCACCTTTAGCGGAAGATGCGTGCTGACCGGCAAACCCGCTGCGCTGAGCAAGGCGCCGAGCGCGGCCGGCCGTCCGTCGATGATGAGGCTGCGCACGCGCCCGAGACTGTAACCCGAGAGCGCAACCAGAACGGCGGCAAAGAAATCGATCTTTCCAGCAGCGACGATCCGAATGACGAAGGCGGTGGTCAGGTCGCCGCGCAATTGCAGATGCTCGATAAGCGCCGGATATTCATCGATGCGCGTTGCCGCGACGAGACTGACGGATGCCCGCACGCAGGCGTCCCGGGTGATGCGCTTTGCGCGGCGCTCCCCCATAAGAGCCATGACCATATCCATCTGACACAGGGCTTCGGCGATACGAACTGCGAGTGCATGCCGGCAATCGGCCGGAAGGCGGTTGTCATCAATCAGCAGCGTCCTGATTTCCGCGACATGGCCGAGGCGCTCGACAAGCCTGCGAAAACTTATGTCGGCGATCTGCGCCTGGCTATTGGCGAGCAATGCTGCGACCGCCTCGACCTCGCCGATCTCGATAATGGCAGCGCTCACCGGATAGGACACCTTTGCGCGCGCCGCCACCAGGCGCTGCGCTTCGCCGCTGCCGCCGGCGACGCAATCGATAAGGTCGGCGTCACTCAACAATACGGAACGGCCGAGAATATAGGTTGCGACCTCGATTTGGTCACGCGCGAGGCTGGCAACGATGTGAGCCGGCGCATGGGCGCTCGTCGAAAAAGCTTCAGCAAGAGCAAGCCGCACTTTGGGCGAAGGATCATCGAGCAAGAGTGTCAACACCGCTTCGGTGGGGCGCCGCTCGTCGAATTCGAGGTCGGGCTGCAAGTAGATATGCGCCAAGGCAGCCGCCGCATGGCAGCGCTGCGCCACCGAGGCATTGTCAATCATCTTCACATAATGCTGAACGGACATTCTGTCTTCGCCCCCGAGTCCCTTGATTGGACACAACTCTAAAGGGAAAAAGTTTACGATCCGTTCACCATGCGCGTTAACCATGCATGTCCACGCGACATGTTGCGAACTCAACCAAGCAGCCCTAATCTCTCGCAAAAATATAGAGGAGACGCGAGGCGCATGGCCGGGCTTTATCTGGAAGAATTTGAGATCGGGCATGTGTTCCAGCATGCGCTGCGCAAGACAGTCACCGAGAGCGACAACATGCTGTTCTCGGTCATGACGCTCAACCCGCAGCCCCTCCATATCGATTTCGATTACGCTTCGAAGACCGAGTGGGGAAAGCCGCTGGTGAATTCGCTGTTCACACTGGGGCTGATGATCGGCATATCGGTAAATGATACGACGGTCGGCACGACCATTGCCAATCTTGGCATGACCGACGTGACATTCCCCTCTCCGCTCTTTCATGGCGATACCGTGCGTGTCGAAACGCAGGTCATCTCGGTCCGCCGGTCGAAGTCCAAGCCCGACCGCGGCATCGTCGAATTCGAACACAGGGCCTTCA
The DNA here is from genome assembly GCF_900113985.1 of Phyllobacterium sp. CL33Tsu. NCBI lineage: Bacteria > Pseudomonadati > Pseudomonadota > Alphaproteobacteria > Hyphomicrobiales > Phyllobacteriaceae > Phyllobacterium > Phyllobacterium sp. CL33Tsu. Next base: position 150,016 of record NZ_FORJ01000003.1, on the reverse strand, counting down.
ACCAGCACGGTATTCTCGTCGCCAAATGTACGCGGCAGGCCATGATGAAATCGAAAGATGCAGCCTGATGCGTTCACTTCTGTTCGTACCCGGCGACTCGGAAAAGAAGCTGGAAAAGGGTCTGGGAAGCGGCGCCGACGTCCTGCTCGTCGATCTTGAGGATTCGGTCGGCGCGGCCCGCAAGGAAGCGGCACGCGACATCGCGTCGGCATTCCTGCGGGCGCATCGGACCGAAAACGCGCCCCGGCTTTTCGTGCGGATCAACGACCTTGCAAGCGGGCTTGCCGATGATGATCTCGCGGCGGTGATGCCCGCCATGCCTGAAGGCATCCTTCTGCCGAAATCCAATAGTGGCAAGGACGTAACGCGGCTTTCCGCCAAGCTCAATGTGCATGAAGCCAACAGCGGCGCAGAAGAAGGGGCTACGAAGATCCTTGCGCTCATCACCGAAACTGCCATCGGGACGCTTTCTGCCGCCAGTTATCCGGGCTGTTCCGGCCGTCTGGCGGGCCTCAGCTGGGGCGCTGAAGACCTATCGGCGGCAATCGGCGCGCGCTCGCCGCGCAACGAGACCGGAGCCTATACGGACGTGTTTCGCCTCGCCCGCGCCGTGACCATCCTCGGCGCGTCGGCCGCAGACGTCGCCGCCATCGATACGGTTTATATCAATTACCGCGACGATGCCGGCCTTGAACGCGAATGCACCGAGGCGGAGCGCGACGGCTTTATCGCAAAGCTCGCGATCCACCCGGCGCAGGTGCCTATCATCAACACGGTCTTTACGCCATCGGCCGACGCTGTCGCCCAGGCGCGGAAGATCGTCGATGCGTTCGCGGCCGAACCGTCGGCAGGCGTTATCGGCATTGACGGGTTGATGTTCGACCGGCCGCATCTCAAACGCGCCGAGCGCCTCTTGGCCCGTGCCAGGTCAACATCCTGATTCTTTCCGTCTCAACCCTCCCAGGGACCGGAATATTCGGAAAGAATATCCTTTATCTCCGGCCGCGGACGCTCCGGGACTTTCTGGGCGCAGGTCCCGATATGAACGAAGCCAGCGACACGCTCATGAGGCGCCAGCCCCAGCAAGGTCCGGCCCTTCTCGTCCGAAGCATACCAGTTGCTGATCCAGTTCGTTGCGTAGCCGAGCGCATTGGCCGCCAGCGAAAGGTTCATGGCGGCGGCGCCGGAGGAAAGAAACTGTTCCCACTCAGGAATGTGGTGGTCGACCGGAGAAAAGATCACGCCGATGACCAGCGGCGCCCGAGCAAAGCGTTTCAATTCCTGCTCGCGCCGCTGTTCGGTGAGCGGCCCCTCCCGCTCCTCGGCCAGGGCCGCAAGATAGGTGCCAATCCGCTCGCGCGCTTCGCCGCGATAGACGATGAAGCGCCAGGGTGTCAGGCGCCCATGGTCAGGTACCCGCGAAGCTATGCGGATCATCGTTTCGATCTCGCCGTCGGAAGGAGCCGGAAGCCCGATCGCTGAAATAGGCGTCGAGCTGCGTGTCGACAAGAATTCGATGACGGAGTGGGGCACAGATGTATCCATAATGATCCTGCTTTTGCGATGCGCCGACAATGTGGTGGTTTCTCGGGCCAAGTAAAGGTGCGGCATAGCGAAAAAGCCTTGAAATTGCCATCGGCTTCGGATCAAACCATCACATGGGTGCAGCCAATAATTCCCCGGTGGGGCGGAAAGCTTTCAAATGCGGACATGTCCGCATCGCGATCCTGTTTGCCGGCCTGGCGATCTATGTTCCAGGCGCAACGGCCCAGGCATTGGCGCCGGATCTGCCGCAGACGCCGACGGTTGAACTTCCAACGATTCCCAATCTGCGCGAATATGCCAATCCCAAGGCTCCCGCCAACAACCCGCTGGCAAACGAACCCGAACTCATGCTTTCGGCCAAGCTTTCCGACGATGGCGGCGCCATCAGCCGCGGATTGGTTTGGCGCGTCTTCGCTCCCGAGCCCGGTGCTGACGGCAAGCTCGCCTTGCTTGCAACAGCCAAGGGTGGCACGACCTCTTTCAACCTCGCACCCGGCAGCTATCTCGTGCATGTTGCGTTTGGGCGCGCTGGCGCAACCAAGCGCATCACCATGACGCGCGCCAAACGCTCGGAGACGATGATCCTTGACGCCGGCGGCGTCAAACTCAATGCCGTCCTTTCTGGTGGCGGTCGCATTCCGCCGGATCAGTTGCGTTTCTCCATCTATGAAGACCATGAAGATTCAAACGGCGAGCGCGCGCTCATCATTCCCGATGTGAAGCCGGACTCGGTCGTGCGTCTCAACACGGGCACCTACCAGATCGTTTCCAATTATGGAACGGCCAATGCCGTGATCCGCGCCGATATCCGTGTCGAGGCCGGCAAGATCACCGAGGCAAATGTCGAGCACAGGGCGGCGCAGCTGACGTTGAAGCTGGTACGCGAGCAAGGCGGCGAGGCGTTGGCCGATACGGCCTGGTCCGTGCTTACCACGTCTGGCGATATCGTTAGGGAAAGCGTCGGCGCGTTTGCGTCAATCGTTCTGGCCGAGGGCGACTATGTCATCATCGCCAAGAATAAGGACAAGATCTATCAGCGCGACTTCAAGGTCGTCGCCGGCCGCAACCAGGATGTTGAAGTCGTCGCGTCGGAAGGCGCAGCTACCGCCACCAGCGCCAGCCAACCCGCAGATGGCGAAGAGCCCTTGGATTAGAGCGCGCTTGTTGCCGGGCGGAACTTGGGATCAAGTGAGAAAACGGCGTTGTAGAGGTATTCGAGCATCTGCTTGCGGTCCTCGAGACCCTTCAATTCGTCCCAGCCGATAATCCTGCCGACGTGCGCTTCGATGGATTTTCCCGATAGGCGCCGGAATTCACGAATGAGCAGCGAAATGCGCAGCGTCATCGACACCTTGCTGGCAAGGTGGAAGACACGGCCGTTCTGACCGCCGAAATAGACAGGTATCACCGACGCCTTGGCCTGCTGCACGAGCTTGGCGGGAAATATCTTCCACGGCAGGTCTTCGGCTCGCCCGAAACCCTTGGGCGCAGTTGCAACGCCGCCCGCCGGAAAGACGACGATCGTCACGCCCTCCTTTAAAAGCCGCACGGCCTCATGGCGTGTCGCCATGTTCATTGCCATGGCTTCCTTGGTTTCATTGAAACAGACCGGCAAGGCGTAAGGGCGAATTTCCGGCACCTTCAAGAGATCGTTGTTGATGAGCACCCGAAACGGCCGGCCAAGCTGCTCGGCGAGTGCAAGAGCCGCGATACCATCGCCAATGCCATGGGGGTGATTGGCAATCATGACGAGCGGCGTATCCGGCAGATCGCGCGGCGGCCACTGGTCCTGAACGTCCAGCCGGACATTGATCAGATCCATCATGCGGCAGAAGACATCGATGCCGGCAGGCACGATGTCCCGGCGCCAGATATCATAGAGGCCCGCATAATAGTTGCGGCCCGATATACCCTCGATGGCCCGGATCAGCCACTGGGTCAGGCGCGACTGGGTGTCATTGGCATAGGAGAGTTCGGGAAAGTGCACGTTAGACCTTTGGCTGAAACAAATTTGAACAATTTTCTCGTAATCATGTGACAGCGCGATGAACGTCACCGCGCCGTCATATTTCGACTTTTAGCCTATTGCGCGGCAAGTCGCGCCAAGTCAGGCGGTGTTGCTTCGGCGGTCAGTTGCGCAATAGCTTCATCCAGCGTCAGCGACACCTGGTTCTGCGAGCCAAGGCGACGCATATTGACCGAACGCTCTTCCGCTTCCCGCATACCGCAGACGAGAATGACCGGCACTTTCTGCAAGGAATGCTCGCGCACCTTGTAGTTGATCTTCTCGTTGCGGAAGTCGGTGATGACCTGCAGGCCGGCGGCCTTCAGCTCCTTGGCGACCTGCGCACCGTAGTCGTCAGCTTCGGAGGTGATCGTCGCTACCACGACCTGTACCGGCGCAAACCACAGCGGCATGTGTCCGGAATAGTTCTCGATCAGGATGCCGAGGAACCGCTCCATGGAACCGCAGATGGCGCGGTGGATCATTACCGGCTGCTTCTTCTCCGAAGTCGAGTCGATATAAAAAGCGCCGAAGCGCTCCGGCAGGTTGAAATCGACCTGCGTCGTTCCGCATTGCCAGTCGCGGCCGATGGCATCGCGCAACACGTATTCGAACTTGGGGCCGTAGAAAGCGCCCTCACCCGGATTGATCGCCGTCTTGATCTTGCCGCCCGACTGCGCCTCGATCGTGTTGAGCACCTTGCTCATCACTGCTTCGGCGCGGTCCCAAAGCTCATCCGACCCAACGCGCTTGTCGGGACGCGTCGACAGCTTCACCGTAATGCCCTCGAAGCCGAAATCGGCATAGGTCGTCAGGATAAGGTCGTTGATGCGCAGGCACTCGGTCTCCATCTGCTCGTCGGTGCAGAAAATGTGGGCATCATCCTGGGTAAAGCCGCGAACGCGCATCAAGCCATGCAACGCTCCGGAAGGTTCGTAGCGATGGACATTGCCGAATTCCGCAAGTTTTACCGGCAGATCGCGGTAAGATTTCAAGCCATGCTTGAAAATCTGCACGTGCCCCGGGCAGTTCATCGGCTTCAGCGCGAAAACGCGCTCATCATCCGTTTCATCGCCGGCAACCGTGACCTTGAACATGTTGTCGCGGTACCAACCCCAGTGACCTGACGTCTCCCACAGCGACTTGTCGAGCACCTGCGGAGCGTTGACTTCGCTGTAGCCATGGCTGTCGAGACGGCGGCGCATATAGCTGACGAGGTTCTGGAACATGCGCCATCCCTTCGGATGCCAGAATACAACCCCCGGCCCCTCTTCCTGGAAATGGAAGAGGTCCATTTCCCGGCCAAGACGGCGGTGGTCGCGTTTTTCGGCCTCCTCCAGCATGTGGAGATAGGCGTTGAGATCGGTGTCGTTGGCAAAGGCCGTTCCGTAGATGCGGCTCAGCATTGGATTATTGCTGTCGCCGCGCCAGTAGGCGCCCGCCACCTTCATCAGCTTGAACGAATTTCCGATCTGGCCTGTCGAAGCCATGTGCGGGCCGCGGCAGAGATCGTACCAATCGCCTTGCGCATAGATCTTCAGATCCTGGCCCTCGGGAATGGCATCGACGAGCTCGACCTTGTAGGCCTCGCCCTTCTCGGCAAAAACCTTGCGGGCCTTCTCGCGTGACCAGACTTCCTTGGTGAACGGCTTGTTGCGGGCAATGATCTCCCGCATCTTCTTCTCGATCACCGGCAGGTCGTCGGGCGTGAACGGCTCGTTCTTGGCGAAGTCGTAGTAGAATCCGTTTTCGATGACGGGGCCGATGGTGACCTGAGTCCCGGGAAACAATTCCTGGACAGCTTCGGCAAGGACGTGGGCACAATCATGCCGGATAAGTTCGAGCGAGCGGGGATCGTCACGCGTCAGGATCTCGACCGCACCGCCCTTTTGCAGCGGATCGGAAAGATCGCGCACGACGCCATCGACCGCATAAGCGACCGCCTTCTTCGCCAGTGATTTGGAAATCGATTCTGCAAGTTCCGTCCCCGTCAGATGAGCGTCGTAGTCGCGCTGGGAGCCATCGGGGAAACGCAGGGACACAGTCTTGGCAACTGCCTCGGACATATAACCACTCCTATCCAGTCCCGCCAACGATTGCGGGTGGTGTTGAACAACCGGACTTCCTGCCGGCGAGCGGACTTCTAAAGCCTGTTTCGGCTGGCGTAAAGTACCCCTCAGCTTTTGCGTGAGGCGATCGCCCAGTAGCGCCAGGGCATGTACCAGACATAGCGGCTTTCGAGCGTCGTCGGTACGGGATCGAGGCCCTGGGTTCCGCCTGGTCCGCAGCGCATGAGCCGGAAGAGCCCCATCCACCCACCCGACCACAGTCCATGGCGCGCAATCGACTCGTAGGCGTATTCCGAACAGGTCGGCAGGTGGCGGCAGGAATTCCCGATAAAGCCGGACAGTGTGAGCTGGTAAAGCCGCACCAAGCCGGTACCGAATAGCCGGCCAGGCGTTTTTCGCCAGGGTCCGTTCCAGTTCCTGCTATAGCGGGATGAAGGTCGCGTTTGATCGCGCAGCTTTTGGTCGCACATGGCGCTTGTCAGGCCGCAGCCTCTGCGGTCTTCTTTTCGATCTGGTTGATGCAATCGACGACCGCGTCGAACGTCAGCATTGTGGAGTTGTGGCGCGCCTTGTAGTCGCGCACGGGTTCGAGAAACTTCAGGTCCTCGAAGCGACCCTCGGGCGGTAACCCGTTCTCCTTGAGCATCCTGAACATCGTATCGCGGACCTCGCGCAATTCCTGCGCCGTCGCGCCGATGACATGTCGCGCCATGATCGAAGACGAGGCCTGGCCCAGGGCGCAGGCACGAACGTCATGGGCAAAATCGGAGACAACGCCATCCTTCATCTTCAAATCAACGATAACCGTCGAGCCACACAGTTTCGAATGTGCCGTCGCGGTGGCATCGGGATCTGAAAGGCGGCCAACCCGTTGAATATTCCCGGCAAACTCGAGAATGCGCCCGTTATAAACGTCATTGATCATGATGGATGCCTGTTCTCGACACAGTGTTCATCGCAATTGCGTCAATCCGTATCGTTTTACCCTATGAATTCCATGCTCGATCTCTATATAGTATGTGAGTAGGCCAGCACAAAGTCGAATAGATTAAATTCTCTCTTTCGATAACATGCTGGTGGCGTTGGCAGATCCGTCAATGCTAGCTTCAATACACCGTCCGTTCGCCAGAACGACTATCGTGTATTGCCGTTTAACTCGTCGCTCCTTTGAGGGCGGCTACGGGAGATCGCGATGGATGCGGTAATTAAGAACTTGCAGTCGGCAACGGCCAAGCAGGACAATTCGAAACGCCCCAGTCAACAGGAAGCTGAAGACGCAGTGCGTACGCTGCTGCTGTGGGCAGGCGACAATCCCGACCGCGAAGGATTGCTCGACACGCCGGAACGCGTTGCCAAATCCTACAAGGAACTGTTTTCAGGTTATGGACAGGATCCGGCTGAGGTGCTCGGCCGCACGTTCGAAGAAATCGCCGGCTACGAGGATATTGTTCTCATTCAGGACATCCCGTTCTTCTCGCATTGCGAGCACCATATGGTACCGATCGTCGGCAAAGCCCACGTTGCCTACCTGCCTGATGGCGAGAAGGTCGTTGGCCTTTCCAAGATCGCCCGCGTCGTTGATATTTATGCACACCGCCTACAGACGCAGGAGAGCATGACCGCGCAGATTGCCAATGCCATTCAGAATTCGCTGCAGCCGCGTGGCGTTGCCGTGATGATCGAAGCTGAACACATGTGCATGTCGATGCGCGGAATCCGCAAGTCCGGTTCGACGACGACCACGACCACCTTCACCGGCACCTACAAGTCCGATGTCAACGAACAAGTCCGGTTCATGACACTCGTCAAAGGCCGATAGTCCGGTCACGTTTATGACTGACTTCTCGGAACCGCTCGCTGACAAACATCAGAACGAAGAGGGCGCGGTGTTCGCACCGCGCTTCGACGCGTCCGGGCTGATCACCGCCATCGTTACCGATATAGGCGATGGCCAGCTGTTGATGGTTGCGCATATGAATGCTGAGGCGTTGCGCCTTACCCTTGAGACAGGCATTGCCCATTATTGGTCGCGTTCACGCGGCACGCTGTGGAAAAAGGGCGAAACGTCGGGAAATCTGCAGACTGTCATCGAGATGCACACTGACTGCGACCAGGACGCGCTTTGGCTCAAGGTCCGGGTCGCCGGCGATGGCCCGACATGTCATACGGGTCGCCGTTCCTGCTTCTATCGTCAGGTGGTGACCGCAAATGGAACATCCGCATTGGTAATGCAGTTAGAGACAAAGTAGAGCCTACTTAGCCATAGGGCCAATATGGCCGCGATACCCTCTATGCCTCGTAACCGCCATTATCGACCTTTGTAATCCTATTTCCTTGGTTGGCTAAGGGGTCACAATTCCGCAATATTTATCCTTTGGATACCAATGCAGAGGGATAATGAGCCAGTACGACGTCAGGAGTGTGTGCCATGCTCGAATGGGCATCGCGCCGGTTGCGCGCAGCAGAATCAATCGGCATCAGTGATAGCCCGGGCGTGCAGTTGATCGCACCAGAGCAGCCGCGAGAGCGGAAGACACCCATTGCCCTGGCGCTGGGCGGCGGCGCGGCGCGCGGCTGGGCGCATATCGGTGTACTTCGTGCGCTCGACGAGGCCGGCATCGAGATTTCCATGATCGCCGGAACCTCGATCGGCGCTCTCGTCGGTGGCTGCTATCTCGCCGGCAAGCTCGACCAGCTCGAGGATTTTGCCCGCAGCTTGACCAAGCGCGGCATTTTCAGCCTGCTCGACCTGCGGTTCCGAGGCAATGGCCTGTTCGGCGGCATGAAACTCGACAGGCGGTTACGCGACCACCTCGAAGAGCTTTCGATCGAAGAACTCAGCAAGCCCTTCATCGCCGTCTGTACCGAAATCAACACAGGCCACGAAATCTGGCTTACACGCGGAAGCCTGATTACGGCGATGCGCGCCTCCTATGCCCTCCCCGGCGTGTTCGAGCCGGTGGATTGCAATGGCCGCACCCTGGTTGATGGCGCATTGGTCAATCCGGTGCCGGTATCGGTGTGCCGCGCACATGAGCAACCGCTCGTCGTGGCGGTCAACCTGCACTACGATCAGTTCGGACGCGCTGCGGTCATCAAGCACGCGGCAGAGGGTCCTATCTCGGCGAGGGGCGACGGCGAAATTGCAGCAAGCCGTCCAGCTTCCAAGCGGCTCGGAATTACCGGCGTGATGATGGAGGCATTCAACATCATCCAGGACCGCATCTCGCGGGCGCGTATGGCGGGCGATCCACCTGATATCGCGCTCCTGCCGAAAATCGGCCATGTCGGTCTTGCCGAGTTTCATCGCGCAGACGAAGCGATCAAACTCGGCTATGAAGAGACCATGGCGCGCCTCGGTGAACTCGAGCGCATGCAGAAGCTGGTTTTCTGAGCCTAATCAAGCCGTTGCGATGTAGCTGCGAATCTCTTCGGATTCCCGCTCGACCTCTTCGATACGAAGCTTCACGACGTCACCAATCGACACAAGGCCGTGCAACTGCCCGTCTTTCTCGACCGGAAGGTGGCGGAAGCGTCCGCGCGTCATCATCTCCATGACCTGATTGACCGTGTGGCGTTCGCTGCACACGCTGACCTTGACGGTCATGATTTCCGAAATGGGCTTCGCCAGTGCGTCGGCGCCTTCCGCGGCAATCGCCCGCACCACGTCGCGCTCGGAAAGAATGCCCTTTATCGCTCTCTTGTCATTGCAGACGACAATCGCACCAATCTTGTGTTGGGCAAGCATGGCGACCGCTTGGCCGAGGGTGGTCTCCGGATTCGTATTGAAGACGTCGTAACCCTTGCGTTCGAGTATCATTTTGACTGTCATGTACATCCTCCTTGCACAATCGACATTCGACCGCCGAAATCCCCCAATTACATCCGATGGTCTAGGTTCATCGTGCGCGTAAGTCGCGCTTATTGCAACTACTGAGCAATTATACCAACAGATCTACGTCCGTACGACCACGATCAGGCCTGTCAAACAGGGATATGCCGAAAAAACCCACCAGAAAGCCGCCAATATGAGCTTCCCATGCGATTGTCGCAGAATTGTCCACCCCGACGGAAAGCAGGCCGGTGACTATGTTCGTAACGAACCAGACGCCCAGGAACACAATGACCGAGCGCATGCGCAGGGCAACGCTGATGGGCAGGATATCGCCGACGAATGCTGCGGAATTGCGTGAGTCCGACCTGCGGAAACCGAAGCGGGCGGCCGCGCCCATCATTCCCGAAACAGCACCTGAGGCACCGACGAGCGGCGTCATGCTGTCGGGATAGACGGCAAAATGGGTCAGGACGGCCGCAACGGCCGTAGCAATCCAGAACAATGTTGTGCGCAAGGGCCCTATGCGGGCCGCCAACGGCGAGCCGAATGCGGCAAGCCAGATCATGTTGAGCGCAATATGGGCGAAGCTGCCATGCATGAACGAATAGGTAACCATCGTCAGCCAGGCCGAGGGGGAATAGAACCCGCCATATTGCGAGAAGCGTGCGGGAATGAAGGCAAAATTCAACAGGAGAGTGTCGGCCTGCTGCTCATCAAGGACATATGCCTCGGCGATATAGACGAGCGCGCACAAGCCCATGATGGCGAGAATGATGCCAGGAATATTGAAAACGGGCTCGCGGCCGGTGGTGTTTTTTCGGATGTCCCCTCGCTCGCTCATGCACCGCCTCGTTATTGTTTCCGGGGCAAGCTATCCGGTTCGGGGCGCATCGCCAAGGCAAGCACCAAAAGAAAAGGCCGCTCAGCTGGAAGCGAGCGGCCGTAAGTTTCATGAGCATTCGTATCTGCAATCTCCAATGGGGTCTTTGTCTCACAGACGGAGCCAGCGCTCAATCGAAACCAATTGTTAACGTTAATTGCCAGCCGCGGTGGACCTTGCCACTTCCCAGGTAGCACCTTTCAAGGGCGCCTGTCAGAGTCAGGCGGACAGAAGCAGAATCGCTTCGGCGTCCGGAAAATCGATCTCATGCGGCACGATGATATTGGCAGGCTTTTCGCCTATTGGGACAGGCTGCGCGGACCGCGCGCGGCTCCTGAGCGACGGGAAATTGTACCGGCTGCCCTCGGCGCACGGCTTCCAGACACTTTCATCCTGCAGTCGAGTGGGTCGGGCGAACCCCGTTTCCGGCTGGCCGGCACCCGCATTTGCGCGATTTACGGCAAGGAACTCGGCCGCCAGCCCTTTGCGTCACTATGGCAGCCCAAAGATCGCAACAGCATCCTGCGCCTCGTCAAGAATTGCATGACAAGCAAGACGGCGGTTCAGATCGACTGTGAGGGCCGCAGCGCACGCGGCCGCAAGACCTTGTTCAAGTTCGTCCTTCTGCCGCTCGCCAGCGAGGCAAACGAACGTCATCTCATGGGAATAATTACGGTTGTCGGCCGGCCATTCTGGCTTGAATCCGATGCAATAGTTGAAAATCACATCCAAACGGTCTCTCTTGTGGACCCGCGCCAAACCCGGCACGAGACTGATTTGGTTGTAGCGCCGGAGGCAGTTCTCCCGCCTTCCGCATCGCGCACACTGGTTAGTCGAAAGGTCGGGCATCTACGCGTCATCGAAGGCGGCAGGATCAAGTCGTAGCAATTTCTGCTTCGCGGTTCGCTCCGTTAATGGGCGAGGTTAGCAATTTATGAGCAACCACCAGTTGTTGTTACCTTGGCATTAAGACTTGTGTCTTAGTCTATGAGCACCACCCACCTCCTAGATTCCGCCATCTGGACACCTTTATGCAACTCCACCGTGACGTTCCGAGCCATAGCCCTGCCGCCACGGGCAAATTCTTCAGTGTGAAGGTGCAGCTTTATGGCCGCTTCATGCTCGAAGACCGGACCGAGCACGCCTGCCAGATCGAGGAAATGTCACCCGGCAATGCCATCCTAACCACGGATGTCATGGCGCATAATGGCGAGCGCGTCATCGCCTACATCGATCACATCGGTCGGATTGAAGGTACGGTCGAGCGCGCGGTGCGTGGCGGCTTTCTGATCTCCCTTGTGGCGTCCGACCGCAAGAAGAACAAAATCGCGGCGCAGTTGACCTGGCTTACCAACAAGCATGAACTCGACATGCCGGAAGACCGCCGCCACCAGCGTGTTGCGCCGCGCAATCCGATCAGCACGCTTTCCATGGCCGACGGGCGCCAGTACCCCTGCCGCATCATCGACCTGTCGATCTCCGGCGCTGCCGTGGAAATTCGCATACGCCCTGCCCTCAACAGCGAGGTCGTGCTCGGGACGATGCGTGGCCGGGTCGTCCGGCATTTCGAAGAAGGCATCGCCATCGAATTTGCCACGGTCCAGAGCCGTGACACCATTGGCTTGGCGCTCGAGCACTGAGTTCATTTAATCCGGCTGTCATAATGAATTCACGAATATCGCTGATGACGTGGCGATAATCATCTTAATACTTTTGCGGATTTTTCATGATGCCCCTTTATCCGGAAACAGAAGCGCTTGACAGAGGCATGCTTGCCGTTGGTGACGGCAATGAAATTTACTACGCGAGTTACGGAAATCCGAACGGCACTCCCGCGCTAATCCTCCACGGCGGCCCGGGCTCTGGCCACTCGGCTCGTTCGATCCGCCTGTTCGACCCCGCCAAGTATCGTGTTTTCGTCTTTGATCAGCGCGGCTGCGGGCTAAGTAGGCCGCATGCGAGTGAAAGTACAACTGATCTGAGCGCCAACACGACCGCCCATCTTATTCGAGACATAGAGGTGCTTCGTGAGCACCTCGGCATCGAAGCATGGCTGGTTTTCGGAATGTCCTGGGGTTCGACATTGGGACTTGCCTACGCCCTTCGGCACATCCATCGCGTAACTTCCCTCGTCTTGGCAGGTGTAACGACAACGCGTCGATCGCAGATCGATTGGCTTTACCGGGACATCGCTCCGCTTTTCCCAGAAGAATGGGCGCGGTTCACGGAAGGGGCACGCGCCCTTGATCATGATCGCGATCTCGTCGCAGCCTACTATCGTCTCCTTCAGGGCGACGATAAAGAAACCTGCGAGCGTGCGGCCCAGAGTTGGCACGATTGGGAAGCAGCCTCCATCGGTGCTATCGGTGTGTCGAAGCTTTCGGTAAAATGGTCCGATCCCGCCTTTTGCGTGGCCCGCGCGAAGATCATAACCCACTATTTCCATCACAATGCCTGGCTCGAGGACGGCTACATCCTGAAGAATGCCGAACGCCTCAACGGAAAACCTGGAGTAATGATACAAGGCCGATGTGACCTCGAGGCGCCTTTAGTCACCGCTTGGGAACTCTCGCAAGTCTGGAGAGATGGCGATTTGGTCATCGTTGAAAATGCCGGTCACTCACCCTTCGAGGCCGAGATGTGCAATGCCATTATCGCGGCAACCGAGCGCATGGCAACGCTGCTGTATAAAACAACGGCTGCAAACAATTCTACCGATATGGTTCATCATCGGTGAACATCATTGGCAAGATTGCGGCCTGTTCACGACGCCGGCCTGAGCCCTTTTCCCGAACATATTAATCGATTTTCAATCACGCTTTTCTCACAGTAACCGATGTTTAATTTTATTATACTTTCGAAATTTCATTTATAATCTACTTTAAATAAAACAATAATAAAACTTAATACATGGTTATAGTCAAATTCGTTTATTTTTTGCTACCGATTTGATTCATATTTACTCACATGCATTTCCGGTCGATCAAACTCTCTCTGTCATTGTCGTCTCAACCGGGGAGACGACGGTATGATAAAAAAGACAATCTTGGTTGGAGTGGCGCTGTTGGCTTCCTGCCTGGCGGCTAGCGCAGATCCAGTCAGTTCCAATGCGCCGTTCATGAAGACCGGCTCACGCACATCGCAGCCGATCGGGCATTACGAATTTTGCCAAACCTACAAGAATGAATGCAACATCAAGAGCAGCAATCAGCAGCCCGTTGCGCTGACGTCGAAGACATGGGCCCTGCTCGTGCAGGTCAACAGCAGCGTCAACGCCAAGATCGAGCCTGCAACGGACATGGATATGTGGGGAAAGGCCGAGGTCTGGTCCTATCCGACAACCAAGGGCGATTGCGAGGACTACGTTCTTTTGAAACGCAAACTCATCAATGAAGCTGGCGTCCCGCTGAGCGATCTCCTCATCACCGTCGTGCGGCAGATGAATGGCGAAGGCCATGCGGTGCTGACGGTCCGCACCGACCGCGGCGACTATGTACTCGACAATTTGGAGCCGCGCATCAAGGCCTGGAGTGAAACGAGCTATGACTACCTGAAGCGCCAGGCGACGAACAATACCGGCGCATGGGTTTCGATCAACGACGACCGACAGGTACTCGTCGGCAGCATCGAGCAATAACCGACACCTCGACGCAGAACGCCGACTCCTTCAGCGGAGCCGGTCTTCTTGTGTCAGGCGATCTCCATGCCGCGCATGAAGCGCTTGCCGTTTTCCACATAGTGAAGGGCCGACAGCCTCAAACTTTCAATCGCGGCATCGTCCAGAGTGCGGATCACTTTGGCGGGCGAACCAACAATCAGCGAATTATCGGGAAATTCCTTGCGTTCGGTGACAAGCGCGCCAGCGCCGACGAGTGAATTCTTGCCAATCTTCGCACCATTCAGGATGATCGCTCCGATGCCTATCAGCGAATTGTCGCCAATGGTGCAGCCATGGAGCATGGCGCGGTGCCCGATCGTGCAGCCCTCGCCGATCGTCAGGGGAAAGCCCATGTCGGTGTGCATGACGACATGTTCCTGAACATTGGAACCGCGCCCGACGTGGATGAGTTCGTTGTCGCCGCGCAAAACCACGCCGAACCAGATGCTAGCGTCCTCGCCGAGAAACACCTTGCCGATGATCGTGGCGTCCGGCGCGATCCAGTTCGAACTGCGGCGCTCGAACTGAGGTTCGTGTCCATCCAGGTTGAATATCGGCATGGATGCTCCTTACCGAACGTTGGATGGATCAGAGATCCATCTCCAGGATTGCCATGGAGAAATTGTAGGAGAGCTCGCCTTCGTCCTCATCCTTGTAAATGAGGCCGAGAAATTCTTCACCGATGTAAAGCTCGGCGGAATCGTCCTTGCGCGGGCGTGCCTTGACAGTGAGGTCCATGTTCCGGAACGTGCGCTTGAAATAGCTGTCGAGTTTTTTCAGTTCTTCGGGTTTCACTGGGGTCTCCTGTCGTATTTGCTTGAGCGCTTTTGGCACGCAGAAGTCAGCCGTGTAAAGGGCTGATTGCTGCCACGTGCCGCGTGGAGACCTGTGTTTCCGCTTAGTCGAAGTTTGTTATGAGCTGGTCCATGGCGCGTGAAGGCTCGGCGCAACCGGTCTCGCCGACAACGCGTGCGGGCACGCCTGCGACGGTGACATTATGCGGAACCGGCTTCAGAACCACGGAACCCGCGGCAACCTTTGAGCAGTGACCAATCTCGATATTGCCGAGAATCTTGGCGCCGGCGCCGATCAGCACGCCGTTGCGGATCTTCGGATGGCGGTCGCCCGACTCCTTGCCCGTACCGCCTAGCGTCACGTTTTGCAGGATGGAGACATTATCCTCGATCACAGCCGTCATGCCGACGACAATGCCGGTTGCATGATCGAAGAACACGCCCTGGCCCATCGGCACCATCGGATGAATATCGGTCTGGAACACCGATGACGAGCGGCTTTGCAGATAAAGGGCAAAATCGATGCGCCCTTCCTTCCACAGCCAATGGGCGAGGCGATGCGTCTGAATGGCCTGGAAGCCCTTGAAATATAGCACAGGCTCGATGAAGCGCGTGCAAGCAGGGTCACGGTCATAGACGGCCTGGATATCGACGCGCAGCACTTGCGACCACGCCGGATTGGCCTCCAGCATGGTGTTGAAGGTCTGGCGCAACAGCTCCGATTCCATATCGGGATGGTCGAGGCGCTGCGATATACGGTGGATAACCGCTTCTTCGAGCGACTGGTGATTCAAGATCGTCGAATAGAGGAACGTGGAAAGCAGCGGCTCGTTACGGACGGTCTCTTCCGCTTCCGCCCGGATTGCATGCCAGATCGGGTCCATCTGCTGTACTGAACCGGTCATCTTTATCGGACTGCTTGATGGCATTTCCTAACTCCAGCATTCGGCCAATTTTTATGCTCGTTGGTGAAGCATAAGGCAAAAGTGTTTTCTTGACACGCCAATTTCCAGACCCGGCGGCCAAGAAAAATTGAAGCCTTGATCGATTTGACTGAACCGACAATCCTCAAAATGATGGCGTTCCCATACTCCATACGGGGCGCTCTCGCAAGAAACGATCAGTGATCCTGAGGGTTCCGGATTGCAAGCCTAGAGATTACAGCGGATTCCGTTTGAGAAATTCGATGACCGCCTGCTTGAAGACCTTGTCGCCGACAGCGAGCATATGGTCGCGGTTCGGTATATCGATGGCTTCGCCCCGGGGCATGAGCGCCGCAAGGCGATGCGGGTCCCCGCCGATATCATCCTTGGTCCCGACACCCACAAGCGTCGGCTGCGTTATCCGCGCCATGTTTGCTTCGCTGATTTCCTCCTTGGAGGTGATCACGCAGGCAGCCAGCGCGACCTTGTCGCTCTGGGTCTTGTCGGCGAACATGCGGAACATTTTGCCGCGCGGATGGCTGACGGAATCTGGATCGTCAGCCAGCAGGGCTTCCGCAATGGGCGACCAGTCGCCCGCACCCTCGACCATGCCAATGCCAAGTCCCCCGAAGATCAGGTCATGGACGCGTTCCGGATGATTGAGCGCCAGAAAGGCGCTGATGCGCGCGCCCATCGAATAGCCCATGACATGGGCTTGCGGAATATCGAGATGGTCGAGCAGCGCTGCGGCGTCGCCTGCCATCAAGGTGGGGGTATAAAGCGACCGGTCGTGCGGCTTGTCGGAATTGCCGTGGCCGCGATTATCGATGGCAATCGCCCGGTAGCCCGCTGCAGTGAGGGTCTGGATCCAGCCGGGCTGCACCCAATTGTAGAAGGAGGATGAAGCAAAGCCATGAATAAGCAGGATCGGTTCACCCTCGCCCTCGTCCAGAAAAGCGAGCTTCAGTCCGTCATTTTCGAAGAATTGCATCGGCTGGGTCCGTCAATGACCTATGGCATTTATAGCGGGATGCCGCACCTTATCCCCAATTGTCAAGCCGAGGCGCTTTACGGAACCGGCTTTCACCTCAACGACAAAGCGAACCGGGCCGCCCGAAGATATGATGTCACGCGAAAAAGGCACCGCATGTTCGCGGATTGCAGAGATACGACCATTGTCGTCGAGAAACAGCATGTCGAGCGCAGACGGCGTGTTTTCCATCCACATTGTAACGAGCTGGGATTCGTCGAAGACGAAGAGCATGGCGCTGTCGTCCTTAAGATCCGTGCGGAACATCAGGCCGCGCTCGCGCTCCTCGTCCGTATCGGCAACTTCGACACGAAACGGCACGTCACCGCGCGCCGTATTGATCGTCAGCGGCTTGGCGTCGATTGGAAGGTGCATCGGCCCCTGATCGAGGGCAAGGGCCGGAAAGACTGCAAATACGAGAAAGAGCAGGCTGACGAGAAACGATGCCGGGCGCGACATGGGTGGCGTCAGTGGGAAGCAGGCAACTGCGTGCCGATATCCGGGTGAATCTCGGAAGCCATCAGGCCCTTCTCGCCATGGCCGAAGCGGATCAGAACCACCTGCCCCGGCCGCAGTTCGGTCAGGCCGAAGTGGCGCAGCGTTTCCATGTGAATGAAGATGTCTTCGGTTCCTTCGCCGCGGGTCAGGAATCCGAAGCCCTTGGTGCGGTTGAACCACTTGACGAGAACGCGCTCGAGCCCGCTCGATGGCGTCACCGTCACATGCGTGCGGACCGGCGGCAATTCCGTCGGGTGGACCGCGGTTGAGTTATCCATGGATTTGACGTGAAAGCACTGCATGCCGCGCTCGCCCTGCTTGACTTCGCAAACGACGCGGGCGCCTTCGAGCGCGGTCTGGAAACCGTCGCGACGCAGGCAGGTCACATGGAGGAGTATGTCTGGAAGCTCGCTATTATCGGGAACAATGAAGCCGTAGCCCTTGGCAACATCAAACCACTTTATCGCGCCCGAAACCTCGATAAGGTCCAATCCGTCACTCAAACTTTCACTATCTTGGGATTGCCGGGCTGATACTGGTCTGTCAGACATGAAGCGAGCCCCTCCTCTCCTGCAAGAAACCACTGATTCTCTTCTTCAAGAATAGCACCTGACCGCGGCCAGAGAGCAAGTATGATCTGCCTGTTTTTACTGAAAACCACAGGCAAAACTGTTGAGCATTATCTACAACCCTTGCTCGAACCGCCACAAATTTGTCGAGCTAAATAGTAAGTGTTACGAAACATCCCCGGCCCTCAACCAAAGTTACGAGTATGGTTGCAGCCCCCATCCGATCCACCTGAAAGAAAGTCCGAGGCTAAAGATGCGTTATCTTCACACCATGGTCCGTGTCCGCGATATCGATGAATCGCTTGATTTCTACTGCAACAAGTTCGGACTTGAGGAAGTTCGCCGCATGGAAAACGAGAAGGGACGCTATACCTTGATCTTTCTCGCCGCACCGGAAGACAAGGGACGATCGGCCGCCGAACGCGCGCCTGAACTCGAACTCACCTATAATTGGGACCCTGAGGAATACGCCGGCGGGCGCAATTTCGGCCACCTTGCCTACGTCGTCGACAATATCTACGAGACCTGCCAGAAGCTCGCCGACGAGGGTGTCGTGATCAACCGGCCGCCGCGCGACGGGCATATGGCATTCGTGCGCTCGCCCGACGGCATCTCGATCGAAATCATTCAGAAGGGCCCCGACCTTCCCAAGCAGGAGCCCTGGGCCTCTATGCCGAATACCGGCGTCTGGTAAGCCGGGACTTTCAAAGTCCTGAGCAGTCAATGCGTCAGGCCAATGGAGCGCACGATGTTCCGGGCGTTCCGCGGCGCGACGGTGCCGCAAATACAAACAGCTTCCAAGCACCCTCCTCACCTGATATCAGATCGAAGAAAGTGAGGAGGATGCCATGAAGGACGTGCTGATCGAGCTTGAACGCCGCAGGAAAATTGCCCGGGAGGGTGGCGGTGCGGCACGGATCGAAGCGCAGCACAAACGTGGCAAGCTGACGGCGCGCGAGCGCATCGACATCTTTCTCGACGAAGGGTCGTTCGAAGAATTCGACATGTTCGTCGAGCATCGCTCGACCGATTTCGGCATGGAAGAAACCAAATTTGCGGGTGATGGCGTCGTCACCGGTTGGGGAACCATCAACGGCCGGACGGTCTTCGTCTTTGCCAAGGACTTCACTGTATTCGGCGGTTCGCTTTCCGAGGCTCACGCGGAGAAAGTGCAGAAAATCCAGGATATGGCGCTGCGCACCCGCGCCCCTGTGGTCGGCCTTTATGATGCGGGCGGCGCGCGTATTCAGGAGGGCGTCGCGGCGCTCGGCGGCTATGCCGAGATTTTCCAGCGCAATGTGCTCGCGTCCGGCGTCATTCCCCAGATCTCGGTGATCATGGGCCCCTGCGCGGGCGGCGATGTCTATTCGCCGGCGATGACCGATTTCATCTTCATGGTGCGCGATACTTCTTACATGTTCGTGACCGGGCCTGATGTGGTGAAGACCGTTACCAACGAGACCGTTACCGCCGAACAGCTCGGCGGCGCCTCGATCCATACGACGAAATCCTCGATCGCCGACGGCGCATACGACAACGATGTGGTAGCGCTGTTGCAAATGCGCCGGCTGATCGACTTCCTGCCTGCCTCGAACACGGCCACGCTTCCCGAGATCGAATGTTTCCAGTCAACCGACGAGCCGGACCACTCGCTCGACCGGCTGGTCCCGGATAATGCCAACAAGCCCTATGATATTAAGGAGCTGATCCGAAAGACTGTCGACGAAGCCGATTTCTTCGAGATCCAGGAAAGCTTCGCCAAGAATATCGTCATCGGCTTTGGCCGCGTCGAGGGCCGAACTGTCGGAATTGTCGGCAATCAGCCCATGGTGCTTGCTGGCGTCCTCGACAGCGATGCCTCCCGTAAGGCGGCCCGGTTCGTGCGCTTTTGCGACTGCTTCAATATCCCGATCGTCACATTCGTCGATGTGCCGGGGTTCCTGCCCGGCACCGCGCAGGAATATGGCGGGTTGATCAAGCACGGGGCGAAGCTGCTCTTCGCTTATGCCGAGGCGACTGTCCCGAAGATCACCATCATTACGCGCAAGGCCTATGGCGGCGCCTATGACGTGATGGCGTCGAAGCACCTGCGCGGCGACATCAACTACGCCTGGCCCTCAGCCCAGATCGCCGTCATGGGTGCCAAGGGCGCCGTCGAGATCATCTATCGCAAGGATATCGGCGACGCCGAGAAGATCGCCGCACATACGAAGCGTTATGAAGACAGATTCCTGTCACCATTCGTTGCCGCGGAACGCGGTTATGTCGATGAAGTGATCATGCCCCATTCCACGCGAAAGCGGGTCGCAAGGGCGCTACGCATGCTGCGCAACAAGAATTTGGAAAATCCATGGAAGAAGCACGATAATATTCCGCTGTAATCGTGCTTCTTCCAAATATGCAAGCGCAGGAAACTTAACGGCGGAAACTAAAGCCGCCGCTGGACTCGCGCAATATCTGCGAAATCGTCCGGCTTTCGCCAGGCTGGCTCAACTTCTTGGTCGCCTTGATCAAGGTCGGCTTGGCTTTTGTAATGTTTGCAATCTTCAGTACATTTGTATCTGGCAATGATGATGTGTCTTTAGTTATTGTTATCATTCCGCAACATCTCCACTTCGAACTACTCCGTCAAACAGAGTACTCTTCCCTCAGCAGACGCATTTGTCCGCTGCATGCTACATAAATAGGAGATCTAAACCGATTTAACAAATCACTCTTTGTATCGAATTTTGACCTATATTTGAATAAAACCAGTAGATTGCGAATAGTTTCCCCGCCGATGAATAAGCATCCTGTTCATTGCGTAAAAGCGGCCCCACGCGTAATAAAATTGCGCTCACGGGATCGTAGGGGCCTGGAAACGCCGGGATAAGGCGGTCAGGATAAGATGCTGGCCGTTACAGACAAAGTCGTTCAGGAACCGTTCAGCTTGCGGTAATTCCGACCTTCTTCTGAATTTCGTCAGTAGTTTCCTTGACGAAGAAGGTCAACCCGGCCGTGATCGTTACAATATGCGTTCCGGTACCATAGGGATTGAATGAAACAACGTGATTGAAATTTACGGTAACGTGGTCGCCATTAACGTCAGTCAGATTGATCCACATGGCCTGCCTCCCAGTTTGACTGAAACATCGCCCCGGGGTCAGGGAAGCAGGATTCTCGACCGGAGGCAACGACTTACCAGAGATTTCTCCCGTCAACCGTTTTGACCGGCAGCGAGGCGATATCGAAATCGTCGAACAGCCGAACATTGACGCTGGTGCGCGGATGTTCGAAATCCGGCTTTAAGTCGACCCAGGTCGGCAGTACCGAGAACGTGCCGCAACCGCATACGAGGCAATGATGGTGTTTGCTGAAGCCTCTGCGCGAGTAAACGGCATCCGCTTCGGGCGTTATCGAGAGCTTGACCTGATCCGGCGTGTAATAGGCCCACAGCGCCCCGCGCTTGGTACAGAAGGTACACGTGCAGGCGGTTACGGATGCCGGCTTTTCACTGACCTCGAATTTGATGGCGCCGCAATGGCAGCTTGCATGAATGGTCATGATTGCCTCCCTCAGGCGAAATAGTCATCATCAGAATTTCAGCTTATGCAGGTTTATGCAACCTGACCCGCCGCCCAGCCTGACGACCAGGCCCACTGGAAATTATAGCCGCCGAGCCAACCGGTTACATCGACAACCTCACCGATGAAATAAAGTCCCCTGTGCGACTTTGCCTCCATCGTTTTCTGGTCGAGATGGTCTGTGTCGACGCCCCCGAGCGTGACCTCCGCCGTGCGATAGCCTTCCGAGCCGGCCGGCTTGACCTGCCAATCGTTCACGGCCTTTTCGACGGCCAGGAGTTGCTTGTCCGAAAGGTCGGCAAGGTGCGTATCGATCTTGCTGTTTTCCGCAATAAGCTGCGCAAGTCGCTTCGGCAGAAGCTCCGCCAGCGCAGTCTGCAGGGCTTGTTTGCCATTGCGCGAGCGCGCGCCGCGCAAGGCCTCGAAGACCTTGGTGCCAGGCAGCATCGCCACAGAGATCGTATCGCCTTCCCGCCAAAAAGACGAAATCTGCAGGATCGCCGGGCCGCTGAGGCCGCGATGCGTAAAGAGCATCGCCTCGGCAAAACTGGTGCGTCCATGCGTAACCACCGCATCAACCGAGACGCCAGAGAGGGGCTTGATCGGTGCAAGCGTCTTCTCGTCGAAGGTCAGCGGCACCAGCGCCGGCCGGGTCTCCGTGACAGGGATACCGAACTGGCGGGCGATATCGTAGCCAAATCCAGTCGCACCCATTTTCGGAATGGATTTTCCGCCGCAAGCGACAACAAGCGATGCACACCTGACCTTCTGCCCATCGAGGTCGATACTGTAGCCCTCGGAGATCGGTTCGATTGAACTTGCCGTTGTGCGTAGACGCATTTTCACGCCCGCACGCTTCATTTCCGTGACGAGCAAGTCGATGATCTGCCTGGACGAGCCATCACAGAACAGCTGTCCCAGCGTCTTTTCATGCCAGGCAATGGCGTGACGATCGACGAGGGCTATAAAATCCCGCTGCGTGTACCGGCGCAGGGCCGATATGCAGAAGTGGCGGTTCTTGCTGATGTAATTCTGCGGCGCGGCATTGAGATTGGTGAAGTTGCAGCGCCCACCCCCCGATATCCGGATTTTCTCGCCGGGCGCAGCGGCGTGATCGATGATCAGCACTGAACGTCCGCGTTTTCCCGCTTCAATGGCGCACATCATGCCGGCAGCCCCGGCGCCGATGATAAGGACGTCCACCTTCATGGCGAGGGAACCAGTTGGTCGATACGTCCGGTCAGCCGATAGACAGCAAGACCAATCCATTCGCGCAGCGCCATAGAGAGGTTCTGCAGCGAATCCTGGGCATTGTCCTGGGCGATGCCGAGGTGCTCCTTGCCCGAAGTCCGGTAATCGGACGGCCACGGCAGGACATTGAAGCCAGCTTTGCGAAAGAGGCCCATCGAACGGGGCATATGAAACGCCGATGTAACCAGTAGCCAGGTTTGGTCGGGCTTCGCGTCAACCATGGCTTTGGTGAACATTGCATTCTCGTAGGTGTTGCGCGACTTGGATTCGAGCAGAAGGCGCTCGGGCGCGACGCCAAGAGCAGTCAGCAAGCGCGGCGCGGTCACGCCGTCCGCTTCTCCGTCGAGGATCAGGTCACCCGCACCACCGGTGACGACCACCTTTGCCTCTGGAAAACGCCGCGCGAGAATGGCCGCCTCGATGAAGCGATCGCCGCTGCCGTTGAGCTCATAGCCGCCACGGACGAGATTAATTCCGGCCTCGAAGCCGCCGCCGAGGACGATGATGCCGTCGATCCTGTCCGGCATGGTCACAGGGCGCTGGAAGCGGTCTTCAAGCGGATGCATCATCAGTGCGCCGACCGATGTCAAGGCGCCGACGCCGAGAATAAGAAACGACAGGCCAGCCGTTGCCAGTGCGAGGCGCCTGCGAGACAGGAGAATTGCCAGAAACGCCAGTCCCGCCAGCAAGATCGAGAAGTTGAGCGGCTGCGCAAAGAACCAGAAGATTTTCGAGGCGGCAAAGAACATCAGCCAAGCTCCGCCAGCATGTGCACCTTCTCGATTTCGCGCTCAAGGCTGGTCGACCATTCAAGGCCCTGTTCGATGATCGCGAAACCCTCGCGCCGGTAAAGCCGAATGGCGCCGGAATTGCGGGCATGCGTGCTGATGCGGGCTTTCGCATATCCAGCATCTGCTATCGCTATCTTGAGAACCCGCAGGAGTTGCGAACCAATGCCCTGCCCCTGAACGGCAGGTTCGACCCAAAGGTCGGAAATATAGTCATTATCCTTTTCGCGAGCACCCCATCCGACGATGGTTGTATCGACTTCGGCAACCGTCACGTGCTGATAGGAACTTTCGGCAAAAGACTGAAACGCCCGTTCGACATGCGAACGCATGCCCGGCAATTCAGGCTCGAACGAGAAGATATTGGATGCCCAGGCGCGGGAGCCGACTGCGGCAATTGCCGCGATGTCGGCTTCTGTTGCGCGCCTGATTACCACCATTTCGGAGCGGTGAATTTTCCGGCTGCCTGCTCGATGACGTAGCCCGCCTGAAACAGCGTTTCCTCATCGAACGGCCGCCCAATGAGCTGCAATCCAAGCGGCAGACCCTTGGCGTCGAGACCCGCGGGTATGGCGATGCCGGGCAGGCCGGCCATGTTCACCGTGACGGTGAAGATGTCGTTGAGGTACATTTTCACCGGATCGGCCGCCATGTCCTGATCGGCGATGCCAAATGCCGCCGATGGCGTAGCCGGCGTCAGGATCGCATGGACGCCCGCATGGAAGGCATCCTCGAAATCCTTCTTGATCAGCGTGCGCACCTTCTGCGCCTTCAGGTAATAGGCGTCGTAATAGCCGGCGGACAGCACGTAGGTGCCAATCATTACGCGGCGCTTCACCTCTTCACCGAAGCCGGTGGCGCGCGTCTTCTCATACATATCGACGATGTCCTTGCCCGGCACGCGCAGGCCGTAGCGTACGCCGTCATAACGGGCAAGGTTCGACGATGCCTCCGCCGGCGCAACGATGTAGTACGCCGGGAGCGCATATTTCGTGTGCGGCAAGGATATGTCGACGATCGAAGCGCCTGCATCCTTCAGCCAGGCAATGCCCTGTTGCCAGAGCTTTTCGATCTCCTCCGGCATGCCCTCGACGCGGTATTCCTTCGGAATGCCGATCTTGATGCCGGCGAGCGGCTTGCCGATGGCGGCTTCGTAGTCCGGAACCGCGATATCGACCGAAGTCGTGTCCTTCGGATCGACCGAAGCCATGGACTTCAGCAGAATCGCAGCGTCGCGCACGTCCCGTGCGATCGGCCCGGCCTGGTCCAGCGACGAGGCGAAGGCAACGATGCCCCAGCGCGAGCAGCGGCCATAGGTCGGCTTGATGCCGACGGTGCCGGTAAAGGCCGCGGGCTGGCGGATGGAACCGCCGGTATCGGTCGCCGTCGCGCCGGCGCAGAGGTGAGCCGCAACGGCAGCAGCCGAACCGCCGGACGATCCACCCGGTACGAGGTCCAGATTCGAGCCATTGGCACGCCACGGGTTCTTTACGGGGCCGTAAAAGGAGGTCTCGTTCGACGAGCCCATGGCGAACTCGTCCATGTTAAGCTTGCCGAGCATGACGGCGCCGTCAGCCCAGAGATTCGCCGTGACGGTCGATTCATAGTGCGGCTTGAAGCCGTCGAGAATGTGCGAACCTGCCTGGGTGTGCACGCCTTCGGTGCCAAACAGGTCCTTGATACCGAGCGGAATGCCTTCAAGCGCCCCCGCCTGCCCGGTTGCGAGCCGCGCGTCCGATGTCTTGGCCATTTCCAGCGCCTTTTCCGGCGTCTGAGCGACATAGATGTTCAGGGCATCGTTCGCGTTCTCGATCGCCTGAATATAGGCGCCAGTGAGTTCCGTGGCGGTGATCGCCTTCGCCTTCAACTGGTCGCGCGCCTCGGCAATGGTGAGAGCGGTCAAATCGGTCATATCAGAGACTGGTCCTGTCTATTGGGCCGGCGTCAGCGCCAGCCGCTTCTCGTAAAATGCACTGTGTTCGGAATCCGGATAGTCGAGCACGACGCCGCAACGGGTGAACCCCGCGCGCTGGTAGAGCCGCCACGCCGCGTCGAAGCCCGGCCCGACGCCGGTCTCAAGCACGAGGTGCGTGACGCCCCTTTCCACCGCAACGGCCGTAATCGCCTCGAGCAAAGCCGATCCCACGCGCTGGCCGCGAACGGTTGGCCGCGTAAACATGCGCTTGATCTCGCCAAGCCCGTCTGCATGCTCTTTAAGCGCGCCGCACCCGATGGCAAAGCCCGATTCATCGCGCGCGACGAAAACGGTCGTATCGGCGCCCGCCATTTCCTCGACGGTCATCTTGAACTGGAACTCGACCGGAGAAAGCGGCAACAAATGCGCATTAAGATCGGCAACAAGCGACCTTACATCATCCTGCAATGGAGTTTCGATGGCTATGGAGATGGCCATTGGTCTTACTCCACGACCTTCGGAACGACGAAGAAATTTTCCTCGTGGATCGGCGCGTTGGCGACGATATCGGCAGCCTTGCCACCGTCATCGACCTCGTCACGACGCTTCTTCATCGCGATGGGCGTTACCGACGTCATCGGCTCGACACCTTCGACGTTAACCTCGTCAAGTTGTTCCACAAAGCCGAGAATGGCGTTCAGCTGACCGGTCATGCGCTCAACATCGGCTTCGCTCACGGCAATCCGGGCGAGATGCGCGACGCGCTTGACGGTGGATACGTCGACAGACATGGGACTTCCTAAAGTTCGGGTTTTTCTTCCAGAGCTATAGTGTCCGTCGCGCCCGAGCGCAACGGACAAGACGCAGTGAGACGGGCCTATTGCTTCGGAGCATCCGCGTCATCGCTATCGCTCCCGGCATCCGGATCGATAATATTGTCGTCGAGCGTCGTTCCATCCAGCGCGTCATCATCGTCGGGTGTTGCGACCGGATCGGGTCCCTTGACAGGATTGCCATTGACGCTGACCGACCCATCCGCCTGTTGATCGACGATCCACTGCATATGTCCGTTCGGCAGCTTCGTGCCGAAATCCTTCGCAAGCTTGGCAAAAACGACGTAATTCTTGACCTCGGGCTCATGCTCGGCGGCTTTGTTCAGCCGATCGAGCGCGGCATCGAATCCGGCCATTTCCCAGGTGGTGCGGCTTGTCGGCTTCATGCCGGCAAAGGATACTTCGCCCTCCACGGTGATTTCACTTTCGGCGGTCCGAACCATGCTCTTGTCGATAACCACCTTGGGCGGATTGGTCACAAAGGCCGCAGCGGCATTTGACTCAAATGCATCCGAAAACGGCTCGTCGCGACGCAGGTCCATGTCCGCCACGGCGGCCTTCACCAGGGTTTCCAGATCAACGCTTTCCGCGCCAAAGGCAAGTTCGACATCGGTAGGCAGGAACGGCAGGCCCCAATCCGGTATAGGCAAGGCCGGATAGGTGAGGCCGTTGGTGCGAAGCGCAACGTGATAGCCACCGTCCTTGCCGACACCGTCGAAATCCATCTCCTGCACGATGTTCTTGGCTGTGAATTTGCCGAGCGGCGTATCGATATCGAGCCCAGCGAACCGATATGTCCCCGTCAATTTCTCCCAGATCGGCAATACCGCAAGGAGCTTGCCCTTCAGTTCCGCCTGCTGCGGGTCGGTCAGCGTCTTCGTGTCGGAATGGGCGACAAAATAAGCCCATAGGTCCAGAATTTCGAGATTGCGTGCGCCCTTGGCATCCGCCGAGTACGTCACTTCCCCGCTGCTGAAAACCACCTTCGACGGCGGTGCGGGAAGGGTCGGCGCCGGCGTAACAGCGCCATCATCCGGTGCCGCTGGAAGCGGGGATTTCAGCGAGATCGTTTCGACGAAGTTACCTGTGGTTTGAGTATAACCCATATCGACGCCGCCGGCAGGATTTGCCATCCCGTTCAATTGGCCTTTCACCGGGCCGGCAGTCACGTCGGCGGCTTGGGTACCGGCCGCCACCCTCATCTTCATGCCATCGTAGGAAAAATCGGACTTGCTGAATGTACCGAGTTTCGGGTCAAAAACACCGTTCATTTGGGCATTCTTGACCGACCAATACGTCGACCCCGTAAATGTTGACGTATCGATCCAATCAGGAGGGGTTGCAGTCGATATGTTCCACGTTCCGTCGGCCAGCGGCCGGGCGAGCAGGTCAGAGCTAATAAAATCGCCATTAATGCCGCGACTGGGCATTCCTTTGAAAAGCTCCGCCAGGCTCAAGGTGATACGGTAGTTATCCCCGGCGGGCGCAACGTTCACGATCTTGCCCTCGATCGCGGACCGGCCGAAATATTTCGCTAGCGTATCGGCGAGCGCCTTCGCGCCATCCGCATCGACGGTTTGAGCGAATGCCGGCCAGGCCGATGTCATCAAGAGGGAAGCAAAAAGCAGTCTGCGCACGTCATTTCTCCAGGCGTCGATACGAGCCAGCGTTGATCTAGCAACTTCAATTCAAATGGTAAATTGCTGATTCGTTGTCGGAACTACGACTTTAGTTTCACCACCTTCCATTCCGGCCACGAATTTCTCCGGGGTCTGGTCGATTATGGGAAATGAGCCGTAATGACAGGGAATGGCGTGTTCGAACTTGAAATATCGCCGCGCCGCAAGGGCCGCCACCGCACCACCCATGGTGAAACGGTCGCCAACCGGCAGAATGCCGATCTGCGGATTGTGCAGTTCGTTGATCAGCGCCATGTCCGAGAAGATATCGGTATCGCCCATGTGATAAAGCGTCGGATCGGCATCGAAATGCAGCACCACGCCGTTCGCGCTGCCGAGGGAATGCGACACGCCGTCTTCGGTCAACTGCGCCGATGAATGCAATGCGTTGACATAAGTGACCGTAAAGCCGTCATAGGAAACCGTACCGCCCGTATTGGTGGGATCGACCCGGGCGACCCCTTTTGAAGCGAGCCAGGATACGAGGTCGGCGTTGGCAGTGACGAGTGCACCGGTTTCCTTGGCCAAGGCGATCGTGTCGCCCACGTGATCGCCATGGCCATGCGTCAGGATGATGTGGTCGACGCCCTTGGTCGCTTCCTTGATGTCCACGCCCTTGGCGCCGGGGTTCCCGTTCAGGAACGGATCGATCAGAATCGTGTTCTTTGCGGTTTCGAGCCGGAAAGCCGAATGGCCAAGCCAGGTAATTTTCATGTCTTTATCCCTTCATTCACTGGATGCTCGCCACGCTGCCGTAGAAGCGGTATGTGTCAGGTGTGCCGGATTAAAGCGATCGATCGATCCGCATTGCAAGTGCAGGAAGCAATCAAATTGACGGTATTGGCAATTGAAGAACTTGAGACGCGCGTGGCGGAGGGCAAGACGCTCGCCGGTCTTGACCTTGGGACCAAGACGATCGGCATCGCTATATCAGATCGCGGCTTCTCGTTTGCCAATCCGCGCCCTGTACTGAGACGCAGCAAGTTCACGCACGATGCTCAGGATCTGTTGAAAGCCCTCAATGCCGACAATGTCGGCGCTATTATCATCGGGCTGCCGGTAAATATGGATGGCAGCGAGGGACCGCGGGCTCAGGCGACCCGCGCCTTCGTGCGCAATATGGAAAAGCTGACGGAACTTCCATTTGTCTATTGGGACGAGCGTCTGTCGACGGTTGCGGCCGAGCGCGTTCTGATCGGAATGGATGTATCGCGCCAGAAGCGGGCCGACCGAATCGATTCAGCCGCTGCATCCTTTATCTTGCAGGGCGCGTTGGACCGCCTGCGGGCGCTGCGTCAGGAAACCGATATTGACGGAAGTTCCTTCCCGTAGCCAGCCCGCGCTGCGCGCCATTCCTTTACCCAAGCAATGATCTTGCGGCGACGGCGGAAAGCGATGAGGCCAAGGACCAGGCCGGTGTCGATGATACAAGCACGCGCAACCAGAGGTGGAATGCTTTCCGGCGCTATGCCGAGCGCCTGCCCGTAAATCTGAAACACCAGGTCATGCATCTCACGGCTGAAAAAATACATGCCCATGCTGAGATTGTAATATGACAGGAAATACCATCCCCAAAGGAAAGTCAGCGGTCCCGCCCAGAAAATCAGGAAGCTGCGCATTCAGTAACTCCTCCAAGGGAAGCTCATAATCACTTTATCTTAACCCTACGAATTTGCAGTGCAATTTCGAACGACAGTGTTATCGTTTAAGAAGTGAACCGCAATGTAAACCGTTTGTTAAGGTTAATTTACAAAAATTTAATTCAAATTGAAGCTATTAGCGAGCCCCCGTGCGCGCTCGGGATGCATTTTGTGCGTCACTATCCAATTTTTCTGACAATGAAGATGCTGCACGCGGTGCGTGCACTGCGCGGTCAAAGGTTCTGCGGCTTCCCCTGAGAATCAGGAAGCGCCCGGATAAAGCGAATTCACGATGTTCTTGGCGTTGTGGCGCGCGTCGAGCATGCCGTAGGTCGTGCGCCACTGGCCGCCGAGCCGCGTTTCGATAAAGGCGTCAGCTATATCTTCCGAATGGAGATAGCGCAGTTCCGCACCGGCCGCCGCCAGTGCAAGCTGCTCGGTCAGAATACGGGCAGCACCTTCATCGTTCTCGGTGACGCGCATGGCTGCGCGCAGCACTTCGACTGTGCCCTGGCCGCCCCGTCCGAGTTGAGCCCCGATCCAGTTCAGCACTTCATCGAAAAGCTGCGGACCACGTTTGAGAACGCGAACAACATCCAGTGCCATGACATTGCCCGAGCCCTCCCAGATCGCATTGACCGGGGCCTCGCGATAGTAGCGTGCGAGATTGCCTTCCTCGATGTAACCATTGCCGCCGAGGCACTCCATCGTCTCATAGAGCATCGCAGGTGCGATCTTTGCCACCCAGTATTTGACCACAGGGGTCATGACGCGGGCAAAGGCGGCTTCGCTGCGATCCTTGGCAGCATTATCGAATGCCCGCGCCAGGCGCATTGCAAGCGCCGTGGCAGCCGCAACATCGAGGGCCATATCGGCGAGCACGCGCAGCATGAGCGGCTTCTCGATGAGCGTCGTCTCGAACGCAACGCGGTGGCGCGCATGGTGCGCCGCTTCCGCAAGTCCGGCACGCATCAGGCCTGCTGAAGCGATGGCGCAATCAAGCCGGGTGAGCGTCACCATGTCGATAATCGTTTTGACGCCCTCTCCTGGATTGCCGATCATCTGCCCAAGGGCACTCTCGAATTCGACTTCCGACGACGCATTCGAGCGATTGCCGAGCTTGTCCTTCAGCCGTTGAAAGCGGAACCCGTTCGAACTTCCGTCCGGAAGGATGCGCGGCACGAGAAAGCATGAAAGTCCCTCGCGGACCTGCGCGAGAACGAGGAAGGCATCGGACATCGGCGCTGACATGAACCATTTATGGCCGGTGATCCGATAAAAGCCGCTCCCATCCGGCTCGGCGCGCGTTGTGTTGGCCTGAACGTCGGTGCCGCCCTGCTTCTCGGTCATCCCCATACCGAGGGTGAGACCGGCCTTCTTTGCCGGCGACTTGTTGCTGGAATCATATTTGCGAGGCAGGATCAGCGGCGACCACTCGCGATAGAGCGTGGGCGATGCCATCAGGGCCGCGAGCGAAGCGCTCGTCATTGTCAGCGGACATAGATGGCCACACTCGAGTTGGGCCGTAAGGTAGAAGCGCGAGGCGCGCGCTTGATGGCGTACGCCTGATTCCGTCTTTCCGTCTTCCCATATCGAGGAATGCAGGCCCTGCGACACCGACCGGCGCATCAAGGCATGATAGGCAGGATGGTAATCGACGACGTCGATGCGCCGGCCCTGTCGGTCATGGGTGCGCAGCTTCGGCGTTTCCGCATTCGCCAGCCTCGCCAAATCCTGTGCATCGCTTGAAAGTACGAAGCGCCCGTTCTGTTCCAGTTCCTTGCGCACCTCCTGCGGGAAACGCTTGGTGATCTGCATCAGCAAGGGATCGCCGAGGTAGGCGTTAAGGCCGCTCATCGGCGGTGTCTGGTTGAGGACATCATGGGTTTTCAAGTAGCGGGTCCTGACTTGCTGTGGTAGTCGCACGCTCGTGTTTCAATCGGCATGCGGGTGCGCGCAGACTCTTTATCGTGCCAAGAATCTGACAAGCGGTTAACTCCCTCAATATATGATGTGTCCAGCGTTAGTCGATATCGGCCGCAAGCGAGAAAACCGTCGTCTCAACCGACCTTGTGCAAAAGCACTACGGCGACAAAGTGCTCATGCCGCCGCGGGTTCGACGCGAGGCTTGCTTCCATTCTGCCGTAAAGCTCATCGACCAGAGCTGCCCGGTTCGGTTTGGCGCTGAGTGAGGACGCCACGGTTGGCCCCGAAAAAGCCCGCATCATACCGGTCCAGCCGCGCGCAAGCGGTAGTGGATCGCCGGTGCGCTCGAACGCATCCCAATGCAAGTCCGGCCCAGGCAGTATTTCCGAGCGCTCGATCCGCAGGCCGGCAAACGCGCCATCTCCTGTTGCAAAGGGCGCCCTGATATCGGCAAGTTTGCGCGGGGCCGTCGGAATATTGATATGCAGAAGATCGTTTTCCGAAAGAAGTCCATCGTGCTTCATGGAGAGCAAGGCGTGCCACAACTCGCTGGTCAGCCACTCCCAGCCAACCCTGTCTTCCGGCCGTCCCGGGAAAAGGCATAGTAGCCTGCCATCATGGCGCAATTCGCTCGCCCGCCGTTGCAGGAACAGCCGCCAGTCGCGCGCTTGTTGGAGGAGTAGTGCCTTGTGGACGTCCTCAAATTTGCTGTGAAGGGCAAAAATGTGGTCGGGAATGTCGATGGGGTGCTGGCTCATCCACTGCATGGTCCAGGAATTCCACCCAAGGTGCACCCGCCCCGGGGGAAAGAGGGGTTCATAGTAGCTGCGCCCGATCGCGGAGGGGAATATTCCCGTCGATCCCGTCATGTAGCTCTGCGGATCGCTTTCGAGGGCATTGAACAGCGATGTGAAGTCATTCGAGGGCAAATCCGTGTGGATCACCTCGATGGAACGCTCCTCACCGGCGCGTGCCCGCAGCGCCTGGATCGCGATCGCTACAGGATCCATCGAGTTCTTGCCCTGAGAAGAGCCGTAATCGACGATGACGAGCGGTTCGTCGCCGAAGGCAACCGAATTCGCCGCCAATTGCCACAGTGCCAGGGCCGCCGCGTTGCCAGCAGCCTGCATCGCCGAATGGCGATTATAGTATCCGCCGCCTTCCATGGCGGCGCGTGTCGGGATAATGCCATCTGACATGCTGCCCCCTCATTGTATCCGCGTCGTCACTGGCAGAGGTGATTGTACGCCTCTTCGACAACAGCAGCAATTGACGCCCGTTGCCGACCCCGCCACCTTATGCTCCATTGTTCACAGCCATGTTGACGATCACAAAGGATATGCGCGGTCCGATGCTTGCAGCAGCGGGGCATCGGGCCTATAGGGGGGACTTGCTATGACATTGGAAACGCTCCCACCTCCTTTCGCCCATCGCCATTTGCTTGGCATCAAGGGTCTTTCACCCCAGGACATAACCCAGCTTCTCGATCTCGCTGAAAGTGAGATTGCCGTTTCACGGCAGTCCGAGAAAAAGAAGAGCGTTCTGCGCGGCCGGACCCAGATCAACCTCTTCTTCGAAGCCTCGACACGAACGCAATCGTCGTTCGAGCTTGCGGGCAAGCGTCTCGGCGCCGACGTCATGAACATGTCGGTCGGCAACTCATCGCTCAAAAAGGGCGAGACGCTGATCGACACGGCGATGACGCTCAATGCGATGCGGCCCGATATCCTGATCATCCGCCACTCTTCTGCAGGCGCCGCAGCCCTTCTGGCGCAGAAGGTCGGGTGCTCGGTGGTCAATGCCGGCGATGGGGCGCATGAACATCCGACCCAAGCGCTCCTCGATGCGCTGACTATCCGCCGTGCCAAGGGGAAAGTCGAGCGGCTGACAGTCGCGATCTGCGGCGATGTCCTGCATTCGCGCGTCGCCCGCTCGAATATCATCCTTCTCAATGCCTTGGGCGCCCGCGTTCGCGTGGTTGCACCGTCCACCTTGCTTCCTTCCGGCATTGCCCACATGGGCGCGGAGGTGTTTCACAACATGCAAGACGGCCTGAAAGACGCCGACGTGGTCATGATGCTGCGGCTCCAGCGCGAGCGCATGGCCGGATCATTCGTTCCGTCGGTGCGCGAATATTTCCGCTATCACGGGCTTGACCGCGA
This sequence comes from Phyllobacterium sp. CL33Tsu, assembly GCF_900113985.1. Lineage (NCBI taxonomy): Bacteria > Pseudomonadati > Pseudomonadota > Alphaproteobacteria > Hyphomicrobiales > Phyllobacteriaceae > Phyllobacterium > Phyllobacterium sp. CL33Tsu. Next base: position 116,453 of record NZ_FORJ01000003.1, on the reverse strand, counting down.
GAAACTCAAATACGCCAAGCCCGATGCGCTGGTCATGCATCCCGGCCCGATGAATCGCGGTGTCGAGATTGCTTCGGACGTTGCCGACGGCTCACAGAGTGTCATTCAGGAACAGGTGGAAATGGGCGTCGCCGTGCGCATGGCCGTGATGGAAGCGCTCCTCGACCCCCGCCGCAATGCGGAGGGAGTTGCAGGATGAGCACGACAGTTCTTCAGAACGCCCGTATTGTCGACCCGTCGCGCGGCCTCGACGAAATCGGGACCCTTATCATCGACGGCGACAGGATTGTCGCAAGCGGTGCGGATGCTCGTAACCAGGGCACAGCCGAAGGCGCAACGATAATCGACTGCAAGGGCAAATCTGTCCTCCCCGGCCTTGTCGATGCCCGCGTATTCATTGGGGAACCGGGGGCGGAACATCGCGAAACGATCGCGTCCGCCAGTCATGCGGCCGCGGCTGGCGGCGTCACCTCCATGATCATGATGCCCGATACCGACCCGGTCATCGACAATGTCGCCCTCGTCGAATTCGTGCTGCGTACCGCGCGCGACACAGCGGTTGTCAACGTCTATCCGGCCGCGGCAGTCACCAAGGGTCTCAACGGCGAGGAGATGACCGAGATCGGATTGCTGCGCGAAGCCGGAGCGGTCGCGATAAGCGAGGGCCGACACTCCATCGCCAACACGCAGTTGATGCGACGGGCACTGACCTATGCGCGCGATTTTGGTGTCGTGCTCGCACACGAAGCCCAGGATCCCTACCTCGGCGTCAACGGGGTGATGAACGAGGGGCTGTTCGCCAGCTGGCTCGGCCTTTCCGGAACGCCCCGCGAAGCGGAGGTTATCCCGATCGAACGTGACATGCGGCTCGCCGCCCTTACCCAAGGCGCTTATCATGCGGCGCAGATCTCGACCGCCATGTCGGCGGAGGTCATCGCCAAAGCCAAGCAGGACGGTCTCAACGTGACCTCAGGTGTTTCGATCAACCACCTGTCGCTGAACGAGAACGATGTCGGCGAATTCCGCACCTTCTTCCGCCTGCAACCGCCGCTGCGGCTCGAGGAGGATCGGCTTGCCATGGTGGAGGCGCTGCGCGAAGGCGTGATCGACATTATCGTGTCGGCCCACGATCCGCAGGATGTCGATACCAAGCGCCTGCCCTTTGCCGATGCCGCCGCCGGTGCGATCGGACTTGAAACGCTGCTCGGTGCGGCGCTGCGGCTGCACCACAACGGCGATGTACCGCTTCTGCGCATCGTCGAAGCGCTGTCGAGCGCGCCAGCCCGGATATTCGGCATCGAGGCCGGGTCGTTGCGGCCCGGCGCCAAAGCAGATGTGACCATAGTCGATCTTGACGAGCCGTGGGTTGTGAAGGAAGAAGATCTGCGGTCGCGCTCCAAGAACAGTTGCTTCGAAGGAGCACGGTTCCAGGGGCGCGTCATTCAGACATTCGTTGCAGGCAAATCAGTCTTCACTATCTAGAAGCCGCCAGGGGGGCGTTGCATGTCGGATTTTTCAGGCGGACCAGCAGGCGTTCCGCTTCTTCTCTTTGCACTGGCCTTCGGCTATCTGCTGGGTTCCATCCCGTTTGGCCTGATTTTGACGCGCATGGCAGGGCTCGGAGATGTCCGCAGCATTGGTTCGGGCAATATTGGCGCCACGAATGTGCTGCGCACGGGCAACAAGAAGCTGGCAGCGGCCACCCTGCTCCTTGACATGTTGAAGGGAACGGCCGCCGTGCTGATCGCCGGGATCGCCAGTCCGGAAGCGGCAATCGCAGCGGGCCTCGGTGCGTTCCTCGGCCATATTTTTCCAGTCTGGCTGAAGTTCAAGGGCGGCAAGGGCGTCGCCACATATCTGGGCGTTCTGCTCGGATTGTTCTGGCAGGGTGCATTGATCTTTGCCGCAGTCTGGCTTGGCGTGGCCTATGCCACGCGCTACTCGTCACTCGCCGCTCTTGTCGCGGCCGCGATTGTCCCGATCGCACTTTATATTATAGGCTTGCACCAGATAGCCGTGCTGTTCCTGATCCTTACCGTCAGCGTCTTCATCAAGCACCGCGCCAATATCCAGCGTCTCGTCGCCGGCAATGAGGGCAAGATCGGATCTAAAGGGTGAACGACGCCGCGAAAGGCATCCGCCTTTCTGACAGCCAGCGGCTGGCCTGGCTCCGTTTGCTCCGAAGCGACAATGTCGGCCCCGCGACCTTTCGCGATCTCATAGCCCATTGCGGATCAGCCGCTGCCGCATTGGAAATGCTTCCCGAACTCGTTCGGCGCGGTGGCGGGCACCGCCCGATTCGGATCGCTCCGGTCGAGGATGCCATGCGCGAAATGGAAGCCGCAGCTAAAACCGGTGCGCGCTTCGTCGGGATCGGCGAACCCGACTATCCGCGCTACTTGCGGAAATGCGATAATCCGCCTCCCCTCGTGGCAATCAAGGGCAATCCTGACGTTTTCCGGCTTCCGCCGGTTGCTATCGTCGGCGCCCGCAACGCCTCGCTGGTGGGTCTCAAATTTGCCCGCATGCTTGCGCGAGACCTCGGACAAGCGGGTTTCGCCGTGATCTCCGGCCTGGCGCGCGGCATCGATACCGCCGCCCATGAGGCAAGCCTCGACCATGGAACCGTCGCGGTCATGGCAGGCGGACTGGACATGCCCTACCCGCCGGAAAATCTTGACCTTTACGCAGCCATATCCGGTCGACACGGCGCTGCCATCAGCGAAATGCCCTTCGGCTGGGAGCCGCGTGCGCGGGATTTTCCACGGCGCAACAGAATCATCGCCGCACTGTCCCTGGGGCTCGTCGTGGTGGAAGCTGCAGAACGATCCGGTTCGCTCATCAGCGCCCGGCTTGCCGGCGAACTGGGACGGCACGTTTTCGCCGTTCCGGGCTCACCTTTCGATCCGAGGGCCAAGGGCACCAACGATCTTCTGAAGAATGGCGCGACGGTGACAACCTGCACGCAGGATGTGATCGACGGCCTCACACCGCTTGTCGATCGACCGATCGCCGACCCGCCCGCCTTCCTCGCGCCGGAAATCGATTTCCCTTCGCTCAACCCACCTGATGAAAGCGACCGCGACCGCGTGGTCAACCTCCTTGGGCCTGTTCCGACCGAAATCGATGAGCTGATCCGTGCGAGTGGACTGCATCCTTCCCTGATCATGCTGATTCTGCTTGAGCTCGATCTTGCCGGACGTTTGCAACGCCACTCAGGCGGATATGTTTCGCTGGTTTATTCCTGAGTCCGACCCCGTGTGGCGGCGCAGCTGGTCGCTGCCCTCGATGTAGGCGATCTCGATGAGGTAGGCCAACATGTCCAACCGGGTGTTTTGGGCCATCGTGCGGAGCTCACCGAGCATCTGCTGAATAAATCTGACGTTCTCGACTGGATTGATTTTGCTTTCGCTCATAATTACATCCTTGAAAAAGCCCATGCTGAAATGGCGCTATATTTGACCAGAAATCGCTTAATGTATAGCTACTTAAGTCCTTGTTTTTTATACTTTGCACACGTACACATCAAATAACCGGCCAAAAATCTCCGGGGCTCTTGCACCGCAAACGACAATACCATTAATTGTATTAGCTCGTTGAGCAACCCGTGGTTGCAATTGTCGATTTTTGAAGCCCAGACCTTGACGTTGCGCAGAAGCCTGTTCATTTCACAGACTTCTGTACCGGTGCGAAACCGGCACTTCTTTAATCAGACAAGGGCAGAAAGCTCGAATCCGTAATGAATCTCGTCGTCGTCGAATCGCCTACCAAGGCCAAATCAATCACCAAATATCTTGGCCCGGGCTACAAGGTCCTGGCCTCGTTCGGCCACGTGCGCGATCTGCCTGCCAAGGACGGCTCGGTCCTCCCCGACAATGATTTCTCGATGTCCTGGGAAGTAAGCTCCGAATCGTCAAAGCGGCTGAGCGATATCATCAAGGCATTGAAGGAGAGCGACACGCTCTTTCTTGCGACCGACCCTGATCGCGAGGGTGAGGCGATCTCCTGGCATGTGCTCGAGGTGCTGCAGCAAAAGAAGGCAATTGGTACAAAGGCGGTAAAACGTATTGCATTCAACGCGGTTACCAAGGATTCGGTGCTCGAGGCCATTGCGAACCCCCGCGATATCGATATGCCGCTGGTCGATGCCTATCTCGCCCGCCGTGCGCTCGACTATCTGTTTGGCTTTACCCTCTCGCCCGTGCTTTGGCGCAAGCTGCCCGGCGCCCGTTCGGCTGGACGTGTCCAGTCCGTCACCCTGCGGCTCGTCGCGGATCGCGAAGCCGAGATCGAACGGTTTGTTCGCGAAGAATACTGGACGATCGCAGCGCACTTGAAGACGCCGCGCAACGACCTCTTTGAAGCGCGCCTCGTAGCAATCGACGACAAGAAGCTCGGCAAGCTCGACATCAAGAATGGCGAACAGGCCGGCGAGATTCGCGCCATGCTCGAAGGCGCTTCGTTTAAGGCGACCGCCGTTGAAGCAAAGCCGATAAAGCGCAGTCCCGGACCGCCCTTCACCACCTCCACTTTGCAGCAGGCAGCATCCGGACAATTGGGCTTTTCCTCCTCACGCACGATGCAGATCGCCCAGCGTCTTTACGAAGGCATGGACCTTGGCGGGGAAACTGCCGGTCTCATTACTTATATGCGTACTGACGGCGTTCAGATGGATCCGGAAGCGGTGCAGGCAGCACGCAAGACCATCGGGCGCGTCTTCGGCGACAAATATGTGCCGGAGAAGCCGCGTTACTATTCGACCAAGGCGAAGAATGCGCAGGAGGCTCATGAAGCCATCCGCCCGACGGACTTCAATCGTCATCCCAAGGACATGCGCAAGTTCCTCGATGATGATCAGGCGCGGCTTTATGAATTGATCTGGAAGCGCGCTATCGCGAGCCAGATGCAATCGGCCGACATCGAGCGTACGACCGTCGACATCGAGGCGCGGAACGGTTCCCGCCTGGCGCAATTGCGTGCGACAGGTTCGGTCGTCCGTTTTGACGGTTTCCTCGGAGCCTATGTCGATCACCGCGAGGAAGAGGATGTCGACGAAGACAGCGCCCGCCTGCCCGAGATCAGGGCTGGCGAGGCCCTCGCCCGCGAGAAGATCGAAGCCAGCCAACACTCGACCGAACCACCGCCGCGCTATTCGGAAGCAACGCTCATCAAGAAGATGACCGAGCTCGGCATAGGCCGCCCGTCCACTTATGCGGCAACGATAACGACACTGCGCGACCGCGAATATATTGCGGTCGAGAAGCGCAAACTTATCCCCGAGGCCAAGGGCCGGCTTGTGATCGCCTTCCTGGAAAGCTTCTTCAAGCGCTATGTCGAATATGATTTCACGGCGGACCTTGAGGAAAAGCTCGATGAAATCTCCGACGGCAAGCTCAAGTGGAAGGATGTCCTGCGCGATTTCTGGACCGATTTTTTCGGGTCCGTCGATGGTATCAAGGAACTGCGGGTCACCAACGTTCTCGACGCGCTCAATGAGGAACTCGGTCCGCTCGTCTTCCCGCCGCGTGAAGACGGCAGCGATCCGCGCATCTGCCAGGTGTGCGGAACGGGCAATCTTTCGCTGAAGCTTGGCAAGTACGGAGCCTTCGTCGGTTGCTCGAACTATCCCGAGTGCAAGTTCACGCGCCAGCTCGGCGGCAGTGAGGCGGCAAACGAGAACGGCAATAGCGGCGACGAGCCAAAGCTTCTCGGCAAGGATCCCTATACCGGCGAGGACATCACAGCACGCAGCGGCCGCTTCGGACCCTACATTCAGCGCGGCGACGGCAAGGAAGCCAAGCGCGCCAGCCTGCCCAAGGGCTGGACGCTCGAAACGATCGACCACGAGAAAGCGCTGGCTCTGTTGTCGCTGCCGCGTGATGTCGGGCAGCACCCCGAAACCGCCAAGATGATTTCGGCAGGCATCGGGCGGTACGGCCCGTATATCGCCCATGACGGCACCTATGCCAATCTCGAAAGCGCCGAGGACGTATTCTCTATCGGGCTCAACCGCGCCGTGACTGTTCTTGCTGAAAAGCAGGCGAAGGGTCCGGGTCGCGGCAGGGGAACACCCGCAGCGCTCAAGCAGCTAGGTGATCATCCTGATGGCGGTCCGATCACTGTGCGCGACGGGAAATATGGCCCTTACGTCAATTGGGGCAAGGTCAATGCGACATTGCCCAAGGGCAAGGATCCGGCTGTCGTTACGGTCGAAGAAGCGCTTGCCATGATTGCGGAAAAAGCGGGCTCCAAGGGCGGCAAGAAGGCGCCGGTGCGCAAGGCTGCCGCCAAGAAGGAACCCACCGCCAAAAAGACTGCCAAGAAGCCGGCGGCCAAAAAGGTTGCGGCGAAAAAGGCAAGTTAGGAAGCTGAATTGGCACGCCGTATCTCTCCACCCAGCGGAAAAAAGCGGCCTGCCAGTTCCGCAGAAGCCAAGCGCGAATCCTTCTTGCCGAGCCGGGATGAGATTCTTGCATTTATCAAGGAAAATCCGGACCTTGCCGGCAAGCGCGATATTGCCAAGGCATTCAATCTCAAGGGCGAGGCGCGGATTGTCCTGAAGGACATTCTCCGTGATCTTGCCGACGACGGCCTCGTCGAAAAGCGTGCCAAGCGTCTCGCTCTCCCCGGCAGCCTTCCCAATGTGGCCGTTCTTGATATCACCGGGCGGGAAAGCGACGGCGGACTCATTGCCAGGCCCGCGGAATGGGACCCCAATCATAATGATCGCCCGCCGGTTGTCTTCATTCGCGCCTCGCGGAACCAGAAAGGTCCTGTCCCTGGCGTCGGTGATCGGGTCCTTGCGCGCATCTTTCATGGCGCCGATGCATCGGGCCATGCCTATACGGCGCGCGTCATCAAGCGGATCGAACATCGCAAGGATGCAGTGCTCGGCGTCCTGCGCAAGCTCGACAATGGCGAATGGCGGCTCGAGCCCGTCGAGCGTCGCCAGGTAGAGCTCTCCATCGATCCGGCGCAGCTCAACAATGCCAAGCCGAACGACCTTGTTGAAGTCGAGGTCCTGAAGGTCAGTCGGTATGGGCTCGCATTGGGCCGGATCACGCAAGTCATCGGGTCAGTGGCCAGTGAAAAAGCCCTGTCGATGATAGCGATCCACGAGCACGAGATACCGCACGTATTTCCAGACAGCGTCATCGCCGAAGCAGAGAAGGCAAAACCTGCGACAATGCAGCATCGCGAGGACTGGCGCGCGGTTCCACTGGTGACGATCGACCCGGCCGACGCCAAGGACCACGACGATGCGGTCTATGCCGAGCCCGACACCGACGAGAAGAACCCCGGTGGCTATATCGTCACCGTCGCGATAGCCGACGTCGCCGCCTATGTGACGCCGGGCTCCGCGCTCGACCGTGAAGCGCTGAAGCGCGGCAACTCGGTCTATTTCCCCGACCGGGTGGTGCCCATGCTGCCCGAGCGCATCTCAAATGATCTTTGCTCGCTCAAGGAACTGGTCGATCGCCCTGCCCTCGCTGTCCGGATGATTTTCAGCGCGCAAGGCAAGAAGGTATCGCACAGTTTCCACCGCATCATGATGCGCTCGCACGCGCGGCTAGCCTATCCGCAGGCCCAGGCCGCGATAGACGGTTCCCCGGATGAGAAGACGCAGCCGATCCTCCACACCATCCTGCGACCACTATGGGACGCTTACAGCGTCCTGAAGCGCGGCCGGGATGCGCGCGAGCCGCTCGAACTCGACCTTCCGGAAAAGAAGATTCTGCTGACGCCGGAGGGTAAGGTCGACAAGGTCGTCGTGCCGCCGCGACTCGACGCACACAAGCTCATCGAAGAATTCATGATCCAGGCCAACGTGGCCGCCGCAGAAACACTCGAGCGCAAGAAGCAGCCGCTGATTTTCCGCATCCATGATGCGCCGTCGCTGGCAAAGCAGGAGACGCTGCGGGAATTTCTGCGCACGCTCGATATCTCGCTGGCGCGCGGTGCGGAGCTGCGCCCGAACCAGTTCAACAACATATTGAAAAGGGTGGAAGGCAGCGAAAGCCAGGAACTGGTCAATCAGGTAGTGCTCAGATCCCAGTCGCAAGCCGAATACAATCCTGAGAACATTGGGCATTTCGGTCTCAATCTGCATCGTTATGCCCACTTCACGTCCCCGATCCGCCGCTATGCCGATTTGATCGTCCACCGGGCGCTGATCGCGGCGCTCGGTCTTGGTTCGGACGGCATCACGCCGAAGGAAGAAGCCGATCTTGCGGAAATTGCCGCGCTTATATCGACGGCGGAGCGGCGCGCCATGGCCGCCGAGCGCGACACGGTGGATCGCCTCATCGCGCACTATCTTGCCGACAAGGTCGGCGCGAGTTTCGAGGGCCGCGTGCAGGGCGTAACCAAGTCGGGGCTTTTCGTTTCGCTTGCGACATATGGTGCCGACGGCTTTATTCCCATTTCAACTTTGGGTGATGATTACTATCTTTACGACGAAACCAACCATGCCCTCTCTGGCGAACGAAGTGGAAAAGGCTTCAGACTTGGCGATGTCGTCGAAGTCCGGCTGGTAGAAGCATTGCCCGTAGCGGGCGCATTGCGGTTCGAAATGCTCTCCGAGCCTCACCCCGTACCAAGCGGGGTACGCTCGCATCACAAGGCAAAGCGCTTCGTGCGCGGAAACCAGAAGCGCCCATCCACCGTCTCGCGCGGAGGGCGAAGAGGCAGAGGATGACGACGATACAGACGTTTGGCGCAGGCACTGGCGAGACGCGGCCCGTTCGTCCCGTGGGACAGGCAATGTGGCGGGGCTTTCGCTGCCGCTGCCCCAATTGCGGCGAAGGCAAGCTCTTCCGTGCATTCGTCAAGTCCGTCGACAATTGCTCGGTGTGCGGCGAAGACTTTACCCACCAGCGCGCCGACGACTTTCCCGCCTACATCACCATCACGATTGTCGGACACGCCGTCCTCGGCGGGTTCCTCGCAGTCGAAACCCTCTTTATCCTGTCCAACTGGGTGCACCTCGCGATCTGGGTGCCCTTGACCATCATCATGTCGATTGCCCTGCTTCAGCCGATCAAGGGTGCGATCATCGGCCTGCAGTGGGCAAATTACATGCATGGCTTCGGCGGCGAGACCGACGATCTGGAACCATCGGACCAGTGACCTCATGGCGGTGAACAGCCAGAACCACGAAGCCTCGGCCGCTGACAAGCGGCGCGCGGCCCGCATAAGGCCCCGCGATGCTGCCTCGCTTTTGCTCGTCGACCGCTCGGGTCCAGAGTTGCGGATCCTCATGGGCAAGCGCCACATGCGGCACGTCTTCATGCCCGGAAAATTCGTGTTTCCCGGCGGCCGCACCGAAGTGTTCGATGGGCGGGTATCTGCGTTTTCGGAACTTGCGGAGGCCGATCAGGCGAAGCTTCTCGGTGGCATGGGCAGCAGGCCCAGCCTTCAGCGCTGCCGGGCTCTCGCCCTTGCGGCGATCCGCGAAACCTATGAAGAGGCCGGTCTTCTCCTCGGGCGCCGGCATGACGATCCGTCTTTGATCAAGCATCCGGACTGGGCGGCATTCTCGGAGCGCCGGATCATCCCGGACCTGTCCCTCCTTCGATATTTTGCGAGGGCGACCACGCCCCCCGGCGGCTCGCGCCGGTTCGATACGCGATTCTTCCTTGCTTTTCGCGACGCCGTCGCCGATACGCTCCCCGAGCCGACCGGTCCGTCTCAGGAACTCGAGGAGCTTTGCTGGCTTCCCTTCGCGCAGGCAAGGCAACTCGACATTCCCGAAATTACCCGGTTGATCATCAAGGAGGCGGAGAATCTCCTCGGCGAGAATCCGTCGCTGACGCCCGGCAATGCCCTTATTCAATACCGCATGAAATATGGACGATTCGTCCGAGAGGTCTTTTGATTCATGGATTCAATGCAGACGGCTGAACAGGTGAAGGTTCAGACCCACTGGCGCGCACTCGTCGCCGCCATTGCTACCATCAGCGCCGTTGGCGTTGCCATTGGTCTTGGTATTCCGCTCCTCAGCGTCATTCTGGAAAGTCGAGGTCATTCGGCAACCATGATCGGCCTGAATGCGGCGGTCGCCGGCATTGCGTCCATCGTCGCCGCGCCTTTCGCAGCTCCGATCGCAGCCCGATTCGGTGTCGTACCAACCCTGATCGGAATGCTTCTTATCGGCGCCTTCTCCTTTGTCGGATTTCATTTCTTCACCGACTTCTGGATGTGGATGGTGCTGCGTGTCTTCCTGCACTTCGCCTTGACGATGCTGTTCATCCTGTCCGAATACTGGATCAATGCGGCAGCCCCGCCCGAGAAGCGCGGTCTGGTACTCGGCATCTATGCCACCGTACTTTCGATGGGATTTGCGCTTGGCCCCTGGCTGTTTTCGCGCATCGGCAGCACGGGAATCATGCCTTTCGCGGTCGGCTTCGGCATCATTCTGTTCGCGATACTGCCCGTGCTTCTCGCATGGAACGACAGCCCCGACTTCAAGGAAGAAGAACATGTGCCGTTTGCGCCATTCATCTGGGCAGTCCCGACTGCCACGGCAGCGGTCTTCGTGTTCGGCGCGGTCGAAACGGGAGGCTTCGCCCTATTCCCGGTATTTGGCTCGCGCATAGGCTATAGCGAAGCCAATGCTGCCCTGCTGCTCACGACGATCGGGCTCGGCAACGTTCTTTTGCAGATTCCCATCGGTCTTCTCAGCGATCACGTCAACGATCGCCGCAAGATCCTGCTTGGCTGCGCCCTGATCGGGCTTGCCGGCATGTGCATTCTGCCGTTCATTTCGAGCAACTGGTACATCGTCGCCGCCCTGCTTTTCGTCTGGGGCGGCGTGGTTGCCGGCCTCTACACGGTCGGGCTCGCGCATCTCGGATCGCAACTGACCGGCCGTGAACTCGCCTCCGCCAATGCTGCGTTCGTTTTCTGCTACGCGGTCGGCATGCTGGTCGGACCGCAGGCGGTTGGCGCCGGCATGGATGTCCTTGGGCCCAAAGGCTTTTCGATCACCCTCGCCGTCTTCTTTGCCTTCTACGCGCTTCTCGTCGGATCGAGGCTTCTGGCTCGCCGGGACTGAATCCCGGAGACCAGTTTTGTATCTACCGCTTCATTCCTGGTTGCGGAACGCCGCCTCGCCGGCATCTGAGACTTCGACCCATTTCTTGTCAGGCGCGGCGTCCGGCACATAGGCGTCGTGCCAGTTCCACCATTTGTAGGTGGGCGTCTGCGGATAGCCCTGGGGCGAATCCTCCCAGACTTCCTGCCGGCCAAGCGGCGTGATGTCGAGGTAGTTCCAGGTACCCCCCATCTGCTCGTCGCCGCGATTGTTGATGAAATATGTTCGGAAGATGCGATCGCCGTCACAGTAGAAGACGTTCGTTCCGTGCCATTCGTCGACGCCAAAATCCGCATCGAACGCGTCGGTGACCGTGACCCAGGGTATCATCTCCCAGCCCATTCGCTCCTTCAGGCGTGCGATATCTGCCTGGGGCGCGCGCGAGACGAATACAAGCGTCGTGTCGCGAGCATTGAGGTGGGCAACGTGCGCGACCTGATCGGCCACCATCGAGCAGCCCCTGCAGGCATGTTCCGGCCAGCCAAAGACGCCGGGTTCGAAAAAGGCGCGATAGACGATCAGCTGCCGGCGCCCATCGAACAGGTCGCGCAGGCTGACCTTGCCCTCAGGTCCTTCGAAAGCATATTCCTTGTCGACTGACATCCATGGCATGCGCCGGCGCTCGGCAGCAAGGGCGTCGCGTGCCCTTGTGTGATCCTTCTCCTTGACGAGCAGCTTTTCGCGCGCCGTTTCCCACTCCTGGGGCGATACGACTGACGGCGTATGCATTCCGGTCGTGCCGCTGGCGCTGCCGCCTTTGATAGATGAAGCCATGATGTTAATTCCTCCTGATCCTGGCAATGCCGCGCCTATTTCGCGCGGCAATCGATGCGGTCATGAGCCAGTCTGGCACCGGAGACTGGTAGTGCGCGAGTAACAAAGGTGACGGCATTGCGTTTCAGCCACGCTCAACCCGCCCCTAACCCCGTCAGTTTGCCGCCGGCACCGGACAATCCAGATCGCCATCCGTACATTTGAGATAGCCCTTCAGGTTCTCGATGCGCATTTGTGTCATGCCGTCTAGGCACGAGCTGGAGACAAACGGATATACGGTACCGGCAGATACGCGTGAACTCGAGAAATTGCATTCGGCATCGCGGAAGGCCACCCATGCCTTTTGCGCTGAAACAAGAAGCTTTGTCGTGTCCGTGTCGTCTTTGAGCCGCGCCTCGATCTCCTTGTAGAGCTTGTTCAATTCGGCGTCGGATTTTGCATAAGCTTTCCCGGCGCACACGTTCATTTCCGTCTGATTGGTCAGATCGCCGCAATTGCTCTGGGCCGAGCCGAGACCGGGTATTGCAAAAATCATGGCGACAGTCAGAAGTGAAACTTTCATTGGTAAAATTCTCCGCTAAACAATGATCCCGATGGGAGGGCTCAAACCGCGAATCGCGCCCCGGGCCAGTTGCAATTGCCAGTTTCAACTTAAGCGTGTGTCAAGCAGGTACCTTTAATGGAATTTCGCCATTTCGTCATTTGAAAAGCTGCCACCCGGCACGCATATGCGTCCGAGCATGCACTCGAACAGCGGGCACTTACCGATGATGACGACAACCGCGCGCGTTGGGTCGATTTGCAGGAAGTGTGCCGTGAGCCAATCGAGTGGGCTTGACTTTCGGCGCCATTCGGTTAAGTGTCCGGCCGAATTTCCGCTTATAGCCACGCTGCTGGATTTGAATAGCGGTCCTCAACAATCAGAACAGGTAAACTGAAATGGCTAAGGCTGCGAATATCAAGATCAAGCTTCTGTCGACCGCTGACACCGGTTTCTTCTACGTCACGAGCAAGAACAGCCGTACGAAGACGGAGAAGATGTCCTTCCGCAAGTACGACCCGGTTGCGCGCAAGCACGTTGAATTCAAGGAAACCAAGATCAAGTAATCTTGGGTCATCCAGATCATCAAAATGCCGCCCCAGGGCGGCATTTTTGTTTGCAACTGGGTGTTCTTGTTCGGATAGAGGCGTACTAGGCGGCGGCTGAGACAACACGGTTGCGGCCGGCGGCCTTGGCATCGTAAAGCGCGTCGTCGGCGCGCTTGAGGAGCGCTGACACGCTGTCACCGGTCGGCAGCACGCTGGCAATGCCGACACTGATCGTCACGGGCACGCTGATCGCATTCTTGTTGACTGGAAACGGTGTGGAGGCGACTTCGCGCCGGATACGCTCGGCGACGACGGCAGCAATTGACGTATCCGTGTCCGGCATGACGATAAAGAACTCCTCGCCGCCGTAACGGCTGGCAAGATCGCTGCCGCGAACATTGCGGCGCAGGCGCTTGGCAAACTCGCGCAACACCTCATCGCCGCCATCATGGCCGTGCGTGTCGTTGATCAGCTTGAAGCGGTCGATATCGGTCATGAGCACCGACAGCGGCCGACGCCGCTCCACCGCGCGCTTGAACAGCGTTGCCAGATGCGTTTCAAGATAAAGCCTGTTGTGCAAGCCAGTCAGGCTATCGGTCACCGCCATTTCGTAGGTCTTGACGACGCTCGCGCGAAGACCGTCATGATAGGCCTTGCGTCGCAACTGCGTCCGCAGCCGCGCCAAAAGTTCGTTGGGATGCAGCGGACGCATTACATAGTCATTGACGCCAAGCTCCAGGGCGCGGCGGATCAAGGTCTCCTCCCCCGGTCTGGCGATAAGGATAATCGGCAGCGAGCGCGTATTGTCGAGCGAACGCAGCTGGGCACAAATGCGCAGCGGATCGAAATCGGACAGATTGGACGATATGACCAAGCAATCATAGTTGCCCTGTATCGCATCGAAGAAGCCGGTCTGCGGGTCAATCTGGACATCAACGACCGCAGTTACCCCAAGGATCGACTGGATGCGCTCGGCGCTTTCCAGCCGCTCGTCGATGAGCAGTACGCGCGCTTTCTTGTTGCCACCGTCCTTGCCCGGGAAGCGCAGAATCGTTTCGAGCCCGACATCGCGCGTCGTCGCCACCCGAAGCCGCAGTTCGTCAGTCAGGTTCTTCAGCCTTACCAGGCTTTTCACCCGCGCGAGGAGTTGCAGGTCGTTCACCGGTTTCGTCAGAAAATCATCCGCGCCGAGGTCGAGGCCGGTGATACGATCCTTCTCGCCGTCGAGCGCGGTGACCAGCACGATCGGAATGTGGGCAGTCGCTGGACTCGATTTCAGCCTGCGGCAAACTTCGAAGCCGTCCATGCCGGGCATCATGATATCGAGCAGGATGACGTCGACGTTGCTGGTCTCGCAAATATCGATCGCCGCATAGCCGTCGGTAGCGGTCACGACTTCGTAGTATTCCGCCGTCAACCGCGCTTCCAGCAGCTTCACATTTGCGGGTACATCGTCAACAACAAGAATGCGGGCCGTCATATTTCACTACTCCGAACTGACGGTTACGCGTCGCCAAGATAAGATTTTATGGTTTCGATGAACTTCGGCACCGAGATCGGTTTTGAGATATATGCTTCGCAACCGCCCTGCCGGATGCGCTCTTCATCCCCCTTCATGGCGAAGGCGGTGACAGCGATAATTGGGATGACGTGGAGATCGTCGTCGGCCTTGAGCCATTTGGTGACTTCTAACCCGGAAACTTCCGGCAGCTGTATGTCCATGAGGATGAGATCGGGCCGATGCTCACGCGCAAGATCGAGCGCTTCCAGACCGTTGCGCGTACGGATGGTTTCATAGCCGCTGGCTTCGATGAGATCGCGAAAGAGCTTCATGTTCAGCTCATTATCCTCGACGATCATGACTTTCTTGACCATTGGCAAATTCCTGTTGACCATGCTCGAAGGCGCATGCCACCTGCCGAATTCCATGAGACAAAGATCAGCAGCAACTCCGCTCCAAGGATACATTTGATATCGGCGGATGATTGATGAAAAGGTAACTCCGCACACCAATCCAGATATGCTGTCGATCATGTTTAACCAAGGATTTATTCAACAACTTCTTTTGCTCATATTCAACCGCATGTGGTTGCGGGTGCAGCAGAAAGATCCACCGCAATGTGCGGCATTGAGGAACGTACCCAGATGAAAAATCAGCTCTCTCTTGACGACGCGCAACAATTCGCGATCGACGCCCTGGTGTTTCTGGCGCAAGACAGCGAGCTGCTTTCCCGCTTCCTCGCGCTGACCGGGATCAACGCCGACCAAATCCGCGCCGCGGCAGGCGAGCCAGGCTTCCTCGCCGGCGTTTTGCAATTCTATCTTGGTCACGAGCCCACCCTGATGAAATTCTGCGAGACGAACGGAACCGACCCCGCCACCTTTCAGGCTGCGCTACGTCTGCTTCCCGGTGGACGCACCCAGGAGATGTAACCGGTTCATAATCGCCAGCGCGATATTGCGCGCACTCAGCCGCTTCGGTAAGCTGGCGATGTTCCTTTTATGTTCCGAGCATCATGGCCTCCCTCAACGATCCGCGATATGGCTTTTGCCGTGACTGTATGGCCGCCCAACGCGCAGAAGGCCGCCGCTGCCACGTTTGCGGCAGCCCGCGCCTGCTGCGTCATCCAGAGCTGTACAGGCTGAGCATCGCCCATGTTGACTGCGATGCTTTTTATGCCGCGGTGGAAAAGCGCGACAATCCCGAGCTTCGCGACAAACCCGTTATTATCGGCGGAGGCAAACGTGGCGTTGTTTCAACGGCTTGCTATGTTGCGCGCATCCATGGCGTGAAGTCGGCAATGCCTATGTTCAAGGCACTGGAGGCCTGCCCTAACGCGGTTGTTATTCCACCCGATATGGAGAAATACGTCCGCGTCGGCCGAGAGATACGCCAGATGATGCGCGATCTGACACCGATGGTGGAGCCGCTGTCGATCGACGAAGCGTTTCTCGATCTGGCGGGCACAGAACGGCTGCATCACGATCCGCCGGCGCGGGTGATGGCGAAGTTTTCAAACCGCGTGGAGCGGGAAATCGGGCTCTCTGTCTCCGTCGGCCTCTCCTACTGCAAGTTCCTCGCAAAGATCGCTTCCGACTTCGACAAGCCGCGCGGGTTCTCGATTATCGGCGAGGCCGAAGCGAAGGACTTTCTTGCCGACAAGCCCGTGACGATGATCTGGGGCGTCGGCAAGGCTTTCGCCGCGACGCTGGAGAAGGATGGCATCCGCATGATCGGCCAGTTGCAGACCATGGAGCTCGGCCCGCTCATGGCGGCATACGGCACGATGGGCCAACGGCTCTACCGGCTCTCGCGCGGCCTCGACACGCGGCGCGTCGAGCCGAATGGTGAGAGCAAAAGCGTGTCGGCGGAAACGACCTTCAACGAAGACATCGGGTCCAGGGACGAACTTGTGGCGATCCTGCGCTCGCTATCCGAAAAGGTCTCGCGCCGTTTGAAAGCGGCTGACATTGCGGGTCGCACGGTCGTGCTCAAGCTCAAGACACGCGACTTCAAGTTGCGCACCCGCAATCGCCAGCTCGCTGATCCGACGCAGCTTGCCGATCGCATCTTTCGCACCGGCTGCTCGCTCCTTGAAAAAGAAATCGATGGTACGAGATTTCGCCTAATCGGCATAGGCGTGAGCGATCTCAGCGATGACGGACGAGCCGACCCGAAGGATCTGGTCGACGTGCAAGCTACGAAGCGCGCCGTGGCCGAGGGCGCCATCGACAAACTACGGGGCAAGTTCGGCAACAATGCCGTCGAAACCGGCTATACGTTCGGCAAGATCAGGACACCGCCCAAGGCTTCGCCCGAGGAACTGGAGTGAGCGACCCTACCCCATCTCGACTTCGACGATGCCCGGAATGGCCTTCATGGCGCTCGCAACCTGCGGTCCGACCCGGTAGCGATTGGGAAGCTCGATCTCGACTTCAGTCGCGCCGTTTTCCTTGATCAGTACGAGACTGACGACCTGGCCGTCATTCTGCGGCGCAAGATAAGGCGCAATCGAGGTCAGCGGCGCGCTGGAGCGCATGTAAAGCCGCAACGCCTTCCGCATGCGCGTTGCCTCATCTTCCAGCGACTGCGCGGTCTGGATGCGCAGGCTGATCCCTTCCGGACGGTCCTCCGCACCGACAGTCACCACGACCGACTTGCCGGGCTCGAGCAAATCTCGATATTGCGACAGCGCTTCGGAAAAGAGTACGGCTTCAAACTGGCCGGAGGAATCCGAGAACTGGATGATTCCCATCTTGTTGCCGGTCTTCGTCTTGCGCTCCTGCTTGGCAGTGATCGTGCCCGCCAGCCGCCCCGCATTGGCGCCGCGCTTGACCGCCGCCTGAAACTCGAGCCAGGTCTGCACGCGCAGCTTTTCGAGGATAGGCCTGTATTCGTCGAGGGGGTGGGCAGAAAGGTAGAACCCTGCCGCCTCGTATTCGCGCCGCAGTTTTTCCGCCGAAAGCCAGGGCGCTGCCGCAGGCAGTTGCAGCGTTTGCGCGCCCGAGGCCATGCCGCCGAAAATATCCGCCTGTCCGCTCAGGCTGTCTTCCTGGGTGCGCTGCGCATGGCCGATGATGCGGTCGAGCCCGGCGATCATGGCGGGGCGCTCGCGACCAAAACAATCGAAGGCGCCGGCATTGATGAGGCTTTCGAAAACGCGCCGGTTGACGACGCGCGGGTCGATGCGCTCGCAGAAATCCTCGAGGCTGGCATAGGGCGTCGCGCCACGTTTTTCGACGATATGGTCGACGGCCGCCTCGCCAACACCCTTGATGGCCGCGAGCGAATAATAGATCCGGTTCTCGCCGACTTCGAACAGACGATAGGATGTGTTGACCGAGGGCGTCACCACTTCGATACTCAGCCGAACAGCTTCTCGCCGGAAGTCGTTGAGCTTGTCGGTATTCGACATATCGTAGGTCATCGACGCGGCGAGGAATTCGACCGGATAATGCGCCTTCATATAGGCGGTCTGGAACGACACGATTGCATAGGCCGCCGCATGCGACTTGTTGAAGCCGTAATCGGCAAATTTCGCAAGAAGATCGAAGATGAAATTGGCCTGCGGCTTGGTCACGCCGCGCTCGACCGCGCCATCGACGAAGCGCACGCGCTGCATATCCATTTCAGCGCGAATCTTCTTGCCCATGGCGCGGCGCAAAAGATCGGCTTCGCCCAGCGTATAGCCGGACATTTCCTGCGCGATCTGCATCACCTGTTCCTGATAAATGATGACGCCTTGCGTTTCCTTGACGAGATGGTCGATCTTCGGATGGATCGACGCCATCTCTTCGTCGCCGTTCTTGCGGGCGTTATAGGTCGGAATGTTCTCCATCGGACCCGGGCGATAGAGCGCGACAAGCGCGATGATATCTTCGATCCGGTCCGGCCGCATACCGATCAGCGCCTTGCGCATGCCGGTACTTTCCACCTGGAACACGCCGACCGTCTCGCCGCGCGAGAGCATCTCGTAGGTCAGTTTGTCTTCAAGCGGCAGATTGGAAAGGTCGACCGCGATTCCGCGCCGCTTGACGAGGTTGACTGCGGTTTGCAGCACGGTCAGCGTCTTAAGGCCGAGGAAGTCGAACTTTACGAGCCCCGCTTCTTCCACCATCTTCATGTTGAACTGGGTGACCGGCATGTCCGAACGCGGATCGCGGTACATCGGCACGAGTTCCGACAGCGGCCGGTCGCCGATGACGATACCGGCTGCGTGAGTAGAGGCGTGGCGATAAAGTCCTTCGAGCTTTAGCGAAATATCGAGCAGACGCTCGACCACCGGCTCCTTGTCGCGCTCCTCGCGAAGACGCGGCTCATCCTCGATGGCTTTCGACAGCGTAACCGGGTTGGCGGGGTTGGCCGGAACCATCTTGGTCAGGCGGTCGACCTGGCCATAGGGCATTTCGAGAACGCGCCCGACATCGCGCAGCACGGCGCGGGCCTGCAGTGTTCCGAACGTGATGATCTGCGCCACCTGATCGCGGCCATACTTGCCCTGGACATAGCGGATGACTTCATCGCGCCTCTCCTGGCAGAAATCGATGTCAAAGTCCGGCATCGACACGCGATCGGGATTGAGAAAGCGCTCGAACAGAAGCGAAAAGCGCAACGGATCGACGTCGGTGATCGTCAGCGCATAGGCGACGAGCGAACCCGCACCCGAGCCGCGACCCGGCCCGACCGGAATGTCATGGGCTTTTGCCCATTTGATGAAGTCAGAAACGATGAGAAAGTAGCCCGGATATTTCATCCGGGTGATGATCGAGATCTCGTACTCGAGCCGTTCTGCATATTGCTCGGGCGTATGGCCCTCAGCCAGGCCCTGTTGTTGGATACGCTGGGCAAGCCCTTCCCGCGCCTGCCGGGCGAGCTCATCGGCCTCCGCCTGGAGGGCCGCATCGGGATCATCGCTTTCGCCGGTAAAGCGCGGCAGGATAGGAGCGCGATTCTTGGGATAATAGGAACAACGCAGCGCTATCTCGACACTGTTTTCGATTGCCTCCGGCAGATCGGCGAAGAGCGCCACCATCTCCGCTTCGCTTTTCAGATAGTGGTCCGACGTGAGGCGCCGCCGGTCGTCGATGGAGAGGAGCGAACCCGAGGCAATGGCAAGCAGCGCATCGTGCGCCTCGTAATCTTCGCTCTTTGAAAAGAAGACATCGTTCGTCGCTACAAGCGGCAACTCCAGCTCATAGGCCAGTTCGACCTGCGCTGCCTCCAGAGCACGATCGTACCCCGCATGTCGCTGTAATTCGACATATAGCCTGTCCCCGAACTGCGACCGCAACAGGCTCAGGCGCTGGCGGGCCCGGTCACTGCGGTCGTCCTTGATCGCTTTGGCGATCGGCCCCTCCGGTCCGCCCGTCAAGGCAATGATGCCGTCGGTTCTGCCGGGAAGCCAGTCCGCCGCGATGTGAATTGGATCGCCAGCAGGTGATTCAAGGTAGGCACGGCTGACGAGGCGAACGAGATTGGCATAGCCAGCCTCGGTGGCGGCTATCAATACGAGCGGGGCAAGGCCAAGCGCTTCACGCCGATTGGCGCTGCGGCTTTCTTCGGCCTGGTCGTGGAAAGCAATGTCGAGCTGGCAACCGATGATAGGCTGCAATCCTGCTTTCGAACCCTTCTGCGCAAACTCGAGTGCGCCGAAGAGGTTGTTCGTATCGGTGATTGCCAGCGCCGGAAACTTGCTGGCAACCGCAAGGTCGATGACCTTGGGAACCTGCAATGCGCCTTCGAGCAGCGAATAGGCGGAGTGAACCCTGAGGTGGACGAATCGCAGCGCCTGCGCGTTTGCCTTGCCACCATTGCCCTGCCCGTCTGCCAATTGTCGTCTCCGGATATTGAACGGAGAACTGATTCACCGCTGAGGCATAGTCGAACAAGCGCCACACGGTGTCCACCCGTATTGGGGTTCTTGCCCGACCGCAACAGTGGATAGAGCAAGATCGCGCGGGCTGACGCTCTGCCGCGCGATCTCAGATTTTCAGATAACGCTGACCCACATGGCGAAAGTAGCAATGAACAGGCTGACAGTAACGAATGACATGACGTCCTGGAAAAGTTCGCTCATCGGTAAAACCCTTCTTCGTTGTCTCTATGTATATGTTTTGTTCTATTTTTGTTCCAAAGTCAAGCAAACCAAAGCGCGGTTTGGCGCTATGGTTTGCAAAATCTTAAGAGAAGGTGAACGATGTCCGCAGCGAAGCGTATTTGAACAGAATTATCTGACCGCACGCTTCATTTCGGACGTGACGGTCAGGCTCCAAAATCCCCGGGGGATCAAAGATCGGTGATCTTGCCGTCCTTCAGGGTCACGCGCCGGTCCATGCGGCGGGCGAGATCGAAATTGTGTGTCGCGATCATCGCCGAAAGCCCGGATTGGCGAACGAGCGCCTCCAGAGCTTCAAACACATAGGACGAGGTAACAGGATCGAGATTGCCGGTAGGCTCGTCAGCCAGGAGCACCAGCGGCGCGTTAGCGACCGCACGTGCGATCGCCACACGCTGCTGCTCGCCGCCCGAAAGTTCGCTCGGCCGGTGCGAAGCCCTCGCCCCGACCTTCATGTAATCGAGGAGCTGCTGCGCCCGCTCAGCCGCTATCCCTGGCTTCATACCGCGAATCATCTGCGGCATCATCACGTTTTCAAGTGCGGAAAACTCCGGCAGGAGATGATGAAACTGGTAGACGAAGCCAATGTCGTTGCGGCGGATTGCGGTACGTTCTTCATCAGAAAGCGTGCCGCACGACCTTCCGGAAAGAATCACATCGCCGCTGTCGGGCCGCTCCAGAAGTCCGGCCGTATGAAGCAGGGTCGACTTGCCGGCGCCCGACGGTGCGACAAGGGCCACCATCTCGCCCTTGCCCAGCGCGAAATTTGCGTCGTTGAGGATCACCAATTCGCGGTCGATCTCATTGTACCGACGGCCGACGCCCGTCAGTTGAAGAATGGGACCGGCTGCCATCTATTCGTACCTCAGGGCTTCAACTGGATCGAGCTTGGCTGCGCGCCAGGCGGGAAAAAGGGTTGCAAGGAATGATAGAACCAGCGCCATGAGGATGACAGAAAACGTCTCGTTGAAGTCCATCTTGGCCGGAAGCGTGCTGAGAAAATAGAGTTCCGGATTAAACAGGGTGGTTCCGGACAGCCAGGAAAAGAATTCCCTAATTCGCTCGACGTTCAGGCAAACGACTACGCCAAGCACGACGCCTGCGAGCGTGCCGGTCACACCGATGGCCGCGCCGGTCATCAGGAAGATACGCAGGATCGAATTGCGCGTCGCTCCCATCGTTCTGAGAATGGCGATATCGTGTCCCTTGTCCTTCACCAGCATGATCAAGCCGGAGATGATATTGAGTGCCGCAACGAGCACGATCAGCGTCAGGATCATGAACATTACGTTGCGCTCGACTTGAAGCGCGGAGAAGAAGGTCTGGTTGCGTTGACGCCAGTCGGTGAGCATCAGCGCCCGCTGCGCAGCATCCTCGACCGGCTTCTTCAGCGCATCGATATTGTCGGGATTGTCAGCGAAGATTTCGAGCGACTGAACCTTGCCTTCCTGGTTGAAATAGAGCTGCGCTTCCTCGAGCGGCATGATGACGATCGAAGCATCATATTCCGACATGCCGATCTCGAAGATGGCGGTGACCGGATAGGATTTGACGCGCGGCGCCATGCCGAGCGGGGTCACGTCGCCATCGGGAGAAATCAATGTCAGGCGGTCACCAAGGCCGAGGCCGAGATTTTCGGCCATGCGTGTGCCAATGGCGACCCCGCCTGCCGTATTGAACCCCTCGAAGGTCCCCTGCCGCACATTCGTCGCAACGAGCTTGAGCTTGGCGATGTCCTCCTCGCGCAAGCCGCGCACCAGAGCGCCCGTGCCTGCGCCGACAGTGCCCTTGGCAAGCACCTGGCCCTCAACAACGGGTATGGCGAAGGATACGCCGGAGACGCCGTCAACACGCTTTATCACCGCATCGTAATCATCGAGCGGCCGGTCGATCGGCTGCATGATCAGATGGCCGTTGATACCGAGGATTCGGGTCAGCAGTTCGCTGCGAAAACCGTTCATCACGGCCATGACAATGATGAGCGTCGCAACGCCCAGCATTATCCCCGTGAATGAAAACCCGGCAATCACCGAAATGAAGGTTTCCTTGCGCCGCGCCCGAAGATAACGCCAGGCGATCATCCGCTCATAGGCGGAGAACGGCTTGGAACCGGTCATCGCAGTCTGTTCAGTCATGGGGTCCTGCAAGCTTGTTGATCGCCGATTCGACGCTGAGCGTCTCGCGGGCGCCCGTTGCGCGATCCTTGATTTCGACTTCGCCAGCAGCGACGCCGCGCGGGCCGACGATAATCTGCGTCGGCAGACCGATCAGATCCATGGTCGCAAATTTGGCGCCCGGACGGTCGTCCGTATCGTCAAGCAGCGGATCGAGCCCGGCATTCGTTAGAGCTTCGTAAATCTTGGCAGAAACCGCATCGCAAGCCGGGTCGCCCGGCTTCATGTTGACGATGCCGGCGCCAAACGGCGCTACGGATTTCGGCCAGATGATGCCGTTCTCGTCGTGCGACGCTTCAATGATGGCAGCGACGACGCGCGAAGGGCCAATCCCATAGGAACCCATCGATACGAGATGATCCTTTCCATCGGGGCCGCTGACCTTGGCGCCCATTGGTTCGGAGTATTTCGTGCCGAAGTGGAAGATGTGACCGACCTCGATGCCGCGAGCGGCCAGCTGATCGGAGGTCCCGACCTTGGCCCAGGCGGCCTCATCATGCATTTCATCGGTCGCCGCATAGGGCGTCGTCCAGCGCTTTACGATATCGGCGATTTCGTCGTCATTGTCGAAATTCGTATCGGGACCCGGTACAGGCAGGTCGAGATAAGCCCGATCGCAGAAGACCTGGCTTTCACCGGTATCGGCAAGGATTATGAATTCGTGGCTGAGTTCACCGCCGATGGGGCCCGTATCGGCACGCATGGGTATGACCTGGATACCGAGGCGAGAGAACGTGCGCAAATAGGCGACGAACATGCGGTTATACGCTGCCTTCGCTCCCTCGAAATTAAGATCGAACGAATAGGCGTCCTTCATCAGAAACTCGCGCGAGCGCATGACGCCGAAACGCGGACGGCGCTCGTCGCGGAATTTCCACTGGATGTGATAAAGATTGAGCGGCAAGTCCTTGTAAGACTTCACATAGGCGCGGAAGATCTCTGTGATCATTTCCTCATTTGTCGGCCCGTACAGCATATCGCGTTCGCCGCGGTCCTTGATCCGCAGCATCTCGTCGCCATAGGCGTCATAGCGACCGCTTTCACGCCACAGATCCGCCGATTGAAGGGTCGGCATCAGGAGCTCGATAGCTCCGGACCTGTTCTGCTCCTCGCGGATGATATTGCTCACCTTGTTGAGAATTCTCAAACCCGCCGGCAGCCATGCGTAGATACCGGCCGACTCCTGTCGAATCAGCCCGGCGCGCAACATGAGCCGGTGGGAGACGATTTCCGCCTCCTTGGGGTTTTCTTTGAGGATGGGCAAAAAGTACCGGGAAAGCCGCATTGAAGATCACCAAATTGAATACAGCCTGAGTGCTTTAAGAATCAGGCAAAACCAAGTGCAAGGTAGCGCATAACACCATAAATCGTGTTCGATTTTTGGGAGGGAATCATGCACCCGTCAAAATCACGCTGCGTTTCTCGTAGTTCGAAAGAAGACAAGCGAGCAGCAAAGTTTACTTAACTGCTTCGCATCTGATTGGAAACCCGTAAGCAGGAGCGAAGAAGCTACTGATTTATCGAAGATTCATGATCCTGCTGGAAATGTAAGCAAAATGTGATGGCAACGAATATTTTTCGTGACATTTCGCAGGCAGTCCGCTATTTTTTTCGGCATAAGGAGAAAGTAAGAAAAATTCTGCTTTCCTACGCGGTCAAAGTCTTGGGAGGATGTGACCTGTGGCGCGATAACACGCAGCCGCCACGCAAGTGGATCAGGTCGGACGCGATCTTAAAATGCAAGGTGAAAGCCTTGCATTTTTTTTGTCCTTAAACGCAGATTCAAATACTTGCTTGCTATTCTGAAATCGAATTCTAAGCAGTCGCTTTTTGTTGCTGCATTTTCGGCTCTGTTAACCTACCTCTTCGGCCGATTCAATTTCGAGCCGCCGCTGATTGCCATGTCGCTCAACACCCAATCAAAGTTCTTAGCCAGTTTACGTTTATCGAACGTCCCCGGAGATCGGTACGAGGCAGGATTTTCAGACGCCGTTTCAGGCGACAGGGCCGGCGAATCAAGATTCTTTTCCGCCGGAACAATTCTGAAGAAGCGCAAAAGGCGTTCTAATCGCGGAACTTTTCGCCGCCGCGCTGGTTGATAGGGCAAACTGGAGACCGTTATGAACTTGCAGACCCTGTTCATTGCAGCGCTTCTGACATTACTCATTCTTGCCGGCCTGCTGGCAGTCTTTCCCCTAAAAGGAAGCAACGAACCCGGAACACCCGCGCCGCACGCGCTGGATCAGACCAACGGCTAATATTCAAAGCCCTCTAAATTCTCTAGTTAGTCTCTCCATCACAACCAAAAGGAAATGATCTTGAATAATCGCAATGGCCTTTACCTGATCGTCGGAGCACTTCTCGTTGCCGTCATCGGATTAGGAATCTACATTTATCGCGAAGAGACCAAGCCTGCCGTCGAGCTCAAAATTGGCGAAAGTGGCGTTTCTATCGAGCAAAACTGAAGTTGATGACCTGAATTTCTATTTTGCCTGCGGGAACCAGACCGGGAAACTATCGACGCCAAAGCCGTATTCCTGGTTCACGACGTAGAAGGTTGCGAAGAGCACCGCCGAAATGATCGTCGTCAGAAGAAAGACCCTGCCCATGCGATGCTTGTGCGGGGCGCTGGCTGGCGTACCCAGCGTCACGTCATCCTCGTCGCCTTGCGTGCGCAGGCCGATCGGCAGCATGGTGAACAATGTCAGCCACCACAAGATGAAATAGACTGCCATGGCCGTCGCGATAGGCATTATTCTTGCTCCAGTTCGATCAGTGTCCCGTTGAAATCCTTCGGGTGGAGGAAGAGAACAGGTTTGCCATGCGCGCCGATCTTCGGCTCTCCATCGCCAAGTATACGGGCGCCCTCACTTTTTAAATGATCGCGGGCGGCAATGATATCGGCCACTTCGTAGCAGACATGATGCATGCCTCCGGACGGATTTTTGGCGAGGAAGGCAGCAATCGGTGAATCAGCCCCGAGCGGCTCCAAAAGTTCAATCTTCGTGTTGCCGACATCGATGAAGACCACCGTCACGCCGTGTTCCGGGAGCACCTGCGGCTCGGTTGGCCTGGCTCCCAGCGTGTTGCGATAGGTCGCCGACGCTGCTGCCAGATCAGGCACCGCAATGGCGATATGGTTGAGACGGCCCAGCATAAGGATTGTCCTATAGGCGGGTCACGAAGACGGTAACCACCGGCTTCTTGCCCCAGACCTCGCTTGTTGCCGCCCGTACAGCGCGGCGCACTGCTTCGCGCACCATCGCCAGATCCCTGCGCTTTTCACGGGGAATGCTTTGCACGGCGCTTACTGCCGCATCGTAGAGCAAGTCCTCGAGCAGTTCGCCCTCGTCGTCGCTTTCCGGCAGGCCCACCGGCACGATCTCCGGATCTTCAATGATGTTGTAGTTGTCGTCGAGCAGCATCGAAACCGCAACGTGCCCGACATAGGCGAGCTTGCGTCGTTCGACGATACCCACCTCTTCCTCGTCGCCAATGAGCTTGCCGTCTTTGACCAGCCGGCCGAACGGCGCCTTGTCGATGATCTCGGCCCTACCCGGTGCGAGCCTCAAGATGTCGCCATTGCGGACCTGCGGCACTTCCGGGATGCCGGCCATGGCAGCGAGTGAACCTTGGGCGACGAGATGCGCCGCCTCGCCATGCACCGGCACGAGGATGCGCGGACGCACCCACTCATACATCCGCCGCAACTCGTTGCGACGGGGATGCCCGGAAACATGCACGAGCTGGTCGTCATCCGAAATGATCTGGATGCCCTGCTCTATCAAAAGGTTCTTGGTCTCGATGATGGGCTTTTCATTGCCGGGGATCGTGCGGGACGAATAGATCACCAGATCGCCGGCAGAAAGCGCGACGCTGCGCATTTCATCACGGGCGAGCTTGGCCAGCGCGGCGCGCGGTTCGCCCTGGCTGCCGGTAAGGATAATCACCATGTTCTCGCGCGGAATGAAGCCGTAATCGTCTTCCGACAGGAATTCAGGGACATCGTCGAGGTATCCGAGCTCACTGGCGACATCGATCATGCGCTTCATCGAACGGCCGAGCACCAATACCTGCCTTCCCGCATCGCGTGCGGCCAAGGCGATCGAGCGGATACGGCCGACATTCGACGAAAAGGTGGTGATGGCGACGCGGCCGCGCGCGTTCTCGATAATGTTGCGCAGGCTCTCACCCACCTCGCGCTCGGAAGGCGATTCGCCTTCGCGCAGCGCATTCGTCGAATCGCACATCATGGCGAGGACGCCTTCATCGCCGATGGCGCGGAAGCGCGCTTCATTGATCAGCGGCCCCATTGATGGCTCCGGATCCATCTTCCAGTCGCCAGTGTGGATGATCGTGCCGAGCGGTGTCCTGATCGCGAGCGATACCGGCTCGGGGATCGAATGGGTGACCGCCAGCGCCTCGAACTCGAATGGGCCGACAGTGAATGTCTCGCCGGCGCGATAGATCGTTACCGGAATGTCCGGCGCGCCGGGCTCCGCATGACGCTTGGCCTCGAGCAGTCCGGCAGTGAAGGGGGTGCCGTAAACCGGAACGTTCAGGAGCGGCCACAGATCGAGCAGCGCCCCGTAGTGGTCTTCATGGGCGTGGGTGATGACGATGCCCTTGAGGTTCTGGCGTTCGGCCTGCAGGAACCGGATGTCTGGCAGAATAAGATCGGCGCCGGGAAGTTCGGGGCCGGCAAAGCTGACGCCCATATCCACCACCACCCATTCGCGCTTATGCGCCGGACCGTAGCCGTACATGGCCAAGTTCATTCCGATCTCACCGACACCGCCGAGTGGAAGGAAAACAAGCTCAGCTTGATCGGAATTCGCCATCTATACTCCTAATAGCCGAATTCTATTCAGCCCTTGCGGACGCCACCGCACCAAAATGCACATCACCAGCGGCGATCTTTATACGCTCGCCCTCGCTGTCGCGAATGACGAAACGGCAATCTTCGTCAATTGTTTCGAATATACCACGCAGGACCGCTCCGTCGACTCGCACAGCGACCTCGCTGCCGAGGCCGGCCGCGCGTGCCAGCCAGCGCTTGCGAACTTCGGCAAGTCCCCGTCCCTCGTTCCAAACCCAGCTATTTTCCTGCCAGGCGTCGGACAGCGCCAGAAACAGTGTTTCGGCATTGCTATCAGCCCCAAGACGGGCAAGCGACGTTGCCGGATAAGGCACGTCTTCCGGATATGCCACGACGTTGACACCGATACCGATGACAATCGCGAAACGATTGGCCGCAAGCTGGGTGGACTCGAGCAGGATACCGGCGAGTTTAGCCCCGCCTGCAAGCAGATCGTTCGGCCATTTCAACTCGACACGCGGCGGCGTGCTGGTCGAACCGCGATTGCCGGCACCGTCGAGGCCAACCGAGAAGGCAGTCGATGAACAGACCGCGTCGAGTGCGTCGGCCAGTGCAAGGCCCGCGACAAAGCCGAGCGTCGCCGCAGCCTTCAGGTCGAATGCACCGGTGAGCAGCAGCGAGGCCGCGAGGTTGCCGTGCGATGTCGCCCAGGCGCGCCCGCGCCGTCCGCGCCCGCTTTCCTGCTGCTTGGAAACAATCCAGAGCTTTCCCGGGTCACCCGCAAGTGCCCGCTCCAACGCCACGGCATTGGTTGAACCTATCGTCTCGAAGGCTTCAAGGCGATAGAAGTTCTGCTGGGCCAGGGGCGATAGGGAAAAGCCCATAGTCGTCAGAAGAATGTTTTCGCTGCGGCTTCCGCATAGGTGCTGACCGGTCCGCCGACAAAAACATAGAACAGAACCAACAGGCCGGAAACGCCGAGAACAAGCCGCAACTCGCCGGCCATGGGCACAAAAGCACCTGCCGGTTCATCGAACCACATGATCTTGATGATGCGCAGATAATAGAATGCACCCACGACCGAGGCGACAATGCCGATGATCGCCAGCGCATAGAGGTTTGCCTGCATCGCGGCAAGGAAGGTGTACCACTTGCCCCAGAAGCCGGCGAGCGGCGGAATGCCTGCGAGCGAGAACATGAGGATCGTCAGGATCGTCGCCATGATCGGATTGGTGCGCGAGAGCCCGGACAAATCGCTGATCTGCTCGACATTGCCGTCCTTGCGTCGCATTGCGAGGATGAAGGCGAAGGTACCAAGCGTGGTGACGAGATAAATGAGCATGTAGATCGCGACGCCGCGCACGCCGACAACCGTTCCGGCGGCGAGACCAACGAGCGCGTAACCCATGTGACTGATCGACGAATAGGCCATTAGCCGCTTGATGTTACGTTGGCCGATGGCCGCAAACGCACCAAGCACCATGGAGGCGATGGCAATGAAAACGACGACCTGTTGCCAATCGTGGGTGATCGGCTGGAACGTTTCGCTGACGACGCGGGTCAGAAGTGCCATCGCCGCCATCTTCGGGGCCGAGGCGAAGAAAGCTGTCACCGGTGTCGGTGCGCCTTCGTAAACGTCAGGGGTCCACATATGGAAGGGGACGGCCGAGATCTTGAACGCAAGGCCGGTCAAGATGAAAACGAGGCCAAAGACGACGCCGAGCTGGCGTTCGCCGCCGCTGAGTGCCTGCGCGATCGCTTCAAAGCCGGTATGTCCGGTAAAGCCATAGACCAGGGAAATGCCGTAGAGAAGCATGCCGGACGACAAAGCGCCGAGCACGAAATATTTGAGACCAGCTTCGGTCGAACGGACGTTGTCGCGATTGATGGCGGCGACGACGTAGAGCGCGAGGGACTGGAGTTCGAGGCCAAGATAGAGCGAGAGCGTATCATTGGCCGAAATCATCAGCAGCATGCCGAGCGTCGCCAAAAGGACGAGGATCGGGAACTCGAACTTGTCGAACTTCTGCTCCTTGGCAAAGCCCGCCGACATCACCAGCGTCACAACTGAACCGACAAGCGTCAACACCTTCATGAAGCGAGAGAAAGGATCGCTGACAAAGGCGCGGCCGAATACATGGCCGTCCTGCGGGAATATGACGACAAGCGCGAGTGCGGCGAGAAGCAGTGCAACGGCAAGGCCGCCAACAAGCCCGTTTGCCCGCTCGCCGGAAAACGCGCCGATCATCAACAGCACGAGCGCGCCGCCCGCGATGAGCAGTTCAGGAGCCATAAGCGTCAAGTTGGCAATCATGTCGGTTAGGCCTCTTCCTGCTATTTCAGCGCCAGTGTGGCGGCCGAGGACAGCGCATTATTGTATTGATTGATGAGGGCGTGCACGGAGCTTGCCGTCGCATCGAAGATCGGCATGGGGTAGACGCCATAGAAGATCGTCAGAATAACCAGCGGATAGACCACGGCTTTCTCACGAGTCGTCATGTCGAGCAGCGATTTCAGGCTGTCCTTGTCGAGCACGCCGAAGATGACGCGGCGATAAAGCCAGAGCGCGTAGGCCGCAGAGAAAATAACACCGCTTGCCGCGAACATCGCCACCCACGTGTTGACGCGGAAGACACCGAGAAGCGTCAGAAACTCTCCAACGAACCCGGACGTACCCGGCAGGCCGACATTCGCCATGGTGAAGATCATGAAGACGACGGCATATTTCGGCATGTTGTTGACGAGTCCGCCATAGGCCGCAATCTCGCGGGTATGCGTGCGGTCATAGATGATGCCGACGCAAAGGAACAGCGCGCTCGACACGAGGCCGTGCGATAGCATTTGGAACAATGCACCCTGGATGCCCTGCTCGTTGGCCGCGAAGATGCCCATGGTCACATAGCCCATATGCGCGACCGATGAATAGGCAATGAGCTTCTTCACGTCTTCCTGCATCAGGGCAACGAGCGACGTGTAGATAATGGCGACAACCGAGAGCGTATAGATCAGCGGCGCGAAATCGGCGGAGGCGAGCGGGAACATCGGCAGCGAGAAGCGGATGAAACCGTAGCCGCCGAGCTTCAACAGAATCCCGGCAAGGATCGCCGAAGCCGCGGTCGGCGCTTCGACGTGCGCATCGGGAAGCCAGGTATGGACCGGCCACATCGGCATCTTGACGGCGAAGGAGGCAAAGAATGCCAGCCACAGCCAAGTCTGCATGGATGCCGGGAACTTGTAGGCGAGCAGCGTCGGAATATCCGTGGTGCCGGCCTGCCAGTACATCGCCATGATGGCAAGCAACATCAGCACCGAGCCGAGCAGCGTATAAAGGAAGAACTTGAAGCTTGCATAAACGCGCCGCTTGCCCCCCCAAACGCCGATGATGATGAACATTGGCACGAGAACGGCTTCGAAGAACACGTAGAAAAGCACGATATCAAGCGCACAGAAGACGCCGATCATCAGCGTTTCCAGCACGAGGAATGCGATCATGTATTCCTTGACGCGGTTCTGGATGGCGTCCCAGCTTGCAAGGATGCATAGCGGCATCAGGAACGTCGTCAGGATGACGAACAGCATGGAAATGCCGTCGACGCCCATATGGTACGAGATACCCGAGTCGAGCCACGCCGCCTTTTCGACGAACTGGAAACCCGACTGGCTATTGTCGAAATAGTACCAGATTGGCAGCGACAGCAGGAACGTGATGATCGTCGTCCACAGCGTCACATTGCGGATGTTCGTCCGCGCTGAGTCGCTGTCATCACGGATGAACAGGATGAGCAGAACACCGACCAACGGCAGAAAGGTAACGGTCGACAGAATTGGCCAGTCGGTCATTAGAAGTTGCTCCCGAGCATCATCCAGGTGACGAGTGCGGCGACCCCAATGAGCATCGCGAACGCATAGTGATAAAGGTAACCCGTCTGCAGCCGCACGACGCGATTGGTCACGTCAACGACGCGCGCCGAAATTCCATCGGGTCCATGGCCGTCGATCAGCCAGCCGTCGCCCTGCTTCCAAAGGAACCGGCCGAGGGCTTTCGCCGGGCGCACGAAGAGGAAGTCGTAGAGCTCGTCGAAATACCACTTGTTGAGCAGGAACTGATAAAGGCCAGGATGCTGGGCAGCGAGGCGCTTGGGTGTTTCCGGCGAGCGGATATAGAACTGCCACGAGATCAGGAACCCAACGACCATCGCGATGAATGGCGACAGCTGCACGATGAACGGCACGTGGTGGTGTTCCTCGAGAATCTCGTTGCCCGGAGCCGTGTACAGCGCGCCTTTCCAGAACTCGGCATATTCGTGGCCGAAGAAGTGCTCGTGGAACATCACGCCGGCAAAGAGTGCGCCTGCCGCGAGAATGAAGAGCGGCACCAGCATCACATAGGGCGATTCATGCACGTGATGCATGACATCGTGGCTGGCGCGCGGCTTGCCATGGAACGTCATGAAAATCAGGCGCCAGGAATAGAAGCTGGTGAAGACAGCGGCGATGACTAGAAGAATGTAAGCGTAGTTCGCCACCGGATTGTGCGAGGCGAAGGCCGACTCGATGATCATGTCCTTCGAGAAGAAGCCGGCGGTGCCGATCAGCGTGCCCGGAATGCCGAGCCCGGTCAGGGCAACAGTGCCGATGATCATCATCCAGTAGGTTGTCGGGATGAGCTTGCGGAGTCCGCCCATGTGGCGCATGTCCTGCTCGTTCGAAACGGCATGGATGACCGAGCCCGCGCCGAGGAACAGCAGCGCCTTGAAGAAGGCGTGCGTGAAGAGGTGGAATATGCCTGCGCCATAGGCGCCGACGCCGAGCGCCACGAACATGTAGCCGAGCTGCGAACAGGTCGAATAGGCAATCACACGCTTGATGTCGTTCTGAACGAGGCCAACTGTGGCCGCAAAGAAGGCGGTCGTTGCGCCAATGAAAGTGACGAACATCAGCGCCGTGTGCGAAAGTTCAAAGATTGGCGACAGGCGCGCGACCATAAAAACGCCGGCGGTGACCATCGTTGCGGCATGGATGAGCGCTGAAACCGGGGTCGGGCCTTCCATGGCGTCCGGCAACCAGGTGTGCAACAGGAACTGCGCCGACTTGCCCATTGCACCCATGAAGAGCAGGAGCGCGGCAATCGTGATTGCGCCTTGCTTATCAAGCGTATAGCCGAGGAAGTTGAGAACGATCTGGCTACCGTCAGTTGCGGCGCCTTCTGCCGGCAGATATTGCGCGGCAGATGCGAACAGCGTGTCGAACTGGACGGTATCGAACAGAACGAACAACGAGAAGATACCGAGAAGGAAACCGAAGTCGCCTACGCGGTTGACGATGAAGGCCTTCATGGCCGCAGCGTTGGCGGATGGCTTCTTATACCAGAACCCGATCAGCAGGTACGAGGCAAGACCGACGCCTTCCCAACCGAAGAACATCTGAACGAGATTGTCGCCTGTCACCAACATCAGCATGGCAAAGGTGAAGAGCGAGAGATAGGCGAAGAAGCGCGGGCGATCGGGGTCATGATGCATGTAGCCGATCGAATAGGTATGAACCAGCGCCGAGACCGTATTGACGACGACGAGCATGACCGCCGTCAGCGTGTCGATGCGCAGCGACCAGTCGAAGCTCAGCGAGCCGGACTCGACCCAATGCGCCACAGGAATCTTGAACGCCTCGGTATGCCCAAGGGCGACCGAGCCGAATGCGATCCACGAAAGGATGGCGCAGACGATCAGAAAGCCGGTCGTGACATACTCACTCGCCTTCGCGCCGATAGCGGAGCCGAAAAGCCCGGCGATCAGGAAGCCGAGCAGCGGAAGGAAGACAATCGCCAGATACAGCATGCCCCCGTCAACCTTTCATCATGTTGACGTCTTCTACGTCAATCGATCCACGATTGCGGTAGAACACGACGAGAATAGCAAGACCGATGGCTGCCTCGGCGGCGGCGACGGTCAGGACAAACAGCGCAAAGACCTGGCCGACCAGATCGTGCAGAGCGGCGGAAAACGCCACGAAATTCAGATTGACCGCAAGCAGGATCAATTCGACCGACATCAGGATGACGATGATGTTCTTCTTGTTGAGGAAGATGCCGAAGATCCCGAGCGTAAACAGCAGGGCAGAGACAGTCAGATAATGTGCGATACCAATTTCCATCATGACGCTCCTGTCAGATACCCTTGCCGGTTTCGACCTGCTTGACCTCGATGGCCGTTGCAGGCGTGCGAGCCACCTGCTGCGCGATGTTCTGGCGCTTGATGTTCGGCTTGTGCCGCAGCGTCAGAACAATGGCGCCGATCATCGCAACCAGAAGCACCAGCCCGGCGATCTGGAAGAAATAGATGTAGTCCGTATAAAGAATGTCGCCGAGCGCTGCAGTGTTGGTGCGGGTCGCAAGATCGGGCGTCGGCTGGACCGGCGATGCGGTCAGGGTCGGCGCGAAAATCGAACCGCCAAGAACGATGATCAGCTCAGCGGCCAGGATGAGCCCGACCAGTGCGCCGATCGGCGCATATTGCAGCGCTCCGCTCTTCAGTTCGGCAAAGTCCACATCCAGCATCATGACGACGAAAAGGAACAGCACCGCCACAGCGCCGACATAAACGACGAGAAGGATCATCGCCAGGAATTCGGCGCCGGTCAGCAGGAAGAGACCGGCCGCGTTGAAGAAGGCGAGGATCAGGAACAGCACGGAATGCACGGGATTGCGCGCCGCAATAACCATGAAACCACTGGCTACAGTGATGAAGGCGAAGAGATAGAAAAACGCCGCCGCGATACCTGTCAGCATGGGTTCCCCCGATTTCCATTCCGGCAGGTCGTCCTGCCATTAAACCCGGCAGATAAAACTGCCAATTCAAACGGATCGTTTGCCGTTGCGGCCAAATGATCTTTCAATTTTTCAAGCCTCTTAGCGCATGTTCCCCGCCGGTTGAAGATCAACGGCCAAGACACATGAGCGCAGTTCATATTCAGCGATAGGGCGCATCCATCGCGATGTTGCGCGCCAGTTCCCGCTCCCAACGATCGCCGTTGGCAAGCAGACGTTCCTTGTCGTAGTAGAGTTCTTCGCGTGTTTCCGTGGCGAACTCGAAATTCGGCCCCTCGACGATCGCGTCGACAGGGCATGCTTCCTGGCAGAAGCCGCAATAGATGCACTTCACCATGTCGATATCATAACGAACCGTGCGACGCGTGCCGTCGTTGCGGCGCGGACCAGCCTCGATCGTGATTGCCTGTGCCGGGCAGATCGCCTCGCACAGCTTGCAGGCAATGCAGCGTTCTTCGCCGTTAGGATAACGGCGCAGCGCATGTTCACCACGAAAGCGCGGGCTAACCGGTCCCTTTTCGTACGGATAGTTTAGCGTCGCCTTGGGCGCAAAAAACTGCCGCATCGACAGGAAGAATGCCCCGACGAATTCCAGAAGCAGGAGCGATTTAGCAGCTTGTGCCAGTTGTGCCATGCTCGTTCTCCTTAAGGCGTCAGGCCGGTAATTTTGAGGAAGGCCGCGGTGGCGACGACCATGAAGATCGAGATCGGCAGGAATACCTTCCAGCCAAGGCGCATCAACTGGTCATAGCGGTAGCGCGGAACGAAAGCCTTCACCATGGCGAACATGAAAAAGCAAAGGAACAGCTTGAGCAGGAACCAGATGACCCCGGGCACCCAGTTCAGGAACCACACATCGACGGGTGGCAGCCAGCCGCCAAGGAAGAGGATCGTCGTCAGCGCGCACATCAGGGTGATGGCGACATATTCACCGAGGAAGAACAGCAGGAACGCCGTGGACGAATATTCGATCATGTGGCCGGCGACGAGTTCCGATTCAGCTTCGACCAGATCGAATGGCGGACGGTTGGTCTCCGCCAGTGCCGAAATGAAGAAGATGATGAACATCGGGAACAGGCCGAGCCAATGCCAGTCGAGGAACGTATTCGGCAGACCGATCATCGTACCGAGGCCGGTCGTCTGCGACATGACAATGTCGGTCAGGTTGAGCGAACCCACGCAAAGGAGGACGGTGACGATCACAAAGCCGATCGACACTTCGTAGGAGACCATCTGCGCGGCCGAGCGCAGCGCGCCGAGAAACGGATATTTCGAATTGGACGCCCAGCCCGCCATGATGACGCCGTAGACTTCGAGCGACGAAATGGCGAGGACGTAAAGGATGCCGACATTGACGTTGGCGACCGCCCAGCCCTCATTGACCGGAATGACAGCCCAGGCCGCCATGGCAAGGACGGACGATACGAGCGGCGCCAGCAGGAAAATGCCCTTGTTGGCGCCGGAGGGGATGATCGGTTCCTTGACGACGAACTTCAAAAGGTCGGCGAAGGACTGCAGCAAACCAAACGGTCCGACGACGTTGGGGCCGCGCCGCAACTGCACGGCCGCCCAGACCTTGCGATCCGCCAGAAGCAGATAGGCGATGATCAGCAGCATCACCACCAGCAACAGCAGTGATTTGCCGAGGATGATCAGCAGCGGCAGGATGTAGGTTGCGAAAATCTCTTCCATATCAGTCTCTTTCCCGCCTACTCGGCCGCCTGCTTGAAGCCGCCCTTGGCGAGCGCCGAGCACTCGGCCATGACGGCAGAGGCGCGTGCGATCGGGTTGGTCAAGTAGAAATCCTTGACCGGCGAGATGAAGGCCGTCTTCTCGACTGCGCCGATTGCACTCGCCAGCTTCTCGACATCGGCAGGATTGCCGGCTTCGATCGAGTCGACCGAAGCGAGATGCGGATACTCCGCATAGAGGCAGGAGCGCAAGGCCGCGAGCGAGTCGAACTGCAATTTCTTGCCGAGTGTGTCGGATAGAGCGCGCAGGATTGCCCAGTCTTCCTTGGCATTGCCAGGCGCAAAGCCGGCGCGGTTCGTCATTTGCACGCGGCCTTCGGTGTTCACATAGGTGCCCGACTTTTCCGTATAGGTCGCGCCGGGCAGAATCACGTCGGCATTGTGCGCGCCCTGATCACCATGCGTGCCGATGTACACCGTGAATGCATTGTCCTTGCCGGACCAGTCGAGTTCGTCGGCGCCGAGCAGGAACAGAACATCCATGGTGCCCTGCATCTCGGCTACCGTCTTGCCGCCCTCACCCGGCACGAAGCCGATGTCGAGCGCGCCGACACGGCTCGCAGCGGTATGCACCACGCCAAATCCGTTCCAGTCGTCCCGTAGGGCGCCAGCTTCCGCGGCGATCTTTGCCGCAAGTCCCAATACCGACTGGCCGTCCGCGCGCGACAGAGCACCCTGCCCGACGATGATCATCGGGTTCTTGGCTGTCTTCAGAACCGACAGGAAATTCATCGATCCAGCCGCAAGATCGGCAAGCGTCTCGGCGCCGGCGCCAAGGTATTCGTACTTATAGCGCAGGTCGGCCTGTTCACCGATCAGGCCGATCGGCGTTCCAGCGGCACGCCAACGCTTGCGGATACGAGCGTTGAGCAGCGATGCCTCGAAACGCGGATTTGATCCGATGATGAGGATCGCATCAGCCTGCTCGATCCCGTCGATCGTCGGATTGAAAATGTATGAAGCGCGGCCGCCCGCCGTAGCAAGCGCCGAGCCGTCCTGACGTGCGTCGAAATTGGCCGAGCCAAGCGACGCCATCAGCGCCTTAAGTGCATACATCTCCTCGACACTGGCGAGATCGCCGGCAATGGCGCCGATCTTGCTACCGTCAGTTTTGGCAACGGCGGCCCTGATCGCGTCGAAGGCCTCCGGCCAGGTGGCGGCAACGAGACGCCCGTCCTTGCGGATATAGGGACGGTCGAGGCGCTGCGTGCGCAGGCCGTCCCAGATGAAGCGCGTCTTGTCGGAAATCCATTCCTCGTTCACCTGCTCGTTGACGCGCGGCAGGATGCGCATCACCTCGCGGCCACGGGTATCGACGCGGATCGCCGAGCCGACTGCATCCATCACATCGATGGATTCCGTTTTGTTCAACTCCCAGGGACGAGCCTGGAAGGCATAGGGCTTCGAGGTCAGCGCACCGACCGGGCAAAGATCGATGACGTTGCCCTGGAGTTCGGAGGTCATCGCCCGTTCGAGATAGGTGGTGATCTCGGCATCTTCACCGCGGCCGATCAGGCCGAGTTCGGAAATGCCTGCAACTTCCGTCGTAAAGCGGACGCAGCGGGTGCAATGGATGCAGCGCGTCATGATCGTCTTGACGAGAGGACCGATATATTTGTCCTCGACGGCGCGCTTGTTCTCGCGATAACGCGAGGAATCAACGCCAAAGGCCATAGCCTGGTCCTGCAGATCGCATTCGCCACCCTGATCGCAGATCGGGCAATCGAGCGGATGATTGATGAGCAGGAATTCCATCACGCCTTCGCGGGCCTTCTTGACCATCGGGGTATTGGTGAAGATTTCCGGGGTCTCGCCATTCGGACCGGGGCGCAGATCGCGCACGCCCATGGCGCAGGAGGCTGCCGGCTTCGGCGGTCCGCCCTTCACTTCGATCAGGCACATGCGGCAATTGCCGGCAATCGACAAACGCTCGTGGAAGCAGAAGCGCGGAACCTCGGCACCCGCCGTTTCCGCAGCCTGCAGAAGCGTATAGTGATCCGGTACCTCTATTTCCTTACCGTCGACTTTGATCTTTGCCATCGTCCGTCCAACCTCGCGGAACATACCGCATTCCAGTCCGGCATTTCCGCAGTTGCCGAAATGCCCTTAATTCTCAACGTGCCGGGTAACAACCGGCGCGCACCTTGTTCAGGGTTTCCCCATCAATCGATTTGCCTGGCCAACCCAATCGTCGCGCACAATGCGCCCCCCGAACTTGAGTTCGTCATCGACCTTCGCGATCTCGTCCGCCGTCCATCCGGCGATCTGCGCATAGGTGCTTATTCCCATGCCGTTCAAGACCTGCTCAAGCTTCGGCCCTATGCCCGCGATCCGCTTCAGATCGTCGGCCTCAGTCGTCACGGCCGGAGCCAATGTTACGGCAATTGCCGTTTCAACTGGAACAACCTGCGGCTCTACGGGTGCCTGAAGCCGCTTCGCGGGTGCCGTGGCAGTCTTGCCGCGAATGATCATCTTGAGATCATCGACGTCCGCTGCAACGCGCGGAGCACCGGCTTCCGCCGTCTTCGAGTTCAGATCAAACGCCCCGGCAAAAGCACCGGCCCAGAAACCCCACATCTGGCTGGCAATGCCAAGACCGATTGCGGATGCGGCGGCGGCCGCGCCCAGCGACGGCGTCAACAGGTTAACTGCCGCAACCGTGTGGTTCGGCATCAAGGCTGTCCATGTGTCGATGCGATGTTTTGCGTTGTCTGCCATCGGCTTTTCCACCTATTCCGCCGCTTCGAGCACAGGGCTCGGCGAGGCATTGCGGGAAAACTCGTCGATGCGGCGCTCAATTTCAGGGCGGAAACTGCGGATGAGGCCCTGAACCGGCCATGCCGCGGCATCGCCAAGCGCACAGATCGTATGACCCTCGATCTGCTTGGTGACGTCGAGCAGCATCTCGATCTCGCGCTTCTGCGCGTTGCCGGTAACCATGCGCTCCATCACCCGCCACATCCAGCCTGTGC
Organism: Phyllobacterium sp. CL33Tsu; assembly: GCF_900113985.1. NCBI lineage: Bacteria > Pseudomonadati > Pseudomonadota > Alphaproteobacteria > Hyphomicrobiales > Phyllobacteriaceae > Phyllobacterium > Phyllobacterium sp. CL33Tsu. The sequence continues at coordinate 77,340 of NZ_FORJ01000003.1, read as the reverse complement.
CTTCGCGGCAAGGCGTGCACTGGCCGCAGCTTTCGTGCTTGAAGAAGTAGGAAATACGGGCGATGGCGCGAACAATGTCGGTGGACCTGTCCATGACGATCGCGGCTGCGGTGCCGAACGACGACTTGACTGCACGCAGCCCGTCGAAGTCCATCGGGCAATCGATAATGTCCGCTGCCGGAACCACCGGGCAGGAAGCACCGCCGGGAATGACCGCCAGAAGATTGTCCCAGCCGCCACGGATACCACCGCCATGCTTGTCGACGAGCTCGCGGAAGGTAATGCCCATGGCTTCTTCGACGGTGCATGGCTTGTTCACGTGACCGGAAAGCATGAAGAGCTTGGTGCCGACATTGTTCGGCCGGCCGATACCGGAGAACCACGCCGCGCCGCGACGCAGGATCGTCGGCGCAACAGCGATCGATTCGACATTGTTGACGGTGGTCGGGCAGCCATAAAGGCCCATATTCGCCGGGAATGGCGGTTTCAGCCGCGGCTGGCCCTTCTTGCCTTCGAGGCTCTCGAGAAGCGCTGTTTCCTCGCCGCAAATATAGGCGCCAGCGCCATGATGGACGAAGATATCGTAGTCCCAGCCATTCTTGTTGTTCTTGCCAAGAAGACCGGCGTCGTAGCATTCATCGATTGCCGCCTGCAGCGCCTCGCGCTCGCGGATATATTCGCCGCGCACATAGATGTAGCAGGTGTTGGCACCCATGGCGAAACCGGCAATCAGGCAGCCTTCGATCAGCGTATGCGGATCGTGCCGCATGATATCGCGGTCCTTGCAGGTACCGGGCTCGGACTCGTCGGCATTAACGACGAGGTAATGCGGACGTCCGTCGCTTTCCTTGGGCATGAACGACCATTTCAACCCTGTCGGAAAGCCCGCGCCACCACGACCACGAAGGCCGGATGCCTTCATTTCGTTGATGATCCAGTCGCGACCCTTTTCGAGGATCTGCTTGGTGCCGTCCCAATTGCCACGGCTCATCGCGCCCTTCAAGGACTTGTCCTTGTGGCCGTAAATATTGGTGAAGATGCGGTCTTTGTCAGCGAGCATTTCGCACCTGTCCTACTCTCTTCGTCCATTCCAGGCGGGCGCTCAAGGCAGCCGCCAAATTGATCATCTCGGCTTCTTGCCGAAAACCTTGATGTATTCCGCTTCGCCGCCCTTGGCCAAAGCCTTGGCTTGCTTGACCCATTCGTCGCGCTCGATGCGGCCATTGAAATTCAGGTAGTTGTCGACCCACTCCCGCTCGGCCTTCTTCCAGGCAGCAACCTGGGCGAAGGTGAAAATGCCAAGCTCATGCAAGATATCTTCAATCTTCGGTCCAACGCCTGCAATCAGCTTCAGATCGTCAATGACGGCCGGTCTTTCGATTGCAGCCGGCCGGCTCTTGTCTTCCAGCGAAACAGGCTTTGCGGCGATATCTACGCCCTGGACGTCAGGCTTCTCACCGAGCGAACCTTCCGCGATCGGAGGATTCTTGATGGTGCGTGCAGCAACAGGCTTTGCTGCCGGCTTCGACGTCGCATCCTCGGCCGCTTTCGTCGCCTTCACCCTTGATGGCGACTTGATCGCGGCATTGGTCGTTTCGTCGTGCGTAACGGGCTTTGCCGCGTTCGAAGGCGGGATGGATGCGCTATCCGGCGCAGCCTGTGGTGCGCTCTTCGGCGTGGCGGCACCATTTCCATCGGTCAGCGATGTGAGGCCGCCCTCCGGTGCCGAGAAGATGCGGTCAATCTGCGGTCCTACAGGGACCGAGGCGCCGTTTCCAGCCTCGAAGGCATCGATGATTTCCTCGAGGCGTTCCGGGGTCAGATCCTCATAGGTGTCCTTGAACACCATGACCATCGGAGCATTGACGCACGCGCCAAGGCACTCGACCTCTTCCCACGACAGCGTGCCGGCTTCGTTGGTGTGGAACTGTTCGTGGTGAATCTTGTGCTGGCAGACGCGTTTAAGCTCGTCCGCTCCCCGCAACATGCACGGCGTCGTGCCGCATACCTGAATGTGCGCCCGCGTTCCGACCGGCTTCAACTGGAACTGCGTATAGAAGGTGGCGACTTCGAGCACACGGATCAGCGGCATGTCGAGCATGCCGGCGACATGTTCGATCGCTGCCTTCGTGACCCAGCCATCCTGCTCCTGCGCGCGCATCAGCAAGGGGATAACAGCCGACTGCTCACGCCCCTTCGGATATTTGGCAATCGCTTTCTCGGCCCAGGCACTGTTTTCGCGATTGAACGCGAATGCCGCTGGCTGGATATTATCTTCTGCAAGACGACGGACGGACATTAACGATCAACCTCACCAAATACGATATCGAGCGAGCCGAGCACCGCCGATACGTCGGCGAGCATGTGGCCACGACACATGAAGTCCATGGCCTGGAGATGGGCAAAGCCTGGTGCGCGCAATTTCACGCGGTACGGCTTGTTGGACCCGTCCGAGACGAGGAAAACGCCGAACTCGCCCTTGGGCGCTTCCACGGCTGCATAAACCTCCCCGGCGGGGACGTGATAGCCTTCCGTGTAAAGCTTGAAGTGATGGATCAGCGCTTCCATCGAACGCTTCATCTCGCCGCGCTTCGGCGGTACGATCTTAGCCGAGGTGTTCGATACCGGACCAACACGCTCCTTGCCAAGCAAAAGGTCGACGCACTGGCGCATGATCCGCACAGACTGGCGCATCTCCTCCATGCGGATTAGATAACGATCATAGCAATCGCCATTCTTGCCGATGGGAATATCGAACTCCATCTCGGCGTAACATTCATAGGGCTGCGACTTGCGCAGATCCCAGGCGGCGCCCGAACCGCGGACCATGACACCGGAGAAACCCCATGCCCACGCATCCTCAAGCGTAACGACGCCGATATCGACATTGCGCTGCTTGAAAATGCGGTTTGGCGTGATCAGATCGTCGAGGTTCTTTACTGTCTGAAGGAACGGATCGCACCATTTGCCGATGTCTTCGACGAGTTTATCCGGGATGTCCTGATGAACACCACCTGGCCGGAAATAGGCGGCGTGCATGCGCGCGCCGCACGCCCGCTCGTAGAACACCATCAGCTTTTCGCGCTCTTCAAAACCCCAGAGCGGCGGCGTCAGCGCGCCAACGTCCATGGCCTGCGTCGTCACGTTCAAAAGGTGGGATAGAATGCGCCCTATCTCGGAAAAAAGCACACGGATAAGCTGACCGCGCCTCGGCACCTCGATCTCAAGCAGGCGCTCGACGGCAAGCGCATAGGCATGCTCCTGATTCATCGGAGCCACGTAGTCGAGCCGATCGAGATAGGGCACGGCCTGCAGGTAAGTCTTGGCTTCCATTAACTTTTCGGTGCCGCGATGCAGGAGACCGATGTGCGGATCGACGCGCTCGACCACCTCACCGTCAAGCTCGAGCACGAGGCGCAAAACGCCATGCGCCGCAGGATGTTGCGGGCCGAAGTTGATGTTAAAGTTACGGACGCTATGTTCAGTCATGGCTTGCTCCGCGAGATGGGAGACACAGTCTCATCAACACGCTCAATTTGTCTTCGCCTTCTCATCGCCCGGCAGCACGTAATCCGTGCCTTCCCATGGCGACTGGAAGTCGAAATTGCGAAATTCCTGGCGAAGTTCGACAGGCTCGTAAACGACCCGCTTGATCTCATCGTCGTAGCGAACTTCGACAAATCCCGTCAGCGGGAAATCCTTGCGCAGCGGATGCCCCTCGAAGCCGTAGTCGGTGAGGATGCGGCGCAGATCCGGATGACCCGAAAAGAGCACGCCGTAAAGATCGTAGGTTTCGCGCTCGTACCAATCGGCACCGGGATAGACCGCTGTCGCTGAGGGAACCGGGGTATCCTCGTCGGTTGCGACCTTGACGCGGATGCGCAGATTCTGTCGCGGGGACAAGAGGTGATAGACGACGTCAAAGCGGTGCTCGCGTGACGGATAATCCACACCGCTGATGTCGATCAGCGAAATGAACTGGCATTGTACGTCGTCACGCAGGAACGTCAGTGTATCGATCAGCTTGTCGCCGCCAACCTCGATCGTCAGCTCGCCATAGACGAGTTCGGCGGACTTTATTCCCAGTGACGGCTGTTCGCCGAGATGGCGGGAGAGTTCACCCAAGGCTTCTTCGAACATCGCCCTCTCCTATCGCTCGATCGTGCCGGTGCGGCGGATCTTCTTTTGCAGGAGCAAAACGCCGTAAAGAAGCGCTTCCGCGGTGGGCGGACAGCCGGGCACATAGATATCGACAGGAACGACACGGTCGCAGCCGCGCACCACGGAATAAGAGTAGTGATAATAGCCGCCGCCATTGGCGCAGGAGCCCATCGAGATGACATAGCGCGGCTCAGGCATCTGGTCGTAGACCTTGCGCAGCGCCGGCGCCATCTTGTTGGTAAGCGTGCCCGCAACGATCATGACATCCGACTGGCGCGGGGAAGCACGCGGCGCAAAGCCGAAACGCTCGCCGTCGTACCGCGGCATCGACGTGTGCATCATCTCGACGGCGCAGCACGCCAGGCCGAACGTCATCCACATCAACGATCCGGTGCGCGCCCAGGTTACCAGCGCGTCAGCCGAAGTGACGAGGAAGCCCTTGTCGGCAAGTTCATTGTTGATTTCGCCGAAGAATGCATCATCCGAACCTATCGGCTTGCCGGTGTTGGGATCGAGGATGCCCTTGGGTTTTGGTGCAACGAGGGTGGTGGTGCCGTCGGTCAATCCCATTCCAGCGCTCCCTTCTTCCACTCATAGATAAAGCCGATCGTCAGAACGGCGAGAAACACCATCATGGACCAGAAGCCGAACCAGCCAATCTTGCCGAAGGATATCGCCCACGGGAACAGGAAGGCCACTTCCAGATCGAAGATGATGAACAGGATCGAAACGAGATAGAACCGCACATCGAACTTCATGCGGGCGTCGTCGAACGCGTTGAAACCGCACTCGTAGGCCGACAGTTTTTCCGGATCCGGCGCACTGTATGCGACCAGAAAAGGCGCAACCAACAGTGCCAGACCGATTACCAGCGCTACCCCGATAAAGATAACGATGGGCAGGTAGGAACTTAATAGCTCGTTCATGATCCGTCTTTTTCCGCCTTGTGAACTCAGGCTGACAAGAATGCCATGTTATGCACATGACTGCCACTTATACGCGACAGATCACACTATCCCGGAAGATGGTGCGATGCGGCGAGGGTTAGCGCGTTAGCGCCATGCGCGCAAGTGCGACGATGGCCGCAAATCTGTTCGCAAGTTCCAGCTTCCGCGGTGTCCTCTTGCTCCAAAATCGTCAATTTCTGCATGTTTTGCCTTGTTTTCGCGCCAAATAGGCCGTGAATGCCTCTTTAGAATGATATTAATGTGGACCGCGCTTTCGGGCCTGCGGGACGAGAGATATCTGACTGCGACATTCGGTCCTATAAACGATTTAACCCCTTAAACGCCGCGATCCCTGAAGCGCACGCCAACAAGGCGCAAGCGCCCGTGCCTCAGCACCGAACAGGCTACAGCAGCGTTGGTTCAAACACCTGCCAAAGGCTCGAGACCGAGGCCCTGCCGTTCTTCGCTGGGGGCCTTTTCGCGGTACTGCTTCCTGTCGAGCAGCATCGACCAGGTTGCCACCGCAAGTCCGGTCGCGGCCAATAGCGAAGCCACATAAGGCAAATTCTGATAGGAGACCCCGAATGTCAGCGCGACGCCGCCAATCCACGCTCCCGCCGCATTGCCTACATTGAACGCGCTCTGGTTGAGCGTCGCCGCAAGATTAGGCGCGTCCCCAGCCGTTTCCACCACGCGCATCTGCAGGGGCGGAATGGCGATGAAAAAGATCAGGCCCCAGAGGAAGACGCCGGCGATCGCGGCAAACTGGTATGTGCTGATCCCGGCAAAGACAATATAGACAAAGACAAGTGCAAGCAGGGAGCCAATCACCGTCGGCATCAGCTTCCAGTCGGCGAGCCTGCCGCCCAGGATATTGCCGAGCGTAATTCCCGCACCGAAGAGCAGCAGCACCCAGGTGACCGACGAGGCCGGAAGGCCAGAGACGTCGGTCAGAATTGGCTTGATATAGGTGAAGACCGCAAACAGGCTGCCCGAGGCAAGCGCCGATATCAGCATGGCAAGCCATACCTGCAACTTGCCGAGCACCCTGATTTCGCTGAGGATGCCCGTGCCCTTGTCCGTATCCTTCGCTGCGGGAACGAGGAAGGCGATGGCAATGACGGCGGCGATGCCGATCGCGACAACTGCAAAGAAGGTGGAACGCCAGCCATAGGCTTCGCCAAGTGCAGTCCCCAACGGTACACCGAGAATGTTGGCAAGCGTCAGGCCGGCAAAGAGCAGCGCAATCGCGCTCGCGCGCTTGTGCCGGGGAACGAGATTTGCCGCAACGACCGAACCGATACCAAAAAATGCGCCATGACCGAAGGCGGTAAAGACGCGCGCGACCATCAGCATCCAGTAGTTCGGTGCGATGGCACAAAGGAAATTGCCAATGACGAACAGCATGGCAAGTCCGACGAGTACGGGCTTGCGCGGCAGCGAAGCCGTGGCGATGGCAATGATGGGTGCACCGACGACGACGCCGAGAGCATAGCCTGTCACCAGCAGGCCTGCATGCGGAATGGAAACGCCGAGATCAGCAGCAACCTCAGGCAACAGGCCCATGATCACGAATTCGGTCGTTCCAATACAGAACGAGGCGATAGCTAAGGCGAGAATCGGCAAAGGCATGGGAAGGACCGCGAGTCTTGAGAAAGTACCGATCCTGCATAGCGTAGCACGTTAAACAAATGACGATTGTGCAATGCAGCGATGCATTTCCGCTGGAACTGCGAGTTAAGCGTGCGAAAGCCGGCGAAGAGGGTGTCCGCCTCGCCGTCCGGTTGAATCAATCACCTTGCCCGATCGTGATGGTCAGGCTGGGCCGCCTCGTCCTCAACCGAAAAGGCTGCGGCGTTCACCTTGTCGTTGGCTGGACGGTGGGCGGCTGACGCTTCGGTCTTTTCCTCGACGAACGCATCGACTTCCTTGGCTGCTTCAACGAATGCGAAACGAGCCGCTCTGGCGGTTGCTTCACCATCCAAAGCCTTGGCACATACGGCTTTTGCTTCTTCGTAGAGAGGGCCGCATTGTTTCGTCCAGCAATGCTTCAACAGGTCCGCAGCCTGCTTAACCGAAGACACGTTCATAATCGTGCCGGAGCGCGGTGATTTGATCATTACATGTTCAAAGGATTGATCACGCATAACACAAGAATGCGGGGCAATAGGAATGGTTCCGGAGGCTCCCCGGGACCATTTAAGATCTACTTACAGTAGAATTCGGTTCGTATTGAACCAAAGTAGTTGAAATGCGTTTGATTAGTGGATTGCATGGCATGACAATTTTGTGAGTCGGAAAGACCGCGTTCACAAAGGGGTTGGCTCCAGGAACGTTTGCTGATATTCGGCCGGCTCCATTGAAGAAGGACTTATGCAGCAATGAACAGTCACTTTGCTCTCATCCTGGCGATGCTTACGGCAGTAGCCTGGACCGGAACACTGGTTTATCTGGTCAAGCGGTGGAGCCACGGTCACGGTCGGAAGTGACAATTTCCGGTGATTTGTACCGGAATGTGATTTGACAGCCTAAATCGAAAGTATCAGGGTGGGTGTAAGCCCTCCCCCGGCCCATGGAGGCTCGACGATTGCCATCGACGTGAGTGGCGCATCGTCGAGCCTCATTTTTCTCAAAATAGCTCTAAGTGCGCAACCAATGTCTGGTTTCCGCGTTATTGTAGTGTCGGGAGCGTTATTTGAACCCGTTTCAGATATCCCGATCGAGGCCCAGTATCGTCCATGGCACCAAACGCTGTGTGGCAATCTGGGCCTCACTCATGAGCACACATCCCCATCTAGTCCTTTGGATGTAGTTGCGCATCACCCATCCGATTAGGTTGTTCGGCTTTTACCCCTAGGTTAGCGTTTTGTGAAAACGCGTGACTCGGGGGACTTGCGCATGCTGATAACGATACTGCTGGGCTTGGCCCTCACTGCTGGAAAGGTAGACAAGGGTGATGCCGTCATGCAGGCCCAGTTCGACCTGCTCAGATTGTCCTATGCATGTGGCGATCCGCTGTACAGATCGAAGCGCGACTCGACCCGGCGCTGGATCGAACGGCTGGAATCAAACACAACCTACAGTATGCAGGACGTTGCAGATCTCGATAGCGGTCTGAAGAACGGCACCATCAAACCCGCGACCCGGGTAGAGCGCGGTGACTGCATCAAGCTTCTCGCCGATGGGGAGGCGAAGGTCGAAAGCCTCGTCGAGGAATACAACCGCTAGTAATATTATTTCATTGACTATTTCCGGTCGATCTCGCCGCGTCCGTAACCGAGCAACATGACAAGAATGACGACGCCGTAGATGATCTGGCGCCCTGCCTCCGGCATTTGCATCACAGCCAGGATCGATTGCAGCAGCGTTATCAGGATAACGCCGGCGATCGTGCCGAGATAATTGCCCTTGCCGCCAAGGATATTTGTTCCGCCAAGCACAACGGCCGCAATGGCCGGCAGAAGATAGGGGTCTCCCATCGCCTGGTAGGCCTTGGTCGAATAGCCGGCCAATAAAACACCTGCAAAAGCCGCCGCGGCACCGGAGAGCACGAAACACCAGATGATGACGCCATTGGTGTTCACGCCTGAAAGATATGCCGCCGATTCGCGATTGCCGACCGCATAGACCCGACGCCCGAAGGCGGTTCGGGTTAAAAGATAGGTGGTGAACCCGCCGACGATGATCCAGATGAAAAGCGCGTTGGGAAAGCCGAAGAACAAGCGCCCGACTGCCATGAAGTGCATCGCGTCGGTTGCATGATCCTGCGGTGCGAAGCCGCCGGTGTGCAGCACCATGAGACCTTGGACGACCGCATTCATGCCCAACGTGAAGATCATCGACGGCAATCGCAAATAGGCGACGCCGAGTCCGTTGAGCAGGCCGACAAGCGCGCCGCAAAGCACGCCGACCGGAATCGCGACGACATTGCCGATGTCGCCGAACCAGCCGGCGACAGCCGTCGCCATCATGGCTCCTAGCGTGACGGTCCAGGGTATCGACAAATCGATGTGACCGATGAGAATAACCATCATTGCGCCCGAGGCGATAATGCCAAGAAACGCGCTGATCTGCAGTTGCTGCAGGAGATACTCCGGAGAAAGAAACTCGCGCGAATAGAGTGCGCCGCCAAGCAGCATCAAGACGATGCAGCCGAACGCAATGATGACGGAGCGGTCGAGTGTAAACCGGAGGATCGGAACAGTGCCGGCCTGAAGCTTCTGATCGTTCATGCGAAAAGCTCCAGCCGGTTGCGAATGCGCAGCACGCGGATGGCGCCGAGGCTGACGGCAGCAAGAAGCACGACGCCCTGAAACAATGGCTGCCAGAGCGGATCGAGATTGAAGACGAAAAGCAGGTCCTCGATTGTGCGCAGCACGAATGCCCCGAAAATGGAGCCGATGGCGGATCCCCATCCGCCAAAGAGCGACGTTCCGCCGATCACAACAGAAGCGATCGAGTTCAGCGTATAGGAGCCGGCTATCGGCGCGGATGCCTCTCCCGAATAGGTGTTGAAGGTCAGCATCAGGCCGCCAAGTGCGGCGAGAAAACCCGCGAGCGTATAGGCGAGCAGTTTGGCGCGTTGGACCGGCACGCCCGACATATACGCCGCTTGCTCATTTGAACCTACGGCATAGGCCGCGCGGCCGAGAACCGAGCTGCGATAGGGCAACCAGACCAGCACGACAACGGCCAGGAGAATAACCAATGCGGTCGGAATCACTCCGAAAAGCTGGCCGGTCGCAAAATCCGCGAGGTCGGACTGCACATCTCCGCCGGGGCCCGGCCTGATGTAAAGCGCGATGCCGTAGAAAATCGCCCCCGTGGCGAGTGTGGTGATGATAGGCTGAAGCCTGCCCCAGACGACGATGGCACCATTGAGGAAGCCAGCCGCGGCCCCGACGGCAAGGACGGCCACAGCACCGAGCAGCCCCTCGCCCAATGTGCCGACCACGATCGCCGAGGCGAGGCAATTGGCAAGGATGAATATCATCCCGACAGAAAGATCGAGCCCGCGCGTCAACACTGGCAGGGTCTGGGCCATGGCAACAAGTGCGAGTAGCACCGCCTTGTTCGCCGCCGTTGCGGCAACAGCGGCGTTCAGACCCACCGGATGGTTCGAGGTGTATATGGTGAACATCAAAATGAAGAGTGCAATCGCGCCCAGGAGACCGGCATTGTGCGAGATATGATGGCGAAGATTGCTCATGCGGCCTGCTCCTTGCCATTCACGTTCAGCGCTGTCTCGATGATATTTCGCTCGTTGAGATCGCGACCGAAAAGTTCGCGCGCTATCCTGCCGCCATACATCACCAGCACCCGGTCGCAGCAGCCGATAAGCTCGGCATAATCTGTGGAGTAGTAGAGGATTGCGACGCCGCTATCGGCAAGATCGCGCAGCAGCTTGTAGATTTCCTGCTTCGTGCCAACGTCAATGCCACGGGTCGGATCGTTCAAGAGAATGATCCCCGGCCCGGTCATGAGCCATTTCGCCAGCACGACCTTTTGCTGGTTGCCGCCGGAAAGCGTGCTGACGGCGGCCGCAAGATCGCTGACCTTGATCTTCAGGCTTCTGATCATCTGCTCGACCGCCGCATGTTCTGCGCTGCGGTCAAAGCGAAGCCCTTTTTGGAACCGCGACAGCGAAGCAAGGCTGATGTTGTCGCGAATGTTCATCGGCAGCATCAGCCCTTCTGTTTTCCTGTCTTCAGGGATAAGGGCGAGCGGCAGCCCTGCCCGCAGGGCCGCGCGCGGGCCGGACAGCCGTTGCTGCTTGCCCAGAACCTCAACTGTTCCGGATACGCCCTTCAAAACGCCAAACAATGCAAAAAGCAGCGAGCGCTGGCCCTGGCCATCCAATCCGCCCAGCCCGACGATTTCGCCCTTGCGAACGTCGAGAGAGATGTCCTTCAATTGCTCCGCCCAGGAAAGGTTACGAACCGACAGAGCCACGGGCGCCGAAAGATCGGCGGCGGGCTTTTCGGGATAGTGGTGGGTGAGTTCACGGCCGATCATCATCTGGACGATGGCGTCCATCGAGCGCTCGCCGATGCCAAACGTCTCGATCTTGCGTCCATTACGGAAAACCGTCGCGCAATCGGCAAGCGCAGTAATTTCATGCATCCGGTGCGACACGTAGAGTATGCCAACACCTTCGGAACGCAGTTTACGGATGATCGCATAGACACGTTCCACGTCGGCGGCGGTAAGCGCCGAGGTCGCTTCGTCAAGGATCAAAAGCTTTGGCCGTTTTGCCAAAGCCTTGGCAATCTCGACCATCTGGCGGCGCGACAAGGGAAGGTTGCGCACGAGTTCGAGCGGATGGATATCGTCGCAGCCGATCATCGCCAAAAGTTCACGCGCCCGTTCGCGCTGTGCGCGCGCATCGATCAAACCCGCCCGCATCGGCGGTGAAACGATTGAAAGATTGTCGGCGACAGTCATATCGGGAAGCAGCGACAATTCCTGAAAGACGCAAACCACGCCCGCCGCCATTGCCTCGGTCGGGTTGCGGAAATCGACTCGCTTTCCTTCTACATAGAGTTCGCCTTCACTCGGGTCTGTCACCCCGGCGGCAATCTTTATCAGCGTCGATTTCCCTGCGCCGTTCTCACCGAGAATGGCGTGAATCTCGCCGGGATAGGCAACGAAATCCACCTCGCTCAAGGCCGCTATGCCACCATAGCTTTTCGAGACATGCTTCATTTCCAGAATGGGCGCGGGTTGCGACACGTCATCCTCCTCCAAGACGCGAGTTTACCGGGGCGCGAATGCGCCCCGGTTGGTGCCGCTTACTGGTCAGCCTTCGTCTGGCCCATGATTTCCTGCGCCGAGAAGTTGATCCCACAGGTCGGGAAGGAATTGCCGACGAAGAAGTTGTCGCTCTCCTTCGCATAGTAGCTGTCGCCGTCCTTGAAGTTCGGGTCCTCGACAATCGACAGTGGCAGCGAGATCGACTGCGGCACGACCTCGCCCTCAAGCGCGGCTATCGCCGTCTTGATGGCAACCGCGACCTGGGCCGGCCCGGTCCCGGCGGAGGTGCATTTCAGCCCATCCTTCGAATGTTCGGCGCATAGTTTGCGGAAACCATTCTCGGTTTCGCCGCCGACCGGCACGAATGGATGCTTCGCGTCAATCATAGCGCGGACCGTACCTGTCGAGCCGCCCTGTACCGACACACCGTCGAAATGCTTGTGGACGGCGATGGCATCGGCAACGACCTTCTGGGCGGTGCCGTCATCCCAGCGGCCGACCACCTCCACCGTTTCCCATTGACCGCCGGACTTCTTCAGGACTTCCTGAATGCCCTCATGGCGATCACGGTCGACCGATGTACCGGTGACCCCGCGCACTTCAAGGAGCTTGCCCTTGTTGCCTGGCACGTTCTTGACCAGCCAATTGCCCCACAGTTCACCGAGGCCCTTCTGATCGACATTCACGTTGACGGCTTCATCCGTATCGAGCGTGTTGTCGAATGCGACGAGCACGACGCCGGCGGCATTTGCGCGCTTGATTACCGGTTTGAAGGCGGTTGGATTCTGCGCGTTGACAACAATCGCATCGTAGCCGGAATTGATGAAATTATCGACGGCAGCAATCTGTGCGGCGACATCATCCCCGGTCGATACGACCTTGAATTCCTTCAACTTGGCTTTGACTTCGGGCAAGGCGGCATAGGCTTTGGCGGTCTGGATCATCTGGATGCGCCAGGTATTGCCGATAAATCCATTGGCAAGGGCTATGCGATAGGGACCTTCTTTCTTGGGCCACTGGAAAAACTTGGTCTCGGACGTTTGCGGCTTGAAGCATTCGGCATCCTTGCTTGGGCCTTTTACGACCTCGGGGCCTGCAGCATAGGCGGATACACTCATCATCAGACTGACCGCTGTCGAAATCATCATGCTCTTTAGAATCATGCTCATTTCTGCTCCTCCTCCGTTGATTTATTGTCGTTGCCTGCCGATTACGGTGCCTGTACTCCCTGTCTCCTGGTCTCCACCGCGTAGACCGAACTTGTCGCCGTTATAAAAAGGCGTGATTTGGACGGTCCGCCAAACGTCAGGTTGGCGACAACCTCCGGGACCAGAACGCGGCCGAGCCTTTCGCCCGCCGGCGTATAGCAATGGACGCCGTCCGCGGCGGATATCCACAGAAGGCCCTCCGTATCGACACGCAATCCGTCCGGCACTATGTCGATAACCGCGACAACCCGGCTTTTTCCAAGCTTGCACCCGTCGACGACATCCAATGCGCGCACATGATGTGGGCGCGTATCATCGAAGCCGAAACCAAATCCGCCGGCCCGGCCTGAATCCGCGATGTAAAGGACGCTCTCGTCGGGCGAAAAGGCAAGTCCGTTGGGCCTGTCGAAATCATCGGCCACCAATTCCACGGCGCGGGTATCAGGATCGATGCGATAGACATTGTTGCCATCGATCTCGCGGTCGGCCCGTATGCCCTCGTAATCCGAAATGATCCCATAGGGCGGGTCGGTGAACCATATCGAGCCGTCGGACTTGACCACAACGTCGTTCGGCGAATTCAGTCGCTTGCCCTGCCAGTGAGTTGCAAGAACCTCATACGCGCCATCCTTGCCGGTTCGGCTGACACAACGCCCGCCGTGCTCGCAGGATACCATTGCGCCGTCGCGGTCGAGCGTGTGGCCATTGGCACGTTGCGAAGGCTGCCTGAAAACCCGCACGCCCTTTGTTTCTGACCATGTCATCATCCGGTTGTTGGGAATATCGGAGAAACGCAGTTCCTGGATATCATTCAGCCACACCGGCCCCTCGGCCCAGACAAGACCGGTTGCGATCTGCTCGAGCTTGGCATGCTCGGGAAAGAATCCCGCAAAGCCGCGTTCATCTTCCGATAGAAAATGTTGTTCAACTCCCATACGCCGGCCCTCCCGTGCCGGTTAGTCTCGCTGGACGCGAGACGCCTTAACCTTTCCCTCTCATGCCGCCATGAGGCATCTCACGACATGGCGCTCGCCCGCGTGTCGCCCGGACAGCGAAATTCCGTCGCGCGCAACACGATCGCAGTTGCAAGCGGTAACGGGTCCTATCAGCATTGTTTTCGGGTAACGGCCGGCGACACGTCCCACCCCTGAATAGAGATTTTATATCTAAGATAACATATGCGTCATCGAGAGCCCAAGACTTTGTTAGCCGGAACGCCTGTCTTTACGATTATAAGTTGCATAGGCTGTATGCAGCGCGTTACCACGTTCCGTGCCACCCGAGACAAGCTCATTCCAAGGGCAAGGAGAAATGTATGACAGTCGCAAGAGCCATCGCCGCACTCATTACAGCTTGCCTGCTTATGGGCTGCAGCAGTGCCAAAGGCGACTGGCGCGCGCGTTATAACGCGATGTGGCGGACGGAACGCTCATGCGCTTCGGGCTATTACGATTGCGGCCTGCGAACCAGCAATCAGGCGAGCCTTCACGGCGCGCGCAATAACAGAAACTGGCACTGACGCAACAACCGGGAAAGCGCCCCGCACCATTGGATATCAGCCAAAGGATATAGCCCTATGGAGGCATACCTATGTCCAGATTGGAGTTAATCCCCTTTTTATCATGACATGACGCACGAACGGGAATAATATGTGTTGCAAATGGATTGCAAAAAATCCAAGGGGGGCTGCACGTGTCCATTAACTCTGACACAAAACGCCGTAAGGCGCGTAATGCGCCGACTGTAATCGTCATAGAGCAACATACACTGGCAAGGACGACAATAGTCAGACTTCTCGAACACGAGCTCGCTGGCTGGGACTTTATCGATATGGTCTCAATAGAGACTCTCGATAGTGCTCTTGGAATGGACGTGCGGCTTATCGCACTCGACCTTGCCGGCCGGACACTGGACAGTACCAGCCTCAACGACGATCTCGACGCAATCAGGGAACGTTTCCCTGAAGCCTCGATCGCACTTCTATCAAATACTGACGATACGTTCGTGGCTTCGCAGGCGCTCGAAATGGGCATACGTGGCTATTTCACGACATCCATTCCGCTCGATGTTGCGCTCGCGGGCATGCGCCTTGTATTGGCGGGCGGTGTGTTTTACCCGCATCCGCTGGTCGCCTCACCTTCGCGCAGTCGCGCAATCATTGCGCCCAGCGGGCCTGCAGACGAGCCGCGCAAGGTGATCAGCGTCAATACCGATTATTTGACGATAGCCGATTTCACGCCGCGCGAGGCGGACGTGCTCGCAGAATTGCAGTGTGGACACCCCAACAAGGTGATCGCTGGCAAACTCAACCTGTCGGGCCACACGGTGAAAATGCATCTGCAGCACATCATGCGCAAGTTGCAGGTCCAGAACCGTACGGAAGTCGTTGCCCGCCTTGGCCAAAGGGCGATGGCAGACCAGGACGTCAGGGCCAACTGAGGCTTTGTGTAGAATCGCTTCTAGGCATTTCCGCGTGAGGTCTTCTCAAGCATTTCACTCAGCGTCGCCGCGGCCAGCATGGTCTCGGCGAGCAGTTTTTTGAGCTTCTGGTTTTCTTCTTCCAATGCTTTCAGTCTTCTGGCGTCGAACCCGACATTCTTGAACTGCAATGACTGCCAGCGATAGAATGTCGGCTCGCTGATACCGTGCCGGTGGCAAACTTCGGCCACCGTCGTTCCGGCCTGGTGTTCTTTCAGAATGCCTGTGATTTGATCGTCGTCGAACTTTCTCTTACCCATCGATACGATCCTTCGATGGCCGCTGCCGGCGAAGCGGATGCGGCGGAACAACCCGGCATGGTGTTCCGCCCGAATTGATCCGTCCCACGCCCATATCAGTCTTCGCGGAACGCGCGGTGGAAGCTGTCGATGAGGGGACGCAGCGCATAGAATGCAACGCTGTTTTCGCCGGTCTCGATCAGAGCCTGGGCAGGCATGCCCGGAACGAGCTCCACATCGCGCATCTTAGCCAGCCGTTCGTCGGTCACGCGGATGGTCGCGGCGTAATAGGGTTGGCTCGTCTGCTTGTCGACAAGACGGTCGGCCGAAACGTATTCGACGATACCCTTGAGCAGCGGGACGCGGCGTTGATTGTAGGGGAGCAGGTGAACCTGTGCCTGCAAGCCCGGATGGACGACATTGATGTCTTCCGGCCGCACCCGCGCCGAGACGACAAGCTTGTCTTCACGCGGCACGAGATCGACAAGGGGTTGCCCCTCACCGATGACGCCGCCCGTCGTATGGACACGCAAATCCATTATCGTGCCGTCTTCTGGCGCGCGGATCGAGGTCCGCGTCAATTGATCGTCGATGGCGCGCAGGCGTTCGCTCAGCTGCAGAATCTGCGTTTCGGTGTCGCGCATGCCTTGCGAAACCTCGTTGAGGCGATCACTCTCGAGCTTGACAAGATATGCCTGGCTTTCGCTGATGACCTGATAGGCGCGGGAAATCTGCGCGGTGACCTCACCGAACTGACCATCGAGATCGGCTTTTTCCCGGCCAAGAACGAGTAGCCGGCTCTTGCGCTCGAGACCCTTTATCGCGAGCGGAGTGACCGTCTCTAGTTCCTGTCGGGCGATCTCGACCCGTTCCGTTAGCGCGGCCTTTTGCGCCGTAAGCCCTGTGATTTCCTCCTGCACCTGCTCCATCTTCTTTTGCGTGATCGCAATTTCGGATTGGAGGACCTGTTTGCGCGTCTCGAAGATCCGCTGTTGACCGCTGAGGATGCCGTCAACCGATGGGTTGTTGTGGCGAACTTCTTCAAGATCGATGGGGTACACGACACGGTCGAGGTTCTTTTGCTCCGCGAGTAGGCGAGCGTGACTCGCCTTGGCATCCCAGAGCTGGCCCTGGAGGCTGTCGCGCTCTGAACGTGATTTCGTGTCGTCAAGCTGGAAGAGTACCTGCCCCGCCTTTACTGCATCGCCGTTCTTGACAAGGATCTGGCGTACGATGCCGCCCTCCAGATGTTGGATGGTCTTGCGGCTCGACTCCGGCTCGACCAGCCCAGATGCGATCGCTGCGCTTTTGAGCGGTGCGAAAATCGACCATGTGCCGAAGCCGATGATGAAGACCCCGATCAGGAGGTTGCCGACCAGGGCGACCCTGCGGAGCCGTGACATGGGTGACGGCGCTGCCAACAGGGTGTTGACCTGCGTGCCTTGCGGCGAATAGCTGAGCAGCCTTTTGAGACTCGTGCCGGCTAGAGCGGTCCGGCGCATCACGCTCAGTGCTCCGGTCATACGTGACGGAATCTCGGATTGAACGAGGGCCATGGCTCTATCCTTGTGTCCCTGCCGGTGACGGCGGCTGGAGATAGGTGTCGTAGATGTGATCGCTGTCGCCGAAGGCGTCGACCGTACCGTTACGCATGATCGCAATCTTGTTGGTCACGGGCAGCAGCCCCATGCGGTGGGTGATGATGACGACAGTCATCCGGCGCGCCTTCATCCGCTCGATGGCGTTGAACAATACGCGCTCACCGTCAAAATCGAGGCTAGAGTTCGGATCGTCGAGCACGACCAATGAGGGATTGCCATAGGCAGCGCGCGCCAATCCAAGTTGCTGGCGCTGCGCGCGCAAAAGCAAGGCACCGCCGTCGCCGATGTCGGTATCGTAGCCCTGCGGCAGCCGCATGATGGTGTCATGCAACCCGACAAGTTTTGCCGCTTCGATGGCCTTGCTGGCGTCGCCACCGTCAAGGCGCCCGATCACGTCTCTGATGGCACCGCCAAAGAGTTCGATATCCTGCGGAAGATAGCCGATATGCCCGGCGCCACCGCAAAGCCGCAGCGCCGATATATCGACGCCTCCGAGAAGCGCGCAACCGTTTGTCGGCTGCAGGACGCCTGCCATGATACGGCCAAGGGTGGATTTGCCGGAACCCGACGCACCGATCAAGGCGACACAATCGCCAGGCGCTAGTCGAAGATTCACGCCCTCCAGCAGATTTTTTTCCTTGAACGGCAGCTTGTAGCCAACATTGTCGAGTACGAGACCGCTCGATTCCGGTACCGGCACGATGCGGGCATCGGTGCCAGACTGGACGGCGATGAGCATTCTGTTCAACCGGTTGAAGGCATTGCGGGCAAAGGCAAATGACCGCCATGCGCCGATTGCCCCCTCCACCGGCGCGAGCCCGCGGCCAAGCAGAAGGCTTGCGACAAAGATGATACCGGGGCTGCTGTTGGCTTCAAGAACAAGCCACGTAGCAGCACCCATGACCAGGATCTGCGTCAGCGTGCGGATCGATTTCGAAAATGCCAGGATGATTTCGGTCCGGTGCATGGCGCTGTCCTGCGCCTTGCGGGCAAGTTCGGCGTCGCGATAGACGATTTGCGCTGCGCCGTCTTGCATGCCCATCGAGCGGATGACCTGTATGTATTTGAGGGCGGTTGCGAATTTGGAATAGCTGCGTGCCAGCGCGAAATTCGCATGCGCCAGAGGTTCGCGTGTCGCAAATTCCGTCAGCAGCGCAAGCAGCAGCAGCGATACGGCGCTGACGAGGCCGATAGCGCCAAGCAAAGGGTGCACCATGAAGAGCAGAAGCAGGAAGACCGGCGCCCAGGGCACATCGAAGAGCAGAGCGCTTGCGGGGGAATCGAGAAACTGGCGCAGCGAGGCAAGATCGCGATAGCAATCTGTGGCTGTTCCGGTATCGGCGCGCGCGGCGTATTCGAATGACGCGGTCAGTACCATCGGACGAAGCCGATGATCGAGCCAGCTGCCGATCCGCGACAGCGCGGCGCGGCGCACAATATCGAGCGCCGAACCCACGACCACGGCCGCCGCAATGATCAACGTCAGCATCACCAGCGTGTCGGCACTACGGCTCGACAGCACGCGATCGTAAATTTGCAGGAGGTAGACCGAGGGGGCCAGCAGGAAAAGGTTGTAGCCGCAACTATAGACGAAGACGAGCCCGAAGGCTCCGGCGCAGGCGCGGAGCGCGAGGACCAGATGCGTCGGTTGGCGCTGGGATTGTGTGAGGTTCGTTGTCATTATCGGGGTCTCAATACGCAGGGTACTGACAAGGCAGACGCGTGGTCACACCATTCGGAGAGGCAGGATCGCCGGATATACCGGCGATCCTCCTGGGGTCTGCTTATGATCCCAGATCGTGCAGGTCGATCGAGCCGAGCACGTTGACGAAATGATCAAGCGCATTGTTGACCGTCGTCGTTGTGGTTTCAGGATCCGTGTGAACAACGGCTGCGGAAATATCGCCGCCGAGTGCATTGTTGCCGTTACCGCCATTGCCGCCGACGCCAGCAAGGATCGTGGCGTGCTGATCAGCAGCAAGCTCGTTCAGCTGGTTGCCGGTCGTAGCAGCAGAAACCGCTGCAACGTCGCCGCCGCTATTGTTGGACTGGCTGCCGTTCGATGTTGCGTCGCCGCCTGCACCGCCAGCACCGAGATTGGTGATCGCTGCCAGGAAGCCATCATGGGCCGAAGCGTTACCGCCCTGCCCGCCGCCACCAGCTTCCCAATCCGCCTTCTGCCAGACATCATCGCCGTTGTACAATTTGGTATGTGCGCCTTCGACAGTCTGTGAGGCTTCAAAATAGGCTGTAGGGCTGAAGTTGATCGTGCCCTCATTGTATCCATCGCCGCCATTGCCGGCATTGGCGTCGCCTGCATCGGAATGATTGAGCTGGATGGTGTCAGACAATTGTGGAATAGGCATAATTTTACTCCTCTACTTTAGTTTTTGTCCGTGTTTCTCCCACGGCCCGGTACCCAGCAGTCTCCGCCAGGCAAGATAACCGCCCCATTAGAGTGCTCGCGTTCGGGCCGGCGAACTAGCTAGATATTCGGGGATGTTCCTTTGGGCGGGGTGGCTTCGAAGAGTGGTATGTAGTCCGGGAACGGACAAATGGATGTATCCTGCCGTTCAGCCAAACGACCTGCAGACGGCGGGCGCAATGGCCGCCGTCTGCAGAAAAAACCCTGTTTGCTTTGTGGGCTAGCGCACTTTAAGCGTGCATGAACGACATGATGTCGTCCACGAGTGAGGCGTGATCAACCGTCAGGTTACCCTCGCCGCCATGCCCGCCGATGCCAGCCATCTGCAGCGCATGCTGGTCATAGAGCACGTGGTCGATCTGTTGGGCGTCCGCGGTGCCGCCCGCCGGAACGGCAATATTGACAGGATGGAAATAGCCGACATTGACATCGACGATGCTGCCGTTCGAATAACCGGAGCCGCCGCCGCCTCCCGAGCCCATGCCGGAACCGGTGAAGATCGTATCTGAACTTAAATTGAAGCCGCCACCGTCTCCGCCAATGCCGGCGATTTGGACGGCACCCTGATCAAAAACAACATTGTTGGTCTGGTGAGCTTCGGCCGATCCGCCGGCTGCGCCAACGGCGATGTTGATTGGCGAAAAGATGGCGACGTTCACATCGATCATGCTGCCGATGAAGTACCCGTTGCCACCGTGCCCGGCATAAAGATCGCCGCTATAGGTGAGCGCCGTTCCAGCGCCCCCAGGCGAATTGGTGATGGCACCATTGTGGTCGCCGCCATCGCCGCCGATGCCACCGATCTGGGTCGCGCCCTGCAAGAAGAGGGCATTATTGTCCTGATGGGCCGTCGCATGCGAGCCTGAACCCCAGGATACGGCCGTATTGACGGGAGCAAAGACCCCGACGTCAGAGCTGACCATGCCGCCGTAGAAAATACCGTTACCGCCGGTCCCGGCGTGGTTCACGGTATCGCCGCCCCCGCCATTCAAAACGACATTGCCGCTGCCACCGTCTCCGCCCATGCCAGCCATTTCGGTAACATGCTGATTCATCAGCGCATTGTTACCCTGATTGGCGTCGGCCGAGGAATGAGGGCCAGCGATGGCAGCATTGGAAGGCGTAAAGATCGCGAGCGGATCGGCCGATATAAGCCCGATGGCGATCCCATCGCCACCGCTGCCGGCGGAACTGCTCGGAAGAACTTCAAGCGGAAGCCATGTCGGCACGAGCGCCAGATGCCCCGAAGCGGAACCCGGGATCATGCTTTGATTGACGCTCGGGTTGAGCGCTTCTTCCGCTACGGGCCGATTATCCGCCATGACGTCTCTCCACTCCGCTTACACGCACGGTCCCGACAAAACATACGGGCGCATGGTTCTTATTGTCCGCTATTGTGAAGGCGAACGGCGAAAAAGAAGAGCCTGCAATTCGTCTACAGCCGTTTGGGCGTAGGAATAGCCGTTTGGCTATATCCCTCGGCTTTCAACTCCGCGGGCCCGACCGGCCCGAGGGTGCCCCCTAGCGCACCTTCCTGGGCAGCCGGCATAGACGACAAAATGCCTTCCGCTTCTAGAACAATTTGACGCCTTCGCTGTCGAGGAAGGCGCCGATGCGACTTTCCGGCTGCCCGTCATTGTGATCTGATGCTTCATCGATTAGGCTATGGTCGATGAAATAGGGGATATGGAATGGCCTTAGAGTCTGCAGCCAACGTCACTGAGATTTACAAGAAGCGCTTCATAGAAACTGGCCTCGCGAAACGGGACCGGGTATGGAAAACGCTTTGCAGCTCGTATTTCAACGATCTCGTAGTTGCGGATGGCTCTATCCTGGATCTCGCTTGCGGATATGGCGAGTTCATCAACAACATCAACGTTCGGGAAAAATACGCGGTTGATCTTAACCCGGACGCGGCGGAGCACCTTCTTCCCACGGTATCCTTCACGCCATCAATGGCTGATGATCTTGGCCACTTGCCAAGCGACTCGCTTGATCGCGCATTTACGTCAAATTTTCTTGAGCACCTTCCGGACAAAAAGGTTTGTGACGCGGTTCTCAAAGAAATTCTGCGGGTTCTAAAACCCGGCGGGCGATTCATCATTATGGGCCCCAACATTCGCTACGCTTACAAAGAGTACTGGGACTTTTACGATCACTATCTGCCTCTCTCCGATGTGTCCCTGGCGGAGGGCCTCGCAATGAACGGTTATAAGGTCGTTTCGGTGACAGATCGCTTTCTACCATTCACAATGGCAAACAAGCAGCCTACGCACGACCTGCTTATAAAAGCATATCTGCGTATGCCTTTCTTCTGGCGTTTCTTTGGAAAGCAATTTCTTGTAGTCGCCGAGAAGCCGTGACCAATCTTGTCGATGCTCTATTGGGCATAGATAAGCGACCAGTAAGACCATCCCCAGTCACACGCCGCGACGCATTCTGTACGCAGCTTCACTGATTGTGTGGCTTCGGGCAGTTCGATGCTCGCGGCGTGCTCGCCCCGATCCTGCTCTTCTGTAAGAGGCGTGAGACACCGTTTGAACAAGGGAGTGGAACCAGAAATTTCTGCCACAAAACATACTCCGGTTGTGGTGCCCTGCTGCCACGACCCATCCCGCATGCCAAATTTAACATTAAGCACTTTGTGACCCGATACATCTATTTTTACTTCAGTTGGGCTGTGGGCGAACAACTTTCTGTCCAGTTTCCTTGATTCTGGCCTTCAAAAAAGCGTTCGCGGTTGACGCGGCAGCCAAAGGATGGGTGTCGAGTTTGGCGTACTGAACCTTAAATTCAGGTACGTAGGATCGGCCAAGCCAATTTGGACGAAGAATCTCAAAGCTTACTGGTCGGTTAGAGCCAATAGGAGTTTCAACCCCTGTCGCTATGTCAATAAATTCTCCAACCGACTTAATAACTGGCGATAGAATAAAGCCGTTTTCCGCTATACCCGGAATAAACCGAAAAACCTCTGGTTCACGATCGGCATAGTACAGTTTTATGTGCAACTCAGGGGTCTTGAATAATAATCTTATTATTCGTCCAATGAGGGTATGCCTGATTTCAATTTTCGCGAAAACAACGGAGTCATCCTTAGGAAGGTCTATCTTTTCGCCAATGCGACCAGTTGCCATACTGAATGCCCCGGTAAGTTCCGGCAATGCTTGCGCGCGTTGCCTTAGAACCACGAGCCCGTCTTTTTCTTCTGTCGGCTCGTATTTTTCTAAAAACAAAGGCCAAAGCGCTCCTTCAGTAAAAGCTGGGAGCCGTTGATCGATCGGATCGATCCCAAAAAGAACTGTACGAGGTGCTCTCGTCGACTTGAAAAATTCGCGATTTGCCTCGATCAATGCCGTCGAGTACGTGGCATATTCCTGGATGGTCGGCCTGGGCGTGTATTGCATACCGGATGCGATCACGCGAGATTGGATATTGGGTATGACATCGACCGTCCCCTCAACCAAAGGCAACGGCTTCGCTGCCTTTATGCGCGCCTTTGCGGATGACTGTGCCTCCGCATGATCGTCTGCCCATCGAGCGGGATTCCGCAGAAATCTTCCAATCTCGCCAACTTCCGACAAGCCTGCAGATAGGCGGGTTGGGATGCTTGGGATCGACCATCGGTCGCCGATAGCGTCAAAGTTTGCATAGGTGTGCGTCCACACGATTGAACATAGAACGATACCTGCCAAGGCAATTTTGCCGACGTTGGAATTGGCCACAAAAATGGCCCCGCCAATGCTCAAGATCAGGGCTGACCATGCGATAAGCGAATGCAGATCGTGCCTGACAAACCCGTGCTTCAATGAGAGAAGTAAAATAATGAAGAGCAAAACCGGGGCGCTCGACACTTGGATGAACTTCCCAATCGTGAAGGGCTTTAACCTAAACAATTGATCCAGGGCGAAAATAGTTGCTCCCGAAATGGCGAGGACAAGCCAAATCGATATCTCTTTGAAAGAGCCCGGCGTACTCATTGAGTCAGAGTAAGAGGCTGACACATCCAGGCTGGACACCATGTAATCCGGGAGACTGCCAATTTGCATCCCCGCGAGGAACATGGCCAGGACCAAAGCCACAAGAAATAAAACTGAGCAGATCGGAGCCTGACGGCGAGAAAGCCTAATGAAGTCGATTAACAGTGAGGCTAATATTATGACAGGTAAGGCGGAAAACTTTGTCAGAGCAATAATCGAAAATGCAGTGGCCGATGCTGCAATGTACCAAGTGTTAGGCTTGTCGTCTCTTCCTACCACGTACACAGCGAACAGCGGCAGAATATTGAGTATGGAATCTACGAAAACGGTGCTCATCAGAGCTGCGAGGATAAAAATCGTCGTGTAAACCGCATCCTTGGTGAACAACTTGAACGAAGTGAGAACACCATATGCAATCAGGATCACCGAACCCGCGAACACCGCGATTGAAAAGTCCCCTTGGTAATATTTATAGAGTACGTTCAGATATGGGCCGACGGTAAAGCGAATGTCAGGGCCGAACTGCAGCCCACCTGATTGTGCCTCGGAAACCCCCGCTATCCAACTGGGATCTAAACCATCGGCGATAGGTGTGAACTTCAGTCGGATGACGGATGAAAGCCACACTCCAAAAACGGCAGTTGCAACCACCCTCACCCAATACCCGACCCTTACCATTCATCACCCAAAACAACAAATCTTGAGAACGAGCTATACCAGATCGTGATTCTGAGCAATTTATGATTTTATGAAACTGGGTGCCTAGCGACTTTCCAAGCCCCTTCTGCGGGCAACGGCTTAACCGCAGAAATTCGCCGGCTTGCGCCTGATGCCATTCAAATGGCGTAAACTGGCTGCTACCGCGATCTGTTCCTTCATTCGTACGATCATCCGAAATGGCAATGAAGCGAGAATGCTCAGTTCCTGCCTTCTCCCAACTTTTCAATTGCCGGGTCACCGATACGACGTCTTACCAAAGTGGAGGATTGTTTTTTTACGCTCATGTATAGCTGCGAAAATGGGCCACAGCATCGATCAGAACAAGACGCTGCAAAAAACCTATATGCGGTCAACCTGACGGCAAGCAGCGGAAGAGTCACGCAAGATTGGACGCAGCAAAAATGCTTTAGAACAGAATGAGATCAAAAAGTTGAAACTCGTGGGTAAATAACAGTTGAAACTCGCGAGAGCGCCGCTCTTCCAGCGGCAAGCTATTTAATTGATTTATTTGAGAGAAAAGTGGCGCGAGTGACGGGGCTCGAACCCGCGACCTCCGGCGTGACAGGCCGGCACTCTAACCAACTGAGCTACACCCGCGCACTTTCGTGCCGAACATTTCGTCCGGCGTGAGCGGTCGTTTAAGGGGTTCGCGGGGGTGTGTCAAGCACAACCGAACAGGAAAAATGCGAATGTGAAAAACTCTTCGCGGAAATCATAAAAGTGTCGCAACCCTCTTGCCAATATCGCGCTAAACGCATAAACGCTCCGTCCATACCCTTTGCGTAGGGCGATTAGCTCAGTTGGTAGAGCGCTTCGTTTACACCGAAGATGTCGGGAGTTCGAGTCTCTCATCGCCCACCATTCCATCTCCCAAACCGTATCTGAGAGACCGGCGATCACGACAGCGATGACCGCTGATTTTATGCCGCTGTCAGCATTTCCTCTTTCTCTCGCGGCCCATCTGCGGCAACAATGGCTTCAGCCTCCTTCCAAGAACGCTGAAACACGGGAACAGAACATGCCAGCCCTCCGCACCTTCAAAATCGCCGTTGCCCTTGCCGCCAGCCTATTACCGTCCCTTGCCCATGCCCATGTGGGCCTCGGAGATACAGGCGGATTTACGCACGGATTCGCCCATCCTTTAACCGGGCTCGACCATATCCTTGCCATGGTGCTTGTTGGGATCCTCGCCGTACAGATGGGCAGGCGTGCCTTATGGCTCCTCCCCCTTGCCTTTATCGGCATGATGAGCGCCGGCGCTGCGCTGGGCTTTGCTGGCCTTGGCATGCCGTTCGTCGAGGTCGGCATCGCAGCATCGGTAATCGTGCTCGGCGCCGCTGTTGCGTTTGAGGTAAGGCCGCCAGTCGCCGTTGCCGTTGCCCTCGCAGGTCTGTTTGCCACCTTCCACGGTCATGCGCATGGCGCGGAGATGCCGATGAATGTTGCCGGGTACGCCTACGGCGCCGGATTCATCGCCGCCACCGCAATTCTTCACCTTGCAGGCATCACCCTGGGTCTCGGGGTCGCCAAATTTGGCGAGCGCTTCGGTCCCAATCTCGTGCGCATCGTCGGAGCGATCGCCGCTGCCGCTGGCCTCGGTATTCTCGGCGGCGCTATCTGAATTCAAGCACCGAATCAAAAAGGCCGGGCAATTGCTTGCCCGGCCTTTTGTATGCCCTCGCCTAGTGAGCGACCTGCGCTGCCGTTTCATCCTCGACAGGCGCGGCCGGCACATGTGCTGGCTCGGTCCACTCGATCCGCTCCGGCTGACGGATCAGAGCGTGCTTGATCACCTCGTTGGCATGCGAGACCGGAATGATCTCGAGGCCGTTCTTCACATTGTCAGGTATTTCCACCAGGTCCTTGGCGTTATCCTGCGGGATCAGAACAGTCTTTATGCCACCGCGCAGCGCGGCAAGCAGCTTCTCCTTGAGGCCGCCGATCGGAAGGACCCTGCCACGCAGAGTGATCTCGCCGGTCATGGCGATATCCTTGCGAACCGGAATGCCCGTCAGTATCGATACGATGGCCGTAACCATCGCGATACCGGCCGAGGGTCCGTCTTTCGGCGTTGCGCCTTCCGGCACGTGCACGTGGATGTCGCGGCGATCGAAGAGTGGCGGCTCGACGCCGAAATCAATCGCGCGCGAGCGGACATAGGAAGCCGCTGCGGAAATCGATTCCTTCATCACATCGCGCAGGTTGCCCGTTACTGTCATGCGGCCCTTTCCGGGCATCATGACACCTTCGATGGTCAGCAATTCGCCGCCCACCTCGGTCCAGGCAAGACCTGTTACGACACCGACCTGGTCTTCGCCGTCGATCTGGCCGAAACGGAACTTCTCGACACCGAGATAGTCGTCGATGTTGCTTTCCGTAACCTTCACCGCCTTCTTCTTGGTCTTCAGAATTTCGGTGACGGCCTTGCGGGCGAGCTTCATCAGTTCACGTTCGAGACTGCGCACACCGGCTTCCCGCGTATAGTTGCGGATGATAGCGCGGATCGCACCCTCTGAAACCGAAAACTCCTTCGGCTGCAATGCATGATCGCGAATAGCCTTGGGCAACAGGTGCCGCTTGGCGATTTCCAGCTTCTCATCTTCCGTATAACCGGCAATACGGATGATCTCCATGCGGTCCATCAAGGGGCCTGGAATATTCAGCGTATTGGCCGTCGTCACGAACATCACATTCGACAGGTCGTACTCGACCTCGAGATAGTGATCCATGAACGTCGAGTTCTGTTCCGGATCGAGCACCTCGAGCAGCGCAGAGGACGGATCGCCGCGGAAGTCCTGGCCCATCTTGTCGATCTCATCGAGCAGGAAGAGCGGATTGGACTTCTTGGCCTTCTTCATCGACTGGATGACCTTGCCGGGCATCGAACCGATATAGGTACGGCGGTGACCGCGGATCTCGGCCTCATCCCTCACGCCGCCGAGCGACATGCGGATATATTCACGCCCCGTCGCCTTGGCGATCGAGCGGGCAAGCGAGGTCTTGCCGACGCCGGGAGGACCGACGAGGCAGAGGATCGGACCTTTGATCTTGGTCGAGCGCGCCTGCACGGCGAGGTACTCAACGATACGGTCCTTGACCTTGTCGAGCCCGTAATGCTCGGCATCGAGGATCTCGTCGGCGAGGTTGAGATCGTTCTTGATCTTCGACTTCTTGCCCCACGGAATGGACAGCAGCCAGTCAAGATAGTTGCGAACGACGGTCGCCTCGGCGGACATCGGGCTCATCTGCCGCAGCTTCTTAAGCTCGGCATTGGCCTTCTCGCGCGCTTCCTTCGAGAGCTTGGTCTTCTTGATCCGGTCTTCCAGCTCGGCTGCCTCGTCGCGGCCGTCTTCGCCATCGCCGAGTTCCTTCTGAATCGCCTTCATCTGTTCATTCAGGTAGTACTCGCGCTGGGTCTTCTCCATCTGGCGCTTGACGCGCGAGCGGATGCGCTTTTCCACCTGCAGGACGGAGATTTCCGATTCCATGAACGACATGGCTTTCTCGAGCCGTGCGCGCACCGAAAGAATCGAAAGCATGTCCTGCTTTTCGGGAATCTTGATCGCTAGATGTGAGGCGACCGTATCGGCCAGCTTCGAGTAATCCTCGATCTGTCCGGCGGCGCCGACGACTTCCGGCGAAATCTTCTTGTTGAGCTTGACGTAATTCTCGAAATCCGAGACGACCGAACGCGCAAGCGCTTCGATCTCGACAGGATCTTCCTCGGGTTCTGCGAGCGTTACGGCAGTGGCTTCGTGATATTCCTCGCGATCGCTGAAACCGGTGATTTCGGCGCGGGCGATGCCCTCGACGAGCACCTTGACCGTACCATCCGGCAGTTTCAGAAGCTGCAGCACGTTGGCAATCGTGCCAACCGTGTAGATCGCGTCGGCCTGCGGATCATCATCCGCAGCGTTCTTCTGTGTGGCAAGCAGGATTTGCTTGTCGACGCCCATGACTTCCTCAAGCGCACGAATGGACTTTTCGCGGCCGACGAAGAGTGGAACGATCATGTGGGGGAAGACAACGATATCGCGCAACGGCAGAACGGCATAAAGCCCGCTCTGGCCACCCGCTGGTGTCTTCTTGCTTGCAACCGTCATTTCATGTCCTTTCTCAGGCCATCTGGCCAGATCGCCACGCCCGGGGTACCCATGGGTTGCATGATCATTCCAAAAAGCGTCCACTTTCGGGGATCAGCATGAGCGGCGTACTACCGGTTGTGCGGCTTACCTCATTACTTGGAGTGGCGGCCCGCCTGTTTCAAGCATCCCGGCCCCAAGCACAGTCACAGAATCGTAATCTATCCTGCTCCTGCAAATTTCGGAGCGCAATCTTCCGCAAGGCAACAATTAGGGTGCGACGGTGTGATTATCGTGGAAATCATCCACATACGCCGTCTGCTCTTCATTGCCTTTCGAACAGCGCTCGATGGTGTCAACCAACCTCATGCAACCTTTAGCGCAATTCAGCCGACATATAAAACAGAAAAGCTCCGCAGGTGTGCGGAGCCTTTCGCATTTGGCGGCCAATCTCTCCGCGATCAGGCGGAAACATTGCCTTTCTCTTCCTTGCGTTCGGCATAGATGTAGAGCGGGCGTGAATTGCCCTCCACCACATCGCCGGAGATGACGACTTCCTGGACGCCGTCGAGCGTCGGCAATTCGTACATCGTGTCGAGCAGGATCTTCTCCATGATCGAACGCAGGCCGCGTGCGCCGGTCTTGCGGGCAATCGCCTTCTTTGCAATCGCCTTCAACGCGTCCTCGTGGAACGTCAATTCGACGTTTTCCATGTCGAACAGGCGCTGATACTGCTTGACCAGGGCGTTCTTCGGTTCAGACAAAATCTGCACCAGAGCGACTTCATCAAGGTCCTCGAGGGTCGCGATGACCGGCAAGCGGCCCACAAATTCCGGAATGAGGCCAAACTTCAACAGGTCCTCCGGCTCGAGTTCGCGGAAGATCGCGCCGACGCGACGATCGTCCGGAGCCTTGACCGAGGCACTGAAGCCGATGGAGGTCTTTTCGCCGCGAGCCGAGATGATCTTGTCGAGACCAGCAAAGGCGCCGCCGCAGATGAACAGGATGTTCGTCGTGTCGACCTGCAGGAATTCCTGCTGCGGATGCTTGCGGCCGCCCTGCGGCGGGACGGAAGCAACCGTACCTTCCATGATCTTCAGCAAGGCTTGCTGCACGCCCTCGCCCGACACGTCGCGGGTGATCGACGGGTTGTCGGACTTGCGGCTGATCTTGTCGACCTCGTCGATATAGACGATGCCGCGCTGCGCCCGCTCGACATTGTAGTCGGCAGATTGCAGCAGCTTGAGGATGATGTTTTCGACATCCTCGCCGACATAACCAGCTTCCGTCAGCGTCGTCGCGTCCGCCATGGTGAATGGCACGTCGATGATGCGTGCAAGCGATTGAGCCAGATAGGTCTTGCCGCAACCGGTCGGGCCAACCAGGAGGATGTTGGACTTCGCCAGTTCGACTTCATTGTTTTTCGATGCGTGCGCCAACCGCTTGTAGTGGTTGTGCACAGCGACAGAGAGAACACGCTTGGCATGGCTCTGACCGATAACATAATCATCGAGAACAGCCATGATTTCCTGCGGCGTCGGGACGCCTTCGCGGGATTTCACCATCGAGGATTTGTTTTCCTCGCGGATGATGTCCATGCACAATTCGACGCATTCATCGCAGATGAATACAGTCGGGCCCGCAATCAGCTTGCGAACTTCGTGCTGGCTCTTTCCGCAAAACGAGCAATAAAGCGTATTCTTGGAATCGCCGCCGCCGTTGCTGACTTTGCTCATTGCAGTTTCCTTTCAGTATCGGCCCCGCTCTCTCAGGACCGTCACTTCCAACCGACGGAAGTGAATAGACGTATGCAGATCGGGCTTCCTAACTCACAATGGCTTAACGTAGCGTCTGTTGGCCTCTATGCAAGCCGGTTGTGTGGCAGAAAGTCCGCATCGGTGTCAAAAAATGTTCATTTCAGACCCCGATGCGGGAATTAGCCGGTTACTTTATCTCGCCTTCCAGAAGTTCGCGGGACTCAAGCACCTTGTCGATCAAGCCGAATTCAAGTGATTCCTGTGCCGTCATGAAATGGTCGCGGTCGAGCGTGCGCTCGATCGTCTCATAATCACGCCCCGTGTGCTTCACGTAGATTTCATTGAGGCGGCGCTTCAGCTTGATGATGTCCTGGGCATGGCGCTCGATGTCGGAGGCTTGTCCCTGGAAACCGCCCGAAGGCTGGTGCAGCATGATGCGCGCATTCGGCAGGGCAAAGCGCATGTCCTTTGCGCCGGCCGTCAGCAGGAGCGAGCCCATCGACGCGGCCTGACCGAAGCAGAGCGTTGCCACGGCGGGGCGAATGAACTGCATCGTGTCATAGATCGCCATGCCGGAGGTGACGACGCCGCCCGGGGAGTTGATGTACATGTTGATTTCTTTTTTTGGATTTTCCGATTCAAGGAAAAGCAGCTGCGCGCAGATCAGCGTCGCCATGCCGTCCTCGATGGGTCCGGTAATGAAAATAATGCGTTCTTTCAGCAGGCGCGAGAAAATATCATAGGCCCGCTCGCCCCGATTGGTCTGTTCGACGACCATAGGCACGAGGTTCATAGCTGTTTCGATTGGATCTCTCATCGGTGGGCCTCAGCGTTTTGAGAATAATGGGGCATGCCCCAGATTCGTGGATGACACTTTCGATACATAGGGCTTCGTAACCCGTTTCCGCAAGATCCTCGCATGACCATGCCGGGTGGGTTGCGGACGATCAAGCCGCTTCCGCGCGCAGCCAGCGCTGCAGCAAGGGCAGGCTGCCATCGTCAAGGGAGCGGGCGACGCGCCTGCCGACAGCCGCACCAAACTTGTAGCCATGGCCGGAACAGGCTGAAACGATAAGGCATTTTCCGATTTCCGAAGCGAAGAAGCGCTCATCGGCGGTAAACGTGTAAGCGCAGGTGACCACGTCCACCACTCTGTACTCCGAAAGCCGCTTTATCGGCGGCGCGAAATGAGCGCGTATGGCCTCGCCCTCGCCCTCAGCCGCCACGCGGTCGAGATCAGCGTCGCTGCTCTGGCGCTTATGAAGCCCGGTTCCGAATTTGAGACCACCACCGCCGCTTGCCGGTATGATGTAACCGTCAGTACCCCCGCCGACGTCGAGGACCACGGGCGAATTCTCCCATGCTGACCGCAAGTCCGCAGGCGGGTCGAGATAGACAACGGCGGTGCGATAGGTTGTCAGGTTTGTTGCAAGCTCCGGGAAGAGTTTGGTGACCCAGGCGCCTGCGGTGACGATCACGCGATCCGCTTCGATGACTGTGCCATCGGCGAGGCGGACTGTGGCCAAATCCGTGTCGACCGAAACGACCCGGGCGTTTTCCATGACCCTCGCGCCCTTTTCGCGCAGCCAATGCGCCAAGTCCGTTGCGATTTTTCGGCAATGAAGCGCGCCGCCCTCCGGCGAGAAGAACGCGTAGCGGAACGTGCCTTCCTCAAGATAGGCGTAGCGCTCAACGGCATCCCTGGGCTCATAGATTTCGAGCGGATAGCCTCCCTGCTCAAGCCCTTCACGATATTCATCCGTGTCATCGCCGGCCTCCCGCGATACGCAAATGAAACCGCGTGGATCAAGGTGGCTCGTCCCAATATCGTGCCAAAGCTCGTCCCAGGCCTCGTAGGCTTCGGAGATGGCGTCGGCATATCCGCCGGCCTTGCCATAGGCCCGGCGTATGATGCGGTGGTGGTCGCCCGAGGCGGCGAGCGGATTGGGGATCGGCCCCTGTTCAAGGAGCGTGACCAGATGGCCGGCCTTGGTCAGGGACCAAGCCGTCGACAATCCGGCGATGCCAGCGCCGACAATGGTGATTTTCATGGTGGGATTCCTGTATCAGTCTTGGGGGCTGAAATATGAAACGATATGTAGTGAATGCTCAACCCCTGATCACGCATGGAAAATGCCAATGTCCCTCCCCGCATCGTTTCGCCACGATCCCGAACCCCGCCATCTGCAGCTTGATCCGCGGGACCCGAGCTTCTTTCAGGACCCCTACCCGGCCTATGCGCACCTCCATGCGGCAGGTTCCAGTTTCTTCTGGGAAAACTACGGATTCTGGTGCTTCATCGGCTACGATGCCGTCAACCGGCTCTTGCGTGATCGGCGTTTCGGCCGGGAAAAGCGGCACAGCGATGCCGATTCGCAAGGCAGAGCCGGGGACCGTTCGCATCTGATTGATTTTGATCACATCGAGAAGTTCTCGATGCTTGAACTCGAGCCGCCGGTCCACACGCGGTTGCGCACGCTGGTCAATCGCGCTTTCGTTTCGCGTCAGGTGGAGCGGCTGCGCCCGCGCATCGAAGCGCTGGCAAACGATCTGATCGACAAGTTCGAGCCAAGAGGCCAAGCCGACCTGATAGCGGAATTTGCCACGCCTATTCCCGTGACTGTTATCGCGGAAATGCTTGGCGTGCCGACGCAAGCCGCGCCGCAACTTCTGGATTGGTCACACCGCATTGTAGCTATGTATATGCATGGCCGCACCCGTCAGTCGGAAGAAAGCGCGAACGCCGCCGCGGCAGAGTTCTCGCAATTTCTGCGCGACTATGCCGGCAAGCGCCGGTCAGAACCGGCCGATGACCTCTTGAGCCTCTTGCTTGCGGCGGAGGCAGACGGGGCAAAGCTGACCGAAGACGAACTCATTACAACGGCCATCCTGCTTCTCAACGCCGGCCATGAGGCAACGGTGCACCAGACCGGTAATGCGGTTAAGACCATCCTTGAAAGCGGTACACATCCCGCAAGCCTTCTGGCCGATGCGGAAACCACGGCCAAAACCGTGGAGGAATGCATCAGGTACGACGCACCGCTCCACATGTTTACCCGCTATGCCTATGAGTCGATCGATCTCGGGGATGGCATCAAGCTCGAGCCCGGCGACCAGATCGGATTGATGCTCGGCGCTGCCAATCGCGACCCGCTGGTCTTTCAATCGCCCGAGATTTTCCAGCCCGACCGCACGGACCAGAAAAATCTCTCATTTGGCGCAGGCATCCACTTTTGCATCGGCGCGCCGCTGGCGCGGCTTGAACTGCAGGTGGCGCTCAAGGTGCTCTTCGACCGGTTACCCAATCTGGGGCTTCGCGACGTGCCGCGCTATCGCAACACCTACCATTTCCACGGGCTCGAACGGCTCGAAGTCACCTGGTGATCAAAGCCTGATCACATATTCCTTGCGCGTCGTCTCCAGGACTTCCCACGTTCCGCGAAATCCCGGGCGCAAAACGAAACTGTCGCCGGCACCGAGGTGATGCGGGTCGCCACCTTCCTCGGTGACAATGGAGTGGCCTGAAAGGATGTGGCAAAACTCCCACTCGTCATAGACGATCTGCCATTTGCCCGGCGTCGCCTCCCAGATGCCGGCATAGAGGCCGCCATCCGCCTCCTCGGCGTTCCAGGTGCGGAATTGCGGATTACCCGAAACGACCCGGTCCGCCGTAGGGGCGCCAAGTTCCGGCTCGATTCCGTCAATGGCGATTTTAACGAGATGCCCCATCAGCCTGCCTTGCTCAATGCCTGTTCGAGATCGGTGATAATATCTTCAACGCTTTCAATGCCGATGGAAAGCCGTACAACGTCAGGCCCGGCTCCCGCCGCGACCTTCTGTTCGTCGCTTAGCTGGCGGTGGGTGGTGGACGCTGGATGGATGACCAGCGATCGCGTATCGCCAATATTGGCAAGGTGCGAGAAGAGTTGCAGCGCCTCGACGAATTTGACGCCGGCATCGTAACCGCCGCGCAGGCCGAAGGTGAAAACGGAACCAGCGCCCTTAGGCGCATATTTCTGCTGCAATGCGTGATAGGCGTCCTCGGGCAGGCCGGCATAGCTGACCCACGCAACCCCCTCCTGCCTTTGCAACCATGTGGCGACCGTCAGGGCATTTTCGGCATGGCGCTGCATGCGCAGCGGCAAGGTCTCAATACCCGTGAGGATCTGGAACGCATTGAACGGCGAAAGCGCCGGACCGAGATCGCGCAGGCCAAGAACGCGGCAGGCGATGGCAAAGGCAAAATTGCCGAAAGTTTCGTGGAGGACGGCGCCGTTATATTCCGGTCGCGGCTCCGACAGCAGGGGATAATTGCCGGATTTCGACCAGTCGAAGGTGCCGCAATCGACGATGATCCCACCCATGGAATTGCCATGGCCGCCGAGAAACTTGGTGGCGGAATGCACAATGATATCGGCGCCATGCTCGATCGGCCGGATGAGATAGGGCGACGCGAGCGTGTTGTCGACGATGAGCGGGATGCCGCGGCGATGGGCTATCTCGGCGATGGCCGCAATATCCGTAATGATCCCGCCCGGATTGGCGATGCTTTCGATGAACACCGCCCGTGTACGATCATCGATCTGCGCTTCGAACGAGGCGGGATCGTCGCCCTCCGCCCAGCGCACCTGCCAGCCAAACGATTTGAAAGATTGGCCGAACTGGTTGATCGAGCCGCCATAAAGCTTGTTCGACGCAACGAAATTGTCGCCCGGCTGCAGAAGGGTGTGGAAGACCAGAAGCTGCGCCGCATGACCGGAGGCAACACTCAGCGCGGCGGTGCCCCCCTCCAGCGCTGCGACCCGTTCCTCCAGCACCGCATTGGTCGGGTTGGTGATGCGCGAATAAATATTGCCGAAAGCCTTCAGCCCGAACAGCGACGCTGCATGGTCAGCATCGTCGAATACGAACGCGGTCGTCTGATAGATCGGCGTCGCGCGTGCGCCTGTCGCAGGATCGGGCTTGGCGCCAGCGTGAACGGCAAGTGTTTCTATTCCGGGTGCGCGATGCGCCATGGTGTTCCTCCTGTCGGGATAATCGGGCAAACTATGGAATGACGACGCTGGAGCCTACAGCGCATGTTTGCAAAGCAACGTCGACCAATTTCAGTCCAAGCTTGAGATTCCAATGCCTTGGACAATGGTTTCGGTGAAATCGAACCGGCGGCTCACCCCTGATCGAGACCGAGCAATGCATACTCGATGGCCGGGCAGCGATCCATTACCACAGTTAGACCAGCCGTTTCGGCCTTGCGCGCCGCACCCTCGTCGCGCACCCCAACCTGCGCCCAGAAGACTCTCGGGCGCTGCTCCAGCGCCAGGACCTCATCGACGAGTGCGGGGAGCGCCGCCGAATTGCGGAACACATCGACCATGTCGAACGGCTCGGGAATATCGGCAAGGCGGGCGTAGACCGTTTGGCCATGAATCTGCTTGCCCTTGTGCCCGGGATTGACCGGAAAGACCTTGTAACCCTTGGCAAGGAGGAACTGCATCACCGTGTTGCTGGGGCGCGACTCATTTGGAGACGCACCGACAAGGGCTATGGTCTTGACCGAAGTCAGGATGCGGCGAATGAAACTGTCGGAATAGTGGTTGTGGTCCATGAGGGGTTACTCACCTTTCCACTCGGGCGAACGCTTCTCGATAAAAGCATTGATACCCTCTTCTGCGTCTCGCGCCAGCATATTCTCGACCATGATACCTGCCGCATAGTCATAGGCTGCGGTCAGCTCCATTTCGAGCTGACGGTAAAATGCCTCCTTGCCGATCTTCACGGTCAAAGGCGATTTTGCTGCAATGCTTTGCGCATATTTCCTGACAATCTGATTGAGATACTCCTGCGGCACGACGCGATTGACGAGGCCGAATTCGCGCGCCGTCGACGCATCGATGGTTTCACCCGTGAGCAACATTTCCATCGCCTGCTTGCGTGATACATTGCGTGAAAGGGCGACCATGGGCGTTGAACAGAAGAGCCCGATATTGACGCCCGGAGTGCAGAATGTCGATTTGTCGGAACAGATCGCCAGATCGCACGATGCGACGAGTTGGCACCCCGCCGCGGTCGCAAGCCCATCGACAGACGCGATGACCGGGCGCGGATGGCGGACGATTTCCTGCATCAGTTCTGCACAGAGGCGCATCGTGGCTTCACAGAAGGCGCGGCCACGATCTTCGTCACTCCGATGCGCGGTCATTTCCTTCAGATCGTGCCCGGCGGAAAAAAGCTTGAGGCCGGACCGGAAGATGATCACACGCACACGTTCGTCCTCGCGCGCAGATCGCAACAGGTCGAGCAGCATCTGCATCATGGCAAGTGAAAGCGCGTTTGCCGGAGGATTTTGCAAAGTCAGCAGCAAAATGCCGCCCGACAGTTCCGACGCGATCATGGGCTCTTCCTTGCGGATAGCGTGAATTTCTCCCATCGAACTCCTCTTGGATTATTGGCCGGGCGGTGCCCAAAGATCATAGAACGGCTTCAGCGTTCGCAGATGGCGCTGGACGATTGCGAGGTTCTCTGGCGTGGGCCTCGCGCTTTCCACCCGCGCAAGACCCGCCTTCAAGCCGTTGATCATATCAGCCTTTTCCTGATCGTTAAGATTGGTCATGGCAGGAATGGCGTCAATCGCCTTTTCTACTTCAAGGCGCGGATCGGGATTGGTCGCCCAATGATAGGTCACCATGATCGTGTTGGTGGTGTTTACCCAGTCGGTAAAGTTGGCAAAGCCGAATTCGGCCGCTGTCTCATCAAGCGCCGCCTGGCGCTGGGCCGCCTCACCCTGCCCGTTTACCTCCCTCGCCCGGGCCGCAACCGGTGCGAAGCCATAAAGAAAGCGCGTGATCATGTCTTCCGTCAGCGCAACGGGACGTTCCGGCAGGCTGAACGGCTCGATCGCCTGCATGGGCGGCGGCGGGGTTTGAGTAGCGAGCACCCCGACATAGACGAGTGCGGCGATGCACGATGCAACAACTAATCCCGGCGGTTTCATGCGCTCATCCTTGTCAAGACGATGCAGTTGCTTAGTTTGAAAATAGTAGCGAAATGCTAAAGAAAACAATCGGGAGGGCTATTGTGGCACCGTTGATGGACGTCGAAGCGCTGACATCGTTTCTGGAACGTGAATTTCCGCAGGTAAATGCTGACGGTATGACATTCATCGTTACCGACGCAGGTGAGGGCTTCGCCTCGATGCGTCTCGATCCGAAGGACCGTCATCTGCGGCCCGGCGGAACGGTGTCGGGGCCGACACTTTTCGCCCTCGCCGATCTTACGGCCTATGTAGCAATCCTCGCGCAGATCGGTCCCGTAGCGCTCGCTGTCACGATCAATCTCAACATCAATTTCCTGCGCAAGCCCAAACTTGGCGCAATCGACGCCACGGCACGCGTGCTGAAACTGGGCAAACGGCTTGCTGTCGTCGATATCTCCATGACAAGCGCCGTGAGCGGCGAACTTGTCGCCCACGCCACATCGACCTATTCTATTCCACCTAAGTAACGGATTGGCGCATGCCTACGACGGGCAAGCGGCGCCTGTCTCGACCCAGGCGCGGATCAACTCGCCGAATTCGGCTTGCGTGCCCGGCACGGGCTCACGTCCCTCGCCTGGTTGCCAGCCCCACCCGACAAGATCGTCATGGGCCATATGCTCGACGATCTGGTCGAGCGTCTTGCCGCCATTGCGCTGGGGATCCTTGATCTGGCTGCAAATTTGACCGAGCGACCTGCCCTCCCAGGCCATTTCGATGGGCGCCAGGTGCCAGTTGCCATTACCGGGGATGCTCTTGATGGTTTCGGCCTGCCCTACAACCTTGACGTTTTCCGGGCCATGGCAGGTGCTGCACATCATGCCGGGGACGCCCATGCCGGCCTCGCCCCGCGTGACCGGCGGCTGGTGCACATGCATCGACATCGACTGCAGCGGCCTGTCGGTCGCCGGATGGCAGTTCACGCAGCGCGGATGCTGGATCACCTTGCCGGCCTCTTCGAAGAGCGCCACCGAGCGCTGATTTTCATCAGCAATAGCCTGAAAGGCAGATGCCGGTTTCAGGGCGTTCACCGGGTTGTCCTGCGCCATCGAGATATTCGAGACGGCAAGGGCGGCGTTGATGGCAACCGCCACGGAGACGTAAGCGAGGTTCCTGTTCATTGCGCGCCCCCTCAAACCGAGCCGATACTGACGATCGGCAGCCGCCGCACGGCGCCATGGCCGAGGCGGCGCCAGGCGTTAGCAATGGCCGGCCCGACAGGCGGAACCCCGGGTTCGCCGACGCCCGTCGGCTTTTCGCTTGAAGGGATGATCGCGACCTCCACCGCAGGCATCTCTTTGATGCGCAATGAACGGTAATCGTGGAAGTTGGACTGCACGATCTTGCCGCCTTGGCCTAATGTGACAGCGTCGAAAAGAACCGCGCCGACGCCATAGCCGATGCCGCCCTCCATCTGCGCCTTGATGACGTTGGGGTTGATCGCCACACCGCAATCGACGGCGCACCAGACCTTGTGAACCCGCGGCGCGCCATCATCGCCGGTCGATACTTCGACGATCTGCGCGACATAGGTGCCGAAGCTCTTGACCACCGCAACACCGCGCTGGCGCCCTTCAGGCACGGCGGAACCCCAGTCGGCCATTTCGGCAACCTTCTTCAAGGTTTCCATATGGCGCGGCTCCTTGCTCAGGAGCGCAAGCCGTCCCTCGACCGGATCCTTGCCCACCTTCTGCAGTAGCTCGTCCATGAAGGTTTCGACCGCAAAGCCCGTGTGCGTATGACCGACCGACCGCCACCAAAGCGGCGGCACGGCAAGGGAAACATTGTGCGAGATGACGCGCAGGTTCGGTATGACATAGGGCAGGTTCGCCGCTCCTTCGACGGAGGTTTCGTCGAGGTCCGCCTTGGCCATTATGGATTGGCCGACGATTGTCTGATCCCAACCGACAACATTGCCGTTCGCGTCGATCGCGCCGCGCATCCTGTGCATGTACATCGGGCGATAGAAGCCGCCGCGAATGTCGTCTTCGCGCGTCCACATATGTTTCATCGGCCGCTTTCCGTCGGTTGCGGCGAAAACTGCCGCCGCTTCGGCGATATAGGGCGAGCCAAATTGCGCCTTGCGACCGAAGCTTCCGCCGGCGAGCTGCGTGTTGACCCGCACCTTCTCAGGATCGAGGCCGAGCACCTGCGCGGTGACCTTCTTGTCCATCGTGGGGAACTGCGCGCCGTTAAAGACATCGACCGATCCATCGGCCGCCTTGATAAACACCGCATCGAGCGGTTCCATCGGCGCGTGCGCGAGGAATGGAAAGACGATGTCGGCTTCGAGGGTCTGTACGCCGTTGCCGCTGAACGACTTTTCAACGTCACCGGTGTTGGCGGCTTCATGCCCATCGGTACCGAACAGCTTGGCGAAATCAGCAGTGAGTTGGTCGCTTGAACGTGTTTCCGCCTTGGACAGGTCCCACTCGACCGTGAGCGCGTCGCGGCCTTTCAAGGCGGAAAATGTGTTCTCGGCATAGACCGCCACGCCCTGCGGGATTGTCTTGACGTCAAGGACGCCGGGGATCTTGCGCGCTGCCGCGTCATCCACCGACTTGACGGTCGCACCGAAATGGTCCGGATGGGCGACGACAGCATAGAGCATGTTGTCGGCGGTAATATCTAGGGTGAACACAGCCGTGCCATTGGTTTTGCTTACCGTGTCGAGCTTCGGCAATTCCTGCCCGATAAGTACGAAGTCCTTGGGGTCCTTCAGTTTCGGCTCAGCGGGAGGGGTCTGCGTGGCAGCCTTGTCGGCAAATGCGCCAAAGCCGCTTTCCTTTCCGGACCCCGAATGTTTGATGCGGCCCTTTTCAACCGTGATCTCGGCTGCGGGAACACCCCATTCGGCAGCCGCCGCGGCAACCAGCATGGCGCGCGCCGTTGCGCCCGCCTTGCGCAACTGGTCATAGGAATTGGCGATGGACGTGGAGCCGCCCGTGCCCTGCAGGCCAAATGCCAGATTGCCGTAGATCTTGTCGTCGGCCGGTGAATGAACCGCGCGCATCTGGCTCCAGTCCGCATCGAGTTCCTCGGCGACGATGGTCGAAAGCCCCGTAAACGGTCCCTGGCCGAACTCGATGTGCTTGGAGAGCACGGTAACAGTGTCGTCGGTGCCGAT
The DNA here is from genome assembly GCF_900113985.1 of Phyllobacterium sp. CL33Tsu. Taxonomy (NCBI): domain Bacteria; kingdom Pseudomonadati; phylum Pseudomonadota; class Alphaproteobacteria; order Hyphomicrobiales; family Phyllobacteriaceae; genus Phyllobacterium; species Phyllobacterium sp. CL33Tsu. The sequence continues at coordinate 36,835 of NZ_FORJ01000003.1, read as the reverse complement.
CTTTATGAAGGCATTGATCTGGGAGAGGCTCTTGTCGCCTCCCGCCGGTACACCTTCAAGCGCAGACGCGTTGAAGACTTTCGGCGCGAGTGTGAATCCGATGACGAGGCCAGCGCCGGCGAGAAAGGAACGACGCGTTGTTGTGAGAGCATTGAAGGTCATGGCTCAGCCCTCCATCGTGTCGGCGGCGTTGTGGATGGCCTGCCTGATGCGGTGATAGGTGGCACAGCGACAGATGTTGCCGGCCATCGCACCGTCGATATCCTCGTCAGTGGGCTTCGGCGTCAACTGCAAGAGCGACACGGCGGACATGATCTGGCCTGACTGGCAATATCCGCATTGGGGAACGTCTATCGCGATCCATGCCTTGCGAACCGCCTCCGCTTCCTTGCCCTCGATGCCTTCGATGGTGATGACCTCCGATCCATCGACCGTCGAGATCGGCGTAATGCAGCTGCGCTGGGTCGATCCGTCGAGATGGACGGTGCAAGCGCCGCACTGGGCGATGCCACAACCGTACTTTGTGCCTGTCAGTTTTTCGAAATCGCGCAGGACCCAGAGCAGTGGGGTATCGGGATCCCCGTCGAAAGTCCGTTCCTGTCCATTTAGCTTGAAGGTAATCATGGCGAACTCCGCATCTGGCTTGCAACGCTTGTGCTTGCTTGAGTTGGTGTCTTCGTGGAGCTAAAGGCATAACATGATTTTTTTCGCCAGCGCCACGCGATGTCATCACCTCACGCCATCGTGAGAGCGCTGCATCCAGGGCGGGATCATCCTGCCTACAGCCTTGCTCGTTTGTCCGGCCTGATCGGGGGCTAAACGTTCGTAGCGCGTGGAAGTTGCGCCGCTCATGCTGAACTTTTAGGATCCGATTGATCGGGAAACAGTCGATGCATGAGTTCGCGGAAAAATCGTCAAGAAGATTGGGATGGGGCGCGCCCGTTTCCGCGATCGTGCATATAGGTGTGATCCTGTTGCTGGTGCTGGGATTGCCTATGCCCTCGCCGGTCACAACGCCTCCGCAGGAGGTAGACGTGACACTTGTGCCGCCTCCGCCGCCACCGGCACCGCCGCCACCCAAGCCCCAGGAGCCCCCTGAAACGGCTAAACCTGCCAAACCGGTCGAGGTATTCGAATCTGCTGCCGCAAAGACAGAGCAGAACGTGAAGGAGCCGCAACCGGCGCCGTCAGCGCCGAGCGATCCTGTCGAAGACCTGACTGACAAGCCTGCGGAACCGGAGAACAAGGCCGCTGCGGGTGGAAAGCCGACAGAAGCCGCGCCGAGCGCACCGGACCGGACAAGCCCGGACGGGCTTGCTGCGGCCGATGCCAAGGCAGCCGAGGCGAATGCTGCTGCCGCGCCGAATCCGGCTCCGGCTCCAACCGCGTCTACCGCCCCAAAGCCGGATGAAAGCAAGAAACCGGCTGCGGCCAAGCCCGCATCCCGACGCGGCAAACTTGTGGTGGCGCGCGAACTCTACTCCGCCGGGGCGCTGTTCGATCCGCGCGTCATGCAGGCGCTCGGGCGGTTGCCGCCGCGACAGCGCATGAAGCAGGTGTGCATGATAGAGGCGCTGGAACAAATCCGCCGCCAGAGGCCGGGAACGGACATACTTGTTCCATTTGGCGCGAGCGGAAGCAGCTATACCGCCACGACACTCGATGCCATCGGTGGTGCGTTCCGCAACGGTTCTAACTGGTACGACCTCGACTTCCATTGCAAGGTCGATAATGAGGGAACCAAGGTGGTCGCTTTCAGCTACGCGATGGGTAGCCTCGTGCCGAAAAGCGAATGGGTCAGGCGGCAGTTTCCTCTCGATTAGATCCTGATGATGGCTCTCCGCACGCACCGTTACTGTTACGTACTTGTTCCGACAGCGTAACCTCGCGAAAGTCGCCACATTTCAGTCGATCAATTTCCATTTGGAGAGCAACGATGTCGATGTCATTGGATCAAGCAGCCGAAGTCTATCGGGAAGCCATGCGGGCGACCGTCAAGCGGTACTCCCTGTGGTATCTGATCGAAGGAATATTGCTCGTCGTTGCGGGCGTTCTGGCGATCATCTATCCGGTGTTCTCATCCGTCGCGGTTATTCTGTTGCTTGGCTGGTTGCTTATTTTCAGCGGCATCCTGCAATGCCTAGGGCTGTTCTATGCCCGCCATGTCCCGAATTTCTGGCTGCAGCTCATTTCCGTCTTCCTTGCCGTGCTGATCGGTTTCCTGTTCCTGCGCGATCCGGCGCAGGGTCTCGTTACAGTGACCTTGCTGCTTATCGTCTTCTTCATGATCGAAGGCATATCGAAGGTGGTCTTCTCCCTGACGATCCGGCCCTTCCCGCATTGGGGTTGGGTTCTCGTCAGCGGCATCATAGGCATTCTTCTGTCGCTGTTCCTGCTGATAAGCCTGCCGGTTACAGCGCTCTGGCTCATCGGTTTGCTGCTCGGCATCCAATTGATCAGCGTCGGAGGGGCGCTGGCGCAGCTCGCCTGGAAAGTACGCCATAGTTGAGGCGATTTGTCAGTTGTCGCGATCGTCGGGCGGGCACGGCCATCCCGACGGCGGGTTGAGGCCGGCAGGCAATTTGGTTTTGGCGTCACCGCAGGCGAGTTCGATCTGTCCCTGTTCCAGCCCCTGCGCCGCCGAGAGATCGAGCCCCTCGATCCGCGTCAGATACATGAAAGCATGGTCGAAGATGATCGGTCCTTCAAATGTTGCATGACTAAGGTCTGCCCGGGACAGATTGGCCAGCGAGAAACGTACGCCGGTCAGGATGGCGTCATCGAAATCGGCGCGTCCAAGCTCGGCCTTTTCGAAGTTCGCTCCCGTCAGCTTGGCCTTAGCAAACCCGGATCGTTGCAGTTCCGCACTGGCGAAGTTGGCGCCTTCAGCGGAAATGCCGGTGAAATTGCTGCGGTAGGCCTCGACCTTGGAGAAGTTGGCCTTCTCGGCTGCGGCACCGGCCAGCGAAGCCCGTACCAGTGTCGCCTTTTCCAGGTTTGCCGATTTGAGGTTGGAGTTGCTGAGATCGGTAGAGGCAAAATCGGTGCTGAAGAGCTTGGCACCTTCGAGTTCGCTGCCGGGAATCATGATGTTGCGCTTTGTGCAATCGGTCCAGTCCAAACCCGGCGCTGCGGTGGAACCGCAATCTGCCGCCAACGCAGGTCCCAGCGGCAATATAGTGCAACCTGTCAACATGCAGGCGGCGAGGAACGCGCTCCGCCGCTTTACCGGAGCTGAGACTTCCATCACCACTTCCATTGAGACGCTCATACCGCACTCCGATTCTGTCACGCCATGGCAGCCAAGATAGCGCAGCGCATTGCCGAAACCAATTGATCCAACAGGCAAAAATACATTACCTCCGGCTCACGCGTATGCTGCTAGGGCACGACCGCATCGAGTTCCGGCAAAAGGACAACGCTTTCCTGCTCGTTTGGATCCGTGCGGGCAATAATTGCCGTGCAAGGCGTGTTGCTGAGATTGGCCGGCAGATGCGGCACGCCTGGAGGAATATAGAAAAGCTCGCCCGCATGGACGACAATGTGGTCCTTGAGCCCTTCGCCGTACCAGGTATGTGCCTCGCCCGACAGCATATAGATCGCCGTTTCGTGGGCCTCGTGCATGTGCGCCTTGGCCCTCGCGCCCGGAGGAATCGTCAATATATGCATGCAAATTCCCGTCGATCCGACCGTCTCGGCGGCTATTCCTTCAAAGTAATTCAGTCCCTGTTTGCCGCCGTAGGTGTGATGCGGTTTGACCAGCCGGCACGTCGGTTTAGATTTTACGTCCATCATCGCCTCCAAGAGAGGTAAGGGAAAGTCATGCACGTTTTAACCGCCAGCATAGCATGCAATGGCTGGGAAACCGCTGTGAAAACTGCCGTGGTTCACCCTCACGGGTGATGCGGCGAACCGGCGGTTCGATCAGTATCCATCCGCAAGCCAATGATTCGTCTTACTCATTATGCGTGCCCTGCGTCAGACCCTCGGTTGAATGTCAGGAGAACTGCATGCCGGACAGACACGAATTCTATCGTATCGAGATTTGCGGTCGTACATTTACCGGTACCGTCCACGCTGACGGCCCATACCTCAAACTGCTCGAGAGCCGCACCTTTGGTTATGGCGCCCCGCTGCGCTCGCATCTGGTGCTGTCGAAGGTCCCAGGGAGGCGCTATTACGCCATCTGCAGAAATTCCGAACCGCTCATATCGCTTCCCCTCTTCCTCGATGAGGATGTGGAACTGCTTGCCAGGGAATTTGGCATACCGATCGATGACAGATCCCGGCACTATTCATTTGAACGCAGCCCGGCCTCACGAGCGCTAAAGCAATGGTCGTTGCAACACCCTGAAATCGCTCGCGCCTGTTCGGGCCTGACGTCGCTCGTCCCTCGCTGGTACCAGGCAGGCCGTCGCCGCCTCGCTTCACTTTGACGGCGGGAAAATAACCTTCCAGTCGTTCTTCATGCTGACGACCTGCCAGCCCTTTGCGACTGCTTCATCCCAGCCTTTGTCGAACTTCGCCAGCTTGTCGGTGCGGTCGTAGGCATATTCGCGCTCGGCGTCGTCATGATGGATATAGACCGCCAGCCTCGCACCGCTTCCTGCGGTTGTATATTCAAGCATCTCCCGGTCGCCGTCGGAGTTGCCGATGGCCATGATTGGCCAGCGTCCAATGAAGCGATTGATACCCACGGGCTTGCCGGGACCGTCATCGATGAATTCGACCTTTGGTTCCTTCATCAACTCAGGCTTCCCGTCGGCCCCAAGCTGATATTTGACGACACCGGAGGAACCGATCACCTGCTCGGGCGGCACGCCATAGATTTTGTCGGCAAAGACGCGCATGAACTCAACGCCTCCGCCCGACACGATGAAGGTGCGGAAACCATTGTCGCGCAGGTAGGCGAGCAATTCGAGTTGCGGCTGGTAGACGAGTTCACCGTAGGGCTTTTGACGGACCGGATGTTTTGCCGTGGCAAACCAGTCGGCGACGGTCTTTGAAAATGCCTCTGTACTCATACCGGCGTGGGTCGCCGCCATGATTTCGAGCATGCCTTTCATCCCGGAGGCCTCGACCCCGGCGAGATCGTTGGCAAGAACGGACTTAAAGGGCTCCGTGTCCTTCCACTCGGGATGCTCCGGCGCCAGACGCTTGACTTCGTCCAAGGCAAAGAAAAGTTCAAAAGGCACAGGCTTTTCTGCCCATAGCGTGCCGTCATTGTCGAAGACGGCAATGCGGTCTACTGGCGCTACGAAATCGGCCGAACCATCGGTCGTGACGCGCTTGACGAAATCGACGATGGCTGTGCGGTTTGGCCCATCGTTCCAAGACGGCAGCGGGTCGGACTGTGCAAGGGCTGAACCCGCGTTTAGGAGCAGAAAGACGAAAAGAATTGCCCAAACCCTGGCGAGCCCATGAACGCGAACCCATCCCAATTTTGTGAAATTTCCCACGGCGACCCCTCCTGGCAACAGGTAACTTTCACTCATAAACGCTCGCGCCCGGCACAACTGGAAGTACGTAACTGTTACAATTCGAACAGCGCCTTTCGGGTGAAGCAAAAGCCTAATCCTTGTCCGGTGGGTATCGCCGTGATAATTTGTCGTCATTCCGCTCAAGAGAATCCGAGATAGGGCGGAGGATGTGGGATGAAGATTCTTTATGGTTCCGTTCTAGGTATCCTGCTTGGGATCACAGCCGCATGGGCGGGTCCGCTGCACGATGCTGCCAGGGACGGGGATGTCGCTCGCGCGAAACAACTGATCGACCAGGGCGCAAAGGTGGGCGAACCCGATGAAACGGGCGAACCGGCATTGGTCATTGCTGCATTGAATGGTCGCAAGGATGTGGTCGTGCTATTATTGGAACGTGGTTCCGATATCGAGATCCGTAACAAGGGCGGCCTGACCGCTTTGCATGCTGCTGCCTATGGCGGCCATCTCGACGTGGTGGAATTGCTCGTTTCGAAGGGCGCTGCAGTCAACGACCAGAAGAATTTTTACCACATGTCGCCCCTGCATGCCGCCTCCGAGGAGGGCCATGCAGATATCGTTGCGTTTCTCCTGGCGAACAAGGCCGAGGTCGAGGCAACGGAACGGAATGGCTACACGCCTCTAAGCCAGGCGGGCTGGCGTGAGCATTGGGATGCAGCCGACCTTTTGATCAAGGCGGGTGCTGTCTGCCAGAAGGCCGACCTTGTCGGCGAGCGGCTTTACGACGAATGCACCAAGCGCAAATAGCGCGGCGACGTTGCGGGCCGTCCAGATTCATGAATTGGAGGATTGGAATGTCAGATCACAGGCGGAGACACGCGATAGCGTTGGCAGCGGCCATTGGCATGCTTTCGTTCGCACAGCCCGTTGTGGCCGAGGAATTCGTCAACACCGGATATTTCGGAGACGTGGCGATAAAAGGGTACGATCCGGTCGCCTATTTCACCCAGCATGACGCCGTGCAAGGCAACCCGCAATATTCATACCATTGGCTGGGCGCGACCTGGCAATTTGCCAACGCCGAAAACCGCGACCTGTTCAAGGCGGATCCCGGCAAATACGCCCCGCAATATGGCGGCTATTGCGCTGACGGCGTTTCCTTCGGCACGGTAACGACTAACATTGATCCCAAGGCATGGCGCATAATTGAGGGCAAGCTTTACATCAGCTACGACCCCGGTACGGCAGAGGGCTTCGAGAAAAGCCCGACCAAGCTTACCGACTCGCAAAAGCACTGGTCGGAGGTCGAGCAGACACTTGTCTCTGAAAAGCAGGACAAGAACTGGGAAGCTCCAGCCAACTAGCTTTCGCTATAAGGGCGCTACGGAAAAATACTTCAAGGATTGCGGCGTGACCTGGATATAATCCAAGTCGCGCTCGTCCGTTGTCGTATTGCGGTAAACATAGCCGCAGACGGTGCGGTCGCGAAAATACCCCGGGTATTTTTCACAAAGCCGGTTGCCCTGGATTTCAACGGCGCCCGTGATGTTGGTATTGGCGCTCCGATAGGCGGTATTGCCTGCACTGTCGAAAAACTGGACGAACTGCGTACCGTTCCGGTGCTTGCCGGCCCATTTCTTGTTGTTGACCAGGTCGTTCAACTGGGATTCGCTCAATTGGTCGGCCTGATTTCCCTGGAAATCGAAGGGCCATTGCGGCACCCGCGCGGCCTTCAAGCCGGCAAGATGGTAGTCCAGATCCTCCTTCTGCCAGTAATCGTAGAGATAGCTGTAATAGGTCAGGTTGGCGTCCGGGAAGAGCGTCATCAACTTCGCCTTTTCTTCAGCCGCCGGCGTCAGCTTCCCCTCATCGACATAGGCGGCGGCGAGATATTCGCGCGCCGGCTCCGCCCGGGGAAGAGAATCGCGCGCCGCCTCGAGCAAGGGGATCGCACGCTCGTTCTCGCGCGAGGTGTAGTAAACAATCCCCGCAAGCAGTTTGAAGCTGGGTTCCGGCGACGGGTCGAGCCGCAACGCGCGGTCCATTTCCGTCACCGCCTGCCCGCGGCTGCCGGTTTGCGCAAGAATGAGAGCAAGGTTTGCCACAGCTTCGGGGTCATTGGGCTGGGTTGCGACCGCCCGGTTGGCGGATTCCCGCGCCTCCACTTCACGGCCATCGACGAGTTGCAGCAGCGCAAGCACGGTATGGGCCCGGGCGTTGTTGGGATCGATCTTCAGTGCCTCGCCAGCCGCATCATAGGCAATCTTGCGCGCGACCGCCGCCGACCAGAGGAAATTGTAGTCGTTGCGCCATACGTCGACGGCGACGCGCGCTATGCCTGCATGGGCGTTGGCAAAGCGTGGATCGAGATCGATCGCCTTCTGATAATATGACAGGGTTCGCCGGTAAGTCTCAACATCCGCATAGAAAAACCCTTCCTGCTCGGCCCGCATGTAATAGTCGTACGCTTCGAGATTGTCGGTGGGGATGCGCGCGAGTTGGTCCCGCTCGCCCTCGCTGAGCTTCACTTCGAGCGCGGATATGATCTTGCCGATCACATCGTCCTGTACGGCGAAGAGATCGGCATATTGCCGGTCGTAGCGCTCGGCCCAAAGGGAAAGTCCCGTTACCGCATCGATGAGCTTGACGTTGATGCGCAGGCGGGTGTCCGCCCGTTGCAGGGTGCCTTCAAGAATATAGTGCACGCCGAGTTCCGAAGCGACGTCCTGTATCTTGTTTGCCGAGGTGCTGACGGCGAACACGGAATGGCGCGCGATGACGAAGAGGCCGGATACTTTCGAAAGTTCGGTGATGAGATCATCCGTCAGGCCTTCAGCAAGATGATCATGTTCAGTGTCTCCGCTGACATTGATGAACGGCAGAACGGCTACCGACGGTTTGTCGGGCAAGGGATAGGCAAAACGCTGCACCGGCGTCGCTGGCCATATCAGGGTCCAGGGCTTGAACCACAGCGCTCCCCCGGCAAGCACAAGCACAAGGAGCGCGGCCGCGGCAGGCACCCGCCAGCTGAGCTTCTTTTTAGGCGCTCCAAGCGTCTTGCCTGCAGCGGATGGGTCGAGCACGACGCGATAGACGCGTACCGGTTCGGCAATGCTCTTTACCTTCTGTTCGCCAAGAGACACATAGCCGACGGGGAGTCGCGATTTCACGTGATCGTAAGTGGTTCCGGAGATGGCGATGCCCCCAGGCTCGGCAAGTGCCTGGATGCGATCGGCGATGTTGACGCCATCGCCATGAATATCGTCGCCCTCAACGATGATATCGCCGAGATTGACGCCGATGCGAAAATCCAGGCGATGACCGGCGGGTTCTCCTGCGTTTCTCTTTGCTTTCTCCTGCTGGATCTCCACCGCACAGCGCAAGGCATCGACGACGCTATGGAATTCGACCAGCACCCCGTCGCCCATGGTCTTGACCAGACGGCCGTGGTGCTTGGCAATCTTGGGTTCAAAGACTTCGTACAGATCGCTCTGGAACCTTGCGCGGGTTCCTTCCTCATCGATCTGGCTCAAGTGGCCATAGCCGGCAACGTCGGCGATGAGCACGGCAGCTAGGTGACGTTCCATTTCACCGTTTTTCCCCGGAGCACAATGTCACTCCTTCTCGCATCTTATCGCAGGTAGGAGGCAGAGGCCATTACGCTCAAATGGGTGAGCGCGAAGCCGGCCTGCAGGAACAAGGTCGAGTGCTATTATTTACCAGCTCTGCTTTAATCCATCGGTCCGCGCTCTATTTAAGGGTGTAGCCTGGACTAACGATGACGGAGAAATTCACAATGCAAGCCCTATCCACTGTTCCTCCGCTCGTTGGTGACCTGGCCTGGCCCGCCAAACGGCGCAAGGTGCTCGACTGGCTCGTGCATGCAACCCGTGAAGAACGCTTCATCGACAATATTTTCGTCGAGCTGTGCAATCGCCTTATGGAAGACGGCGTGCCGGTCGCCCGCTCGACGCTGCATCTCAGAACCCATCATCCCCAGTGGCTCGGCGCACGGATTCTCTGGAAGACCGGCTTGGACAAGGCCGATATCCAGACATTCGGCTACGGCATCGAGGAAACCGAACGGTATCGCAACAGCCCGATCGACCAGATCAGGAGTGGCGTGCGCGAAATCAGGTGGCGACTCGAAGAGGATAGCGGGGAAACCTATCCGCTCTATAACGAGTTGCGGTCAGAAGGCCTCACCGACTATATCGCCTGGCCGCTTTACCACACCCTCGGCAAGGAACATGTCGTCACCTTTGCCGCCGACGCGCCGGGCGGTTTCAGCGACGAACACGTGGCCTACCTTACCGACCTGTTGCCTGCCCTCGCACTCGTCAGCGAAATTCGGTTGAAAAATCGCCTCGCGCGTACGCTGCTTGAAACTTATGTCGGTCCGCACGCGAGCGAACAGATTCTTGCCGGCGCCACGACGCGCGGCAGCGGCGTAACGGTCGGCGCTGCCATATTGATCTGCGATCTGCGCGATTTCACCGGAATATCCGATCTCTGGCCGCGCGACGACGTTATCGAATTGTTGAACGGCTACTTCGACGCAATGTCCGAGCCCATCGCCCGCCATGGCGGCGAAATATTGAAATTCATGGGCGACGGGCTGCTTGCCATATTCCCGCTGAGCGATCCCATGGCCTGCCGCAATCTGCTGCAGGCGATCAACGAAGCCCAGACCGCGCTTGCGGCGCTTAACGAGGATCTCGTTGGCAAGGGCCGCAACCCGCTCGGCTATGGCATCGGGGTCCATGTCGGCGATGTGATGTACGGCAATATAGGCTCGCGCAGCCGGCTTGACTTCACTGTGATCGGCCCGGCCGTGAATATCGCCTCGCGCCTCGAGAGCCTGACCAAGGAAATCAAGCGTCCGGTCCTTTTGTCGAAGGCGTTCGTGGAGATGGCCGATTGCGGCAACGAATTCGAAAGTCTTGGCTCGCACAGGCTGCGCGGGCTTGAGCGACCATTCGACGTATTCGGATTGAAGGAACACGACAAGGCCGCCGTGCTGTCGCCCGCATAGAGGAGCGACAGGGCCTCGCGCCGGTTCACAATTGTTTCAAAAATCCTTCATGACGGCGTGGCATAACCGACGGCACAGTAGCAAAATGTGCTCCGCCGTCAGTTGGCCAATCCCGGAGAGGCGATATGAACAATTCCAAGGAAAATTCCGATGCACAGGACTGGCTTGAAGCTGAGCTAGCCGACACGCTTGACGAGGATTACGAACTGGAACTCTCCGAGCCGGCGCTTTCGGAGGAGATCCGCAAGATTTATCGCAAGTCTCATCCGCCCTCAATTCCGCGCATCGACTACTTCCGTGCCCTGCTCTCCCTGCAGTCGGAACTGATCAAGCTTCAGGACTGGGTGGCTTACCACAAGGAAAAGGTCGTCGTGATCTTCGAGGGTCGCGATTCTGCTGGCAAGGGCGGTGTCATCAAGCGCATTACGCAGCGCCTCAACCCACGTATCGTCCGCGTCGTTGCGCTGCCTGCTCCGTCGGATCGCGAAAAAACCCAGTGGTATTTCCAACGCTACGTGCCGCACCTGCCGGCAGGCGGCGAGATCGTGCTCTTCGACCGTTCCTGGTACAATCGCTCCGGGGTTGAGCGTGTCATGGGCTTTGCCGGTGAAGACCAGGTGCAGGAATTCTTCCACGACGTGCCCGGGTTCGAGCGCATGCTGGTTCGCTCCGGGATCAGGCTGGTGAAATACTGGTTCTCGATCACCGACGAGGAACAGCAGATGCGCTTCCTTATGCGCATCCACGACCCGCTGAAACAGTGGAAACTTTCGCCGATGGACCTAGAGTCGCGCGTTCGCTGGGAATCCTATACCAAGGCCAAGGAAGAAACTTTCGCCCGCACCAACATTCCCGAAGCGCCGTGGTACATCGTCGAGGGCAATGACAAGAAACGCGCACGGCTCAACTGCATCGATCACCTCCTCAGCCGCATCCCGTACGAGGAGGTGCCCCACGAGGACATCGCTCTTCCCGAGCGCGTGTTCAATCCGGACTACGAGCGCAAGGTCCTGCCGCCCGAACTCTATGTGCCGGCGAAATATTAGAGCGCTTCTCTTGTTTAGATAGAAACAGTTCAGTTCCGCGGATGGCGGGACACTCCACCAAGCAAGGAACGCCTCGAGCCGGGTCAGGCAACCATCTAAATCAGCGCGTGTCCCTAGCGATTTTGGCCCGTGTAGGGCATCATCCTTCCAGCGGAGATTTTGTGATGCTGGCAGAGGGAGGATCGCCATGCGCTGCTTTACGGTACTCGGACCTTCGCAAACTGGAAAATCCACGCTCGTGGACAAACTCGGCTCGCTTGAAGGTTCCCCACGAAAATCTGTTTCTCCTTATGGACTTGGCCTGACGGAATTCGAGTTCGGTGGCGAGGCGTGGTGCGCGCTGGACACGCCCGGATCAGGCGAAGCGATTGCTCATGCCCACCACGCTCTTCTCGCCAGCGATGCCTGCATCCTGTGCGTTTCAACCAACCCGGAAGAAGCCGTCCTTGCTGCGCCATACCTGCGCGCGATCGAAGCGTCGGGTACGCCTTGCATCCTTTTCGTCAACAAGATGGATGAGCCGCGCGGGCGACTGCGGGACGTTGTCGCCGCGCTGCAGGATTACTCAAATCACACACTCATCCTTCGCCAGATTCCCATTCGCGAGGGCGACAAGATCGTCGGCAGTTGCGACCTGATTTCCGAGCGCGCATGGCGCTACCGCGAAGGTCAGCCATCGTCGTTGATCGAAATCCCTCCAGACCTCATCGAGCGCGAACATGAGGCGCGCGCCGAACTGCTTGAACACCTTTCCGAATTTGACGACTGGCTGCTTGAGGAATTGATCGAAGACCGTGAACCGGCAACGAATGCCGTCTATGCGATCTCCTCGCGGGTCCTGCGCGAAAACCGGATCATACCGGTGCTCGTCGGGGCCGCAAGCCATAGCAACGGCATCATGCGCCTGATGAAGGCGCTCCGCCATGAAGCGCCGCAGGCTGACGTGCTGCGCAAGCGGCTGTCGGCAGGGGGAAGCATTTCCGAAAGCGCTCTGGTCGCCGTCGGGTTTCACGCCTACCACCGCCAGAATGTCGGCAAGACCGTTCTCGTGCGCGCTTTCACGGACGGCTTGAAGCAAGGCACCATGCTGGCGGGCGCACGGCTCGGCCCGGTGCAGGATCCGGGCACCGGAAAGCCGATTGCCTCGGGTGCCGCGTCGGCGGGTGATGTCTTTGCGACGGTCAAGTCCGATCACCTGCCCGTCCCCGCGCTGCTTGGCGCGGATGCAGCCGTCGACGCCCCGAACTGGACCAATGCACCCACGCCAATGATGGAGCGCATACTGGTTCCAAGCAGCGAACGCGATGAAACCAAGCTCTCCGAAACACTGGCAAAATTGGCCGAAACCGATCGCGGCATCAAGGTTGCCCAGGAAGAAGGAACCGGTGCGCAATTGATCAGTTCCCAAGGGCCCGTCCATCTGCGTGACATTTGCCGGACCTTGGCCGAAGTCTTCCACGTGGATGTCAGCGAGAAGCCACCGAGCCCGGTCTACCGCGAGACGATCTCGAAATCATCGGATGTCCACTATAGGCACCGTAAGCAGACGGGGGGCGCCGGACAGTTTGCCGACGTGAAGTTGAGCGTCAGGCCCAATGGGCGCGGCGAAGGCTTCAGCTTCGCCGAAACGGTCAAGGGCGGCGCAGTGCCACGCAACTTCATACCGGCGGTCGAGGCAGGTGCGCGGGAAGCCATGGACAAGGGTCCCCTGGGGCTGAGGGTCATCGATGTCGGTGTAACGCTCACTGACGGCCAGCACCATTCGGTCGATAGTTCCGAATTCGCCTTCCGCGCGGCCGGAAAGATGGGTGTGCGCGATGCGCTTGCCCAGGCTTCGTCCGTACTGATGCAGCCGATCTATCGGGTCGAGATCAAGATCCCCTCGATCTATTCCGGAAGCCTGGTGCCGATCATATCGTCCTTCAAGGGACAGGTGCTCGGGTTCGACCGCGACGACAAGGCCAAGGGTTGGGATATATTCCGGGCCCTCATTCCGGGCAGCGCCCTCGATGAACTTGCGCGCACATTGCGCTCGGCAACGCAGGGCATCGGGACGTTCGCCAAGACATTCGACCATTTCGAGGAAATGTACGGCAAGGAAGCGGATGCGATAATCCAGGCGCAAGGCGCGCACGCGAACGAGCATTGACTGGCGGGTTGCGTGCCTGCTGCAAGCGCTGGCGGGCACGACCCCAACCTGGCGCATTTCAGCTTGGGGCGGGCACCGCGAGAGCCAAAAAATATGCGGTAATATAATACCTTTTTTCTAACATATTGTTTTTTAACACTGTTTTGCTAAATATGGCGAAATCTAGTGCTTGACGTGTTTGCCGGGGACCTATATTGAACCTCTCGACTGCGGTGGGTCTTTTCCCGCCGCTTTTCATTGTTGCCGGAATTTTCGAATTTCGCGCAACGCAAGCAACAAGAAAAGCCTTCCTTCGTGAAGGATGATCTCAAGGACGAACACAATGGCTACCTTCTCTCAGAAGCCGGCAGAAGTGACGAAAAAGTGGATCCTGATTGACGCCGAAGGTCTCGTCGTCGGTCGTCTCGCCACTCTCGTTGCCAACCGCCTGCGCGGCAAGCATAAAGCAACCTTCACCCCGCACGTTGACGATGGCGACAATGTCATCATCATCAATGCCGACAAGGTCGTCTTCACCGGTAAGAAGTTCACCGACAAGGTTTACTACTGGCACACCGGCCATCCCGGCGGCATCAAGGAACGCACTGCCCGTCAGCTCCTCGAAGGCCGTTTCCCGGAACGCGTCGTCGAAAAGGCTGTTGAGCGCATGGTTCCCCGCGGACCGCTCGGCCGTCGCCAGATGAAGAACCTGCGCGTTTACGCTGGTTCCAACCACCCGCACGAAGCTCAGTCTCCCGAAGTCCTCGACGTCGGCGCGCTGAACAGCAAGAACAAAAGGAGCGCATAAGAATGGCTGAGCTCAATTCGCTCGAAGCTCTCGGCACCATTGCCGCCAGCACGCCTGCCGCAGCGCCGGTCCATGTCCAGAAGCTTGACGCAAAGGGTCGCGCCTATGCGACCGGCAAGCGCAAGGATGCGGTTGCCCGCGTCTGGATCAAGCCGGGTTCCGGCAAGATCGTCATCAACGACAAGGAATACGGCAAGTACTTCGCACGTCCGGTTCTGCAGATGATCCTGCAGCAGCCGATCGTTGCTGCCAACCGTGCCGGCCAGTACGACATCATCGCCACCGTTGCCGGCGGCGGTCTTTCCGGTCAGGCCGGTGCCGTTCGTCATGGCATTTCCAAGGCCCTCACCTACTTCGAACCCGCTCTGCGCGGCGTTCTGAAGAAGGGCGGCTTCCTGACCCGCGACAGCCGCGTTGTCGAACGCAAGAAGTACGGCAAGGCCAAGGCCCGTCGTTCGTTCCAGTTCTCGAAGCGCTGATCTCGGCACTTCAATTGGACAAGAACAGAAAGCGGGCCTTCGGGTCCGCTTTTTTGTTGCGGTCGCCGGCATATGACGGTTATCGAGTAAAAGCTTTGCCTAGCCCCACTGCCCTGCCTGGAGAATTCAATGCCATCGAAATCCATCGACCACGCCTTCACAGCGCGCGCATTGACTGGCGCGGCGAGCGATCCGACCCATGCGGGCGCACTCTCCTTCATGCGTCGCCGCTATACGAAAAACCTCAACGGCGCGGAAGCGGTGGTGTGGGGCATCCCCTTCGATTCGGCGGTCTCCAACCGGCCGGGCGCACGCTTCGGTCCGCAGGCGATCCGTCGCGCTTCGGCGATTTTCGACAATGACCCGCAATATCCGTTCCATCGCGATCTCTTCGCTGATCTGGCCGTCATTGACTATGGCGATTGCCTGCTTGACTACGGCAACCACCAGAAGACGCCCGCTACCATCGAACGCGAAGCCGCGAAGCTCATCAAGTCTGGCGCCTTTCTCGTTTCGCTCGGCGGCGATCATTTCGTCACCTGGCCGATACTGAAAGCCCACGCAGCGAAGTATGGACCGGTCGCGCTCGTGCAGTTCGATGCGCATCAGGACACCTGGTACGATGATGGCAAGCGCATCGATCACGGTTCTTTCGTCGGGCGCGCCGCGCGCGAGGGTGTGATCGACCCCGCCCATTCGATCCAGGTCGGCATTCGCACCCATGCACCGGACGATTGCGGCCTGAAGATCGTCTATGGCTACGAGGTCGAGGAACTCTCGGCCGCGGAGATCGCCAAATCGATTATCGCGCGCACCGCCGGCAAGCCGGTCTACCTCACCTTCGACATCGATTGCCTCGACCCGGCCTTTGCACCGGGCACCGGAACTCCCGTTGCCGGCGGACCGTCGTCGGCTAAGATCCTCTCGGTGCTGCGGCATCTGACGGAACTCAACATCGTAGGCGCCGACGTGGTCGAAGTCGCGCCCGCCTATGACCATGCGGATGTAACGGCCATCGCAGGTGCCACAATCGCGATGTATTACCTTGGTATGCTGGCGGAGAAAAAAGCGCGACGAGGCTGATTGCGATCAGCTTAGACATTGAATCCGCTTTTCTCCCCAACTATCTGAATTCAAAGCTTCCAAGGGCAACGACATGAAACCCAAGATCTTCATCGACGGCGAACACGGCACAACAGGTTTGCAGATCAGGACGCGCCTTGCGGGCCGCGACGATCTCGACGTGCTTTCGATTCCGGAAGCCGAACGTCGTAACCGCGACATGCGGGCAGACTTCCTGAAGGAGGCCGACGTCGCCATATTGTGCCTGCCGGACGACGCTTCGAAAGAAGCCGTCTCAATCCTCGAAGGGCACAATTCGACCAAGATCATCGATACCTCGACGGCACATCGCGTGCATCCCGACTGGGCCTACGGTTTTGCCGAGCTCGACCGCGCGCAGCGGCAGAAGATCGTCGACGCCCGGCTCGTCGCCAATCCCGGCTGCTATCCGACCGGAGCGATCTCGCTGGTACGCCCGCTGCGTGATGCCGGCATTTTACCCGCCGACTATCCGGTCACTGTCAACGCAGTTTCCGGCTACACCGGTGGCGGCAAGCAGATGATTGCGCAGATGGAGGACGCGGCCAATCCGGACCATATCACGGCCAACAATTTCCTTTACGCCATGCCGCTCAAGCACAAGCACGTGCCGGAACTGCAGATGCATGGCCGCCTCGAGCGCCGTCCTCTGTTTTCGCCCAGCGTCGGACGCTTTCCACAAGGCATGATCGTGCAGGTGCCACTGTTCACAGCCGACCTCGATGGCAATCCTTCACTGGGCGATATCCACGCGGCGCTTGGTGCCCACTATGAAGGCCAGGATATCGTCCAGGTCGTCCCGCTTGCCGAAAGCGTGCAACTTGCACGGCTCGACGCCGAAGAACTGCGGGACACGGACATCATGAAATTGTTCGTCTTCGGCTCGGAGGATCAGGGACAGGTCAATCTGGTTGCGCTCCTCGACAATCTCGGCAAGGGCGCGTCCGGCGCGGCCGTGCAGAACCTCGATCTCATGATCGGCCATGGGGGATACGGTGAATGAGACGTTTCCCGCCGAGTGGAACGTCTCCTCCCCTGAACTCCTCGCCGAAACGCCCACAAGCCGCATTACCAAGGTGCGGCTCCCTGATGGAACGCCGGCCATCGTCAAGGCTTTGACGCCGATCGGCATGAAGGACGAGCTGCCTGGCGTTCATTACCTCGACTGGCACGACGGCAGCGGTGCGATCCGCGTCCTTGCGATCAAGGACAACCTGCTGCTGCTCGAATATGCCGGCCGACGCACCCTTCTCGACCATCTCAACGAATTTGGCGATGAAGCGGCGACTGCTATCGCCGTCGAGGTGTTGCGCAAACTCCTGGACACACCGCACGACGACCGAGCTTTCGCGCCCGACCTCATCCCGATCCGCCGGCAGTTTGCGAGCCTCTTTGCCAAGGCGGAAGGCGACCACAGGAATGGAATCGACAGCCTGTTCGTGGAGGCGGCACGGATCGCAGACGAGTTGATGAACAAACCAATGAACGTGCAGCCGCTGCACGGCGATGTCCACCACGAAAACATTCTCTTTGGCGACAGGGGTTGGCTGATCATCGATCCCAAGGGCCTTCTCGGCGATCCGATGTATGACGCGGCCAACATGTTCTACAACCCGCTGGATCGCCAGGATCTGAGAGCAAGCGAGACGCGCGTCGCGACCATGGCGCGGACGTTTTCGCGCGCCTTCGATCGCGACATTCGCACCATTCTCGGTTATGCCATGGTCCACGCGGCACTTTCCGCCTCCTGGCACACGGAAGATCAAAATTTCGAGGAGGGCGAGCGCAGTCTGGCCGTCGCGCGGGCGGTACGGAGCGTACTCACTTCACTGGTATGAACGGCGTACAAGGCGCGCGACCATCAGGAAGGTGACGACACCGCAACAGCCGACAAAGGCGGCAATGGCGAGCGCCGCATGCGGACCAAACTGCTCAAGGATAAACGCGAAAATAAAGGGCGCCGTTGACGACACAGTCAGGCGCGCAGCGGTGATCTTGCCGAGAATTTCGCCGTAACCTCGATGCCCGAACAGGGCGAGTGGGAGCGTTCCCTGGACAATGCTGTTCAGTCCCGAGCCCATGCCGAAAAGCATCGCGAACAATACTGCGCCGGCGATCAGCGGCACCGGCGACGGCAGGAGCAGCATGAGGAATGCAAGCGGGATTAAGGCCGTGGAGAGGATAGCCACGGCGAGCGCCGAGAACCGATGACCGAGCACCATGTTGACGAGACGGCTTGCAAACTGAGACGGCCCGAAGATCGTGCCGACCAGCACCGCTGACGTGCCGAGCCCCACCGCCGCCAGAACAGGAACGAGGTGCACAAGCATAGCGGAAAGTGCAAAACTTCCGAATGAGAAGCCGCTGGCAATGAGAATGAGGGCAGAACGGCGGCTTGCCAGAGGCAAGGAGCCGGCATCGAAGGTTGCAGGATCAGATGACGCCTCCGGTCTCAGCATCGGCGATCGTCTGGTCATCTGGGATAGCCAGAAATGGATCGGAAAACAGATGCAGAGCTGGAGGCCGGCGTAAAACAGGAAGATTTCGCGCCAGGTGAACCATTTCAAGAGCCCTGTCGCCAAGGGCCAGAACAGCGTCGAGGAAAAACCGGCAATGAGCGTCAGTAGCGTAATTCGGCGAGGAGCCGCTTGGGGATCGATCTGCACGAGAACCGCGCAAAGGCCGTGTTGTAAAGAATGAACGGCGTGGCGATGCCCGTCGTCACCAACGCAGGAGCAAAGATGCTCCAGTTTGGCGCCCAGGCGCAGACCAGCAATGACACTGCGGCAGCAAGGGAACCAAGCGTCATGACCCTCCCCGCGCCGAAACGATCGGCCCAGCGTCCCGACCAGGGTGAAATGATGCCACCGATGAGCAGCGTCCCGGAGAATACAGCGAACAGCCATTCGCGCGAGCGCGCAAACTCCTCGCCCATCGCCGGCGCCAGAATGCTGAAACTGTAATAGAGCGTGCCGTAGCTGATGATTTGCGAAACGCCGAGAGCGCTGACAGCGGCCAGTGAGCGTCTCGCACTTAGGGTCATTCTATTCGTTTCCACATGTTGTCCCGCTTCTTGCGAGCGGCAGCCAAGAACTACACTGAGTCCCGTTCGCGGAAAACGGTTCCGTACAAAATCTCGTGCCTGACCAACTTGACCAAGCGCCCTATGGGCCTTACATTGGTCAAGTTAGTCAAGAGGAAGCCGTCAATGAACAAAGTCAATCTGTATGACGCAAAAACCAATCTTTCCAACCTTGTTGACCGTGCAGCGGCTGGTGAAGAAGTGGTGATCGCCAAGAACGGCGTGCCCTTGGCCAGACTGGGACCATTGCCGAAACAGAAACAGTCACGGCACCCGGCAAAGGCACTCGGAATATCCTATATCGCGGAGGATTTCGACGCTGTGGATGATCAGACTGTCGAGCTCTTCAGTGGCGGCAACGCATGAACCTTCTGCTCGATACCCACGTGCTTCTCTGGTGGGATGCCGGGGCCTCAGAGATGGGCGCTACGGCGCGAGCGGTCATCGCAAACCCTGATAATACAGTCTATGTAAGCGCAGCATCCGTTTGGGAAATCGCAATCAAGAGCGCCAAGGGTAAATTGCGCTTCAACGGCTCAGCCCACGCCGCCATCGAAGCTAACGGCTTTTTGCCGCTGTCTATGTCGACCGCACACGCAGAATTGGCGGGCCGGCTCGAATGGGCCCATGCCGATCCGTTTGACCGCATGCTCGTGGCACAAGCCCAATCGGACGGACTGATCCTGCTGCACGCCGACGCCGTCATCCACGAATTCCGCGAAGTCGCACAACTCTGGGCGCGATGATCAGCTATCTTCCCGCGATTACCTCGGTCTCATGTGGATAGCTGCCCTTTGTGGCGCGCCAGTGCGCGACCGAAAACCCGAGCAGAACGATTGCAAAGCCTTGATGAAGAAGGCCAAGGCCGATTGGCACCATCATCAAGAGCGTCGTGACGCCGATCGCCGCCTGCAGCGCGACAATCACCGCGAGAAGCACGGCGCGGCGTGCGTGGGTCGTGCCCGGTGCGCTGCGGCTGACTGAGACGGCCTGCCCGATCGCCACGAGGAAGACGAAATAAGCAAAGCACCGATGGACGAACTGCACCGTCTTCGGATTCTCGAAGAAGTTGTGCCAGATCGGCTGGATCGGGAAAAGATCGCCCGGAACCATCGAGCCATCCATCAGCGGCCAGGTGTTATAGGATAGTCCCGCGTCGAGACCCGCGACGAGCGCGCCAAGGTAGATCTGGACGAATACCAATACGACAAACCAGCCGGCAAAGCGCTGGATCGCGCGCTCCGCCGGGGCCTCAGAATATACGGCAAGACCCCGCGCCACATACATTACCGCCGCAAAGATGATGCAGGCGAGCGTCAGGTGGGTGGCCAAACGATATTGGCTGACGTCGACGCGGTCTACGAGCCCGGACGCCACCATCCACCAGCCAACCGCACCCTGCAGCGCGCCGAGGGCGAGGATACCGACCATGCGCGGCTTCAGGCGGCGCTCCAGACGGCCGGTGAGCCAGAAGAAGGCAAGCGGCAAGGCGACGAGAAAGCCGACGCTGCGTGCGAGAAAGCGATGCGCCCATTCCCACCAGAAAATCTGCTGGAACTCGGAAAGGCTCATGCCCTTGTTCAGCCGTTCGTACTGGGGAATCTGGCGATACTTGTCGAATTCCTCGATCCACTGGTCGTGACCGAGGGGCGGAATGATGCCGTGGATCGGCTTCCATTCTGTGATCGAAAGACCGGAGCCGGTCATGCGCGTGGCTCCGCCGACGATGACGATCGTGGCGAGGACAATAAGGACCAGATAAAGCCAGATCCGCACGTACTGGCGGTTGCGAGCTTCGCGATCCTGAATGAGGCTGATCGCGCCGGCGCTGATTGTCTGATCGGTCATCGCATACTCCTGTCGGTCGCGGATAGGTGCCGCATAAAGGTGGCGAAGACAAGCTGGGTTCGCGCGACACGCCGTCGCGTTTTTCCAGTATGGCGGGCTTTTTGGCTTTCCGATCCGGTTTTTAGGCGCTACAGGAAGCGCTGAACTTGGAGAATGCGATGCCGGTCCGGCTGAAGAAACTTATTGGTACATTTCTGCTCGTGGCGCTGGTATGTGTCTACGCCATCATCGCGACGGTCTTCGCGGTTGCCCTCCTCGCCAATGCCAGCCCCTGGATCCATCTCCTCTATTTCTTTGGCACGGGGATATTGTGGGTCGTCCCGGCAATGTTCATCATCAGCTGGATGGAAAAGGCGCCGAAGAAGAAGGCCTGAGCCTGGCGCGTCCTTAATCGCCCTGCACAACCCTGCGCCCGGCATTGGCAATGGGTGTCGTCACCCCGCTCATCATCGTCTGGGCATAGACGAGTTTCTGGAAGCGACCGTTGATCGATATGCGTGGCAGTGCATGCAGATTGGTTCGGTGTTCGACATGGATCGTGCCATGGCGCGTCGTCACCGCCGAAACGAAGCCCTCATCTTTCGCTATCTCGGCTTCACGCCTGCCCGCCGCCTTGGCGGACCCGTAGGGAAATGCAAAGTGGACAGGGCGCTTGCCGAGATGATCGCCGATCATATCCGCCGATTGGCGCATTTCCTGGGCGACCATGCCGGCGGTCAGACGTTTGAGGTTGTAGTGGTGCACCGTGTGGCCGCCGATCGTGCATAAGGGATCGGCCGAAATTTGCTGCAATTCCTTCCAGGTCATGACGTCCTGATCTGCCGCAACGCCGCACAATATACCGGCTTCGGTGCACATTTCGCGCAGTACAGGCAATTGCTCCAGTTCCGTCAATGTATATGAGAAATATCGCATAAGGCCATGAAAAGCAGCGCGTTTCTGAAGGACCGTGGAGCAGCGCCACTCCGGCCCTCCCGGCACCTTGATGTGTGTCGTCTGCGCGACCAGCTTTTCGACGACTTCCCACCAGAGCACCGCTGCGCCTTCGATAAAGCCCGGCGCCACATAGACCGTAAATGGGACGTGATGCTTCTGGAACACGGGATATGCATGGTTAAGATTGTCGTTGTAGCCATCGTCAAGCGTTACCGCGACAAAACGCCGATCGCTGCGAACGCCGTTCTGAACGCGATCGGCCATCTGGTCCATCGACACGAACTCGGTGCCCTCCGCTTTTAGCGAGACAAGAATCTCGTCGAGAAATTTGGGGGTGATGGACAGCGAGCGTGTTACACCGAGCGGACTTATGCAATCGGGACGGACGCGGTGCAGCATGATGATCGAACCAAGCCCGCCAAAGCGATTGCGCGCGCCTTGCGCGAAACCACTATGCCAAGCCAGTCGCATCACGGCTTTGCGTAATAAATCAGCCGTGTGGACCATTCTTTCACCAATTTACGCTAATCAAGAATAATCGGAGGGTTGTTTTCAGGAATTCATGCAACCTAAATGTTTAAAAAATACTGATCAATGAGTCCTCTTTAACTTTCTCCCCGACGGAAAACAATATGGCTCCTTCCCGGCTTGTGCCTCGAATCGTTGTCGATGCCAGCGAAGCAACGACTTTATGGAATGCCTTTGCAGGTGAGTTTCTCGCGGGCGCTGCGCAGACTGCACAGTGGTTCTCCTGCTGGCAATCATCCGCCAATTCCGATTGTCTCGTTGCGGCACTTTTAATGGACGGCGCCCCTGTACTCCTCCTGCCGCTGGAGGTCGAGCGACGAGGAAGCTTGCGCATTGCGTGCTATGTCGGCGGACCCCACGCAAACTGCAATTTTCCCGCACTTTTACCCACGCTCTCGATCACTCAAGACGATCTCAACGGTCTCTTTCAGGCGTTGCACAGGGCGAGGCCCGACATCGACATCGTTACGCTGTCACGCCAGCTCCCCGAGCTTGCCGGGGCTGCCAATCCACTTATGCAGTTGCAACATCGCACAAACCCCAATATCAGCCTCGCCATCCGGCTTGATGGCAGTTTCGAGACCGTCCTCAACCGCCACAATTCAAAGCGAAAGATGAAGAAGCATCGGCACGTGGTCCGGCGCTATGACGACGCAGGGGGCTTCAAGATCGTCACGGCTGCCAGCGCCGCCGAAAGCAGGAACATGCTCGACGATTATTTTGCCTGGAAGTCTGATCGCCTGGCGCGGGCAGGCATCACGAACACCTATGAGCCGAAGGGCGTTAAGGAGTTTTTTCACCACTTGTTTGCCGACGAAACAAATGCCGCCTCGCCGCGTTTTCAGTTGCGGGCTCTGGAAGTCAAAGGCAAATATCGGGCGGTTCTCGGCAAATCTCACGCCAAGGGAATGACCTTCATCGACTTCGTCGGGATCGCCGACGACGAACTCGTCAGTACGAGCCCGGGTGAATTCCTGTTCTATAAGGATATCGAGGAGATCTGCGGCTCTGATCTCGCCATCTATAGTTTCGGCATCGGGGACGAGCCGTACAAGCGCAGCTGGAGCGAAATCGAGACGCCAACCTACGACAATGACATCAGCTTGACTGCCAAGGGACGCTTGTTCTCGCTCTATCTCGGTGCACGCGGCTCAGTGGTGCGCCGGAT
This sequence comes from Phyllobacterium sp. CL33Tsu, assembly GCF_900113985.1. NCBI lineage: Bacteria > Pseudomonadati > Pseudomonadota > Alphaproteobacteria > Hyphomicrobiales > Phyllobacteriaceae > Phyllobacterium > Phyllobacterium sp. CL33Tsu. Next base: position 13,238 of record NZ_FORJ01000003.1, on the reverse strand, counting down.
CAAGCAGAACGAAAAAGTCTGGGCGATGGTCAAGACGGCCCGCGCCAAGCTCCGCGGCCAATCCTAGCAGGGCCGAGCGCTAGGCAGAGCGAACAATCCTTCCGCCATCGAGCCGCAACTGTTCCTTGTTGAATGCCGTCAGAAGTTCCGGCTGCAGGAGCTTGGCGTCAAACACCGCCTTTGCTGTCGTAACCACATCAGGATCATCGGGGTCGACGACGCAGAGGATAAGCTCGGTGCCGTCGGCTATGATATGTTTCAACTCCTTGACGGTGGCCGCACCACCATCGATCACCACAAGATCATATGCCGATTGCAAGGCATTGAGGATCATGGGCAGGCGACCCACCGATTGCATCGCCTTGGCCGGGTCGTGATTGCCAAGCGGAATGACCTCGGCCTGCGAATAGTGATCGGGGTGGATCACATCGCTGAAATGCTTGTCGGATACGAGCAGATTGGTAATGCCCGGAAGGTTCTTCTCATCAAGCATGGAACGGCCAATCTCGCCGGAGCCGGTCATGTCGATGAGGATGACCCGCACGCCGCGGTCGGCAAGCTCGCGGACCAGCAGTATGGTCAGGGCCGAAGCTTCATCACCCTCCGGGGAAACAACGACCGCTCGCGCCGCCCCACTTGCCATCAGCCGGGCGGCCACATTGGCAACTCCGGAATGGTCCGCTTGAACCGGAACAGTGAGTGCCTCCTTCGCCGGAGGTTCGATTGCTGGCCGCGGGGTTTCTTCCGGCCCTGAAATCGCGAGCGTCGCCGGACTGAGCGGGAGTGCGGGAGGCACGGGTTCCGGGAGGACCTCCCGCGCATTGTAAGCCGGGCGCAGGGCCGCTCCGGTAAACAGCGCACGCAGCAGGGTCAAAATGCTCAGCAACAGCAGCGAGGCGACGAATGCCGCAACGGTCATTGGCATGATCTTCGGAAAATAGGGCTCGATTGGCCGGTCGGCCCGTGAAAAAATGCGGGCATCCGCGGGCATCGAGCTGCGGTCGATCCGCGACGAGGCCTCGCGGTAGCGGGTCAAATAGGATTCGAGCAATTGTCGCTGGGCTGTGGCCTCGCGCTCAAGCGCGCGCAACTCCACCTCTTCTTCGCCGGCCCTCGACGATTGCGCCTTCAATTCATCGAGCGAGCGCATCAGTTGGGCTTCGCGCAGGCGCGACGTCTCAGCCTCGCTTTCGAGCGAGCCCTGAACCTTGCGGGCTTCGAGCCGGATCTGCTGGTTGAGATCGGCAAGCTGCGAGCGCAATGCCTTGATGCGCGGATGTCCGCTCAAAAGCGTGGATGACTGGTCGGCAATGTCATTGTTGAGCTGCACCTGCCGCTCGCGCAGCCGCTGGATCAGGGGCGATGCCATCACGTCTGGCAGCGTTTCGACAGCTGCACCATTGGCAAGCGCCGTACGCACGCTTTCGGCCTTTGCTTCGGTCGCAGCGCGATTGGCACGAACACGCGACAATTCCGAGGAAAGCTCGGATAATTGCTGCGTTGCAAGCACGGCATTGTTCTGGCCGATAAGGAGATCGGACGAACTGCGGAAAGCTGCGACTTTGGCCTCGGCTTCCTTAACGCGCTTGCTGAGATCGTCGATTTCAGGTTGCAGCCAGCCCGTGGCGTCTTCGTTCGATTGCGACTTCGATGCCTGCTGAGTGGCAATATATTCGTCGGCAATGGCGTTGGCGACCGCGGCAGCGAGCGCCGGGTCCTTTGACGAAAACTGGACGACGATGACGCGTGAGTTCTGTACTGCATAGACGACAAGCCGATCGCGCACGCCCTGAAGAATATAGTCGTCGCGGGTCTCTACGTCCGGGTTCTTGCCAATACCCACCTCGCCGAAGAAGCGTCCGATTGCCGATGGCTCGGCTCCAGCGGAAAGTTCGGGATTCTTGCCGAGGTCGAGCTTGACGATGACGCGCTTCAGGAGATCGGAAGAATTGATCACCTCGACCTGGCTCTTGATGCCCTCCTGATCGATGACCGCCCGATCGTCCGCCTGCTGCGTCGTCGGACGGGTGAATATCGACTCCCGCGTCTCGATGAGTATCCGTGTTTCCGCCCGATATTTTGGCGAAACGGACGACAAGGCAGCAAATGCCAACCCCGTCAGCAGAATTGAGCCGAGGAGGATGCGCCACTTGCTTCGCCAAAGGCTGGCGAACAAGGCACCTATATCAATGTCTACATCGTTACCGACAGTGCTCGCCCCGGCCATTCATGCAACTCCACTTCGATCGGCGACATGGTAAATGCCTATGGTAACCAGCGCGTTAAGAATATCTGCTGCGAATGCATGATCAAATTGAGGCATACTATTCTTAAGCACATGAAGCGCCGGCCTTTGCCGATATTTTACCAGCCATTAACCCTAATGAATTGATAATCCCAGCAAGAATCGAGAATTCTCGTTGCAACTGTCGTTAGGGTTCAGGCCGTGTCCAGCAAACAGATCTTAATGGTCGCCATTGGCGTGCTATCGATGACGCTCGGTGGATGCGCCAGTTACCGGCCGGCTCCCCCTGCTTTCAACGCAGCGATCAACAAGCCGTACGTCTTGGATGCCGGCGACCGCATACGTCTGACCGTCTTCGATCAGGAGGGTATCACCAATACCTATAGCGTAGACCAGGCCGGCTATATTTCGGTTCCGCTTGTCGGCAGCGTTCCTGCCCGCGGCAAGACAATACAACAGATAGAGGCGGCGGTTGCCGCCAAACTTCGCAAAGGCTTCTTGCGCGATCCTGACGTGGCAGTGGAGATCGACCGATATCGTCCTGTCTTCATCATGGGCGAAGTCGGCGCAGCTGGCCAATATTCCTACGTTCCCGGCATGACCGCTCAAAAGGCGATTGCCGCTGCCGGCGGGTTCACGCCGCGCGCTAACCAGGCGGATGTCGACATTACTCGTCAGATCAATGGCGAGAGCCTGACCGGCCGCGTCATCATTTCCGAACAGGTGCTGCCCGGCGACACGCTCTACGTGCGCGAACGGTTCTTCTGATCCTGTCATGACGAACGAGAAATCGCTGCGGATTGTCCACTGCTTTCGCGCTCCCGTCGGCGGGATATTCCGTCATGTTCGCGACCTCATCGATGCGCAGGTGGCCGCGGGGCACAAGGTTGGCGTCATCTGTGACGCGTCCACTGGCGGCGCCTTCGAGGAAGCGCTGCTCGACGAGATGCGCGGCAAGCTTGAACTTGGCCTCGAGCGGATCGCCATGCAACGCCAGATCGGTCCCGGCGATGCCATTGCCGCGTTCCGCACCTACAAGATCATCGCCAGGATGGCTCCCGATGTCCTCCATGGCCACGGCGCAAAAGGCGGCACCTATGCGCGCCTTTTCGGATCGATGCTGCGGCTTACCGGCTCGAAGGTTGCGCGCTTCTATTCGCCTCACGGCGGCAGTCTCCACTTCGACCCGGCTAGCATGCAGGGCCGCGTCATTTTTAGCGTCGAGCGGCTGCTGGAACGGATGACCGACCGGATCATATTCGTGTCTGCCTATGAGCAAGGCGTCTATTCCAAGAAGATCGGTGTACCGCGCTGCGGACATGCGCTGATCTATAATGGCCTCAAGGATAGCGAGTTCGAAACAGTCCCTTTGGACGACGATGCGGCGGACTTCCTCTTCATTGGCGAGATCCGAGAACTGAAAGGACCGGATATTTTTGTAAACGCGCTCGCGCGAGCGACCGCCGCATCCGGGCACACGTTGAAAGCCGTCATGATCGGGGATGGCAAAGATCGCGCCGCCGTAATCGAGCAGGCGCAAAGGGACGGTTTGAGCCCGCACATTCGCTTTCTGATGCCCATGAAGGCGCGCGAAGCCTTCAGGCTGGCAAAGGTAGTGGTCATTCCCTCGCGTGCCGAGGCCCTGCCCTATATTGTGCTGGAAGCACTCGCCGCCGGTCGTCCTGTCATTGCCAGCCGGGTTGGGGGAATTCCTGAAATTCTTGGCGAAACGTCGCTCGCGCTCGTCGAGCCGAACGCCGAGGCCCTGGCGAAAACCATGACGCGCGCCATCAACGATCTGGCTGCGTTCAAGACGCTGCTTCCCGATATACACGCCCTTCGCGAGAAATTCGGCGTAGCAAACATGGCCGCGCGCCTGGAGGCCGAGTACGTCTCGGCACTTGCAACACAAGGTTAGTTTCTTTTCTGTATTTCAGGGCGATCCGTGCTAATGAGGGCCGCTACAACTTCAGGGTCAATCATGAAAGACAGAAAAGCCGACCACGGGTTTTCGCGCGATGCTGTGCGCAGCGTTGCTTCGCGGCCCGCCAAGCCGGTCGAGGAGAATGCTAAACTGAGCCCCATCGCTCACGCCATTGCCTCCCAATATGCGCGCAACACCAATTCTCCCGTCATGATCAGCGGTGTGATGCGCATGATCGAATTCGCAATCATTGCGTTTGTCGGTTTTGCCGTCTTCGTCATCTATGTCGGCTCGCCTGCGAATTCGTTGATGCACTACACGGCGGCGATATTCGCAACGGCAACCCTAAGCATCCTCTTTCTCGAGTTTGCGGACAGCTACCAGCTTGCGGTCATGCGCGATCCGTTTCATACGATCGGCCGCCTTGTTTTGAGCATTTCCGGTGCTTTTGCCCTGATCTCGCTGGCTGGTTTCTTCCTCAAGGTCTCCGAGGATTTCTCACGCCTCTGGTTCGGGGCCTGGTTTGTGACCGCACTCGTCGCCTTTGTCGGTTTTCGCCTCGTGATGTCGAGGTTGATCCGCCGCTGGGCCCGCAACGGCAAGATGGAACGCCGCGCGGTGATCGTCGGCGGCGGCAAGCCCGCCGAGGAACTCATCCGGTCGATCGAACAGCAGCCATACAACGACATTCGCATCTGCGGGGTCTTCGACGATCGCGACGCCAAGCGCTCGCCTGCCGTCGTCGCCGGCTATCCCAAGCTCGGCAATATTGCCGAACTCATCGAGTTCGCCCGTATCGCGCATATCGACATGCTCATTGTTTCGCTGCCGATCACAGCCGAGGCGCGCGTCCTTTCCCTTTTGAAGCAATTATGGGTGCTCCCGGTCGATATCCGGCTTTCAGCGCACAATAATCACCTGCAGTTCCGGCCCCGCGCCTATTCCTATATCGGCTCGGTCGCGATGATCGACCTTTTTGACAAGCCGATCAACGATTGGGATTCGGTGGCAAAACGTGCCTTCGACATCTTCTTCAGCCTGTTGGGACTTATCATATTCAGCCCGGTCATCATTGGCACGGCGATCGCCATCAAACTCGAGAGTAAGGGTCCGGTGATTTTCAAGCAGCAGCGGCACGGCTTCAACAACGAGTTGATAGAGGTGTGGAAATTCCGTTCGATGTTCACCGACATGTGCGATCCGACCGCCCGCAACGCCGTGGTGAAGGACGATCCGCGCGTGACCCGCGTTGGCCGTTTCATCCGCAAGAGTTCGATCGATGAATTGCCGCAGTTCTTCAATTCGCTGATGGGCACGCTCTCGCTCGTCGGCCCGCGGCCGCATGCCGTCTATGCCCACACCCGCAATCTTCTTTATCATGAAGTCGTCGACGGTTACTTCGCCCGCCACCGGGTGAAGCCCGGCGTCACCGGCTGGGCCCAGATAAATGGCTGGCGCGGCGAGGTCGATTCCGATGAAAAGATCAAGATGCGCACCGAGTTCGACCTCTACTACATCGAAAACTGGTCGCTCTGGTTCGACCTCAAGATCCTGTTCCTGACGCCCATCCGCCTCCTCAACACGGACAACGCCTATTGAGCGCAATCACAACCCCGAGTGAAGCTGACAAGGCGAAACACGCGCTAAAGAACCGCGCCCTGATCGGGCTTATTTCGACGTTTGCTGTAGGGCTTGGGGTGTTTCTGAGCGGCTTCGTCATCGACGAGCCGGCGCCCTACGAACTCTATATGGCAGGGCTTATCGGCATTTGGGCGTTGTTCGGCCTTCGGCTGTCCCGCACCGTTGCCGTGCTGCTGGCGATCCTTGTGGTATTCAATGTCGGCGGCGTGATTTCCATGGGCCAGATGCCCGAACTGAAGACAGCGCCAATGTATATTGCCGTATCGCTGTTTCTTTGCCTCACCGCCGTTTTCTACGCCGCCATCATCAATGCCAATGAACGAATCCTGTCGGTGATGTTCAAGGCCTACATTCTTTCAGCGGTGTGCACGTCGCTGCTCGGCATTCTCGGCTATTTCGACGCGTTTCCCGGCGCGGATATATTTACCCGCTACGGCCGCGCCATGGGCGCATTCCAGGACCCCAACGTCTTCGGGCCGTTCCTGATGCTGCCGCTTGCCTGGCTGGTTCACGGCGTTCTGGTCGGTGATCTGCGCGCCCTGCCCGTCCGGCTCGTTCCGATCCTGATCATAACGCTCGGTGTATTTCTTTCCTTCTCGCGCGCAGCCTGGGGCATGGCGGTGTTCATGATCGCGGGCGTTGCCTTCGTCCTCTTCATTCGCAACCCCAGCCCGAAATTTCGCCTGCGGATCATCGTGCTTGCCGGCCTTGCGGTCGTGTTCGTTCTGCTTGCCGTCCTCATCGCGCTGCAGATACCAAGCGTCTCCGAGCTCTTCACGGCGCGCGCGCAGCTGGTCCAGGATTATGATGAAGCCCAGTTCGGACGCTTTGCCCGCCATTGGTATGGGCTGTTGATGTCGATCGATCGCCCACTCGGGATCGGTCCACTCGAGTTCGGCCCAATCTTCGGCGAAGACACGCACAATATCTGGCTGAAGGCTTCGCTCGACTATGGCTGGATCGGCTTCATCAGCTATCTGACCCTGACCATGCTGACACTCGGATTTGGCCTTCGCATTCTCTTTCGCGAGCGGCCGTGGCAGCCCTATTTGCTGTGCGCCTATCTCGCCTATGTCGCCCATGTGGCAATCGGCAATATCATCGACACCGACCACTGGCGCCATTTCTGGCTGCTTGTCGGCATTATCTGGGGCTGCGTCGCGCTGGAAACGCGCTACCAGAACCGAAGGTCGAGTTTTCCGGCATAAGGCTGTGGCAATTTAAACATTTTGATTTATAAATCTTCTCCAGGCGTTCGGGGGGAAACGAGACGCCAATATCGAGGGTGGACCGCCGTTGACCTTTTTCGACGATGACAATCCTAACTATTCGAAAGTGGACGGCGAACTCATGCAGTTCGCCCTCGACAATGCCGCCAAGAGGCTCGGCCTTTCCGACAAGAATGATCCCGAGCTCAATACGCTCGCACGTTTCGTCAGGGCGGCATTCATCATCGGCAACCGCGATGCAACGGCAATGGCTGAATTTGCGGTCGATGCCGTAATCATGCGGCGCAAGCGTATCGGTGCGGACACTATTGCGCCCTGAACCGAAATGAGCTTCAGCCCTCGCCTTCAGCTGCCTTCGCCGCCTCTGCAGCCTTCTTGCGGTTCAACGTGTCGCGGGCGGCCGCGGCTGAGGTCGCGGAGTGATCCTCGTTTCCGGCAACCTGGACAGTCGGGGAAGCGAAACCAATGCCGTTTTCGGCAAAGGCTTCGCGGATCATCGCATAGGCGCGGCGGCGAATGGTGGATTGATGCCCGGGCTTGGTCATCATGGCAAAGCTTAAGTTGATGCCGTAGTCGCCGAATGCTTCCACGCCCTTCATCTTCACGGTTTCTATGATCTGTGGACCCATTTCCGGATCGTCCAGCAAGGCGGCCCCTACCCCCTTCACCACCTTTTTGACCTTGGCAATGTCCGTGTCGTAGTTGACGGAAATCAAGAACTTGTCGATCACCCAGTCGCGGCTCATGTTCTGCACCGCGCCGAGCGTTCCGAAAGGAACCGTGAAGATCGGCCCCCTGTGGTGTCTCAGCTTTACCGAACGAATGCTGAACGACTCGACAGTGCCCTTGTAGCTGCCGCTCTGGATATATTCGCCAACGCGGAACGCATCGTCGGTCATATAGAAGACGCCGCTGATGACATCCTTCACCAGCGATTGCGAGCCAAATCCGATGGCAACGCCAAAGATGCCGGCACCGGCGATCAATGGCCCGATCTCGACGCCGAGGCCGGAAAGCACCATCATGACCGCGATAGTCACGATCAGCACGGCGAGGAAATTGCGCAGGATCGGCAGTAGTGTCAGCAGACGGCCACTGCGGGCAAGCTCGGCCTCGTCGCCGCCTTCGATGCGTGCACGTTCGATCCGCCGATTGATCAAGCCCTTCGCCAATTGCCAGAGAAGATCGGCTGCAAGCAGAATGACGACGCCGCTCAAGACCCCACGAATGAGGCGTGTAGCGCTTTCGTCGCCCATCAGGCCGCTTGCGCGGAACCTTGCAACCGATGCGAGCCAGGCGACCGCGATGATAATGACGATGGCTCGCGCGCCGCGCTCCATGAGCACTTCGAAAATCGCACTGCGCGACTTGACCGCCTCTTCATCGCTCCCGAAGAAGGAGCGAACGATGGCGCTTGTCGCCCGCAAGATCGGGGGAAGCACGAGCGCGTAGATACCGACCCAGAGCAAAAGGCCCAGGCCCGCGATCCAAAGCAGCCAAAGGACGCACAAGTAGAAGGTGAGCAACCATTCCTTTAAACGATAGACCTTTGATTCCGTTTGCGTTTCCGGGCGGCGCCATACTGCTTCGATCCCAATTGCAAGCAGACCAAGGCCGAGAATGTAGACCAGAAGACTTCGAACGTTCGGCGTGAAATTCAGAACGTCCATCAGGCCGGCCAAAGCCCAACCGGCGAAGAAAATGAAGGCAAATGCACCGACGCGCGGATACCAGAATTTCGCCTTGACGTCGTCCATGGGGATCAAGCGCAGTTGCGGGTGCACGCCGTCGCTCGCATAGGCGCGGTGCGTGCCGAGAAGGACCGCCGTTATCTGCATGATGGCGCGCCAGGCGATGAGCGCAATCAGCAATGGTAGAACCAACTGGGAAAGCAGTGGCGGCCAGGTGAAAGCAAGAAATGCGCCGACGCTGGCGATTGCAAAGACAACGAGCGGCGCAATGGCGATGAATATCGCCTTGCCGATTACGTGATGGCGCGCGGTGGTACGGGCCTCGGTGACGTTGGCAAGGCTGCGTTCATGGGCACGGCCAACCAGGCGTCGGAAAATAAACTCGGCGCCGAATCCAAGCGCGGCAAAGCCCGCGAACAGAACGAGGATGGCCCCCGGTCCGCGACCATGCACTTCGGTCATGATCGTGTCGCTGGCTTCCTCGAACTCACCCGGCACTTCCGGAATAGCCTCGCCGATCCCACGTAAATGCGCGCGGATCGCGTTGGACCACTTCATGAAATCATTCGCCGACGCGCCCATCGACCCTTCCGTTGCCGGCGCGGCATTCTTTTTCTCGAGCCACGCCTTGACCTCGGGATCATCGAGGAGCTTCAAAATCTGTTCGACTTTCGCTGGAGGCGGCGCAGGCGCTGTCTGCGCGCGGGCAGTTGCGGCACAGCCTATGAAGGCGATTAGGCCCAGTGCAAGGAGCGCGGCCGCTCTCGCAGCCCATACCCGAAACACGACACTACCCATCAATCCGCCCCCAACAAAATTTCTCTCACTATGCCCCACAATATGCCGAACTGCCTTACGAATAAATTGCTGTATCAATGCACCCGAGCGAACCCGGAATCGCCCGCCGAAGCGGTCATGCTGGCAAGGGAGATCAGCCATCAATTGCCGGGCCCGCTCGGGTGGGGCAATCGGAGGGAGGCACCCTGGTTGCCCGTCCGATGTTCGGTCAAATAAAGTGCCGCGTCAAAGTTGTTACAGTAACATCGTTGCAATTCGGCATAGTGCCGAGCATCTTCTTGGCGACGGCAATAGCCTGTTCGGTCGGATCTCCACCTAAATAGATCCACTTTTGCTTGGGGTTAGAGCATGAAATTCATCTTTGCGGCTCTCGTTGCTTTCTTCTGCATCGCAAACCTGGCTGAGGCGCAAACGATGGAAAAGAACATGCTGGAGCGCCGGACCGCCCGCGCGATCCGCAACGCAGGATACTGGTGCGATCAGGTATCGAACGCCTATATCGACAAGGTATTGTCTTCCATGGGCCCGACGGTCGTGCGCGTCACCTGCGACGACAAGACCCGGTTCGAGCAATATAAGTTGACGATGACCAAGGACAACAAGATCGCGAAGATCGAAGTCTGGAAGTAACGCCACGTCGAAGCGACGGCCGACGCTAATGCAGGCGAATCAAGCCGTCTACGTTCCCCCGGGGCTACATGCCCGCGGTGCGCAGCAGCATCAGGATCGATACCCACAGGACCAGCATGCTGGCGAGACCGATGACGTAGTAGTTTGGTGAGTGTTCCATAAGGGCGCTTGTACAATGCCGAGGTTTTTAAATTGCTAAATCGCACCACTACAATTTGAACCACTCATAATATTTTTGCCGACTTGCCAAAATGCGTCGCCCGCCCCTTTAACCCATTTGGGGGGAGAGTGTTCGTCCATCGTGCATGTTACGATGCCGGCTTCCGTCAGAGCGCACCACGGGGGTGGTCCATGCATAAGGCGTTGCTCTTTGCGGTGGTGACCTTGGCTGCCATCGTCACTTCTTCGCGGTCGCACGCATGCGTCGATACTGCGCTGGTGCTGGCAGTCGATGGCTCGGGCAGCATTAGCGACGAGGAATACGAATTCCAAAAATCCGCGATCGTCGCTGCGTTCCGGGACAGGCAGGTCCTGTCTGCCATAAGGGCATCCGGCACCGTGGCGGTTGCAGCGGTCTTTTGGGGAGACGGCGAGTTTCCAGCGCAGATCATCGACTGGGCCGTCATGGACGGCATCGAGCCTTCGCAAAAGTTTGCCGACGAGATCGAAAAAAGCGAGCGGTTGGTCTTCGGCAACACCGATATAGGTGACGGTCTTTGGGTCGCGCTCGAGCTCCTGTCGGGATCGCATGCGTGCGCGAGACGGCGGATCGTAGATATTTCCGGCGACGGCATGGAAACGACGAGACCACGACGGAGGCGCTCGGTTTCCCTGCTTCAGGCACGCCAACGTGCGCAGGAGATGGGTGTTACCATCAATGCTCTGGCGATCTCCGATGAAGAGACCGATCTCGCGGATTACTACAACGACCGGGTCATCCTCGGTTCCGAACGGTTTGTAATGAACATACGAAAGTTCGAGGATTTTGCGCTGGCGATCAGACTGAAACTCATCAGGGAATTGTCCTGACTTTCCGCGCGGAATTGCCCACGAAATTCATGCGGCGAAATCGCCCGTGGGGACGAGCTGCTCAACACCTATTGTGGAGATAATGGTCGGAGTGGCGGGATTCGAACCCACGACCCCTTGACCCCCAGTCAAGTGCGCTACCGGGCTGCGCTACACTCCGAACCGCTGAAAGCCCTAGATTACTGGACTTTTTTTAGCAATACCCCAAACGTAAGAAAAAGAACAAACTGCACACTAATGCACGCCGTGGAATTAGACCGGCACCAAATGTCCCACGACGCTCCAATGGGACGCCGTGCATGATCGCTACCTTCTCCACCAAGAATCCCTCGGCATCAGGTTGTGTGGATCGTCGTGAGCCGACAGAATCCCATCTCCGAATCACTTTGCCCCAAGACCCCAACAGCCATGCAGCCACCTCGAAAGCGGTATCGCCCCAAGCCCGACAAGCGCGATCAAGCGACCAGGATCTCCGATTTTGTCTCCAGCCTTAGATCAGCCAATCCGAAGCTGACTTCACGGGACATAGCATCCCTTCTGGATATTTCGCCCTTTCATCCTCCATCCGCGGACAATTGGTCTTCAACTGCGGTGATGAAAATAATTCGGCAGCTTGAACTGGGCCAGGCTGACAACGCCAGGGCGTAAGAACATAGAAGCCCCTAATGTTGGCGATGCTCGATAGGACCAAGGGTGGGTGGCGATGCCCTCACACGCATGAGGTCGCTAAACGTTTGATCTAGGCCTCCCAGACCACGGTGTGACTACAACCTCCATTGCAAAAAAAGTAAAAAACGCATCGCGTTATGGAGGCGATCATGGATGTGTATGAGGCAGTTGCAACCCGACGAGCGGTGCGCGGATTCAAAGACGAGCCTGTGTCGAGAGAATTGCTCGAGCGCGTGCTGTCCGCCGCGGCGTGGGCTCCGTCCGGATCGAATATCCAGCCGTGGAATACTTATGTGATGACCGGCGCGCCGTTGGCTGAACTCAAGACCGACGCCGTCGAGCGCGTGGCCCACGGCGACCCGTGGGACGAGCGACAGTACGAGATGTACCCGTCCGTGTTGAAGTCCCCCTACGCCGAGCGGCGATCCGCCTTCGGCAAGGAGCGCTACAGCGCGCTCGGTATTGCGCGCGAGGACTGGGAGGCGCGCCAGCGGGCAGCCATTGCCAACTGGAACTGCTTCGGTGCGCCGGCCGCGCTGTTCTGCTATATCGACCGCGATCTGGGCCTGCCCCAATGGGCTGACGTCGGCATGTATCTGCAGACCGTGATGTTACTGCTCCGCGCCGAAGGACTGCACAGTTGCACGCAGATGGCGTGGTCGCAGGTTCGCGAGTCGGTCGCGGAGGCCCTGTCACCTCCGGAAGGTCTCATCCTCTTCTGCGGCATGTCGATAGGTTACGAAGACCCCACGGTGAATTACCCCCGTACAGGCCGCGCGCCACTCGCCGAGACGGTCACGTTCGTCGGCGGTTAGTTGCTTACATCACGTACGCGACCCCTTCGTGCTCGAGCCCGACGGGAGGCTGGCGTTTCGACGCGTTTGCGGATTATCTAGGGCGCCTGGACCGCTCTAAGCTCAAGAACGTGCGTTCGGTCTCAATCCAGGCTGGTGTCGCATCTAGAGCAGCTCGCGGTCCGCCAGACGTATACTACTGTAAATTACTTCCAAACCAGCCACACCGGCGTCATGGTGCTGATTACGCGCGAACAAATGCCCCGCAAGGCAGTATCGGGCTTTGCCACCGTCGCGTGAATGATCGAAGACAGCTTTATTCTTTTCCCAGGCCCGGCTCGCATAAAATGCCACCGGGAACAGAGACGCGCGCGCGGCACGTGGCTCACATCGCCATTGTCAGCTCTATCACCGCGTTTTGCGTCGAACTTGTCCTTTCAGCGCCTTGGCCATCCTGCAATGGCCCTTCGAGGGAGTAGAAGAATGAGAACGACACTGAAGAGCATGACGGCAGCGATAGCTGTTGCCGGTGGCCTTTTGGCTGGCACGGCGGCGGTACACGCGCAGGACGCCAAACCCAATATCCTT